>NZ_JPWA01000099.1 GCF_003326475.1 Thalassospira xianhensis MCCC 1A02616 | reverse complement strand
TCCGCTCTCCAGCATGCTGCGCATTCATGTCATGCAGATCATCTACAACCTGAGTGATCCGGCGATGGAAGATGCCTTGTATGAGATCGAGTCTATGCGCCGTTTCGCAGGGATTCGGCTCTCTCGGGTTCCTGATGAGACAACGATCCTGAACTTCCGGCACCTGCTGGAGCAGCACACTCTTGGCAAGAAGCTGTTCAAGAAGATCAACCGTCAGTTGGCACGACATGGCCTGATGGTTCGGGAAGGCAGCATCGTTGATGCGACGATTATCGAAGCGCCCAGCTCGACGAAGAACAAAGGTAAGGCCCGTGATCCGGAGATGCACCAGACCAAGAAAGGCAATCAATGGCACTTTGGCATGAAGTGCCATATTGGCGTCGATGACACGGTGGGTCTGATTCATAGCCTTGCCACTACCGCCGCGAATGAGCATGACCTGACGGCATCAGACCAGCTTTTGCATGGTAAAGAGAAACGTGTCTGGGGAGACGCGGGTTATTGCGGTATCGAGAAACGCGAAGAGCACAAGAACCGTAAAGTGGATTGGTTTATCGCTGAGCGTCCTGGTAAGCGCTCCACGATGTCGAAGGTTGCGCTG
>NZ_JPWA01000098.1 GCF_003326475.1 Thalassospira xianhensis MCCC 1A02616 | reverse complement strand
CGCATCCTTGCCACCGATCAGCGGATCGCCAAACGCCACCAATCCGGCGAGGCGGCAAACCGCGTGTCGCGCCTGCGCCCCGCAGTTGCGATCTTTACCCTGCTTCTGTTTGCTGGCGGCATCGGTCTTTATCTGGACCTTGGCCGTCCCGACCTTCGCGACCGGCCCATCACCAGCCGTACGGACGAAATCATGGCCGCCCGTCAGGCCAGCGACAATGACACCAACCGCAATGCGGCCCTTAACCGCGCGGTACAGGACCTGTCAAACCGCCTGCTTGAAAATCCCGAGGATCTCAAAGGCTGGGAACTTCTCGGCGCCAGCCTGATGGCCCTTGGTCGCCCCGAAGAAGCCCAGACCGCCTATCTTGAAGCGGTCAAGCAATCCGGTCGCGATGGTGATTATCTCGCGATGTATGCCGAAAGCGTCATCCGCACCAACAATGGGCAGGTCAACACAATCGCACGCGGTGCCCTCGAAGAAGCCGCAAAATCCGGCAGCACGGACCCGCGTATCCAGTATTTCCTGGGTCTTGCCGATGCGCAGAACGGCAATGTCGCCGCCGCTGTCGACCGCTGGATCGCGCTCGCCAACTCGGCCCCGGCC
>NZ_JPWA01000097.1 GCF_003326475.1 Thalassospira xianhensis MCCC 1A02616 | reverse complement strand
TGTGCCATCATGAAATCATTGGCAGCATCGGCGTTCTTGCCGTCTTCCTTCGGGAATTCGACCAGAACAAAGTTGCCATAGCTCGGATGGGCGATCAGCCCGTCAATCGCGTTCACCTGATCGCGGAACCACGCCAGCGTTTCGGCATTATGACGCACGCAGGCATTGACGAATTCATCATCATCAAGTGCCGCAAGACCGGCTTCCTGGGTAGGAAGGGCCACGTTAAACGGATTACGCAGGCGTTGCAGAACATCGGCAATATCAACCGGCGCATAGCACCAGCCAAGGCGAATGCCACCAAGACCATAAATCTTGGAAAATGTACGGGTCATGACGGTATTTTTACCGGCACGCACCAGTTCTTCACCGGCGGAATAATCTTCCTGACCGGTCATGAATTCGGCGTAAGCCGCGTCAACGACCAGAACGATATCTTCGCGCAGACCATCACGCAGGCGTTTCATTTCCGCATCGTTGATGTAGGTTCCGGTCGGATTGTTCGGGTTCGCGACAAAAACGATCTTGGTTTTTTCGGTCACAGCGGCCAGCAACGCATCAACGCTGGTGGTCATGTTGGTTTCGGCAGCCGTCACCGGAACCGCGCCAACACCCTTGGTCGCAATCGGATACATCAGGAAGCCATGCT
>NZ_JPWA01000096.1 GCF_003326475.1 Thalassospira xianhensis MCCC 1A02616 | reverse complement strand
TTCGGGGAGCTGTAAGTGAGCTTTGATCCGGAGATTTCCGAATGGGGAAACCCACTGTTCGTAATGGAACAGTATCTTTATCTGAATACATAGGATATTGAAGGCAGACCCGGGGAACTGAAACATCTAAGTACCCGGAGGAAGAGAAAGCAAATGCGATTTCCTGAGTAGCGGCGAGCGAAACGGAATTAGCCCAAACCAAGAGGCTTGCCTCTTGGGGTTGTAGGACACTCTATACGGAGTTACAAAGGAACGAAGTAAATGAAGCGACCTGGAAAGGTCCGTCGAAGAAGGTAACAACCCTGTAGTTGAAACTTCGTTCCCTCTTGAGTGGATCCTGAGTACGGCGGAACACGTGAAATTCCGTCGCTGGGAGGACCATCTCCCAAGGCTAAATACTACCTAGTGACCGATAGTGAACCAGTACCGTGAGGGAAAGGTGAAAAGCACCCCGGAAGGGGAGTGAAAGAGATCCTGAAACCGTGTGCCTACAAGTAGTCAGAGCCCGTTAACGGGTGATGGCGTGCCTTTTGTAGAATGAACCGGCGAGTTACGATCCCATGCAAGGTTAAGCTGATAAGGCGGAGCCGTAGCGAAAGCGAGTCTGAATAGGGCGTTTAGTATGTGGTTGTAGACCCGAAACCAGGTGATCTACCCATGTCCAGGGTGAAGTTCAGGTAACAC
>NZ_JPWA01000095.1 GCF_003326475.1 Thalassospira xianhensis MCCC 1A02616 | reverse complement strand
CGCAATCGGATACATCAGGAAGCCATGCTGCGAATACAGCACTTCATCACCCGGACCGGCATAGGCACGGATCAGAAGGGTGATCAGTTCATCCGAACCAGCACCGCAGACAATCTGATCGGCTTCAAGATTGTATTTCTCGGCCAGCTTGTTGCGCAGCGCCTCGCAACCACCATCGGGATAGCGATGCAGCTTTTCAGCCGACTTGCGGAGCGCTTCGATGGCCTTGGGGCTTGGGCCAAGCGCGCCTTCGTTCGATGAAAGCTTGATCACACGGGTTGCACCATCGGTGCGCGACTTGCCGCCAACATAAGGCGCAATATCAAGAATGCCGGGACGTGGGGTGGGCGCAGACATTTCCTAGTTTCTCCCAGTGGGCAGGGCCGGTGACAATCAACCGGCCGGTATCAATCAACTCAGCGCGTCTTCGGGAATCGGTACGCCATAGGCGCCGACAACACTGAGCCCTTCGGGATCAAGTCCCTGATCGGTCAGTGCGCGCTGAAACACTTCGGCGCGATTACAAAAGAATCCCGGCACATCAACAAGAACAAAACGGCGATCACCGGTTTCATCGGCAGAAAAGCCAAGGATTGCCGATCCATCGATGCCATTCGCAATTTTTTTGCGCGCCGTATCCATCGAAATCTCGTTTGGCAGGCTGACGATAAACAGCGTGCGATCATCCCCGCTTTCTTCAAGCTCGATCGCCGC
>NZ_JPWA01000094.1 GCF_003326475.1 Thalassospira xianhensis MCCC 1A02616 | reverse complement strand
CGCACCCCCTCGTTGGACAGTTCAAGTCCGCGACCATCCACATCCTTGCTGCGAGTCAGATAGCCCAGCAATTCACCATCGCCGCACCCGATATCAAGTACACGCGTGCCGGGTTCGACCATATCGGCAATCAGCTGCAGGTCGACACGAATGCGGTCATTGGGGATAACGCCGGTCGCGTTTGGTAAAGAATGATTCATAACCTATTTCAATCCCCGGATTTCAGCAGCGCCTTCGATAAAGCCGCTTAACACCATATGGAAATCCGGCTCGTCGAGCAGGAAGGCATCATGCCCCTTGTCGCTTTCGATTTCGACACAACTGACATTGCACGATGATGCATTCAATGCATGGGCAAGCTGGCGGCTTTCGGCGGTGGTAAAGCACCAGTCGCTGGAAAACGAAATGACGCAGAAACGGGTTTTGCAGCCAACAAAAGCCTCGCCAAGGCGGCCTTCGGAATCGGCGGACAGATCGAAATAATCCATCGCACGCGTGATATAAAGGTAGCTGTTGGCGTCAAACCGGTCGACGAAGCTTTTGCCCTGATGGCGCAGATAGCTCTCGATCTGGAAATCGTGATCGAAGCTATAGGTGATCGCCCCACGGTTCTGAAGCTTGCGGCCGAATTTACGATGCAGGGCCGGTTGCGACAGATAGGTGATATGCGCGGTCATCCGCGCTACAGCCAAGCCGCGGGATGGCTTTTTGCCTTCCAGCAGGTAATTGCC
>NZ_JPWA01000092.1 GCF_003326475.1 Thalassospira xianhensis MCCC 1A02616 | reverse complement strand
CGCTCGCAATCTCGCCCGCATCCGGCCCGTTCGCCAGCCCGTCACCCTGATCGTTCCACATCAACGCCCGGCCAGGCACCATACGCGGCAATGCCAGATCACCCGCATCCTGATCGGCGGGATCAAGCCGCAAACTGCCCCGCATCGCCTGATCCACATCGCCAAGGGCCGCGGTCAGATAATCCAGATCCCGATCCACCGCATCACCACGTGGCGATGCCGAACTGCCATAGGCACTTAAGCGCCGTAACCGCAAATACCGCCGGATCGAAATCGCCGCCCCCACCGATGGCGCGACCTCAAAAATCACCGCGCCACCGGGCGCGTCTTCACCGTCATTTAACGCCACATGAAACCCGGTCGTGACCGGCTTTCCATCAACGCGCACCGCCACATCATCACTGCCAAAAACCGCAAACTGAAACGGAAAAACCGTGCGCTCCCCGTCGCCAGCAAACCCGACACCCGCCCCGCCAGTAGCCTTAAATACCACGCCCATCTCATCCCCCTAAAAACCCGAAACCGAACCTGCCGCCCTGGACTCCCGCCTGCGCGGGAGTGACGAACAGGTGGAAAGGCCCTACCCCAAAACCTCGTCATTCCCGCGAACGCGGGAATCCAGTAAACAGTGCTGAACACTCAATATCTGCCGCCACCCCCGCTGCCCTCACCACCCATCCCGCCGGGCAAACCACGCATTCAGCCGGGCGACCGTGTCATCCTGTGACGACCGCAAAAGCGATGTTTCACGCCAACTTGCCTGCCGGTTGACCTCCGCCCGTCTGCGCGCCGCCGCAT
>NZ_JPWA01000091.1 GCF_003326475.1 Thalassospira xianhensis MCCC 1A02616 | reverse complement strand
GGCAATTACCTGCTGGAAGGCAAAAAGCCGTCACGTGGGCTTGCTGTGGCGCGCATGACCGCGCACATAACCTATCTGTCGCAACCGGCCCTACATCGCAAATTCGGCCGCAAGCTTCAGAACCGCGGCGCGATTACCTATAGCTTCGACCACGATTTCCAGGTTGAGAGCTATCTGCGCCATCAGGGCAAAAGCTTCGTCGACCGGTTTGACGCCAACAGCTACCTTTATATCACGCGCGCAATGGACTATTTCGATCTTTCAATTGAACATGACGGGCGGCTTGCCGAGGCGTTTACCAACTGCAAAACACGATTCTGTATCATTTCATTTTCCAGTGACTGGTGTTTCACCACCGCAGAAAGCAGAACCCTTGCTCACGCTTTAAATGCTGCATCCTGTAATGTCAGTTGCGTCGAAATCGAAAGCGACAAGGGGCATGATGCCTTCCTGCTCGACGAGCCGGATTTCCATATGGTTCTAAGCGGCTTTATCGAAGGCGCGGCTGGAATTCGGGGGTTGAATTAGTACATGAAAGTCGCAGGTTCTAGTGCAGGTTCCGTTTCACCTTTCATGTCTCATAGTGACAGAATCCGTGTCGACCTCCAGCTTATTGCCGATATGGTCGAACCCGGCACACGTGTACTTGATATCGGGTGCGGCGATGGTGAATTGCTGGGCTATCTGACGCGCAGCAAGGATGTGGATGGCCGTGGACTTGAACTGTCCAACGAGGGGGTGCGCAACTGCGTGGCTCAGGGTCTTCCGGTGATGCAGGGCGACGCGGACCGCGATCTTGGCGATTATCCCGACGGGGCGTTTGATTATGCCATCCTCAGCCAGACCTTGCAGGCCACAAACCGCCCGAAACAGGTTTTGGAGGAATTGCTGCGCATCGGCCAGAAAGCCATCGTTTCCTTTCCGAATTTCGGGCACTGGCGCGCACGGTTTGATTTGATGTTTCGCGGGCGCATGCCGCAAAACCCGAACCTGCCGATCATGTGGTA
>NZ_JPWA01000090.1 GCF_003326475.1 Thalassospira xianhensis MCCC 1A02616 | reverse complement strand
GCGCCGACGGTACGACCGCCTTCACGGATTGCGAAACGCAGACCTTCGTCCATTGCGATCGGTGCAATGAGGGTCGCGGTCATCTGGACGTTGTCGCCCGGCATAACCATTTCCGTGCCTGCCGGCAGCTCGATCGAGCCGGTGACGTCAGTGGTACGGAAGTAGAACTGCGGACGGTAGTTCGAGAAGAACGGCGTGTGACGGCCACCTTCATCCTTGGTCAGGATGTAAGCTTCTGCAGTGAACTTGGTGTGCGGCTTGATCGAGCCGACATGTGCCAGAACCTGGCCACGCTCGACGTCTTCACGTTTGGTGCCGCGCAGCAGCGCGCCGATATTGTCGCCAGCTTCACCCTGATCGAGCAGCTTGCGGAACATTTCAACGCCGGTGACGATCGTTTTGACGGTGTCTTTGATACCGACGATTTCGACTTCTTCACCAACCTTGACGATACCGGTTTCAACACGGCCGGTCACAACGGTACCACGACCCGAGATCGAGAACACGTCCTCGATCGGCATCAGGAACGGACGGTCTTTCGGACGTTCCGGTGCCGGGATGTAGCTGTCAACAGCTTCCATCAGTTTCAGGATCGCTTCTTTGCCAATCGCGTCATCACGACCTTCAAGGGCAGCAAGAGCCGAACCTTTAACGATCGGAATGTCGTCGCCCGGGAAGTCGTAGGACGACAGAAGTTCACGGATTTCCATTTCGACGAGCTCGAGGAGTTCCTCGTCATCGACCTGGTCAACCTTGTTCATGAACACGACGAGGGCCGGAACGCCAACCTGACGGGCAAGCAGGATGTGCTCGCGGGTCTGCGGCATCGGGCCGTCTGCTGCCGAAACAACCAGGATGCCGCCGTCCATCTGTGCCGCACCGGTGATCATGTTTTTAACATAGTCAGCGTGGCCCGGGCAGTCGACGTGCGCATAGTGGCGGTTCGCCGTTTCGTATTCGACGTGCGCGGTCGAGATCGTGATACCACGAGCTTTCTCTTCCGGCGCCTTATCGATCATGCTGTAGTCCTGGAACGATGCGCCGCCGCTCTCTGCGAGAACTTTGGTGATCGCTGCGGTCAGCGTGGTTTTACCGTGGTCAACGTGGCCGATGGTGCCAACGTTCACGTGCGGTTTTGTACG
>NZ_JPWA01000009.1 GCF_003326475.1 Thalassospira xianhensis MCCC 1A02616 | reverse complement strand
GGCCAGATCGCGCGCCAGCCGATTGCCACCGTGATGGCCGCCCAGAAGCGGGATGAAGGTGCTGCCGGCTTCGTCGACGGCGATGACGGCCGCATCCTGCCATTTACCGGCCAGAAGCGGTGCCAGTGCGCGGATCAGGATGCCCGATGCGCAAACACCGATAATCACATGATCGGCCGAAAATGTTTGTTGCAGATGTGTAATGGTATCATCGAACGCGACATCGACTTCGCTTGTCGAAACGCGTGTGCGCAGGCCGTGAACCGATGCACCCTGCAGGTTTGCGGCAATGCGTTTGGCGGTGGCAAGGGCACGTTGCGTCAGACAGATGACCGCAATCGGCGCAATCGGGTCCGTCGGCAGGATCGGGTTGGTATTGCTGGCGGTGGGGATATTCGGGGGCGTCATCGCCATGCGTCTCCGCGACGGTGGATCAGGATCATCGAGAAATAGGGTGCTATGGTATCTTCCGGAAGGTCCCCAAGCGGGACCATTTTCTGGGTTTCAAGCGTCGCGCGTTCGATATAGCGCGCCCGGCTAGTCAGGCCAAGTTCTTCGATCACCTTGCGGACCTTGGCGAAGTGGCGGCCAAGTTTGATGATGGCAGCCGCATCGGTATCGCCAAGTTGCGCGCGCAGGCGTTCTTCGGACAAGGGCCCCGGAATGACCTGCAACACGTCGTTTCTGGCGGCAAGTGGTGCGCCAAGCTGGGCGGCGCAGGCCATCATCGAACTGACACCCGGCACGGTTTGAACCGGATGCCCGGCCTCGGCCAGGCGACCAAACAGATACATGAAGCTGCCATAGAAGAACGGATCGCCTTCGCACAGGACGGCAACACTTTTTCCGGCTTTCAGATGTTCGCCGATTTCAAGGGCGGCGGCGTCATAGATCGGGTCGGCGGGTTGGCCCATGGTAATGCGGATGGCGATCTCTATCCGTCCTGTGGGGACGTGCGGTGCGACGATCTGCCGGGCCAGACTGGCACCGTCTTCGAGGGCCGGATAGGCAATCACATCCGCCTTTTGTAGGATGTTATAGGCTTTGAGCGTGATCAGGTCGGGTTCGCCCGGACCGATGCCAAGGCCATAGGCCGTACCCGCCACGGGTAATGCGCTGGCGAGTGTGGTGGCCGCGTCGCTCATACTTTTACTCCGACATAGTGGGTGACGGGGGCAAGGTTGCTCCAGCCCCTGAAACTGCCGCGTGGAACCAGCCGGGAAACCGAAAGGCGCGACAGGGTGCCACCATTTTTATTGTAAAACCGTAATAATTCTTCTTCGCCTTCCAGCGTGACGGTATTGGCCACCAGCCGGCCATGCATCGGCAGGATATCCCAGCACCGATCCATCAGACCGGGCGTCGTAATACCGCCGCCGACAAAAATCGCATCAGGTGTCGGGAGTTGATCGGCGAAGGTAATAACGTCTTCGATCGCCTTTTGGCGGATCACCAGATTGGGTGTACCAAGGCGGATGGCATTCTTGCCGATCAGATCGCACCGTTTTGCATCGCGTTCAATGGCGATGGCCTGACCGCCAGCACGCATCCATTCAATGGAAATCGAACCGCAGCCAGCCCCCAGATCCCAAAGCATGGCGTCGCGCCATGGCGCAAGGGATGCCAGTGTCTGGGCACGAATTTCCGATTTGGTAATCATCCCGTCATGGATGAAGGCATCATCGGGAAGACCGGCACCATTGCCCAGAACGCGGCTTTTGGGCCCGGCCACCAGATCGATCATGATCAGGTTCAGCGGATCGACCGGTTTGACTTCGGGCATTGAGGTTGCGGTGGATTGCCATGTCTGTGCGGTTTGGGTGGTGATGCGTTCCTGTGTGCCGCCCAGCCGTTCACAAATCGTCATCTGGCTTTGATCGTAACCGGCCTCACACAGCATAACCGCCACCAGTGCAGGGGTACTGCCATCGGCACTAAGCGCGATCAGCCTGCCGCGCGGGCGCAGGTGCGATCGTAAGATTTCCGGTTCGCGCCCATGCAGCGTGATCACATCGCATTCGGCAAGCGCCCAGCCCATGCGGGCGGCTGCCAGACTGATGCTGGATGGATGCGGGATCACAGTAATTGATCTGGAACCGAAATAATTAACCAGTGCATTGCCGACACCAAAGAACATCGGGTCGCCGCTGGCCAGGATAATCGGATTTTGATCAAGGCAATCCTCGATCAGGGGCATGTTGGCTTCGAACGGCGTGATCCAGCTGTTCTGGATGGCAATGTTTGATCCGGGCAACATGGCGATATGGCGTTTGCCGCCAAAAATAACGCTGGCGGTTTCAAGTATCTGACGCGCAATCGCACTTAGTCCGTCATAACCGTTTTCACCAATGCCAATCACGGTGATTTTGCCGTTCAGGGGTGACTGTTCGTTCATTTGCCATCCCCTTTGTCAGCGTCTGTGGGATTTGCGGTCGTGCCATCCGGTGTTTGCCCCGGCGATGCGAGGTGCGCCAATGCATTGAGCGTTGCCGCGGTAACCGCACTGCCGCCAAACCGGCCGCGCAACGTGACGAACGGAATGTCACCGGCATGGGCAATCAGGGCTTCCTTGCTTTCCTCGGCCCCGACGAAGCCCACCGGCATGCCGATGATCAGTGCAGGTTTCGCCAGACGGTTCGAAACCAGGGCTTCGAGAAGATGAAAAAGCGCGGTTGGCGCATTGCCGATGGCAATTATTGCATCATCGATATGATCAACCCAGTCTTCGATGGCAGCGGCCGACCGTGTGGTGCCAAGTTTGCCCGCGCGTTCAGCATTGCCATCTGCATTCAAGGTGCAAAGGACCGGATTATCGGCGGGCAACAGGCGGGAAATGATCCCGTTCCGGACCATTTCCGCATCACAAAGGATTGGCCTTCCCTTTTGCAGCGATCCGATTGCAGCAGGCGCGACATTGTCGCCAAATGCAATTTTATCTGCAATTTCAACCATGCCACAGGCATGGATGATCCGCACGGCAACCGGCCGCAATTCTTCGGGAAAGCGGGCGAGATCGGCTTCTGCTTCGATGGTTGCAAAGCTTTGCCGATAGATTTCCTGCGGGTCTCGCAGATAGTCGAACATCGCCGCGCCTTTCGCAGGGAACGGAGGGCGACCGGTCAGGAACCGGTCGCTTTATTGGTTTCGTGGCTATGGTCGTGGCTGTGACCGTGATCATGGTTGTGGTCATGAGAATGACCGTGGGAATGCCCATGAGAATGATCATGATGGTGTCCGTGACCATGGTTATGGCCGTGGGAATGTCCGTGGCTATGCCCGTCGGTACCAATCCCCATCACATGATGATGATGCCCGACCTGAGGTGTTGCAACGTCACCTTCATATCCAATGATCTGTTCGCGATATTTGCACAACTGACAGTTCATGTTGTTATCGCCGGTATCGATCTCGGCCAGACGTTCGGCAAAGCTTTCAAGCACCAGCGGATGGTCGCGCAGATATTCCGCCTTGATGAATTCAACATCGGGGAATTCGGCGGCGACTTCGTCGGTGTGGGTGTAAATCCGGTCGATCAGAATGCCTGCAAACAGGAAATACGGGAAGACCACCACACGCTTGTAGCCAAGCTTCATGGCTTCGCGCAGGCCGGCATTGACGCGCGGATGTGCAACGCCGGAATAGCTGATTTCGGTACGACCGAAACCAAGGCCTTCCTGTAACATGCGTGCGACCTTATAGACGTTTGAATTGGCATCCGGGTCATTGGTGCCACGCCCGACGACCATCAAAAGCGTATCCTTGCGCGAGATGCTGTCATCAGCGGTTGCAAGGGCTTCTTCGATGCGATCAGCACTGGCGCGCAGAAGTTTCGGGTCAATCGCCAGATCACGTCCGAATTTAACGTCGATATCCGGGTTTTCATGGGCGAAATTGTTCACTTCGCTTGGCAGGTCATTTTTGACGTGACCGGCGGCAAACAGCATGCCCGGCAGGGCGTAAATCTTTTTGTGGCCCATGGCTTTGAGTTTTTCAAAGCCATCGCGCAGGATCGGGTGGGCAAATTCGAGAAAGCCGCTTTCGACATCATAATCGGCCAGATGGGTCTGCTTCATTGTTTCAACCATGGCGTTGAACTGTGAAACAGCGCGCTCATCACGCGAACCGTGTCCGCAAATCATTACGGCGCCTTTGGGGGACATAAAAGGCTGCTCCTTTGTCTCTCTCGTGTTTTGGTGCATGACGGTCACAAACCGTCACGGTACCCGATGCCACCCCCGTTTTCACCGATTGGCCTGCGGAATGCAAGCCACAGCTGATTGGATAATCGTCGCAAGGGTTCGTCGGATAGAAAATACAAGCTGTTGTGGTTTGTTTTACGGGCGATTGCAGATGTTGTGGTCACAAATCTTGATGCCCGGAATGGTGGAAAGGACGAGTAACAGGTTTGAGGCCTCCTGATCTGGATGCAGAAATGTGGTATGAAGAAAAAATAAAATGTATGAAAATTCTTTTATCAAAGCCCGAGCCGATTGGCAAATCGTGCTGTTTGTTCAGTAATTTGTTTGTGCAATCCCGGATGATGATTGACGGGCATCTGCCTGCAACGCACATTGCCGCAATGGAAACCATGATCCTTGAATTTCTGATCCCCGAGCCCGGTTTCATGGGCCCGCTTTTCACCGTGCTGGTATTGGCACTGGTGCTTGATGCAGTTTGTGGGGATTTCCCTTGGCTGTTCGGACGGGTGCCGCATCCGGTGGTTTGGGTTGGCAATCTGATTGCATGGTTTGAAAAACGCCTGAACAAACCGCGATATGGCGGCAGGGATCGCTTTTTACGCGGAAGCCTTACCACTCTGGCGGTGATTGCCTGTGCTGTGTCGTTTGGTGGCGTGATCCAGCTGATATCGTCGTTTGGTGGCATTTTCCGGCTTGCCGATATTCTGCTGCTTGCCATCCTGATTGCGCAAAAGGGGCTTTATCAGCATGTCAAAGGCGTTTCGGTCGCGTTAAGGCGCGATGGCCTTGCAGGCGGACGGGCGGCGGTTTCGATGATTGTCGGGCGTGATCCGCAATCGCTTGATCAGGCCGGAGTCAGTCGGGCGGCGATTGAAAGCTGTGCGGAAAACTTTTCGGACGGCGTGGTCGCCCCCCTGTTCTGGTATGTGCTGGGCGGGCCGATCGGGCTTTGTGCCTATAAGGCGATCAATACGCTTGATTCGATGATCGGTCATCGTAATGAACGATATCTTTATTTCGGCAAGTTCGCGGCACGCCTTGATGATGTTGTGAACTTTGTCCCTGCACGAATTGCTGGTGGGGTGATCTGCCTTGCCGCTGGGATTGGCCGCAAAACTTCCGGCGCGGATGCGTGGAAAACCATGCTGCGCGATGCGTCAAAGCACAAATCCCCAAATGCCGGATGGCAGGAAGCGGCTTTTGCCGGGGCGCTTGACCTGTCGCTTGCTGGGCCGCGCCAATATGGCGCGGAACTGGTCGAAGACCCCTATATCGGTGATGGCAGGCGGGATGCGGATGCCAGCGACATCGACCGTGCGCTAAAACTTTACACCACGTCCTGTATTCTGAACGCGGCGTGGCCGGTGGTGTTAAAGATGACCTGGGTCGGGCTGGTCTAGTCTTTGCCCTGATTGATGCGCGCAATGGTCGATGTCGTCGAGAAGCCATCGGCGAGATTGGCCAGAACAACCTTGCCGCCATAGCCCTGAACGATATCCGCACCGACAACCTTGTCGATGGTGTAATCGGCACCCTTGACCAGAATATCGGGTTTGAGGGCCTCGATCACCGTGATCGGGGTATCCTCGCCGAAAATCACCACACCGCTGATGGTTTCAAGCGATCCAAGGACAGCAGCACGGGCGGCCTCTGATTGCACGGGGCGTGCTTCGCCCTTGAGGCGTTTGACCGACGCATCGGAATTAAGTCCGACAATCAGCCGGTCACAATTGGATCGTGCCTGTTGCAGGAGGCTCAGATGGCCCGGATGCAGCAGATCAAAACAACCATTGGTAAAGCCGACCTTATAACCCTTGCGGCGCCAGCGTTCGACACGGTCCACCATGCGGTCAAGCGGCATCAGTTTGGCTTCGCCGATCATCAGGTCGTGATGATGCAGAACAGAAATCAGTTCGTCCGGATAAACAACAGCGGTGCCGATCTTGCCAACCACGATGCCCGCGGCAACATTGGCAATACGCGCAGCGTCTGAAAGTGATGCGCCCCCGGCAATCGCCGATGCAAGGCAGGCAACGACCGTGTCGCCAGCGCCCGAAACATCAAACACTTCGCGTGCTTCGGTTGGAAGATGGGTTGCCTCACCCTTGCTGGTGACAAGCGTCATGCCATCCTGGCTTCGGGTCAGAAGGACGTTTTCAATACCGCATTCGGTGATGATTTTGGTCGCTGCGGCAATTGCATCCTCGTCACTTTGAATGTCGATGCCGGTTGCGGCCTGGGCTTCGGCGCGGTTCGGGGTGACGACCGTTGCACCGCGATAGATGCTGTAATCGGTACCCTTGGGATCGACGATAACCGGTTTTCCGGCCTTGCGGGCGGCGGCAATGGTTGCGGCGACAACGTCACCATGCAGAACGCCCTTGCCGTAATCGGAAAGCACGATGGCACTAACATCGGGGGCCAGTTGTGCGGCCAAAGCCGAAAGGTTGCTGATGGTTGCCGCTGCAAGGATTGCGGTGGTTTCGTTATCGGATCGTAACAATTGCTGTCCGCCCGCGATATAGCGGGTCTTGATCGTGGTCGGGCGATTGCGTTCAATCTGGATATAGGGTTCGACACCTTTGTCATTGGCGACATATTCCATGACCTCACGGCCCGGAAGGTCATCACCGACAAGCGACAGAAAACGTACCGATGCACCAAGTGCCGTGGCATTTCGGGTGACGTTGCCCGCCCCGCCCAGCATGGCGCTTTCGCGTTCGACACGGATGATCGGGATCGGTGCCTCGGGCGAAATGCGCGTAACAGATCCATATACAAACCGGTCAAGCATCACATCACCGATGCAAAGCACCTTGGCATTGGGAAGTTGTTCAACCAGTTGGGCCAGATGGCTAAGATCGGTCATGTTCTTATCGTTTTCTGTTCGTTAAGTCGGTGGTGCTTGGTGGTCTCAGGCTTTGGTCAGGCCAAGGGTATGTTCCAGCGCGCCAACCAGCATCTGCCCGATCTGGATATGCATTTCCTGAATGCGGGCGGTGGTGTTGCTGGGCACGATCATCAACGGATCACACAGATCAACCATGGCGCCGCCGGTTTTACCGGTCCAGCCGGTTGCGACCAAACCTATTTCGCGGGCCTTTTCAAGGCCGAGATTGACGTTTTTGCTGTTGCCGGATGTCGAAATGCCAATCGCGATATCGCCCGGACGACCAAGTGCCTCGATCTGGCGCGAGAACAGATAATCGAAACCGAAATCGTTGCCGATGGCCGTCAATGCCGAGCAGTCGGTTGTAAGCGCGATGGCTGGCAAGGCGCGTCGATCATTGATGTAGCGAACCGTAAACTCGGTTGCGATATGCTGCGCGTCGGCGGCCGATCCGCCATTGCCAAAAAACAGGAGTTTGTTGCCTTCATTGAGTGCATTGGTGCAGATCGAGACCAGTTTTGCAAAGGGCGCACGCGTTGCTTCACGGGTTTTGTCAACCAGATCAAGATGCTCGTCAAATTCGGCATCGAAGAAGGCATTGATATCCATGTTTTTGGTCTCTGGAATGTTCGAGGCGATGAAATCGGGCTGAAACTAGCAGCTTGGATGACGTATTGCCATGACTTATCGTTATAGAAGCTGGTGCTTGCGGTAATTGGTGGAACGTCAGAAAGTGCCCGTTTTTCACATTTGGTTTCAATTTATCACAATGATAAATACATAAGCTGTTAACAGGCAGCGAACTATTGTATTTCAATCGGGACTTTCGCCGCGCGTTGCACATTGGAAAATCTGGTCATCCTGTATGTCTGAAAGCACGTTACCCTCACCCGAAGCTTTTCTGGTCGATTATGTGCGGCGTCTTGAACGCCGGAAGGATGGCGTGGGGGCAATTCATGTGCATTTTTCGAAGCTTTTGCCTTTCAACCGGCGCGATCATCATATCCGTACCGCGATTGCATCATTTGAGGAAATCGTCCCTGAAGTCACCGGGCGTATCTTTACCCTGTCCAATCAGGATCTGATTTTTATCTTTGATGCTGCCGAGATTGACGAGGTCAATGCCGTTATCTTCCGGCTTAAATTCCTGTTCAATGATGATCCGCTGATCAGCGACGGCAAGGATGAAAGCGGTGCACCGGCGACCTTTACCGACTATTTTGACGTCGCCCAGCAATACAAGGATTTCCTGCATCTGACCCAGACGCTTGTGCGGTCGAACGCCAACCGTCCACGTCAGGTCAGCAAGGCGGCCGAGCGCCATAACGATAGTCCCGATCTTGAAGACGGTCGCGCGCCGCTGACGCCGAAAATCCTTGGCCGTATCGACGAGGCATTGCGTCGCGCTGATCTTTCGAACCTGATGCGCCGACAGGCGATTTGTGCGGTTGTTGGTGATGCAAACCCGACGCCGGTTTTCCACGAACTGTTCATTTCCATCAAGGATTTGCAGCAGACGCTGTTGCCCGATGTCAATGTTCTGTCGAATCGCTGGCTGTTCCAGCACCTGACGGAAATTCTTGATCGCCGGATGTTATCTCTGCTTACGCGCAGCAATGATGCATCGGTTACCGGCTCGGTGAGTATCAACCTGAATGTTTCGACGCTGCTATCGCCGGATTTCCTGACATTTGACAGCAATGTCAAAGCAGGCCAGCGCGGCACAATCGTGCTTGAGCTGCAGAAGATCGATATTTTTGCCGATCTTGGGGCGTTTTTCTTTGCGCGCGATTTTTGCCGTGATCGCGGATACCGGATTTGCATTGATGGCATCAGCCATCTGTCGCTGCCCTATATCAACCGCAACAAGCTTGGCGTTGATATGATCAAGATGATCTGGGACCCGGAAATGGAAAATCTGGACGAGGAACACGGCAATGCGATGCGTGAAGCGGTCGCTCAGTCAGGCGATACGCGTGTGATCATGTGCCGTTGTGATGATGAACGTGCGATCAAGTTTGGTCACGGGATCAATATCACCATGTTCCAGGGGCGTTATGTCGAGCAGCTGCTTAGCGAACGCACCAAGAAATAACGCCAGCAAATAGCTGGCGTCTTTTGATTCCGAAATCAAAACGATTATGCGCTGCGGCTTGCAACACCGGCCTTGGCGAAGGTTGCCATGCCGTTGTGGCATTCCGCCGATGCCCGCAAAAGAGGGATGGCAAGGGCTGCACCCGATCCTTCGCCAAGGCGCATGCCAAAATCGAGAAGCGGCTGTTTACCCAGTTTTTCGATCAGGCGCTTGTGCCCCGGTTCGACCGAGACATGCCCGATCATGCAATGGTCTAACGCATCGCCGCGAATGGCGGCAAGGGTTGCCGCAGCGGCGCAGGATACGTAACCATCAAGAAGAACCGGCACCCGCTGATAACGAGCGGCAAGAATCGCACCGGCCATCGCCGCGATTTCACGACCGCCAACACAGCGCAGAACATCAAGTGCATCATGCATCTGATTTTTGTGCAGGATGATGGCGTCGCCTACCACGCGTGTTTTGCGTTTAAGCGTTTCGTCGTCAATTCCGGTACCGCGTCCCGTCCAGTCGGCGGCTGCACCGCCAAACAGTGCGTGAGCAATAGCCGCTGCCGACGTGGTATTGCCTATCCCCATTTCACCGGGCACAAAAAGGTCGAGCCCCTTTTCGATTGCGCTCATGCCAAATGCCATCGCTTCAGCACAGCCTTCATCATCCATGGCGGGTTCTTGTGAGAAATCGTTGGTCGGGATTTCAAGAGCGACTTCCATCACGCGCAATTCGGCGTCAACGGTTTTGCAGATCTGGTTGATTGCTGCCCCGCCATTGATGAAGTTTTCAACCATCTGCTGGTTGACCTCGGCCGGGAAGGCCGACACGCCCTGTGCACAGACACCGTGGCTCCCGGCAAAGACCGTGACGCGGGGGCGGGTCATGTTCGGTCGTGAATTTCCTTGCCACCCGGCCAGCCAAAGGCTGATATCTTCCATGCGACCAAGTGCACCTGCGGGCTTGGTTAGCTGAGGTTCGCGTTCCGCGACGGCTGCCTGTGCCTCGGTATCAACGGATGGCAATTCCGCCATCAGGTTACGGATTTCATCAAGGCTTTGCGGGGGATGTTTGGGGTCGAACATGGAAAATCTCCGGCTGGCGGACAAGGATGCAAAGCGTCTTCTGCTTGGCTTCTGTCGCGCCCATGATTAGTCTGATTGCGTGCAAAATGCCAGTTCGAATATCGGAAAACACCCGTGAACAATGATCATAATCAAACCGGAATGAATTCGCAAAGCCTTGATGATGATCAAGTTGATGCCAAACAGCCAGAACCTCAAGCAGAACCTGAAGCACCTGCCACAGGCATGCTTGGCGATTTTTGGCGGGCTCTTGCCCTGCTAGGCCGGATACCGGTTTTCATTCCATGTGATTTCGGCCCGAAGGCAATGGCGCGATCTGTGTGGTGCTGGCCGCTGGTTGGGCTGTTTATGGCCGGGATTGCGATTATTCCTGCCTACGTTACCGAGATTCTGACCGGCAATGTCATGGTTGCCGCCATTGTCGCAACCTTTACGCTGATCACATTGACTGGGGCGATGCATGAGGATGGCATCGCCGATTGTGCAGATGGGTTTGGCGGGGGGCTTGATCGTCAACGCAAGCTTGACATCATGCGTGACAGCCGGATCGGGACATATGGCGTTGTTGCACTCGTTCTGTGCCTTGCGATGCGTATTACTGTTCTGGGGGCAGCGGGTGAAAGTGGCAGCATGGCTGCCATCCTGATTGTGATGGCGACACTATCGCGTGCTGCGATGCCGATTGTGACCTATGTTTTTGATCCAGCGCGAGAAGACGGGCTTGGCAAGGGAGCCGGACGTCCCGACATCAGAATGGTCGCGGCAGGTATTGCCGTTGCCTTGATGCTGGTGGTGATTGTTGCGGGGGCATTAACCGCATTCATGTGTTTGATTGCCATGATGCTCGGGGCGTCGGTGGTCGGCTGGATCGCCCGGCATCAGATTGGTGGGTATACTGGCGATGTGCTGGGCATGACCCAAATAATTTCCGAGCTATTTGTCGGCATTGCATTTATCGCAGTGCTGCAGGTCACTTGATGATAAGATCATCAAAATACCGCCGCGCACCTTGACCGGCATTTCATGGATTACATTTTTCCTTGGGGGAAGAATGCAGAAGGCAGTGACGACGCGGTGGTGGCTTGTTCGCCATGCGCCGGTGACAAATCCGGAACGGCTTGTTTATGGTCGAAGTGACATGCCGGTTAATCTGTCGGATGAAAAAGCGTTGCGCGCCTTGGCGCGCCAACTGCCTCGCGAGGCAATCTGGGTTACCAGTCATTTGTCGCGAACGCTTGATACCGCATTAAAACTTCTGGAACTGATGGATGAGAACATCCTGCCGACCCGTGAAACCGGGTTTGCCGAGCAGCATTTCGGTGCGTGGGAAAAGAAGCATTGGAATGACCTGCCCAAGGGGGAAACCACACGTTTCTGGACGGATTTTGCCAGACAGCACCCTCCGAATGGGGAAAGTTTCGGGGATGTTGTCGAACGCGTCGGGCCGTTATTCGACCGGCTGACACGTTATTGGGCAGGGAAAGATATTGTCGCGGTTATTCATGGTGGAACGGTACGCGCGGCTTTGGCAAGTGCCCTTGGTCTGCCACTTGAGGCGGCGTTGTCGTTTCATGTCGATACACTCGGGTTGACGCGGATCGAACACATTGCCGGTGTCGACCAGCCCGGCTGGCGGGTGACCGGGGTCAATTTGCGCTATTGATTTTAAAGTGGGCTATTGTGTGTGGTGGCCACCTGTCGATACCCTGCGGGGCCTTTCATTCAGGCCCCGCAGGGTATCGGGTTTCAGGCGGATTTCCGTTGATCGGTTTCCTGCGCATCGACAAGCGCATATTCCGACAAAAAGCGATCTACCATATCGGCAGTGACATCGTATCTGCCACAGATTGATGCGACATCTTCGAGATAGGCTTCGTAGTAGGGAATAGGCCGGCTGCGCGATTTACCGCGAAGCTCGCTGATTTCAGTGAAATCGGACGCGAATTCCGGTGCCTCTATCACCTGAATGATCGTGTCGTCGATGATGGCCGCCGGTTTGCCTTTGTATTTCCTGCCGCAAGCAGAAAGCATTTTGCTGGCAGTCGGGATGGATATCCCCGGCTGCCCCAAAAGCTGTGACATTTGATTTTCGTCGAAATCGTCATTTTCGAACAATTCCACGAGTTTGGTCAGGTCACGGACCAGAAGCGAAAGCGCATTTACGCGAATGCCACGCGCATGCGACCAGATAATGGTTGCGACAACACCACAGGTCGGATGGCTGGCATAAATGTTTCGAACGTCACGGCGCGCCAATGATATTTCACCATTCACGGCATGATGTTGCAGGAATTCGGGAAAGGATTGATCGTTATAGCTCAATCTATCAAGCAGCCCGCGCCACATGTCTTCGCGTGATACGGTTTGCCAGGTTGTTGATTTCAGATTCCGAATTCGTTGAATTTGTTCATGAATTGCCATGTGATCAGCAAATTTCCAATTAACCCCAAGAAGTTTTTCCGAAACCCTTTGCGGTTCCGGCATCCGGACTTTGTTTGTTTTGTAATGTCCGGCGATCACACGGGTGGCTTTTGGTAGCTCTGATCCAGTGTGACAAGATTATGTTCTCCTAAAGAATAACCGCTCACAAGCAGTCAATTCTTACAAATACTGACCTTATGGCTAGGTCGGAGTTTGGGCTTTGGTCATGAGGGTAAAGCTGTTAGGTTCGGCGCTGCCGTTTGGTGATGGGAAACCGGTGTGATGCCGGTGCTGCCCCCGCAACTGTAACGGGTTGGGTGATCCGGGTGATGTGACATCACCAGCCACCGGTAAAGTTGATTTACGCACAACTGCCGGGAAGGCGGATTACTTTCATGCCCGCAGCCAGGAAACCAGCCATCGGTATCCCTGTTCGCAAGGATATGGGGTAACGCAATCCGGCCTCGGTGGGAGGTCAAAGCGAAGGAAAACGGGTATGACCCAGAATATGGCTGAAAACAGCCAGCTTGCCGGGATCCATCTGATCCTTGGCGGTGCCAGATCGGGCAAAAGCCGGTTTGCCGAAAACCGGATCAACCATGCAGGCGGCGGTATCTATATCGCGACCGGTCGTGCGTGGGACGACGAAATGGCAAACCGTATCGCACTTCACAAATCATCGCGCGGCGAGATATGGCAAACGATCGAGGAACCGCTTGATCTTTGCGCTGTCCTGACTGCCTGTAATCATGAGGGCAGCAAACCGGTACTGGTTGATTGTCTGACGCTTTGGCTGACCAATCTGATGCTGGATGATCGCGATATCGAGGCCGAGTTTGACCGGTTATGCGGCATCCTTCCCGGGCTGGACATCCCGGTTCTGCTGGTGTCGAACGAGGTCGGTTTCGGGATAGTGCCGGAGAATGCCATGGCGCGCAGCTTTCGCGATCACGCAGGACGATTTCATCAACGAATTGCCGAACTTGCCGATCAGGTGACGCTTGTGGTTGCGGGCATTCCGATGTCGGTTAAATAGATCAGAATTTATGGATTTAAGGATAATTGAACATGGCACAGCTTGGAAAAATTCCGGCAACAGTGATCACCGGTTTTCTTGGTGCAGGCAAAACTACGATGATCCGCAATATGCTGGAAAATGCCGGGGGCAAGCGGATTGCGCTGATCATTAACGAGTTTGGTGATCTGGGTGTCGATCGCGAGGTTATTAATGGATGTGGCATATCGGGTTGTGCCGAGGATGACGTTGTCGAACTGGCAAACGGGTGCATCTGCTGCACGGTGGCCGATGATTTCCTGCCGACCATCAAGGGCCTGATTGATCGCGACACGCCACCTGATCATATCGTGGTCGAAACATCTGGGCTGGCGTTGCCAAAACCGTTGGTTAAGGCGTTTAACTGGCCGGAAATCCGGTCGCGCGTTACGGTGGATGGCGTTGTTGCCGTTCTGGACGGGGCGGCATTGCGTGACGGGCTGTTTGCCCATGATCATCACGCGGTTCAGGCGCAGCGCGAAGCGGACGACAATCTGGATCACGAAAGCCCGCTTGAGGAGCTGTTTGAAGAACAGCTCCATTGTGCGGATATGGTGGTTCTGAACAAAACCGATCTGCTGAGCGAGGCCGAAATTGCGAAGGTCGAGGCAGATGTCCGGGCCGAGCTGAAACGTCCGTCCGTCAAGATTATCGCAACCGCGCACTCAAAGGTCGAAAATGCTGTGTTGCTGGGCCTTGGTGCGGCCGCCGAGGACGACCTTGATAGCCGTCCGTCGCATCATGACGATGGTCACGAACATGACCATGATGATTTTGAAAGCTTTGTCGTGTCGCTTGATAATGTTGAGGATGCCGCAGCACTTGAGAAGCGTTTGATTGATGTCGTCCGTCAGTTTGATGTGCTGCGGGTCAAGGGGTTCCTTGATATTCCCGGCAAACCGATGCGCCAGGTCGTTCAGGGTGTTGGTGAACGGTTCCAGCGTTATTTCGACCGCCCGTGGGCGGCAAACGAAACACGCCGGTCGGAGCTGGTGGTGATTGGCCTGCATGGTCTGGATCGCAATGCCATCGAGGCGGCCATCAAGGCGTCCTGAAACGGCGCTTTCATGTTTGAAGCACTGAAATCATCCGGTTACGCCTTTGCCGGCCGGGTGATTTCAGGGCTCTGATATCCGAGAAAAGAAACGGAAGTTCCCGATGCATCTACTTGCAGCCCAGCCGGGACTGGTCACCGATGGAAGCGAGGCCGTCGATCTGGGGCAAAGCCCGGGCGATGTCGTTGTCCTGTCGGCGGCAGAGTCCGAGCTTGCCTGTCTGGCGGGCGCGCAGGCACGGCTGGATGCGGCGTTTGGCAAAGATGTCCCTTCCCTGCGATTGGCGAGCCTTTTGCAGTTGGGGCACAATATGTCGGTCGATCTTTATGTCGATGACGTTCTGGCAGAGGCCAAATTCATCATCGTGCGCATTCTGGGCGGGCGAGGATATTGGGAATACGGGATCGAACAACTGGTCGAACTGGCCCGTCGCAAGGATGTGCCGCTGGTGCTTTTGCCCGGTGACGATCAACCCGATGCGGAGCTTCTGTCCCTATCGACGGTTAAGGGCAGCACATATCAGAAAATCTGGCGTTACCTGATTGAAGGCGGGCCGGAAAATGCCGAACATTTACTTCGTCTTATATATGAAAAGTTAAACCCGTCTGTCAGCTGGAACTGGAAACCGGCCGCTCCCTTGGTCAAGGCCGGTTTGTACTGGCCGGGGAAAACAACGGCAAATCTTGAAGAAATCGAACAAATTTGGAAACAAAATCATCCTGTTGTTGCGATAATCTTCTACCGTGCGTTAATTCAGGCAGGTAATCTGGATGTAATTGATGCACTGGTTGAAGAGCTACGGGCTAATAAACTAAACCCGTTGCCAATTTTTGTGGCCAGCCTGAAAGATCCAGTTGCCGCTGCCCTGGTCGAGGAATGGCTGGCGGCAACCAAAGCAGATCTGATCCTGAATACCACCGGGTTTTCCCTTGCGGTGCCGGGTGCCGAACGCCAGAGAGGACCGTTTGACGGCGTAGACGCCCCGGTTTTTCAGGTTGTGTTATCGGGCGGCGGCGAAGTGTCCTGGCGTGATGGTGTCAACGGGCTTGCGGCACGCGATATCGCGATGAATGTCGCATTGCCGGAAGTAGATGGACGTATCCTGTCGCGTGCCATCTCGTTCAAGGGATCGGCGGGCAAGGATGCCCTGACGCAGATTGATCTGGTCAAATATATCCCGGTACGCGATCGCGTTGCCTTTGTGGCCGAACTGTCGGCCAATTGGATCAAATTGCGCAAGACGGACGCCCCGAAGCGCAAAGTCGCGATGATCATGGCCAATTACCCCAACAAAGATGCGCGGCTTGGCAATGGTGTGGGTCTTGATACACCGGCCGGGATGATTGAAACCCTGCGTTCCATGAAGGATGCCGGGTACAGGATTGATGACCTGCCGGAAAATGGTGATGCCCTGATTGCTGCGGTCAAGGCCGGGCCGACCAATGATTTCAAGTCGCTGGCTGACCGGACTGTCCGGGTGACGATCCCGGTTGCAGATTATCGCGCGGCATTTGCCACCCTGCCCGCGCGCATTCGCCAGCAGGTGACAGATGCCTGGGGTGATCCTGAAAGTGACCCGTTTTATCTGCCGGATCGGGCGGCGATTGCCCTCTCGATCCTGCCTATGGGCCATGTTGTAGTCGGGTTGCAACCGGCACGCGGATACAATATCGATCCGCTTGAAAGTTATCATTCGCCCGATCTGGTGCCACCCCATAACTATTTCGCGTTTTATATCTGGCTGCGTCATCATTTCGGGGCGCATGCGATCATTCATTTCGGCAAACACGGCAATATGGAATGGCTGCCGGGCAAGTCTCTGGCCCTGTCGGAAGAATGTTTTCCCGAGGCCGTTTTTGGCCCGACGCCGCATTTCTATCCTTTTATCGTCAATGATCCGGGCGAAGGCACACAGGCCAAGCGTCGTGCACAGGCGGTGATCCTTGATCATCTGACGCCGCCTTTGACGCGGGCAGAAAGTTACGGGCCGCTCAAGGACCTGGAGGCGCTGGTCGATGAATATTACGACGCTGCCGCGGTCGACCCAAGGCGGCTGCTGATCCTTAAACGTGACATTCTTGAGCTTGCCATTCGCATCGGTCTTGATCGCGATTGCGGCATTGAGCCGGACGAGAATGAGGAAAGTGCGCTTGCCAAACTTGATAACTATCTGTGTGAGTTGAAGGAACTTCAAATCCGCGATGGTTTGCATATCTTTGGCAAAGCCCCGGAAGGCGATCTTTTGACCGATCTTCTGGTCGCTCTGGCAAGATTGCCGAGGGGGGCTAGCGAGGGACCGAAGGCGTCGCTTCATCGTGCCCTTGCTGCCGATATTCTTCGTGATCCCGGTTTTGATCCGCTTGATTGTGCCTTTGCCGAGTTTTGGCCGGGGGCCAAGCCGGAAATCCTTGCACAATATGACGTTGGCACATGGCGCACCACGGGCGATACGGTGGAGCGGATCGAACTTCTGGCGCGCGATCTGGTGCGCGGAGTGTTCGTCGCCGACGGTGCATGGCAGCGAACAATCGAAGTTCTTTCCGATATCGAAACGTCTATTCGTCCGGCGGTTAAGGCCTGTGGCGATGCCGAGATTGCCGGATTGCTGCGCGGTCTTGCGGGCAAGTTTGTCGAACCGGGACCATCGGGGGCGCCAACGCGCGGCCGTCCGGACGTTTTGCCGACCGGGCGGAATTTCTATTCGGTTGATACGCGGACGGTTCCTACTCCGGCGGCCTGGCAACTGGGCTGGAAATCAGCCGAACTGCTGTTGGAACGGCATGTCCAGGATCATGGTGAATGGCCCGCGGCCCTTGGTCTTTCGGTTTGGGGGACGAGCAATATGCGCACCGGGGGTGATGATATTGCCCAGGCGCTTGCCCTGATGGGGGTAAGACCAACTTGGGACAGTGCGTCGCGCCGGGTTACGGGGTTCGAGATTATGCCAGCATCCCTGCTGGGGCGGCCGCGTGTTGATGTGACGTTGCGCATATCGGGTTTTTTCCGCGATGCGTTCCCGGGTCTGATTGACCTATTTGATAGTGCGGTACGTGCGGTGGCCGAACAAACCGACGAAGCGCCCGATATAAACCCGATTGCGGTTCGGGTGGCGGCAGAAACGGCAAAACTGTGTGACGCCGGGGCAAATCCCGAGCAGGCACGGAAACAGGCGGCATTTCGCGTATTCGGCGCAAAACCTGGTGCGTATGGCGCGGGGTTGCAGGCGATGATCGACGAAGAACTTTGGGAAGACGAGGCCGATCTGGCGGATGCCTATCTGGCGTGGGGTAGTTATGCCTATGGCAACGGGGCAGAAGGCGAAGCGGCGCGTGATCTGTTTGAAACGCGGCTGTCGCGGGTCGATGCGATTGTTCATAATCAGGACAACCGCGAACATGATTTGCTGGATTCCGATGACTATTATCAGTTCGAAGGCGGAATGACATCGGCGGTCCGGCATCTGTCCGGCAGGCAGCCGACAGTCTATCACAGTGATCATTCCCGCCCGGAAAGCCCGAAAATCCGAACTTTGGAAGAAGAAATTGCCCGTGTTGTCCGGGCGCGTGTGGTTAATCCGAAATGGATCGCGGGTGTGATGCGCCATGGGTATAAGGGTGCGTTTGAAATGGCGGCGACGGTGGATTACCTGTTTGCCTTTGCCGCGACGGCGCGGTGTGTCGCAGATCATCATTTTGATCTGGTTTATGATGCGTATCTTGGCGATACGGATGTGCGTGAATTCATCAGGGATCACAATCCCGATGCGCTTTCCGATATTCGCAATCGCCTTCGCGAGGCGATTGATCGTGGTCTTTGGCAGCCGCGCCGGAATTCCGTATCAGTCGATCTGATGGAAGATTAGTACCCCATAACAAGGTGCTATCCGGAATTGCGATTCACGAGAATTTTACTGTTGGAACAAACCGGGTGGTTGAAACGTTTCGTTTTCGCATCATATCTCTTTTAACCAAGTGTTAATCAATTGGTTGAGGGACGGGGCACACCTATCGAGCCGATAACCGCAAAAGACGGATCGGCAACAGAGTTAGGAGGCCACTATGGAAAGAACGAAACACGTTCGTTTGCCTGACTATCTGCAGACCCCTCTGCCGGTTCATGCCGGACATGCAGACATTGTCGATTTCCTGCTTGCTGATGCCGACCTTCCTGACTGGCTACGCGCCGATTTACACGGTCAGGGTCATGATCGCCCGGCCCGTGGTGCGATCCGTTCGGTTCTTGACCTGCGTGAGCGGTTTAACGGCACTCATTCACCGGTCAGCATTGAAGAATTCCGTGATGGCCTGGATGAATTGGCGCGTCATTTGCCGGGACCAGATCAAACAGCCATCGAAATCGATGCCAAGGTGCGGATTTATTGGCGTTACCTGCAAGGTGTCGAACGCCAGATCTGGCGGGCAAGCATTTCACGGGCCCATGTGGCGTTAAATCACTTTCCGGTGGTTCGCGAATTGAAGTTACTGATTGCGGATGTTGTTTCGACGCGCAACTGGCTTGAGCGGCGGCTTGAAGTGATCGAAAAAAGCTTCCAGAAACTGGTTCATGCCCCGAATGATGCCGTGCGCAAGGCATTGCTTCGCCTGCGTCAGATGTCGCCGGGTGACCGTTTGCAATTGTTCAACAAGGCGCGGATGCGCCGCCCCGAACTGCGTAACACCGATATGCGCGAACCTGATAAATGGGCCGATCTGGTGACAGGCGATCTCGGGCTGTCGTCAGGTTGAAGTCGTAACAGACATATCGGTTGACCGAACCCGGCGGGGTTCCGGGGGACGGCACCCCTAAGGGGTGCAAGAGCGCGGCTGGAAACGGCCGCGCTTTCTTTTTGGGTGGTTGTCTATCGCCCGCCAGACGGGCAAAGTCGCAAGATTGATTTTCCTGGGGGTATGGATGCGCGCTTTTTTTGCCGTTGCCGGTTTTGTTTTGCAGTTTGGTGCAGGGGTTGGCATTGCGGCGGCGGATGACTGGCCAACGGTGCCGGACGGGCCGCTGCATTGGCAGTTGCAGGGGGACATTGATATTGGCAGTAACATCCGCGTAAACGATAGCGATCTGTTTGAAACGACGGCCGATCAGGTTCGGGAATGGCGCGAAGCCGGTATTTTCCCGATCTGCTATATCAATGTTGGCGCGGTCGAGGACTGGAACGACGATTATGCCCAATTCCCCAAAGATGTGATTGGCAATCCCTATTGGGGTTGGGAAGGCGAAAACTGGCTTGATATCAGCCGGTTCGAGCAATTCGCCCATATCATGGAGGCACGATTTGACCTTTGCTGGGAAAAGGGTTTTCTGGGTGTCGAGCCTGATAATATCGATGCCTACGAAGCGGATGGATCGAACAAGAAAACCGGGTTTGATCTGACACGTTCCGATCAGCTTCGTTATGTTGGATGGCTGATTGAGCAGGCACATGCGCGCGGGCTTGCCATCGGGCAGAAGAATGCCGCCGAACTGGTTCCGGATCTGGTCGGCAGGATGGATTTTGCCCTGCTTGAATCATCCTTTCGGTTTGGCTTCATGGATGCGTTCTTGCCTTATACGAAGGTGAAAAAGCCGGTTTTTGCGGTCGAATATATCGAAGAAGGGGCCGATCTGGACCGGTTCTGCTCTGATGCCCGAAAATACGGTTTTCAGGGTGTCGTCGCGCATCTTGAACTGGATCAGAAACCCGAAAACTGTCCTTGATCGGGGGCGCGCTTCGCCGCATTGTTCCGACAGAAATGCAAAGGGATGAAGCAATGATCGACAATAACACGCCAGATACCGACCTGAATGCTCGCCATGACGAAAAAATGAAGAAGATCAAGGCCGCGCGCGACAAGATGATGGCGCAGAAGATCGACAAAAAGGGCCTGATCATCGTTCATACCGGCAAGGGCAAAGGCAAGTCGTCATCGGCATTCGGCATGGCGATGCGGTGTGTCGGACATGACATGAAAGTCGGCGTTGTGCAGTTCATCAAGGGTGGTTGGGAAACCGGCGAGGCAAAGCTTTTGAAGAAGTTTCCCGATCTTTGCGAATTTCACGCCATGGGCGCGGGCTTTACCTGGGAAACACAGAACCGGGTGCAGGATGTGGCACTGGCGCGTGAAGCCTGGAACAAGGCGCTTGAGATGATGCGCGACCCAAGCTTTGCCATGGTGATCCTTGACGAGATCAACATCGTTCTGCGCTATGATTTCCTGCCGCTTGATGATGTTCTGGCAGCGTTGGCGGATAAACTGCCCGACCAGCACGTTGTCCTGACCGGCCGAAATGCGCCCGATACCCTGATCGAGGCGGCGGACCTTGTGACCGAGATGACCATGATCAAACATCCGTTCCGCGAACAGGGCATCAAGGCACAGATCGGTGTCGAGTTCTGATCTGCCGTTTCGGTGGATAGCCAGATACAGGAAGGTTTTGAAACCGGAATGAGTGCGCGCCCTGTTCCTGCTTTGATGTTGCAAGGTACCGGTTCGGATGTGGGTAAATCCTTGCTGGTGGCCGGGTTATGCCGTGCATTTGCGCGGCGCGGGCTTCGGGTGCGTCCGTTCAAGCCGCAAAACATGTCCAACAATGCGGCCGTGACCGATGATGGCGGTGAAATTGGCCGGGCACAGGCGTTACAGGCACGAGCTTGCGGGGTGCCCACATCGGTCCACATGAACCCGGTTCTGCTGAAACCGCAAAGTGACATCGGCGCACAGGTCGTGGTGCAGGGCAAGGTCCTGACCAGTGCGAAGGCGCGGGATTATTACCGGCTGAAACGCGATTTGCTGCCGCGTGTGACTGAAAGCTTCGATCTGATGGCACAGGACGCCGATCTTGTGCTTGTCGAAGGTGCAGGGTCACCGGCTGAGGTTAATCTGCGCGCGGCTGATATTGCCAATATGGGCTTTGCCGAGGCGGCAAAAATCCCGGTGGTGCTGGTGGGGGATATTGATCGGGGCGGGGTGATCGCATCGATTGTCGGCACGCATGCCCTGCTGTCCGAAGGGGACCGTCACTGGCTGCGTGGCTATATCATCAACAAGTTTCGCGGTGATGTCTCGCTATTCGAGCCTGCCTTGCAGATCATCCGCGATCATACGGGACTTGAAAGTTACGGTATCGCAACATATTGGCAGGGGGCTAATCGCCTACCTGCCGAGGATGGTGTCGCGCTTGAAAAAGCCGGACGGTATGTACGGGCCGGTAAGGACGGAAAACTGATTAGGATTGCAGTGCCTCATCTGCCGCGGATTGCGAATTTTGATGACCTTGATCCGCTGGCGGCCGAGCCGGATGTCGAACTTCTGATCATTAAACCGGGCGAGGTTATTCCGGCCGATATCGACCTTGTGCTTTTGCCCGGCAGCAAATCGACCACATCCGATCTTCGTTTCCTGAAAGAACAGGGGTGGGATATCGACATTCTGGCGCATTACCGCCGTGGTGGCCATGTGATCGGCATTTGTGGCGGCTATCAGATGCTGGGGCGCATGGTCCATGATCCCGACGGGATCGAGGGGACGGCAGGATCAGAGGCCGGGCTTGCATTGCTTGACGTTGAAACCGTGATCGGCGGTGACAAGACGCTGCGCCAAACCACCGGAATGGCAGGGCTTGGCGGGGGGGCGGCCAATATTCCGGTCAGTGGCTATGAAATCCATATGGGCGAGACAGCCGGGCCGGATTGCGATCGAAGCTGGCTTTGTCTTGAAAGTGGGATTGTCGATGGCGCGCAAAGTGCCGACGGGCGCGTTGCCGGATGCTATTTGCATGGCCTGTTTGGCAGTGATGCATTCCGGACGGCCTATCTGGCGGAGCTTGCCGGGCGGGTGCGCGATGGCAGTGCCGATTTCGAGGCCGGGATTGACGCGGCCCTTGATGAACTGGCAGATCATGTCGAAGCGTGCCTTGATCTTGATGGGCTTTTGGCTTTGGCACAAAGCCGGTCAGAATAACAGGACGATAAAAAGCGCAATATTGGTGATGTTTGGCGCGACAAAGCCTTTACATCGGCACATTTGCGTGGTTTGAGAGAATTTGCAATTCCGGTCCTCTAATGAATGGCGCATAGACGCCATATGGTGACAAACCGCCAATGCGTTCCGGTTTGCAAAACGTTCATCCTTGGTTGGGTATCTTCAATTCCATGCGTCAATTACATCATTTCTGGCTGTCACCGTTTTCGCGCAAAGTGCGTCTGGTTCTGGCCGAGAAGAAGCTTGAATTTGAGCTTAAGGCAGAACCAGTCTGGGAGCGGCGCGATGCGTTTCTGTCGCTGAACCCGGCGGGGGAAGTGCCGGTTCTGGAGGAAGAAGACGGCACGGTTCTATGCGATTCAACCGTGATCTGCGAATATCTGGATGAAGTTTATACCGACACCCCGCTTTTGGGGGCGGATGCCAAGGAACGTGCAGAAATCCGCCGCCTTGTCGCGTGGTTCGACGGCAAGTTCAACCGCGAAGTTACAGATCATCTGCTGGGTGAAAAGCTTTTAAAGCGCTTCTTTTCCACCGGCACGCCGGATACCAAAATCCTGCGCGCGGGTCGGACCAATGCGGCCTATCATCTGGATTACATCGGCTGGCTGTTTGAGCGCCGGAACTGGCTGGCAGGGGAACATCTGACCATGGCCGATATTGCTGCTGCCGCCCAGATTTCGGTGATTGATTATATGGGTGACATCAACTGGTCCAAACATCCGCGTGCCAAGGATTGGTATATGCGGATCAAAAGCCGACCTGCGATGCGCGATATTCTCGCGGACCGGCAGGCAAGCTTCCCACCGTCTCCACATTACGCCGATCTGGATTTTGAATGACGGGTTCCTCGAAGGTCGATAGCTTTTATCCACAAGGTGGCCTTAACGCCGCCAGCTATGACTTTCGTGCCGACCTTGATCGCAAATTATTCGAAGATCCGATCCCGTTTTATCGTGATATTGCCGTCAAAACCGGTGGTACGGTTCTTGAACTGGGCTGCGGGACCGGTCGGATTGCCGCCGCCATTCGTGAGGCCGGTGTTGCGGTTGAAGGGCTTGATCTTTCCGACGCGATGCTGGCACAGGCGCGCGCGAAATATCCCGACATGATCTGGCACAAGGGCGATATGTGCAACTTTGATCTGGGGCGGCAATTTGCCCTGATCATTATTCCGTTTCGCGGATTTCAGGAAATTACCGATGGAGAAGATCAGAAATGCTGTCTGATGGCGGCATTTTCGCATTTGCAACCCGGCGGGATGCTGGTTCTTGATCTGATTGATCCCGACCTTCGTTATTGTTTGCCGGAGGGTGATCCGGAAAGTGTTGAACTACCGCTGTTCCCGATGCCCGACGGCGTTGGTGCGCAAGACAGTCGGTTGAGGATCACCGCGATGGAACGAACCAGCGATCCACTGACCCAGCGGTTTGAAGAGCATTGGCGGTTCGAGGAAATCGATCTGTCGGGAAACATTCTGCGATGCGAGGATTGCTGGCATCACATGCGATGGGTTTATCGGAGTGAGATGCGGTTGATGTTGCAGATTTCGGGTTTTGTTTCGATATCGGAATTTTCGGATTTCAAAGGCAACCCGCCGCGATATGCCACCAATCAGGTCTGGATGGCAAAACGGCCGGACTGATACCCGGCCGTCTTATTTAAATCCTGCGCAACCTAGTTCCCGGAGAACTTTTGGGCACCTGCCAACGCTTCCTGACGTTCGTTTTCGGGTAGGGGAACAAGGCCGTTATCAGCCAACAGGCCTTCTTCGCCAATCACGGCGTCCGAGGTATAGGTTGCGACAAATGCACCCAGCGTGCGGACCAGTTGCTGATGATCGTCCTTTACATAAAGGTAAAGTGCACGCGATCCCGGATAGCTGCCATCCAGAATGGTGTCATAATCAGGTGCAACGCCATTGATCGGAATGCCCTGCATGGCTTCACGGTTGCGATCAAGGTTGTTGAAACCCATCACACCATAGGATTTTGGATCTTTTTCAAGTTTGCTGATCACCAGTCGATCATTTTCACCTGCCTCGATATAGGCACCATCTTCGCGGATGGTGCGGCAAAGCAGGCGGAAGCTTTCAGGATCGGTCGATTCGAGGCTTGCGATATCGCTGAATTCGGCACAGCCCTTATCCATCAGAAGCTGCCCCATCAGATCGCGTGTGCCCGAAGTCGGCGGCGGGCCGTAAACGCGGATCGGAATGTCTGGCAGGTTAGCGTCGATATCGGACCATTTGACATGCGGGTTCGGAACGCTTGCCCCCTGAACCGGAACGGTGCGTGCCAGTGCGAGATAAAGCTGGCGGGCCGACAGCGTCATTGTTGGAGCATTACGTGATCCCAACAGGACGATACCGTCATAGCCGATTTTGATTTCGCTGATATTGCGCACCGAATTGGCGGCACAGATGGCGGTTTCCGAACCGGTGATCTGGCGGGATGCATCGACAATATCGGGATATTCCGAACCGATCCCGCCGCAGAACAGTTTGAAACCGCCGCCAGAACCGGTGCTTTCGACGACTGGGGCCGGTTCATCGGTGGTCTTGCCGAAATATTCGGCGACCTTGGTGGTCAGCGGAAAGATCGTCGAAGAACCGACAATCCTGATCTGGTCGCGGGCCTGTGCCGTGCTGGCGGCAATCATCATCGTTACGGATGCGGCAATGGCGGTCGTGGCAATCAAACGACGCATGGGGTCCCCCGGCTGAAAATCTGGCGATATGGTCCCGAAACCGGCGGGCACATATCAAATGCGGATCAGAACCTATTCCGATCCGGTCTGAACATCCATCTTTTCTATATTCGCTCTTGCCGCATCAGCGACAGGGGTTCCGTTTGAATTTTCTATGACAGTTAGATAATCCTGACGCGCAAGATCGTTATTTTCTGCGATCCGATGCAGGTTTGCGCGCTCGAAAAGTGCCTGAATATTGTTGGGGGATAGTTCCAGTGCGCGTTGAATATCGGTCATGGCGAGGTCGTAGGTTTCCAGCATACGCCATGCTGTGCCACGATAGATCAGGGCTTCGACATTGTCCGGATCAAGATCAAGTGCATTGTTCAGATCGTCGATCGAGTCCCAATACTGCCCAGCCATGCCCAGAACCATTGCCCGATCAACCCAAAGGGTCGGATCGTTTTTAACCATTTCCAAAGCGCGCGATTGATCGCGCCAGGCGAATTCAAGATTGCCTGCCATCATCCAGCTTTGTCCGGCTTGCGCCAGAAGCCCGGCAACGACCTGTTGGGGAGATGTGCTTTCATCGGCCAATGCATCAAGGCGGGTTGCGGCTTCTTCGTATTTTTCAAGTGCAATCAGAGCGACCGCAACGCAATGTTTCGCCGGTTCCCCGCCGCCCATATCGCGCCATGCAATGGCACTTTCAAACCCGTCTTCGGGTTGTAGGCGGGCGAGTTTGAGGCAGTCCTGATATTGCCTGGCGTCATCGGCACTCATATTTGTGCCCTGTGCCAAGGCCTGTCTTTGCGTGCCAAACGAAACCAGCATCATGCCAAACAGGGTCATCGCAACGAGTGATGATGCGCGCAAGGTTCTGCGTGCAAACAGTTCAGACATGGTAGGCCTTTCGGTTTGGCGTCAGTTTTAAAGCGACGGGGCGTTGGCCAGCATACGGGTATATTGCCCGTACCGACCATAACCGGTTTATCAGGGCCGCATTGCAAATCATGAAAGCGGCAAGAAAATGATTGTGATTTCAAACTTTCCGAAAGGTGACCCGGAAAGCTTTTGTCATGGAAGGTCAGGGCCGATAGTGTTCCTCGCACAAAGATAGTCGCCCCGGCATATGGATTTGATAATGACCGAAAAGCTGTTTTGCTTCGGATTGGGATTTTCAGCGCATCTTGTCGCCAATCAACTGCGCGAGGAAGGCTGGAAAATTGCCGGTACCACGCGCAGTGCGGAAAAGGCTGACGCGTTGCTTGCGCAGGGGATTGAGCCCCATATTTTTTCCGATGACGAGCCAGTGGCCGATATTCGTGCGGCCCTGAAAAGTGTTACGCATGTCCTGATTTCAGCACCACCGGGTGGAAATGGTGATCCCGTTCTGGCCCATCATGCAGGCGACCTTGCCGCCCTGCCCGATAGCACATGGATCGGATATCTGTCGACCACAGGTGTTTATGGGGATCGAGACGGTGCGACCGTCACCGAAGAAGACGACCTGATGCCAAGCGGCAAACGCGGTCGCAGACGTGTGGCCGCAGAAAAGGCATGGTTCGATTTGGGTCGGCGTCATGGTCTTTGCGTGCAAAGTTTCCGGTTGGCCGGAATCTATGGGCCGGGGCGCAATGCACTTGAAACCGTCCGGTCCGGCCGGGCGCGACGTGTGGTAAAGCCCGGACAGGTCTTTTCTCGTATCCATGTCGAGGATATTGCCCAGACGGTGCTGGCATCAATCCGGTGCCCGAATGCCGGTGCAGCTTATAATGTGTGTGATGATGATGCCGCCCCGCCGCAGGATGTAATTGCCTATGCGTGTGGTTTGCTTGGTATGGACCCGCCACCGGAAGAGGATTTCGAGACGGCAGATCTGAGCCCGATGGCGGCAAGCTTTTATGAGGATAACAAGCGGGTGGCCAATGACCGGATCAAGTCCGAGCTTGGTGTTAAGCTGCGCTTTGCCGACTACAAGGCGGGTTTACTGGCGCTACATGACGAAATATTGGCTAAAATCAACGGGGCCGGGACAGATACGCTTTAAAAGGGCATTGTTGACGCACCCTGCGGGTCGTATATAACCGCTTAGGAATTTTGATCGGGCCGATATCCGCATTTGGCCCTGATGGTACCCAGCGCCGGATCGTGATGGCGGGATGATCGCGACATCATCGACCGGCAAGGAGAGAGCAAGCATGGATCGTCGTATCGTAACCGTTTTTGGCGGCACCGGATTTGTCGGGCGTCATATCGTCAAGCGTTTGCTTGAGCGTGACTTTATTGTCCGCGTTCCGACCCGCAGCTTTGAGCGCGTCAAGAAACTGAAGCCGATGGGCTATCTTGGGCAGGTGGTTCCGGTACATTGCGATGTTCGCAATGAAGAGTCGATCAAAGGCGCGGTCGAAGGCTCCGAAGCGGTGATCAACCTGCTGGGCATTCTGTATCAGCGCGACAGCAGCAGCTTCATGAATATCCATGTCAAAGCCGCAAAACGTATTGCCGAAGAAGCCAAGGCCTGTGGTGTTAAAACCTTCCTGCACATGTCCGCCCTTGGCGTTGATAAGAATCCGCATGCGCTTTATGCGACTTCGAAACTGGCTGGTGAGAAGGCTGTTCGCGAAGCTTTCCCGGATGCAGTGATTTTCCGCCCGTCGGTTATTTTTGGTCCGGAAGATAATTTCCTGAACCAGTTTGCCACCATGGCGCGTTATTCCCCGGTTCTGCCGGTGATTGGTGCGCCAGGCCTGCCGAAGGTCGAACTTGATAAAGGCAAGGTCGACATGCTTGGCGATGGTGGTCCGAAATTCCAGCCGGTCTATGTTGCCGACGTAGCCGAAGCATTTGTAACTGCACTGGTCGAGGGCAAATCTGCTGGCAAGACTTATGAGTTGGGTGGGCCGGAAGTATACAGCTTTATGGGACTTCTGCGCGATATGCTGCAGATGACCCGTCAACGCGCCATTCTGATGCCCGTACCGTTCTGGTTGGCATCGATCAAGGCGTTCTTCCTGCAATTCCTGCCTAAGCCGCTTTTGACCCCGGATCAGGTTCGGTTGCTTAAAACCGACAATGTCGTTTCCGAAGGTGCTGAAGGTTTTGCCGAACTTGGTATTACGCCCAACAGCGTTGAAGCGATTGCGCCGACCTATCTGAAACGTTTCTGCCCGCCGCGCAAAAGTGGCGAATTCCGTCGCTTTGTCTGATCGGAAGCTGTTGCAGAAGTGATAAAAAAGCCCCGCCGAAATCCGTCGGTGGGGCTTTTTCTTTGAGTTTCGGCCAACTAACCGGCGCGAACGCGGGCGACAAAGTTGTTCGCCTCGTCCTGAAGGCGATGTGCCTTTTGCAGAAGTTCTTCGGTCGTGTTGCGGGTCGAACCCGAGAGGACCTGAACCGCTTCGGCAGCACGTGAAACATTGAGCATGTTTTCTGACACGTGACGCACACCGTTGGCGGCTTCTTCGGAACCGCTGGCAATCTCGGCCGTGGCGGCACCCTGTTGACGCATGGCGGCTGCGATCGAGCTTGAGATCGTATCGATTTCGCCAATGGTCTGGGCGATGGTCGAAATCATTTCGACGGCTTCGGTGCTGACCGAACGCATTTCATTGATCTGCTTGCCGATATCCTCGGTCGCGCGCTGGGTTTGGGATGCCAGATTTTTGACTTCGTTTGCCACAACGGCAAAGCCCTTGCCGGCATCCCCGGCCCGCGCGGCTTCGATGGTCGCGTTAAGAGCCAGAAGGTTGGTTTGATCGGCGATGGTCGTGATCAGTTCGATGACTTCGCCGATACGATCCGCGGTTTCGGACATCTGGCGAACCGTTTCATCAGATTTGCGGGCTTCGGAAACGGCAGAGCGGGAAACTTCCTCGGCCTTGGAAACCTGTCGTTCGATTTCGGCAATCGATGCAGACAGTTCCTCGGTTGCGGACGAGACCGAGCTGACATTCTGGGATGCATTCTGGGATGCTTCGCTGACTTCGATTGCACGGTGAACGTTGTCACCGGCGTTATGTGCCATGTTGTCGGCGGCATCGCGCATGTCACCAACCTGGGACAGCAGTTCCGTGACCAGCCCATTGACGGAGCTTTCAAAGCCGTTTGCCATTTCCAGCAATGCTTCGCGACGTTGTTGTTCCGCACGAATTTCTGCGGCTTTGTTTTCTTCCCGAAGACGTTCTGCTTCCTTCGCGTTTTCCCGGAACAATTCGACTGCCGATGCCATATCTGCAATTTCGTCGCTGCCATGATCGGTTACCGGTGTTTCAAGGTCACCTTTGGTCAAGCGATCCATGGCAACGTTCAATCCGATCAGACGGGCCAAAAGGTTGCGTTGGACATAAAGCCATATGATCAGTGCAGAAATAATCAGTGCTGCGGTCGCAACCCCGATCATGATATTTTTCGCAATGCCGATGGTGGTTGTAACCCCCTGATTGGCAGCGTTGATTTTCGCGCGCATATCTTCCAGAAGTCGTTGCGCGGTTTGGCCCATTTGCTGGGATGTTTCCGTTGTTTGCGTCAACAGATCGGTCAGTAAAGCTTCGCTAACGAATTCGTTCTGACGCAAATTGAACAGATTGTTACTGCCGTTCGATGTCAGACCATTTGCAATTGTTTCAACCGACGATCTTGCTGTTCCGCGATCTTCATCTGACGGAATTTCATCTGAGCCACTTTGCATTTGGGGGATAAGCGGCGTTGATAAATTCTTGATCTTGTCGAGTTCTTCGGGGCTGCTTGCCGTGAAAGTCATGCGGGCCAGTGCGGGAATCTTAAGTGCCACCGCGCGCAGTTCCAGCATGTTCTTTGTTGTTGGCGCGTCTTCTCCGCGAAGCGTATTCAGCGTTTGAAAGACTTCTCTGGTTTTCTCCGGATTGCGGACCAGGCCATATAGCTGGCTTAAGTTGTTTTCCAGATTGCTGCTCGCCATGTCACTGGCACTGATTGTGATCGATTCAATTTCATTCACGGCGCGAATGATGTCACTCATGATAAGTTGACGCGTTTTCTGCGTGTCAAATCGTGACTTCATGATATCGGACAAGCTATTAATATTATTGATCATCTTCCCGGTTTGTTGGGAGAATGAGCTTAGTATTTCGCCATCAATATCGTATTTGGCCAACTCGGCGATTTGATCGTTCATGCGATTTTCGATCATGCCGAGTGCTTTGGTCGTGTTTTCCAACTGTGCTTCTGATTGCGCAGTTGTGACACGACGCGCCATGCCGGTGACGGCATCGCTAAACGCGCTTAGTTCCTGGCCGGAAATCAGGGCCGGGATAGCTTCTTCTGCTACGACTTTTTGCTGTTGTTCTGTGACTTGGAAAGAAAAAACCGCTAGGGCGGCGGCACATACAGCGAGTAAGGCGATTGGCACAATTGCCAGCATTAGCCTTCCGCGCAAACCAATTTTGCCGGTCATGACAATTCCCATTAAAGGATTTCAGGGTGTCGGCGGCTTATTTTGCCCTTCTCGACTGTTGTTGCTTGGACCGCCCTGAAAGGTCCAAATCACGAGAAGAAATATCTTTTTGAGTCAGTGTTTTGCAAGCGTATTTCTGATTTTTTCTATTATTTCTTGTGTTTTCTCTGCTTGTTCAACCGGAGATACACCGGGCCGTTCAACCATGATAATCGGTATGTTCAGTTCGCGGGCAGCCAGAATCTTGGCTTCGGTAGCGTCACCGCCGCTATTTTTGCTGACGATGACATCGATGTTGTGGCGTTGCAGAAGTTCGATTTCGCCTTCGACGGTGAAGGGACCACGCGCGATCAGCCATTCACCGAATGCAAGGTTGAATGGTTCCTTCGGGGACTCGACAGTCCGGACCAGCAGCCATGTTTTTTCCAAGCCTTCGAAATGGGCAAGATCCTTGCGCCCGCTTGCAATCAAGGCGCGTTTTCCGTGATCGGGCAGGATTTGGGCTGCTTCTGCAAGGCTTTTGACCATGATCCAGCGATCTTTGTCAGTCTTTTGCCATGCAGTTCGCTGAAACTGGACGCAGGGGGTTGCGACCGCGTGGCATGCTTGGGCGATGTGGCTGGATATCTGTGTGGCGTAGGGGTGGGTTGAATCGATCACCAAATCAATTTTTTCCGAACCCAGCCAAGATATGATGCCTTCTGCCCCGCCGAACCCGCCAATTCGTACGGGGATACCATCTGGTAGTCTTGGTGCACTGGTGCGACCGGCCAGGGAAAGCTGCAGGCGCACATCCGATCCGAATTCCTGTAACAGATCAGCAGCGATACGATTGGCATCCCCCGTACCGCCAAAAATAAGAATATTCAGCGGTGTAACTGTGCTTCGAGGGGGAGTCATATGCTGCGGCCTGTTTTTGTTAATTTTAAAGGTTCGGGTTTGTGGTTTTGGCTGGAAGAAATGTGTCAAAATCACCATGTCCGGCTCGGGCGATGATCTTGCCAACACGATCAACAACGACAACTTCAATGGCAGAGGCACCGTCGATGGTTGCGCGGGCAGTTTCACCAGCCTGAAGGGCAATGGTTCGTGCTATATCAACGTTTCGGGATGTGCAAAGTTCCAGAACCTGCTTTGCCGTATTGGCATTGGTAATTTCCGATACCAATTCGGCGTCACCGCCGAGTGTGGCAACTGTTTCAGCAAGCTTTCCGAAATCCACTTCGGATCGGCTACTATGCAGATCCATATGTCCCTGCGCCAGTTTGACCAGTTTGGCAAATCCACCTGAAATCGTGACATAATTGACGGGATGGCGGCGCAGATATTTCAGCATACCGCCAACAAAATCACCCATATCCAGAATCGCCTCGTCCGGCAGATTGTAAAATTGGCGAATGGCAGATTCGGATGTTTTGCCGGTGGCCCCGGCAACATGTTTTCGACCGGTGGCGCGTGCGACATCAATGCCGCGATGAATGGAATGGATCCATGCCGAACAGCTGAACGGGATCACAACGCCGGTGGTGCCCAATACGGAAAGCCCGCCAACAATTCCAAGCCGCGGGTTCCAGGTTTTCAGGGCGATCTCCTGCCCGCCGGGAATGGAAATTTCAATTTCGACATCCGCAGTTGCGTTAAACCGGTTTGCCAGTTCGACGATCTGCTGTGTCATCATTTCGCGCGGTTTGGGGTTGATCGCGGCTTCGCCAACCGGGATTGGCAGGCCGGGTTTCGTAATCATCCCAACACCGTCACCCGCACGGAAAGTGATGCCTGAACCCTGTTGTCCATGTCGGATTGTTGCGATGATTTCCGCACCATGGGTTACATCTGGGTCATCGCCGGCATCCTTGATCACGCTTGCCCGCGCCCAGCCTTCGCCTGTTTCAGCCTTGATCAGGCTAAAAGAGGGTGTTTCACCCCGGGGAAGGGTGATGGTGACCGGATCGGGAAACTCACCAGAAAGCAGGGCTTGCCAGGCCGCACGGGTTGCGGCGGTGGCACAGGCCCCCGTTGTCCATCCCTTGCGTAGTGGTCCGTCCGGCTTTCGGGTCATACGGCAGGTGATCCCGGTTTATGGCTTTGAATATCTGGGTTAACCATTATTATGGCGGCATGCTTTTTTGTCGGAGTTTCTCTATTAAACATTAAAATTAATGTGATATCAGATAAATAACGAGAAAAATACGGACTAATATGTTGGACCTGATGCCCAGATGCTGTTTAACATATCCAAACGATCCGGTCCTGCACAGATGGACCAATTGCCCGAGAGATAAAGAATTCCGTAATGACGACACTTGGTCTTGATTTTCCGGTATTTGAGCCGGGTTGGGTATGGCTGGTCGGCGCAGGACCGGGGGACCCCGGTTTGCTGACGCTCCATGCCGTCAATGCGATGCAACAGGCAGATATCGTTGTCTATGATGCGTTGGTTGATGACCGGATTCTCAATCTTTTGCGTTCTGATGCCAAGCGTGTTTATGCCGGTAAACGTGGTGGGCGCCCGTCCTCAAAGCAAACCGATATATCTCTGCAGCTTGTTGATTATGCCAAGCAGGGGTTGCGGGTCTTGCGTCTTAAGGGTGGTGACCCGTTCGTGTTTGGCCGCGGCGGTGAAGAAGGTTTAACGCTGGTTCAACATAATGTACCGTTCCGGGTTGTACCGGGTATTACGGCCGGTATTGCCGGTGCTGCTTATGCCGGGATTCCGACAACGCACCGTGATTGCAATTCATCGGTAACCTTTGTCACGGGCCATGGTTCGAGTGGCGAAATGCCTGATAACATCAATTGGGCTGCCCTTGCCAAAGGCGCACCTGTATTGGTGATGTATATGGCGATGAAGCATTTGCGCCGTATTTCATCGGAACTGATGGCCAATGGACGATCCGGTGACGAGCCGCTTGCGGTTATCAATCAGGCGACTACGCCCAATCAGGGTATTCTGATCTCAACACTTGCCAATGCGGCTGACGATGTCGAAAAAGCCGGTGTTGAACCACCTGCGGTCTGCATTCTGGGAAAGGTGGTTGATCTGCGTGACCGGTTGAACTGGCTTTCACCGCAGGATGACGTCAAAGCAGTGCGTCATGTGCCGTTCGAGCAGGTCCTTGATCTCATTACCGTGCCGAGTGATCCGACAGCTTCGAATTCCTGAGCTTTGAATTGATCTATATCGTTGTTCCTATCCGGTCTGGACGTCACAATCAGAACAACTGATTAATCCGGATGGATCATGGACGAACAACAGATACTGATCCGCATCATCGAGAGCGGCTGGGCACAATGCGCCACTGTCCTTCAGCAGGACAGCGGTGTTTTGGCGACGGCACTGATTGCGGGCCTTGTCGGTAGTGCTACCCACTGTGTCGGGATGTGCGGGCCATTTGTGATCAGTCAGGTCACATCGCGTATGGAAAAACTGCCGCTTGAGAAAATGAGCGAGTTTCGGCGACTGACCGGGGCGGCGTTATTGCCATATCAGTTCGGTCGGTTGACGACCTATACGCTGCTTGGTGTGATGGCGGGCTTTTTTGCTGACAGCATCACGGTGCTGACCAAAGTCTGGTGGTTGGGACCTGTATTGCTTTTGTGTGCGGCGATGTTCTTTCTGGTTTTCGGGGTGATCGGTTTGGTTCCTCATCTCGCCGGTTTGTTTCCGAACCTGGCGGGAGGAAACGTTTCGGGTGCATGGTGGAACCGTATGGTTGGTGAGCGCATCAAGCCGTTATTTGGTGCGCCATTTGGCTGGCGGGGCTACCTGCTGGGCGTCATGCTTGGATTTATCCCCTGTGGCCTGATTTATGGTGCGCTGGTTCTGGCTGCCGCAGGTGGTAATGCACTGACTGGCGGGTTTGTCATGGCGGTATTCGGGCTTGGCACGGTACCGATTCTGTTTGCAACCGGTGTGGTGGGTCAGTATGCGACCAGACGGTTTCGTTCCTTTATGGCACCGGTTGGCCGCGGACTGATGGTGGTTAATGCTGTTATTCTTGCCACACTTGCATTTCATCAGATCGGATAATTTTGCGATTTCGCAATGACGCCATTGTGAGTAATGGCACAGTCACAGGTCTTGCATGATCGTTTTGCGGATTTATAGTGCCGGCAAGACAGTGACTTATTTATCCGGTTGATTGGCGCATGCCTGTAATCCCGGAACAAAAGGACAGGTAACGGCGTGAGCAAGAAAACACTTGTGATCATTCTGGCGATTGCGCTGGTTCTCGGTATTGGTTTGACCTATCGCCTGATGATGATGGGATCGGAAACGACGTCTTCCGGTTCGGGGGCTGCGGTGATCGGGGGGCCGTTTGAACTGGTTGACCAGAATGGCCAAACCCGCACCGAACAGGATTTCCGCGGGAAATACATGCTGATTTATTTCGGCTATACCTATTGCCCGGATGTTTGTCCGACCGAATTGCAGGTGATGGGCAATGCGCTTGATACGCTTGATCCAGAAATTGCCAATGAAGTTACTCCGGTCTTTATTTCGGTCGATCCGGAACGCGACACGGTTGACGCGATTGCAGCCTATGTTCCGCATTTTCACGAACGTATGGTCGGCCTGACCGGAACGCTTGAGCAAACCACTGCTGCGGCCAAGACATTTCGGGTTTATTACGCCAAAGCATATGCCGAAGGCGAATCGAAAGATTCCGATTCCTATCTGATGGACCATTCGTCCTTTGTGTATCTGATTGGGCGCGACGGATCATTTGTGCGCCACTTCAATTACGGGACAGCCCCCGAAGATATGGCAAAGGGCATTGCCGAAGTCGTCAAAAAGAACGGATGATCCAGCGGGTCTGATGTGATCGGTATGGGCGGCAATCAGGGAAACCGGGATATGGGACCAACCTTAACACAGATTCCGGGACTGGTGATTGCCGCACCATCGTCAAATAGCGGCAAGACTGTTTTGACCCTTGGATTGTTGCGGGCTCTTGCCAATCGTGGCGTGGCGGTTGCGGCGGCGAAAACCGGACCGGATTATATAGATTCGGCCTTTCAGGCGGCGGCCTGCGGGCAAAGCTGTATCAACCTTGATCCCTGGGCGATGTCGCCAGATCAGATTGCGGCTCTTGCCGGGTGGCAGAGTGCAGGCAAATCCGTTCTTCTCTGCGAGGGGGTTATGGGTCTGTTTGACGGTGCAGCCGATTGCAGCGGGTCAACGGCCGATCTTGCGGCGATGATGAATTGGCCGGTTGTGCTGGTCATTGATGTCAAAGGTCAGTCTGCCTCAGCAGCGGCCGTAATTGCCGGATTTGCAGGTTTTCGCGAGGATGTGAAGATTGCGGCTGTAATCCTTAACCGGGTTGGCAGTGACCGGCATCGTGCGATGATTGAAACAGCGTGCCGCGAGCATCTTCCGGAAATTCCGGTAACAGGTGCGGTGCGCCGCAGTGATTTGCTGGCGCTGCCAGAACGCCATCTTGGCCTTGTGCAGGCGGGCGAGCATGACGCCCTTGATACATTCCTTGATAAGGCGGCCGGGATTATTGCCGAGGACGTCGACCTTGATCAATTGATCGGTCTTGTAAGCGGGCGGCAACTTGCCGCAGCGTCAGGTGATGTTTCGAATCTGGCCATTGGCATTCCGCCATTAGGGCAGCATATTGCCATCGCGCGGGACACGGCTTTTGCCTTTGCCTATCCGCATCTTCTTGAAGACTGGCGTCGTCAGGGGGCGGAATTATCGTTCTTTTCTCCGCTGGCTGATGAGGCCCCTAACAAGGGGGCAGATGCCATCTATCTGCCCGGTGGATATCCGGAGCTGCACGGTCAACGACTGGCGAATGCAGAAAATTTCAAAGCGTCTCTTGCAGCGATGGCAGCCAGAAATACCCCGATCTATGGGGAATGCGGTGGCTATATGGTGCTGGGCGAGGCATTGATTGATGCATCAGGCCAAGAACACGAGATGCTGGGCCTTTTGCCACTTGTGACGAGCTTTGCTGATCGCAAGCTGCATTTGGGATATCGAACACTGGCTTTGTCCGAGACCACAGCTTTGGGGCCGATTGGAACGGTTCTTCGCGGGCATGAGTTTCACTATGCGTCGACGATCAAAGCCAATGGTACGTCCCTTGGCAACATGGCCACAGCGACTGGTGATGATCTTGGCAGGGTCGGTTTGGTGAAAGGAAGTGTTTTCGGCTCGTTCTTTCATCTGATCTGCCGGTAGCTTCGATTGGTGATCTTTGCGGTTTGGAAGTCCGCGATATGCTACAATCCAACAATAACAAAACGATTGCTCGACGAGAGAGACCATGACAGAGCCGACGGTTGAGACAGGAAATTCTCCGTTTTGGGAAACCAAGACGCTCGATGAAATGACCACTGAGGAATGGGAGTCCATTTGCGACGGATGCGGCAAATGCTGTCTGCACAAGCTGCAGGATGAGGACACCGACTTTGTTTATTATACCTCGGTAGCCTGTCGATTGCTCGATTGTGAAACTTGCAGCTGCAAGGATTACCCTAATCGCACAAAGCATGTGCCTGACTGTGTGCAACTTTCGCAGGAAAATGTGACGACGCTTTCATGGATGCCGTCGACCTGTGCATATCGATTGATGTCAGAAGGAAAAGGGCTTCCTGACTGGCATCCACTTATTACAGGCAAGGCAGACTCTGCGATCATGGCGGGGATGTCAATCAAGGGGTTGGTGATCTCTGAGGATGACGCACACCCGGATTTGACGCGATATATTGTGAAATGGCCAGCCTGAAGTCATAACCCAGAGTAGCGTCACCTATGCCAAAATAGGTGGTGGAATAATTCTTAAGTATAGGTATTCTCCTGATCGAGCAATTGTGCCTCATGTGCGCAATTGTTCGTTTTGGGTCCCTTGCATATCTATAAATGACCGGGCTTCCGATTAGGAGCCCGGGCAACATAAGGAAGTTATCCGGATGGGTTTTGCGTCACTTTTCAAGGGCAGTTCGTACGAGGGGCAGCAGATTGTAAATGCGCTCAGCTTGTCGATGGCTGTCATCGAGTTTTCAATCGATGGTAAAATTCTGACTGCCAACGATAACTTCCTTAAAACGATGGGTTTCTCGCTTGAGGAAATCGTCGGGAAGCATCATTCGATATTTGTCCCGCGTGAAATCAGCAGTGGCGAAGAATATCGGAAATTCTGGGAACAGCTTCGCAACGGCAAATTTTCGTCGGGTGCCGTGCCGCGTGTGCGCAAAAATGGGGAGATGATCTGGCTCGAGGCGACTTACAACCCGATTCTTGGCAAAGACGGAAAGCCGACGAAAGTCGTTAAATTTGCAACTGACATTACAGCACGCCGCATTGAACGCGCGGTCCTGCAAAGTGTATTTGATGCGATGGAAAAATCGCAGGCCGTGATCGAGTTTGACCTGAACGGCATTATCCTTAAGGCAAACAAGAATTTTCTCGATGCCATGGGATACCGACTTGATGAAATTGTCGGCAAGCATCACAGCATGTTTGTTGAGCCAGCATATCGTGACTCTGCCGAATATCGCTCGTTCTGGGAGACCCTGAAAACCGGGAATTTCCATACGGGCCAATTCAAACGTGTCGGCAAGGGTGGCAAGGAAATCTGGATTGAAGCGTCCTATAATCCGGTGCTTGATCCGGTTGGAAAGCCTTTCAAGGTGATCAAGTTCGCAACAGACATTACCGAGCAAACCCGTTTGTTGCTTGAGCTTAAGACCATGATTGATCAAAACTTTACCGAGATCGATAGCAACATCGCAGCCTTGGGCAATTCGGCCAATCAAAGTGTCAGTACATCCGAGGAAACCTCGCAAACGGTGCAGACTGTTGCGGCCAGTGCAGAGCAGATGGCGGCATCAATTGCAGAAATTTCGCGTAGTATGGCGCAGTCTCGTGACGAAACAGAGCGCGCATTTGATCAGACGATCAGCGCCAACAGCTCGACCCAGCGCATGGCGGAAGTTGTCGAATCAATGGGGAGCATCGTTGAAGTCATTCAGAATATTGCCGGACAGATCAACCTTCTGGCATTGAATGCGACGATAGAGAGCGCGCGTGCGGGTGACGCTGGCAAGGGATTTGCCGTTGTTGCCAACGAGGTCAAGAACCTGGCCAATCAGGCCGCTCGTGCGACCGAGCAGATTTCCGACGAAATTTCAGGCATTCAGTCGATCTCGTCGGAGGTGGTCGGTGCCCTTGAAACCATTCGTCATTCGGTGGAGACGGTCCGTGACAGTGTCACCAACATCTCGTCCGCAGTTGAAGAGCAGAGTGCAGTGACCGAAGGCGTTTCGGAAAACATGCGTATGATGGCTGGTGCGGTCGACGGTCTTTCCCGGAACCTTGATAACATCAAGTCCACCACGGGCATGGTTGCCGACTCGGTCAGTCGAACGCGTAAGGCTGCGGAAGTTTTGGCACGTTAAGCGCCTGATTTCCTATACAGATGTATCAAACAGCAGGGTGGTCGACACGTTCGGTCACCCTGTTTCGTTTGTACGGTGACGGTTTTGAGACTTTATCGCGAAAACAAATCTGAACAGCTTGCCTATTGTCGACCGTCTCAGCAAAAATAGACATTCATTGCAAATGATCCGCAAACAACGCGGTGACAGGAAATGCCGAGTGAATATATGCGCATAGATGTTTTGGGTGTTGGCGAGGCATTCGATCCGGCCTTTGAAAATTCGTCTGTTGTGGTTAGCGCGGATGGCTATCGCCTGATGATCGACTGTGGCGCGACAGTGCCGGGATTGTTGATGCGCAAGTTTCCGGATCCCGATGTGATCGACGCGATCTATTTTACGCACATGCATCCCGATCATGTTTTCGGACTGGTGCCGGTTATGCTGAACTGGCGCGATGACGGCCGATCAAAACCGATTCATATCATCGCGACACCGGCGGTACGCAATCATCTGGAAAAGATCATGGAGCTTGGCTTTGCCGGGCTTGGAAGTGCGTGGCCGTTTGAAATTATCTGGCATGCGGTGCCGGAAACCACGCAGATAGGTCCGTTCGAGACCAAATTTGCCCGTTCCGATCACAGTGTTCAGAACCATGCAATTTTGCTGCGTTTCGAGAACAAGGGTTTTGCCTATTCCGGTGACGGTAACGTGACAGCCGATACTACAGCGCTTTTTACCGCTGCTGATCTGGTGTTTCAGGAAACATATTTGCCCAAGCATGATCCAAAACATGCCGCGCACTGCGATTTGGAAACTGTCCTGCAATTGGCATCTGATATGCCCGGATCACGTTTCTGGCTCTATCACATCAAACGTGATGTAAGACGCGAGATCGCCGAACTTTTGCGCGAAAATCAGCAGGTAAGGGTTGCCGTACCTGGCGAAGTGATCGAAATCCGTTAGGGTGACGCCTGATCAAACCCGGAAAAAAGGCAGCCCATCGGCTGCCTTCTGATTTCCGCGATATCCTGATCGGGTCGTCTTAGTGAACCGAACGCGGATCCATGTCGTGCTGGCGGATTGCCGCATGGGCTACGGCCTGACTTTCGAACGATGCGATATGGGTACCATCGGCGGTAAATACCCCAAAGACCGTTTCGTTGCTTTCGTCTTCAGGATTGGTCATCGCGCGCACATAAGCAAAATCGTGAATGCCAAGCATGGCAAAATCACCAGACGACAGCAGGTTCAAATCCTGTTCCGCGCCGCGGGTTTCTTTGGTCTCATGGTCTGAGATGCGATTGCTCATAAAACCACTCTCCTTGTTACGCCTTGCGGCTTTTATCTTCGACCGCGTCTGCGCCATTTTCAGCATCGACGGTCATATCTATAGTGCGCGACGAGACGGCTTTCTTCTTGGCAGAATTGATCGCAATTTCACGTACCACCGGCTCGGGAACAGGCCGGTTCAAATCTACATGCAAAAGTCCGTTATCAAGATGGGCGCCAACAACTTCAATACCCTCGGCCAGTACGAATGAACGCTGGAACTGGCGGGATGCAATCCCGCGATGGATATAAATCCGGTTGCTTTCGTCTTCCTGATGCTTGCCACGAATGATCAGTTGATTGTCTTCGGTGGTGACCGAAAGATCATCTTCGGCAAATCCTGCGACCGCGACTGTAATGCGCAGATGATTTTCGCCGATTTGCTCGATATTATAAGGGGGATAGCCTTCTGCCTTGGTTTTGGAAACCTGATCAAGAACACGCTCGATCTGGTCAAACCCCAACAGCAGCGGGCTGTTAAACATAGAAATTCGTGACATTGGCAGCACCTCCTCAGCAGAGCGAGTGTGATATCGACCAGACCCCACGCTTCCAAGCGTTTCGGGCGTCTGAACATCTGACCCGACCCGTTCGGCATCAGACATATCTATCTAATCGAATAAATGTGGTTTTCTATCACATAGTCAAGACCCGGTTTGTTCCTTTACCCGCAGAACGCTTGGGAATATGCGATATCAGACCTGTGTATTACGCAGATCATGACTGATCAGGAAAGATCATACAACGCGTTCCGGTAGTTCCGGCATGTTTTCCAATGCATAATAGGCCACCGTCTGATCTTTTCCGCGCAATGTGACTTCGTGCATTACTGCATTTTCTGGCAAGGGGATCGGGCCATGGTCAAAAATTGCCTTTGATATCACCAGTGGCACACCATGCTTTTTGGTCTGGCTTTCCAATCGTGCGGCCGTATTGATCGTATCACCGATGGCGCTGATGTTTTCCCGGCCCGGAGGCCCCATCTCACCGACAATGGCCTCGCCCATATGGATGCCGATACCGATACGGAGTGTATGGGGTAGCTCCGATTTCAGGTGTTCGTTCAGGTTTTCGATCCGGCGCAGCATTCCCGCAGCACCATGAAGGGCGTCGCGGATCATGGTTTCGGTGTCATCGGTATCAAGGCCGTAAAGAGCCATCAGTCCATCACCGGTGAACTGGGCATAAAGCCCGCCACTTTCACGCAAGGCTTCGGTCATTTCGGCGAAAAACTGGTTTAGGATAAACAGAACATCGTAGGGCATTTTCTTTTCACCCAGACGTGTCGAATCCCGCAGGTCAGTAAAAATGGAGACAACTTGGCGTTCGCTGCCGGAAAGGCCGCCAGGGCGTCTTCCATCCTGTGCAGTTGCGTTGGCAGGCAAAAGTGGTGCAACGGCGAGATCGTTTAACGGACGGATTTGACAGGCCAGTCGCATGCCACGCGGGGCGTGGATACTCGCGAGTGCCGCGGCTTCGATCTTGCCGGGTGCGGCGAGTTGATCAATGCCAGATCCGCAATGGATGCGGCAGGTTGTGCAACGCCCGTGTCCGCCGCAAACCGATGCCATCTGCACACCAGCGTCTCGAAGGGCTTCAAGCGCTGTCGCTCCGGGGGCCACGCGGATCATTTTACCATTGGGCATCGATAACATCGGCCCGCGTTTGATCCGGTCAACGGTCTGGCGAATTTGCCGCACAACAAATGGCGCAAAGGCCAGTGCGATCGCGATTATGGTGCCCGGGAGAATCGCATTTTCATAGAATTTGACAGCCGCATCATTGACGTTGGCAGCATCAAGAACTCCAAAAACATATTTGTGGCCGCCTTCTTCGGTGCGGCGAATTATTTCAGCCGACGCCGCACCAAAACCGGCAAGCGCCAGTGTAGGGACAAGAACAGCGGTTGCACCCAGCGCACCGCGCCATCGCGAATAAAACGGTTTTAAACGCAACCAGAAATGGATGCCAATACAACCGTGTGTCCAGACAACAATCACGGCGATTGCATGGAGAATGCCCTGACCGGGAACGAAAACCGCAAGATCAAGCAGAACCCGTTCAAATGCCGGATCGACATCAAATCCCAGCTCGATGATGCGGGTCGCAATAATATGGCGGAATAACAGGAACGGAATGCAAAGGCCCAAAATCATTTGTGCCCATTCCGATTTACGCAGTCGCAGGGACCGGCGGCTGGTCAGACGGGCCGTGGCCAGAAGGAAATGTGTAATTGCTGCGGCCAGAAGCAGAATTTCCAATGGGGGAAACTGCCAGATTCCGGTTGTCAGGAAGTCGGCGGCTTCCATCGCTTCGGGCGATATGATGCCAGCAGCCTGATTGATCAGATGCATGAAGACATACGCAAAAAGCGTCAGGCCGGAATAAAGCCGCAAATTCTGGATCATGGCGTTCCGTATTATGGGCGGTTGATGCGCGAGAAAATCAGTATCCGACGCAATCATAAATAAATGGTGTTTTGGAAAAGTTCAAAGCTTTCAGGTCAGGTAAAATGCTTTGTGGCCCTGTGAAATACATAACGGACCGCCCCTTTCGGTGACGGTCCGTTTTGAAAAACGATCAAATCAGCACGCAGGTTCAGGCGGCCTTTACAGCCCGTTTACCGCGCAGGAATGTCAGCATCCATTTGGCGAACAGGGTGCTGTCGATGGTTTCGCCAAGCGACGCTGTTGCCTTTGAATGCACATCTTCGGGCAGCAATGCATATCGCGCCTTCAGAAGGGCTTCCTCGTAAGGACGTTGGAATTCGGGGTGCGGCTGAATAGAGGCCGCGGTTTCACCATACTGAAGGGCGGCATAGGGGCAGAATTCGGAACTGGCCCAGACAATGGCCCCTTCGGGAAGTTCGACAACCTGATCCTGATGGAAGGCATTCAGTTTGAATTTTTCCGGTGCATTGCCCAGCCATGCCGGAGCCTGTTTGCCGGTAGTGTATTCATGAACGCCGATGCCCCAGCCATTGTCGGATTTAACCACCTTGCCGCCAAGGGCCGCTGCCAGAATCTGATGGCCAAAGCACACGCCGAAAACCGGAACCTTTGCTGCGACAATATCGCGCAGCAAGTCCTGCAGGCGAATCATCCAGGGTTCGTTTTCATAAACACCGTGCTTTGATCCGGTCACGATCCATGCATCGGCGGCATTAAGATTTCCGGGAAATTCATCCAGAAGCACAGTCCATGTCTGGAATGTCAGTTTGGGATCAAGCGGGCCGAGCATCGTTTCAAACATGTTCGGATAGCTTTTGAATTCATCGCGAAGTTCTTCCGGAACAAGGCCGGTTTCGAGAATGCCGATTTTCATGCGGGGCCTTTGAAATCATGGTGTAACGCTGTTTTGCACATATGCCAGTGTATGCACAAAGACAAGTATGTTGCGGTGGGATTTCAGGCTTTCCAAACTGGTTCGTGCGAATTTTGAATGCTAACAGATTGATTTTTCATGAGATGGGAAAACGGTTCGTATGGCAGGTCTGCAAAAGGTGCCTGACAGATCTGCCAACGTTCTTTGTCATTTTTGTGTGATTGCGGCCTTGTACAGTGTGGCCATCATCAGTTTGTGAATAACCATTCCGGTGATCATTGCGATGACAAAAACGATTGTTTCTGTGTGGCCGAATGCAAGCGCGCTAATGGCGGGACCCGGACAATAACCGACCATCCCCCATCCGATGCCAAACAGCAGTCCGCCAATGACAAGATTGCGATCAATATCGCGTCGTGTCGGAAGTTCTACCTTTCCGCCGCAAATCGCATTTTTGCGTGATCGGGCAAATCGGAAAAAGGGAAACGCGACAACAAGGCCGCCCGCCATGACAAAGGCAAGACTGGGGTCCCAGCCGCCGGTTTGTACCGCGGCAATATCCAGAAATCCAAGGACCTTTTGCGGATCCGTCATTCCCGAAATCAGCAAGCCGGTCCCAAATAGTGCACCACAGAAAACAGAAGCAAGAATACGCATTTTTTTAGCTCCCGATGACATGGCGAATGACATAGGTGGTGGCAACGCCTGCGCCCATGAAGCATAGTGTGGCAACCATTGATCTTGCGGAAAGGCGTGACAGGCCACAGATTCCATGTCCGCTGGTGCAACCGCTGCCAAGCCGTGTGCCAAACCCGACAATCAATCCCGCAATAATGATAGCGGGCCAGGAGGCTCTCACGATGCTTTGGGCACTGATCGGTGAAGAGGCCAGTATGACGGTTGGTGCAATGATCATGCCAACAATAAAGGCAAGTTTTTCAATCCGATCAGATGTCGGGGTTTTGCTGGTAAGGGCATTCCCAAGAATGCCGCTGATGCCTGCAATTCGGCCATTGAGCAAAAGATAAAGGCCCGACGCCAGCCCGATCAGCGCGCCACCCAGTAGCGCAGAATAAGGTGTAAAGTTTTCCATCTCGTCTCCCGGCATAAGGCGATTACGAAAGAGTATAATATTAATATATTATGTTTTAATCAAGTTACTCGATGTGATCGAAGGAAAACTTGGTCTCATCCAGTGGCAATGCAGTTTGCTGCCGATTCCGAAGCAAGGCATCCCCATAAGATGTTTTTTTGCCACCCAAAAATACTTTGCGGCATTAAGTATCTGATTAAAATAGATATTATCCATCTTGCCAAAGTCCCAGATTCAGAAGATACAGCGATGATCGGGTTTTGATGCTTCCGGTCCTTTCCGGAGCTTTTTTGGATTTCATCACATACATGAGCAAAGATCGTTTGTTGGCCAGTCGGCGGCTTGATGTTGCGCTGGCACTTGTCGGGCAAAATGATACCGAGGCCGCAATCGATGTGACCCGGGCGGCAATTTCGGCTGATCCCGATTGGGAAGAAGCGCATTTTGTGTTGGGTGATATTTTCGAGCGCATGGGACAGCTGGAAAATGCGATCGAGGCATTTCGTCAGTGCCTTGCTCTTGATCCGGTAGACCGTATGGGCGCGGAAGTTCGACTGACATTGTTGGGCGCGGTTGCCATGCGCGATCGTTTACCACCCGATTATGTAAGGGCGCTGTTTGACGATTACGCCCCGCGTTTTGAAATCTCGCTACGCGACCGACTGGCCTATCGTGGTCCGGAACTTCTGTTTGAAGCCATTCGGCCCTATTTGCCGGAATTGCTGCGTCCGCTGCGGGTGCTTGATCTTGGGTGTGGCACTGGTCTGGTTGCGGATGTATTTGCCGGACATGTTGATGTGATTGACGGCGTCGATCTGTCTCCGCGCATGATTAACCGTGCAAAGGCAAAGGGCTTTTATCGCAATCTGATTGCTGCGGATATTACGGATCTGCCTGATGGCCTTGATCGCGACTATGGTCTGGTGGTTGCGGCAGACGTCCTGAACTATCTGGGTGATCTTGTCCCGGCCTTACAGGCTGCCCATGAGCGGCTTGTGCCTGGTGGTTTGATGGTCTTCACACTTGAACATGGAGATGCATTCCCCTTCGACCTCGGCCCGGGCCAAAGGTTTCGACATCATGAGCGGGCAATTCATGACTGGCTGAAAGATTGCCAATTCGAAATTGTTGCCGATGCAACGGGAATTCTGCGTCAGGAAAAAGGAAACCCTGTTTCAGGTCGTATCATGGTGGTACGCGCCGGAGATGGAATGTCAAAATTGATTGGCGAGTTGGGTCGTCTTCCCGATCCTGATCTCTCAATCGACAGAATTGTTCATTGAGTTTCGTTGATTATTCTTAGGGTTTCAGCTTTTCTGTTGTTTGTATTGCCGGTCATGCAAATCCGGAGGCGGCTAGGAGTCTGTTAAAGCGATGTTTGCGAATTGGAGAAACTCACTTCAGGAATTTCTTGATTGGTTCCTTCGTAAGCGTGCGCATATCAGGTTCTTTTCCCCCAAGCTTTTTCTGCTTTTTGTTCTGATCAATCTGGTGTGCTATTGGTGGGCCCTGCTAACCACATATCCGCAACATCTGGCATCCTGGAAGGGGGACGAATATGTCCTTTTGGGTTTTCCGGTTGCGGTACTGGGGGCGATATTTGATGCGATGTCATTTTATGTGACTTTGGCAATCGTCCGCCGCGCGTTGGCATCACAAAGCAATGTGCGCTTTGTCAGCTATCTCAGCGTAGATGTTTTTATTGCTGTTCTCGCTACTTTCTGGGTCCTGTTTGCATTTGTTGCCTCTGGCTGGGTTGTCAGTATTGTGCTTGATCGTCCGGAAACATTGACGTACCGCACAGAGCTGTACGAAGGACGTTTCTGGAAAGCGGTTCTTAATCCGCTCGCACCGGACAATCTTCGCAACATTTATTTTGGGATGATGATGGGGGCGTCTGCGCTTTTACCCACTCTTTATCACTTTGGGGTCGCAATTTATTCGATGTTTCGATGGATGGCCGGACGCATGTTGGCGATCAGAGCGCGCTAGGAATGCGGTTTCGATATTTGGCAGCCGCAATTTTCTGGGTATTGGCAGTGTTAATTGGGTTTTTGTCGCTTCAATCGGCTGACAGTATGCCTGATATACAGGTATGGGACAAAATCCAGCATTTGATTGCCTACGGCATGTTAACTGCTGCCGGATTGATCGCTTATCCTGCTCGTGTCTGGCGGGTTGTTATTGGCTGTCTGATTTATGGCATTTTCATCGAGATTGCCCAAGGATGGATACCAGGCCGTTTTGCTAGCATTGAGGATGGGCTGGCCAATTCAATCGGCATTGGGCTGGCTTTTGGAATTTTTTGTCTCCGGTCTGTTCGAGATCGATAAATTTCTCTCTGGAAACGACAAACCCCGTCGCTTTAGGCGACGGGTTTTGATGGTGGAGCCGATCAGGATCGAACTGACGACCTCTACAATGCCATTGTAGCGCTCTCCCAACTGAGCTACGGCCCCATTTTAGTCCGCGTCGCAACGAAATCCAGTGTTTCCGTCGCGGCGCGGGGGATATTTAGAAGGTTCGCCAAATCTTGGCAAGACCTATTTTCAAAAAATCCTAGCGGTCGTCTTCGTCGCTTTCGACATGTTCAAGGACTTCGCCAAGATCATCGTCATCTTCACCAAGATCAGACGCATCTTCAAGGATATCGTCATCGATATCGGTGTCGACATCATCGTCAAGATCGACGTCATCATCCAGGTCTTCGTCTTCTTCCGGCTTCGGCTTTGCAACCGCGGCTTTCTTGATTTTGGTCACCCCGTCGGGGGTTGCGCATTTGGGGCACACGACCGGCGTACGATTCAAATCATAGTATTTGGTACCGCAGGCTTGGCAGTGACGTTTCTTACCGCGTGCTGACATTACGGCAAACCCTCTTAAATACCGTTATCATCAAAGAATGGGTTGAAGGCCGAATTCACCTTCTTCTAGTTGGCCCAATTGCCATCTTGGGACGGGCTTGTCAAAAGGAAATTGTCCGATTTTATCACAAGCCTCCAAAAGGCGGGATTCTGCGCCACGCACCGCTATAAACTTCAAGCAAAATTTGGCTTCGATACTGGTGCGTCAAAAGCGCATATGATACGAGTTTGCCCCCGGTAATCGAACGTACGATTTGCGCCCGGAATTGCGGCAGCATCGAAGTGCGGTTCAATGACCGGAAAACCGATGATTTGATGGTCACAACAAGAATAGACAGGCAGGCCCGATGAGCTCTTCGCAGACCAAACGTCCGCTTCAATCACTGAAGTCCCGTGCGCTTAACGGCGATATCCGGGTTCCCGGTGACAAATCAATTTCCCATCGTTCCCTGATGTTTGGCGGCCTTGCCATTGGCGAGACGAAAATTACCGGCCTTCTCGAAGGTGAAGATGTTCTGGCGACTGCAGAAGCCATGCGCAAACTTGGTGCGACGGTGACCCGTGACGAAGACGGGACCTGGCATGTGACCGGTGTCGGCGTTGGCGCCTTGCGGGAGCCCGATAGCGTCATTGATATGGGTAATGCCGGAACCGGTATTCGTCTGATGGCCGGTATTGTTGCGACCCATCCGATCACCACCTTCTTTACCGGCGATGCATCGCTTTGCAAGCGTCCGATGGGCCGGGTTGCCGATCCGCTGGCGGAATTCGGCGCGCAATTCATCACGCGCGAACGCGGTCGTCCGCCTATGGCCGTCATCGGAACCGATGAGGCAAAACCGGTGACCTATACGCTTCCTATGGCATCCGCACAGGTCAAGTCGGCTGTGTTGCTGGCTGGACTGAATACTGCCGGAACGACCACCGTGATCGAGCCGAAACCATCGCGTGATCACACCGAACGCATGTTGCGCCATTTTGGTGTCGATGTTGATGTCAGCATCAATGATGACGGTGGGCGCACGGTCAGTCTGACCGGCCCGGTCGAAATGAAAGCAGCCGATATTGTGGTTCCTACAGATCCGAGCTCGGCAGCATTCCCGCTGGTAGCGGCTTTGATCAATCCGGAATCAAAAGTGACCATTCGCGACGTTTGTCTGAACCCGCTGCGGACCGGCCTGATTACGACCCTTATCGAAATGGGTGGTGACATTACGATCGCTAACGAACGTGAGGAAGCCGGTGAAACCATCGGTGATCTTGTCGTTAGCGGTAAAAATCGCCTGACCGGTATTGTCGTGCCAGCGGAACGTGCCCCGTCGATGATTGATGAATATCCGGTGCTGGCCGTTGCTGCCGCTTATGCACAGGGTGAAACCCGGATGTGCGGACTTGAAGAATTGCGGGTCAAGGAATCGGATCGTCTTGCCGCTGTGGCCGCGGGACTCGCAGCAAACAAGGTCATTCACCGCATCGAAGGTGACGACCTGATTGTCACGGGTGGCGAGGTACCCGGCGGTGGTATGGTTGAAACCCATCTTGATCATCGTATCGCCATGTCCTTCCTTGTCCTCGGACTTGGGGCAAATGATCCGGTTGCGGTTGATGATGCCAACCCGATTGCGACCAGCTTCCCGAGTTTCGAGGCATTGATGCGCGAATTGGGGGCAAACCTTGCCCCGGCGGGTTCATGATCTGTTTCGTGATCGGTTTCCGTTATTCGCATTCCGGGGCTCGTAAAGCCTTTCTTGGCACACAAATATAAGTGACATCAAAACAGATAGGGGCGCCCGCGCATGATCATCGCGATTGACGGACCGGCAGCATCGGGAAAAGGCACTTTGGCACGTCGAGTCGCCGGGGCAATGGACTATGCCTATCTTGATACCGGGCTTTTGTACCGGGCGACGGGGGCAAAGGTTTTGGCGCTTGGGCTTGATCCCTCGGACGAGGATGTGGCGGTCGGGGTGGCCGAAAAACTCGGCGCCAACGATCTTGACGGCCAAGAACTTCGCAGTGAAGAAGTCGGAAATGCAGCATCAAAAGTTGCCGCGATTCCAAGGGTTCGTGCGGTGTTGCTCGATTTTCAACGCAATCTTGCCAGCAGCCCGCCCGGTGGTAAACGGGGTGCCGTTCTTGATGGTCGCGACATCGGGACGGTTGTGTGTCCGGATGCTCCGATCAAGTTCTATCTGACGGCCAGTGTTGAAGAACGTGCAAACCGTCGGTTCAAACAGTTGCAGGAAAAAAATCCCGCTGCTATATACGAGCGCGTTCTCAAGGAGCTTGAAGAACGGGATGCTCGAGACAGTGCGCGGGATGTTGCGCCGCTCAAGATGGCATCGGACGCAATCCACATTGATACGGATCGTCTGAATGCTGATGCGGTGTTTAATGCAGTCATGGCGCATATTCGGACCCATATGGGTGAGAATGACTGATACACGGGCGTTTTAACCGTCAAGCGGCAGAACGATCTCAGGGGTAGCTACCCTAAGGTGAACGACATGTGCGTTCACCTTTTCGTCTATGGAAAACCGTTTGGTTTTCCGCGAACGGGATCGGGACATCGATTGGCAAAAACCCGCCACGATTTTGTGGCAAGACCATCGGATACAACCGATTGGCCGGAATAGTGACGATACACTCGAAAGGAAGTCTCTTTAATGACAACCGCTGAAGAAGCACAATTCTCCACCGGCGAAGATTTCGCCGCCCTGCTGGCCGAAAGCCTCGGTTCTGAAGACGAAGGCTTTATTGGCCGCGTGATGACCGGTACGGTCGTCAAAACCACCGACGACGATGCAATCGTCGATGTGGGTCTGAAGTCCGAAGGCCGCGTGCCGCTCAAAGAATTTGGCGCAGGCGACGTTAATATCGGCGATACCGTTGATGTTTATGTCGATCGCTATGAAAACAAAGATGGCCTGATCGTTCTGTCGCGTGAAAAAGCGCGTCGCGAAGAAGCCTGGGTCGAGCTTGAAAAACAGTTCAACGAAGGCAAACGCGTTGACGGTACCATCTTTGGACGCGTTAAAGGCGGCTTCACTGTTGACCTGTCGGGCGCCGTGGCATTCCTGCCGGGCAGCCAGGTTGACATCCGTCCGGTTCGCGACGTTACCCCGCTGATGAACAATCCGCAGCCGTTCCAGATCCTGAAAATGGATCGTTCGCGCGGTAACATCGTGGTTTCGCGTCGTGCCGTTCTCGAAGAGACCCGTGCTGAACAGCGCGCCGAACTGATCCAGAACCTTCAGGAAGGTCAGGTTCTTGACGGCGTTGTCAAAAACATCACCGATTACGGCGCATTCGTCGATCTCGGCGGTGTTGACGGCCTGCTGCACGTCACCGACATCGCATGGAAGCGTATCAACCATCCGTCTGAAGCACTTCAGATCGGTCAGACCGTCAAGGTTCAGGTTATCCGCTTCAACAGCGAAACCCAGCGTATCTCGCTTGGTATGAAACAGCTCGAAGCTGATCCGTGGGAAGGTGTCGAAGCCAAATACCCGGTCGGTTCGAAATTCGAAGGCCGTGTCACCAACATCACCGATTACGGCGCATTCGTCGAACTCGAAGCTGGTGTCGAAGGTCTGGTCCACGTTTCCGAAATGTCCTGGACCAAGAAAAACATCCACCCGGGCAAAATCGTTTCGACCTCGCAGGAAGTCGAAGTCATGGTGCTCGACGTCGATGCACAGAAACGCCGTATCTCGCTTGGTCTCAAGCAGTGCACCTCGAATCCGTGGGATGCCTTCCTGGCTGCTCATCCGGTCGAGTCCGAGATCGAAGGCGAAGTCAAGAACATCACCGAATTCGGTCTGTTCATTGGCCTTCTGGGTGGTATCGACGGTATGGCTCACCTCTCGGACCTGTCATGGGACCGCGCTGGTGAAGAAGTCATCAAAGAATACAAAAAAGGTGACATCGTCAAAGCCAAGGTTCTTGACGTTGACGTCGAGAAAGAGCGTATCTCGCTTGGCATCAAACAGCTTTCGGGTGACCCGTTCAAAGAAGCCGTTACCGGCATCAAACGCGGTGAAACCGTAACCTGTGAAATCACCGAAGTTAACGACGGTGGTATCGAGGTTGCTGTTGGTGGCACCGATCTTAAAGGCTTCATCCGCAAGGCTGAACTCGCACGTGACCGTTCGGACCAGCGTCCGGAACGTTTCGCGGTTGGCGAGAAAGTCGATGCGCGTGTTACCACGATCGACGCCAAAACCCGCAAGGTTACCCTCTCGGTCAAAGCTCTCGAAGTTGCTGACGAGAAGAAAGCCATGGCGGATTACGGTTCGGCTGACAGCGGTGCATCGCTTGGCGATATTCTCGGCGAAGCACTTCGCAAGAAACAGGAAGGTGCCGAATAAGGCATCTGTTCCTGATCGGACAGGATCTGCTCTGGCAGATCACAAAAACGGGTCGTGCGTTGCACGGCCCGTTTTTTTGTCGCTTTTGTCCAAAATTCCCGGTTTGGACGCGACTTTGCCGCTGCGATGTCATTTTTTAGCGAGAATTTTGATTTCAAACAGTTTTTGTCCTTGCCAAGCGAATGAAGAAAAACCATTTGAAAAGGCAGGTTTTTGAAGCTGTTAGTTCATTACTGAATACCGGGGCGCATTAAATGGCACTTGATGCCGATATCCTTCTTGATCGTCGACGTTTGAAAAAATCGATTTTCCGCTGGCGGGTGCTGGCGGTGGTCGCAATCATCATTGCCATAGTGGTGGCCTTTGCGCGCAGCGGTGCGGACGACGTGGTGTGGGGCAATATTGGCCCGCGCATTGTCGAGGTGAATATCGAAGGGGTGATTACCGAGGATCCCTACCTTCTTGATGCGCTGGAGCAGATTGAGGGAGACAGCGATGTCGCTGGTCTGATCGTCCATATCAACAGCCCTGGCGGTACGATGGTCGGTGGTGAGGCGCTTTTTGAGAGCCTGCGCAGGATTGGTGAAACCCGTCCGATCGTTGCCGAAATGGGAACTGTTGCCGCGTCTGGTGGTTACATGGCGGCAATTGCCGCTGACCACATCATCGCACATCGCGGAACAGTTACCGGATCGATCGGTGTGATTTTCCAGTCAATGAATTTTACCGGCACATTGGAAAAACTCGGTGTGGAGCCGCTGACGGTTAAAAGCGGGCCGCTTAAAGCCGTTCCGAACCCGTTTGAGCCGACAGATGATGCCGCGCGAACGGCTATGGAAAGCCTGATTTCAGACATGTTTGGCGTGTTTGTCGACATGGTTGCCGATCGACGCGGTATGGATACCGAAACCGTGCGTCAACTGGCCGATGGCCGGGTTTATACCGGTCAGCAGGCTGTTGCCAATGGCCTGATCGACGAGATTGGTGGTCGTCGCGAAGCTTTGCGCTGGCTGCAGGACGAAATGGGAGTATCTCCGGATGCGGCAGTCGTGCCGCTTGAAATTGATTATCCGGAAGACTCCCTCATGACGGCATTGTTCGAAGGGAATATCGGAAAAATGCTGTCATCTGAGGGGCTTAAACTTGACGGTTTGCTGACTGTCTGGCAACCTGAGTGAAAGCGCCGACGTGACGTAATCTAACCTTTGGTTGATTGGATATCTGTCAGAACGAACAGGATGGGGCCTGAATATGACAAAATCAGAACTGATCGCCCGGCTGGCCGAGATGAACCCTCATCTGTATCAGCGCGATGTTGAGCGGATCGTGGCGACGATCTTTGACGAAATTACCGAGGCGCTGGCACGCGGGGATCGTGTCGAGCTGCGTGGTTTTGGCGCATTTTCCGTAAAGCAGCGTGATTCTCGGGTCGGACGCAATCCGCGGACCGGTGAAGCCGTACCTGTGGGCGAGAAAAAGGTTCCCTATTTCAAAACCGGCAAGCAGTTGCGCGAACGTCTTAACTGATTGCGGACCATTTGATCGGCTTGCTGTTGGCCTGTGAACTGCGCTAAACCAGTCTTGTGGAAATTCTGCAGGGTGGTTGCGAATTCATTTGCTCATGTCTCCGTTTGACCATATCGGGTCCATCCGCCGGTTTCGGCTGGTGTGTGGGCTATGATCCCTGCCTTTTTGCCTGCTGGCACGAGGAGTTGAAATGCGCATTCTTTACTGGATCATTTCCATCCCGCTTGCGATCCTGATTGCGATTTTCGCCGTGTCGAACCGGGCGCTGGTGACACTTTCATTGTGGCCGTTGCCTTATGAGGTCGATATGCCGCTTTTCCTGCCGATCATGGTAGCACTGTTGATCGGGCTTGGTATCGGGTTGACCTATGAATGGCTGGTACACGGCAAACATCGTCGTGCAGTCAAGCGTATGGATAGCGAATTGCGGCGGTTGCGTCCGGAAGATACCGGCAGCAACACTTCGAGTGATCACAAGGCGATCAGTCAGCAGAATGCGTCCTGATAGGGAAAACCGGCAAAGGTTGTGCCAATTCGGGATTGGTATTTCGGGTAAAATCGGCTAAGCCATGCCCGGTCCGTCGCATCTTCGTGGGCCGATGATGAAATTCCAGCCCCGCCGGAGGACACCATGGCCGATAAGCTTGCCCCGCACGACCGCATTTTTTGTGCTTTCGATACCACTGATCTTGCTCATGCAATTGATCTGGCTTCAAATCTGTCCGGGGTGATTGGCGGCGCGAAGCTTGGTAAGGAATTCTTTGCAGCCCACGGCCCACAAGGTGTCCGCGAAGTCTCCAAAGCCGGATTGCCGATTTTTCTGGACGTCAAATATCACGACATTCCCAACACGGTTGCCGGTGCCATTCGCGCTGTAACGCCACTTGGTCTCAAGATCGTGAACGTTCATGCGACGGGTGGACTTGAAATGATGAAGCGTGCCGCGGAAGCCGCACGTGAGGCTGCGCTCAAGGCTGGTGTTAATGTCCCGTGGATGATTGCGGTAACGGTCCTGACCAGCCTTGATCAGGATGATCTTGATGATGTCGGTTTGGCAGGGCCGATCAGCGAGCGTGTCGTCAAACTTGCCGAACTGACCCAAAAGGCTGGTCTGGACGGCGTTGTCTGTTCTGCACAGGAAATTGCCGCAGTGCGTGCTGCCTGTGGACCGGAGTTCAAATTGATCACGCCAGGTATTCGTCCGAACTGGTCAAGTTCTGATGATCAAAAGCGTATCGTCACACCGCGTGATGCTGTTGCGATGGGTACGGATGTGATGGTGATCGGGCGTCCGATTACCAAGGCCGACGATCCGGTAACAGCTGCAAAACGTATCGTTGACGAACTTTCCTGATCCGGATTTATCCGTTTTGTTTTTCTGGCAGGCCCGGTGTGCAACCGGGCCTGTTTCAGTTGTGACGGGATTGCATAGTTTTCATGCCAATTTTGCGATGGTGAAATTTGTGCGCTGCACGCAAAATTGAATCGTTTCAATTTTCGGTCGGTTCAAGCGTTTCGGAAATCTCCCGAAATCCTGTCACCCGCCATTATCCCGCATTGGTGCCTGGCACCCTTGGACGTATCGATCATGACAGCTGCTGTTGCCCGCACAGGTTTCTTTGGAAACCTTCCGATCCTTGCTCTCGCCCTTGCATCCTTCGGGATCGGGACGACCGAGTTTGTCATTATGGGCTTGTTGCCGGATGTGGCGGCCGATCTTGGTGTCAGCATTCCCGATGCCGGGTTGCTGGTAACAGGTTATGCGCTGGGTGTTACGTTTGGTGCGCCGTTCCTTGCGATTGCAACGTCCAAAATGGATCGTCGGCATGCTTTGATGATGCTCATCGCGATTTTCATCATTGGCAATTTCCTGTGCGCGATTGCACCGGATTACTGGCTTCTGATGGCGGCCCGTGTGGTGACAGCCTTCTGTCATGGAGCGTTCTTTGGTCTTGGCGCGGTGGTTGCAGCTAACCTTGTTGCACCGCATAAACGGGTTCAGGCCATTGCCCTGATGTTTTCGGGGCTTACTCTTGCCAATGTGTTGGGGGTTCCGTTCGGCACAGCTCTTGGTCAGGAGCTGGGTTGGCGTTCGACTTTCTGGGCGGTTGTTGGGATCGGTATGATTGCGGCTGTCGCGCTTTATTTCTGTTTGCCACGCAAGATCGCGGTGACGGGTGGTAGTTTGATGGCGGAAGCCCGTGCGCTGCTTAAAACCCAGGTTATATTTGCCATGCTGATCAGTGTTCTGGCCGCGGCCAGCATGTTCAGCGTGTTTACCTATATCACTCCGATGCTGCAGAATATCACCGGCATTTCGGCGCGACAGGTAACCTATGTGCTGTTGCTGTTCGGCGCAGGTTTGACGATTGGCAACTATATCGGTGGCCGTCTGGGTGATTGGCGCCTGATGCCCGCGATCATTGCGACGTTTGTTCTGCTGATTGCGATACTGGTCGTATTTGCTGAAACGATCACCAATGTGATCCCGGCTGTGGCAACGGTTTTTGTCTGGGGTGTGGTTTCCTTTGCACTGGTGTCCCCCCTTCAGATGCGGGTGGTCAACGAAGCGACCGATGCACCGAACCTTGCGTCGACCCTTAATCAGGGGGCATTCAATCTGGGTAATGCTGCGGGTGCCTGGTTTGGTGGTATCGCAATTACACAGGGCGTTTCCTATCAGGATATCCCTTGGCTTGGCGCGGGAATTGCCGTGATCGCGTTGCTGTTTTCGATCTGGAGCCACCTGATTGACCGCCCTGACGAAGTCTTCATCGAGACGACTGCCAGTGCCTGAATGAATTGAATGTCAAAAAAACAAAGCCCGCCGGACAATGTCGCGGTGGGCTTTGTTTGCTGATTGCTTGGGAATGGGGAAACCGGGTTTCTATCCGATCCAGACCCGCATTTGATCCCAATACTGGCTGATGGTGCTGCCATACTGATCGATGATCAGCTTGATCGAAATGGCAATCGAGGTCACAACCAGAAGCGGCCGCACCAGCCTTGCACCGACTTTCATCACCAGATGAGATCCGATCTGGGCCCCGATCAATGAGCCGACAGCCATGACAAGGCCGATCATCCAGACAACTTCGCCCCCTGCGATGAACATCACAAGCGATGCGAAATTTGATGTGAAGTTCAGAACTTTGGTGTGGGCCGTTGCCTTTGTCATGTTGAAACCAAGCAAAGCAACAAAAGCGATGGAAAAGAACGATCCGGTACCCGGTCCGAAAAAGCCATCGTAAAAGCCGATACCAAAGCCTGCGGTAAAGGCAAAGACGGACTTGCTGATGATCTGATGGGCATCAATGTCACCAACGCGCGGCGAGAAAAGGAAATAAAGCGCAATCAGTATCAACAGCGCCGGAAGGATTTTAAGAAGGATGCTGGCATCAAGCATCTGTACCAGCACGGTGCCAAGTGCCGATCCGGCAAATGTCAGGACAATCGCCAGCACCATATCTCGCGGATCAACATAACCCTTGCGGATAAAGTTGATTGAAGATGTCAGGCTGCCAAAGCTGCCCTGCAGCTTGTTGGTTGCCAAAGCCTGTGCCGGGGTAATACCTGCCCAAAGCAGGGCCGGGATGGTAATCAATCCGCCACCGCCGGCAATTGAATCAACCATGCCAGCGAAGGCTGCGACAGCAAAAAGTATCAGTAAAAGATCAACGCCAAATTCCATTGACTGAAATCCTGTGGATGGCACGTAAGGTGGGGCAGACGGGCCGGGTGGCAATAAACGGCGCAATCATATGTACTTGGCGTTCATCGTCCATTGTTACTTTGTAATGGCGACAATGTTGTATGGTGTGCCGACTTGCCAATCACCGGGCCGGGTTCTAGATATGTTTCTCCTTTCATTTTGCGAGTTTCCAGATGCCCGAATTACCTGAAGTCGAAACGGTGACACGCGGTCTGACGCCGGTGATGGAAGGGTTTGTCGTTGATCATGTTGTTCAGCGCCGCCCGAACCTGCGTTTTCCGTTTCCGGAAAACTTTGTGGGGCGCATGGCAGGACGCCGGATCAATCAACTGACCCGTCGGGCAAAGTATATTCTGGGCTATCTGGATGACGGGCAGGTTCTGCTGGTTCATCTGGGAATGTCCGGCCGAATGACGATTTTTGATAATCCTGTCGTGGGGGTTCCGGCTCCGGCAAAGCATGATCATGTCGATTTTGTCATGCAGGGGGGCGCTGTGGTCCGGTTTACCGATCCCCGCCGGTTTGGCGTCATCACCCTGATTGCGGCTAACGAGGTTGCAACCCACAAGATGCTGGCTGGCATCGGGCCGGAGCCATTGGGTAACAGTTTCAACGCCGCCGTCCTGGCCGCAGGAATCGCCAGACGGGCAAGCCCGATCAAGACTATGTTGCTTGATCAGCGACTGGTCGCAGGGCTTGGCAATATATATGTGTGCGAAGCATTGTTCCGGTCGGGCATCGCACCGGACCGTCTGGCCAAGGATTTGAAACAGGACGAGATCGAACGTCTTTATCGTGAAATCCGTTTGGTTCTTGAGGACGCGATTGCCGCCGGTGGGTCCAGCCTTAAAGATCATCGTCAGGCCAATGGCGAGCTGGGTTATTTCCAGCACAGCTTCCGGGTTTATGGTCGGGAAGGCGAAAGCTGCACCGCGGATGGCTGCGAAAGCGTCGTGGGCAGGATTGTTCAGGCTGGTCGATCAACCTTCTTCTGCCCTACCTGCCAGAAATAGGCGTTTTGCATTTCCTGTTGCTGGAAATGCGTGTGACAGAATTCGGATAATCCGGTGATTCTGTCGGGTCCGGTTGCGGCTTGGAAATAAAATCGGTAAAACAGTATCAAAATATGGTTTCGACCGAATCGGACCGCAAATGTAAGCGGATAGATTCCCGACAAAGGATTACTAGCATGTCTTACGAGAACATCATTGCCGAGGTGAAGGGTAATGTCGGCCTGATCACCCTTAATCGTCCCCAGGCGCTGAACGCACTTTGTGCGGCACTGATTACCGATATCGGTGAAGCGCTTGATCAGTTCGAAAATGATGAAAACATTCGCGCCATCGTCATTACCGGATCGGAACGGGCCTTTGCCGCCGGGGCCGACATCAAGGAAATGGCCGATTACGATTACATGGATGTTTATAAGAACGACTTCATTACCAAGGGCTGGACGCGGGTGGCAAGCTGCCGCAAGCCGGTTATTGCCGCCGTAGCGGGCTTTGCGCTTGGCGGCGGTTGTGAGCTTGCGATGATGTGCGACATCATTCTTGCGGCTGACACCGCAAAGTTTGGCCAGCCCGAAATCACCATCGGAACCATCCCCGGTGCGGGCGGGACCCAACGCCTTACTCGCGCCATTGGCAAATCCAAGGCAATGGAAATGTGTCTTACCGGTCGAATGATGGATGCAGAGGAAGCTGAACGTTCGGGACTCGTTGCGCGAGTCGTCCCGGCCGACTCGCTTTTGGAAGAAGCCATGAAACTGGCCGATAAAATCGCTTCTTTCTCTGGCCCCGTTTCAATGAAGGTCAAAGAAAGTGTCAGCAAGTCCTATGAAATGACCCTGACCGAAGGGCTGATGTTTGAACGTCGCGAATTCCATTCGACCTTTGCCCTTGATGACCGTGCAGAAGGCATGAAAGCCTTTTCTGAAAAGAGAAAACCGGACTTCAAGCATCGTTGAGTCTGATGGCTTATTGCCCCGATACCGGCGATGTATTGCTGCCCGGTAGCAGTCAAGAGTCGTAAACCGCGGAAATTCACCGGGATTGGAGGTATCGGGGGTTGACGAGGGTTTCCGACGGAGCTATAAGCCGCGCTCCGAATTACGTAACATTTGTTTTAAGAGACAGGTTCGCAATGGCTCACCATAAATCGGCCAAGAAGCGCATTCGCCGCAACGCCGCACGTGCAGAAGTTAATGGTGCACGCATCGGTCGCATTCGTACCTTCGTTAAGAAGGTCGAGGCTGCGCTGAACGTTGGCGACAAAGATGCTGCTCTGGCTGCGCTGAAAATTGCAGAGCCGGAAATGGCGCGTGGCGCGCAGCTCGGCGTTCTGCATAAGAACACCGTCGCTCGCAAGGTCTCGCGTCTGACCGCTCGCGTCAAAGCGCTCTAATTTATCCCTTACGGGATGGCGAGTCGAAGGCCGTGCTTGTAGCACGGCCTTTTCGCTGCCCGGATTTCGTCGAATCACCTTTTGTTCCTTGGTTGCGGCATCGCAAAAAACCGCACAAACAAAGGACTGTTTTGGTGCCGAAATCCTTTTAACGTTCTGTTAAAGATCGCCTTGCCTGATGTGGATCGCATCAGTACAGTGTTTTGACTTCGCTGGCCGCGCAACGCGGCGAAAGACGAAGAACCAAAAAACAAAAGGCGCGAGTACGCTTCCAAGACTTGGTGGAAGACAGGCGTGTTGGTCATGTTCGTGATCAACGCGGGCGAGTACTTTTTTGTCTTTCGCGTTTTGTTTGGTAGTGAAGATTGATTAAGCGGGGAAAGGTTCTAACAGTGCAGCACGCCGTTAGGGGAACGCAATCGGCACTCGGGGAGTCCAACGGGGGGATTCCGGGTGACCAGCAGGCGGCGCTAGACGATCACGCGAAAGCGACATGGCAGGTTGTCCGCGAAAAACTTCGGTCGGAGTTTGGCGCGACTGCTTATCGCTATTGGCTTGATCCCGTCGCATTGATCGCTGTCGAAGCCGGAGTTGCACGTCTTGGTGCGCCAACGCGTGCAATGCGTGACTGGGTGACCCAGCACTATCTGGATCGTATTCAGTCCTTCTGGCATTCCGAGGACGAGAACATCCATTTTGTCGAGATCGTTGTTGTTCAACCGGCAAATGGTAACGGTCAGAAAGGTACGCCTTCTTCCTCTGCTTCGAACTCAGGCCCCCAGTCTGGCAATGGCAACGCGCATGGTCGCATCAGCGGCGATGTCGCGCGACTGGACAAGGTCGTAAACGAGGCGACTGGCGCAGAAGGTTCCAGCCCATCCTATGCAGGCAATGCTAAAGGTCTGGTTTCCGGCGGTCGCAAGGCAATTGGCACTATGTCCGATGACGGCATATCGGCCGCCCTTGATCCCCGTTATACCTTCGACAATTTCGTGATCGGCAAGCCGAATGAATTTGCCTATGCGGCAGCACGCCGTTTGGCAGAGGCCGAATCGGTGCCTTTCAACCCGCTGTTCCTTTATGGCGGTGTCGGTCTTGGTAAAACCCACCTTATGCATGCAATTGCGTGGCACATTCGTCGCACCCAGCCGCATCGCACGGTGATTTACCTGTCGGCTGAAAAATTCATGTATCGGTTTATCCGGGCCCTGCGTGACAAAAACACCGTCGATTTCAAGGATCAGTTCCGGTCCGTTGATGTGCTGATGGTCGATGACGTTCAGTTCATTTCGGGCAAGGACTCGACCCAGGAAGAATTCTTCCACACCTTCAACGCGCTGGTGGATCAGGGCCGTCAGATCATTGTGTCGGCTGACAAGTCACCCTCTGACCTTGAGGATATCGAGGAACGCCTGCGTTCGCGTCTTGGCTCCGGCCTTGTTGCCGATATTCATGCCACGACCTATGAACTGCGTTTGGGTATTCTCGAATCGAAGGCAGAGCGTCAGAATATCGAATTGCCGCAGCGCGTGATGGAGTTTCTGGCCCACAAGATCACCGCGAACGTGCGTGAACTTGAAGGTGCGCTGAACCGCGTCATTGCCCATGCGCAGCTCGTCGGGCGTGAAATCAGTCTCGAGATGGTTCAGGACGTGCTGCACGATGTCCTGCGCGCATCCGAACGCCGGGTTTCGATTGAGGAAATCCAGAAAAAAGTTGCTGAGCATTTCAATATCAAGGTCTCGGACATGCATTCCGCCCGTCGCGCCCGGGCAGTTGCCCGCCCGCGTCAGGTCGCGATGTATCTGTCCAAGCAATTGACGACGCATTCCCTGCCGGAAATTGGGCGCAAATTCGGTGGTCGTGATCACACGACCGTCATGCATGCGGTTCGCAAGATCGAAGAACTGCATGTAAGCGATCCGTCGCTGTCCGAGGACATCGACCTGCTGCGTCGTATGCTTGAAGGCTGATTACGGCTTGAAAATAAGGTGCGGGTCACGGTCTAGGGGCGGTGACCCGTTCTGATTTCGGTCGGATTTTTGCAGTGAGCAATGGGCTGAAAATCAGGCACCGCGCGGGGTTCCGCCTTTTGCGCGCATTGGGTGGGAAAATATACAACGACTCGTTTTGTTTGCTTGGGTTTCAGTCGTAAAAATCCTTCGATTTCCTGACATGCATGTTATAATGCGCCTGCCTTGTCCGAAAGGGTGGGGTAAAAGCGACAAAACCGATTATAAATCAATTTGTTAAACCAATACTGACAGACGGATAGGACGGGCATGAAGCTGACCATTGAACGCGCGGCTCTGTTGAAATCTTTGACCCATGTTCAAAGTGTGGTCGAACGGCGCAATACCATTCCGATACTGTCCAATATTTTGCTGCGGGCAGAGAATGATCAGCTGTCTTTGACTGCAACGGATATGGATCTGGAGGTGATTGAAACCACCACTGCAGAAGTCAGTGAAGCCGGTGCAACCACCACCCCCGCCCATACCCTTTACGAGATTGTCCGCAAACTGCCGGAAGGCTCTCAGGTACAAATCGCGCTGGAGCCGGGTGCAGGGCGTCTTACCCTGTCGGCAGGTCGTTCGAAATTCAATCTGGCCGTTCTTCCGGTTGATGATTTCCCGGTAATGTCTGGCGGCGATCTTCCGGTCAGCTTTGGCCTTGCTGCGGCCGAGCTTCGCGGTCTGATTGATCGTGCCGAATTTGCGATTTCGACCGAAGAAACCCGTTACTATCTGAATGGTATCTATTTCCATGCGACCGACGCCGAAGGAACCAAAATCCTGCGCGCGGTTGCAACCGATGGCCATCGTCTGGCACGCGTCGAAGCACCGCTTCCTGATGGGGCTGAAAACATGCCGGGCGTTATTGTGCCACGCAAAACCGTTGGCGAATTGCGCAAGCTGATCGAGGAAACCGGCGAAGCGGTCGATATCGCCATGTCCGACACCAAAATTCGCTTTGGTTTTGGCAAGGCAGTGCTGACCTCCAAGCTGATTGACGGCACCTTCCCGGATTACGAGCGTGTTATTCCGTCTGGCAATGACAAGACGCTCGATATCGAGTGCAAAGCCTTTGCCGATGCTGTTGATCGCGTTTCCGCAATTTCGATCGAAAAATCGCGTGCGGTCAAAGTCGTCATGTCGGGGAATACCCTGACCCTTTCCGCGTCGAGCCCGGAACACGGAACCGCATCCGAGGAACTCGAAATCAATTATGATGCCGACGACATCGAAATCGGTTTCAATTCGCGTTATTTGCTCGATATTGCCAAGCAGGTAAAGGGTGACACCCTGAACCTTTTGATGTCAGACGGGTCATCACCAACCATTTTGCGTGATACCGATGATCTTTCGGCATTGTATGTTCTGATGCCGATGCGCGTCTGACGGTTAGCGCACTTTTGCTGTGGCTGTTCTTGCCCATAATCTTCCACCCCAAGACGGTACGTCCATGACGAACCGTCTTGCCGTTTCCCGTATACAGCTGGGTGATTTTCGGTGCTACGAAAGTCTGCGCCTGTCGCTTGACGCGGCACCCGTGGTTTTGACCGGCCCGAACGGGGCCGGAAAAACCAACCTGCTTGAAGCGGTGTCGCTTCTGTCGCCGGGAAGCGGCTTAAGACGGGCCAAGCTGGGCGAGATATCGCGCAGGGTCCCCGGTGAAGAAGAGGATAACGTAAGGGCATGGGCTGTATCGGCACAGCTGACCACGCCGGATGGTGATTATCAAGTCGGATCCGGCCTTGATCCTGCGGCTCTTGCGCAGGGGCGCGAAAAACGGGCTGTGCGTATTGATGGTGAAAACCAGCGTGGGCAGGCGTCACTGGGGCGGGTTTGTGCCGCGGTTTGGCTGACGCCGCAAATGGATCGTCTGTTTCTGGATGGCCCTTCGGCGCGCCGCCGTTTTCTGGATCGGCTGGTTTACGGCCTTGATCCCGAACATAGCAGCCGGGTAGCGGCCTATGAGCACAGCCTGCGCAGCCGGGCCAAGCTTTTGAAAGAAGGCAAAGGGGACGACAAGTGGCTGGCCTCGATCGAGGATTCGATGGTTCGCCACGGAATTGCCGTAGCGGTTGCACGTGCTGAGTTGCTGGCAAAGCTTGGCCGCGCCGGAACAATGGTTGTTGGACCGTTTCCGGCAGCGAGACTTGCGCTTGCTGGGGATCTTGAAAACTGGCTGGAACAGCTACCGGCGATTGAGGTTGAAGACAGGATGCGGGCGGCATTGCGCGATGGACGCTCACGCGATGCCACCTATGGCGGGGCTTCCGTCGGACCGCAACGCAGTGATTTGCTGGTATGGCATGATGCCAAAAACCAGTCGGCAGATCAGTGTTCGACGGGCGAACAAAAGGCCCTGCTGCTATCGATGATAATGGCCAATACCCGCTTGCAAACCAAGGCACGCGGTGCAGGCCCATTGCTGTTGCTTGACGAGGTTGTGGCGCATCTGGATGCAGAACGTCGCCGCTACCTGTTTGATGAAATCGTGGCGCTTGGCGTCCAGGCCTGGATGACAGGCACGGACCGGGCGCTGTTTGAAGGTTTGGACGGACGTGCGCAATTCTTCCGCGTGGAAGATGCCACACTTACCGCTGAAACCACTCCGTGAATGCCGAGGTTGTGACGCTATGACCAACGAAACAGAAGCTCCGAAAACCGCCGAACAGCAGGCGCAGGATTACGGTGCAGAATCGATCAAGGTTCTCAAGGGCCTTGAAGCGGTGCGTAAACGCCCGGGCATGTATATCGGCGATACCGATGATGGCAGCGGCCTGCATCATATGATCTATGAAGTCGTCGATAACGCGATTGACGAGGCACTGGGCGGGTATTGCGATACCGTCTGGGTGCAGCTGAACGGTGATGGGTCGGCAACGATCCGCGATAACGGCCGTGGCATCCCGACCGATCTGCACAAGGAAGAAGGCGTTTCTGCAGCCGAGGTCATCATGACCCAGCTGCATGCCGGTGGTAAGTTTGACCAGAACTCCTATAAGGTTTCTGGCGGTCTGCATGGCGTGGGTGTGTCGGTCGTGAACGCCCTGTCGACTTTGCTGAAACTGCGCATCTGGCGCAACGGCAAGGAACATTACATGGAATTTTCCGGGGGCGATGCGATCAAGCCCCTGGAGATTGTCGGTGATGCGCCAATGACAGCAGAGGGCAAGCCGCTCACCGGGACCGAAGTTACCTTCTATCCGGATGCCGAAATTTTCACGATGACCGAGTTCAACCTGCCGACGCTTGAACATCGTCTGCGCGAATTGGCCTTCCTGAACTCTGGCGTGATTCTGACGCTGCGTGACGAACGCCATGGTGAGCCGGTTGAAACCAAGCTGCATTATGAGGGCGGTATTCGTGCCTTTGTCGAATATCTCGACCGTAACAAGGCACCGCAGATCGAAGAACCGATTGCCATTGTGGGTGAAAAAGACGGTATTACCGTTGAAGTTTCCCTGCAGTGGAATGACAGCTATCACGAAACCACGCTGTGCTTTACCAACAACATTCCGCAGCGTGATGGCGGAACCCACATGGCCGGTTTCCGTGCGGCCCTGACCCGTCAGATCAACTCCTATGCGCAGGAAAGCGGGATTGTGAAGAAGGAAAAGGTCAGTCTTTCGGGTGACGATGCCCGTGAAGGTCTGACCTGTGTGATTTCGGTCAAGGTACCGGATCCGAAATTCTCGTCCCAGACCAAGGATAAGCTGGTTTCGTCCGAAGTCCGTCCGGTTGTCGAAAACATCGTGAACGACAGGCTTCAGCAGTGGCTGGAAGAGCACCCGCAGGATGCACGTAAAATCGTCACCAAAGTCGTCGAGGCCGCATCGGCACGCGAAGCGGCGCGTAAGGCTCGTGAACTGACCCGTCGTAAAGGCGCGCTTGATATCTCGTCCCTGCCCGGCAAGCTTGCCGATTGTCAGGAACGCGATGCGTCCAAAGCCGAACTGTTCATCGTGGAGGGTGATTCCGCAGGTGGATCGGCCAAACAGGGCCGTGAACGAGGTTTCCAGGCAATCCTGCCATTGCGGGGTAAAATCCTGAACGTTGAGCGTGCGCGTTTTGATAAAATGCTTTCAAGTCAGGAAATCGGCACACTGATTACCGCCCTTGGCACCGGGATCGGTCGCGACGATTTCAATATTGAAAAAACGCGTTACCACAAAATCATCATCATGACTGACGCCGACGTCGATGGTGCGCATATCCGAACCCTGCTTCTGACCTTCTTCTACCGTCAGATGCCGGAACTGGTTGAACGCGGATATCTCTATATCGCACAACCGCCGCTTTATCGCGCCAAACGCGGTAACTCGGTCCAGTACCTCAAAGATGATCGCGAGATGGAACAATACCTGACCGCGCAGGGGACCGAAGATGCGTTGCTGACGCTCAGCGGTGGTGTTCAGGTTGCTGGCCCGGATCTGGTCCGCATTGTCGAACTGGCGCGCAAGGCCAAGGGGTTGCTTGAGCCGCTTTCGCTGAAACTGCCTATCTCGGTTCTCGAGCAGGCTGTCTTGGCGGGTGCCTTGAACCCGGCATTGCTTGATGATGATGCCAAACGTCAGGAAGCGGCCAATACGCTTGCCGGTCGTCTTGATCTTCTGTCGGAAGATTTTGATCGCGGCTGGAAGGGCGAAGCATCCCAGGATGAGATCGTCATGTGGCGTATGCTGCGTGGGGTTGAGGAACGCTATGTTATCGACGGCAATATTCTGCGTTCAGCCGAAAGCCGTGCGATTGCCGGCCTGCTTGGTGAGTTGCGCGAGCTGTTCGAAAATGGTGCCGAGTTTGGTGCGAAGGACAAGGTCTGGAAAATCAGTGGCCCGGTCGATCTGGTCAATGCGGTGATGGAATATGGCCGTCGAGGTATTTCGATCCAGCGCTATAAAGGTCTGGGTGAAATGAACCCGGATCAGCTTTGGGAAACCACCCTTGACCCGAATGTCCGTTCGCTCCTTCAGGTGCGTGTTGATCACGCGGACGAGGCAGAAGAAGTCTTCTCTACCCTGATGGGTGATGTCGTTGAGCCGCGTCGCGATTTTATTCAGTCCAATGCGCTTAAAGTTGCCAATCTCGACGTATAACTGGCATCAAATGTGAATTGACGCATAAAATTAGAACTTGTGACGTGTAATGTTAGAAAGCCGGAGGTATTGCCTCCGGCTTTCTTTGTTATTTTCGGGAGTATCTCGACCTATTCTCGGAGATGGTAGATACGTTGTGATCGCCAGAACTACTCAGTCAGGAAATTAGAAATCCATGGGAACGCGCTGAGCAACACCAGAATGATGGTAACAGCCAGCAAGAACGGCCAAAGGGATTTCAAAATGCGCCCTGCTGAAACGCCGCTCATGGATGACGCGATATAAAGTCCTACCCCCACGGGTGGTGTCAAAAGTCCAAGTGTAAGATTAAGGCACATGACCACCCCGAACTGGTAGGGGCTGATATTGAAATCATTCATGGCGATTGGTAGCAAAATTGGCGAAATCAGGATTATGGCTGCAATTCCGTCAATCACCATTCCCACAAACAGCAGCACCAAATTGACGATCAGAAGGAATAACAGAGGATCGCTCGTCACCGAGGTGATTAATGCTGCCAGCTTCTGGGGGAGAGCTTCATAGATAATTACCCACCCAAACACATTCGCGGCAGCGATCATGAAAATGATCATTGATGAGTTGACTGCAGTGCGCCTGAACATGTCGATGAAGGCTGATGGTTTGAGTTCACCATAAACAAGCCAACCGATCAAAAACGCGATGAGCGATGCGATCGCCGCACTTTCGGTTGGTGTCGCTATTCCAAAAACAATGCCGCCAACGATTGCAATCGGGATTAATGCAGCAGGCAAACAATGCAAAAGAGCAGATAACGCTTCATCCCGGGTAAACCATTCGCCTTTTGGGAAGCCTGTCACCAGTCCGACAAGGAATATGACAGCAGCGAACGATCCAGCCAGCAAAATACCCGGTAATACACCGGCCAAAAACATTTCTCCGATGGGGATTTGTGCCAGAACACCATAAATGACAAACATCATTGATGGGGGAATGACCGGTGCCAAAAGCCCGCCTGCTGCGGTTGTCGCCGCCGCAAACCCTTTGTCGTACCCTTCCTTTTCCATCTCGGGGTTCATTGCCCGTGCCATCACCGCGATTTGGGCAGTCGCAGAACCAATGATGGCTGCCATGAACATGTTTGCAAGAAGATTGATATAAGCCAGACCGCCACGGAACCCGCCGACAAAAACACGCGCAGCATTGATCAACCGGCGGGTCATTCCGCCTTCGTTCATCATTTCCCCGGTCAGCATGAAGAGCGGTATTGCCAGAAGGCCATAGTTTTCAAGCCCTGCGAACATTTTCTGAGCAAAGCTGTCGTACAGAACCGTATTACCGCTTTCCCAAATGTACCAGATGGCGGTCAGGGCCAGAACCAGTGCAACCGGAACAGCGATCAGCAGCTTGAAAGCAAAGATCAGCGGTGTCATGACTCTTCCTTCTTATCGGCCGGGTTTTGACCAATCAGGTTCGTGAAACTGTGCAGTGTTGCTCCGATTGAAAACGCCCACATCACCATCCAAACCCAGTATTTCTTAATACCAAGCGTCGTGGTCGGCTCGGCATAGATAAAGTTGAAGGTAGCACCCTGAAAAGCTTTGAAATCAAAGCCATGACGTGCCAGTTCCAATGGTGAAAACCAGCGCCAGCAAAACCAGAACATAGCCAGTGCAAATGCAAAAACGATCAAATCGACAAGCTTTGCGGCAATGTGGCGAATAATCGGTGGTAAGAGATCAGTCAAAATCGTCACAGCAACGGTATGACCGAAATGCAGGGCAGCAGACGCGCTTAGAAAGGTCATCCAGGCCATTGCATAGATTGCAAGCTCATCAACCCAGTAAAGAGCAGCACCTGCACTGCGTGTGACTACATTAAGAAGGATCAGCACTGTAATTGAAACCGCCAGCATGACTGCCAACGTCATTTCGACACGTGCCACGCGCGCAGATAGGTTTCCGATCATGATTGAATATACTCTGGCTTTTAGGGCGCGCATACGCGCGCCCTTTGGCTTTGGTAATTATTGTGCAGTCGCTTTTGCAACTTCACGCAGGTATTTGAGAGATGAAGAACGCTCAGACCACGTCTTGTTCCAGGTACCGATTGCATCGGTGAAGAAAGTCTCATCCACTTTGACAATCTTGTGTCCCGTTTTTTCGATATTATCTAGCCAATCCTGTTCTTTCTGGACGTAGGTATCGATTGTACCCTCGAGATGTTTGGCCATTAAATCATGGATCAATATCCGATCTTCTTCTGACAAACTCAGCCAGACTCGCGCGGAGATCAGTCCAACCATCGGGAACATCATGTGGTTCGACTCTACAATTGTGTCTGCATGATCGTAGAATTTCAGCGCCCATATCAGTTCCGCGTCCATATCGATGGCATCTACCTGACCATTCGCCAAAGCATCATAGACAGCTGGAAGCGGCATCGGTGTTGGTGCTGCGCCGACAGCCTTATAAAAATCAAGGATCGGCTCAAACGGTGTGATTCTGAGTTTCAAACCCGCCAAATCGTCGGCGGAATTGACCGGAACACGGCTGACGATCTGTCGCAAGCCACCCATGCCATAGCCGGCCCCGACAACCCCGACTTTCTCGGGAAGCTGATCAAGCATCGACTTTGCATTCTCGCTGCGCAGAATGCGACCGGCATGCTCAATATCACTTGCCAGATACGGGGCATAAAAAGCGCCGAAATCAGGTGCGCGGTTTGATACTTCGGCAATTGTCATAAACGCCATATCAAGCGCGCCGGTTTGCAATTGCTGCAACATTTCGGCTTCATCGCCCAACTGACGGGACGGAAACACCGTAACACTGTGATTGCCCCCACTTGATACAGACAGGTCAGTTGCAAAGGACTGGGCGGCCTGCGTCCAGATATGTTGTGGCGGCGTGATCAACCCCAAACGAAATTCATTTGCAAAAGAAGGCATGGAAGAAGCAACCAATAGTGCTGCCCCGACCAATGTTCTGGAGATATTTTTCATTGATTGGCTCCCTGATATAAGCGGTGTGTTATTGGATTTGAACCCAACCCTCTGGCGGCTTGCCTTTTCCAGGGTGAACTTCACCGCAGTTGGGACAAGTGCGCGCTTCGATGCTGTTATGGAAAGCGTCATAGATTTTTGGCAGGGCGGTTACGATGCCCTCGGGTCCATCAAGCGTAACTTCCGCGCGGTGAACCAGTCCCTCGCACTTGAAGCAATACCATTCAAACCCCTCCTTCATGCCGGGCTGACGGGGAGCTTCGACGACAATGCCAACAGAACCCTCCTGCGGGCGCTGCGGCGCATGACGAACATGGGGTGGCAACATGAAAACTTCGCCTTCGCGAACGGTGACATCATAGATTTTGCCTCCATCCGCAATCTTCAGCATCATGTCGCCCTTCTGCTGGAAGAACCACTCCTCTACAGGATCATCATGAAAGTCCACACGGGTGTTGGGTCCGCCAACGACCATGACAATCATGTTGCCTTCTTTGTGAAGAAGCTGATTGCCTACTGGCGGACGCAGCTTGTCAGCATTTTCTTCTACCCATTTCTTGAAATTGAAGGGCTTCAGTGTTGGATGTGCAGTCATGATCTTCTCCCGGTAGATCGACATGTTCGTCTTGCAAAACGACTTTCCACGTGAAAGGTTATGGGGAATTGAGGCAAAGGAATATTTGTTTCGCGGAAAGTGGATATCGGTATTGCTGATAGCTGTTATGGCGATAAAAACAGCAGTGTTGTGCCACCCATCGTCACGATTGAAGCGATCAGGAGCCTTATGATCGCAACGGTTTCGCACCTTGTTATAACTAATACAAAGGCAGCGCAGAACAGTACTTCGAGGGTTCCCAAGACGGCAACTGACAAGACCGAGGCTGTCTTAAGTGCAAAGAATTGCAGCAGTTGCCCGGCGCTTAATGCCAGTGCCGTTTGCCAGTGTTGTCGTGATCGATCAATGGTGATGTAAGCCCAACCGGCCTTTGCACCCTTGGCACCTAACGCCCAGATCAACAGGATCACCGCGGCAAATAGTGCACCGACGCTTGCTCCTAATGCCGCATCCGGTATGGAAACAAGCCCGATCCCCCTGAAACAATATGCAAGGGCATAAGCAAGGGCAGACATGACGCCGACCACCAGCCCGATTTTGGGAATAGCAAGGCTTTGTCCGGTGGGCTGCACCAGATAGATCGCAACCCCGATCAGGATAATCAGAGCGCCAGCAATGTGAAGCGCATCGGGATACTGTCCAAGCAACACAACCGCACAGGGCATCGCAAAGATTGGCGTCATTCGCCGCATAATTCCGGCGCGTACCGCACCAACCATTTCAGTGGCGCGGTACATGGATTGCCGTCCGACAACATTCGCAAGCACCCCGGCAACGGCAAAGGCGGCCATTGCGGGAAAGAGATCAGGCACCATGATGTCGCTAACCGCGACCTTACCCCAACCAACCCATAGACATAGCGACATGCCAAACGTCAGCAGGATGGACAGGAATACACCGTTGTCACCCCGTGCTTTCGCCTTTCCCTGGATGATGAAGACACCTGCCAGTCCGTATGCAAATGCGGCAAGAGTTGCCAGTATTTCCCCGGTCATCACATGGCTCAAAGCTGAAGACCGGAATCCTCGAACGCCGCACTAGTGGCAGCTTTTTCCGCTTCGGTAAGTTCGAGCATCGGATGGCGTACACGGCCACCAACCTGACCAAGAAGTTCCTGCCAGTACTTTCCATGGGCGGTCGGCTTGCCGCCCGGCTTGGTTTTTCTGATTGCATCGCGGACAGACTGCAAACTGTCTCTTACCCGACGGGCTTGATCGAACTTCCCGTTAAAGGCCAGCTCGGTATATTCATGCATCCGGCGGTCATTCTTTGTTTGCATCAAATAGGGAGGTGACGAGCAAAGATAAAGCTGCCAACCAAGTTCTTCGATATTGTCCAGCCATTCGTCTTCTGAAGATGTGGAAACAAGAATCTTGTCGCCAACCATGCGTGTCAAACGCGCATAGAGTTTTCGCGGAACCGAATATTTGATCGCCATGATATTTGGCAATTCCGCAATCCGTGCACAGGTCTCCGGCGCCATCAGATATCCGCTGTCAGGATGGCTCCACATTGCGATACCGATATCGAGACGGTCACAAAGATATTTGTAGTAGTTGTAAAGAACCTCGTCGCGGTCATTGCAGAAGCTCAGCATTGGGGCATGCACGACAACAAAATCTGCACCGCATTCCTGCGCATGACGTCCCAGTTCAAGAACGGTATTCACATTCTGATCCGATATCGACATGATGGTTCCGGCCTTGTCACCGCATTCTTCTGCTGCAATCGTCATGTTGCGCTTGCGCTCTTCAAGTGACATTGACCAGAACTCGCCCTGCTTTCCGGCGATGAACAGTCCCCGAATATCAAGATCATCGATCCAGTGCCGGATATTGCGACGCAGGCCGGCCTCATCCATGCTCAGATTATCAGCGAACGGATTAAGGGCAGCCGCCCAGATGCCACGCATCGTTTCACGTGCATAGGCCTTGGCTTCGTTCTTGGTATATTTCATGAGTTGGTTTCCGATCTGAAAAGAGGTCGTTTTAACCGCGCGCAGGCGCTGATCCATGACGGCACTAAGGCGGCGAAACCCAAAGAAAACCAACAGTTTTGACGGAAACTAGCTATCCAATATTTTGATATCAAGATGCTCGAAATTTCCGATACGCTTGCTTCAAAAGCAGGAGATATCTATGAAAATCGGCATTATTGGCGATGGTGCTATTGGGCGCTACGTCGCTGCAAAACTTAATGAACGGGGGCTTGGTCCGGATGTTGTTCTGACCCGCATCAGCGACGCTTCTGACAGTCCGCGAATCAGTGCAACCTATATCAATTCTGTCAGTGAACTGCCTGATGACATTACCTTGATGGTGGATTGTGCGGGGCACGCAGCCCTAGAAGAACATGGTTGTTCGATCTTAAAGCGCGACATCGATTTGATAACGGTTTCTCTTGGGGCACTCGCCGATGCCGTGCTTGCCGATAATTTGCTACAGGCTGCCCAAAGCAGTGGCGCGAAACTGCATCTTGCCAGTGGTGCAATCGGTGCGCTTGATTGCCTGCGTGCAGCAAAAGTTGGTGGTCTTGGCGATGTCACATATGTTGGCCGTAAACCTCCGCATGGCTGGCGAGGTTCGCCTGCTGAAAAACAGATTGATCTTGAAACGTTGAAAACTGCGGCCACCCATTTCGAAGGCTCGGCAAGAATTGCTGCGATGACCTATCCCAAAAACGCAAATGTTGCTGCTGCAGTTGCCATTGCCGGAACAGGATTTGATTCAACGAAGGTCAAACTTGTCGCGGACCCGTCAATTTCGGACAATATCCACGAAATCCATGCGTCGGGTTCATTTGGCCGGTTTTCATTCCGGATCGAAGGACGTGCCTTACCTGACAATCCCCGAAGTTCTGCTCTGGCTGCTATGAGTGTAATCTCGGCCATCGAACGCGAGATCGCACCAATTACGATCTAAGGAAATTGAATGGCCACACGCCACACCCGCATTGTCGAACGTGCATTAACTCGGTTGAAATTGCGGCAACTCAGGCTTCTGATTGCGGTTGCTCAGCATGGCAGCATCCAGAATGCTGCCCGCGATCTCAGCATTTCCCAACCTGCAGCCACGAAAATGATTCAGGATCTTGAACTGGACTTCGAGGTCAAACTTTTTGAGCGGACCAATCGCGGGGTCGTTCCGACTGTCTTTGGCGAATCCCTCATACGTCATGGAAAACTGATCTTTGCCCAAGTGTCGAACGCAGCACAGGAACTTGATGACCTGAACGAGGGCAATAGTGGTCGCGTTGTTGTCGGGACACTTCTGGCAGCATCACCAACATTGTTGCCTATTGCTGTCGAAGAACTTTTAAAAGCTCGCCCGAATGTTGCGATCAAGATCGTCGAAGGTACAAACGAGGTTCTGATGCCCGGTCTTTTGTCGGGGGAAATCGACATGGTTGTCGGACGCCTGCCAAGCCACCGTTATCGGGAAAACATTACGCAGGAAAAGTTCTTTGACGAACGCGTTCTTGCCGTGACGGGTATGCAGCATCCACTGGCAGCAATGACCAATGTCTCGTTTGATCAGCTCAAACCATTTGGATGGATTTTGCCGCCTGTCGAGACCACCTTGCGCAGACAAACCGATCAGTTTTTTATCCGGCAGGATCAATATGTACCGCCAACCGCAATTGAGTCCGTTTCCTATCTGGCAAACAGATCGCTTTTAAGAACCCACAATTTCATCGGGATCATGCCAGCCCATGTGGCAGCCCTTGATATCCAGACCGGTGTTCTGGCTAGTGTTGACTGGGTTGCACCATTTGGCGCGGGCCCGGTTGGCGTTTCCTATCGCGGCAAACAAAGCCTTTCCCCGGCAGGTAGTGCATTCCTGTCCGCCTTGCGCTCAGCCGCAGCCGAGATCACTGCCAGTCAGCGCGCAATCTGATATTCGTCTTTCTGATATCAGTATTTGGTCAATTCAGTTGTCGTTGGCCGCTCGCCACACGAAAATTTGCTCAATTCAACTTTCAACGACGAGGTCGGAATGAGCATGTATCCAGATTTGAAACTCTTCATTGGTGGAGAATGGCGCAAAACAGCGGAAGATATTTCTGTTGTGAACCCTGCCACCGAAGAGGAACTGGGGCGTCTTCCATGCGCATCGATAGCCGACCTGAAAGACGCGCTTCGTGCCGCAGAAAAAGGGTTCGAAATCTGGCGAAAGACCGCCCCGCGCGAGCGTGCTGATATCCTGCTGCGGGCCGCCGCATTGATGCGGGAAAGACAGGAAGAAATCGCGCAAGCCATCACTGCCGAACATGGCAAACCACTAGCACAGGCACGCCTTGAAGTCATCCGAGGCGCCGAATTCTTTGAATGGGATGCCGGTGAAGCCATGCGTGTTTATGGTCGCGTTATTCCGGCGGCCAGTGGCAGCAAAATTTCCGTTCACCATCACCCGATCGGGGTGGTTGCCGCGTTTTCACCGTGGAACTTCCCCATGAGCCAACCCGCGCGTAAAATAGCAGGCGCGCTGGCATCGGGTTGCTCGATTATTCTGAAAGCAGCCGAAGAAACACCAGCTGGCGCCATTCACATTGTAAAATGCTTTGAGGAAGCCGGCCTGCCTGCGGGTGTGCTGAATCTCGTATTTGGCAGACCGGCTGAGATTTCCGAATTTCTGATACCGCAACCTTCCGTTCGGCTTGTTGCCCTGACCGGTTCAACAACGGTCGGGCGCCACCTTACCGGGTTGGCGGCACAAAGTGACACACGGGTTCTTATGGAACTGGGCGGCCATGCGCCGGTAATCGTTTGTGAAGATACTGATGTGCAAAAGGCCGCCATCTGTGGCGCCATTCGAAAGATGCGCAATACCGGTCAGGTCTGCACATCCCCAACGCGCTTCTTTGTGCATGAAAGTATTTTTGAAGAATTCGCATCCACCTTTACCAAACGTGCTGCTGAAACCGTAGTCGGGAATGGTGCGGATGTCGGAGTGGAAATGGGGCCTACCGCCAATGACCGCAGGGTTCCCTTCCTGTCAGAGTTGGTTTCAGATGCTGTATCAAAAGGTGCAGAACTGCGTACTGGGGGAAACCGACTTCGCAAACGCGGCTATTTCTTTGAGCCTACAGTGCTAACTCATGTTCCTGACAGTGCGCTTATCATGCAAGAAGAACCGTTTGGTCCGGTCGCCGTTATTAACCCGGTCAAGGACCTTGAAGACGCGATCAAACAGGCAAATGCAGTTCCCTATGGCCTAGCTGGTTATGCTTTCACCAATCGCGCCGATTATATTGACCGCTTGATCGACGAACTTGAGGTCGGGAACTTCTCGGTTAATACGCTTGAAGCCTCCTTGCCCGAAACACCGTTCGGAGGGATTAAGTCCAGTGGATATGGCCGCGAAGGCGGCACAGAAGGCCTTGAAAGCTATCTAACGATTAAGAATGTCTGGCATTCATCAGACATTCGCTAGACCACCTAACTCAGACACTTCAGAAGCACTCAAACTCAAAAACTCCCGCGACTCAGCTTGGTCACGTCCCTTGTGGGATGTGGCCATTTTTTTGCTCAGTCAATGTTCTCAAGGCAGTGAACTTTACCTTTTACCGCGACGCGACCAAACTTTCGGAGTGACTGATTCCAAATTTATGTGTCGCGTTTCCAGTTTTATGTGTTGGTTCAGAAAATCCGCAATTCGTACAGGGCAGTCCGGCGGGCTGCCCTGTTTGCATTTGGATGAAGTACTTTCTTAATAGCTTGGCGCTTTACTGTACGTTGGCATAGTCAATCTGTTGGTAAAAGCGGAACCGGGCGTGGCAGAAGAAGAGCAGGACGAACCGCAACGCGGCGGTGCAAACGCCGCCCATGCGGCGATGCAGGAAATTGCAGAACGTGAACTGCGCATTATCAGGCGCCGCCGTCGTCGTCGGCGTATGCTGATGATCGGCTTTTTTGCGTTGACCGGTTTTGCTGCCGTGATGGCGATTGTCCTGACAATCCAGTCCAATCTTGATTTCAGCCGCAACATGATCAGAAGCCCCGAGGTCCGGATCATGGGCTTTGACGGTGCGACGCTTGAAATTGTTCAGGGGCGCTATAGTCAGGACGTCTCGCTGACGACCATTCCCGAACGGATACAGAATGTGTTCGTCGCAGGTACTGATCCCGGTTTTTATGGGCACTTTGGTGTATCGGCCAGCGATTTCGTGCGTGTTTTCACAAGCAACGATATCCCCGGATCGACCATAACGATGCGGGTTGCGCGAAGCTTCTTTAAAACCCCTGAGGTCAGTGCAGGCCGTCATCTGCAGGAGCTTCTGGTCGCGCTTTGGCTTGAATTCAAGTTCAGCAAGAAAACCATCCTGCGCAGTTATCTTGAGCGCAGTTACATGGGCCGCGGCATATTCGGGATTACCGCGGCATCACGCATCTGGTATGGAAGCCCTGCCGAGCGGATAACATTGCATCAGGCCGCAGTTCTGGCAGCAGCAATCAATGATCCGAAAAAGTTTGATCCCTTATACCACCCCCGCGATGCGGCCAATGCGGCCAACGAGATCCTTCTGAATATGGGGCGCTATAAATATATCGAACTGGATCGCGTATCCGCCCTTACCCTGGTGGAGCCGAAGCTGGATGTTCAGTACAAGGATGGCGTGGTTTCAAGCTATGTTGTCGACATGGTCATGGACGAAGTCGCTGCGCGCATCGGCTATACCAGTCGCGATATCGAAGTTATCACCAGCATAGATCTGACCATTCAGAGTCTGGCACAGGATGTTGTGCGTGAAGTTTCCAATCTGCGTCTGAGGCCCAAGGGGGTCGAACAGGCTGCAATGCTTTCCATGAGCCCGGACGGGCGTATTCGTGCGATTGTTGGCGGGGTGAGTTACAGCCCGTTCCGCCCGAACCGCGCCTGGGATGTGCGCCATTTCCCCGGCCGGATGATCAAGATCGTGCCGTATTATTACGCGCTGAACGAAAACAGCGATCCTGCCCAATGGGTACGTGACAACCGCATGGCGGTGGGGGGCTGGCGTCCGGTTAATCCGGATCATGAATATCGTGGCCAGATTTCATTGCGCGAGGCATTCGTTCGCGACGTTAATACTGTTCCCGTCAATCTGGCCGATCAGTTCGGCTTGCTGAACGTCAAGGATTATGCCCGCGCCATAGGGGTTCAAAGTCCGCTATCAAATGATATCCGAACCGTTGTCGGGCTTGATCCGGTGACCTTGGCAGATATTGCTTCAATTCATGCCTTGCCACAAAACTCGGGTAAACCGGTGCAACTCAGTCTGGTCAACCGTGTTGCTTTCGCCGGAACTGGCGAACTAGTCTATCAGCGGGTCGAACAAACCGTTGAAAAACGTCTGACTGACGAAGCCATTCAGGGGGCCTATACTCTGTTTTCCAGCGTGACAGATCCGCAACTTCGTCTGGATCGACCGTTTGCCGGCTATGGTACGCAGGATACCGGGGCATCTGATGCATGGTTTACCGGCTTTACATCCGATCTGATAACGGTTGTCTGGGCCGGAAATGATGATAATAGCCGAATTCCGCAGATCCGAGGCGATGTAGAGCTTGCGTCTCTATGGCGGTTATTTATGCTGGACGCGCATGACGGTTTGCCTATTCGTTCGATGATTCGTGCCGCCTCGCAACGCCGACGTGAAAATGATGGCGTGACGGATATGTGGAAACACGATTTGTTGAATGAACAGCAGTAAAATCGCCGAAGAGCCGGGGGATCGGGGGCTCCCGCAGACGTTGGGGCATAACCATATAAATTTCAGCCGAAATGGCTGAGTGGCGCGGTTTGACGCCTTGTTCGCCTGTCTTCTGCCTGTTTGGCAGATACGTTGACAGATCAGGCGTTCACGGGCAAAAACCGGCGTCCATGATATCAAAGGTGCTTAGTGGCCCAAAGACCATTCAAAAGACAACAGACCGTACGCAAGGGTGCTACCACGCCGCGCAAACGCAAGAAACGCGTTAGCAGTTCGGGCGGTAGTGGCGGCAAGAAAAGCGGGTCGGGTATTTTAAGTAAAATCGGCGGGATGATACCCGGACCCGAGGCGATTGCGCGTTTTATTGTCATTATGGGCATTTGGGGACTGGTCATTGGTGGCGGGATCGTTGCCTATTACGGTTATGGACTACCGGAAAAGATAAGCTTCGAAGTTGCCAGCGAACGTAAACCATCCATCCGTGTGATCAGTGTGGATGGCGCCGTCCTTGGGTCTTATGGTGATCGTTACGGTAGCCCGGTGGAAGTTTCCGATCTGCCTGACCATGTCGGGTTGGCTTTTGCATCCATTGAAGATCGTCGCTTCTATGATCACTTTGGTATCGACATTCTGGGCATCCTGCGTGCCAGCTGGGTCAATCTGACATCAGGACGTATTGCCGAAGGTGGCAGCACAATCACCCAGCAGCTTGCAAAAAACCTGTTCCTGTCACCCGAACGCAATTTCGGGCGCAAGATCGAAGAAGTGCTTCTTGCATTGTGGCTGGAATTCAAATTTACCAAGCAACAGATCCTGTCGCTTTATCTGAACCGCATCTATTTCGGATCGGGGATGTATGGGATTGATGCCGCATCCCGACATTATTTCGGAACAGACCCGCGACGGCTTAATCTTTATGAAGCTGCGGTTCTGGCCGGCTTGCCAAAGGCGCCAAGCCGTTACAACCCGCTGGTTGATCCCGAAGATTCCGCAAAACGTGCCAACGTAGTTCTTGACGCTATGGCATCAAACGGTGTGATCACTGCCGCGCGTGCAGAACGTGCCAAACAGCGTACCGTGCGCACCACGCGACAGGGCAAAAGCGGGCCGGGTGTCCGGTATTTCACAGACTGGGTTCTTGACCGCGTCCGTGATTATATCGGCTATGTCGATCAGGACCTGACGATCCACACAACGCTTGATTCCCGTTTGCAGGAAATCGCCGAATTCAATCTTGAACGGGCATTGGCAAGCCCGGTTGCCCAGCAGAAAAATGTCGGGCAGGCCGCACTTCTGGCGATGACGCCGGATGGAGCCGTGCGTGCAATGGTTGGTGGGCGCGACTATTTCGAAAGCCAGTATAACCGTGTGACCCAGGCCCGGCGCCAGCCCGGGTCGGTGTTCAAACTGTTTGTGTATCTGGCGGCGCTGGATAAAGGCATCGGGTCAAATGACTGGATGCGAGATATGGCGATTTCGATCAATGGCTGGGAGCCGCGCAATTTTGATCGCAAGCATCATGGCACGATGTCAATCCGTGACGCGGTGGCAACCTCGAACAACTCGATTGCTGTTCAGGTCGCGATGGAAGTCGGATTGGATAATGTGATCAAAAAGGCCCACGATATGGGCGTTTCGTCCGAGCTTGGACGGGAACCCAGTCTGGCACTTGGTACCAGCGAGGTATCGATGCTTGATCTGACGGGTGCCTATGCAATCGTTGCCAATGGTGGTTTTTCCGTCTTTCCGCACGCAATTCGCAAAATTGTCGGTCAGGGCGGTGTTGTTCTGTTTGAACGCAGTGATGAGTTCCCTGTGCGTCTGATGAACCCGCTGCATGCCGGTGAGATGAACAATATGCTGTCTTCGGTAGTTGCCAAGGGCACAGGACGAAATGCGATCATTGATCGTCCTGCTGCAGGCAAGACCGGCACGACATCGGATTCACGTGATGCATGGTTCATCGGTTATACCGCCGAACTGGTTGCAGGGGTCTGGATGGGGAACGACAACGGCAGCCCGATGGATGATGTTTCCGGCGGTGATCTGCCAGCCAAGCTTTGGCATGATTTCATGCTTCATGCGCATCAGAACCTGCCAGTTCGTTCTCTTGGCAAGGCGGCACTTGCACGGTCGCAGAAAGTCGGTGAGGACGGTAGTTGGCGTGAATTTACATCCGGCTTCACAACCGGGAATACAAAGCAGTAACTGGCTTTGATGTCTTGATTGCAAATGTAATTCAGGGTCGGTGCTGATGCATCGACCCGTTTGCGTTTCGCCCAAGAAAAAATGGCCGGTATCCTGGGGGGATGAACCGGCCATCAAGTTTGCAGTTTGCATGGCTTCACCGGGGGAGACCGATGAAGCCGAGGGAGATCTCACCTGTCGAATATCGCGATGTGATCAAGGGTCAGGGGTGCAATCTTTCCCTTGCATCGCATAAATATCCGCATGCACCGTTCAGGGCGGTACATCGGCGAGAGCATCAGGCCGCTACAGCCTGATCACTGAGCTTCTCGAGGAATTCGAGACATTCCTCGATCTGCGAAATTTCGATGAATTCGTTGGCCTTGTGGGCTTGTTTGATGCTGCCCGGGCCGCAGATGATGGACGGGATGTTACCCTGCTTTTCGAAAATCCCGCCTTCGGAGCCATAAGAAACCTTGCCCGAAACTTCCGGGACGATGTTGCGAACCAGCTCGAACGCCTCTGCATCGGTGCAATCGCCCATACCGGGATAGGAAAAGATTTCTTCCCACTCGAACCCGGTTTCGGCTTCCTTGGCTTTCATTTCGGCATCAAGGGTCGAAATGATCTTTTCTTTGATACCGTCAAGAACGGACTTGGCGTCATGTTCCGGCAGATGGCGAATTTCAAACGTGAATTCACAGAAATCCGGGGTCACGTTGGTTGCCGTACCACCGCCGATGGTGGTGGTCAGCATGGTGCTGTGAGGAACCGTGAAGTCGTTGTCAAACGGGCCGTTTTCCTCGAACTCGCGCGCAAGGTCGGAAATCATTGCGATGGCACGTGCCGCATATTCGATGGCATTGACGTGACGCGGCGCGAAGGACGAATGCCCCGCTGTACCGGTAACCGATACCCGCATTGAAAACTTGCCTTTCTGCCCGTTGATGACCTTCATTTCGGTCGGTTCACCAATCACGGCAAGGCGTGGCGGAGTTTTAAGGTTTGCCAGATGATCGACCATCGAACCCACGCCAAGGCAACCGACTTCCTCGTCATAGGACAGGCAAAGATGGAACGGGATCGCCAGATCGCGTTTGACCAGTTCCGGAACCATCGCAAGTGCGCAGGCCGAAAAACCTTTCATGTCGGCAGAACCGCGACCAAACAGTTTGCCGTCGCGTTCGGTCAATTCAAATGCCGGGCTGATCCAGCTTTTTTCAAGGGCGGGAACCACGTCAGTATGCCCCGAAAGCGCGATGCCAGGGACATCCTTCGGACCGATGGTTGCCAGAAGGTTTGCCTTCTCGCCCGTTTCGTCATGGAACAGTGTGCTTTCGATGCCATATTGCGCAAGATAGTCACGCACAAAATGGATCAGACCGAGATTCGAGTTCTTGCTGGTGGTGTCGAACGCCACAAGTTTGCCAAGCAGATCAATGGCATTATGCAGGCGGGACATGTTTGGTTTGCTCATTTTTATCGCTTCTCGTTTCTCGGAATATTAGGCCGACTGCGCCGTATTGCGGGACTTTTCGCGCCATTTCTGCCATTCACGGCGAATGGTCAGGGCGATGAACAGGACGGTCAGGGCAAAGAACGCCCATGAAATCCACGAATGGAAGAATACGCCCAGATCGCCGCGCGAAATTGCTAGTGACCGGCGCATATTGTCTTCGAACACCGGCCCCAGAATGAAGGCGATCAGGAACGGCGCTGCCGGAATGTTCAGGATCATCATAACGAAGCCGACAACCCCCATGACCAGAAGGACGCTGACATCAAACGGGCTGGCGCCGATCGAATAGATGCCAAACACGCACAGAACCAGAATGCACGGCAAAAGCAACGTCTGGGGAATTCGCGAAATTTTCGCGAAGGCACCTGCCGTCAGTTTGCCCGCCACAAACAGGAAGACCGAACTGAACAGGATGCCGATAAACAGCGAATAGACTTCACCGATATTGTTCTGGAACAGCAGCGGACCCGGCGTCAGACCATGGATCATAAATGCGCCCAGCATCACACCCGTAATGACGTCACCCGGAACACCGAGTGCGAGAAGCGGGATCATGGTTGCACCGCAACAGCCATTGTTGGCAGACTCGGATGCCGCAACACCTTCCAGTTCGCCTTCTCCGAATTTGTCACCGTTTTTCGATGTCCGGCGGGCTTCGCTGTAGGAAAAGAAGGCGGCAGTCGATGGTCCGATGCCGGGAATGGCGCCGAGTATCACACCGATAACACTGCCCCGCAGGATCGATTTCAGGCTGCCACGGAATTCAGCCATGGTCAGGCGGTTATCGCCAAGCTTCATGGCCGCATTGTTGTCCTCGGGCCGGAAGACGATCATCTTGATCAGTTCCGGCAAGGCAAAGAGTCCGATCAGCACCGGTACAACACCGAGGCCCGATTTCATGTCTTCTGTTACCGCAAAGCGGAACGAGCCATATATATCCTCTCCCACGGTTGCCAGAAGCAGGCCGAGACAGGCAGAAATGATGCCAAGAACAAGTGACCGGCCCGAAATGCTGGCAACGATGGTCAGTGAAAAGGCCATCAGCATGAAATATTCCGGCGGTCCGACCCGAAGTGCAAACATCGCAAGCGGCATCGCCAGGAAGAACAGCGAGATATTCGAAATAAAGTCGCCAATGCAGCTTGAAACCAGCGCCATGTTCAACGCCTTGCCACCTTTGCCCTGCTGCGCAAGTGGATAACCATCAAGAACGGTACAGGCCGCAGACGCGGTACCCGGTGTTTTGATCAGTATCGCCGAAATCGATCCGCCATAGGTCGACCCTTTGTAAAGGGCAACCAGAAGCAGGATGCTGGTGACCGGCGGCAGATAGAAGGTGAATGGCAGGGCAAGGGTCACGGCCATCGTACCGGTCATGCCCGGTATGGCACCGATGATCACACCACCCCAGATCCCGGCCGCCATGGCAATGAAGTTGGGCAGCGTTGCGACGGCTTCAAAGGCGTAAAGCAGTTCATTCCACATGAAGGGGCGCTTTCAAATCAGATCAGGGTCACGAAATCGGCTGTGATGGCCGAAAACAGATGGCCTTCGGGGAAAGGCGTGTGGGTGACTTCGGTGAAAACAAGATAAAGCAGGATCGGAAAAACGATTGTCAGTCCGATCATCCAGATTTTGCGGCTGTAATTGCCGGTCATCAGGAAAAGATAGGCCAGAAGCAGAATGGTCGCGGGGACAAAACCGATTTCCGGCATCGCATAGGCGAATGCGGCAAAGCCGATCAGGACTCCGGAAAAACGCACAATCAGTTTACGATTTCGGTGCATTGTTGCGCCAATTGACATGACACGGTCGTTCGCGGTCGCCCGCATCTTTGGAATGGCAAAAAGAATGGCAAGGATGCCCATAACCAGCCCGACCACGGTAATAACACGTGGCCACATATCAGGTGGCGGGGCAAATCCGGGAATGAAAGACGGAACCTTCACATAGATCGGGATCAGGACGAACAGGACAAAGGCAAAGAATGCCGTTGCAATCAGTCCGGTATAAAAATCGCGATTGGGAGTCATGGTTCCGTCTCACATTCAGAAAATTAAGGGGTGCGGATTACTGAATGTAACCGAATTTCTTGGCCATGCCGTTATAGAGCTCGTACTGGCTTTTGACGAAGGCAGCCGGGTCCTGGTCACCAACGACTGAGACAGAGCCGCGTTTCTTGGCAAGATCAAGCCACTGGTCGTTGGTTGCAACGTTCGAAAGGATGTCTTTCCATTTTGCAACAACGTCTTCCGGCAGATCTTTCGGGGCGAACAATCCGCTCCAGCCGTCAACCTGTCCGGCAAGATTGTAACCAAGTTCCTTGGCAGTTGGAACGTCAGGAAGGGCATCCATGCGTTTCGGTGCGTAAACCATCAGTGCACGCATTTTGCCAGCTTCGATGTGAGGCATCAGCGAACCGGCCGCAATAGCCAGGAAGTCGACGTGACCGCCAAGAAGAGCTGCGGCAAGGGCGCTGCCGCCTTTGTATGGCACGAGGGTGGAAGCAGACAGCGGATCTAGATCGGCATCGGCCAGAAGGGCCTGAACCGTAAAGCCGTCAATCGCGGTGGGGCCGGATGCAGCATAGGTGGTCGCGCCATTGCTTGATTTGATTTTGGCAAGCAGCTCATCAACGGTTTTGATGTCCGAGTTTGCATTGACTGCAAGGATCATCGGGGTTGATTCAAGAATGCCAAGGAAGGTGTAATCATCCCAGGCAACCGGGCTGTCGGTGTAAACGGCCGGATACAGTGCCATACCAACGCGTGACAGCAGCAGGGTGTAACCATCCGGCTTCTGTTCGGTGACGTAACGGGCACCATTCATGCCACCATTGCCGGTTTTGTTCACAACCACGACCGGCTGTTCGTTGGTGTAATTGCGTGCGGTTTCAGCCAGGGCACGACCGGCAAGATCCGATGCGCCACCTGCGCCATAAGGCACGACAAGGGTGATGGCTTTTTCTGGATAGTCAGCGGCCTGTGCGGTCGAAACCAGTGTTGTGGTTGCAAGAACTGCAGCCGCAAAAGTCGCGGCCTTTTTGAGCTGTCGAAACATTTTTCATGTCTCCCTGTTTGGTGGTGGCAGGATTGCCCGAGCTCGTCGTTTTTTGTTTTGTATACATTCCATCGCAAACTATAACTCGTGACGCAAAAAATTAATTTCAGTATAACTAATTTACATACTGAAATGAGTCGCGGGCCAACCAATGAATTTGCGAGAACTTGAAAGCTTCAACGCCTTTATGACCTACGGTTCCGTCACCAAGGCGGCACAGGCCATGAATATCAGTCAGCCCATGGTCAGTCGGTTGTTAAACAGTTTTGAAAAATCTGTCGGGTTTGCGTTGTTCAACCGCAAACGAAACCAGCTTTCGCCAACGACCGAGGCATTGCAGTTTCACACAACGGTTCTGCGGTCGCTTAATTCTCTGCGTGAAATCGAAACACAGGCCCGCGCCATTGCCAACGAGCAGCTTGGTAGCATCCGGATCGCGGCCCAGCCGATCTATGTTGATACCTATCTTCTTGATGTGGTTGCAAAGTTCAAGTGTGCTCACCCCAACGTTTCGGTCAGTATTGCCGATACTGGCCTTGAAGGTATGCTCGATATGGTCACAACCCGGCAATGTGATCTGGGTATTGGCATCACGCTTGATCTTCAGGACCCGAATATGGAAGTCATGCCGCTGGCGCAATGCCGGGCGGTGTGCCTGATGCCGCGAAATCACCGGCTGGCCGGATTTGAAACCATTGATATCGATCTTTTGCGTGGTGAAAGCTTTGTCGAACTGTCGATCGGATCGCCGCTCCGCACCAAAATTGATTACATTTTCCAAATCGCAGGCTGGCCACGCAAGATCGCGGTTGAAGCCCGCACTATTCGGACGATTTCCCGGCTGGTTGAACGCAATGTCGGCATTGCGGTTATTGATCCGTTTGCGACTTTGCTGGTGGACGAGGAAAAGGTCGTTGCACGTCCTTTGACCCCGGCGATTGAATGGGACGTGGCACTTTTCCGGTCTTCGGGCGAACTCAGTGCGGTCGAACGCAGTTTTCTGAGCTTCCTGCGTGCGGAATTGCCCGATTTGCGCAAGGCGGGCTGTGTTCTGTGATGCTTGTGCTATGCACGTTTGTCAAAAGCCAGCCGGGCCGCAAGTGCCAGAAATACACAACCAGTAAAAATCTGAAACGCACGTGCCAGACGGGCCGAGCGTGACAGAAACTGGCCAAGCTTTCCGGCAAAACCGCCGACCAGACAATTGATAATCGTGCCGCCGATATTCAGGATCACACCAAGGATCAGAAACTGTGCCAGCACCGATCCACGTGCCGGGTCAACGAATTGGGGAATAAAAGCCAGCACGAAAACGATGATCTTTGGATTAAGCAGATTAACAACGATGCCATCACGCCAGGCTTTTATTGCGGTTGCTGGTGCGGTTTTTGCCGGTTTCAAAACGCCGCCTTGATCCCGGAACGATTGGAACGCCAGCCACACCAGATAACCGATCCCCGCCCAGCGCAGAATTTCCAGCGCAACCGGGTGGGCGACGACCACCGCTGCCAGTCCGAGACCGGCAAGAAGAGTATGGATCATGGCACCCGTTGCGATCCCGAAGCTGGCAGCCAAACCAGCCCTCGGTCCTGATTTAATTCCCTGACCAAGGCAAAACAGCATGTCGTTTCCCGGCGTCATGTTCAGTGCCAGTGCCGTCGGGATGAAAATCAGCAGTGTTTCAAGAGGGATCAGCATATCGAGACTCCGAAAGTGTTTAGCTGCCTGCGCCATATCGATGCAGGGCCGAACCGTTCTTCTTTAGCCAGTGCTGCTGCTTTTTTGATGGGCCATAAAGGTCTTCGACGACAGCCCAGAAACGCGCACTATGATTCAGTTCCTGAAGGTGAGCAACTTCGTGGGCAACCACATAATCCAGCACGTCTTCGGGGGCCAGAACGAGTCGCCAGCTAAAAGACAGATTGCCGTTCGATGAGCAACTGCCCCAGCGTGTGCGCGTATCCTTCAATGAAATGCGATTGACCTTCTTGCCGATCCGTTCTGCATAGGCATGTGCACGAGGCGCGATTTCAAGCTTCGCCTGCTTTTTTAACCAGTCCGAAACCCGGCGATTGGTATGCTCGGGCAATCCTGAAACCCAGATCACACCTGCTTCGGCCCACACGCCGCGCTTGGCGTCGGGAACGGTGCGTATGGCGTGTTCATTGCCCATGAATGGTACCCAGGCGCCCGGAACGAACTGTACGCGTTCGGGCAGGCGGTTCATATGAGCGGTGACCCAGTCACCATGCTGATGCAGCATTGATATTGCCGTTTTGCGAGAAACGCCGTTGGGCACGACAATTTCGACACCGTCAAACGCCGGATCGATCCGCAATTTGAGTCGCGTCGCACGCGCACTGGGGCGCAACCGGACTGGCAGCGGACCAATTTGGGGCAAATCGATTTCGGTTTCTTCGATGTTTCGCAACATTTGGGCCGGATTTTCCAAAAGCAGGGCAGAATTTTCGTACTTTTTGCGCCTTTTTGGCCGGAAGGCCATCTTGGCCCTTGCCCGGCAGTAGTGTTTTCCTATACTCCGCGCTCAAGGTCTAGGGGACTTTTGCAATGTATGTGTTGCAACCCCGCAAGGGACGTTGGCCTGAATGTGCCGCGCCCCGGTTTACATCGGAAGAAGAAAGGCGTCACTCCAATGAGCGATCAGGTCAAAAAGGTGGTGCTTGCCTATTCAGGCGGGCTTGATACCTCCATCATCCTGAAATGGCTGCGCGAAGAATATAACTGCGAAGTCGTGACTTTCACCGCCGATCTCGGCCAGGGCGAGGAACTGGAACCTGCCCGCAAGAAAGCCGAGATGTTTGGCGTCAAACAGATTTTCATCGAAGATCTGCGCGAAGAATTCGTTCGCGACTATGTCTTCCCGATGTTCCGTGCGAACGCCCTTTATGAAGGTGTGTATCTGCTCGGTACCTCAATTGCGCGTCCGCTGATTGCCAAACGCCAGATTGAAATCGCCGAAGAAGTCGGTGCAGATGCCGTTTCCCACGGTGCCACCGGCAAGGGCAACGATCAGGTCCGTTTTGAGCTCGGCTATTATGCCCTTAAGCCGAACGTGAAGGTCATTGCGCCTTGGCGTGAATGGAAACTGAATTCGCGTACCGCCCTTCTGAACTTTGCCCGCGAACACCAGATTCCGATCTCGGCTGATAAGCTGGGCGGTGACGAACCCCCTTATTCAACCGATGCCAACCTTCTGCACATTTCCTATGAAGGCAAGGCGCTGGAAGATCCGTGGGTCAAGCCGAACGAACAGATGTTTGAACGTACCGTGTCGCCGCAAAACGCACCCGATGCGATCACTACGATTGAAATTGAGTTTGAACAGGGTAATCCGGTTGCCGTGAACGGTGAACGTATGAGCCCGGCGACCCTTCTGACCAAGTTGAACGACGTTGCGGGCAAAAACGGCATCGGTCGTCTTGATCTGGTCGAAAACCGTTATGTCGGCATGAAGTCGCGCGGTGTTTACGAAACCCCGGGCGGCACCATTCTGTCGGTTGCACACCGTGCCATGGAAAGCATCACCCTTGACCGTAACGCGGGCCACCTCAAAGACGAGCTGATGCCGCGCTATGCAGAGATGATCTATAACGGTTACTGGTGGTCGCCGGAACGTCAGGCCCTGCAGCGCCTGATCGACGAAACCCAGAAAACCGTCAACGGTATTGTCCGTCTTGACCTTTACAAGGGTAACGTCACGGTTACCGGCCGCAAGTCGCCGAACTCGATCTACTCCGAAGAACATGTCACGTTCGAAGCCGACACCGTTTACAACCAGCGCGACGCAGAAGGCTTCATCAAGCTGAATGCTCTTCGCCTGCGTCTTGGTTTTGACCGCGACGGCGTGAAGTAAGTTTTCCGCAAGAGATTGTGGATAAGGAAACGAGGGGCAATCATCATGCCCCTCGTTTTCGTTTCCAAGCCCGGCGATAAACCAGCTATAAAGCAGCCCATGCAACGCTATAAATGTACCGTCGAATATGATGGCCGCCCCTATCATGGTTGGCAGTTCCAGGACGAAGTGATTTCGGTTCAGCAGGTCTTTGAGACCGCAATCGAAAAATTCGCAGGTACGTTCGTGCGCGTCCATGTGTCGGGCCGGACCGATGCCGGGGTTCATGCCCTTGGTCAGGTCGTGCATTTTGATCTGCCGAAATACTATCCCGCCGATGTGGTGATGAATGCGCTGAACCATCACCTGAAGCCTGATCCCATTGCGATCAGGAAGTGTGAAGAAGTTACAGAAGACTTCCATGCCCGGTTTTCGTCAAAGAAGCGGTACTACATGTATCGCATCATCAATCGTCGTGCGCCGCTGACATTTGAAGCGGGGCTGGCATGGGGGATATACAAACCCCTTAATATTGAAGCGATGAACGAAGCCGCTCAGCATCTGATCGGTACGTTTGATTTCACTACCTTCCGGGCAACCGACTGTCAGGCCAAAAGTCCGATCAAGACGCTCGAAAAGCTTGAGATCAAGCGCAGCGAGGAAAACCCGATTGATATCCGGGTCTATACCGAAAGCCGTTCATTCCTGCATCATCAGGTCCGCAATATGGTCGGAACTCTTGTCTTGGTGGGCAAGGGCAACTGGAAGCCGATTGACGTCAAAACAGCACTTGAAGCTTGCGATCGCAAGGCAGGCGGGCCAACAGCCCCAGCCGATGGGCTTTATTTCGTCAAAGTCGATTACTGAGCATTCTGTTTTCAGTGAGTCCCGGATTTTCGGCAGTTTTGATCATTTTTTGCACAAATGTTCAGCTGTTTTGATTTTACATTCTTGAACTGCCAAATAAAGATCACCAGATTCCAAAGACATAAGTGCGATTATTAAATCGCTGTAGTGTTGAAGTCTGATCCAGCCTGACTATCGGTCAGGTTTTTGGGTTGTGGGCAGTTATTTGCATTGGTGCCATTGGGCTTGATGCATTGGGGTCAGGGGACGAGTAATTATGTCCAGAAGTATTGTTTTCAAGGTTGCACTGGCAGCCTTGATCATCCTAGTCAGCGGTATCTTCCTGCTTGGCGTGGTTATCATGCAGCGTATTGATCAGCAGGTAAGTGATACCAGCCTGCAATCGCAAAAGCTCAATTTGCGTGTTGCTGCTCTTTTGCTGCAGGATGCCTATCCGGATTTAAAAGTTACTATCGGTTCCGACGGTGAAACAACCAAGCTGGTTATGCCCGAAATTCCGGATCTGTCATCTCACAGCCTGATTGACCGTATCGGAACGGCAACCGGTCAGACGGCAACGGTATTTTCCTGGGTGCCAGCTGAAAAGGACTTTATCCGCGTTTCCACCAACATCATCAAACCTGATGGCCAGCGTGCTGTTGGTACAATGTTGGGCAATGGCAGTGCCGCTTATGCGCCTACAACATCGGGAAAAACATTCCGTGGTGAGGCCGTCATTCTTGGTACCGCCTACGTTACCCAGTATACTCCGATCTTTAATCCGGGCGGGGATGTGATCGGCATTCTGTATGTCGGGATCAAAAAGGCCGAAGTTGCCGAAGTCGCGACCGCTATCGAGCTTCGCATTGCCATTGCCGGTGTTGTTGTTGCCCTGATTGCCGGTGTTCTGCTGGTGGTTCTGCTGCGCTGGCAGCTTGGTCCACTTCATGTTCTGGGCAATACCATTGCCCGGTTTGTTGATCGTGATTTTTCCGGCGATGTTGCCTACACGGCGCGCAAGGATGAAATCGGTGTGATTGCTGATGGTCTTGTTCGGTGGAAAGAAACCGCAGGCCAGATCAAGGAAGCCGAGGAAGCCCGAATTTTGGCGGAAAAACGCAACGAAGATGAACGCGTTCAGCAGCGTAACCGCCTGGCGAAGGAGCTTGAGGAATCTGTCGGGCAGATCGTTTCCTCGGTCCGTCAGGCAACCGAGGGCATGATGCGTTCGACCCGTCAGATGCGGGATTCTGCCGATCATTCGGTTCGCCAAAGCAGCCATGTCAGCGAAGCGGCCAACGAGTCGGCCCGAAGCGTTCAGACTGTTGCCGCCGCAACCGAAGAACTTTCAGCATCGATTACCGGTATCGGAAACCAGGTCGATGAATCGACATCAATCGCTGATACCGCGGTGGGTGAAGCATCGCGGGCCAATGAAATGGTTAGCGGTCTTGCCGATGCGGCAGAACGGATCGGCGAAGTCGTTAGTCTGATTAACGACATTGCGGCCCAGACCAACCTGCTGGCACTAAACGCCACGATTGAGGCCGCCCGTGCCGGCGAGGCAGGCAAAGGCTTTGCCGTTGTTGCGCAGGAAGTCAAAAACCTTGCCAATCAGACGGCCAAGGCGACAGATGAAATCGCCCAGCAGATCGGGGCGATTCAAAGCGAAACCAAACTGACGGTCGAGGCCATTGAAAAAGTGACCCAGACCATCGCGACCATCAACGATATCACCAACGGTATTTCAGCATCTGTTTCCGAACAGAATGCTGCCGTCAGTGAGATCGCCAACAGTGCTGCGACCGCGTCGAGCGGTTCAAGCGAGGTTGTAAGCAATATCGAGGAAATCCATCAGGCCGCAAGCAGCAGCGGTGCTGCCGCAAGCGAGCTTGATACAAATGTCGGTGCCCTGTCAGGGCAGATCGAAACCCTTCACAGAACGGTCTCCGACTTCCTCAAACAGCTACGTGCCGGTTAAGGGTTTTGTGGCTTCGGGTGGGTTTCGACTCACCCGAAGAACCAATGCCACAGGAATGGCAGGGTCAGGGCGGTGGCCAATGTATTTAACCCCATCGCCAATCCTGAAAACGCCCCGGCTGTTTCATTGACCTGAAACGCCCGTGCCGTTCCGATTCCGTGTGCGGCAACCCCCATGGCAAATCCGCGCGCCCGCCAGTCTTTCAATCGGGCCAAATTCATCACCATCGGGCCCAGTGTTGCCCCGACAATGCCGGTTGCGATCACGCAAACCGCAGTCAGGGCCGGGACACCACCAATTTCATCGGCAATACCCATAGCAACCGGTGTCGTGACCGATTTGGGTGCCAGTGACGCCAGTGTTTCCGGGCTGGCCCCAAGGATCCAGGCCAGAACAACTGTGCTGACGCTCGCAACCAGCGATCCAAACAGCACACCGAAAATAATCACCGGCAATGCCCGTTTCAGTGTTTCCATCTGACGAAACAGCGGTACGGCAAGTGCCACCGTCGCCGGACCCAAAAGGAAGTGCACGAACTGTGCCCCTTCGAAATAGGTCGCATAGGGGGTGTCGGTGCTTTCGAGCAGCAACGCAATCAATGCAATGGCGATGACCACCGGATTGCAAACCGGATTGCGGTCGGTTTTCTGATACAGCCAGAACCCGATGGAATAGGCGACAAGCGTAATGGTAAGGCCGGTTAATGGCTTGGTCGAAAGATAAACCCAAAGCTGCGTGATATCTGTCTCGCCCATTATTTTGCGTCCCCGTCGCTAACCGATGCCTTCGGTTTGGGAAGAAGTTTCGACATCAGAAGGGCGGTCAGAACCATCGCAAGCAAGGTGGAAAAAATCAGGGCGGCCGTAATCGGCAACCAGTCCCCACGCAGCCGGTCGAGCTGTGTCACCACACCGACACCGGCCGGAACGAACAGCAGCGAAAAATGGATCAGAAGGTTATCAGCTGCATCGGTCAGAACCTTAGGCGGGTGGCGTTTGACGATCAGTCCGATAAACAAAAGTCCAAGCCCGATCACAGGGCCGGGTACAGGCAGGTCAAACAGTTCCGATATCACCTCGCCAAACAGCTGGCAGACAAGGATCAGGGCAAACGCAGCAATCATCAGCAACCTCCTGACATTTATGTCTTTGGATTAGACATAATGACTTTGCGCCCGTTCGACTTTTATTAATAACGAAAAACGCCCGTGCGGAAATGGCACAGGCGTTTGAAGTCATTCGATATTTCAGGTCGGTCTAAAGGATTTCCAGAACACTTTCCGGCGGTCGTCCAAGGGCGGCCTTGTGGCCATTGACCACAATCGGGCGTTCAATCGCGCGCGGATGGGCACAAAGGGCTTCGATCAACGCGTCACCACGAAGATCGGCAATGCCTTCTTCCTTGGCCTCTTTCTTGCGCAGGATATCTTCTGGGGCCATGCCCAGCATGCCAAGAATTTCTTTTAATTCCTGTGGGGTGGGCGGTGTATCCAGATACTGGATCACGTCGGGGGTAATTCCCTGTTCCTCGATCAGTGCAAGGGTCTGGCGCGACTTGGAACAACGCGGATTGTGATAGATGCGGACCATCATATTCATGGTTCTCCTTCACGCAAAAGGTAGCCTGTATCGGTTCTTTTTAGGGGCTCAATCCCGATTGCACCAGCCCGTTGTTGTCTATTTCACCATCATCCAGATCGCCATGGCGACCATCATGATGTTTTCCGTCAGTGAAATGAAACCAAGCGGAACATTGCTGTCCCCACCGACACAGGCGCATTTGAGGTTGCGTTTATCGATATAAACCGCCTTGAACACCGATACAGCCCCGATTGTCCCGATGAAAAGGGCAACAGGAACGGCAAGCCACATAAGGGCGCCAAAAATCATAAGTACACCTGCCAGTGCCTCACCAAACGGGTAAAGATAGGCATATCGCACCCACCGTTGCGCCAGCAGGTCATAACCCAGAAACATGTTCGAAAAGCTTTCCAGATCCCGAAGCTTCAGGATGGCAAGAATGCACATCGACGTCGCGATGAACCACTCAACCGCCCGAACCGTCAGGAAATCGCCAAATGCGGCCCAGCTAAGGCCCAGCGCCATAAGTGCCGCCATGCCGAAAACGGCAATGACCGGCTGATAGGTAACCGAATTGCCATCATGTACCGGTTTGCCAAAATGTTCGCGCAACTCTTCATAGCCGCCGATGCGTTCCCCATTGATGAAGGTTTGCGGGGTTGTTTCCACATCATGCTTGGTCTGGAAATCATCGGTTTCCGTGCGCGTTGTCAGCCAGTGGTCGTCAACGGCATACCCTTCGCTTTTCAAAAGGTCGCGTGCTTTTAAGCCGAACGGGCAGATATGCTCGTCCATCACCATCCGGTAAAGCGTTGCTTCGCGGGATTGTGCGGTCATGATTTTATCTCTCCGATCCTGGCCTTACGGGGCCTTACGGGCGCGGCAGTATCGCCTACGTCTTATCATGGAACTTGCCGCCACGGCATTTGTTCCACATGTAATGACACAAGCGTTTTTCCGATGACCGGAAACCGTGCGGGACGGCATCAAATCCCGTCAATCATGGATAACAGATCGTTCAGGTGATCCAGATCGCCATCAATGATCCGGGTGGCGGTGTCATAGCCAAACCCCTGCCGTGCAAGTGCGGCCAGATCCTTGTCGCGTTTTTCATCGCGCTGGTCAGGTCGACGAAATGGTCCAAGCCGACGGCGCCGGGCATAAGCCGCGGCGGCGGCAAGGTTGGGATCGGTGCCCCGGATATCGTCATAGGCCGCCTGATCGGCTTCCTGCCTGAGGTCGGTGATGGTGTCATCAATCATGTCTGATGCTATGCCGCGTGCATTCAGATCGGCGGCGATAACCCGCATGGCTTTGCCTTTACGCAAAAGCGACCTTGCACGTCCCTTGGCATAGGCAGTGTCATTGATAAATCCGGCATTCTCACAAATGTTCAGAACGCTTTTCATCCATTCTTCGGCTTCTTGCGGATCGGTGCCATATTCCGCAACCGAAATCCTGATCTTACCACGCATCAGTTTTTCAAGCCGGGCACGTGATGCGGCAAAGCGTTCCAGATACCAGGTAGCATAATTCATCAGATAGTCGCGCGTTACCCGGCGCGGCTTTTTGGGTTCGCGCGGGTTGCGATCTTTGCCTTTGGCGGCACTTTTGCGGGAAAAACTGGCGTTACCGCCAAATTTTTCCGCCTTGCTGTCAGGCGCTAAATCACTGCGGTTTTCGTGTGATTCTTTCATTTCATCCAATGCTGATCAATACGCACCCTTGCACTTGATGCCCAACTCTCCCTATTTTACCGGCAATTGTCTGCATTTTTCCGAAGGATTTTTCATGCAAGAGCTAGCACCGCGTCAAATGGGCGCGATCAACTGGCTCGGTCTGTGGACGCTTTATGCCAAGGAAGTGCGACGTTTTCTAAACGTCCATTTGCAAACCATCGGCGCACCGGTGGTTACCAGCCTGTTATTCATGGCGGTCTTCCTTCTGGCTCTCGGGCGCGCGGTCGAGACGGTAAACGGCGTTCCTTTCGCCACCTTCCTTGCCCCCGGTCTGGTCATGATGACCATGGCCCAGAATGCGTTTGCGAACACATCGAGCTCCATCATCATCTCAAAGGTACAGGGCAATATTGTCGATGTTCTGATGCCGCCGCTTTCGGCCGGTGAAATGGTTGCCGGTTTTGCATTCGGTGCGGTGACGCGCGGGATTATGGTTGGTGTTGCCACCACCATTGTCATGGCGTTCTTTGTTGATGTCGGCATCCACAATATCTGGGCGATCCTGTATTTCGGGATTTCGGCGTCGCTGATGTTGTCGCTTCTGGGTATTGCCGGTGGTGTATGGTCCGAGAAATTCGACCATATCGCGGTTGTCACCAACTTTGTCATTACCCCGCTTTCTTTCCTGTCGGGCACATTCTATAGCGCCGAAAACCTGCCCGAAGCTGGCAAGGTACTGGTCCATTACAACCCGTTCTTCTACATGATTGACGGGTTCCGCTATGGCTTTACCGGGGTTTCGGACGGCACGGTAATGACCGGAGTTGTGGTCTTGGCCGTGGTCAACGTCCTGCTTTGGATTCTGTGCTATCGCATGATCAAAAGCGGCTACAAGCTTAAGGCCTGATCGCCAAAACAGCGCGGTTTTCAGCATTAAATTCCGTTTAAGGGCAGCATTCCGCATCGGATGCTGCTCTTTTTCATATCAGCCCTGTTCGTATACGGGGTTTTGCGTCGTTGACAGAGGTCAGGAATCTCTTGATACTCCGCGGCTTCCCGGTATTCTGCCGGAACTGACCTTCTGGTCAGGAATGATTTTTTACCCCTGATTGAGGAATGAAGAAGTGATTACTCCCGTCATGCCGACCTACGCGCGGGCCGATCTGGCCTTTGAGAAAGGTGAAGGACCTTATCTCTATGCGCAGGATGGCCGACGATTCCTCGATTTCGGGTCGGGTATTGCGGTGAATACCCTTGGCCACGCGCATCCGCATCTGGTCGAAGCCCTGACCGAACAGGCGAAAAAGGTTTGGCATACGTCGAACCTGTACCGGATTCCGGGGCAGGAAAAACTGGCGGCACGTCTGGTTGAAAATACCTTTGCCGACACGGTGTTCTTCTGTAACTCCGGGGCGGAGGCCAACGAGGCCGGCATCAAGATGCTGCGCCGCTACCAGTATGTCAGCGGTCACGCCGAAAAGAACCGGATTCTGGTGGCAACCAATGCCTTCCACGGTCGGACGCTTGGTACCCTGACCGCCGGTTATAGCGATAAATACCGCGAGGGCTTTGGCCCGATGCCTGATGGTTTTGATCGTGTGGCATTTGGCAATCTGAACGAATTGCGCGATGCGATCACGCCTGAGACCGCAGGTATTCTGGTCGAACCGATCCAGGGCGAAGGCGGTATCTGCAAGGCCCCCGAAGGTTACCTTGAAGGTCTGCGAAAGGCGGCTGACGAATTCGGCCTGCTTGTGATGTTTGACGAGGTCCAGACCGGCGTTGGCCGTACGGGCAAGCTTTATGCCTATGAATGGTCGGACATGAAGCCCGATCTGATTTCATCGGCCAAGGGGCTTGGCGGTGGTTTCCCGGTTGGCGCGTTGCTGGCGACCGAACGCGCGGCACAGGCATTGCCTGCGGGGATGCATGGCACGACCTTTGGCGGCAATCCGCTTGCCATGGCAGCGGCCAATGCGGTTCTTGACGTCATCCTTAAACCCGGTTTCATGGACAATGTTCTTGCCATGAGCCAGTTGATCCGTGACGGCCTTGCGGCCATTGCCCGAAAACATCCGGGCTTTATTGCGGAAGTTCGTGGCATGGGCCTGCTTTTGGGCATGAAAACCGTGCCGACCAATGTTGATGTTGTCGCAAAACTGCGTGAACTGGGTCTTTTGACCGTTCCGGCAGGTGACAATGTGGTGCGTCTGTTGCCGCCGCTTAACATCACCAAAACCCATGTCGACGAGGCGCTGGCAGCAATCGATGCCGCCGCGGCAGCCTTGGCGCAGTAAGGAAGACTAAAATGACTGATATCAGGCACTTTCTCGATCTCGACAAATTGTCGGCGGGAACGCTGAACGATATTCTTGAACTTGGAGCGGTGGAAAAGGCAGGCAAGGCACCGTTTGGTGATAAGCCGCTGGCGGGCAAAACCCTTGCCCTGATTTTTGAAAAACCATCGACCCGTACACGTGTGTCTTTCGAAGTCGGCATGCGACAGCTTGGCGGTGACGTTGTGATCCTTGATGCCGCAAGTTCGCAACTTGGTCGCGGGGAAACCATTGCCGATACCGCGCGTGTCCTGTCGCGGTTCGTCGATGCGATCATGATCCGTACCACGGACGAATCGAAACTGCTGGAACTGGCGAAATATGCCACCGTTCCGGTGATCAATGGCCTGACCGATCAAAGCCATCCCTGCCAGATCATGGCCGACCTTATGACCGTCAAGGAACACAAGGGACGCCTTGAAGGACTTAAATTCGCTTGGGTCGGGGATGGCAACAATGTTTCGGCGTCCTTTATTCATGCGTCGCCGAAATTCGGGTTCTCGCTTGATATGGCCTGCCCGGCGGGGTATCGCCCCAATCAGGGTCTGATCGAAACCGCCAATGCCGAGGGTGGCAAGGTCCGCATGACCGATATGGACAGTGCGCTGGACGGGGCCGACGTTATCGTTACCGATTGCTGGGTTTCGATGGGGGACGATGATGCCGATGCCCGCATGGAAGCATTGGCGCCCTATCAGGTCAATTCCGCCGCAATGGCAAAGGCAAACAAGGATGCGATCTTCATGCATTGCCTGCCTGCCCATCGTAACGAAGAAGTCACCGACGATGTGATCGACGGGCCGCAATCGGTGGTGTTTGACGAAGCCGAAAACCGTCTGCATGCGCAGAAAGGGGTTCTGCTATACTGCTTTAATGGCTTGCCTTCCTGACGGTGCAGACTAAATAGGCATCAGAATTTCGGGGCGGACAGTGATGTTCGCCCCTTTGCTTTGCTGGACATCCACGGGTATCAGTTGCTATACGCCCCGGAACACCTAAAAACGCGGAACCCGAAAATGCAGATCGCTGTCGATTTTTGTCAGCCCTTCACGCTGGATCATTCCAATATTCGCGGCCGTTTCGCCCGGCTTGGCCCGACGGTGCAGACCATCATCGGTCAACACAGCTATCCACCGCTTGCAAATCATCTGCTCGGCGAGATTATCGGGCTGGCTGTCCTGCTGTCCTCGGCGCTGAAATACGAAGGCCTGTTCACCCTTCAGACTTCCTCGGATGGTCCGATTGGCATGATGGTTGTCGACGTTGATAGTGATGGCAACATTCGCGCCTGTGCGCGTGTTGACGAAGACCGCCTCAGCACCATGATTGCAGCCGAAGACGGCGGTGAAGACGCCCTGCGCGGACAGGTGCACAAGCTGATGGGGCATGGCCACATCGCTTTCACCGTGGACCAGGGCGGTGATCATGAACGCTATCAGGGTATTGTCTCGCTTGAAGGTGATACGCTTGCGGAATGTGCCGAGGCCTATTTCCGTCAGTCCGAACAGATCGAAGCTTCCTTCAAGCTTGACGTCCATCAGGGCGAACAGGCCAATGACTGGTGGGTTGGCGGTCTGTTCCTGCAGCGTCTTCCGGCCAGTGCTTCGGGCGATGCGGCAACCCCGGAAGAAGCCGAAAAAATCACCGAGGACTGGAACCGCTCCAAGATCCTGATGGCAAGTGCGACCGAAAACGAACTGGTCGATATTTCGCTATCCGCGCATGACCTGATCTGGCGTCTGTTCCATGACGAAGAACCGCGCGTGTTTGATCAGACGGCGTTGCAGTTCAAATGCCGTTGCTCGCGCCAGAAGATCGAAGGTGCGCTTGTGTCCTATCCGCTTGAGGAACTTCTGGACATGCGCGAACCCGATAGCGGCGAAGTCGCGGTTTCCTGCCAGTTCTGCAACACGCGCTATGGCTTTAACGAGGCCGACCTGCGTGCGCTTAAATCCGGCGATGACGCATAAGTTGCTGCATCGGCGCGGTTTTTGATTGTCACAGCCTTGCCTTAATCATCAAGCAACGTCACCATGCCCACACAAAGGTATGGTGGCGTTTTTATTTGAGGCAGGAGAAAGACTTGATGAAGGCATTGTCCATCAATGGAATGCGCGTGGCCCTGGCGGGTGCAGTTGTTGCCCTTCTGGCGGCCTGTACCAGCGCACCGGTGCAGACCTATCCCGATGTGACCTGGCGCCATCTTGATCCGATTGTATTTGCAGCCGGGCCAATTGAAAAAGTGGCGGCCTATCCGGCCGGGGGTGACAACAACCTTGAAAGCTATCTGCCGTTCAGCCTTGGCAAGATGGCGATGAACTGGCCCGACGACCGCATCCAGACGGCAGGCACCAGTGACATTCTGCGTTATAGCGTGACCGAGGCATCCATCACCTCAAACGCGCTTAAAACCACCAAGGGTTTTTCGGGCGTCTTTACCGATGATCAGTCCGAAAAGGTCGAAATGAAAGTTTCCGCCAAGCTTGAGGTTCTTGATCCGAATGGCACCCAGAAGGGCGAAGTTGCCGCAACCGCGGTTCGCACCCGGACCCTTGCGGAATCGATGTCCGTGGCCGAACGTGAAAAGGCGGTTTATGATGAAACCGCAACGCTCCTGATGGACCTTGATCGCGAGCTCGAACGCCAGATCAACGCCAATTTCGGGCGTTTCCTGTTGCGCTAAGTTCCGGTATCCATATTGCTATACCAAAAGCCCGGCAGGGAAACTGCCGGGCTTTTGATCATTAACGGAACATCATTACCGGCACCTGACAGGACCGGACCATTTCGGTGGTGGTGCTGCCAATGATCAGGTTGCGGATGCGCGAATGGCCATAGGCGCCCATGACCAGAAGATCAATATTATCGCTTTCAATGCGGTTTTTAATCACGTCTTCCGGGTCACCGGCTTCGAAACCGGCCTTGACCTCGTAGCCCGCCTTGCGCAGAAGGGCTGCTGCGTCATCAAGCTTTTCCTGAAGGCTGTCAGTTGGTTTGCCAACGCATAGCAAAACGCATGGAAGCCCTAAAAAAAGCTTGCCGTTCGCAATATGGCGTACCGCCTTCATCGCACTTTCACCACCATCAAACGCAATAAGGAACTTGTTGATCGGTTTGAACGTGCGCGATGCGACCAGAACCGGTTTGGTCGCAGACCGGACAACCCGTTCAAGATTTGACCCCAGATGCAATTTGGCAAAATCGGCGGCCTCGCCGCGCTTGCCAATCACGATCAGGTCGGCATCGCCTTCAAACTCACCAATCGCATCAATCAGATCGCCATGGCGAAGCTTGGTCGAAACCGATGAAAGTCCGGCTTCTTCAAGGCCCGATTTGGCTTCTTCAAGTAGCAAACGACCGCGTTTCAGCTCCAGCTTGGCCTTCTGTTCATCAAGGTCGGCCAGTTCCTGCAAAAGGGCGGTGCGAGCACCAAGTTTCAGGTTGCCGCTAAGATCGGCGGGTTCAGCGCCCACGCCCCGACGGCCCAGGACATGCATCAGTTCAACCGATGCTGCCGTCCGTTCCGCCACCCAGCGGGACAGATCGCGTACACTTTGCGAATAGCCCGATCCATCGATCAGTGCGATCAGATGTGTCATTGAACGTTCCCCTTAGTGGCCCATCAGGCGTTCAAGCGCGCCGGGCTTGTCATGGATTGCCAGCTTATCAACAATTGTCTCGCTGGCTTCATTGAGACCGATCAACTCGACCTCGGCCCCTTCACGGCGGAATTTCAGCACGACCATGTCAAGAGCTGAAACGCTTGAGATGTCCCAGATATGGGCATGGCTGACATCAATCGTAACTTTATCAAGTGCCTCGCGGAAATCGAATGCCTTGGTGAAATCCTCGACCGAGGCAAAGAAAATCTGCCCGCGCACTTCATAGGTCCGCTGCATGCCATCGGCTGAAAGCGTGCTGGTAACCCGGAAGATCTGCGCGATTTTCCATGCAAAGAATATCCCGGAAAGCAAAACACCGATCAGAACGCCAATTGCAAGGTTATGTGTGCCGACCACGGTCACAACGGTTGCCAGCATCACGATGGATGAACTGCGCGGATGTTCGCGCAGGTTTTTGATCGAAGACCAGCTGAATGTCCCGATCGATACCATGATCATGATCGCGACAAGGGCGGCCATCGGAATGATCGCCACCAGATCGCCCAGAACCACAATCAGGATCAGAAGGAAAATACCGGCAAGGAAGGTCGAAAGGCGGCACCGCCCGCCCGATTTCACATTGATTACCGACTGGCCGATCATCGCACAACCGGCCATGCCACCGATGAAACCGGTAAAGAAGTTGGCAATCCCCTGGCCATAGCATTCGCGGATGCGGTTCGATGGTGTATCGGTCAGCTCGTCCACGATCTGTGCCGTCATCAGGCTTTCCAGAAGCCCGACTGCCGCCACCGCCGCCGAATAGGGCAGAATGATTAGGAACGTATCAAGGTTCAGCGGCACATTGGGCAGGTAAATCGCCGGGAAGGCATCGGGCAGCGCGCCCATATCGCCGACCGTGCGCAGATCACCATCGATAAACAGGGACAGGATCGTCAGAACGATAATGCAGATCAATGGCGAGGGGACAATTTTCGTGATCCGCGGGAACAGGTAAATAATCGCAAGGCCGCCTGCGACCATCACATATGTCATGTAACTGACACCGGTCAGTTCCGGCAATTGCGCCATGAAAATCAGGATGGCAAGCGCGTTAACAAAGCCCGTCATCACCGATTTCGAGACAAACCGCATCAGGTTTCCAAGTCGAAGCGCCCCGGCCAGCATCTGGATCACCCCGGCAAGCACGGTTGCCGCCAGCAGGTAATCAAGCCCGTGATCGCGTACAAGCGATCCCATCAGCACGGCGGTTGCCGCAGTGGCAGCCGAAATCATGCCTGGGCGTCCGCCAAAGATCGCGGTAATCACCGCAATCGAAAAGGATGCATAAAGCCCGACCTTGGGATCGACCCCGGCGATGATGGAAAACGCAATGGCTTCGGGGATCAGGGCAAGCGCGACCACAAGCCCTGAAAGCACATCACCACGGATATTGCCAAGCCATTCGGCCCGCAAACGCGGAAGGAAATCGGTATTCACAGAATTTCTCCGTATCAAACAGCCCAGTCTGTCCCCGGGGCTGGAGTGTCATCTGGCGGCATGAAAGCCGTCCCTAACGGTCAGTGTTGCAATGCAGAAGGTGTACCTATACCAATTTAAAATATGGCACAACCGGAGGGGGCGTGATCTTTGCCGGGCATTTTGTGCAAAACCCAGTCTGGAACGGAAAAACCCGCCGGAATAGCGGCGGGTTTTGTCCTGAAGTTCTGATCTCTGCGATTTAGGCAGATCAGACTATTTCCGGTTCTGGCGGTTTTCGATCAGATCATCAACCACGCCCGGATCGGCAAGGGTCGATGTATCGCCAAGCTGGTCATATTCGTTGGCGGCAATCTTGCGCAGGATACGGCGCATGATTTTGCCCGAACGGGTTTTCGGAAGACCCGGTGACCACTGGATATAATCGGGGCTGGCAATCGGGCCGATTTCCTTGCGCACCCATTTGACCAATTCGGCTCGTAGCTCGTCGGTCGGTTCTTCACCGGCATTAAGCGTGACATAGGCATAGATGCCCTGACCCTTGATATCGTGCGGAACGCCGACCACTGCGGCCTCGGCCACCTTAGAATGTGCGACCAGCGCACTTTCAACCTCGGCAGTGCCCATGCGATGACCCGAAACGTTGATCACGTCATCAACGCGGCCGGTGATCCAGTAATAGCCATCCTCGTCCCGTCGTGCACCGTCGCCGGTGGTATAGACATTGGCGAATGTGCTGAAATAGGTCTGGATAAACCGTTCATGGTCACCATAAACCGTGCGCATCTGACCCGGCCAACTATCCTTGATCACAAGGTTGCCATCGGTTGCGCCGGTCAGTTCCTTGCCTTCATTATCCAGAAGGGCCGGTTCAACACCAAAGAACGGCAAGGTTGCCGAACCTGGTTTAAGGTCGGTTGCACCCGGAAGCGGCGTAATCAGGATGCCGCCGGTTTCGGTCTGCCACCAGGTATCAACAATCGGGCAATTCCGCTTGCCGACATGCTCGTGATACCATTCCCAGGCTTCGGGGTTGATCGGTTCGCCCACCGAGCCGAGGATGCGCAAGCTCGAAAGATCGGCTTTGTTCACAAAGCTTTCGCCTTCGCGCATCAGCGCACGGATCGCGGTTGGCGCGGTATAGAAGATATTGACCTTGTGCTTCTCGCACACCTGCCAGAAACGCGATGCATCCGGATAGCTTGGCACACCTTCAAACATCAGGGTCGTCGCCCCGTTGGCAAGCGGCCCGTAAACGATATAGCTGTGCCCGGTGACCCAGCCGACATCGGCCGTGCACCAGTAAATATCACCCTCGTGATAATCAAAGACATACTGATGGGTCATCGACGCATAAACAAGGTAACCGCCCGACGTATGCAGAACGCCCTTCGGCTTGCCGGTCGAACCCGAGGTATAGAGAACGAAAAGGGGGTCTTCGGCATTGACCTCGGTCGGCGGGCAATCAGGCGATGCTGCCTCGCAAACCTCGTGATACCAGACGTCGCGCGCATCGTTCCATGCGATGTCCTTACCGGTATGCTTGACGACAACAAGCTTTTCGACGGATTTGACACCCGGATGCGAAAGCGCTTCGTCCGCATTGCGTTTCAGCGGCACACCGCGCCCGCCACGAAGGCCCTCGTCCGAGGTGATGACAACCTTTGCACCGCAATCTTCAACGCGTCCTGCCAGTGCTTCGGGCGAAAAGCCACCAAACACGATGGAATGGATCGCACCGATGCGTGCGCAGGCCAGCATCGAAACCGCCGCGGCCGGGATCATCGGCAGGTAAATGACAACGCGGTCGCCCTTGCCCACGCCCATCGATTTAAGCGCGTTGGCAAACCGGCAGACACGTTCATGCAGGTCTTTATAGGTGATATGTTCGGAAACGGACGGATCGTCGCCTTCGAAAATGATCGCGGTCTGGTCACCGCGCTTCGCCAGATGACGATCAAGGCAGTTGGCTGCAACGTTCAGCGTGCCGTCTTCATACCACTTGATATAAAGGTCTTTGGCATCAAAGCTGACATTTTTGACCTTGGTAAACGGCTTGATCCAGTCGATGCGCTTGCCGTGTTCGCCCCAGAAGCCTTCGGGATCTTCGACCGACTGCTTGTACATGGCGTCGTATTTTGCCTTGTCGATCAGCGCGCCCTTCGCGATGTCGTTGGAGACGGGATAAACGTTCGCAGACATATGTGGCCTCTTGTTCGTTTCCTGTTGTCTGTACGCTCGTACCGGTCACCTGCCCGCTGAAAGGTCTTTGGGCCGGTACGATATTCTTGTGCGTGCCAGATGCCGATTTTTGCAGTTGCAATGACAGTTATTACAACTGGTGCAGGACAACCGAACGGGCGATGCAAGATCAGCCGGACGGCATGGCGTAAATCGGTTCCTGTCGCTTGCGCCCTATGCTAGTGCGCTGATGGATTTCAGGGAATACAACTTAAGACGGGGGGCAAAATGCACCGCAATTACCGCGATACAATCCTGATTTCCCTGTCTTGCGAGCGGTTTGATTATGGGATCACAGCCAAACCGTTCCGGTCGTCCTGTCTGGATGCCGAAAAAAGTGCACACCCTGAAATAGGTGATTGAAACATAGTGATATTATTGTGATCCCGCCAGTCACGATCTGGCGATTTGCCACGTTTCACACCGATACATCAATGCGGTTGCGTTCTGGATTTAATGGAACAAAACAGATACAAAGAAATCAGGTTATAACCAAACGGTGGGAATATGGATCCGATCTCTCTTGCAGCGGGCGCAATTGCGGCATTTGTCGTTGCACTGGTTTTCAGTGTGCTGATGGTCAAACGCACCAAAGAAGCCGCGATGGCCGAGGTAGAGTCGCGAACCGCCCTGCTGGCGGCGCAACTTGATCAGGCTGATGAAGCCCGTCGCGAACTGGTATCCGAACTGGCGACGACGCGTAACCGGCTTTCCGAAGAAGCCGAAAAACGCGCCATTGCCGAAACCAGACTGGAAAAGGAACGCGAAGCCACCACCGAAAAGCTCGCAATGCTTGATGATGCGCGGACCAAACTGCTTGATAGCTTCAAGGCATTGTCGTCTGACGCGCTTAAAGTCAACAATGACGAGTTCATGAAGCTGGCGCGTGAGAATTTCTCGCGGATGCAGGAAGGGGCCAAAGGCGATCTGGAAAAACGCCAGCAGGCGATCGACGGGCTCGTCAAACCGATCCAGGAACGCTTGCAGGCGTTTGATACCAAGGTCAACGAATTGGAAAACTCGCGTAAGGAAGCTTACGGCGAATTGCGCAATCAGGTTGGCCAACTGGTGGAATCACAAACCCGCCTTTCCAAGGAAACCCAGACGCTTAGCTCGGCCCTGCGGTCTAGTTCGTCGGTATCAGGCAAATGGGGTGAATTGCAGTTGCGCCGGATCGTTGAACTGGCCGGGATGCTCAAACATTGCGATTTCGAAGAACAGGTACATTTCAATACCGATGAAGGTGCGCAGAAGCCCGATATGGTCATTCATCTGCCGGGCGGCAAAAACATCGTTGTCGACGCCAAGGCCCCGACATCGGCCTATCTTGAGGCGATTGAGGAAAAGCACGACGATATCCGCCGCGAGGCCCTGATGGGCACCTATGTCACCAATGTGCGCAAGGTGATTTCGGACCTTTCGAAGAAATCCTATTGGAAATCAGTCGATTCTCCGGAATTTGTTGTTCTGTTCCTGCCCGGCGAAAGCTTCTTCTCGGCAGCACTTGAACGCGATCCCCGTCTGATCGAAGACAGCTTCCGCGACGGCGTTATTCTGGCAACGCCGACCACTTTGCTCGGGCTTCTGAAGGCCGTGGCTTATGGCTGGCGTCAGGAAGCTCTTGCCGAAAATGCCCGCGATATCAGCGAGATCGGTCAGCAGCTTTTTGATCGTCTGGGGACCCTTGCCAAAAACTTTGCCTCTATGGGCAAGTCGCTTGAAAGCACGGTCAAAAACTACAACAAAACCCTTGGCACGCTTGAAGGGACGGTACTGGTTTCCGCCCGCAAGCTTAAGGAAAAGCATATCGTGGCCGATGATCGCGCCATCGAAGAACCGCTTCATGCGGAAACCCATGTCCGTGAAATTACCAAGACCGAATTGCTTGGCGCGCCTTCCGATGTTTTGGCGGCCCAAACCGATGATGATGACGATGAAACGCCCCACACCGGTACCGATCATGGGTGAGTTGCATGTTAGTGAAGGGCTGTTTGCTTGACTAACGTGCGACGAAACCTTATCTCGGAGCGCTGATTTCGCTATAATGCGATGAACGCATAGATTTCCAGACCGGACAAAAGACACATGGCCCTGCGCGACATTCTCATTGTTCCCGATCCCCGCCTGAAGCAGGAATGCGAAGAGGTGGCCGAGGTGAATGACGAAATCCGTGAATTGCTCGATGACATGCTTGAAACCATGTATGCGGCACCGGGTATCGGACTTGCCGCGCCCCAGATCGGCGTGATGAAGCGCGTGGTTGTCATGGACGTTTCCGATGACAAGGAAAAGCCCCAGCCGCTGAAACTCGTGAATCCGGAAATCATCTGGGAATCCGAGGATACATCGGTTTATCAGGAAGGCTGCCTGTCGATCCCGGAACAATATGCCGATGTTGAACGCCCGGCCGAAGTTGGCCTGCGCTATCTGGATGAAAACGGCAAGGAGCATGAAATTGAGGCCGATGGCCTTCTCGCAACCTGCATCCAGCATGAACTTGATCACCTTGATGGCATCCTGTTCACGGATTATCTGAGTGCGCTTAAGCGCAACATGATCCTGAAAAAGGTGCAGAAGTTGCAAAAGACGAAAAAGTCTGCCTGATCAGCAACGTATCACAGAATTCAGGGGCCGGATTTACCGGCCCTTTTATTTTGGGATTCTGATAACCGGACGTCTGGCTTTGCAGGCTTGGCTTGTCATTTAGCCAAGATAACGCCAAATTGCCGCCAACCACCTGATTGATGACGATAGGACGTGACCGATGACCAAGCTGCGCATTGCCTTTATGGGAACTCCGGATTTTGCCCTTGTGGCGTTAAAGCAACTGGTCGCAGCCGGTCATGATGTTGTCTGCGTCTATTCCCAGCCGCCCCGTCCTGCCGGTCGCGGGCAAAAGGAAACGCCGACCCCGGTTCATGCATGGGCGCAAGAACAGGGGATCGAGGTCCGCACACCTGTTTCCCTGAAATCAGATGAGCAGAAACAGGCCTTTGCTGACCTTGATCTCGATGTTGCGGTGGTCGCGGCTTATGGCCTGATCCTGCCAAAGGCTATTCTCGATGCGCCGAAATATGGCTGCCTGAACATTCATGCGTCCCTTCTGCCACGCTGGCGCGGTGCGGCCCCAATCCAGCGCGCCATACTGGCGGGGGATGACAAGACCGGTGTGACCATTATGCAGATGGATGTCGGGCTTGATACCGGTGACATGCTGTTGGTCGGTGATATTCCGATCACGTCCGAAACTTATGCCAATGCCCTGCATGATGATCTTGCCGATCTGGGCGGCAAACTGATTGTCGAGGCGCTTGAAAAGCTTCCGCTTGGCGGATTACGGGCAACCAAACAGCCTGAAGACGGCGTGACCTATGCTGCCAAGCTTGAAAAATCCGAGGCAAAGCTTGATTTTACCGATGATGCTGCGGCACTTGAACGCAAGATCCGTGCATTTACCCCATGGCCGGGTGCCTATTTCGAATTTGGCAAGGAACGTATCAAGGTGCAGGCTGCCATCGTTACCGATCAATCCGGTCCGGCAGGCACCATCCTTGACGATAATCTGACGATTGCGTGCGGCAACGGTGCGCTACGTCCGACCCGCATTCAACGGCCGGGCAAGGCAGTTATGGATACCGATGCGGTTTTGCGCGGCTATGACAAGCTTGCCAAGGGCGTGGTTTTGCAGGGCTAAGTCGATGGAAATGGTATTCGACATTCGCAAAGCCACCAACCGGGACGGCGACCAGGTTGCAACCCTGATTGCGGAGGTCTTTGCTGATTATCCCGGTTGCATCTTTGATCGAGCGGGCGAGTTTCCCGAACTTGATGCCATCGCTGATGATTTTAGTGCTGATCATGGCTGCATCTGGGTGGTTGAAGGGCATGGGCGTGTCCTGGGATGCCTCGGCATCAAATTCGATCCGGCGCAAAAGCAGGCGGAATTGCACAAGGTCTATCTGGATCGTGCCACCCGCGGGCAGGGCGTTGCACAACGCATGCTGACAAAGGCGCTTGATTGGCTGGCACAAACCCATCCCGATTGCGCCGATCTTGTCCTTTGGACCGACACACGGTTCGAAGCCGGGCATCGCTTTTATGAAAAATGCGGGTTCACCCGAACCGGCGAAACCCGCATTCTTGATGATCTTAGTGCCTCGTCGGAATACCGGTTCAAAGCTCGACCGAACGATGTTCTGCTTCGGATCACCTGACCGTTTGCGAACTCAGCTTTGCTGTCCGGTTACCGGGGCTGCAATGGCCTTGGTTTCGGCAACGGCTTCGGGTTTGCGGACCGAACGCGCATCGCGCAGGCCGAGCTCCCATGGCGGGATGGGGGTGAATTTTTCGGCCAGGAAGTCCACAAAGGCACGGACCTTTGGTGACAGGTGACGTTTGTGCGGATACACCGCCGAAATCCATGCCAGATCGTGAACATATTCCGTCAGAACCGGCGTCAGGCGACCTGCCCGGATATCTTCATGCACGAGGTACTCTGCCAGTCTCGCCATGCCAAGGCCCGCGACCACCGCTTCGTGCAATGCGTCGCCGTCATTGGCGGAAAAACTGCCCTGTGCACGGAATGAAACATGGCCCTCGGGGGTGTCGAAATGCCAGTCGTTAAAGCTTTCGCGTGATGACAGATGCAGACAGTCGTGGTTTTCAAGTTCCTGTGGCTTGCGCGGAATACCGTTCTTTTCCAGATATTCCGGCGATGCGACGATCATGCGGCGGTTGACCGCATATTTGCGCGCGATCAGGGATGAATCTTCAAGGGCTGACAGGCGAATCGCCAGATCGTAACCATCGTTGACCAGATCGGTGAATTTATCATCCAGCGTCAATTCAATCCTTACATCGGGATAACGCGCCAGAAATTCCGGAATCAGCGGCACGACCTGATACTTGGTAAACGCCACTGAAGCATTGATGCGAAGCGTTCCGCGCGGGGCGGCATAAAGCTGGGTTACGACTTCTTCGGCTTCCTCGATCTCGTTTAGGATCGTGCGGGCACGCTCGTAAAAGGCACGGCCTTCCTCGGTAAGGCTAAGCTGGCGGGTGGTGCGCATCAAAAGACGCGCGCCAAGCCTGTCTTCAAGGCGAGAAATGTATTTTGAAACCGCCGAAGGTGACAGACGCATGGTCCGTGCAGCAGCTGAAAAGCTGCCTTCTTCAACGGCATGGACAAAGATTTCCATTTCTGCGGCGCGATCCATCGGCATGTTTCCTATTTATGACGCATATTCACAAGTAATGTGCATATTGAGGTAATTCTCCTCTGCCGTAAAGGAAATTAGATTGGGTTCATCAAACGCGACACGTTGTCGCAATGAACCAAATTCTTAAAGGAGGTCTGCCATGACCACTTATGCTGACATCACCAAGCTGAACATCAAAACCAGCGAGATTGAAGCTGGCGTGCGCAAAGGCCAACAGCTTCGCGCTGAATATATCGGCAGCCTGTTCCGCAGCCTGTTCAAAGGCGCTGACAAGTCCGCCGACATCAAGCATCCGGCTGGCACCGTTGGCGGTGCTGCCTAATTGACGACCTCGCGGTCGAGCGACGTTTGATCTTCCTCCCCAAACGACGCTCCCGCGATGGACTACCGCGTTTTTTCTAGCGTCTTCCTCCCTAGACGACGCTGTTTTCCCGACTGGCCCGGGCTCTTTTGAGCTCCGGGCCATTTTTTTTGTCTTATCATCGACCGGCATTGAAATCTCGCCGCCTTATTCTCCGGTTTGGCGGGCGACGCCGGGCGGGATATAAAAACCCGGCCGTTCCGACATCCATGACAGCACCGAAACAACCGCCATTGCGGCGATGGTGATCCAAAGCGTCGTGCCGATATCAATGTCGGCAGCAAACATCCAGCCATAGATCGCTGGTCCAATCGCCGATGCCAGAACCATGACCGCGGTCAATGTGCTTCGGACCGCGCCGATTTCACTAAGTGGCACCAGTTCCGGGATGATTGCCGTGCGCAATGTTGTGGCAAAGCCGGTGGTGACGCCCAGCATCCCCATATAAACCGGGATCATGACCGGTGTTTCAGTGATCGCCAGAAGCGAAACTGCCCCGATGGCCGGGATCAGGTGATAGGGGAACAGCTTTCGTGCAGTATGGCTGTCAATCAGCGGACCGCTACCAAACGCCCCGATCACGGATGTAATGGCAAAAACCGTAAAACCGGCGGCAAACCAGGCAAGGTCGATATCTTTGCTGGCTGAAATAGACCCCTGGTGGAAAAACAGGGCGGTCATCACCAGTGGCGGGGCGGCCAGCATCGGCATGCAGAACCATATATAGCGAGACCGGAACAGGCGCGGGTGGCTGCTTGCAGTTGATGAGTCCTGATCGATGTCGGGATTTGAACTGGTGGTCTTGCTGTTGTTTTCCGTTTTGCCCGGTGCTTCGCGGAATTTCGCGTTATCGCGGATCAGCAGAATCGCGATTGGCATCAGGATAACGACGATAAAAATACCGGCCCCGGCATAGGTCGCCCGCCAGCCAAACCCGGCAATCAGTGCCAACAGGGTTACGGGCATGATTGCCTCTGCCAACGGAAAGCCGAAGCTTGCAATGGCGAGGGCACGACCCCGGCTGCGATCAAAATAGCGCGCAATGCCAGTCATACTGACATGGCTCATCAATCCTTGTCCGGCCAGACGAAGAATGAACAGGGCCGCGATCAGCATCCAGACCGATTGAGCCGAGGCAATCACAAGGCAGCCGATGGTCAGCAACACCATTGTTGCCAGACTGTATCGCAGCATATCGATGCGGTCGATCAATCGCCCGATGAAAGGCAGGCACAACGCACTTGCGATGGTGATCCCGGCATAGATATTGGCAAACTCGGTTTCATTTATCGAAAGGCTGGCACCAATGAACGGAACAAAAAGGGCAACCAGAAAAGTCTGGCCGAAGGACGAACCGAAACTATGCAGCGCCCCGAATGCCAGCGGGCGGGGTGCCTGACGCAAAAGACTAAGGAATTGCATGGGGTTCAATCAATAGTATGAGGAATTATTTTCCGCCGATCTTATCGATTGAGGGTAATTGCGTCTACTGCCCGAATGCATAGGTATTATGTGCGTGCATAAAGTGCAAAAGCCCCCGCAAGGCAAATATTCTTGCGGGGGCTTTTGGATCAAGTATGCCGTTTTAATGGAAGTTCAGGCGGCTATTTTGGCCGCCGGACCATCCGAATGACGGCCTTTCCACCAGTTCAGGCCCAGTATCGCCAGAATGACGACTGTCCCTGCGATCTCTGCCCGAAGGTCCGGATAGAAGATGCCAATGGTCGCCGGAACAATCAGAATGCGCGATACCAGATCGATCTTTGCAAACATGAACCCTTCGAGGGCTGCGGCAAAGGCAGCTAGCGACAGGATCGCGGTAAAGCCAGTCCAGAGCACAAGCGGCAGCGGGCCACCAGTGATGATTTCCGGATTGAACACCATGAAGGCCGGGATCAGATAGAGGCCCTTGGCAAATTTCCAGGCCTGCATACTGGTTTCCAATGGACTGGCCCCGGCTATCGCGGCCCCGGCAAAGCCGGCAAGGGCAATGGGCGGGGTCACGTTACTGTCCTGGGAATACCAGAACACCACCAGATGCGCGATCAGCAGCGGGATGCCGAACTCGTTGGACAGGGCCGGACCGACCAGAACGATCAGAACGATATAGGATGCCGTCACCGGCAGGCCCATACCAAGGATCAGACTGGCGAGCAGCACCAGAACCAGTGCAAGAACGATATTGCCACCCGAAAACGCGATCATCATCGACGAGAATTTCAGGCCAAGACCCGTAAGGCCAACAACGCCAACGATAATCCCGGCAACGGCACAGGCCATACTGACGGCAACCGCGTTCTTTGCGCCGAGTTCAAGGGCAGCGATTGTAATCCTGACGCCATTGGCAAGTGCAGCCTTGAGGCGGTCATGGCTGGCCTTTTCACCGTTCTGTGGCGCGACGTAGAAGAACCAGATCGCGTAGCGCAGGGCGGCAACCGCAAGGACCGAAATAATCGCCCAGAAACCGACGCGCATCGGAGAAATATTCAGCACCAGAAGGTAAATCAGAACGCCAAGCGGCAGGATGAATTGCCAGCCTTCTTTAAGTACCTGCTTCCAGTCCGGCAGTTCTGAGACCGGCATGCCACGCATACCGTTCTTCAGCGCGACGATATGCACAAACAGATAAACCGTGCCGAGATACAGGATCGCCGGGAAGATCGAAATCATGACGATTTCGAGATACGGCACCTGAGTATATTCGGAAATCAGGAAGGCACCCGCCCCCATGAGCGGCGGGGTGATCTGCCCGCCGGTCGAGGCTGCGGCTTCGATCCCACCGGCCTGGGCGGGGCGATAGCCAAGGCGCTTCATCAGCGGAATGGTAAAGGCGCCTGTCGTGACAACGTTGGCAATGGCCGAACCGCTGATTGAACCCATTCCGGCCGAGGCCAGAACAGCGGCCTTTGCCGGACCACCAGCCTTTCTGCCCGTCGCGGCATAGGCCATGTCGATAAAGAATTTACCGGCACCGGTCACTTCAAGGAACGCACCAAACAGCACGAACATGAAGATATAGGTTGCTGCAACCCCCATCGGCAGGCCGTAAATACCCTCCTGACCAAGGTAAAGCTGACCGACAAGGCGGTCTACATCAGCGCCCCGGTGGCTAAGAATACCGGGTAGCCATTCGCCAAGCCATGGCAGCGAACCGCGTGGGCCCGAGAGCGCATAGATGATGGCGACGATGCCAATTACTGTCATGCCAAGGCCAACAGCACGGCGGCTGGCTTCGAGGACGGTAACGGTTGCGATGATGCCGACGATCAGATCGGTACTGGTCCAGAAGCCGGCACGGTTGAAAATCTCGTCCAGATAGAAGGACAGATAGAAACCGGTAACGAACGCACCGACCAGAAATGCCAGATCGATGACCCAACCAAGGACGCCCCGTTTACGGTTCGATCCGAACGCCGGAAACATCAGAAAAGCCAGAAACATCACAAAGGCCAGATGAATCGAGCGCTGATAAAACAGGCCAAGCGGTTCGATACCCGCGCCATACATCTGGAACAGTGAAAGCGCAACCGCGACCACGGTGATCAGCCCCAGAACAATTTTGGGCTGGGCAACTGTGTCCTGCATGGACGGAAGAGGTGCCGGTTCAGTCATCAATTAAAATCCTTAATCCCCGGTATCAAGCCGTATGGTGACACGGCTATGTTCGGCCATTTTCGATAGATTGATCTCGTCATTTTCGGTGACGATGCGATGATTTACCGCGAGGCTGCCGACCCGAAGGACATAGGCATTTCCCGGCACGGCTTCATCAATGTCTTCAATCCAATAACCACCATTTTCCGCGCTGGTCAGTTTGCCGCGTCCCGGATAATGGCCCAGTCCTGCAGCAAAATCGGGCTGATAGGCGCGGTGCAGGACCATCTTGCCGTGATCGTCGACATAGCAATCGATCACACCATCGCCGGTGACTGAATGGTTCCAGTAAAGACACCACCCCCCCTGACGCGGGATGCCGGTTTCAGCCAGAATGCGACCATCCGCCCCGATAATTTCAAGGCGATCGGTTTTGTCGGTTTCTTCTTTGGCGGCGCCACCGGCATGACCGGAGGGTGCCAACGCAAGGAGGAAAAGGGCGGCCAGAAACGGCCGCCCCCACATGGCAGAGATCATGGACGCAGGTGATCCAGGAACGGTGCACCAGCTTCTTCGTAATAACGAATTGCTCCCGGATGCATCACGATCGGTGTCGAGCCGACCGAGAAATCAACCGTGGTGTCATTTGCAGCCGGGTGAATGGCGATCAGTTCGTCAACCTTGTCAAACAGGGTCTTGGTGATCTGATAAGCCAGTTCCTCGTCCATGTCGGCATTGACGACCAGAACGTTCGGGGTGGAGATCGTCAGAACCGGTGCCTCGACACCTTCGTAGATGCCTTTACGCAGCGAGTAAGGTGCAAAGGTCGGCTCCGCATCGATGGCAGCAGCAACCTCTTCCTCGGTCAGAGCGACCAGTTTGATGTCACGCGTGGTTGCGAGGTTGAGGATCGAGCTGGTGGGCGGGCCGACGCTCCAGAAGCCTGCGTCAATGTCGCCGTCGCGGATTGCATCGGCGGTTTCGTTGAAGTTCAGGCGCTGTTCTTCGATGTCGTCATAGGTGATGCCGTTGGCTTCGAGCAGAACTTTTGCCGAAACTTCGGTTCCCGAACCCGGTGCCCCAACAGAAACGCGTTTGCCTTTCAGATCGGCAAGGCTGGTGATACCACTGTCAGCAAGGGTCACGAGCTGGACTGCGTTCGGATAGATCGACGCAATTGCGCGGATATTGTCGAGTTTGCGGTCTTCGAATTTGCCGGTGCCGTGATAAGCGGCATAAACGGTGTCAGCCAGACCGATGGCAAGGTCGCTGTCGCCACGTGCGATCAGGCCCATGTTTTCGACCGACGCGCCGGTAACTTCGGCAACGGCGTCATAGCCATCAATATATTTACCGATCAGTTCGGCAAGACCACCACCATACGGATAATAAACACCACCGGTACCGCCGGTCGCGATGGAAAGCTGTGTCTGGGCGAATGCCGGGGCACCGAACATCATCAGTGCTGCCGCTGCAGAAAGCAGATTCCGCAATTTCATACTTAGTCCTCCCTAGGATCAATGTTCACTGCATTGATAACAACAGAAACGGTCAATAATCGAATATTGGCAGTTATCTTTTGGTATCTCCTCAGTTGTTGGTCGTCTTACTTCTCTAACGAATATCGTGTCGGGGATGAAAATCTTGTCCGATCAGGTTGCAAAATACGGCACGCGCAAACACCTCGTGAAACAGCTTCACAAGGCAGATGTCAGAACCCTGACAGCGCACGATGCTGGTATGATGCGATTGACCCGGATTTGGGCCGATCAAATGTCATGCGATGAAAGCATGCCTTCCCGGACATTGGTTATTCTCCCTGGCGAAATATTTTTATTGTTTTGCCCTTCTGACTAGCAATTGTTGTGCCAACCCAAAGATGATTTTTTATCTTTATATATCAGGCAGATAAAAATATATGCCCGATAGTTTCGGCGGATTGTTGCCGATGGATGGTTTTCATATCGGCGAAATCTTGCCGATTGACCCGATTTGCAGCCATCGTAACATTTTATGGCCGCATGATAAATTACTGCTATTCGATATCGTCGCGACGGATATTCAGCTTCTTCATTTTTTCATTCAAAGTCCGGCGCGGGATGTCGAGTTCATCCATGACCGTTTTGACATTGCCGTTATGGCGGATCAGGGCATCACGAATTATGTGCTGCTCGAAATGGCGGAGCTGATCGGCCAGCGATCCGGTTTTATCGGATGCAGCAGATGCATCCATCGCAGCATTATTGCCAAACAACCGTGCCCAGCGTTCTTCGGCCATGCCGGTCAAAAGCACATAGCGTTCCGCCAGATTTTTAAGTTCGCGCACATTGCCGGACCATTCACGCCCCAAAAGGCTGCCCCACAGACTTGCATGCGGTTTTTCATAGGGGCGATCAAAATTTTCAGCCGCGCGTTCGGCAAAGATATCGAAAAGTAACGGCAGGTCATCCTTACGCTGGCGGAGCGGTACGATTTCCAGTTCGAATGTGTTGATCCGAAACAGAAGGTCTTCCCGGAAACGCTTGTCGATAACGGCGGTGGGCAAATCTTCGTTAGTGGCACAGATCAGCCGGAAATTGACCTTTACCGGCGTGTTTGACCCAAGGCGCACGACTTCGCGCTGTTCGATGACACGCAGAAGCTTGGCCTGTAACGCCAGTGGCATGCTTGAAATTTCATCAAGAAACAGGGTGCCGTTATCGGCATGTTCGATCCAGCCGATCCGGCGGCTGGCAGCACCGGTGAAGGCTCCCTTTTCATGACCGAAAAGCTCGCTTTCGGCGGTACTTTCGGGAATTGCCGCGCAGTTAACGGCAACAAATCGCCGATCATTCCGGGCGCTGAGGTCATGAATGGCACGCGCGACCAGTTCCTTGCCGGTGCCGGTTTCTCCGGAAACCAGAACCGGGACTTCGGTCGGGGCGATATTGGCGATTTCGGCCTTGAGGGCACGCATCGACGGGCTGTTGCCGATCAGGCGGCTGTCAAGCGTGCCCTGCTGGGCGATTTGTGAACGGAGCGTTCGATTTTCGATGACAAGTTTGCGTTTTTCAATCGCGCGCTCGAGGCTTTCGAGAATATCGGTTGGTTCAAACGGCTTTTCGACGAAATCATATGCCCCGCTTTTCATCGCCTCGACGGCCATCGGAACATCGCCATGCCCGGTCATGAGGATCACCGGAATGTCGCGGTCGATCTCAAGAACCGATTTGGTAAAGGCAATGCCATCAAGCTTTGGCATTTTAACATCTGTCAGGATCACGCCGGCGAAATCGGGTGTGATATGTTCAAGTGCCGAAATCGCATCGGCATGAACGCTGATGGTGTAGCCGGACAGATCAAGCCATTGGGACAGGGAAAGGCGCAGGGCTTCTTCGTCATCGACGATAATTACCTGTGCCGTTTGCGGATTTGCATTGGCGGTATCGATTGTCGATTGCTGCATTACTTCTGCGTCCCCCGCATCAGTGGCAATTGTATTTCAAAGCAGGCTCCGCCGCCCGCACGGTTATAGGCACGGATGCTGCCGCCAAAGTCACGAACAATCCCGTAAGTCACCGAAAGCCCGAGCCCTACCCCTTGCCCCGGATCCTTGGTGGTGAAGAACGGGTCGAACAGCAAACCAAGGGTTTCCTCGCCAATGCCCGGACCGGTATCGGATATGCGAATGGTGGCCTGATCGCGTGTTCCTGACAGGTCGATGATGATCCGTTTTTTTGCCTTTGGATCCTTGTCATCGATGCTGGCCATCGCATCAAGCGCGTTGCGGATGATATTGACAAAAACCTGTTCGATCCGCACCAGATCGGCATGGACGATCAGATCGCCAGCAAAATCGGACTGTTCAAGCACGCAGCCTTCGTTATGCAACTGCGATGACAGCAGCTGTATCACATTATCAAGGGCGGCCCGGATATTGACAGGTTCAAGCACGCCGGTCGATTTGCGCGAGAAGGTTTTAAGTTGTCCAGTGATTGATCCCATGCGCTCGGTCAGGGCGGAAATCTGTTCGATATTGGGGCCGAGATTTTCGGATTTTCCGCGTTCAAGCATCAGTTTGGCGCTGGCGCAGAAGGTTCTGATCGCGGCAATTGGTTGATTGATTTCATGGGCAATTGCTGCCGACATCTGACCCAATGCCGCCAGTTTTCCGGCCTGAACCAGCTCGTCCTGTGTGCCGCGCAACTCGGCCTCTGTCTTGCGGCGTTCGGTTATTTCCTGTTCCAGGCGGGTGTTAAGTGCCTGAATGCGGGCAAATTCCATGGATTTGCGTTGTGACGCCAGTTTCAATTCACGTTCGCGCAAGAACAGAACAATCAGAATGATCAAACCCGATCCGATCAGGGTGATCAGCATGACACTGGTGCGCCGTTCGGACACATAATCCATCGGGGTCAGGTAAAACAGGTTCCATTCGCTGCCACTGATCGGTTTGACCTCAAACAGGAAACGTTCATTGCCGATTTCAAGCAAACCATCCTCGCCAGATGGATTTTCATCCATATTCAGGGGTAAAAGTTCCTGTCCGGAATATTGTCGATTGCGCAGAATCCGCTCGCGCTCCTGATCGGTTAGCGGGCGAATGGTCCGATATTTCCAGTCCCCGCGACTGGTCAGCATGATGACGCCGTCAGCGTCCGAGACGAAAACGGTTTCACCCCCGTCCTGCCAGTTCCGCTCTAGTTCATCGAGTTCAAGTTTGACTGCGACCACGCCGACAATTTCACCGGATTTTGCAATCGGGTGGGAAATAAACAGGCCGGATCGCCCGGTGGTAACGCCGATCCCATAGAAAAAGCCTTCCTGCCCTGCGAAGGCTTCGGTGAAATAGGGGCGGAAACTGTAATTCTGGCCAACAAAACTGTCCGGGGTGTTCCAGTTGCTTGCCGCAACCGTGTTGCCGGACCTGTCGATGACATAAAGCGCAGCAGCGCCCGAGCGCTGATTGACCTTTTGCAGATACTGGTTGGCTATATCCACAGTGCCATTGCCAGTAACGACATCGACGATTTCGTGATTGCGGGCCACGACATAAGGCAGATAGCGATACCGGTCGACAGCGGCGCGAAGTGTGCTTTCATAAAGTGCAAGACGGGCTTGGGCCGTTTGCTGCAACTGGCTGATGGCAAGGTTTCCGGTCGAATTAACGGCAAGCCAGACGACCAGACCGGCAATGACAATCCCCGCAAAACTCAGCGACGCGCGGCTATAGGTGCTTAACCAGTAGAACAATCCTGCCTCCCGCGCGTTAGAGTGTGGTTCGTTGACCCGCCAGACGTTTTGATTGCCCTGTCGGGTGACGGGACTCCGGCTTCCTGTTCGGGTGCACGATAGTTATGTGGCATCGGGACGGGGAGTCAATAAAGACGCATGGCAATACCGGTATTGAATGTCGCTTTCCCATAGGGTGGAGCAGCAGAAATCAGGTAGGGTCTTTGTATCGTACATGAACAAAGCCTCAAATATGCCTCAAGTGGTTATTTTTTCGCCACAATGGGATGTATTTTGTTACGCTTGTTTCAAATTTTAATCTGTCCAACTGACGAGGTTCAGGTGAGTAAGATCGCACTTGTTGATGACGACCGTAATATCCTGACATCGGTTTCGATGGCGCTTGAAGAAGAAGGCTATGAGGTCCAGACATATTCCGACGGGTCCGAGGCGCTGCATGCGTTGACCAAGGAAGAGCCCGATCTTGCCGTGCTCGATATCAAGATGCCGCGCATGGATGGCTTGGAGCTTCTGACGCATCTTCGCAAAAAGACCCAGATGCCGGTCATTTTCCTGACATCCAAGGATGACGAGGTCGACGAGCTGACCGGTCTGCGCCTTGGGGCAGATGACTATATTAAAAAACCGTTCTCGCAGCGTCTGCTGATCGAACGTATCCGTACCTTGCTGCGCCGTGCCGAAATCATGCGTGCAGGCGGTGTTCGCCCGAGCGGTTCGGAAGATGTCATTCAGCGCGGGGAACTGGTTCTTGATCCGTCGCGCCACATGTGCAGCTGGAAAGGCCAGCATGTGAACCTGACGGTCACGGAATTCCTTCTGATTCAGGCGCTGGCGAAACATCCGGGCCACGTGAAAAACCGTGATCAGCTGATTGATGCGGCATATGGCGAACATATTTATGTTGATGATCGCACCATCGACAGCCACATCAAGCGTCTGCGCAAGAAATTCCGCGAGACAGACAAGGAATTCAAGGAAATCGAAACCCTCTATGGTGTCGGTTACCGTTACCGCGATACGGCGACGGTTGCGGGTTGATAGCATAACACTCTTGTCGCAGTGCCGGGTCGATTGGCCCGGCCAGAATTGCGGGTCTGAATGAGCGATTTACCTGCCTCGGCTGAACAGCAATCCGTGCCGCAACACGAAATCCGTGTCGCACGGATAGAGGAACGTCACGGGCTTTTTTCCCCTTTAACCTGGCGCATTCTGGCCGTGAATGCGCTAGCTCTTTTTGTACTTGTTGCGGGTATTCTTTATCTTGGCCGTTACAAGCAGGAGCTGATCCATTCCGAACTTGAAGCCATGGCTGTGCAGGCGGAAATGTATGCGGCTGCATTGTCGACATCGGCTGTCGGACAGGGGGATGACGCCACCAACCGGGTGAAGCTTGAAGTCGCGCGTGAAATGGTGCGCCGGCTGGTCGGGATTACCGGTGCCAGGGCGCGGCTGTTTGGCGCGAATGGCCAGCTGATTGCGGATAGCCGGAATGTCCGGACATTTGGCACCGGCGCGGTTCAGGCCGAAGAGCTACCCGCGCCGGGCGAAGATGACAAGCTTGCGGAAATCATGCGCAAGCTGACCGAAGGCGTGCTTTCGATTTTCGAAGGCGAACAGCCGCTTCCGCTTTATGTTGATCCACCAGTTGCCAGTGCCAGTGATTATCCCGAAGTGCGCGCTGCCCTTGCCGGTTATTCGCGCGGGGTGGTCCGGGTCGATAGTCAGGGGCGCCGCGTTTTATCGGTTTCGGTGCCGGTGCAACGTTTCAAGCAGGTTCTGGCATCAATCATGCTGACGAAGAATGGCGATGCGATTGAAAACGCCCTGCATGCGGTGCGGCTTGATATCCTGAAAATCTTTGTTTTTGCATTTGGCATTACGGTCCTGCTGTCGATATATCTGGCCGGGGTGATTACACGGCCGCTTAACCGTTTGGCACGTGCGGCCGAACGGGTTCGGCGCAGCAAGAACCGTCAGTTCACCATTCCCGATCTTTCGGATCGTCGCGATGAAATTGGCGATCTTTCGACGACGCTTCGCGACATGACCGAAACGCTTTGGGATCGTATGGATGCGATTGAACGCTTTGCCGCCGATGTTGCCCATGAAATCAAGAACCCGCTGACGTCGCTTCGCAGTGCGGTTGAAACCGCGACCCGCCTGAAAGACCCCGAACGCCAGCGCCGTCTGATGGAAATCATTGCCGAAGACGTTCAGCGCCTTGATCGACTGATCAGTGATATTTCCGATTATTCGCGTATGGATGCCGAATTGTCGCGCGCCGAAACCGAAGAAGTTGATCTGCGCGTGCTGTTGCAAACCCTGTGTGAGCTTTATAACGCCGACGCAGATGGCCCGCCGGTCAAGGCATCGGTGCCTGAAAACCTCATTGTGCCGGCCCTTGAAAGTCGATTGGTCCAAGTGTTCCGCAACCTGATTTCGAATGCAATCACCTTTACCCCCGAAGGTGGGTCGGTGCGCGTGCGTGCATGGCGTGACAAGGATCAGGCGGTGGTAACGGTCGAAGATGATGGACCGGGTATTCCGCCCGGCAAGGAAGAAGCGATTTTCAATCGTTTTTATACCGAGCGTCCCTCGGGCGAAAAATTCGGCCAGCATTCCGGTTTGGGGCTCTCGATTTCCAAACGCATTGCCGCGGCGCACAACGGCGACCTGACGGCGACGAACCGAATCCTCAACGGCGAGGTCAAAGGGGCGATCTTTACGCTGCGCCTGCCGCTTGAAGAAGGCGCATGAGTCCCGCGATTTGCAGCAATTTCTATCCGTGAGGATAGATATGCATGTTTCATATTTGACAAGGCCGGATGACCCGCGCATCGTTTTGCCCGATATGACACAAATCCATGCAAACTGTGTCGCGCTTGGCCCCCATGCGATCCTGTTGCGCGGGCCATCTGGCAGCGGCAAATCCAACCTTGCACTGCGGCTTGTCCGGGCTGGCGGTCGGCTTGTTTCCGACGACAGAACCGATCTTGTGGCGCATGAGGGCAAACTGATTGCCAGCGCGCCGATACAGATTGCACGATTGTGCGAAGTGCGCGGGATTGGTATCGTCCGCGGGCTTGCCCATCAGGCGGCAGGCGATGTGCGGGTTCTGTTTGATCTGGTGGCTGATCCGGCCGGGGTCGAACGGATGCCTGAGCCCCGATCAGAAACGTTTTGTGGTATTTCGATTCCGTCCTGGAAAATCTGGCCATTCGATATGGCCGCCGGCGCCAAGATTGAAGTAGCCTTGGCCTTGGCAATAGGTGAGATGCAGCTCGAAACATGACCGATGCAGATGCAATAGGCCCGAAACAAACGGGTGATGGCACCGGCGACATTGCCCGGGATACCCGACTTGTGCTGGTGACCGGGGTTTCAGGTGCTGGTCGTACGACATCGCTGAAAATCTTTGAGGATTTCGGCTTTGATGCAGTGGATAACCTGCCGCTGCGGTTATTGCCCGCATTGCTGAGCGGGGGGACTGACCTTGATCAGCCCTTGGCGATTGGTCTTGATATCCGGACACGCGATTTTGGTGTCGACCAGTTTGTCGACATTGTCAGCGATTTGCGCAAGCAGCCCGGTGTTAATCCGATGGTGGTTTTTGTCGATGCGGAAACCGGCATTTTGCAGCGTCGCTTTACTGAAAGCAGACGTCCTCATCCCTTGACCCATGACCGGCCGCTTGTCGATGCGATTGAACATGAAAAACGCCTTATGGCGCCGATTGCGGCGACGGCGGACATGATTATCGATACCTCAAGGCTTAAATCGGCCGAGCTTCGCAAAATCCTTCAGGACCAGTTTGCCATTGGCGAGAAGGATGCGATGGCGGTCTTTGTCAAAAGCTTTTCGTTCCGCCAGGGCGTGCCCGGCGAAGCCGACCTTGTTTTTGACGTTCGTTTTCTGCGCAACCCGCATTATGATCCCGAACTTCGTTTGCTGACCGGGCTTGATGACCGGGTTGGTGCCTATATCGAGAAGGATCAGGATTTCACCGGTTTCATGGATCGGTTAAAAGGCCTGATCGGCCCGGTTCTGCCGCGTTATGCGCAGGAAGGGAAAAGCTATCTGACTATCGCGATCGGTTGTACGGGCGGCCAGCATCGTTCCGTTTATATCGCACGCATGCTAAACGACTGGATTGCCGGTCTGGGATATGATGTTCATCTCAGCCATCGTGACAAGCCAGATGAACCAAAACCGGGGGAGTGAATTGATGGAGAAAACTGCATGATCGGGATGGTGCTCGTCACCCATGGCGATCTCGCGAAGGAATTCGTGTCTGCCTTGCAGCATGTTGTCGGTGAACAGGAAAATATCGCCGCCGTGTGCATTGGGCCAGACGACGATATGGAACAACGCCGCGCCGACATTCTTGCAAGTGTCGAGGCTGTCGATGATGGCCAGGGCGTTGTGCTGTTGACCGACATGTTTGGTGGGACACCGTCGAACCTTGCGATTTCCATTATGGAACAGGCGAATGTCGAAGTGATCGCAGGGGTTAATTTACCTTTGTTAATCAAACTGGCTTCGGTTCGCATCGATGGCACGCTGGCCCAGACGGTCAATGCCGCACAGGAAGCGGGCCGGAAATATATCAACGTGGCGTCGCGCCTGCTAAGCGGCGAGGAATAAACAACAAAAACAGAAGGTCGGGCGATCGGGGATGGCCCGGATCTTTTGAAGGTTTGCCGACGGGGACTTAAGGTCGGGACTAAGGCGGGACAAATATGGCGCAGACGGAAAAGCGGATCGTAACCATCAGCAATCAACGCGGATTGCACGCGCGGGCGGCCGCAAAATTTGTTAAACTTGCTGGTGAATTCGAATCCCGGATCATGGTGCGCAACCGTGGTACCGAGGTTTCGGGCGTATCGATCATGGGGTTGATGATGCTTGCGGCATCGACCGGCACGGAAATCGAGATAGAGGCAGTCGGCCCCGATGCGAAAAAGGCGATAGATGCCCTTAACGAACTTGTCGATGCCAAGTTCCACGAAGAATAATACAAAGAATAAGTAGGATTTCCGCACGAGCGGAGACCGGAATTTCTGGAAACAACAAGAACGAGTTGGCAGCAAACCAGGCTTGCAAGTTCCACCAAAAGACCAGACCTCAATCGATGACCAATCGACGACCGGCCGCCGGGTAATTAGCGGGCTTGGGGCATCGGGCGGGATTGTGATCGGCCGGGCTTTTGTCATGGACCGGCAATATGTCGATGTCAGTCGCGCGCGTATCGATGCGACGGCCATCCCGACGGAAACCGAACGTTTGCATAAAGGCGTTTCGGAAAGCATCGAACAGCTCAAACGTCTGAAATCGCAATCAGCCAATGTTGGCGGGGCCGCGTCCGAAGAACTTGGGTTTCTTCTGGATGCCTATGTTCATATGCTGACCCAGTCGCGCCTTGTCCGCGGGGCCGAGGAACTGATCCGGACCCGCAACATGAATGCGGTGCATGCTGTCAGCGACGTTATTGATGCCATCGCCAGCCAGTTTTCCGGCATTGATGACCGATATATCGCGTCGCGTGCGTCTGACATCCGCGAGGTAGGCCTGCGACTGATGCGCTGCCTGATCGGCGAAACCGACCGGGCATTTGAAACCGCGCCAAAGGGTGCGATCCTGATTGCCGAAGAAGTCAGTCCGGCCGACATGGCCCGCCTCCAGCCAGGGCAGCTTTCGGCCTTTGTCACCGCCCTAGGTGGTGCAGAGGGACATACGGCAATCATGGCCCGGTCGCTTGGCATTCCAGCGATTCTGGGGGCGGCCGACATCATTCGCGGGGTTTCGGGCGGTGATCTGATCATTGTCGATGGTGGCCGGGGTGAGGTCATTCTGCGCCCGACTAAGGACGATCTTGCACATTATACCCAGCGCCGGGAAGACTGGCGGGCGGCACGTGCCAAACTGGCCAGCCTGCGTGATGTTCCTTCGGCGACCCGCGACGGGATCGAAATTGACCTGCATGCCAATATCGAACTGCCCATCGAACTGTCGGCAGCATTGGAAAACGGGGCGACCGGTATCGGGCTTTTGCGCAGCGAGTTCATGTTCATGAACAAGGACTATCTGCCGGACGAAGACGAACAATACGCAGAACTGGCCGATATCGTGACCCGGATGAATGGCAAGCCGGTGACGATCCGCACACTTGATATCGGGGGTGAGAAGCTTGCGGTGTCATTGCAGGCAGAAATCGGGTCCGGGCCAAACCCGGCACTTGGATTGCGCGGTATTCGTTTATCATTGCGTAAGCCGGAATTGCTGGAAGCCCAAATGGCGGCCATCCTGAGGGCGTCCCTGCATGGGCCAATCCGGGTTCTGATCCCGATGGTGGTCAGCGTTCATGAGATGAGCCGGGCGCGCCAGATTTACGAAGCCGTTGCAAGACGCCTGCGCAAGGAAGGCCATGCCATACCGGATGTTTTACCGCCACTGGGCGCGATGATCGAAATTCCGGCGGCGGCTCTGGCGATTGATGCCTTGGCGCGCGAAAGTGATTTCTTTGCCATTGGCACCAATGATCTGACGCAATATACACTGGCGATTGATCGTGCCGACGATCAGGTGGCCGGGCTTTATGACCCGTTGCATCCATCGGTTTTGCGCCTGATCCGCGATGTGATCAAAACATCTCGTGACCGCGACATCCCGATCAGCGTTTGCGGCGAAATGGCGGGGGATCCACGATATACACCGCTTTTCCTTGGCTTCGGGCTGCGCAATCTTTCGATGTCACCGGTCAGCCTTTTGCCGGTCAAGCAGCGCCTGCGCCGTCTTGATACGCGTAATACCGAACATCAGGCCGCGCGTGTGATGGAACAATGGGATTCGGCGCGCATCGCCATGATGCTTGATGATTTTAATGATCTTGCCTGATTGCGGCTTTTGAACAGCGGGAAAGCCGGAGCTTCCCCGCTGTTTTAGGATGGATCAATACATCAAACGCATACCGATCACGACATAGGTTGCATCGCGATCTTCATCCTCGTCACGGGCGAAGTCGGCAGTTTTGCCAAGTTTCCGTTCATGGGCTACGCCGATATAGGGCGAAACAGCCCGATCAATCAGGTCGTAACTGAGCCGGAGCCCAAGCTCGACCTTAGAAACACCCTGCCCGATGCCGATTTCCCGATCATCTGAAAAGGCGATGTCGGTTTCCAGCGATGGTGTCAGGATAAGGTGGTTGGTCAGCAACCCTTCAAATTCGATATCCAGTCTGGCACTGCCATCGCCAGTCTCGCTGACAAAGAGATCAGCATCAACTTCAAACCATTGCGGCGCAAGACCGGCAATGCCGACAGTGCCGTACCAGCGATCCTGCCCGGTCGGGGTATCAAGCCGAACACCTGCCTTGGCATCAAAGAAGTCGGAGATCGGAGTCTGCAGGACAAGACGATTTTCCAGCGTTTCGAAACTGTCTTCGCGCAGGTCCTGTTCGCCATTACTTTGCCAACGCAATTTCAATTCATCCGTGCCGGCAAAGGCATCGCCATCCCAGACAGCACTTTTTTCACCTTCATCGCCATAGCGATATTCGAACTGTTCTAACTGCAAGCCATAAAAGATGTTTCCTTCCATCGCGATTGCCGGGAAAGCCATTAGACCGAGCGCGATGCCGACCGGGGCCGAAATCAGGTTCAGTTTTTTCATGATCGGTCAGTTCCCATTTGCGTTGGTGTTCAGGGCCGTTTCCGGCCCCCCTTCGACAATGACCTTGCGGAACATGCCCGATGCCATGTGATAGCTGAGATGGCAGTGGAAGGCCCATTCACCGGGTTCATCGACTTCGGTCTCGAATGAAACCGTTGTGCCGGGATTAACGTTGATGGTGTGTTTGACCGGATTCCATTTGCCATTGCCGTTATCAAGCATTGACCACATGCCATGCAGGTGCATCGGATGGGCCATCATGGTTTCGTTGATGAAGGTGAAACGCACCCGTTCGCCATATTGAAGCCGGATCGGGTCGGCATCCTCGTATTTGATGCCGTTGATCGACCAGACGTAACGTTCCATGTTTCCGGTCAGGCGCAATTCGATTTCACGCATTGCCGGGCGTTCCGGATAGCGCGGTTTTTGTGCTTTCAGATCGGCATAGGACAGGAACTTTCCACCATTGACGGCTTTGGGGATCAACCCGCTTCCTGATGCATAGAACGGGTCAGCGGGTTTGGCGCCCATATTCATTGCCGAATGATCCATGCCGGGCATGTTGCTGTGATCCATTCCGGCCATTTCGGGCTGTGATGTCATATCCATCGCGCCATGATCCATGCCCGGCATATTGTCGTGGCTCATGCCCATATCGGCCATGGTCAGCAACGGACCATCGGTTCGGGGTTCGGGCATTTCAGCCCGCATACCTTCGCGTGGTGCCAAGGAGGCAAAGGCATAACCCGACCGTCCCATCGACTCGGCCATGATCGCATAAGCCCGGTCTTCTTTTGGCTGTACGATCACATCATATGTTTCGGCAACCGCGATGCGGAACTCGTCGACAGTCACGGGCTGCACATTATTGCCATCGGCCTGAACAACCGTCATCTCAAGCCCCGGAATACGGACATCGAAATAGGTCATTGCGGATGCGTTGATAAAGCGCAGCCGCACCCGTTCGTCAGGCTTGAATAACCCGGTCCAGTTCTGTTCGGGGGACATGCCGTTGATCAATCCGGTAAAGCCCTGCACATCTTCGATGTCGGTTGGCGTCATGCGCATGTTACCCCAGTCTTTGCGGTCCGACAGGGTTGCAGACAGTCCGTCCTTGGCCACATCATCCATCAAGGTGCCCAAGGTACGCTGTTGCCGATTGTAGTAATCGGGCATCATTTTCAGGTTGCGCATGATGCGCGCCCCGGAATGGGGGTGCTTGTCCTTCAATACCACGACATATTCGCGGTCAAACCGGAACGGTTCGCGTTTTTCCGGTTCAATGATGATAGAGCCATAGGCACCATCGGGTTCCTGAAAACCGGAATGGCTGTGGAACCAGTAGGTGCCATTCTGTCGAACCGGAAAGCGATAGGTGAAGGTTTCGCCCGGTGCGATGCCGGGAAAGCTGATACCGGGAACGCCATCCATCTGATAAGGCAGGATCTGGCCGTGCCAATGGATGGATGTCGTTTCATCAAGGTTGTTGGTGACCGTAATCTCGGCTTCCTCGCCTTCGCGGAAACGCAGGGTCGGGCCGGGGGATGAGCCGTTATAGCCGATGCCGGTCGTTTTCGTGTCGCCGGTATCGATTTCAACGTAATCGACCGTTAGTTCATAGGGTTTGGCCATTGCGGGCAAAGACAGCACAGCAACGGCAAGGGCAGCCAGAAGCATGCCCGCAGCAGTTTCAATTTTCATGATACGAATTCCGTTTGGCAGGAAACCGGACAACGCGCACTGTGGCGATCCGTTTTCCTGCCTTGCTGTGTGCGGTTACTGGAACTTGACCTGGCCCATCATGCCGGACTCGTAATGGCCCGGGACGTTGCAGGCAAATTCAAGTTCGGCATTTTCCGGAAATGTCCAGATGATCTCGGCGGTTTTGCCTGGCTCGAGCAGGACACTGTTGGGATCATCATGCTTCATGGTCATGCCGTTCCCCATGTCCATTTCCATCATGTGCATGTTGATTTTATCAGCCTCAAGCGCACCGTGCTCGACCATCATTGCCATTTCTTTTTGATGGGTGGCGTGCATTGCAACAGTACCGATATTGAATTCATGGACGAATTCACCTTCGTTACGGATCACAAACCGCACGGTTTCACCCCCAAGGACAACAACCTTTTCAGGTTCATAGAAATTGTCCTGCATGACGATTTCGACGGTTTTTCTGACATCCGAGATATTGCCCAGTTTGCCGATATTCGCGCCATGCACGACACTGTTATGGCCCGCATCGGCATGGGCAGTGATCGGGGAAACAAGGACTGTGCCACCGGACAATGCGGCAACGGTCAGGATTTTTGCGAGGTAAGATTTAAAAGAGGGCATGGAATGCTCCTGAAAGAGAGAATATTTTCAAAATGTTCTCCCGCCGGGATGCTTGATCCGAATGACCTGATATGCGTGATTTTGACACAACATCACGATGGCCTGCCGCGCGGCGGCAGATCGGTATCGGATCACTGATACAAGAAGCGGGGAACGAAAATTGCCGGCAGAATGCCGGTTCTCTCTCAGAAGCGCGGGGGTTTTCCGGTCAGGTCTTCGCTGAATGGCTGGACCAGATCGTTTGATACCAGATAGGTAACCGATTTAATGTCCAGCTTGCGTGATGACGCTGTCAAAGCCAACGGCATGAACGGGCCACAAAGGACCATACCGCACATATCGGAATGTCCGGAGGACGGCATTGCCGGATTGTGGGCGGTGTCATGTGCGGATGGGAAGGTTATGGTGTTTTGATCAAGTGGACCATGGGATTGCATATGCGGGTGATCCATTGCCATGCCGCCATTCGCACTGGACAGAAGAACTGTCAGTGACAAAAGAGCCGTCAGCAAAAGGGTGAATGTCCGCACACGTATGATCCTTGGTCGATAGCCTGAACAAGCGATAACCGAGACAGGTATTGTGATCAAGTGGCAAGATTGTGGTGTGCTTTGAATACCAGCCTCGAAAGTGTTTTAAGGGGGAGAATTGGAAAAGCGGTTTGCGGTGCCTTTGTCGTTTTACTCATTTCATCAAAGAAAAGACTTGAAATCGATATAAAGAAATCTTTATATGTCTTCCATCGCGAATGGGAAAACCGTCGCACAGGAATTTTCGGGCGTATCTGCAAGGCCATGTGGTCGGCAGTTGCGCTGTTTTTGTTTGATTGGAGACGACATGTCGAACTTTACCGATTGCAAGGTCGCAGACATCTCGCTGGCCGCCTGGGGCCGCAAGGAAATCGCGATTGCCGAAACCGAGATGCCGGGCCTAATGGCGTTGCGCGAAGAATATGGCGCGGCCAAGCCGCTTGCCGGCGCACGCATTGTCGGTTGCCTGCACATGACCATTCAGACCGCGGTTCTGATCGAAACCCTGACCGCGCTTGGTGCTGAAGTTCGCTGGTCGTCGTGCAACATCTTCTCGACTCAGGATCAGGCTGCGGCAGCGATTGCGGCAACCGGCGTTCCTGTCTTTGCTTGGAAGGGCGAGACCGAGGAAGAATTCTGGTGGTGCATCGAGCAGACCATTACCGGCCCGAACGGCTGGAAACCGAACCTGATCCTTGATGATGGCGGCGATGTTACCCAGCTGATCCACGACAAGTATCCGGAACTTCTTGAAGACATCAAAGGTCTTTCCGAAGAAACCACTACCGGCGTTCATCGCCTGTATGAAATGGCGAAAAAAGGCACGCTCAAGGTTCCGGCGATCAACGTCAATGACTCGGTCACCAAGTCGAAATTCGACAACCTGTATGGCTGCCGCGAAAGCTTGGTTGATGGCATCAAACGTGCAACCGACGTCATGGTTGCCGGTAAAATCGGTGTTGTTGCCGGTTTTGGTGATGTTGGCAAAGGTTCGGCTGCGTCGCTGCGCAGCCAGGGGGCACGTGTTCTCGTGACCGAAATCGATCCGATCTGCGCGCTTCAGGCCGCAATGGAAGGTTACGAAGTCACCACCATGGAAGACGCTGCACCGGTTGGCGACATCTTTGTCACCACGACGGGCAACATCGACATCATCACGCTCGACCATATGCGTGCGATGAAAGACCGCGCAATTGTTTGCAACATCGGTCACTTCGATTCCGAAATCCAGATCGGTTCGCTGCGTAATTACAAGTGGGACAACGTCAAGCCGCAGGTCGACGAGGTTGAGTTCCCCGATGGCAAACGTCTGATCGTTCTGGCCGAAGGCCGTCTGGTCAACCTCGGCTGCGCAACCGGTCATCCGAGCTTCGTGATGTCGGCATCCTTCACCAACCAGGTGCTGGCACAGATCGAACTTTGGAAAAACCACGCGAATTACGAAAACAAAGTTTATGTCCTGCCGAAACACCTCGACGAGAAAGTTGCAGCCCTGCATCTCGACCGTCTTGGCGTGAAACTGACCAAACTTTCCAGCGAGCAGGCCGAATATATCGGCGTTCCGCAGGCCGGTCCGTTCAAGCCGGATCATTACCGCTACTAAGCGCAAACGCGCTTGTCATCAAAGCCGGTCCGTTCATTCGGGCCGGCTTTTTTGTGTTTTGTGGCGTTCAGTTCGGGTAAGAAAAAAGACCACAACAGGGAAACGAGCCATGCCCCAGCTTGAAATCGAATATTCCGCCAACTTGCCGATTACCGAGCAGCTTCGCAGTTTGGCAATCAGCCTGCATCGTGAGATTGCCAAGGCCGCCGATGCTGATCCGGCGAGTTTCAAGACACGGTTGTCACCGCTTGAAAATGTTGTCATTGCCGATGGCGGACCAAAGCATGGCATGGTGCATCTTGATGTGCGTCTTCTGTCGGGGCGTTCGGACAACGTCAAATACGATGTCGGGGCGATTGCACTTGAAACCCTGCGCGCGCATCTGGAAAATCTGGTCGGTGATTTCGATGTGCAATTCACCGTGGAAGTGCACGATCTGGATCGGGCCAACTACCACAAGCATGTGACATCGGCCTGATATCAGGTTGGCTGATTACATCAGAAGCGCTTCGTGGATCGGGTGATCCGGGCCATAACGATCATTCATCAGTTTGATCAGCTCGCGCGAAAACTGTTTTCCCGCATCCAGCAGTGATCGCAGTTCCGCATCGCTGCGATCATTCGGGCCGACCTTCTCCAGATGTCTTCGAACATCCGGATCGCTCAGTTCACGCAGGAACCGGTCATAAAGTTCAAGTGCGGGAAGGCTTTTGTCACCAAAGACAGTCTGTACGCGCGTGATGGGCGGAAGCTGTAAAAGCTCCGACAGTTTGGCGCGTTTTCCAACATAATCCCGATCAGCGGTTTCTGCGGCCGCGATAATGCCGCCGAAATAAAGCATCTTGCGCGAGAAGACCAGTTTCAGGCGTCTGGGTGCCCATGCCTTGCTGGCGTCGCCTTCGCGGGTTTTGATTTCGAAATCGACGCTGATGGTGCGGTAATACCGAATGACGTCATTGACCAGAAACCGCGCGATGGATTCGCGTGTGACAGTTTCGGTGACGTAGTTGGCAATCAATTCATCAAAGAAGGCCCGCTTTCCGACCTCGTTATAAAGCCATTCACATTCCAGCAGGAACAAAAGGCGGCGTGTGGTGATCGAATTGGTGTCGCCATCAAGTCCGATACGGTTCACCAGTTCCTCGGCCGGGACATAGGATGAAAACGGGCCGTTAACGGCTGCCTTTTTGGTGACCATGGAGCCGAGGATTTCGGAAACATCGCGATGCGGTGCCAGATCACGATCAACTTCGCGGCCTATGATGAAGTAATCAAGGTCGGATTGTTCCGATGCTTCATGTCGCCCGAATGAGCCGGTGACGACCACGCAAAAGGCGCTGCCATGCAGCTGATTGGCCAGCGCGCTGCGCATCTCGTCCAGTCGGGCGGCGGTGTAGGCCTGATTGTTTGCGATGGTATCTGGTAACAAGATTGAAGCGGTTCCGATTGAAGTCACTGATAAATCCAGTATCGACCTAAAGCCGAAAGATTAAAACCGGGTTTATGGCGAAAGGTAAGGAACCCCAGTCAAATGTGAAGACGGGCACATAATTGCCATCACTTGCCGATAAAACGGCCTCAAAGGTGAAAGACCATGATGCCATACATCATTCGTCGGGGCCGTTGGCCAAAATACTGTTCGCATATCTCCCCGATTGGAAATCACGTCAGATTACGGAGAAGTCCGATCAAAAATCTTTATCGCACCCTGCTTGCCGTTCCGCTTCTTGGCCTGATGGCAATGCCTGCCTTTGCCCAATCGCCCGATACAACATCACCCGAGGTAATGAAGGATATGGCCCCGGATACGCTACGCGAAGGGATCGAAAACCGCCATCCATCGGCCTACTACATCCTGGCGGCCAAACTGTTTAACGAGGGCGAACGCGATGACGCGGTATTCTGGTTCTATACCGGGCAGTTGCGCTATCGCACGCTTCTGGGCTGCAAACCCGATCTGGCACCGGATCAGGACCCGGCCCTGTTTGCGTCGCTGAACGAAACAGTCGGCAGGCCGCTTAATGGTTATGCGTTCGGGGATGTCGATGAACTTGGCACCACGATTGAGGACGTGCTGGAATGGGATGCGGAACATTCCAATGGTTATGTTCCCAAAGCCGAGTGCGAACAGATCATTACTGCCGAACGTGCGGGACTTGGCGAATTGCGTGAAATGATTACAGAGAAGGCAGATGAAATTCGCAAACAGCGTGAAGAAAACGGGTTGGAAAACCGGTAATCTGCTTTGCGATATACGGATCAGGCCCGGCTTGAAAGCCGGGCTTTTTCGTTTACGGGCATTTGTTGACGGAAAGCTTGGAAACGCGATAGCGTCAGATAAATGTTGTCCGAACCCGGATGACATTTGCCCCACATCTTCCTTGAAAGATTTCCCATGGACATTTCCGATCTGCCATTCGGGACGACCGACTGGTCGTCGATCACGCCAACCGAACATTCGGGCGATACCGGTATGGCATACTGGAGGACACAGCAATTCGGTCCGATCCGGGTGCGCATGGTGACCTACACGCCGGGCTATCTTGCCGATCATTGGTGCAAGAAGGGCCATATCCTGCTGTGTCTTGAAGGTGAATTGGTCACCGAACTGGAAGACGGGCGGGTTTTCACCCTTAAACCGGGCATGAGTTATCAGGTGGCTGATAATGCCGAAGCCCATCGTTCATCAACAGAGCCGGGTGCCACATTGTTTGTCGTTGACTGATATTGATAATCCGGCGGCCCCGGTTTGGCAGGGCCGCCGGATGTTGTCAGGTCAAGTATTGCCCGCCGTTGTGACATGCCGTTACCACCTGCGGATTTATGGGATCAGTGCCAGCAACGGCACGAACACAAACACGGTGCCCGATCCGCGATGATGCCAAAAAAACGCAATACTGACGGTTTTGGGAATTACCCCAGATACACCTGACTTGACGGATAAGAAATGCGCGGCGGAACGCGACGGGCAAGGAAGAAGCCCAGTGTCAGAGGGCCGACACGGCCGATGAACATGATCAGTTCGATCACGATCCGGCCCAGTGTATCGAGTTCGCCGGTCGTCCCGCGCGAAAGACCGACCGTGCCAAAGGCCGACGTCACTTCAAACACCAGATCAAGAAAATCACCGTCATGGGAAACGGTGATCAGGAAGATACCGGTCATGACGACGAACATTGAAATCATCGTCAGGGCCAGCACCTTCATCACTTCTTCAAGGCCGATGCTGCGCCCAAAGGCATGCAACTGATTATGGCGTTTGAAAAAGGCGATGGTTGCCAGAACCAGTACGATAAAGGTGGTGACCTTGATCCCGCCGGCTGTTGATGTACTGCCCGCCCCGATCACCATCAGAAGGATGAACATCAATGCGGTGGTGTCGTGAATGGATCCGATATCGACCGTGTTGAACCCGGCAGTGCGGGTTGTCAGACCTTGAAACCAGCTGATTTGAAGTTTGTCGATCGGATTGGCAAAAGCCCCGAGCGTGTCGGGATTGTACCATTCAAGGATGGCAAACATCGTGACAGACCAGACGATCAGAATGGCAGAGCCGGTCAGCATCAATTTGCTGTGCAGGGATAAATGACGCCAGCCGCGATGAATCCACAGATCGGAAATCACGCTGAACCCGATCCCGCCAATCAGAAGCAATGCCGGGATTGTGAGGTTGATCACCGGGTTTGTGGCCCATCGGCTCAGGCTGTCGGGCATAAGGGCAAAGCCCGCATTGTTAAAGGCCGATACCGAATGGAATACCGCAAACCACGTTCCGCGTGCCCAGCCAAAATCGGGGACAAAAACGGTCAGCAACAGGATGCTGCCGATCAATTCACAGAAAAGCACAACGGCAAGGATCGTTTTGACCAGACCCACGAGCTGATGCAGCGATGTCTGGTTCAAATCTTCGCGCAGGAAACTGTGATGACGCAGCCCAATTGGTAAGCCAAGTGCGGATAAAACAAGGGCTGCAAATGTCATAAGACCAAGACCGCCAAGCTGGATCAGGATCAGGATCATAGCTTGCCCGAACAGCGTGAAGCTTGACCCGGTATCAACCACGGCAAGTCCGGTGACGGTGACGGCGGACGTGGCCGTAAACAAGGCGTCGGAAAAGCTGATCGGATGGGTGACCGCAATAGGGAGTACCAAAACAACCGCGCCGATCAGGATCAAGGCCAGATACAGGATGGCGAGCAAAAGCGGCGGTGGTATTCGGATCAGTTTTCCGGTGCGGTTCGGAAAATAAAAGGGCATGGCTCAGATGCCGTCACTGAAGTCGCGCAAATTCTGTCGGCGACCAAGGATCAGGATTTTATCACTGGCTTCCATCGTGACGGTCCCGGTATCACAGCCGATAAATTCCGATCCGCGCAAAATGCCCAGGCATCGCAATTCGTGGGACTTTTCAAGATCAAGCGACTTAATGGTTTTCCCCGCCATGCTTTCCGGGACTTCCAGATTGATGACATGCATGCCGTTACCAAGGCTAAGGTAATCGCGTACGGCGGGGTTATGCAGTTTCTGGGCGATGTGCTGGCCGATTTCCTGTTCGGGCAAAATGACCCGGTCGGGTTCCAGTTTGGTCAGGATGCGATGATGGGTTTTGTTGATCGCTTTTACCCAGACGGTTTTGACCCCCAGCATTTTGACATTCATCGTGCACAGGATATTGGCTTCAAGGTCTTCGCCAATGGCAATCAGGGCGACGTCATATTTGTCGACCCCGGCCTCGCGGAGGGCTTCTTCATCGCGGCCATCGGCGATGATCGCTTCGGACAGGACATCCGACAGGGCGGCGACGGATTTTTCGTTGATGTCTATGCCCAGGACGTGATTGCCACTTCGTGCCAGATCGGTCGCAACCGTGCTGCCAACGGTTCCAAGCCCGATGATGACAAAGGTTCGGTTGCGCTTCTTTTCGGTTTTGGGGGCCATATCGGTTACTCCCTTTGCAATGGATTGCCCGATGCAGCGAAATTCGTAAGGCGATTTTACGTCCGATGGACGAGCATATCAGTCAAACAGACTTGCTGCAGCAGCCTGTTGTGCCGGATCGGTCAGATTGCCGACACGTCGCAGGAACGAGTTCTTTTCCTCGTAATAGCGTTTGCCGAGATCGGCAAAGCTTTTGACTTCGGCATCTGTGTTGATGTGAAACTCGCGTTTGGGGACCTTGGTCGCATTGTGGTCCAGAATTGCGGCAGCAGCACTTATTTCAGGGTCGACAACCTCGGCAACACCGTCAAGCTCGATCCGGTTTTTCAGGCTGAACAGAAACTTCTTGAAAGCCGGGTGGCGCTGCAGGAAGGCTTTTTCGGTCAGAAGAAAATCGTTGGCGGCAAAATCCGGCGCATTTTTGACAACAAATTCGCGGCAAAGATGATCGGTGGCAAAACACATCGGGCCGAAAATGAAATTGCGATAGATGTCTTCTTTAAGCTGCCAGAACTTATCAAGGCGTTTCAGGGCATCTTCATCAAGCTTTACCGCCGCCTCAAGCAACAGGCGCGGATGGCAATGGACATAGTTCGGATGCACATAGGTCTTGGTCCGACTGATGCCTTCGAGTGTGTCGATATTGACCGGGCCCGACAGCAGGCTGGCATGGGGGTGGGTCGATTTTTTTGACAGAAGGGCAATGACCTCGTCCGGATCAACACCGTGTTTCACCAGTAAATGATTGACCGAAAGATCAAGCTGAACTTCGCCGGTGATAATCTTTTCGGTCAACTGGTGATGGTTCAGGTTGAATCGCCGGGCAAATTCCGGTTCCAGCGTATGGGAAAACGGACCATGGCCGATATCATGCAACAGGGCCGCTGCCCCCAAAAGATCACGATCAGCTTCCGAAAGACCCATCAGGCGGCAATATTGCTGTGACAGCAGGGCAACACCGATGGTGTGGTCATATCGGGAATGGCGGATATTGGCCGGGCGTCCGTTGGGATGAAACAGGTAATCAATGGCACCAAGGAACGAAATTTCGCGCAGCCGTTCAAACGCGTGTGACGCGATCAGCTTTTTATGCAGCGGGCGATCAAAGGCCGATGCGATCTGAGAACGTTTAAAATGGTAGTTATATTGGGGGGCATCGCGAAACAGCAGTTCCCATTCGGCGATGTCATCGGCACTGAAGTTGGTGTCAAACAGATCGCGGATTTCCGGTCCCGTCGGTTTGGCTGCGACAGACTCCTTTTGGGGCGCGGCCGGTCTGGCTGCCACGCGCGGCGCAAAAAGGTCTAGCTGCGGTTTGGGACTCATTTTGAAATGACGAGATCGTTATAGCTGTTGTTTCGACAATAGCGCAGACATAGCCCGATTTGGGGTATATGTCATCGCGGATTTTCCTGCGATCACGGGCGTTCGACCGGGTATTGGGAAAACGTCGTGAAACAGTGGTAAAAGCCAGACGTTTTCACCATAATAATAGCTCATAAACACAAACGGTTAACAACACGTGACACGGGCTGCATCCGACCATCAAAAGGGGAAAGAACCAATTGGTTCCCGCAAGGGGGGATCAAACAGGTTTGGTTTGTCCAGACTGTGGCAGTGGGGATGCTATGGCCTTACGTCGCTTTTCATCGCAGCCGACCTGCATGCGCAGGAAAAGTTCCGTGTTGGCAGTGCTGCTGATGCCCTACCCGATGCGGCGACGCAACCTGCTGGCACATCGATATTTGGCGGTCTCGCGGATCTGAGTGACCGGGACTGGCTTGTTGTCGGCTTGGCCGCGATTGGCGGGGCGGCGATCGCGGGGGGAATCGGATGGCGTTTATCGTTGCGCATGCGCCGCCATCTTGAAGAGGCGGAAGATCACGAGTCCGAACTTGCGGATTCAACCGAACAATTTACCCATCTGTTCTTTGCCGGGCCCGACCCGGTTTATTACTGGAGCCAGGCCGGTTTTGCCGAGGGGGCAAGCCCGTCGCTTAAACGTGCGTTCCAGCTTGGCAAGGATGGGCGTTTTCCCGATGTGCTTGACCAGTTGCGTGATGATGACGCGAGAGCACTCAAGGAGCGTGTCCGAAACCTGAAATCCACCCATGAGCGGTTTGAGCTTTGGGTGACTGCGGTTGATGAACGCAAGTTCCACGTTACCGGGGCAATGGCCCGCAAGGACCGCAATTCGCCGGTTCTGGCCCATGCGTTGTGGTTCCGCGATGAAACCCGCCATACCCGCGAACGTGAAAGCCAGTTTGGTGATTTTACAGCCCTTAAGCACGAGGTTAGCGGGCTACGGCTTTTGATCGACAGTCTGCCTTTCCCGGTGTGGCGGCGTGATGGCGATTTGCGCCTGATTGATTGCAATGCGGCCTATGCGGCGGCAGTGGAGCTTCCGACAGTCAGTGATGCGCTTGCCAAACAGGCGGAGCTTGGCACGGGCGTGATCCCCGATCACGGCAAATCGCTTGCAGCATCGGCATTGCGCAACAGCGAAACCATGACACGCGATTATCACATTGTGATTAAGGGCGACCGCAAGCTTTTGCGGATTACCGAATGTCCGTCACAAACGCCCGAAGACCTTGACGGTCTGATTGGCTTTGCGATTGATTGCACCGCAATCGAGGAACTGCAATCAGACCTGTCGCGCCATATTCGCGCCCATGCCGAAGTTCTGGAAAACCTTGGAACCGCGATTGCGATTTACGGCGGCGACAAGCGGCTTATATTCTTTAACACCGCTTTCACCAAGCTTTGGGATATGGACGAGGACTGGCTGTGGGCAGAGCCGTCGCTTGACGATGTTCTACGTCGGATGCGCGATGAACGAAAATTGCCTGAAGTCACCGACTTTACGCAGTTCCGCAATATCGAAAACCAGCGCTTTACCGATCTTCTCAAGCCAGAAGAAGATTTGATGCATCTGCCAAACGGCATGACGTTGCGGCGCTTTATTTCGCCTCACCCGTTTGGCGGGCTGATGTTCGCCTACGAGGATGTGACCGACAAGCTGGTCCTCGAAAGCAGTTACAACACGTTGATAGCAGTACAGCGCGAGACGCTTGAAAACCTGCATGAAGCGGTTGGCGTGATCAGCGGCGATGGAAGGCTGCGGCTTTATAACCATGGCTTTGCTGATGTCTGGGGGCTTGAAGACAGCTTCCTTTCGGGTGCGCCCCATATCAGCGAAGTGGTCGAGGAAGCCCGCGAATACTGGCATGATCGCGAAGACTGGGACAAATTCAAAAGCCGAATGGTTGCGCGTATCACCAATCATGAACCCATGAGCGGCCGTATTGAACGTGCAGATAACAGTATCATCGATTTTGCCATCGTACCGCTGCCTGACGGGGCGGTGATGATGTCCTATATCGATGTGACCGACACGATCCGGGTCGAACGGGCGCTGCGTGAACGCAACGAAGCCTTGCGGACCGCCGATCAGATGAAGTCCGACTTCATTTCGACCGTATCGCGCGAACTAACCCGGCCGCTTGATCATATCAATGGCGAGGCAGATCGCCTTATTCCGCATTTACAGGGCAATGTCGCGCAGTCGGTTGAAACCATCCGGGCCGAAGCCCAAAGCATGCTGGCACTTGTCGATGACATGCGGGACTTGGCAACCCTAGGATCCGGGCAGGTCGCGCTTGAACTTGATACGGTCGATCCAAGGCGTTTGTTACGCTCCCTTGAAGCGCTGACACGGGCGCGCCTGGCGGAACTTAACGTTTCGCTACGCCTTTACTGTTCGCGCAATATCGGCTGGATGATTGCTGATGAACGCCGCCTTAAACAGGCGTTGTTCATTCTGGTGACCAACGTCCTGCGTACCGCCCCCGAAGGCAGTGAGGTTTCCGTGGTTGCTCGTCGTCGGGGCGAGGATATCGATATCAGCATTTCACTGTCGGACGAAGCGCCGCAACCGATGCTGTTCGAAGGACTGCGCGAGGGCGAATCGCCATCTGCGCGGCGTGCGCTTGGCATGGCAATGGTGCGCGCAGTGGTCGAAATCCACGGTGGTCGGGTCAAGGTCAGCCGGGATGGTCATGAAATTTCCTGTATCCTGCCCGCGGGTGAGGAAAGCGATCTGGAATGAAAAAAGGCGCCCCACCGGGCGCCTTTCGCATTCTGGATATACCAACAATCATCAAACCCTGAACGGCACTTCCTTGCCCTGAATGAAAGCATCGATGTTATCAAGGGCTCTGAACCCCATGGCATTGCGGGTTTCCACCGTTGCCGACCCCAGATGGGGCAACAGGAACGTATTGGGCAGACCGCGATAGGCCGGTTCGATATTCGGCTCCCCGGCAAAGACATCCAATCCCGCTGCGGTCAGCTTTCGGGATTTGAGTGCCGCGATCAGATCCTTGTCATTGACGATATCACCGCGTGCCGTATTCACAATGATCGCTCCATCTGGCAGCTTGGCGATAAAATTGCGATTGACCATACCGCGTGTTTCCGGTGTTGACGGGCAATGCAGCGACAGGAAATCGCAATGGGGCAGAAGGTCATCGATGGATGCATGATAGGTCGCGCCAAACTCCTGATCTTCGGGCAGGCGGCGACGGTTGAAATAATGGACTTCCATATCAAAACCACGCGCACGTTTGGCGACAGCCTGTCCAATCCGGCCCATGCCGATAATGCCCAGTTTCTTGCCGGTAACCTGTGTGCCCATCAGATGGGTAGGACGCCAGCTTGACCAGGTCGCATTGCGGACCTCGGCCTCGCCTTCGCTGGCGCGGCGGGCAGCACCCAGAATAAGAAGCCACGCAATATCAGCCGTTGCATCGGTCAGAACCCCGGGCGTATTGCCGATGACGAAACCGTTGGCCTTGGCCGCGGCCAGATCAATATGGTCGGTGCCAACGGAAAAGGTGGCAACGATGCCAACCTTTTGGGGCAGGGCTGCAAAGAAGGCTGCATCAATCGGATCGCCGACCGAAACCAGTGCGGCGTTCGCGTCCTTGCACAGATCAAGGATCTGGTCGCGTGACAACGGGTCATCGCCGTCCTGCATGCGCAGATCATAACTTTCGCGTGCGCGTTTTTCGACGGCATCCGGCAGGCGTCTTGTGATGGCAAGTACCGGTTTCATTCTGATCTTTCTCCCTGAATTTGCTGGCTTATTTGCCGATTGTGTCAGAATAGCTGGCCAAGTGCGAGCCGAATGCCGATTGTCGTGATGGTCAATGACAGCAGGAAGTCTGCCGCCACAATCGCGCTTGCCGTCATCGTTGGAACTACAAGGGTCAGCTTTGCGATATAAACCCCGTAAATCAGCATTGCGATAACCGCGACAAGCACAAAGCCGCCCGCACCGAGCATAGGAAAGATTGCGCCCAGAAACAGCGCCAGCAAATAGACCCCCATTTGCAACACGCTTGACCAGTTATAAACGGTGATGAATGCGATGTAACGGTTCGACCGGTCGATCATCGGTGCGACATGCAGCATCAGCAGCGGAAAGGCGAACCATTTCATGACATAGGCAATGGTTTCCACCAGCATGTAACGCCCGACCGGGAATTCATCGGGAACCGTGTCGAGATCATGCCAGCGCAAAAGCGCAAAGGCCGGAAAAACGATAAAGGCGGCAAGGAAAGAGCGCCAGAACGCCTCGATGGAATAGTCAAAGAAGGCAAGGCCTTTGGCATCGCCACGTGCAATGCGCCAGGTTCCGTAAAGAGCGCGCAGGGTTTCAGTCGACATGGTCATGGGTGGCAGTCGTTTCAAACAAAATGGACCAGATAAGGGGGCGAAAGTTCGGAGCAGGGGCATGGCCACTTGGCCGGTTTGCAGCTTATCCCCGTTTGACCCTGCTTCACAAGACGGGTACGTGTCCGTCTGTTAACCGGCGCACTTTGATCCCTGAATTCAGGCAAAAGCAGGAAACAGACATGTCGGACAAACTTGCCGGATATTTGCCGCGTCTGTCATTCCTGCAGACGACGGAGCCCGGCTCGTTAACGTTGGCGCGTCTTTATCTTGAAATGGCAACCGCACTCGACAAATCCGAACGGATGATGGCCCTTTCCCTATTTGACGAGGCAGATCATCTGTTTGCCGCTCATCTGCAAACGGCACCGGATGCCGCGCGTGCCGGGCTGGCCCATAGCCTGAATAATCGGGCGGCGCTTGAAATTGATGGACAGCAATGGGCGGATGCGGTTGATGCCGCCCGACAGGCTGTTGAACTGCGCCGTGACCGGTTGGCGAATATGCCATCGGGCCAAAGCGAATCCGCCCGCCTTGATCTTGGTTATTCGCAGGGCGCACTTGTTCTGGCATTGCGGGGTGCCGGGCGGTTCGGGATCGCACGGGAAACCTGCGCCGAGGCGCTTGGCAATCTTGCGATATTCGCCGGAAAGAAAAACCAGCAGGCATTCATCCTGCTGGCGAAACTGATCTGTCTTTATACCGAGCTGTGCAGCAGAACCGACGAAAATCCCGATCCGGTTCTGTTGCTGCCGCTGGCTAAAGCGTTTTATGACAGCAATCAGACCGGATAATGCTTCGGCTTACCTGGCACTTAGCGGGTGCTTTTCACCGACCAGCTCAGATTGACTTCCTTACCGGCAGGAACCTCTATGGTCCAGACGATCAGGTCCGGCTGCGGTTTGGCATGTTTGTGATCTTCGCCGGTCACAATCCAGTCGGCCGGAACATTTTCGCGGATCGTGACGGTTTCAGTACGTTCGCCCCCATTGGTGATCGACCATTCCATGTTTGCCGTGATTTCATCGGGCAAGTTCGGTCGTGCCTTGCGATCAAACGCCGTGACTTTACGGATGCCTGAAATGTTGCTGGCCTGACCAAGGCGAATGGTCGCCTTGCGTCCGACCGGGGTCAAAGACAGATTGTCTTCACCAAGGAAACCGGTCACGCCACTTTCAGATTGGCCAAACACACGTACCGTACCAGCGGGCCACGGGCTTTTTTCGTCCGGCCCGCCATCATTCTCGATTTCGATTTCAAGGTCCGGGCGGGCAAATTCAGACACGTCGCTTTGACCGGCATAGTAAAGATTGGCGCTGCCATTAAAAATCACCTTGCGGGTTGCGGGCAGGGCCTGGGATGCGATCAGCGGCATCATAACGACATCGCCATTGCGCATCGAAAGCCCATCAAACGGGCCGTAAACATGCAGGTTTTCCATGGTTTCACGATCCGGTGCACTGCCGCCCGGTGCGCTATCGGCCATGGCAGACATCATCATTTCACCACGTGCCGCCTTCGCCATTGGTGTGTGCGTTACCCGGTTGGGATCCCCGGCAACCAGACGCAGTTGGGCATCGTTGATCGCGGTGCCGGTCTGGTTGGTGACACGTGCCATTGCCGACAGGTTAAGGACATTCTGGGCACTGTCATATTGTCCGACATAGGCTGTTTGCCATGAAACGCCACCCAGAAGGTAGGCGAGTGAGATGTGATCAAGTGCGGCATCCGAGCCGATGGTGGCTTCTATTGCCGGACTGGTGGCGAAGTTACCGGGCAGGTCGGAAATGATGATCTGCTCAACAGGGACCTGTTCGATACCATCAAGGGTGCGAACCAGTGCGCCACCGTCAATCGATAGCAACGTACCTTCGACCAGTTCGTCATCCTTGCGCCGGATGGTAATGGTTTTACCGACCTGATCCTGCAGCAGACGATACATGGTTGCCGGACCGTTGGCCGTGTTGCGCAGCGAATGCCAGACAAGGTTTGCGTCTTTCTGCGCGCCCATCAGGAACGTGTCGTCCATGATGGTTTGCGGCAAATCTTCGATCCGAAGCGTTTTGACACCTTTGGGAATGGAGCCGTTTCGCTGTTCGGCGATCATGCCAAGGTTGCCCGGATACACGGTCAACTGCATCTTGCTGCGGTTTTCACCAGAAAGCGTGATGGTTTCTTCGGTTTTTTCGTCGCCGGACTGTGCGGATGCCGGTTCTATGACCGGGCCAACAAAAAGGGCCGCGCTAAGAAGCGTGGCCATGGCAAAACGGTTGCGCATTTCTGATGACATCTCGAATCCCTTGTGTCGCTTGTTGCGTATTGTTCTTGGACGAGCTTTACGCGAAAAAGTGGCAGGATCAAGGACGTATGAAGGTTTCGGAAGGACCATTACCGCAAAAGGTCCTTCCCCGATTGGCTGGTGAAAAGTTATCCGCCCAGTGTCTGGTGATAGGAATAGGATGCATCGGGCAGCAGATACTGATAGGCGGCCTGTCGGGATGTATCGATGATGATTGGTGCCCGCAAGTTAACGGACATGCTGGTGTCGCCGCCGTCTTCCGGCTTGTGCAGGGTGACGATAAGCAAAACGGCACCTTCGTCCTTCTTGATGCCATGAATGGTGAAAGCCTGTGCAAGATGTTCAGGCTTAATGCTGTTGCTTTCCATATTATAGGGCGCAACGATAAAAGCCAGCTCCGGCTCAGTCAGGCTTTGCATCAGGATAAAGGTGCCATTGCCCTCTCCCGGGAAATTGGCAAGGGCAAAGACGTTGTGATCAGGAAAGCCCTTGATCCCTGTCGGGAAATAGATGGCCTTGTCCCACAAGAATTCCTTGTCCCCGAACAATGTGCGGATTGTAACAGAAGTCGGCACGCTGCCCGCTTCTGGTGACTGCGGTGTTGCGGAATCCGCCATACCGTCCTCCCTTATTCTGATGCTTTTACGAGTAAATGGCATTTTGGACCGGTTTCACCAGAATTCAAGGGATTGGCACATCCCAATGGTCGAATTCTTCAAGCGGCTGATCGGGGTTGAAAATGAACCGTGACCGGTTGACTGAAACCTTTGACGCGGATGGCATCCTGTTTTGCGAAGCTTCGCAGTAGAGCAGATCCTGCTGAAGATGTTTCGGACCGGAGTTTTCGCGCAAAACTGTCACTGATGATGATATCGGTATCAAGCGTTCTGGTTGCGCGTTCAAGACGGGCCGCCAGATTGACGCTGGCACCGATGACTGCTGGGGTGACGGCTTCTCCTTCGCCTATATCGCCCACAACGGCCGGGCCGAAGTTAAGGCCGATACCGATCTGAAGTGGTGTGGTGCTGTCCGCCAGATCACTGTTTTGCCAGTCTCGTACATGGCAAACCATTGATTGGGCTGCGGATAATGCATTTGCAGCCGGGCAATCCATATCGTCAAATGCGCCAAAACTCGCCATGACCGCATCGCCGATATATTTTTCAACAATGCCGCCATAGGCCCCGATTTGCGTCGTCATGATCTGGTGAAACTGGTTTAGCAATCGCATGACATCCTGCGGATCGCGTTTTTCCGCATAACCGGAAAAACCGATAATGTCGGCAAACAGGATAACGCATTCGCGCCTTGCGCCGATCCGGATCGGCTCGTCACGATCTGCCAGTTGATCAGCAAGGGCCGCAGGGAAATAGCGGGCCAGATTGCCATGTGCACGTTCGGCGGCGGCAAACTGATTGATCAGAACGCGTAACCGCGAAACCATCACCGCACATGCCAGTGTAAAGACAACAACAATCACAACCTGCTCTGCCAAAGCAGAAATATCGATGAATTCAGGCAGGTTATAGGTGGTAATGATTTCATCCTGGGTTGGTGCCCAGTCATCCCCGAAATGCTGCGAGATGATGACGCCCGGGCGCGTCATCAACCAAACGATGCTGGTGCTCCAGGCGATGAACAGCCAGAAGCCGAACCAGATGATCAGGCGCGGCGAAAAGGTCATGATCACCAAGGCCATCATGATCATGGAAAACACCACGCCACGATCACGAACGACAAAGCTGTACATCCATGCGGGATGATCGGTTAGCGGGCTCAAAGGATCGGGAACCACCGATACATAAACGATCAGGACTGCATCAACGATGGCCAGAACATAAAGAAGCCAGCGCCAGTTTCTGCCCTTAAAAGCTACAAAAAGTTGGATCAGGACCCCGGGGATGAACCAGCCCAGAACCTCCAGAAGAGAATAAAGTTCGCCCGTCGGGGAATCCGGTTTGGAAAACAGCAGCAAGATAAAGGCGAGCATGCAGATGCGCAGAAACGCAACAAGTATCAGGCCACGCTGCTCTTCGCGGGCGACCAACCGGTCAAACAGGGAGCTGGGGGAAGGATCAGCTTTTGATTGCATCGGCAAGAAGGTTTTTCAGGCCGTCCCTGTCACGGATGACCAGGCGACCGTCCCGGCGCGTGATCAGATCGCGTTTTTCAAGGTCGCGCAGCTTTTTGTTTACCGCTTCGCGTGTTACGCCCAGCATAAGGCCAAGTTCCTGTTGCGAAAGCGGGAGCGCGATACGGATTCCTTCCGGGTCGGGACCGCCGTGACGTTCAGCCAGCCACAAAAGGCGCTTGACCAGTCGCCCGGTCAGATCAAGGAAATTGGCGTCTTCCAGAAGGTCGCTGACCCAGCGCAACCGTCGACACAGAAGTGCCGTGATATGGCGGCGCAATGGTGCTTCGCGATCAAAGATTTCAAAAAAATCGTCGCGTGAAATGAACAGAAGCCGTGTCGGACCAACGGCACGCGCGGTTGCTGTGCGGGGTTCGCCGTCCAGAAGGGCGATTTCGCCAAATACAGCGCCGGGTGCCAGTACGTTCAGAACAATTTCCTTGCCGGTATCTGAAACGGTTGAAATACGGATTTTTCCAGCTTCGACAGCATACAGTCCGTCTGCCGGAGAGCCCTTTTCAAACAGCAATTCCCCGTCATCCATCCGTCGAACGCTTGCCTGATTTGAAAGTTGGGCGAGCAGTTCGGGATCAAGGTCCTCGAACAGGAAACTGCCTGCAAGAATGCGTGAGGCAATTTTGGCCAGTTGGGGTGTTGCGGTGCCGGTAACGCTGTTCACTGAATTCACTTTTGAAAAGGGCGTCGTTTCGATCATCGAATCGATGCGTTGCTGGGCCAAAGTAGCATGAAATACCGGCTGCATCGCAAGTGTTTTACAGCAAATTCCATTGCGAAGGCAGGGGGATGGCTGTGAATTAGGGTGAATTGATCATGCTTTTGCCATGGAAGATCGGATTGGTGGTCCCGATATCGAAATGAACAAAAGCGTTTATACGTCCAGATCTTGGCGCAGTTTCGGTTTCAGGAGTTCTGGCGTCAACATACTCTAATTTATACTGATTCTAGAATGTTTGACAAAATCTCCTATATTTTTTAAAGTCTCCCTATTCCGCAAGGGTCCGATGCAGAAGATTATGAATAATGTCGGGCTGTCGGGATTGTTTTCATTCGGGAGGAAAAAATGAAATTCGTCTCCAAAAGTGCACTGCTGGGTGCTGTATCGCTCGCAGCTGCTTCTTTCGCCGCACCGGCACAGGCTGCGGACATTACATTGAACTTTGCACATGTCGATCCGGCGGAATGGACCACTTCGAAAAAAGGTGCGGCCACGCAGGTCTTCAAAAATATTGTCGAAGCTGAGTCAGGCGGTCGCATCGAAGTTCAGTTATTCCCGGCCGGGTCGCTCGGCGGGGAAACTGATCTGCTTCAAAATACACAGGACGGTACGCTGGCCATGTCGATGGTGTCCGGGCCGTTCTCCAAAGTTTGCCCCGAGGCTGCTGTTCTTGACATCCCCTACATGTTCCCGAGCGCGAATGTCGCATGGAAGGTTCTGGATGGCGATTTCGGAAACCAGCTTGCCGAGCATTGCCTTGAAAAAACGGGCTTGCGTACGTTGGCATATGGCGAAACCGGTTTCCGTAACTTCACCAACTCCAAACGTGCGATTGCCGAGCCAAAGGATATGGAAGGCCTTAAAATCCGCGTTATGACTGTCCCGTTGTTTGTCGAGATGGTCAAAGCGCTTGGCGGTGAGCCGACCCCGATTCCATGGCCGGAAGTCCCGACCGCACTGACCACTGGCACAGTTGACGGGCAGGAAAATCCGATCAGTGTGATTTACGCCAACAAGTTTTACGAAATGCAGAAATACCTGACGCTTGATCGTCACGTGTATGGCACCGACTTCATCCTGATTAATGAAGATATCTACAAGGGCTTGTCGGAAGGTGACCAGGCACTTCTGCGCCGTGCTGCCGGCATCGCATCGAATGTTGGCCGAGCGATCCAGCAGTTTAACTCTGCCGAGGGTGTTGCGAAACTTGCCGCCGAGGGCATGGAAGTCACAACTCCGACGGCCGATCAGCTGAAGGCTTTCCGTGATGTCGCCCAACCGGCTGTGATCAACTGGCTCTCGGGTGAAATTGGTTCCGAATGGATCGATAAACTGCAATCTGCTGTCGGTGAGGCCGCAGCCTCTATGTAACCGGCATTGGCAGGCCGGGTTCCATGCCTCCTTTGGAGCTTGGCCTGCCCTTTTTGTTTCATTGTTATCGTGCCAGTTCTTGCAATTCGGCCGGTTACGGTATCGATCTTCCGTGCTCATTCAGGGGAAACCATGCAACGCGCAGAGAATGCTTTCAGCCGCCTGCTTGCCGGGCTTTCGGGATTTAGCATCCTTGTTGTCTTCGGTGTCGTCTTTGCTGGCAGTGTCAGCCGCTATCTGTTTTCGTCTCCCCTGCAATGGAGCGAGGAAGTCGCGAAATACGCGATGATCTATGGTTGTATGTTCGGAATGGCCTTTGCCTATCTCCAAGGTACACAGATTACCTTCAGCATATTCATCGATGCAGTTCCGGCACCGGTCCGGCGCAAACTCGCCGTTGCTGTTGATGCCGCTACGCTTGTTCTGGGCGGCATCCTGATCCACGCCGGTCTGATATTTGCCGCCAAACGCGGCGGGATCATGGCTTCGGGCCTTGGCATTCCGATGTATTGGGCGCAAATCGCCATGACGGTTGGTGGCGCGTGTCTGGTGATCGCGGCACTGTTTCGTCTGATCGCTTTCTTTACCCGCCAATCTTCAGGGGGTGAGGCATCATGATCACCGGTCTTGGTCTTTTTGTTCTGCTTGCTATTGGTGCGCCCGTGGCCTTTGCGATTGCGCTGGCGATCGCGATTTACATTGGTGGCGCGACGTTCAGCATCGATCTTCTGCCCCAGCGTATCTTTGCCGGCCTTGACAGTTTTACCATTCTTGCCATTCCGCTTTTTGTTCTGGCCGGGGAGTTGATGAATGCCAGCGGCATTACATCGCGTGTCATCAATCTTGCCAATGCGCTTGTCGGTCATGCCAAGGCTGGGCTGGCACAGGTCAATATCTGGTCTTCGGTAATTTTCGCTGGTCTTTCCGGGTCGGCGGTGGCTGATACATCGGCAATCGGGCGCATCTTTATTCCGTCGATGGAAAAAGAAGGTTACCCGCGTGATTTCGCGGCGGCTCTGACGGCAGCATCATCTGTGATCGGTCCAATCATTCCGCCGAGTATTCCGGTGATCATCTACGCGCTGATTACCACCAATGTTTCGGTTCCGGCACTATTTTTGGCAGGGATTATTCCAGGAATCCTTCTTGCGATTTCGTTGTCGGTTTATGTCCGTATCTTTGCAGCCAATTATGCCACGCCGCGTGACAGGATGAATGTGCGCGAAAAGCTGCGCGCACTTTGGGATGGTCTGATCCCGCTTTTCATGCCGGTTTTTGTGATTGGTTCGATCCTGGCAGGCATTGTTACCCCGACCGAGGCCGCAAGCTTTGCCGTATTTTATGCGCTGGTTGTCGGGCTGTTTGTTTTCCGTGAACTCAAACCATCAGAATTGCCAGGAATTTTCGCCAATTCGATGCGCGATTCATCAAGCATCCTGATCATTATGGGATCGGTTGCGGCAGCAAACTGGTTCATGACTTTTGCGGGAATTCCGCAGGCTGTCAGTTCTTTTGTTCTCGGCTATGTCGACAGCCCGGCGATGTTCCTAATCCTGATCAATATCATGCTGCTTGCTGTCGGGCTGGTGCTTGAAGGCATTGCCGCAATGCTGGTTTTGGTACCGATCCTGCATCCCATCGCAATCAGCCTTGGTATTGATCCGACCCATTTCGGCATCGTCGTGATCTTCAACCTGATGATCGGGCTGATCACACCACCAATGGGGCTTTGCCTGTTCGTTGCCGATGCCATCGCCAATGTTGGTATGGCCCGGATGATCAAATCGATCATGCCGCTGTTCTTGGTCGAACTGCTGGTTCTGATCCTGATTACCTTTGTACCGCAGCTCGTCACTTTCATGCCCAACCTGTTCGGATTTTAGGATTTCGCCCCATGTTGAAACTCGGTCTTATCGGTAAAGGCATATCACGCAGCCAGTCGGCAAGACTGCATGTCTTGCTTGGCCGGATGTGCGGAATTGATGTGACCTATGACTATCTCGACAGTGAAAAGATCGCCGATTTTGATCTGATCGGGCAGCTGACAGCCTGCGCCAAAGACGGTTATGCCGGGGTGAATGTTACCCATCCCTACAAAACCGCGGCCCGCAAGCTGATCCAGCGCCGCAAACGCCTGCCCGAAGCCCTGGGGGCTGTGAATACGGTGGTCTTCCGCGAAGATGGCTGGCGCGGGGATAATACCGATTATGTCGGTTTCATGCGCGGCTATCGCGGGCAGTTTGGTGATCAGGCGCCGGGGACAGTATTGCAGATGGGGGCTGGTGGCGTTGGCCTTGCGGTTGCCTTCGGATTGCACGGGCTTGGCGCGGACCGCATCCTTATTCATGACAAGGATGCCGACCGCGGTCATGAGCTGGTTGCGACCCTGAAGGCAGGTGGGGCCAACGTTGCCTTTATCGCGGAGGCCGATCTTTCCGATGCGATCCGCAATGCGGACGGCTTGATCAATTGTACGCCGGTCGGAATGAACCAGTATCCGGGCAGTCCGATTGATGCTGCCTTGCTGGGGGGCCAGAAATGGGCGTTTGACGCGGTTTATACACCGGTTGAAACCGCGTTCCTTCATTCCGCGCAAAAGGCGGGGCTTTCTGTCATGACCGGCTTTGAACTGTTCTTTTTTCAGGGTATTGAAGCATTCGAGGTTTTCAGTGGCACGCAGATCGACGGGGATGCGGCCCGGGTCGAATATTTCAATGCCTATCCCGAGGCATTGACGGGGTAAGGGGAAAGTCCATGAGCAGCACAGTTGCCGAGACAGTTTATAACGAAATTCGCGATGACATTCTGTATGGCGAACTCCAGCCGGGTGTGAAGCTGAAACTTGATGCGCTGCGTGACCGTTATAATGCCGGCGTCAACACGCTCCGCGAAGTGCTGAATCGTCTTGTCGCATCGGGATTTGTTTTTGTCGAAGGCCAGAAAGGTTTTCGGGTTGTCGAAACATCGCCCTCGAATTTCAAGGAACTGACCGCGATGCGGTTGCTGCTTGAAACAGACGGGCTTGGGAAATCAATCGATACCGGGGATGTCGAGTGGGAGGGCCGTGTTGCTGCCGCCCATCACAAGCTTTCCGCCATCGAAAAACGAATGCTGACCGAAGACAGTCGCGAACTGACCGTCCGCTGGAGCCAGTATGATCGCGAATTTCATCAGGCACTGATTTCGGCCTGCGGATCAGATCTGCATATGCGCATGCATCGCGAAATCTTTGACCAGTTCCGCCGCTATGTGGTGATCGAACTGAAAACGCATGGTTTCCGCGCCGAAGACATCATTGATGAACATCGCAGCATCTGTGATCTGGCGTTGGCGCGAGACAAGAATGCCGCGCTGGCAAAACTGACCGACCACATTGAAACCTATCGGCGCCGTTCGCAGGACTGATCATATGATCATGCCGGGCGGCTGGTTTGCCCGGATGTCCTTCCGAACCTGTGCGCCATGATGCCCACGACCATCCCGGAGGGATAAAATGCTGACTTCCATCGCGACCGTATCGCTATCGGGCGATCTTCAGGAAAAACTCGATGCCATCGCCGCCGCCGGCTTTGATGGTGTCGAGATTTTTGAAAATGATCTGCTGACCTTTGATGGCTCCCCCGAGGATGTTGGAAAGACTATCCGTGACCTTGGTCTGAAGCTGGTAACCTTTCAGCCATTCCGCGATTTTGAAGGCATGCCGGAGCCCCAACGCACCCGGGCCTTTGAACGTGCGGAGCGCAAGTTCGATCTGATGGAAGAACTGGGTACCGATCTTTTGATGGTCTGTTCGAACGTATCGCCGCAATCACTTGGCGGGCTTGATCGTGCGGCAAAGGATCTGGCCGAACTTGGCGACCGCGCGGCCAAGCGTGGGCTTCGCATCGCGTTCGAAGCCCTGTCCTGGGGCAAACATATCAGCGATTATCGCGATAGCTGGGAGGTGGTGCGGCGCGCCAATCATCCCAATGTCGGGTTGGTGCTCGATACCTTCCACATCATGGCGCGCAAGGTGCCGCTTGATGCGATTGCATCGATCCCCGGCGACAGGATCTTTCTTGTGCAGGTCGCCGATGCCCCGATCCTTGAAATGGACCCGTTGTCATGGAGCCGCCATTTCAGGTGCTTTCCGGGGCAGGGGGACTTTCCCCTTGATGAATTCATGCGCAATCTGGCCCGAACCGGGTATGACGGGCCACTGTCACTTGAAATCTTCAATGACCAGTTCCGCTCAAGCTCGACCAAAAACGTTGCCAAGGATGGCTTGCGTTCCCTGATTTATCTGGGGGATGGGGTCGAAGGTGTAAAAGTCGGGGAAAAGGCGGTTGCCCTGCCGCCAAAGGCGCATGCCCGCAATGTCGAGTTTGTTGAATTCGCGGTCGAAGAAGAAAACGCCGAAAAACTTGCTGCCCTGTTTGCCGGGCTTGGCTTTGAAAAACGCGGCAGCCATAAATCCAAGGCCGTCACATGGTGGAAGCAGGGTAACATCAATCTTGTCATCAATTGCGACAAGGATGGATTTGCGCATTCTTATAACATCGTGCATGGCCCGTCGGTTTGTGCGGTGGGGCTCAAGGTCGATGATGCCGGTGCATCGCTTAAGCGTGCGCAATCGTTGCTGGCGTCGCCCTTTACGCAGCCGGTGGGGGCAGGCGAGATCGAAATGCCCGCCATTCGCGGTGTTGGTGGCAGTCTGGTCTATTTCCTTGATGATCAAAGCGAACTGGCGCGCATCTGGGATGTCGAATTCGAAGCATCGAAACCGGCAGGAAAGCCGGCACATGACGCCAACCTGAAATCGGTCGATCATGTGTCCTATTCGATGCAGTACGAGGAAATGCTGACCTGGGTGCTGTATTTCACCTCGATCTTTGACCTTGGCAAAATGCCAACGGTCGATGTGCCCGATCCCGGTGGTCTGGTACAAAGTCAGGTGGTTCAGGGTGAGGATGGCGGTGTGCGGCTGATCCTGAACGGATCGCAAAGCCCCCATACCCAGCATTCACAATTCCTAAGCGAGTTCTTTGGAAGCGGCGTCCAGCATATCGCACTTTCAAGTGGCGATATTTTTGCCAGTGTGGATTTTTGCCGGAAAAATGGCGTTGAAGTTCTGCCAATCCCGGAAAATTACTATGATGACATCGAGGCGCGCTTCGGGCTTGATCCCGATCTTCTGGATCGACTGAAAGCTGCCAACATCCTTTACGATCGTGATGATGACGGCGAGTATTTTCAGGTCTATACCAAGACCTTCGCCAACCGGTTCTTCTTTGAACTGGTTGAACGTCGCGATTATCGCGGGTTTGGTGCGGCCAATGCGCCAATCCGGCTGGCATCGCAAACCCGTATGAACCGGCGCAGTCAGACGTCGAAATAACGAACTATTTCAGGGGATAAGGAAACCATGAGCGTTTCGGAAATTCTTGTCATTAACGGCCCCAACCTGAACCTTTTGGGGCAGCGTCAGCCGGAAATATACGGTTATGATACTTTGGCAAGTATCGCGGATAAATGCGCATCGCTTGCCGAAACGCTGGGGGTTTCTGTCCGGTTTGAACAGTCAAACCACGAAGGCAGCATTGTCGATTTCATCCATGATGCACGGCAACGATCGGCTGCGATCATCATCAATGCCGGGGCCTATACCCATACCTCGGCGGCCATTCATGACGCGCTTAAAACCTTCGACGGATATATCATCGAACTGCATATTTCCAATCCGCACGCTCGTGAAGAATTCCGCCACCACAGCTGGATCAGCCCGGTCGCCAATGCCGTGATGGCAGGTGCCGGTGCCTATGGCTATGAACTGGCAACGCGTCTTGCCGCGAAAAAGATTGCGCAGACCAAATAGGGTGATGGTGCCCAGGTCCGAAACAACAAAGGCAGCATTGAATGCTGCCTCAGACTGCTGACAAAGCATACCCGATCTGATTGTCATTCCCGCAAAGCCTGCCCCCGTGAAAGCGGGGCGGCAATCCCGTCTCCTGCAACAGGGCATGGATTCCGGGTCTGCGCTCTGCTCCGCCCGGAATGACGATTTTGATCAATCGCCAAAGCCAACCCCGTCAGCCAACCACGGGCCGCTGACAAAGCCCTCCCAACCAGATCGTCATTCCCGCGACGGCGGGAATCCAGTCTCTTTCAACGGGGCATGGATTCCGGGTCTGCGCTGCGCTTCGCCCGGAATGACGGTTTTGGTCAATCGCCAAACCAATCCCGCCAGCCAACCAACCCCTCTGCCCCCGGCATCGCCAAACGCCACCGACCAGACGGACCACGCCCCGGACGGCCCCCGCTGCCCCGA
>NZ_JPWA01000088.1 GCF_003326475.1 Thalassospira xianhensis MCCC 1A02616 | reverse complement strand
GATTCAGTTCAATCATCTGCTCAATCGGATCTAGGTTGCGGTGGTGGAGAAGATACTGGCTCTGATGATGTGAATGTCATTGCTCTCGACATTCCATCTTCTGCGGAGAAACCGGGAAATCGCTCTGATGAAAAGCATTTATCCGAACTGCGTGACGCGCTTTTGAGAACACGTGAATACAAACCAAAAACGGTTCCTGACGTGCGACGGTCATTTGATCTGTTGATTAAGTTACATGGGGATTTGCCCCTTCGTACCGTGACAAGAGGACATGTACGTGAACTTCGCGATGTGCTTCTGCGTTACCCTGTTGGAGGGTCTATCTCTAAATTAAAACAAATGGATCTGCGCGAAATTGCGCGGCAAGAATGGTCACGTACAATCAGTCCAATAACCGTCGAGAAGCTTCTCGGCTTTGTGTCGCAAGGTTTCCGTCTTGCGGTGAGTGAAGGTTGGTGCGAAGAGAACCCACGGTCAGGTTTGATTGTTGGTCAAAGCAAAACTTCGTTGAAAACCGAGCGTTCAGATTTTCAAGAACACCATTTGAAAAAACTATTCTTGTCACCGCTATTCGTAGGCTGTTCAGATAATCAACATGCTTCGGAAGTCGGGAATTGTCGCATTTTCGACCATCGGTATTGGTTGCCTCTTTCGGCCTTGTATACGGGCGCACGGTTGGGGGAACTCGCTCAACTCGAAGCATCAGATGTTAAGGAGGAAAATGGTGTCTGGTTTCTGAACATCACCAAGATTTCTGCGAAAAACAAAAACAAGAAGAGTCTTAAGACAAAGCATTCAGAACGTTCCGTGCCTATCCACAAAGATTTAATATCATTAGGTTTTCTAGGTTACGCCAAGTCATCTCGAACCGGTTATGTCTTCGAAAGCCGATATGAAACACCGCGAAAACTGTCGCACGAATACAGTAAATGGTTCGGACGTTATTTGACGGCGATTGGTTTAGATGACCGTGAATTGGTTTTTCATAGCTTTCGACACACATTTAAAACGGCATGTCGCTTTGCCAACGTACCCGATGAAATTCATGATGAACTTACAGGTCACAGGCCAATAAATGTTGGTGGTTGGTATGGCGAACGAAAGCGCCGACTTGAATACCTGTCAGAAGTTATTGATGGTCTGATGTTTGACGGTCTTCCGATTGAGCAGATGATTGAACTGAATC
>NZ_JPWA01000087.1 GCF_003326475.1 Thalassospira xianhensis MCCC 1A02616 | reverse complement strand
CGCAGGTTCGAGTCCTGCTGCCGGAGCCACAAACCCCTGGAACTTTGTTCCGGGGGTTTTTGCTTTTGTGCCCTGCTCCGCAAATTGCTACCAATGACGCAAGCAGTCGCAATGAATTTCCGGAAGGACCGATAGATGTCATCTCCTGTCTCTCGCCGCCGAATGACCAAGGACTTGAGCTTCTCGCAGCTGGCATGGGGGGCATGGCGTCTGCGCAATAGCTCGGATATCAAGAATACCGCGGATATTCTGGCGTTGGTCCACGCCTGCCTTGATGCGGGCATTTCGACATTTGACCATGCCGATGTTTATGGCGGTTATGGGTGCGAGGCCTATTTCGGCGGCGCATTGGCAAAGGCACCGGAATTACGCAGTAAAATGGAAATCGTCACCAAATGTAGCGTGGCACTGGTCAAGGATACGCGGCCCGATCACCGGATAAATCACTACAACACGACCAAGGCCCATATCCTGCTATCGGTTGAAAATTCTCTGCGTAATCTGGCAACCGATTATATCGATATGCTTTTGATTCACCGCCCCGATCCCCTGATGATCGCTGACGAAGTTGCCGAAGCCTTCAATGAACTTCACAGGATGGGAAAAGTACGCCATTTCGGTGTTTCAAACTTCACACCGTCACAATTCAATCTGCTGCAAAGCCGCCTTGATACGCCGCTTGCCACCAATCAGGTCGAATGCTCGGTTCTTGAACTTGCCCCGATCTTTGATGGCACGTTCGACCAGATGCAACAAAGGCAGACGCATCCGATGATCTGGTCCCCTCTTGGCGGCGCACGACTGTTCAACACAAAGGCTGACCCAACAGTCGACCGGGTGCGCCCAGTTCTTGAACGAATGCGCGACAAATACAATCTGCCCGGGATCGCCGAAGTTGCAATAGCATGGCTGCTGCGCCTGCCCTGTCAGCCGGTACCGGTACTAGGTACCATGAAGGCACACCGCATTGCTGATGCAGCAGCATCTTGCGGTATTCAGTTTGATCGGCAGGACTGGTTTGAAATTCTGGTTGCGGCACAGGGGCATTCTGTCCCCTAAGCATTTACAGGCACAGGAAACAGAGGGGCAATAAACCGGGAGGCGACCGGCGTCGGCGCGCAGTGAAAAAAGATGATTTTCGGGTGATTTTTTCATAAAAAGGTCTTGCGGGATCAAAGCCGTTTTATTATACCCCTGCCACGCGCTTCGAACGGAGCGCAAACACTGATCCGGCATAGCTCAGTTGGTAGAGCAAA
>NZ_JPWA01000086.1 GCF_003326475.1 Thalassospira xianhensis MCCC 1A02616 | reverse complement strand
CCGGCACGCGTGATGGGCGGATAGGCCCCGGTGCCTATCGCAGGAGAGAGCGCGACGTTGGCGCGAGGCGCAGGATTTCGCGCGGGCGCCATAGCCATTGATCAAGTTCGGCATCAAGGTGATTCTGCCAGTCCGGGTGGCTCGCGAGCCGATCAGAGAAGGTGGCGTAACCCGATGTGCTGTCAAATCGGGCCAGCCAGACAAAGACGGTTTCGCCGTCTCGGACCGGCAGGCGGGGGAAGCTGTTGGGTGCGGTTTCGCTGATCAGTTCGGCCAGAATATCCGCCCCGCAATCGCGCAAGGCAGGGCGCAGTTTTTCAGCAAAGAAAGTGGCGAATTCGGAAGCCCGGCCGGGGGCGAGTGCGCAGATGCTGGCCTCAACAAAGCCGGTTGCCGGGATGCTGTTTGTTAGTGCCGGGCGGGGCTGTGCGGGGGTGGCAAAGCCCGTGGTGGTGTTGGCCGGGCGCAGCAGCAGGACATTATCGGAATTGACCATGGTGCCATTGGCAGCGTCACAGTGCCGCGCCCAGACCGGGCCGGTATAAAACGTACCAAGGGCCTTGGCGCGGGCATCCATATCGGCAAAGCCGCGCAGCCAGGCGAAGCTGTTGGCGTCATCAAGATCGCGGAACTGACCGATGACGGACATGCCGCAGGCTTCCTGGCTTTCGATGAATTCACGATCAAACAGATCGATCAGGGCCTGCCGCGTGCCGGGTTTCAGGCGGTAACGGCGCAGTTCGATGATGTTGGTATGCATGGTTTGCGACCTTGATTATAAAACAGGATAAATGACCTGTTTTGATTAACAGGATGTTTGTCCTGTTTTGTCAAGCTGCGATAGGATAAGAAGGCAGAAGGATATGCCCAAATCTGTCAGGAGATCACAGATGAGCCCGGCCAAGAGATCACCAGCAAGCCCGGCGCGTTCACGCAGCAATGACCCGGAAGGCATGCGCAACCGCATTCTGGATGCGGCGTTTGATGCCTTTGTCACGCGGGGCTATCACGCGACCGCGATGAACGACATCCGCGATCTGGCCGGGGTGAGCGGCGGGGCATTCGCGCATCATTTTCCCAGCAAAAAGCAGCTTGGCCTTGCGGTTCTGAAGGAACGGGTGGCCGATGCGGTAACGCAAAGCTGGATCGCACCGGTGCAGCAGGCAGCGACGCCCAAGGAAGGTATCCGTACGGTGATGACAGCGATCATTGATGAACTGTCAGCCAGGGCGAAGGTCACCGGTTGCCCGCTTAACAATCTTGCGCACGAGCTTTCGGGCGGGGATCGGGATTTTCAGGTGGCCTGTGCGGCGGTTTTTGATCGCTGGCAACAGGGGATTGCCGAGGCCCTGATGCGCGATGGTACTGCGTATGAGGCGGCAGAGGCAGGGCGGCTTGCCGGGTTTGTCATCGCATCCTATTCCGGGGCGATGGCAATGGCGAAAAGCCGGCAGGATGTTGGCGCGCTTTGTGATTGCCGGGCGATGATGGACCGGATGATCCCCTGAACCGTTGGGCTACTGGCCGGAAACGATGATCAGGCGCAGACCGTTGGCAGGTCATATTCACCGCGAATGCGGGTCAGCCCTTCGACGAGTTCGCGGCGTCGCGCCTCGGCACCAGTGGTGTCATCGATTTTCGGATCGGCGGCGATGATGTCGGGGTAAAGGCCGCGCGCGGTATCTTCCTGTGCCTGATCGGAATAGGTGATGGCTTCAAGCCACAGACCGGCAATCGCATAATCCGGGTTGGCGGATGTACGGGCGGTGGCGGCATTTGCCAATGCGGCAGGATGATCGCATTTGGCAAGGGCGGTCAGCCCGGCAAAGGCATCATCCCCGATCTTGGCCCGAATGCGATCCTGCTTTTCTTGCTGGGCGGCCCTGAAGGTTTCTTCCTGCTGCGCGTCGGCTGCGGCCCCGGAAATTGCCCCGGCGGTGGCCCC
>NZ_JPWA01000085.1 GCF_003326475.1 Thalassospira xianhensis MCCC 1A02616 | reverse complement strand
TGCTGTCGCAGCCGCCCAGTCCGGTTCATCGTTTAACGCAGGGACGATTGCGGCAACCGCCGCTGCAGCGTCCCGTACCAGTGCGGCTGCGGTGATTAGCTCTGTCGCCGCGGCAACCGGAAATTCGCTGTCGACCATTGCTTCGCAAGCGTCTCGGGGGGCCGGACTTGCGGCACAGGCCGCCGCATCAAGCAATAGCATAGTTCAAAGCGGTTTGAACGCCACGGCACAGGCAAGCACTCAGTCGGGTAGCAACAGCACAAATCAACAAACCGCAACAGTAACTACAACTCCGGAAACTATTGTGCAGCCTCCTGTTGTTGAGGAAAATCCGGACCCGTCGATCGCCAGCCCGACCTGATTTGGCCTATAAAATACGTTTCAGATATTGATTTGAAGGGGAATACAAAGTGAAGGTTCTCAAAGGGGGATTACTCGCAACCGTTGCCGCTGGTGCTTTGGTTGCGGTGCTGACATCTTCTGTCAACGCGCAGGAAGCCGTCAATCCGGATCAGGGCGTTGCCCAGCGCACCGCTGAGGGCTACGAGCCGGTCGGCGCTACCGTTGGGTCATTCCGTCTTTTGCCGAAGGTCGAAGTTGTCGAAGAATTCAACGACAACATCTTCAAGGAAGAAAATGACGAAACTGACGATATGATCACCAAGGTCAAGCCAACGCTTAACCTGCGTTCTGACTGGAACAATCATGCCTTGAATCTTGGTGCCGGTGCTGATTTCGGTTTCTATGCAGATTCAAATGACGATGATTACGAAGATTACAATGCCAAAGTCGATGGCCGTTTTGACGCCAGCCAGGCGCTGACATTCAACGGCCTGGGCAGCTTTGAACATCTCCATGAAGATCGTGGTGGCGACGATGTCGATGCCGATGCCGCCGATCCGGTTGAATATGACCGCCTGAAAGCTGAATTCGGTGGCCGGTTCAAACCGAACCGTATCAGCCTTGGCGCAGCCGGTCGCGTTACCGATCTCGACTATGATGACAATGCGGAACTCGATGGTGGCACCACCAACAACGATGACCGTGACCGTCAGGTACTTGAAGGCGAACTTCGCGCCGGTTATGAAATCCAGACCGGTTATGAAGCATTCGTCAAAGGCGTTCTCAACGACCGCGATTACGATTCCGATGTCGATGACAACGGTTTTGACCGCGATTCCGATGGTTATAAGGCACAGGCAGGTATCGCCATTGATCTTGACCGTCTGATCCGTGCCGACCTTGGTGTTGGCTGGATGGAACAGGACTATACCGACCCGTCCCTTCGTGACGTAGACGGTTATTCGGCGGATGCGACTGTTCGCTGGAACCTGACCGAACTGACCACAGTTCGCGGCACCTTCGCCCGTGCGATCAACGAAACCACAACAGCAGATGCATCGGGCATCGTTGCCACCAGCTACGGCCTCGGTGTTGATCACGAATTCCTGCGTAATCTTGTTGCCACAGCCGATGCCAACTATCAGAACTCTGATTACGAAGGCATTTCGCGTGAAGACGATCTCATGAGTTTCCGTCTTGGCCTTGATTACAAACTGAACCGTAATTTCTTTGCCGGTGTCAGCTACAAGTTCGAAGATCGTGACTCAAACGTCACGGATCAGAGCTACGACAACAATATTTTCGCCATCAAGATTGGCGCACAGTTCTGATCTGTACCTGAATATCATATCAAAAAAATCCCCCGACCATCCTCGGGGGATTTTTTATGCAGCAGTATGTCTCGCCCCTGACATCACAAGGGATCAGGTTTTATTCGCTGTTACTTCTTTAGATTTTTAGGTTCCGGTAAATCATTTCAAACTTTACCAGCAAACTTGCCAAACGGCTTTGTGGGCCTCAGGGGAAATCAGATGAAAACCTTATCTAAATTCATGGCAGTTGTTCTGCTTTCAGGCAGCCTGATTGGCGCCAATACGGCTTCGGCATGGGCGCAGGCTGCGGGCGCTTCCTCAGGGGCCGGCACGTCGTCCACTGGCACCGGCGGTGCC
>NZ_JPWA01000084.1 GCF_003326475.1 Thalassospira xianhensis MCCC 1A02616 | reverse complement strand
GATCATAACGTGAATACATAGCGTTATGAGGCGAACCCGGGGAACTGAAACATCTCAGTACCCGGAGGAAAGGACATCAACAGAGACTCTGCTAGTAGCGGCGAGCGAACGCGGACCAGGCCAGTGGCCTGTATGTAAGAACCGGAACAATCTGGAAAGGTTGGCCAAAGTGGGTGATAGCCCCGTACGGGTAGAAAGCATACAGGTCCTCGAGTAGGGCGGGACACGTGAAATCCTGTCTGAACATGGGGGGACCACCCTCCAAGCCTAAGTACTCCTTAACGACCGATAGTGTACCAGTACCGTGAGGGAAAGGTGAAAAGCACCCCGATAAGGGGAGTGAAATAGTTCCTGAAACCGGATGCCTACAAGCAGTTGGAGCCTCTTTATGGGGTGACAGCGTACCTCTTGCATAATGGGTCAGCGAGTTAGTCTTACAAGCGAGCTTAAGCCGTTAGGTGTAGGCGCAGCGAAAGCGAGTCTGAATAGGGCGATTGAGTTTGTGGGATTAGACCCGAAACCAGGTGATCTAGCCATGAGCAGGTTGAAGGTGATGTAACAGTCACTGGAGGACCGAACCCACGTCTGTTGAAAAAGACGGGGATGACTTGTGGTTAGGGGTGAAAGGCCAATCAAACCTGGAGATAGCTGGTTCTCCGCGAAATCTATTTAGGTAGAGCGTCAGACGAATACCATCGGGGGTAGAGCACTGAATGGGCTAGGGGGCCTTACCGGCTTACCAAACCTAATCAAACTCCGAATACCGATGAGTACTATCTGGCAGACAGACTACGGGTGCTAAGGTCCGTGGTCGAGAGGGAAACAGCCCAGACCGCCAGTTAAGGTCCCAAAGTTGTGGCTAAGTGGGAAAGGATGTAGGACGGCCAAGACAACCAGGACGTTGGCTTAGAAGCAGCCATCGTTTAAAGAAAGCGTAACAGCTCACTGGTCTAAATAAGCTGTCCCGCGCCGAAGATGTACCGGGGCTCAAGCCACACACCGAAACTGCGGATTTGTTCTTCGGAACAAGTGGTAGCGGAGCGTTCCGTAAGCCTGTGAAGGTGTACCGTAAGGTATGCTGGAGGTATCGGAAGCGAGAATGCTGACATGAGTAGCGACAAAGGGAGTGAGAACCTCCCTCGCCGAAAGCCCAAGGGTTCCTGCGCAAGGCCAATCCGCGCAGGGTGAGTCGGCCCCTAAGACGAGGCGGAAACGCGTAGTCGATGGGAAACAGGTTAATATTCCTGTACCCGTGAGAAGTGACGGCCTCTGGAAGTTGTGTCTCCTTATTGGATTGGAGATGCTGCCAAGGAGGTCCAGGAAATAACTCTCACATATGGACCGTACCCGAAACCGACACAGGTGGGCAGGTTGAATATACCAAGGCGCTTGAGAGAACGATGTTGAAGGAACTCGGCAAATTGCCCCCGTAACTTCGGGAGAAGGGGGCCCACCGTGAAGGCAACTTTACGGTGGGGGCACAGACCAGGGGGTGGCGACTGTTTACTAAAAACACAGGGCTCTGCGAAGTCGCAAGACGACGTATAGGGTCTGACGCCTGCCCGGTGCCGGAAGGTTAAGAGGAGATGTGCAAGCATTGAATTGAAGCCCCGGTAAACGGCGGCCGTAACTATAACGGTCCTAAGGTAGCGAAATTCCTTGTCGGGTAAGTTCCGACCTGCACGAATGGCGTAACGACTTCCCCACTGTCTCCAACATCGACTCAGCGAAATTGAATTCTCCGTGAAGATGCGGAGTACCCGCGGTCAGACGGAAAGACCCCGTGCACCTTTACTACAGCTTTGCAGTGGTATCAGGATGTGAATGTGCAGAATAGGCGGGAGGCTATGAACCCGAAGCGCCAGCTTCGGTGGAGCCACCTTTGAGATACCGCCCTTTTGCTTCCTGATATCTAACCGAGGTCCGTTATCCGGATCCGGGACCCTGCATGGCGGGTAGTTTGACTGGGGCGGTCGCCTCCCAAAGAGTAACGGAGGCGCGCGATGGTAGGCTCAGGCTGGTCGGACATCAGCTTAAGAGTGCAATGGCAAAAGCCTGCCTGACTGCGAGACTGACAAGTCGAGCAGAGACGAAAGTCGGTCATAGTGATCCGGTGGTCCCGCGTGGAAGGGCCATCGCTCAACGGATAAAAG
>NZ_JPWA01000083.1 GCF_003326475.1 Thalassospira xianhensis MCCC 1A02616 | reverse complement strand
CCAATGCCGCAAGCCGCATCAGCTTCGCCGCCGCCGGGCGACCATCCCCGGCAGGGTGGCTTGTCACCTCGCCCGCCATCATCGCAACCATCCGGTCAAACGGGGAGGCGTGATCGGCCGGGATGAAATCCGGCGCGCAACACCGATCCTGATCAACCCGCAATCCCGCCAGAAGAAGCGCAGCATCTTCAAGCGTCATGGTATCGGAAAGCCCCACCGCATCCTTGCCGCGATAGAAAAACCGTCCATCGGCAATGCGGGTGATTTTCGACACCAGTATCGGTTCGCCCCAGTCAATCGTCGATGCCGCCACCGATTGCCGTGACCGGCCGCGTTTTTTACCCGCGATGATTTTGCGCACATCGCGATGGTCATAAAGGCTTTTGCGTGCATCGCCGGGATGGGCAATGGCGCGCACGATCCCGCGGCTGACATAGGCATAAAGCGTATCGCGCGATATGCCGGTCGCCGCACAGACTTCCTGTGCTGACAGCGTGCAAAATGCGGTCTCATTCATCGGCTCATCGATATTTTTCATATTGATTATCTTGATCAAGATTGACGATTTGTCCAGCCCCGCGTGATCCTTGCCCGATCAAGATCCCCCGCGCCACCGATGCGGAAAAAGGAGCCACCAACATGACCGCCATGACCAACCCGTTCATCGCCCCGATTGCCGATGCCCTTAACGCCACCCTTGACCTTCCGGGCGGTACAAACGCCCTGCCCGATATCAAAATCACCGGCACGGACGCCCTGCCATCCTTCTTTGCCGTCACCGACCTTGCAACCGCGTCCATCGGCATCGCAGCCGCCATGATCTCGCGCTATCGCGGGCTTGCCACGGGTGATCTGGTGGACGTCACCATTGATCAACGGCTGGCGTCAAAATGGTTCGATATGACGATCCGCCCGATGGGCTGGGAATTGCCGCCGGTATGGGATGCGATTGCCGGTGACTATCAAACCGCCGATGGCTGGATACGGCTTCACACCAACGCCCAGCACCACCGTGCGGCTGCCCTGTCGGTTCTGGGCGATTACCCGGACCGCGAAGCCCTCGCCCCGATTGTCGCAAACTGGAAATCCGATGACCTCGAAACCGCAATCATTGCCGCGGGCGGCTGTGCCGCCACCATGCGAAGCCTGGGTGGCTGGCAATCCCATCCGCAGGGGATGGCAATTGCGGCCGAACCGCTGATCGGCTGGCAGCATCACGGCATCAGCTCGAAATCCCGCCACGTTATCCGGCCGGACCGGCCTTTGGCCGGGATTCGCGTGCTTGACCTGACCCGTGTTCTGGCTGGCCCCGTCGCCGGGCGATTTCTCGCGGCCTATGGCGCAGATGTTCTGCGCATCGACCCGCCCCATTGGGACGAGGGCGCGGTGATCCCCGAAGTCACCCTTGGCAAACGCTGTGCTGGGCTTGACCTCAAACGTGCCGAAGATCGTCAAACATTTGAAAGCCTTCTGGCGGGTGCTGATATCCTGCTGCATGGCTACCGCCCCGATGCCCTGCCGGGTCTTGGCTATGGCACGGACGAACTGCGCCGCATCAATCCCGGCTTGATTGATGTGACACTCTGCGCCTATGGCTGGACCGGCCCGTGGGCCAAGCGGCGTGGCTTTGATAGTTTGGTCCAAATGAGCTGCGGCATCGCCGATTTCGGCATGAAACAGGCCGATGCGCCAAAGCCAACGCCCCTTCCGGTGCAGGCCCTTGACCACGCCACCGGCTACCTGATGGCGGCAAGCACCATCCACGCCCTGTTGCTCCGCAGCCAGACCGGCCAGATCACCACCGCCCGCCATTCGCTCGCCCGCACCGCCCATCTGCTCTGCCAGACCGCACAACCAACCCGAACCCAAACCATCGCCCCCGAAACCGAAAACGACATCGCCCCACATCTCGAAACCACAAGCTGGGGCAAGGCCCGGCGTGTTCGTTTCCCGGCCACAATTGATGGCGTCGCACATGGTTGGGATCACCCGGCAGGCAAACTTCGAACGACCGATCCGGTGTGGTGATGCCGCTCCAAACGAAATCCGGACGGACGCAGCAGCAAAGCACACAGGCACAAACCGGACTTCCGACAATCGGAAAAGCCCGAAGAAACCTCGGGCTTTCGCAAGCCTCGCCAACAGGCGGTCATGGCGGCACTTCCGGCAATCAGTGAACCCCGGACAAACCCCGGTCGTCTAACGATAGACGACCTGTGAATTGGCGCATAAAGTTAGAAACGTGACACATAAATTTAGAATCTGTGATGTT
>NZ_JPWA01000082.1 GCF_003326475.1 Thalassospira xianhensis MCCC 1A02616 | reverse complement strand
GTTATAGGGCCCCTCGCCGAGCCTGTAAACACCTTTTTCGAGAAAAAATGCATTTCGACGTCTTTTTTCTCAAAATCGTTTAAATTCAATCACTTGACATTTCGCACCCAGCCAACCCCGGCACCAAGTCCGGGGGATGTTTCGGACTTTAAGTTGAATAATCGCAAATCCGCCCGGCAAAATCCGGCGCAATCCCGCCATTCCGACCGCCAGAAAAAACCGAAACCCGAATCATGATTCGCCATCGGGGCGGTTTTTCCGTGCGTTCGATCAAATTACCCCCTGCCCCGATCCACGTCATTGATCCCGATCAGATGATTGATGGTGATTTTGATGCTTTATATATGGTGTGTGCGGTGCAATGATCGCGTGTCGGGACAGAACCGGTATCAATGCCCGGACAATGAAATTGCCATAAAACCGGACGGGATACGCAATATTGCCAATTGGCCTTTGAAAAGATGGACAAAAGGCAATATGTGAACCTTTCTTTTACATAATGACCTGATTATGGGGCGAGATAACAGTGCCTGAACGGCATTAGGGGACCGAAGGAAGATGATGAGACTGCGACATTCATTTATTTGTGCAGCCGCACTTGCAAGCCTTGCGCTTGCCGGGTGCTCCGGTTCGAACCTTGTTCCGAATACCGCATCAGGTGGCGGCTCCGACAGCAAGGGCGGCGGTCAGCCGATCCCGTCCTTTACCCAGTTCACCGATATTCCGATGCCATCCAATTCATCCCTGGATATGGATCGCAGCATCATTTTCGGGGCATCCGATGCCTGGCATGGCCGCCTCGTGATGAATTCCGGTGGCACACCCGCCCAGATGTATGACTTCTATGAACGCGAAATGCCCAATTTCGGCTGGAGCAAGGTGACCGTCGTGCGTGCCGATATTTCGGTCATGGTCTATGACCGCGAAAGCCGCGTTGCGACCATCAAGCTGCAGGGCGGATCCTTTGCCGGATCGACGGTGGATATCACGGTATCGCCCAAGGGCTGATCAATCGCCCGGATTGACCTGAAAAAAAGATCAAACAAAAAGGGCGCCCGATGGCGCCCTTTCGTATTTTGATATCGCAAAATGACTTAGCGGGTGCCAAACAGACGGTCACCGGCATCGCCAAGACCCGGCACGATATAGGCCTTTTCATTCAGCTTCTCATCAAGGCCCGCGGTATAGACCGGCACATTCGGATGTGCGTCATGGAAAACCTTGACCCCTTCCGGGGCTGCGACCAGCGCCATGAAACGAATGTCTTCATCCTTCACGCCATATTTGTTCAGCGTGTCAATCGCCGCCACCGCCGAGTTGCCAGTTGCCAGCATCGGATCGACCAGAATGAAGGTCCGGCCTTCGACTTCAGGCAGCTTCACCAGATATTCGACCGGCATGTGGGTTTCGGGATCACGATAAAGGCCGATATGGCCTATGCGCGCAGACGGCATCAGCTCGATCAGGCCATCGGCCATGCCAAGACCGGCACGCAGGATCGGCACGACGGCTAGTTTGCGCCCTTGGATCATCGGTGCCTTCATCGGGCAGATCGGGGTGACGATGTCTTCATAGCTGACCGGCAATTCGCGGGTGATCTCGTAGCCCATCAGCAGCGCAATTTCCTTCAGCAGCTGGCGGAAGGTCTTGGTCGAGGTATCAGCCTTGCGCATATGCGTCAGTTTGTGCTGGATCAGCGGGTGATCGAGAATATGAAGATTGGGAAAATCGTTCTGTGTGGTCATGTTTCTGCCAACCATCCTGATGTGCAAAGCGGCCCGCGTGGCACGTCACGGCTTTGCTTTCCGAAAAACTCTGGCGTACCGCCTAAAGCCTTTGCCCTGTGATGGCAAGTAGAATGCCGCAAAGACGGCGCAAAAACAAACCCGTTCATCAGAAAACGGAAAGGGCCGATGCAGCATCTGCACCGGCCCCGGTATCGTATCTTGCGACACTATATATATGTGTCAGTTGACTTCGCGATCATTGGGTTCGGCCCGGACCGGGAAACCTTCAAGATTCTGGTCCTTTTTGACCGCAACCGCCTTGTCGCGTGCTTCCTTCATGGTCGTGTATCTGCCAACCCGGACATAATACCAGGTGGCATCGCCTTCCGGACCACGGGCAACAACCGCAACTTCAAGGCCAAGCTTGCGCAATTCTTCGGCGCGCTGGCTGGCATTTTCATGCACCTTGAAGGCACCGACCTGAACCGAAAATGGTGCAGCCGCCCCCGACGAAGCTGCTTTCGGGGTGGATGTCGCAGCCGGTTCGGGCTTTTCCGGAACGGCGGCGGTTTCAGCCGGGGCAGCCGGGGCCTC
>NZ_JPWA01000081.1 GCF_003326475.1 Thalassospira xianhensis MCCC 1A02616 | reverse complement strand
GCCGCCCGATCCGCGGCACGCTTGCCCGCAACCTCGACCTCGCCAATTAACGGCCCGATCACCTCGGCCGCCAGATCATAAACAAGCTGCGCCTGCGCGCCGGTAAATCCCGCTTCATGCAACCGCGCATTCACCGCCGGATCAACCGCGCCCAACACCTCATCAACCGCAATCTCATATCCCTCAGGCGTTTCGGGAATGCTCGCCAGGTCAAGGGCCGCGCTGGCTTCACCGCCCTCAACTTCACCTTCCGGCAAAGCCCCGGCTTCCAAAACCCCGCCCCTGACAACATCTTCCAACACCACATCTTCCGCCGCCTCAGGCACCCCGCCCGCCACCTCGGCCGGACGCAACAGATTATCCCCTGCCCGCTGTCCGGCTTCTGGCCCCATCGGGTTCTGCTCAATCGTCATGATGCACTCTCCCCTCTCCGCGCAGCCTGTTTGCTGCCGGATTACTGTTTATAAAGTTGCGTTTTTCCTGATGAACGCTGCGCGTAGCAGCAAGGTCTGGATGCCCGCGTTCGCGGGCATGACGGGTGGAGGCGAAGGTCACGCCCCAACCTCTCCTGTCATTCCACCCTCCCCGTCACTCCCGCGAAAGCGGGAGTCCATAGCGCCGCATGCACCAAACTCACATCAAGCGCCCCACCTTCTCCGGCACAACCGCCGCCGAGCCACCAACAGAAAGGGCAACCTCACCCTTTATCCGCCGCGCCCCGCTCTACGCTGCCCCGTGCAAGCCGCACCATCTGCAAAACCAGTGCCCGCTGCCCTTCCCGCATCCAGATCGCCCGATCCGGGCTTTGCGGGCCAAGCGCGGTTCGAAGGATGCTGCGTTCAAGCTCCGCCAGAACCTTCTGCCCCGCGTGCGTGCCAAAACATTGCTGCCAATGCACCCGATCCACCTCACCGGCTTCATCCGTTTCGTCGGCGGCAGCCACCCCCTCGAACCAGTCCCAGCCACTCATAACGCGTCCTCCATAACGCCCGTCTCAACCATTGCCTCAACCGGCAAAACCGGCCGAAGCAAATGGTCCGGCACCCCGAACTGATCGGCAAGCCAGCGCACCATCTGTGGCATATCAACCTCGCCCAAGGCGTCCGGCCCCAGCGTCGCAATGCGCGATAACCAATCCATCGCCTGCCCGGCCTGCACCCGTTTGGGCAACTGGGCCAGCGGCGCGCTATGGCGCAACTGCACGACATCACCATCAAGGGGCATGTCAGGAAGCTCCCCACGCCGCACCAGAATATGGATCGCCCGGCGAATAAGCGGATAAAGCAGTTCCGCCTGCAACCTTCCATAAGTCGCCCCCAGCAACCGGGCATTTTCCGATGCACGTTCGAGAACCTCGGTCGCGGTCATGCCCGGCTGGTCACTTTGCCCCAGCCGGTCGGCCAGAAGGCAGCGCCGGATACGATCACGCAAATCAGACAGCACCAGATCGGAAACATCAAACCGCCCCGGCGCATCAAGCGGCGTTAACCCCGCCGAGCCCACCGCCTTCGGGATGATGCTGCCGGGCACCAGCCGGATCGCCGCCGGGTTCAAAACCCCGTCATCATCGGCCTGCCAGATGCCGGTCACCGCGATGGATGCGTTTTTAAGCACCAGCTCCACCACCTTGTTCGCCGTCTTGATATCCGGCAGCGCCTTCATCACCGGCGACCTGCCGTAAACCTCGCCCGGTGCTTTCATCCAGCGAAACGCGATATAGGGCGACACCTCAAACCGGTCCCGATGGATCACCCCATCTTCACCTGCCAAGCCACCCGAAATCTCCCCGCCATCGTCAAAAAACACACAAAGCTGATAGCCCGCCGAAATCCCCGGATCGGGCAGAACCGCCTCGACCACCGCATATCGTTTCGGGCTATCGCCCGCATCCCGGTCATCCCTTGGCAATTTCGCATCCGGCCATTGCCGGGCGATCTCGTCACGGGTCAGCGAAAATTTGCGAAACACCGCATCCATTTTGCCATCATGGCGTTCCTCGAATGCCACATCGCGCAGCGGCACCGCCGTAAACCGAAACGCCGACGGGCTTAAAAAATCATCCGCTTCAAGTCGAAGGCACGCCGTCCCCGCCGTCACCAGATCGAGAAACGCCTGATGCATCTCGACCGCGAAATTCGACCGGTCAAAATGCCCCTGCAAAATGCTGGCGGCCCGTGCCAGCCGTGCGGTCAGGATTTCCCGATCCGCATCCGCCACATTGCCGCCCGGCTCAAACGCGAACCAGCCGCCACTCGGCGGGGTGATTTCCGCCATCAGGCTTGCTGCAAGCTGCTCGACCGCATCCGGTGCCGTGGCATCAAACACCCGATCAAACTTCTTTTCCCCACCAGACACCCCGCCGGATGCTCCCGGCTGCTCGCTCGCCCCGTTGCGTTGCGGCAGGGCGAATTCATAACATTCCTGCCAATGGCGCATCCAACCGCGCTTCTGCCCCATCGCCGCCCGAAACCGGGCCCGCAAATCGGCAATCGCAATCGTCACGGTTTTGGTTCCGGCATTGCTGCGTGCCCCGGCTCTCGCCCCC
>NZ_JPWA01000080.1 GCF_003326475.1 Thalassospira xianhensis MCCC 1A02616 | reverse complement strand
TTTCTGCGGTTGGTGATTCCAATATTTTGAGTCAATTCACACGAGTTCGGAGAGGGGGACACCGTACCATGTGATTCTGACCCTTTATTCAATTTTATTTAATCGAAAGGCCATGCAACATCACGGAGCCCGTGATCACTGTATTTCACCCATTCAATCCCACCGCGATCTCTAGGCCAGCATCGCCGTATGCTAGCGTATGAGCAGCGATCATCTGGGGCCATGTCTCGGCAGTAGCTTCGAGAAAATTACCCACGATCGGTAGCCTCTTGAAGTCAAAGATATCCAAGGAAAGAACCCCCATTGCTTTGGTGATTTCACCTTCGACTATGTCCTTGATCATTTGACCTACGATGTATTTGACGACCATCTCCGCCACCAGTCCCTCCCAACTGGAGATATAGCGATCGATAAACGTGTCTATGAAGCATTGCCAACCGCCGAATGAAAGGTCGCCGAGACCGCCCACGAAGACAAGCTTTCCTTCCGGCGAAACGTAGACTCTTGCAGTCAGCGTAAAATCGAAATCTTCGTGAAAGGCGTCCATGTCGCCGAGTTTGTAGCTCAAACAGCCGATATCGATATAGGCGAGCGCGTCGAATTTCGTCCGCCCTTCAAACCTGATGTTGACCGACGCCTCTGTTGTATCGATTCCCGCCGAACCAGAAACTCCTTCGAGGATCCAAGCTCCCGACATGTACCACTTAATGGGGCCCGCCTGGTCCGAGTAGTGAACCCCCAGCATGGCGCCGAGATTTTTCCCAATGCGGTAGTCGAAGGTCTTAGAGAGCAGCGGTCTAGAAAGCCAAAGAGCGAAGAACGGTGAATCTCCCTGCACGTTCTCCTTCGCAGCCGCGGGCTTGAAATGCGTCGGGAGCAAGTTTTTGCCGACCACCTTGATGTTATCCAGTTCCACCTTGCCATCAACGACCTGCACCGAATTTTCTAGGGCTTGCAAGTCGCCTTTTGGAATGTACGCCGACGAGTATGGCAGCGGGCAGTCGGGCGCCAACAATCTGGCTTGCTCACTGCCGACGATCAGCACGTAGACGGAACTACCAAGATATGTATCGCTGACTTCCCAAACGCCGCGAACTTCACCGATCAGTTGTACGTTTGGCACAACACCCTTGCGCGCATCTCCGACGATTTTGACGTCTGAGAACACCGTCCCGACGATTGCCGCTTTATACTCAGGAAACGAGTGAGTGATCCAATTGAGGATTTCGGGAGCGACCGTTTCGGGTACTACGTCAACCGAGTGCATTCCCCGGCGGGCCCCTATAAAAAAGCTCTTCGCGTCCTGTAGCTGTGCCTCTTTTTCCTCTGGAGTGGTATCCCCAGGATTTTCGAGTTCATCAGGGGTGATTTCGAGCTGACCAAGCTCATCTTCAAATACGCCTATTCCGTAGTCGACCGATCTCCCATTTGACGTCAGACGGAATAAAATCCGCATGCCCGAAGAAGGATCTTCTCCATCTTCCATCTCCTGCCGTGTCAAGACGAAGACCGGCACCTGAAATTCAAAAGGCGATATCCTATATTCGTCCCAATTGTGAATTGCAGGATCTTCAGCAGTAAGCTGCACGCCAGACATATCCGCAAATAGCAAATATCTGTCGTCGTCCGTTGACTCCAAGAACACTAAAGATTTGGAAAAGTATTTGAAATCAGAAGCAAATTTTCTAGAGACCGCAGCATATAAGTCTTCACCACGAAAAGTGAAAGCAGCGTCGAAGTCCTGAATTCCCATGACCATCCCTCCAAAAACCCTCAACGCAATTATTCTGAAGGTCTTTTATGATGCCAAGTCAATAGGAAACACAACTTTACCGCTATTTTAAGTTCCACTCTGGGAAGAGATATCCCTAGGCGGAAAAGACATGCACGCCCACCAGTTCGGCACGACATTGTGCGATAGCAACCTGCGAACAGGTCCCCGAAAATGGGCACGGGCCTGAACCCTGCTCAGAAAACACCCAATCTGTCACCGAGCACAGCTTTGGCGCGTATCTTCCGCCTGCGGTTATCGCATCACCTATATCCGGCGCCGTCCGGTTCTGCGGATCTGGCGCCAACAGCCCCTATTCCGGGTAAAACCAATCGAAAAGTGCCAATCAAGGTCGATGCTATAACCTATGCTTTGCGAAATCGCGTTGAGCGTTGCTTCAACAAGCTCAAATGCTCACGACGCTTGGCAACCCGCTACGATAAAACCGCAGAAAGCTACCTCGGCTTCATTCACATCAGTTCGGTTCGCTTGTGGCTCAGAAGTTTGTCAACATGACCTAGTCCGCTGCTGACTTCAATGTCACTCTTTGACCAGTTCTTCGGAAAACGAACACGATAATTGTATTCAACGGCCATTTTTATATCCCTCCCTTGTATGCCTTTAGGAACGTGACTGACATTTTCGCACTTCAGAGGGTCTCCATACATTCCGGTTATTCGATTTCTTCATCGAGCCCCACCTGATGAAACACTTCCCAGGCTGTCCATGCTCTTTGGGTCAGAATGTCATAGTCCCCTTGATAATCGTCAGGAGGTAATGTCACGGGGGTTAGGCGCTCATGTGAATTGACACATAAATTTAGAATCTGTGATGTT
>NZ_JPWA01000008.1 GCF_003326475.1 Thalassospira xianhensis MCCC 1A02616 | reverse complement strand
TTGCCGTCTTCAAGGCAAATGATGTAATCGTCGCCAATCGACTTCTTAATCGAAACGGCGGGTTTCAGTGGCTCTTCCGCGGGGTCTTGATCTGCGGTGTGCAAGTCAGACAGAGAACTGAAGGTTGCCTGAATGAGTTCGTTGATCTGAGTAGGGGCGATTGCATTGTTGCTCACATAAGCTGTGACAATATCAACTGTCATCTGAAGCAACTCTTCTCTTTCCACCTTGCCGACTTCTTCTGCACTCATCAATCGGTTTCCTTTTGGTATATTCCGGTTTGAAACCTAGTGCATCATTATACAGTACAAGTCAAATAAAAATCGTATTAGATTCAGTCGGCTACTTAACTAACAACGACATTACTGCTCTAGATATTTCGATATCGGCTATTGTGGTTCTCATTGAAGTGCAAAGGCTCAACCTTTTCAGAGGTGAATTTTCTCTGCATGTTTCTCTGCACGGGAAACCTACCACTGAACATATCGTTATGGAGAGACGCATGGGTCTGAAGTCAGTTCAACTCAGCGAGTTTCGCCTTAAATCCTGCTCCATGCCCAGTGATTACCAGTCTTTCACTGAAAAAGCGGAACCAACTTTCACAACGCTACCAAACTCCGGGTCGATGCGAAGCGCCATCCAATCGTGAATTTTGCAGATGGTTAGAGGACGAGATTCTCGGATTTCTTCGGCCGACTGTGACAGATTAAAGTAAACAGTGGGCTCGACTAATGAGAACCAATTTTCCTTGTTGCTATGGTATTTTCCTTATATTTCCGGTGTGATGGCGATCTTGTAAAGGAAAATGGCAACAGTTTTCTTGATTGGGCGCTATTTATACCTTAAGGTCACCTGACGTTTCTCATGAGGTATATCGTGTCTTTTCTCTTTTCGGACGTCCGCGTGGTCGGAACCATATGTGAATTCAAGTCTTCAGGAAGCGATGCTTCACTGTGTGTGGTGTCGGTTTTAAGCCGGAGAGGACAGAGTGTTGCTGTCAACGTGCGGCTGTCTGGGTCTTTGGCAAAGCGTGTCAGCTCCTTTCCGGTCAAGTCAGAAGTAATGGTCCTGGGAGAATTGAGCAAAGATGGGATTGTTGAGGTTAGTGACGATTTTGGCGAATTTCGTGTCTCGGGAGTAGCGCTTTCGAAAACCGAAACTTCTCCTGCTGTAGCTGATCGGCCCGCGGCCCCTGCGGGGTTCGCCACATCTCAGAAACCGGTGGCAACCACTACTGCGGTGCACGGCAAACCTATCGGGCAGACCGTAGGCACGAAGCCAAGTGTTCCCACGAAGTCCAACAATATCGGGCCTCGACCGGGAGGCTTGTTTGGCAGGAGTCCTTTTGGGTTGCCCGGCGCTGGAGCCGCGAAACCTTCAACCCCGGAGACTACACCTGCAACCGTGGAGGCAAAGAACAGTACCGGTGGTGGTATGTTTGCAACAAGCCATGCAACATCCTCATCTATGTTGACCCAACCTCAGGACCCCAATCCGCAAGATGATGGAGACGCGGGCGATGGTTCCAGCAGCGTCAGTCAAGCATCGTCAGTTAAACTGCCCACCACAAAGCCCTCAAGTCATGCTCAGAGCGGCAAACAGCTCCCGGACAAGGACGAAATTGATGACGAAATCCCATGGTAGGCTCGCAGGAACGCTAATGTTCTCCTGGGATTTCTTTCTTGCATGACAAAAGTGGACAATAGGGCAAATCAATAAGCGAGAAGCCCAATGCATAATGCGAACTCCTTTGGAAAAGTCCCCGGTTCATCCAGCAAAAAGCCCGTAAAGGTCGCTAACATTGTCATGCCTGCAAGGCAGGTCAGTTTGAATGGGATCGGGTTCTTAACCCTCGTGTTTCTGTGCACGACAGCCAGTTTGATTATTGGTGTTCAGCTTCAGTCGTTGGCCAAAAACATGTTTGGTGAGGACAGAGTACGGAGGCAAAGCGTTCAGATAGCGGCACCTCCGCCGTTAACGAAGAACTGGGACTTTAATAGTTAGCCGCACTCGGTCCCATTGACGGGTTTTGTCTATTTTCCTTGTTATATTTCCTTTGCCAGGCGAGCCTTTAAAGGAAATGTGTCTTATTTCAGGAAAACTCGACCGTGTCGTCTATGAATGCATATTCGGAATTCTTCCTTCATCGGGCGGCTGCCAGGTATACCTCGGCCGAAGCCGCAAAAGCGCTGGGGGTCACAGTCACAACATTGCGAAGCTGGGAAAATGGGCGTAAAGAGCCGCCCATTGGGGCGCTTTGTGCGATGAAATCCGTCGCAATGTCACGCGGTGTCTTTCGGCCTGCCAATGACAATCCGGAATTTACGTTCGTGGACCTGTTTGCCGGAATAGGAGGTCTTCGTCAGGCGTTTCAGGAGGCAGGGGGTGAATGTGTCTTCACATCTGAATGGAACCGCTTTTCGGTCGAGACTTACGTTTCAAACTTTGGCTTTGGACACCCGATAAAGGGTGACATTACCATCGTCGATGAAAATGAAATCCCGGAACACGACATATTGGTCGCCGGTTTCCCATGCCAGCCGTTTTCGCTTGCCGGTGTCTCGAAGAAGAACTCGCTGGGAAGGCCCCACGGTTTTGCAGACGAAACTCAAGGTACGTTGTTCTTCGACGTTGCGCGCATTATCAACGCAAAGCAGCCGAAAGCTTTCGTTCTGGAGAACGTGCGTGACCTGAAGCACCACGACCGAGGCCGTACCATGGCTATTATTCTGAGAACTCTTCGTGCTGCGGGCTATAAGAACACCCGATACCAAGTTATGAATGGAGCGTCGTGGGTTCCTCAGAACAGGGAGCGACTGGTGATTGTCGGCACCCGTGATGGTGAGGGCTTCGACTTCAACCGTGTGTGCATTCCAGAAAAAGGCCCAGTCCTTCGCACGATACTTCACACACCGGAAGTACCCCAGTCATGGGATAGCGTTTATGCGCCCGGCGGAGACGTCAGCAAGTTCACACTTTCAGACAAACTGTGGGAGTTTCATCGACGGCACGCTGCCAAGCACAAGGCTAGTGGTAATTCGTTTGGCTATGGCCTTGTCACGGGCAACTGTGTGGCTACAAGAACCCTATCAGCCAGATACTACAAGGACGGCTCAGAAATTCTCGTGTCTCAAAGCGGTAAGAATCCACGGCGCCTCACACCACGAGAATGCGCGAGATTGATGGGGTTTGACAGAGACGGTATCGCGCCATTTCACATCCCCGTCAGCAACTCGCAAGCCTGGCGTCAGTTCGGCAACTCGGTTGTCGTGCCAATGTTTGCCGCAGTGGCAAAATCTCTGGTGGATCATCTTCGTGGACAGCAAGTGGCCGCAATTGCGGCTTAACCTGCACCTCTCCCGAAGAATGGCATCTGCGCCTCGGCAGACCTCAGCAGGCTTTCTGCGGTGGCGGGGCTGTGCAGAACTCCGTCTTCCGTTCTGAAGGAAATACCTGCTATCTGATCCGGTCCAATGCCTGCTTTATTGTCTGAGGAGAGGGTTATCGTTCGGTCGGCCATGTAGTCCTGGTTGGCGAGATGAGAAAGGTCAATGACCCACTCTTCAACCTGCTTGTTTTGTGTCCAGGCTTCATTGGCGTCTGCAAGCTGACTTTCGAGTGTCGCGCTGTTGCACCGGTTGACCAGCATTCTGAGATTCTTGATATAGGTTGCTGCCTTCGACCGGTCGACACCGGCTTCCGTAGCTTTCCATAGCGCGAACCCCTCATGAAACATCATGTGGCAGTCCTTGCAGACGACCAGCAACCTCTTCAGTCGCTGAACTCCCTTACGAGCATCATCAGCACTCGGCTCCCACTCCCAAACTTCATGGCAGTCGACCACGCCGCCTCTTTTGAGCTCCTCGGCTGTCGAGATTCTGGAGTATAGACTTCCTCCCTGCTTTCCGCAGATTTGGCACCGATGTCCCGCCCGATCGTACGCTGTCGTCCTGATATGGTTCCAAGTGTCTTTGTCAAAAACAGACCAAAGATTCTGGCCTACAGCATTGTGTCTGATTGGGGGAAACTCAAACTGTGTTGCTTCTCGCCTGAATGCCAGGGGGAGCAGATGCTCTACCTTGTGACGCTGTGACACAGGCACCCAAAGCTGACTTCCACGCCGGGGTGCGCTTGCATCCAGATTTGCTCCGAGTTGCCGAACTTCATGTGTCCTGCTTACAGAGACAGGGAGCCAGATACGCTCTTCCTCTTCAACCTGACCAGTCCCGTCAAAGTCCAAAGCCAGTTGTGCCGATTTGCTCTTCGACTTTACGACAGGCCTATTGAACCTAACAGGTTCGGCATTGTCCACATGTGTGTAGTCAATATTCAATGGCTCAGCCTCGGAAGTCGACTGACTGATTTGAATGGCAATCTGGGACAGACCGAGTAGCTTTGCAATCAGGGCTTCCGGGCTTTGCATCTCCTTTCCGAGAGTATCCTGAAGGAACTGAGCACGCTTATCGAGTTCGGCAACCTCTTTGGCCGCAGTAAGGCCAAATGGTTTTCCTCTGCTAGACTGGTAGGCTTTCAGCAGGTTCTTTCTGATTGTGCGCGACTGCTCGATTGTGAACTGCTCATTCTGCGCTCGCAGAGCCAGCAGTTTCAACTCCGCCTGGAGTTCCTGATATCGCCGCACCTTGGTCGCATAGTCACGCTTAAGTCGGGCACCATAGAATGGCACCATACGATATCTTTTGACCTTGATACTGGCCGCCACACATACAGCCTTCGCCTCTTTCATTCGAGACTGGATGGACTTGGCTTTCCGAATGAGCGACGACAGCTCAAGCCGTCCTGGCTTTGCAGCCTGATCGGCAAGCATACCGAGGCTCTTTAACGTTCCAGAGATGAACGCTGTAGATGTGCTGTTATTGACCATCAGTGCACCTGACCAAAGTCCAATTGTGAGCTATCCCGACCAAAAAGCGGCTGAACTAAAAGTGTTTATGTAGTGTGGCATCCCGAAAGCGTATGATATTCCCCGTCGCCTCGAGCCTTTTACGTTGCCTTATTTCTTCCGCATCGAGGAGATGGGCCGCTGCCTGAATCATAGCATGGCAATTATCAATTGCTTCCAGTGGATCTGCATCCGTTGACGTGAGTTCTTCAGATCTGTGCGAGACCAATGTTTCAAGGCTACCCAATGCGTAATTTCTCTCCGACTTAAATGTCAATTGGGCTGCTCTGAAGATGAAATCTTCAAGGATGAGGTCGGCCTCAAACATTTTGTTGATGGACGTGACCACCTGGCGAGATTTTTCAAGGCAACCTCGCTCGCGTGCCTTAAGCGACAGAAGTCTTTCACGGAGAGATGGCAGCGATTTTGCAACATTCTTAAAAATGAAGTTCAACGTATGAGGGCCACGCTCCTCAAGAACACTGATGTTTTCCTTAAGGGTCTCAATATCTTTTCGAGTTCTGGTCAAGGTCGCTAGATTCTGTTGATCCAAGGAGTGCAGTTGCTGTCTGGCAAGCTGCAAATAGCTTAACAGCAGCAAGCCGAGCTTATGATGGAAGTTTTGTGAAGGCATCTGGCCTTTGTCCTGAAGCAATTAGGTTTGTTTGTCTCAGGAATTGTCACGGATAACTATGCAAGAACAAAAAGGGCAGCTGCTTGAGCAAAGCAGCTGCCTCAATATGGCGGAACCGGCCGCAAAAGAAGTCAAGCATTCTTCTCACGTTCACGAGCAAGCGCCGGGATGTCACTGCGGGACAAGCCGATATCCTGCAATTGACGGTCTGACAACCGCATCAGTGCCCGCTCTGTGGAGCGCACCCGAAAGTTCGAAGCAAAAGTCGACGTTTTGATAAAAGTTCCGAAGCGATTCAGAAGCCCGGTCGCAATTTTCCGGGTTCTGGTACGCGGCTTTTCAATAACCATACCAGTCATAATAGCCCCCTTGAAATCCATAGATGCAAGTTTTCCTTGCAAGACTATGGTAACTTCGGCTTTTGCTTGTCAGGGGTGCTGGTTTTGCAATGTTGCTATGCACAAAAACAGGTGAACTCACATGATGTAAGTTCACCTCTATACGTTCCTTTTTGGCACGAAAGAAAAGATCGCATCACTCTCTAGCTTGCGACTTGTTGAAATCGCTTTGATGCAAACTCAACTACATTCTCAAAAGTTTCAACATTAAACGCCCTGTTTGCTTCTTTTTCGATGCTGTAGTCAAAAAGTGCCAAGAAAGAGTCAGCGAATGTGTTTGGGTCAACCTTTACATCGTCCGAACTGCGTGCCAGATAATAGGCGATGTTAAAAACGATCTTCCGAGTTGTCTCGTCAGCTACTTTCGACACTTCGCCAGATCCGGTGAGCAACCACTGCACCGAAACGCCGGTCGCCGCGGCAATTTGCACACAAGCCGACGCCTTCGGATCATTTCGACCATGACTATAATTTTCAAGCGTCCTGGCAGAAATTCCAGTTTTGGCAGCTAAAGCCAATCTGGAACCGGCAATTCTCTCGCAAAGATTGATGCGCCTGCCGATGCCTCCCACTTCTTCTGAACTCAAGCCCCACCTTCCTATACTAACCAACTGTCCACATTTGCCACAAAGTAGCTCATTTTGAACGAGTGTGTGAACAGGAATCTTTCACAATTGAACGAAGGGAAAGTTTAGACGGAGCTTTTGGGTTCACCTAAACGAAATCTTTGCCGGGCATTAATCGAAACGCACCTTGTATTTCAAACTGATAGACGGAGATAGCGGGTTCTCACCATACTCTGAAATAAATTTCCGAAGTTCATCGGTCAGTGCAAAAGCTCTTGTTTGTCCCGTTGGTGCAAATGTGTTCTTTCCAGATTTCATGTAGAAGGAGTTTCCGCCGGAGGCCAACAGACCTGTCTTGTCGACGCCAAAGCGACCATTCTTGGTATTGACCCACTCAACGTTTGCGAGAGTGTATCCAAGCATGCCGCCCTGTGTTGTTCTGATGACAACCTGGTCTCCCGGCAAGAGAGCACGGAGATGTTCTTCTCGGTACGCAGGGGTTTGTAAACTACAGGGAGCTGGTGTCTGTTCCAGTTGGGGCGGATTTGCACGTTTGCCGCCACCGGGCAATGGGGGTAGCTTGAATTTAGGCACTTCGTAACCTCCAGAATATATACAGGCAGTTGCTCGGTGATATTTAGTCCGTCCTAGTGGTGGTTTGCAAGAAAATATAGGCCCCCGATCACTTGCGCACTTTAAGGATAATAATGTGTTGACAAAGGAAAATTGATAAAGCAAATTGGCTAAAACCTAACGTCAAGTTATCTTCACTATGCAAGTGAGCTGGGCCATCTTATGACCATTCCTCCTATCGACATGTTAGCAACCTTCTCAGCACATGCGCGCAATGCCATCGCTGAGGTTCTCACGACCATGGGCAAGGTCGGTCCGTGTGAAGAGAACGGAATTGAGCTGAGATTTGTCACCGACTATCCAGGGGTTGTCATCCCTCCCCGTCTGAAAGCTCTCTACCCGAATGCGATGGTCATTATCATTCAGCACTTGTTCAGCGGAATGGAAGTCCGCGACAATGATTTTGACGTGTACCTTCAGTTTGACGGTGTTCAAACGATGATTACCATTCCATTTGGCGCCATTTTCGAATTGCGGGATGTCAATTCGAAATTCCAGATGCATCTGCCAGTAGTGAGTATTGCGGAGGCGGACAAGCCTGAGGTGGCAGCGCAGGAGGATGCGAGCGGAAATGTTGTGCCGTTGCCACGAAAGGGAAGACCGCTCGGTGATAATGTGGTAGAGATTCCATTCGGAAAAAAATAATCTCCGGTTAATGACCGGTTTGATGTAGTGACGCCTCACAACGTCATTCAATTCCTTATTCAGACGCCCTTCACATGATGGGCGTCTGTTTTGTTTTGCGAGCGGTCAAGTTTTGCTTGTAAGTTCTCCTTTCAGGCAATAGAAATAAAGGATAATTTTGCTTTCAAGGCCGGGTAGTGGACGACATGAACAAGGCACAGAAAATCACGGACTTGCTCCTTTCGGATCAAATGGATGAGCAGGTTGTACGCGAGCAGATTATGCAGATGCTCAAAGACAAAGACATTACTGCCATGAATGAAGTGGTGTCGGTCTCAGAGGGAGCCTGCAATGAAAGCGGGAAATCGGTACTTGATATGATTGAGGGGCTCTCACAAAGGGTTGAGCTGGCAGATGGGAGGGAGGCCTTACTGTTCGTTTTACCGGTGATGTTAAACTTGCTCGAAGCGACGGACCTCCCAGTGCCGGAAGTTCGAGACTTGATTCAAAGATATGCCTCTGAGGATGAACAGGTCTATGTCGCGAATGGTTGGGTTCATCCAAAAGATGTCAGGAACATGGACCCCATCACGTGTTCTGTCCTGGCGCTCAGCTTGGCTATGTCCACCACGAGTGGCGGCGAAAATCTGACCTTGCCCTCGGAAACCTTTCCGAGTTTTGGGCAGTCTCTCAGCGAGGCAGACGACCAGCTTGGAGTGTTTTTGCGTCCGCGGGATATTGGTCGTAACTTCACACCGGTGTGCTTCCGTCATGTAATGGGGCTTGTTGTCCGCTCAGGGGGTGGCGCAGCTCAGAATCACCACTTAATCGCCAACATGTCAGATACGTTTGTTTCTGACCACATGGGAAGCTTCTGCGACGACCTGCGGTCGGTGATTAAAGGTTCTGAAGCCTTCTATAATCCTGGTAATCCGTGGGGATGCGGAATCTTCGTAATGCAGAAGTTGTCGTCCCTTGAGTTAGAGACGCGATTGCAGACTGTTGGGGAAACTAGCGGATATCAGCCGGTCGGTCATTTCAGTGTGGACAGTGAATACCGGCTGCAAATTGTTATTACCGCAGGCATCAATGGGGTTCTGGACGCTGTTACCCTCGAGGCGGGTGAGTATGATGTCGACGAAGTATCGCGCATCTTAAGGGAAAACTGTAGGGCCGTTTGCGAACACGAATGTCCTGACACCCTGCCCCGACATCTGGCGACAACGATGCACTAAGAAAAGTGCCCCTCCGGCCTGACCAGAGGGGCACTTTCTTGTTTGGCACAACCGGTATCACTTCGTGTAGTAATCGCTTTCCAGATAAGATCCATAGGCGGATTTCAATAGCACCCGAAGGATTGCTGCGGTGGGGACAGCAAGCAGCACGCCTGTAAAACCGAGAACGGCTCCCCCCGCCATTAATGCAAACATGACCCACACTTCATGGAGGCCAACGCTTTGCCCAATCAAGCGGGGCGTTAAGACATAGCTTTCAAGCATCTGGCCGATGGCAAAGATGAAGCCAACGCAAGCCCAACCGGTCCATGTGTCAAAGCTGAAGGCCGCCGCAACCAAGGCCGCCGTTAGGCCAATCGCAAACCCGACAAAAGGAATGAACGCGCAAAGGCCGGTAAGCAGCCCGATTAAAAGGCTGAACTTTAGCCCTGAAAGGGTTAAGGCGACCATATAGAAGCAGGCAAGCACCAGGCACAGAACCATTTGACCACGAAGCCAGGCGGCCAATGTTTGGTCAATTGCGCGCGCAAGGGCCAGGATTTTCTTTTCGTATGCGCGCGGCAAGGAATCGGTGATGAAAGAGGATAGCTCGGGCCAATCCTTTAACAGGTAGAAGCCAACAATCGGTGAGAGAACGAAAATCACCGAAACATCCATGACAGCCAATCCACCGGTAACGGCTCCTTTAACAATCTTGTTCGCTCCGGAGACGATGGTTCCGGTTGAAATGTTTGCGATTTCCTGCACTCGTTCAATGACCATCGGGCTGATGTGCGGCTTCCCGGCGTCCAAAGCAGGCTGGAGGTAGGACATTAGCGCTGTTCGGATTTCTGGCAGGTGTTTTACAAGATCCACAAGCTGACCCCAAACAAATGGGATTAGGAAATATGACACTGCGGTTAGTGTACTGAAGAAGCCAAATAGGACCGCACCGGCAGCAGCCCAGCGCGGAACACCTATTCTATCAAGTCGTTCACACAGAGGGTCCAGCATGTATGCTATGGCCACCCCGATAAGAAACGGTGCCAGCACCGACGATGTCACATAGAGTGTTACGCCAAATGCCACGGCAAGCGACACCCAAAAGGTCCGCGATGAAATACTGTTCATGATTTTTCCTACTTAATTCTCCATTGGATACTAAGCTGGCGTAGAAAAAATTCAAGGAATAAGCGAAATCAATAAAGAAAAACCCCGAGCTATCCTTGCTGGCGCTCGGGGCATTCAGGCTTGGGAATCCGATGTCGCTGAAAAAGTTACTCGGTGGCTCCAACCATGTTCCACCATTCATCTTCGGACAGGATTTTCACGCCGAGTGATGTTGCTTTGGCAAGCTTTGAACCTGCCCCAGGACCGGCAACAAGAATGTCAGTCGCCTTTGATACGCTGCCAGATGTTTTTGCGCCCCGATCCCGAGCGTCTGCTTCAGCATCCGGGCGCTTCATCTTTGTCATGGTCCCGGTGAAGACGATCGTTTTACCAATGATCGGTGAGTTTTCTGCCTTTGCACTGGTTGCGACCTCCGCAGGAGAAACTTCCTGACACAGCGCATCAAGCATCTCCAGCTTCGAAGAGTCGGCGAAGAAAGCAGCGACTTCGCGGCAGATAATGGGGCCAACAGTGTCGATGCTCAGAAGCTCCTGGGTTGCGGCTTCATCTCCGGCAGCAACCTTTTCCATGTTGCTTCGCCAGTTCGCGAGAGTCTTATAATGATTGGCGAACAAGCGCCCCATTGTCCGGCCGACCTCACGAATTCCAAGGCTTGTGATAAACCGGCTGAGTTCCACGTTGCGGCGCTGGTCGATATTGACCATCAGCGTAGCCACCGACTTCTTACCCCATCCGTTGAACGTTTCCAGTTGGCCTGCAAAGGTGTGGAGCTTAAAGATGTCTGCGGGGTGTGAAAGCATCCCGGCACCGACCAATTCTTCAATTCGGCTACCCCCCATCCCCTCAATATCGAAAACATCACGGCTCACAAAATGCTTCAGCCGTTCAGTGAGCTGACTGGAACAAAGGATTCCGCCAGAGCAAATCGCCGCTGCGGCGTCGTCTCGTACAACTAAGCTGGCGCATACAGGACAGTTGTGAGGCAGTACATAGGCCTCAGACACTTCAGGACGGTGTTGGAGATGCACCTCAGTAATTTGCGGCACAACGTCGCCTGCCCTCTGAATGGTAACGGTGTCACCGATGCGAATATCAAGCTTTTTGATATGGTCGATATTGTGCAAGGTAGCGCGGGAAACGACGACACCGCCAACGGTAACGGGCTGAAGTTCAGCTACGGGAGTGAGGACACCGGTACGCCCAACCTGCACAACGATATCTCTAACGACGGTTTGGCGCTGCTCGGCAGGAAACTTGAAGGCTGTTGCCCAACGCGGGGCGCGACTGACAAATCCAAGTTCTTCCTGATAGGGGAAGCGGTTAACCTTGACCACAAGACCGTCAATGTCGAATGGGAGGCTTTCCCTGTGCTCAAGAATGAACTCAGTTTGTTTGATGATTTCATTGACAGTCCGGCAAACGGCTGTCCCTGGAGTGGTTTTGAATCCCCATGCGGCAAAACGGTCGAGCAGAGCTTTCTGACTTTCTGCAATGGGCTCAGAGGTCTCACCGAGAGCATAGGCAAAGAATCCAAGTGAGCGGGAGGCTGTGACCGATGGGTCCAACTGCCTCAAGCTTCCGGCGGCCGCATTGCGCGGATTGGCAAAGAGCTTCTCCCCTTCGATCTCACGGGCCTGATTGAGGGCAAGGAAAGACGCCTTGCTCATATAGACCTCACCCCGGATCTCCAGTACGTCCGGGAATGGAGCCGAGAGCACCTGCGGGATGTCATTAATGGTAGCGACATTCGCTGTGACGTCCTCACCGATAGTGCCATCACCTCGCGTACCAGCGCGAACCAGCCGCCCTTGTTCGTAACGCAGAGAGTTCGACAGGCCGTCGACTTTGGTTTCGGTGATGAACTCGAGCACCTCTCCTTCTGGTAGCCCAAGTTCCTTTTTTGCCCGGGATACGAAATCAGAAAGGTCTTCTCCTGAGAAGGCATTATCAAGCGAAAGCATCGGTACGGAATGCTTGACCTGCTGGAAAGCCGCCGAAGGGGTTGTGCCAACTTCATCTTTCCAGTCCGTCGTCCCAACAAGGTGCGGATGGTTTCTCTCCATCTGGAGAACCTCCCGTCTCATGGCATCATAGGCTTCGTCAGTCATGATGAACCCGGACGGGTTTGCTTCCGGCGCATGGTAGATACCAGATGCCGAAATAAGCTTCGCGGTTAATTCTGCGTAACGAGCCGAAAGGTCGGAATGTGCCATGAGAGCCTCTTTGCCAAATTGTCTTTGTCAACATTATACAGGTTGGCCTGAACTGGCAATAGGGTAATTTGGAAAACTGGCCATCAGGAAGGACGCACAAGCGGCCAGGAATAAAAGTTCCCCTATCCCTCGCAAAGGGCAGAAATTCCGCACTTTTCTGGGGGATAGGGGAACAATGTTAACCAACCTGCCAAGCTGAAGGAAGCTTATTCGCATGGGACTACAAGCGAGTTGTGAGGCTCATTCTCGACAATCCATGAAGGAACTTCGTCAATGGCGTGTGCTTCTTTTTCCCTATTTTCCATTAGCAGTCAAGGAAAAGATCAAAAGTTAATAAATTTTTCTTTCAAAATGTTGATTTTATCTAGGAAAACCGCACCCTTGAAGCTGGCTCCTCTAGATTACCTGCTTGGCTTCGACCTTGGCCTACTACCAAGTCAAAGGCCAAGAACCGCACGGGCATGTTTACGCGGCATAACTGAGCAACCGGTCAGGATTCTCGGCGATTTCTTTCGTGGAGAACCAGATTTTCAAGTAGAATTTTTACGAGGCCGATATTCATCAAATGATGTTCGGGCATCTGCTAATGAACATATGAAATGCTCAATGGGTGAGTCGCCTTGGGATGCCTCACAGATATCGATCGCGAATTTAGCCGATTGCTAGCAGCAAGTCCTCTTCCCCACCCAAAACTCAAAAGACTCGTTACCGAACACAGATAAGCAAAAAAGAGGATGCCGCGACAAAAGTACAAACCTAGCCCATATGTAGGACTTTAATCCTAAAATTCCGTATCGTGGAGCATAACCGCACGTTTTGTCGGGGTTTTATGAACTTACAGCGGGTGCAGGAAGACGATATAATGAAGGCAGCCTACGTGAATTTTGCCGTTTTGGGGAGAAAGTAAGCAAAGTTTCTGGGGCATGCTGGCTCTTGACCTCAAAGATAGGCTTTCCCTTCGCTCCGGCCAAAGATTTTGCATCAAAGTAATCCTTACGGCGACGGATTATCAACCATAGGGGTGGAGCAGGTGTGCTGCCGTTTCGTCCGAAATTTGGCCTACCCTTACGAGTGGGAGGGGCTATTTCCACGATGAGAGAACCAGAAAAAACAGAAAGCCTTAAGATGGTATATCGGTCCCTCAACCGCTCGAATTAAGGGAAAATACCACGTCTAGGTTGCAGATTCACCAGAACTAAAAGGATAACGGGCAGGATAGTTAACCTATCTTTTTTAGTGAATGTAAAGCTGAGTGCTTTAGTTAAAAATGTTAACTGTGGTCTTGGTACTCCAGAGATTAACTAAAGGTTAATGTAAGCAAAGTAGACATCACTTCTTTCTTTCTTAGGTATTAGTGTGCTTTACATTGCCCTTCCAAAATTCCGCTTGAAATAGTCTATGGTGAGCAGAAATCTGTTTGTTATCCTTTCTTACCTTTATGTACGCGGCATGTAATTACAAATGTTCTCGTTATGTTCTCCTTTCTCAAACAAGAAAAGCGATGGCCGCTCTCTATATAGTGAAGCAAAATAGAAGGATCGGCTGGTTCGTTTTCCCTAGTTTTCCGCCAAAAATGAGGGCTGTTGTTAAATTTTTTGCTTTTTTTGGCATCCTTTGCTTGCAAACTATCTTTTAGTCTAGTAAACAGCTTCTTGTGAGGCGTCATTTACCGTAATTCATCGGAGATAAGACATGAGCGAAATAACAACTCCTGATACAACAACCATTGTTGCTGGTATCGTGAACAACCTGATCGAGCACGGCGCAGTGAAAGATGCGAGCACTCTGCCGGACCTGATTACGCAGATCAGTGCTTCTCTTGCAAATGCCCAGGCTGCTTCTGTAAAAGTAGGGCCTGCTACGCCAACGACACCGACTTCTTCCCCCGCCGCTCCAGCAGCGTCTGCGCCAGCGGCACAGGCAACTGTCGATGCAATCGCGGAGAACAAGCGCCCAGTAAGCGAGACTGGACAGCAGCCAGCCGTTCCGATCCGTGAGTCGCTTACCGACGACTGGATCATTTGCCTGGAAGACGGCAAAAAGCTGAAGATGCTTAAACGTCACCTGAATGGTGCATTCGGACTTACCCCGGAAGAGTATCGCGCGAAGTGGGGCCTCCCGGCGGATTACCCGATGGTTGCCCCGAACTATGCCAAACAGAAAAGCAACTACGCAATTCAAGTTGGCCTTGGACGTGGCAATAGCAAAAAATCCCGCGCGAAAAAGGCGGAAGCAGCTAACTAAAATACGAGCAAACTTGCTGCGAAGATCCTCACAGGGGAGAGCATTGCTCTCCCCTTTTTTCTTTGGAAAATGGTCGGTTCCGACAGGGAAAAATGCCAAGAATGAGAGTGTCTGGTATAGTGACTCTAAGGTGTAGTTAGCTTCCGAATTGACATGCTGAATCGCTGTATTTGGCGATTTAGATGCCACGCCAAAGTCGTGGACGAACATCGAGAAAACAAGTATGTTGACGAACATGTTAGGAGGTGGGCATGTTCGGGTTCCAAGGGCTGACAGAGACCGCAGAGATATCTCTGGGCGTCGTTAAACGACTGAACGATGCCACACAAGCAATTACCAAGTTGAACGAAAGTCTGCGTCTGGCTCCTGAACGGGTGCGTGAAGGATGGATTGAACGAGCTGTACTGGCCGAAGCTGTGTCGTCAGCGCGCCTTAGTGGTGATTATGTCATCCCGGAAGACTTGCGTTTGGTGGCCTTTGACGCCTACGACGGCCCAATCTCGAACGAAATGAGCAGAACGGCAGATCTATTGCCTTTTCTGCGTGTCGCAAGTCGACGCAGTCCGAGGCAGATGTTCACCCCTCTTCGACTGGTCGCAATGACCCGACTGCGCTTGAAAGCAAAATCCGGGACGGGGTTCCAAACAAGTTGGATTTCTGCCGGTCAAAGAGAGCAGCGTGATTTTGATGATATCCGATATGGACTGGAAGAGGTCTTTTCCGCTGAGAATGTCTCTCGATGGAAAGGCATCCCTCCCCTGATGGCTGCGGCCGAGATTTTGTATCTTTGGAACACATCAGGCTGTGACGAGATGATTAGCCCCGAGGCTGGTCGTGTATTGGCATCCGCCTGGCTTGCGCGGTCCGGACTGACCGAAAAAGCATGGGTGATGATTTCTACCGGGTTTCATGAGGATGTCTTTTCGTTCAGTCCGGGGCCGGACTCACGCTGGCATCGAAAATTTGCCCGTGGAGTGGAGTTGGGGTGTCTCGGCACCTACGGCCTATTAAATCGCTTAGAGGCCGCTCACAGGGCATTTGAGGAGGTCGATTTTTCGATGAGATCGTCGTCAAATTTGCCAAGAGTGGTCGATTTGCTATTTAAGAGAATTGCCGTGACCACCACCACAGCATCAACTGAGCTCGGCATATCATCCCGCGCCTGTGCAAATATCCTTGAACGCCTGCTTCATGATGGTCCGAAAATTAAAGAGCGACCGGTAGTGCAAGAACTGACCGGTCGCTCTTCGTTTCGTGTGTACGGTATCGTGTAGGTTACGAGACTGACTTTAAGCCGAGTTTGCGATCTATGCTCTCCAGCTCTTTTTCAAGTTTGGCAATCTGGCTAACAATGGTGGCTCGGCGGCCCAACAGCTCAGTCCGCACTTTAGTTTGTTCCACATCGTTGCCATTGTCATCGACTTCCACGGCATCGATGACGCGGAGTTTCCTCTTGAAAGACTTCACCTCAGCCATCGTGACTTCGGGGTGGATGACCCCCTCTTGCCGAGCTTGCTGGATTTCTTTGGATGCAAGTGTCGACAGATGATAGACGGTTGAATAGTTTGGCGGAATTTCGGATTCAATAAGTAGGCCATTCTCAATGGCCTCAGCTGCCCTGCGTAGCTGATAGGCGACACCTTTGCCGAAGGGAAGGTCATTGAGTATCATGGCTTCGAATTCGCCGTGAGGAAGGCGCTCTTTCGCTGCCATAAGATACTTGCCAACAAGGATGAAGCGAGCCTGAGCCTCTCGCCAGAGGACCTTAATCTCAGCAACAAATTCGCTTTTGTTATTGAGATTGAATGAGACACCTTGCATCTCATGCACGCGTTCATCAGTCGACATCCCTTGTTTTCTCAGGACATTTCTAGAGAACTGTGTAGCCCGTGTTGCCGGTTGAAGCTTTTTACCTGACATCGAAGTGCCCTCCTTAAATTGCCAGTCTGCCGCGAACAAAGTGCCAGATGCCCTCGGCGTCTTCGGCTCCCTTCGCATTTTTAATTTCTGCAATCCCTAACCCGACGTTGGCAGCCTGAGAAATATCTTCATAGTGGGGAAGGTCAATCGGGCACAGCTCCCCTTTCTGAATAAGCTTCCGCTTTGCGTCTTCAAGGGAGATTGTTCGCCGCTTCGTTCCTCCAAGAACAAATGCGGCCGGAATGTCAGTTTGGCGAAGATACTGCATCCATGGGATGACGGAGTCCAGGTCGTCCCCACCCTGGAAAGTCGCCACCAGAACAAGGTCAGACATGTCTATGAGCATGCGCATTGCCTCTGCATGGTCTTCAACGCTTGGAGGGGTGTCGACGAGAATAATGTCGGCATCGTCAATTTCAGCGACGGCAGCGACTTCTTCAAGGTCGGTAAGAGTAACCTCGTAATGAATAATCGGCGCGCATTCAGGGGGACGTTTCCCCCACCACTTGGTCAACGTGCGCTGCCGGTCGAAGTCAACGGTTGCCACAGTGAGGCCTTCCAAGGCTGCAAGGACGGCCAAATTTCTTGTCGCGGTGGTCTTGCCAGACCCGCCCTTCGGGCTGGCAATGGTGACGATTTTCCTCTTGCGGCTGGCAGAAGTTTTTCCCACTTCCGCCTGGGGAATCTCAGGACTTGGAACAACTGCTTTCTGAAGCGCCATTAGGACCTCCTTTATAGGACATAGGTCAAAGTGCGATCAAAGTGGTTATCGAAACGTAAACATTTTTGGTAGCGGGCGCGATTCTGACACATATTCGAGGTTTCACCACGAAAAAAGAGGGCCAGAAAACTTTTCTGGCCCTCTTCGCGCAGTTAAAAGTTTAAATGTTTAAACTTTTGGATTTGTTTTCATCTTGGATTCGTCCGGGATATCCCGCGATGGAAGCACTTGCCTCAAGCACTCCCCGTTTTGGTACCATGCCGAGAACTCAACAGAGTCCAGGGAAGGTATTCTTCGGATGATGGCAGGCAGGGTTGGGTGATGGATCTGGCTATCACGGTTACGATAAACCGTTACCTCCAAATCAAGCGACGATACCACTTCAACGGTCCCTGTACTGCCGTCAGGAAACTGGTAAGGCGTGACAGAGCTGACCTTTGGGGTCGGTGTCAGCCCGCGCACCTTAAGGTCGGGGCGACCTCTCCACATAGCGTGCCCAGGAAGTTCGACCGCTTCAGGAATGTTGTGGCAGGCAAATGCACCGTGAGCTTTGAAGAAGGCGTTGGCGACGATGATTGACCGTTCATCCGGGGCCTCGAGATTGTTATGTGCTACCACCACATGATGGACGGTGCCATCCTCAGCCGTTAGTTGATCGTTCACCAGAACAAATAGCAGATGCAGTCCGTCGCTTGTGAAAACGTGCTCGCCGACGACACAAATCTTGGCAATACCCGCAGTTGGCGTTGGTGAGAGAACATGATTTGAGGACAGCCGCATGTCGCGACCAACGTCAGCAAATGTTGGGCTAAAGCGCGCAATGACACACTGGCGAGCTTCGGTCGGGAGTTCCCAGAATCCAATTTTGGAATGATAGGCGTCTTTGTGGGCTGACCGCAACTTCTGGACATGTCGCATATATAGCGCATCATGAAGCTGCCCTTCTGGCCCCAGCAGTTCGTTGAGGGTGGCAATGGTTTCATCGGCGGACCTGTGACAGATGCCGACACCTCCGGCCGATTGCCACTGCTCGATATTGCGTTCGGAGTCATCGATGAGAATATCCCCGGGAACGACAAACTCATGCTTCTGAGACGCACGTGTGACATAGACCGGGTTTTGACCGAAGGCCTTCCTCACTGAGGCGGTCTTTCCAATTGCTGCAATCGGGATTGGGTCACAGGCACCTGTCAGAAAGATTGGTGACAGCTCTCGGACGTGTAACCACAAATCCCAAGCATCATCAAGGAGAGGCAAGGTTTCCCAAAAGCTCGGATTTGACCGGACTTTCGCCCAAACTGGATCGAGGGATTCCGTATCACAGTTGACACCAAAGTTCTCTTTGACGGTGCGGGCGAAATCGAAGAACACACCATCAAGGTCAAGGTATAGACGTGGAAGGGGAAGGTTGTGGTCCGGTCTCATAAAGGTCACTTTTACATGGGCCAAATGTTTAAATGTTTAAACATTTGTTGTCAGAAATTAGCGCATATTCAACGCTGTTTCGGTTCTAGTCTGGTGTGTAGGCGAAAGCGTTGTGAACGGTTAAGCTATCAAAATCGATTCCGGCTTCAACCATGTGCCTGAAATCTGTTCGCGGCCGAGACTGCACATTCTCAACGGAGCCGACCAACGGTGCCTGGATGTTCCCGGGAAGAGCCGTGACAATTTTCTGGGCCAGTACCTCCCATGGTTCTCGGCCTGACACATCAAGATTGGCGGTTGCATTTTCGCAGGCGTTCTCGATAGCAACAGACAGTTTGGGGTTAATCAGCTCACGAGGGCTCTGGCGCAGCCAGCTTTTCCCTTTTTCGGTGAGCTTGAAGTCTTCATCGACAAGGTCCCGCTTCAGAAAACTCTCAATGTGGTTGGGCCAAGTCGAGGGACGACCAAGTCCCGCCTTCATGACGCTCTCCATCAGAACCGCATCTTGGTTTCTTTTTTCCAGTCTGGATTCCGACCAACTGACTTGACCCGGATATCGCGGACCTTGCTCACGATGCCAATTCAGGCTGGCAATCATTTGCGCCACCTCTGGCGAGAAGCCTTCGGACAGCAAGTGATTGCGGATTTTCGAGCTGTCAGCGGTTTCCTTAACGTGCTTTTGTCCCGTCTTGATAAGGTCTCGCGCAACAAGCCCCCTTACCCCTTCATCCTCGCCAAGTCGCGCCGGATTGTTGGTGACGTCGACATTTCCAATCGGATACGGGGCATCGTGAACATCGTTCTCGGGTTTCCCAGCTACAGACTCTTCATTGAACTTGTAACCCGATTTTTGCAGGATCTTCTTCAGTTTGCGTGCAGCAACCGGGCTCATGCCGCGAGACCCTGACCGCGGGTACGACATCTTCCCGGCTTCATAAGAGCGCTGCAAAGCTCGCGCTGTTTCTGACGGCCTCATGTCAAGCTCTTCAGATGCCCTTACGATAATGTCTCCCATGTGGGCTGGTTGGGAGACGGCCTGGTCTGACGACTTCATGGACAGTGCGGGGAAGGCTGTTTTTTCGAGCTGGCGGGCGTCACTCAAAGACATCGGCGGCTTCACGTCCACATTTGTCAGCCATGGCCTCCCGCCGTCCTTTGCCGGTGCGGACAGGTTCAATCGCCAGACCGTGGGCTTCTCGGTAATCACGACGCCAAGCATTGCGGTGGCTACCCGCCCAACGGTTACTCCCGGTTTGGAGAAGGTCGCGCCGATCATTCGATCAATGATTGCGCGGGTGCGGCCTGGTATGGCATCGGCTTTTAACACTTCGGTGGCTGCACCCAAAGCTTCCTGAATAGACTCATCGTCCATTCCTTTGAGCCGCACGCGGATCGGGTGAGGCTGAATGTCTGCGATTGCTTCGGCAACATCCCACGCAATAACATCACCCTCACTGTCTGCGTCGGTCGCGATGATAACCTTGCTGGCAGACCTTGCCATTGTCCGGATGCGTTTATATAGGTCCAGGTCCTGGGGTGCCCGAGCGTACTCATGGAAATCTTTATCAATTCCCAGTGTTCCAAGAGATTCTGGCATCTGAAGTAAATGCCCTTTGGTCGCCTGTACGGCGGCATCCAAGCCCAATCGGGCGAGGATGCCTTCAAGCGTCCTCGCCTTTCCGGGGGCCTCAATTATCCAAAGTTCGGACAATAGTTGGTCCTTTCAGTTACGCGGCACTGGAACTGCGCGAGAACAGTGACGTGAGGGTCTTGAAGAAACCCTCAATGACCTTGCGAAGGTGGTCGACCATTTTCTTGAGGTCATCCTGTGCCTTCGAAAGTTTACCAGCCTCGCCCGGTTTCGACAGAAGCGGGTCATCGATCTTCATGCCTTCGGCGAGTTTGGTGCCCAGGTCTTCGATTCCGGCAAAGTCGACGCCATTGCGCTTTAGCATCTGAAGATCAGCTGCAAACCGTTTGCCATTCCGGCGCATCTTGTCGGAAATCATATTGATTTCCTGAAGGTCTTTCTGGAATTCGGGCGACTTGCAGAGCTTATCCTGACGATGACGCAGTTTCATCAGGACGGTGTCTTTGGGGTCGTGATTGCTCAGGTCGTTCAGATGTTCCCGGAGAGTCGAAACAGAAATTTTTCGTCTGTCGGCCACATAATCAAGGGCGTCAAGAAACTTTCTGCCGTCGGCCGAAGTCGCAAACTTCTGGTTAAAGTCTTTGACCTTCGAGTCCAGATCGGCAAACGACCGGTACATGCTGTCAGCAGCGTTGGTCATCTGACGGAACTGCTGATTAACTACACGTTCGCCAAAAGCCGACCCCCTGATGGAATCAGCGGTGATTTTCGCATGCTCTTTGCGAAGCTTGCCACTTGGGTCGCTCTGGAACAGACCAGCCAGAGAGCCCAGAACGGAGGGCGGGCCCTGACGCTGCGCGTCCTGCTGGCGCATCGCAGCGTCCGCGTTAATCTGTTCTTCAAGAGCCTTTCGCTGCTCTTCCGTCATTTTAACCTTTGCCCGGTTCTCTCCCAAGGCGGATTGGCGTGCGGCCAGCAACGAGGACATCATATCGGCATGAAGGCCGTCCACGGCTTCATAGGTTGGGAAATCATCGCTCAGTGCGGCTTCCTGCTGGGCTTCGGTTGTTGCACCAGCGTTCAGATGCTCAGCGGCACTCTGTGCTGTTTCACCATCACCCGTCAGTCCCTGAGCGGCTTCCGCCAATGCCGCAGCGGCCTCCCTGGCGTCACGGGCCTTCAGGCTATCTGTTACGATTTTGCCGTTTTCCGTCCACGGGGTCTTACTGATCAGGTTCGGATCGATTTTCGCATTTTTGACGTCAACCGTTGTAAATCCGGGGTCGTCGCTCAGAAGTGCCATGGTCTGTTCGTGAATAGCCGCTTCTTCAAGCGCTTTCTTGTCTTGTTCGATGATATCGGCGTGTTCCCGGGAGTGCTTTGCCTCCAGGTCAACAATACTCGCCTGTTTGACGTTGGCGAAGAGACCGCCAGAAAGTGCCTTTTGGGCTGTTTCACGAGCAGCTTTCATATGCTGCTCGTTCTCTTCCTCACCGGAAAGGATGGCTTGACTGCCTTCAACGGTCTGAAACGCAGGGTCGTCGACTGGTTTATCGCGCTCCTGATCGATCATACTCTTGGATTTTGCAGCACCAAAGAGACCGGTGCGAACTGCCGACGGCTCTTCAACTGCCGCATCCGGCTCCACCGGATCTACCTGCGGCGCATCCGATGACATTTCGAGCATGTTTGTGGATGTTGCCCCAGCAAACAGCCCGGGTCGAACAGCAGGTGCCTCGGTGGCCTGGGTATCAGCAACCGTTTCCGAGCTTACAGGATCTTCCGAAGGCGAACCTTCATCCTGAGCGGACGCAAGAACGGCATCTGTGTCATTCTGAGAAACTTCTTCTGCTTTTGCCGCAGCATCTTCGTTTTGGTCGGACATCCTAATACCTCTTTCCAAAGAACTCCTTGCACCAAAGACTACAGGTTGTTGTCCTGGCGATACCCTGCTTCCAGAATGGATGCGATCGTTGCAAGAGACAGAGAAGTTTCTCGCAGTGTCTTGGAGATGTCGTAGTTCTGATAAATCTGGAAGGCCTGCATCATCGCCATGTCTTTGAGAACCTGCGTCGGTTCTGTTGCTGCATCATTGGCGATTGCCCAGGTTGGGTTCATAAACCAGGACTTTGACTGAAGCTCCATCCTGGCTTCGTAGGATACGCCGTCTGGAAAGTTTTCGACGTCGGGATCGGGGTCATACCCCAGAACCAGCTTGGAAGTGGCTTCTGCCCAGTCCTTGAGAACCTGTGCGGAAACTTTACCGCTTTCTGTACCGACAACTTCGATGTCCATGGGGACATATCTGGAAGCCAGCGTGGTGCCCACGTTGTTGATGATGGACTGCCGCTTGATGCTGTCTTCACGTTTTGCAGCGATAGCTCTGCCGTTTTCCGACTGCATCATGCCGGAAGACACCGCGCCAAGCGGGGAGGGGTTCAAAGCACCGTTGAGGAACACTACAGCAGCATCCTGCTCCTTTGGAGACAGAACGCTGTTCTTGGCGTCCAACAATGTGCGGACATTTCGGTCCTTGCCTGCCATTCCGTCTTCTTCGGAGGCGACAGTTTTACAAATGCCACGGTCGACGTCTTCCTGAGTAGCGTAGAGGCGGCAGTGCATTTCAAGACGGGCCTCGATAGCCGGTCCCTTGCCTGCCGTAGCTGCACCAGCCTCACCGGCGTCGTATGCAACCTGAAGGTCAGATACAGAACCGGCCCATTCCTTCGACGCTGCCTCCAAATCCTGAGAGCCCACGGTGCCGGTCACAACGTTACAGGTTGATGCCCCAGAGATAGATGCTGACGTCGCATCCAGGCGTTCTTTTTCCAGGGCGCGCTGAACGTCACGTTTGTCGGCAAGATCGGCAATCTGGGCATTCCCGGCGAGACCTTCCTTCATGTTTCCGGAGAGCTGACCGGTGGCCTGACGCAGAGCTTCCACGATAGATGATTCCATCATGGCAATTTCAGCGTTGATGGATTTTTCAGCCTTATCGACAGTCGCCTCGACGTGCCAACTTTCGTATGCAACGCAGCACGCGGCATCCGCGGTACGCAGTGGTGCTGCCGAAAATACGGTGGACATGGCGACCAAAGCGAAGAGGGACAGTATCCCGCTAAATAGATAATTTCGAACTGACATGATTAAGTCCTCCGCGATGTCCGCTTACTGCGCATTCGGGTTAAATTCATAACGCGGGATGTCGTCGTAAATCCCGTTGCCGACCTCAGCAGCATCAAAGATCACGTCGCGCTTGCTTTTGGAGCCGCCGCTTAGCACGCTGCCAATGTTCGTTTTGACCTGATTGTCGCCATTTCCCTTGAAACGGGTTTTCAGACCACCATTGACGCTACCAAGATTGATGCCGGGGGCAATTTCCCCAACGTTCAATGATGCGTTTGCTGCCCGGTTAAGCGGTGCTACAGCTTCGTTGAGCATCGACTTGGCCTTGCGGCACACGGCATTCTTCAGCTTGTTGAGAAGGCTGCCAAGAGACGGCGGAGAGAAGAAGATGTCCATACCTCCATCGAGAAGGTTTTCCAGGCAGGACATATCCGAGAAGGTTTCGGTCATCTCCGAAAAGGCACCTTCGGCAAGGAGCAGGTGACGGTTGATTGCTTCTTCGCGCGCGTCATCTGTCGCCATGGCAACATCTGTAAGGCAGCCTGCCTCCATCTCCGTCGAAGTCAGCGCATGAGCATCGAAGGAGGTGAGACCTACAGCTGCAATCATCAGCGACCCGATGGACGCGTTGAAAAGCGCTTTCTTTGTCATTGTCATGGTTACATTCCTCCTTGCGAGAACGTGATCTCGTTTTCGAGTGTTTTGGCCGTCTCAACAACGGCATCAAGCCGGTTCTCGGAAGCCATGCGTTGAATCTGCCGTTTGGAGATGACTTCCGCGAAAATCTTGATATCTTCGAGAAACAGCTCACCGGTCTCGCTATTGGACCCGGACCCGTCTTCTTCCTCGCCGGTCAGCTTGCGAAAGACGGCATGAGAGTCTGGATAGGTTTTCTTGGCCATCCAGGCCATCAGTCGGATACGCCGCGCCCGCCCGAACGCCCGAACATCCTGCGGATATTCTCGAACCAGTTCGGGAATCTGGGATGGGGCGACATCATCGCGCAGAACAGACACCAGAATTCCGTCCCCTTCGGACGAGGTGCCGCCGTCAGACAAGACGGCTTCACGGATATCTTCCGGAAGCTTTTGCAGCCAAAGAGAAAAAGTATGCTCTGTCATGTCTAGCATTTTGCTTTAGATCCGACTTTTTACTGCCATTTGGTAAGGATTTCTTATAGCATATTCCGAGAACAAGAAATTCACCAAGAAGGATTTAAGGAAAATGAGAGTTGAGATGCAAAGTCTCTTTGGAGCAACCTGTCTAGATGAAGCAGCTCCGCCCGCAACAGATTTGGAGCGCATCGCGATGCTGACTGCATGTGATGTGTTGTCACTAAGCTTTCAAGTGGCTCCAGCGCTGGAAGAAAAGGTTGGGCGAGACCTTGATAACGCTCCAAACAATGAACCGGCACCCGAGTTGGCTAACGCCCATACGCCGCGACCGACAATGCGGATGTAGCTGACTGCTTACGAGTGCAGGCCAAAGAAAAAGTCAAAGGATAATTGAAAGTTTTCCTTTGACTTTGCTTTTTGAGGATTGCATATTCACGCCTGCAACCTGTCAACAAACTATTTAAAGGATACCTGCATGACCGAAGTTGGTGGAATTGCTGCCGATCAGCTCGTGAGTTATATCGAACGCATCGAACGCCTTGAAGAAGAAAAAGCCAACCTTATGGGTGATATCAAGGAAGTTTACGGCGAAGCCAAGGCGCTTGGTTACGACGTGAAAATCCTTCGCCAGATTGTCCGACTGCGCAAAATGGAAGACCATGAGCGTACGGAACAGGAAGAAATCCTCGAAGTCTACAAACGTGCCTTGGGCATGTCCTGACCGTTCGACGTTTCAGCTCGCAAAAAAGGCACCTCTCGCTGTAGATGTGCCTTTTTTGTATGGGGGATGGCCTTGTAGGGGAATTATCTAAGAGTGTGCCGGACGGTGAACTCGGCGGCAGGGAGCTTTTCGATACAGGTTAGCCCATGCTTTCTCACCAGGTGAACGAACCCCTTGTTTATCAATCCCTCTAGGGCCAGGACCGCATCCCTGCGCGGCAAATCCTGGAAAGCAGCGGCCAAATCTTTAAGCGTCATTCCATTATGCAGATAATGCCCCAGCATTCTTTCCTGTAATGGTGTCAATTCTTCCTTGGTCAACCGAGGAAGAAGTGGGGAGGGGAGAGAAGCGAGAGACCCAGGTTTCACTTTTTAACCTCGGCGGGGACTTCCGCAGCCTTTTCCCAGTTGCCCTTGAATGCCAGCGGGAGAACTGTCAGAAACTCGGAGCTCGCAATCGGCTTTCCCTTGTAAATGGTCGTCTCTTTAAAACGGATTGTCTCGATTTCGGTAAACCCAACCCACCCGTCAAGCAATCCAATGCTGGTCGGGAGCCACATGCGCAGTGCAATGGGATCGTCGGCGCGAGGCTCGTTGACACGCGCATCTTTGCAAGCCAGGACGACCCAGTCCTTTCGCTGGACACCGCGCACAAAGGCGACACTGCTCCATTTAACCGACAGCACGGCTTCCACGTCGTCGTTGGCAATGCCAAAAACAGGCACGTTGTCATCATCAAGGCCAATCGAAAAGCGACGGGCGGCCCGCTCGCCCATGAACACATTGCCTTGGTCTGTCCTCAGAGCCCCGCCCTTATAGTACGACGCGGCCCATCCGATGAAAGGATGGTACAGATCGAAGTTATTGCTCTTTAGAATAGGAAGGAGCTCGTTTCTTTTCCTTGAGGAATGCATCCGGGTGTGACCTTATTTAAAGAATAACCAAGAAGGCTTGCGCGAATAATCCTTCTGGATAAAACTGTAACTTGTCGCGTTTTCCTTTAAAAGGGGTTTTTGTTAATGTCACGCCTTGTACCCGCGTTGCCTACTCAGGATAATTCGTCTGACGAATTCGTTATCCGAGTGCTTGAAAGCACATTGGATGACACGCACGTCGTATTCCAGAAAGGTGGCGAGCTGCCGGGCTATCTTGTTGCGCACCCGACCAAACGTCCGTGCTGCGTCATCGTCGTCGAAGAAATGCAGGAATATGACTTTGATAGCGAGACATTCGGCGACCTGTACCTGCCGGACATAGCTGATGGCCTGGCGCTTTCTTTCGCTGGACGGCCGAACGCGATCCTGTTTTTGAAAGATACGCCTCGGCCAGATTTTCCGACAGACCCAAACATTTTGTTTCAGGGTGAGTTGGATGGCGTTGGGGACGCGGTGTCCTCCAATGAAGGGCAGGCGCTCGGTGAGGAGGGTATGGCAGCCCTGTTCCGCCGATTAGCGCCCCGAGCGACGCCATACAAGCCCGGCGAGGTTACAGGCAAACAATTGAAGTGGCGATCTGCCTTTGACAAGGGGACTGTGAACCTATCAAAGGACGCCGTGCCAACAGAGCATGTCGATGAACATGGCCCCAAAGAGGCTGTTCAGGCTGACGTGAAGGCTTCCAAGGAAGGTGCTGTGCAAACGGCTCCTGTTGCTACTCTGGTCGGCTCCCAGGCGATTAAGGAGCCGGTGCCGGACATCAAGGAAGACGACCCTCTGATTCTGCTCATTCGAAATGCGGTGGAAAACAGGTGTCAGTTTGATCCCATCTATGTCGCCGGTGTCCAGCTCTCCCATGTTGATGTTGCTGCCCCGGACTTCTTGCTGCCAGCCCTGCTGATATCTGCGGCTGAAGATTGGGCGCCGGTTGTGGCATCCAATGAAGGTAAAGGCGGGTTCTATGTGCGTCTCAGGACAGACCCCAACGCGCTCATGGGTTATAAAGTGGTCAGCATATCTCCAGCCACCAAATTCCTGTTGATGATGCCGATCATCGACAAACTTTCTTCAGCCCAAAAGGATAGGACCAATGAGGAGGGCGTCGAGTATCTGCTCGATGATATGGTCCTTCAGTTCACGCGGTGGTTGGCCAAACATCACTTCGACACAGAATTCGCCGTCGATATCGACGTTCGCGTAGCTTTTAGCGTGTAACCGCTCTGAGAAAACACCATTCAGTAAGGAAACAGGAATGTCTGAAGACACCGTAAAATCGAAGCAGGGTTTGTTTGCAAACGCAGCCGCTTCAAGAACAACCATGCTCTCGTCATCTCTGCCGGTGGAGCCACCGGTCCCAATGAAAGGGGGAGACGGAACCGTACTTGATCCATTCAAATTCCGTGTTGCCGCCCAGCAATTTGCCAATGAAAATGGCCCTCTTTTTTCAGCCTTTGCAAAAGTCTCTGATTCTCCGGAGCCGTTGATTAACGGTGCAGACCTTGCGACCGCGATTGCGACTTCAACGAAACTCGCAGGCGCAATTGCTGCGCAGTTTACCAAAAAAGAAAAGCCTTCGAACAACGAAATTCGGCCATTTCGGCACGCTGCCGCCGAAATTGTGGCCAATTGCATTCGTGAAGGAGGCCTTGCTTCGGTCGATATCGACGGTATCGCCAAAAGCCATGCCGCAGCATTCCATCTTGTCGACGAGGGACTGGACAGAAGCATTTTTGCGGACCAGAACATCTCGGATGTAGCCTCGTTAGAGATGACAGCGGCGACCGTAACGCTGAACATGATGAAAGCGGTTATGGTCTATGATTTCCGCCATGACAGGAGCACACTTATCGCTGCCATGTCAGATGCCGTTTTGAAAGCGTCCCTCGAGGCGGCCCAACATGTCTGCAATGACGAAACCAGACCGTCAGACCGACGTTCTGTCGTCCAAACCTACAGTAACCGGCTGAGTGAAGTCATGACGTCCGTTTACGAACGTAAAGCACGCCAGGTTGTTTCCCACCTTGCGAATGCAACACCGGCCAAAAAAGAAGACTTTGCCCGAAAGTTCGACCCTCTGCCGGAAATCCTGCGTGTTTTCAAGGAATGGAACCTGCTCTTTATGGGCACATCCGTTGCCTATGCACGTTCGGCCGCAAACAGTGTTGGCATCCAGTCTTCCCGAGAAACCGCCCCAAGCAAAAATTAGTTTACATGGCATAAGTCAATAAGTTGACAAGGATATCTATTCTTTGACTTTGCTTTGATATCGCGTGACCATAAAGGAAAGAAGGGCCTTATCCGTCTAATTTCCTTTATGAGTCGAGCATGGCTGTAAAACCAATTTTCAATGGCGCGACGGACGAACAAATACGTTCGCCCAATCTGGATGTTCGAGACGTTCGTCCTGTGCCGACAAAGGTAGTCGATTGGCTGCGAAAACCACAGAACATGGTGGTTACACTCTTCGGGATGGCCGGGGCCTCAGTGCTTTACGGCATGCTATCGGACTGGCTGCTAATTGTCGCGGTGCTGTTGTTCAGTTGGGCGCTCTCCGTCACAGAAAAGACCCCCATCAAGATTCCAATGCAGGAGAAGATGCCCGACCCCAATGAAGCGCACCCAAAGACTGGCAAGCCCACAATTGGCAAAGGGATTTTCTTCATTGGCAATGACCAGGTTTCCGGCAAGGAGATTTGGCTGACCAACGACGACTGTCGACAGCATTTTCTCATTTTGGGAACGACCGGTGCGGGTAAAACCGAGGCACTTCTCAGCTTTGCAGCAAATGCGCTCAGTTGGGGTTCTGGACTTCTGTTCTGTGACGGTAAAGGCGACGTCTCGCTGTTTGCCAAAGTCTACGTCATGGCCCGCCGGTTTGGCCGCGAAGACGACCTTCTTGTTCTGAACTTTATGAACGGCAACCGCCAGAATATTGGCAGCAGTGTTCGTTCCAACACCATGAACCCGGTGGCAACCGGCTCGGCAGACGGCATCACTCAGATGATTGTCAGCTTGATGGATGATGTCGGCGGCGATGGTGCGATGTGGAAGGGCCGTGCAACTGCAATGTTGACCGGTGTCATTCGCGCTCTTTGCTGGTTGCGTGATGATGGTTTGCTCGACCTTAACGTCGGCGCCATTCGCTCACACATGAGCCTTCGGGCAATCGTCGAACTGGGTAATGAAGAATGTTACCCAGATATGCCAGCACCTATCCGCGTCAGCATTCAGTCCTACCTGTCCTCCCTGCCAGGCTATAACGCTGAGAAGAAAGAGAACCAGGCACAGACAACGCTTGACCAGCATGGTTACCTGGAAATGCAGTTTACCAAGATTCTTGGTAACCTTGCCGACGTTTACGGCCATATCTTCGCGACCCCATTTGGCGAAGTCGACATGTACGATGTGGTTCTGAACCGCCGTATTCTTGTCATCATGCTTCCGGCGCTCGAAGTCTCGGGTGACGAGATCGCAAACCTCGGAAAAATCGTGGTTGCGACCCTGAAAGGCATGATGGGTGCCACCCTCGGATCTAAGCTTGATGGCTCTTGGGCAGACGTCGTTCTGAACCGTCAGACAAACAGCCCATCGCCATTTATGGTCATCCTGGATGAGGTCGGCTACTACACCGTTGAGGGTATGGCTCTAATGGCCGCCCAGGCACGTTCGCTGGGGTTCTCGATGGTCTATGCTTCTCAGGACATTCCAGCCATGAAGCGCTTGAATGAAAAGGAAGCTGCTTCAATCATCGCGAACACGAACACCAAAATCTTCATGCGTACCGAGGAAGTGAACGAAACCGGTCGTCTGGCAGTCGAAACCGGGGATAAAGTGACGCGTGTTCGAACCAGTGGTTTCGAAAGAGCAGATGATGGCCGGTCGCTTAACTATGCATCGGCATCTGGCGCTCAGTTTGAAGAGGTGAACAGGGTCAACTTCACGGACTTGAAAAAGCAGGGGCCAGGCCTCATGCACGTCATGTTCCAGGAAAAAGTTGTCCGTGCACGCGGCTTCTATGCCAATCCTGAGAGTGCGCTGGAACTCGACAAGGTCCAGTTGCGAGCAAACCACTTTATCCGGGTGACCAAGCCCACCTTCGCTGACATGGAGAGCGCGCGCAGGGTACCAGAAGTTCTCAACAGGTTCCTCAATGAGCCGGATTTCATCCAGCTTCTGATAGACAAAGAAACAGAGGCCCTGAACTCGGTCGTGTCCCGGGCTGAGGAAGGTGATGAAATCGCACTGATTGCCCGGAACTTTGAAGTAGTCCTGGACGGCAAAAGGAAGCCGATTGAAGCTGCCTGTGCTGCCGTGTCGGATATCTGGAGAAAGATTAGCGGGGCAACCTCGGCATTCGCTGAGCGCGTCCACACGAGCATGACGATGCCTGCAAGCGGTGGCTTCGCTGAGCCACGCAACATTATGCCTGGCGGCATGCCTGACGACCTTGGCATTCCGTTTGGTGACGCTGAGCCTCCGATTGCTCCGCCACGCCGCGAATTCTCTGGGCCGTCTCGCGATAAGCGCATTGATGCCAGAGTGAAACATGGCGCGTCGGTCGACGATGGAAGCATCATCGATATGACCAAGCAAATTCAGACGAACGATCCAATCATGCGCTCACTCGCCGCAATCGACTTCGATGAAGAGGGGGCTGACCCAATTGATGTTGATGAGGCAATTGAAGAAGCACTCGGCAGCGATAGCTTCATGGAACCCAAGGGCAAGCCGATGGAACATGGACGCATTGAAAGGGCTGTTGATGATTTTGACCGGTCATCTTCGACTATCAGTAACCTTTCTGACGATGATGACGACGATGACGGAGAAGATGACGGAGATGTAGAAGACATCTTGGTTACGGCATTTCTTGAGCAACTCCAAAAAGGTGACGATGACTAACCTGTAAACAGTCTTGCAATGATGGCGAAAACGGGTGCGGTCTATTGACACATCCGTTTTTGATTGTCTGAACCGAAAATGTCTATAAGGGATGCTGTAGCATCCCTTAATAGGGGATAAAGTATGCTGTGGCATCCCTTAAAGGTATTTCGAATTGCATGGGGACTAATATTTCTGTATAAGCAGTTCACATGATCTAAGGGATGTTACGGCATCCCGTACACAGGTTTAAGGATGCTATAGTAGCCCTTAACCTGGAAATAGGACGTAAAATGGCAAGCAATATTCAACATCTGCTGTCGGCACCTCTAAAGCGTTCTTTCCGCAAGATGGGGGCAAACATCTCGCTCGCTCGCAAGCGACGCAAGTTTACCATTGCAATGATGGTCGACCGCACCGGCATGGCAAAACAGACTTATCAGAAGATTGAGAAAGGTGATCCGACAGTAGCGATTGCCTACTATGCCCTCGTGTTCTCGGTGCTTGGAGAAAAAGACCCGTTCGGAAATATACTCGCGCCAGAAACTGACGAAGTTGGCTTGATGCTTGATGTCGAAAAAGCCCCTAAGCGCGTGCGACTTCCACAGAAAAAAGGGCAGGTATTTTGAGTACTATCAGTCGTGAAATTGATGTCTTTCTTGGCGAAGGTGCAAACCCGATTGGCATTCTCAGGTTTGCCACAAACGGACGCCGGGAGCATTCAAGTTTCGTCTATTCAGATTTTTGGCTTGAACATAAGGCATCTTTTGCCATCGATCCGGCTTTACAACTGGTTCAAGGGCCACAGTTTCACACCGGTGGCAAAGGTGAATGGTCGTCGGTATTTCACGGCGTGATATCCGATACGGAACCCGACGGTTGGGGGAAACGCGTGATGATGAGACGACATGCGCGCCAGCAGCGTGTTCAAACCAATGCTAACGCAGAGCCGCTGAACACACTCGACTTCTTGCTGGGTGTGGACGACGCAGCCCGAATGGGGGCACTGCGCTTTCGGGATGAAAATGGAAATTTCTGTTCTACCCGGGCCGAAGAAGCTGGAACTGCTCCGCCACGCGTACATCTCGACCAACTCATACACTCGTCGCAAGCTATCGAGCGAGATGAAGAAACAGAACGAGATATCCAATATCTGGAAGGGAACGGCACCACTCTCGGAGGGATGCGTCCCAAGTCCTCCATACAGGACGATGAGTGGGGGCTGTGCATTGGGAAGTTCCCAAGTGCAGGGGATACAAAGCCTGTCACCAAGGCCGAAATTCTGGCCTTAAAGCTGGCAGCAATGGCAGGCATGGATGTCGCAGAAGGAAAAGTCGTTCGTACCGAAGCAGGGAACGATGTCGCAGTCATTCGGCGGTTTGACCGCGATGATGCCGGACGGAGAAAATTATACGCGTCGGCCAAGACAATGCTGCAAGTCGAGGATGATGATGAACACACTTACACGGAGTTGGCAGATGTTATTAAACAATACTCCCCGAGAGCGTCTGAAGACCTCAGTGAAATGTGGAAACGCATGGTATTCAACATCCTCATCAACAATGTCGATGACCATTTGCGGAACCATGCCTTTCTCTATGACGGCCAGCGCAAATGGATTTTATCACCCGGTTTCGACATAAATCCTTTCCCGGACAAGGCGAGAGAACTCAAACTGTGGGTGTCCGAAGACCACGGGCCGGAAGCATTGGTTCAAAGTGCTATGGATATCGCACCTTTGTTTGGCTTGAGAAACAGAGATGCGGCTACGGCCGCCTTAGCACCCATCGTTAAAAGCCTCCAGAAATGGAGAGAAGTCGGTCGTTCTCAAGACGTTGGCATGACAAACGCCGAACTTGGCCAGTACGAGAATGCTTTTGAACATGCGGAGTTGGAATTTGCTGCCGGACTTGTTTGAGCGGCCGGAAGTTAAATGGACTTTTCCTTGGCTTCGACCCGCCCAGCCGCGTCACAAGTAGGAAGTATCTCGCTCGCGATCTCTTTGGCCTTCAGGCCTTCTCCGGCCAATAGCAGATCGCGTATTTCTGGCAGGCGTGAATAGCATCCTTTGTATTCCGGCAAGAAGACAAGACCATCGCACCAGGATACCGCGCTATCGATCTGGTCGGCCGTAAACGTGGATACAACATCGGAAGTTTCGTACAGAACGAGCATTTTTAAGGCAATGACTGTTTTAGCCTTACAGGTCTCACTCTCATCGGCCAACGCCCAGCCCGGGAAGACAGATGCAGAAAGTAACCACGTGAAAAGCAGAGCGGGAAGAGACTTCATTCGCGAGTTTTCCTTTGGTCGTCGAACAGCAGGCCCCCCTCGGCCTGCGGCAAAAACACTATAGAGACGCCTTTTAGAGCACTCAAGATTTCATCTTGAAGTCCGATATCTGCATCGAGATTTTTTAGGCATTGGAGAAAGTATCGACTGTCATCAAGCATCTGTACTGCGCGCTCAAAAGACTTTGCGACATTCGCCCCATATGCAGTGTGAGCCTTCTCCCAGGCCATTGTGGGCACATCACCAATCCTTGAAACCATCATCCCCAAATCAATAATGTCTCGGCTGTTTACGCCCTTATCCAGCCACCTATCTGCATTGGCGAGAAGCTTCTCAGCAAACAAGTCCTCTATCGACAACATAGGAACCGCAAAGGGGCTGGCAGGATGCCCCATCAAAGGAATCCGTTCCTCGCGAACAATTTCAAAACGGATATTCGTGTCGTTGATGGACAGGTCCACACGGATGCTATAGGCATCCACGCGAAGATTGCTGGCGGTCAGGGTTTGTTTGCCAAGCAAAACTTCTGGTGTTTCAAGAACCAAACGCCGGATGTCGCGATAGGAGGATGCTGAAGCGCAAAGGAAATCGATGTCACTGGAAATGCGATATCCATCGAGCATTAAGCTGATGGCAGTTCCGCCACCGAAAAAGCAGCGGTGGTCTTTGAGGAAGCCATGGTTCAAGGCATCAAGGGCGACTAAAATGTCATTATGCACAGTTCGCATTCGCGCGATTTCCCTATAGGCGTATTCATAGAAAAGGCTTCGACCGCAGCTAAGTAGCGCCATCCCGTTTGCCGGTCAATGCAAGAGGTTCTCCCGTCTTGCGTCATTCTACCACAGTTGAATCAGCAGGGCCTGGATTTTGCTTTTAGGCTGCCTTAAGTCGTTGTCTTCTCAAATGATTGGCGATACCGTTCGACATCGCAAAGATGCACGGAGCTGATATGAGACAACTTCAGAGGGTTTTGGGGTTTCAGTGGCGGCATGAACTCGTTCCAGATTTTGAAGGAACAGACTCACCAGAGTATGTTCTCTCAAAAATGGGCAAGAAGAGTGCCCATTTCCTGCGCGACCACATGGCTATATCAGGATATACCATAAGCCTTTCAGTCTGCCGGGACATTGTTGATAGCAAGATACATGCTCGTATGGCGGCAGACGGTGCAGATACGCCCGTTAAAGAGCGCCTGAATACAGTGATGGTTACTGAGGCACAAAACGCCGCTCGAACGTATCAGTGGTTAAGGTCGATGGTGCAAAATGGCCAGTTCTCGACCCTCCGGGCAGTCTGCATAGATCTCCACGGAATTCTCGCAGCTCATATACCGTCAGTAGCTGGATGCTTTCGTGGGGAAGATGAAGAAATAGAAGCCCTCACAGGCCTCCCCAATAGCGAATACTGCGCGCTTATTCCGGATGAAATCGGTGCGCCACGCCTGAATAGAGTCTACGTCGACGGCATGAGGGCGCTTCAGGAGTCTGTTTCTGATCCATTTGAGTTGGCCGTTGCATACTTTCTGTTCATTCAGCGCCAGCAATTTTTCAGAATTCTCAATGTCGAAATCGGACTGGTCATGTTGAATGGCATATTGCTTAATGCAGGGTTCCCAGCGCTGCGAGTGCCCGCGTCTCTGCAAGACAAGTTCGACAAAAAGTTACATGGTTTCCACATGTCACAGCAGGGAGACGAAATGTTTAACTTGCTTGCGGAATGCTACCAGGAAGAAGCCTATAACGGCATCCCGGATGCTAAGTTGAGCGGCCACCAGCTACAGTGAGGTCTTTATCCCACTAAGAGCGGGTTTCCAGCGTTACCAAAGACTAAGGTAAACGTCCTGCTTAAGGCTGGTACGCATCTCCTCATAAGCGAACCACCTTCCGTCATGAGGCATGCTAATTCTCCGCAGTGGCTCTGCTTCGATAAAAATCAAGCGACGTTTAAAAGCAGATGGACTCTCAACAAGCAACCGCGGTTTTTCTGTTTCCACTCCAGGAGGGAACCATGGCTTTTTTAGAAAGCGCCGAGGATCGTTGGTCCATTCTGGTGGAGTGCCGATACCCCACCGATAGCAAAGATATTCAGCAACACCGCCGATGTAAGAATCTTTAACATCGTCTTCAAGAAAATCTGGGCACTCGGTCAACATTGCGTACTTGAGAGTCTTATCCTCTTCAACGTAGAAGGTGTCTAGGAATTCGTGAAAAACTACGTGAAAGTCTTGGTCATGTTCTTTCACGCGACGCGGAACTTCCGCTAACGACTTGGGACTGCACATTAAATTATCTGCCATCTACACTACCTGAAGTGGGTAAACAATCACTCTAATGACGCGCACCTTTGTAACAAAGATTTGGGGGCATAGCTACTATTGGCTGCATCTCTACGCGAATAGAACACTTTAATTTCAGCTAGACGAAGGTACTCATGCGTTTCTTCAGCGCCTGGAAGTCTCCCCATCTCTAGTAGATCCATAACCTCGACATCTGGTCGTGTACGCATTTCAAGATCGAATGATCCCTTGGTTCTTCGTCCGACACCTCCGTACAATTCTCGCTCCGCATATGCCCTTTCAAAAGGCAGGTAAGTTTTTTGTTGTTGGTATTCCCGCGAGTCCTGTGCGGTTTCCGGTATTTTCATCTCAGGTGGATGGGGCATACTCGGTCCTTCATATATTACAGATGCAAGTGACAGAAGTGAATCATTTTCCTTGCGGTGTCAATAAATTTGCTATTAATTTTCTCAATTATGCGAGACTTGCCTTAAATTTCCTTTGTCTCTAGCATAATCGAGAACAATAATCCTTTTGCGGTGCCATTTTCTTTAAGAAACAGGTAGCGCCGAAGGATTTGTTGATGTCATCATTATAGCATAAATCCTTTGAACCGATGCGACGGCCGACATCAAGATACTGATGGCCTCAAGCAGTGAGGAAGCTATAGATGAGCGAAATAGAGAAAAAGAACGGATCCAATGGGAGATCCCACGCGTTTCGGGATGAGCTCGTCAGCATTGCAAAAGACGATGTCGTTGGCGTAGGCGAGTTCAAGCAGTCAAAGCTGATGTATTTGACGGGCTTGTCGGCATTCAAGTCCACCCTACAAGGTGTCAAAAAGCTTGGGAAAGCCGGATATGACGGCATCAAGCTGACAGCAAAGTTTGTCTTTCATCGAACCACTGTTGAGGAAAGCGAACGGTTGCCTTCGGATGTGACGGATGAAGCTGAACGCTTCAAGCTTGCTCAACACCAATATGGCAAGTCTGACAAAGACGTCCACAATTCGCAGGACATGACTCACCGCGGCTTTATGCTCTATTTCATGCTGCTCGGTATTTCCCTGGCGGTGGGCATTCTGACGTTCAGGTTCTACCCGCTGAGCTTCTCCGCTTTCGGCAGTGTCGGTATGTTCCTCGATGTCTTGAGCCGATTTATGCTGACACCCGTTCTCTTCGCTCTCACGTGCAGGCAGGCGTTCTATAACTGGCAGTTCCGCACCATGCGGCTTGGTAGCTTTGGCCAGTGGGTCAAGACGCCGTCTGCATGGTGGACAGAGCCTTACACGCGAGCCGGAGGGGGAGGAAGCGGGAGCGGGGTCGTCGCTGCATTCTTGCTGATTGTTACGACGGCAGCGTTGGCGTCTTTCCCGGCCGGGACTGCAATGGCCGACGATGCGTCTACGTCGGATATCATTCAGAAAGCTTTCTCAAATCCGGAAACAACGGACTTGTGGTGGAAGCTTTTGGAGCTGGTCTTCCCAGGAGTGCCTCCTTTCTCTGGCTCGCTCTCTGCGGCATCAGTCACCCCGATTTCAAATGGCATTGCGGGCGGCTTTGCGGCGCTGCTGACCGTCTTGATGTCCGTTGCCTCGGTGGCCATGACATATCAGTTGTTCGTTGGTATGATTTCGACGGCGCACGAAGGTAAGGTTCTTGGAGAGCGGTGGCACCAGATTTGGGCTCCAGTCCGTGTTGTCGCAGGTGTCGGCATGCTTGCCCCGGTGATTAAAGGCTACTGCGCTGCTCAGCTCATTGTCCTTCAGGTTGCTGTTTGGGGTGGCAATATCGGGAACATGGTTTGGGCGGGTGTTGTTGATAACCTATCAGTTGCTCAGGTTCAGAACCAGAACCTTCGTGAGACCATGCCCTTTGTGGTTAATCTTGCGAAGGCAGAAGTCTGCTACGCGGCCCTTGAGGTTTTCCAGGGAACATCGGATGCCGTCACTGGAGCGTCAGTTCCGACCTCCTCATATCGCTATGTCGACCCTTACAATGCTTCACCGGGATACAAAATCAATCGCGACCTGATGTCGTATTTGAATACCGGCTGGGAAATCACGAAAGACTTCCTCGAAGTTGGTAACGTGCTCTCGAACAATGAGCGTCAGGCAAAAGACGCTTCGCTGTACGGAGGAGTAGTCCAAGAACTGAAATGGGATTACGGCGTCTGTGGTTCCATGACCGGTTCATTTGCTATGGGCGAAACCAGTGGCGCAGACGCTCAGCTTGCTTTTGACACAGCGCGCCTGGCTGCAATCACCTCCCTGCGAGCCGAGCTCAGAAAGTTAGCTATTCAGTTTGCCAAGAACATGACGGCCGGTCAGGAGGCTGTTTCGGTTGATTCGTTGGTTGCAACCACTAACGCAGCCTTCGATGCGAAGACCGTATTCGATAATGCTCTCCTGACCGCAGCCGAAGCATATTTAGCTAAAGTCAACAGCGTAACCATGTCGGAGTTCCAGACGGCGGCGAAATCGGCTGGCTGGATTTCTGCTGGGCCTTACTACGTCGCTCTGTCTCGTATCAACAGCCAGGTTTTCGAAGTTCTCGGTGACATGCCAGAGTTCGAAGAAGGCAATACGGTTAAGATTGACAACACGGATGCGGCAAAACTGCTGTTTGACGAAACCACCGGTGTTATGCCGAAGTTCCGGGCCGTTTGGGATAAAGAGGTCAGTTCTACGCTGGCTCTTGATCAGCAGGCTGCGCGAGCAGGGCAGGTGGAGCCAGATGTCGTCTCGTTCTACACTGTTCTCGGAAAGCCCGGTCAGTATCTAATGATGGCACTTGTCAGCTTGGCAGAGATTGAGCCTGGGAATGGCTCTGCCATGCAGCAGATGGTCGGATTTGGGCACTTAATCCTGAACTTGTTCTACATGGTCATAGCCGTTTGGTTTGCAGCCAAGCTATTCCCCGCAGGGAAACTTGCAGGAGCTGCGGCAACGGTCGGTTCCAAAATTGCTGGCGCACTGGGCGGCCAAATGCCTGCATCGCTCATGATGTTCTTGATGATGTTCTGCGTGGGGCTATTGGCTGTGGGGGTTATCCACGCATTCGTCCTGCCAATGATACCGTTCATCCAGTTCTTCTTCTTTGTGACGGGTATGCTCATTCTCGTTGTTGAAGGCGTCATTGCTGCACCGCTTTGGGCATTCTTCCACATCCGTATGGATGGTCAAGACTATGTCGACCAAGTTCAGCGTCCAGGTTACATGATTCTGTTCAACCTGTTCCTACGCATTCCCCTGGCGGTCCTTGGTCTTCTATTCTCGATCTTGGTTTTCGAGGCGCTTATCTGGCTCATATACGTGACCTTCTATCCGGCTGTTTTGGCAGCAACCAGTGCCAACGTCAGCGGCTTAGTTGGCGGTTTCGTAATGGCGGTGATTCTGACTTACATGCACTATCAGATTGCGATGCGCTCTTTCCAGCTGATTAACCAGGTTCCTGACCGTGTATCGCGTTGGTTCGGTCAGAACGGTGAGAACCTTGGCGAAGACAACGATGCAAAACAATCCACTGCCTTCGTTGTCGGCGAAATCCGCTCGGGTACGAGTTCAATGGCTGGTAAGGGTGGTTTGGCAGCTGGTATCAACCAAGGGCGAGGTAATCGGCAGGGAGATAATGGGAAGCCTCCAGTTGGCTCAGAAGGTGGAGACCCGCCGGAGCCACCAACTACCGGTACTAACGGAGGAGAGCCGCCATCTACGGGATCTCTACCAACTGGCATAAAAGGGACCTAAATGCAAAAAAGAGCAGCCAAATCTTGGCTGCTCTTTTTCTTAACCCGGAAGAACTTTGGCTTTAACTAGCTCTGTGGTCTTCCGGGTTTGTTATGCCAAGTTCTTTTGCCTTCGCATCGAATGCCGCCTCAAATTTCTTATCAGCTATGCTTTTGGCAGAACCATCTTTAAAGGAGGCACCACTTCCAGAAAACAATGGTGAGTTTGCATGCATACTTTTAGCGGCTTCAATTATCGCCTTCAGGCCTGCAACATAAGCCTGCTGTATCGCCAGTTCAACCTGAACAGTTTCAGCATACTTCTTCCACTTATCTCGGTTTTCCTCAACCTTCTGCGCATGCGTCTTCCATGCGTCCCGAGCATCGGCAACTTCCTGTATCTCTTTGGCCAGCATTGACCCAACAATCATTGCATCTGACATTTATGCCTCCTCGGGCTCGTGGCCCATCAAAATTCAATCCTTACAAGCAAAATAGTTTACAAAACTGTTCTTGTCAACATTTAATGCTTGAAAAGTTTTACTGCTTATGTTTTGCCTGCGTGCCCAGTTTTTCCAGCACTTGGTTATATGCTTTTAAATACAAAAGGTCGGCTACGGCAAAATGCTTTCCCTCATTACTTATCTCGTCACTTGCACTGAAAACAACGGAATCGGGATGTATCTTTTGCAGAGATTTCACCACATGTTTGAGCCCCGCAACGTGAGCTTGAAGTTGGGCAATATTGGCGAGCAGGTTGTTCCCAAAATCGACAAGCCCATCACGCTCTTGCTCTAGCTGTTGAGCATATGCCTTCCATTCATCCCGGCTAAGCTCTACGCTTTTAGCGTGCTCTTTCCATGAGTCCCGGTTCTTGGCTATTCGCGATGAGTGGGCTGCCCACTCATCGCGATCGTTTGCAATATCTCGTATTTGCTTGGACAAGACCGCCCCGACAATCCATGCATCATCTAACATCCATACCTCCCAGGGGCGACTATCAAGCTGTTACCTAACGGGAAAATAGTATCCCGACGAGTTTTTGTCAGCAGTTAAAGATTAGCGAAGCTTTTTCCCGTCAAAAAGAATACCTCGCTTGATGATTGGATGGCCCATGGCCCCAGCAACAATGCGAGCGGCTTCCTCACCGACTACTTTTTGCCCGTTGACTTCAATGATACGAAATACCATTGCTTTTTGCCCTTTAAGCATCCGTAAGGCACCGCGTGCGGCCGCAGCATACGCAAAGGCTTCTTCTGGTGTCCTGGCTTTAATGGTTAAGTCCTGCCGGGGACCATTACTCTCGCGAACAACCAGCTTCCAATCTGTCCCTTGTCCCTCGGTCCATCCGCTGTCCAGAAATTCTCGACGCAAGGCAACCTGCAATGCGATGGCTTTGCTGGCGCTGCCTTCGTTCGCCGCAGAGTATCGGAAATTCCACAAGTCAAAGACGATACGGAGAACCGGTTCTGGTGATAAAGCGGTATAGAACGGCGCCACCTTCCCATTATTGACTATGCTGCGCCACATCGTGATCCGCATGTTAGCGAGCCGCAAAAGAACTGGCGCAGACCCAAATTCCTTCAATTTCTGACAAACATTCCAGTAGGCGGTGGCTAGATGTTCGCAAGCTTCCTCAATTGCAAAATCGTCGGCTTCAGGAAGGTTGTCCCAGTTTTTGAGCTGGTTCAGAATATGCATCCATTGGTCATTTTTGATGAACTCGATCTCCTCTTCACGGGTGACCGATGGCACCGGAATATCTGGCGCGGCGAAATTACCATCCAACTCTATGCGAACAAGACTGGATTGAGGGTCAACGCCATTAGGAGGAGTGGGAAAATAGGAAAAGATGGTCCTAGCGGCTTGTTCAAACATGCGGAAGGATTCGAGGAAAGCTTCCAGTTCTTTGAGGTCTTCGTCGGTTAAACGCAGGCCCAAACGCCCAACAAAATCCGGCAACATATAGTTGGGCATACCCGTGGCTCTCAACGACCACAGTAACGGAACCTCTTCACCTGCGAGTTCACTACCCAGAACTGATGAGAGCACTCTCTTTTGATGTTTGGTCCGCTTCCTGGCTGTCGCATCGTCAAGCATCTCATCAGCGGGGCCTTCGTGATCCTCTGAGGCAACAGACTGGATGAGCTCTTGCCAATCGTCATAACCCATCAGCTTTGCAGCCGTTTCCTGTGCATACGAAAGGCGCAACTCCATACCCAATGGAGCGAGTAACGCTTTAAGCTTTTTGGCGGTCTTTTTGGCAGGGGTAGTCGAACGCAGTCGATAGACGATATCGTCTTTCATGGCTTCCTCCATATATGAACAAAAGGCCTACCAATTCGGAAGTAGGTCAGACCTTGGTACTCTCGGAGACAGCCGTAAGCTTTCGTCACTATTGACTGGATTTCACCAAACCCGTGTCAGCAAACATACATGGGGCAGGAAACAAATCAAGAGGCATTGAACTGTTAATTGCCACCGCTCAGGATTTCAGATGTTTCCCGTTGATGTCACAAAAGCACCATCCGGGGAGCAATGAGCCATCATCTTTAGAGATCTGGTATTCTTCCCCAGTCAATGTGATGATTGTCGTTCTTCGATCAGGATGCTCGGTCGCGGCATAGACGGTGAAGTTATTTATGCCCAATCTGTGATTGACCTTCGAGCCATACCATAGCATAGCGTATGCCTTGCAATGGGAGGATTCCTCAGGTTGGGCGCGCGCCTCAAGCATTGACAGCAAATCAACCAGATTCTCTTTGGTCAGAACGTTGGCGATACCGTGGCTTGGCATGTCAGGAGAAGCAAAATCCCGGGAAAAGCCGCCAGGGAGAACGAGATAACCATCATGCGTTTCGTTAATAAAGGCACGCAAAGCGGCGACAGGGTCTGTATGTATCATAGAGCAGTTCCTTCTGTGCAGAGCTCCGTGGAAGTTCCCGTCATGCGATGCAAGTGGACCGTTGGTATCGAACCATGATACCAACGGCTGCGCGCGGGCGAGGGGTGGGTGCAAGTACTTGTTGCCAAGAAGCTTAAGAAGCGAAACTTAAGTACCGAACTTTTCCTTGTCAACAAATAAGAGCAATCTCCTGTTGGGTGCCCGGTGAACATCCGTCCCTGAAATGCCGCTTCTCTGTCGCTAGAATCGTTCAGCGCATAAAAATCACTTTGCGTCCAATATGGCACTCAAATCACTGTCTGAGATGTGGACGGTACTTAGGTCCTGCTCGTCCAGCACTTCTGCATTTAGACCAGCGTTGATGTCCCGCAGGGAAGCGAAGAACCGAGCTTTACGCATTTTGGAGTACTCGACATCAACCTTTAGGACTTTGAATGTGATGCTATTGAAATCCTCAGCCCCTTTGCGAATGTAAACGCGCTCGACGCGCAGCACGGTTTCCGCAGGTATCGTTACACTAAGACGGCCGCGGGCACGATAACCTTCTCTCCAGGCAGTGAATGGTCCGGTCGGAAAGGCGCATTTAGCTTCAGCCTTCTTGAACTTTTCCACTTGAGAGTCATAGCTGGCTTCCTTCCACTTCTTAGGGTCCAGATGGTCCTCTGCGCTATATTCCGCTTCCGGGTCAACCTGCATGCATCCAATTATGCCCAATGATTTCAGAAACGCTTGATTTCGGGTTTCAAAGAGAATTGATGCTGTCCAATCCTGGGTTACGCGCAAATGAGTTCCAACTTCCGGAACAAATATCTTCATGAATTCTCTCCTTGGAAAAGTGAAAGATGCATTTGAAGAACGATGAAATCATCCCCTTATTGAGTTTTCCTTGGATCGCAAGAATATCAAACGAAAATATTGAAATTTTCCTTCCTTCTGGGTGATGGTGGAGGTAGGATGTAATTCTGGAAATTCCAGATATCTTCAACATCAAACAGCGAGTAAGACGATGAAACGTACCGTCGAAATCTGCGCTGCTGAAGGTGGCAGCGATAGTCAGATGTTTGTTGGTGACTTGGCCAACGCATACAAGAAGTACTTCGACCGTAAAGGTTGAAGGCACCGCGTCAAGGATATCAGTCCAAGTGACGCGGGACATTACAGCATAGCCCTCGAGGTTGAGGGCGAAGATCTCACAAAATTTGAGCAAGAAGCTGGCGGACACCGAATTCAACGGGTGCCTCCGACCGAAAAGCGCGGCCGCGTCCATTCATCGACCGTGACCGTTTCCATCACGTCGGAAGGCAGCGTTTCGCCAGAGTTGCTGCTACGGGACGAATGTCATTTCCGTGTAGAGTGGTTTTCGGGGACCGGTAATGGCGGACAACACAGAAACAAGCATCAAAACAGTTGCAGGGTCTTCCATGTCCCTACAGGCCTCTGTGAAGCGCGCCAAGGCCGAAAGAGGGAGAACAACCTCCGTGAAGCTAAGACAGCCCTGATTGCTTCTCTGGAGGCTCTGGTGCACCAGAACAAGCACACCGACATCAATCAGATGCGACGGATGCAAATTGGTTCCGGCATGCGCGGGGACAAAGTGATTACTATCCGGTTCCAAGACGACAGGACCGTGCATCACGACACCGGTAAAACAATGTCTACTAAGCGCTATTTGAAAGGGTTTATGGACGAGATCTGGCTCTAAGAGAGATTCCCCGTGTGCACGGGGAACGTCCTTTTTAACTATACACTGACTGATCGCTTTTGGGTTTTCCCCGCGGACATCGGGAAGACTGGTCTTATTGTGCAGCCTGACCTACTCTTCGCAGTGTCAGGGTGCTGGGCTGGCTATGGCACTTTCAAGGATTGAGACGTCGACCTGGCCGTGAACAACCCACGTGAAAGCAAACTCCTCGACGAGTTGCTCCTCAGTGTCACCTGACAAGTCATCGGAACATTGTGCTTCAAGCCACGCGTGCGCCAATTCGTGTGCGAGTGTAGCTTTTATTTGGACGGAGAAGTCGTTTCCCGTGTCCTCACAGGCGTCGTGCAACCGTTCCATGCTGAGGCCGATAAACGGAAACTGCGATGTTCCGTCAGCATAAACGCCATGTGTATTCGCCTGGAGAGAACGCGTCTCAGCTAGAAACACCACCGCCCCAGGAAATTTGAGCGCATCAAGAAGGTCTGCGTCGGCCTCCTCGATCGCTTTCTTCAGGTCATCAAGCTGTTCGGCTCGGGGGAGGGCAGTCAGCTCATAATCCCACGACGGGTTGTAGTCGTGGTAGCCGTGCTGAGGGGGCTCTTCATGTCCGTGATGCAATATATGAACGCGCTGAGCTATAGTCTTCATTTGTTCATATCAACGTGGGGTCGGAGTTGCGTCGTCTTCGCTGTAGGATGGAGTAGGCGCACTTGACGCGGCACTCACACCATGTTCGTTGAAGAGGTATGATGCAGCCGATCCGTGATTGGCCCTAACGTGAACACCATCGGTCTGGACCGTAACAATTGCATCGCATTCCATACTATCCCGGAATACAACCATCTTTATATTGCCCTGGTCGATTTCGATGGCAACGGAGCGTGAGGTGCCATCAGGAGCGTCAAACCACATCATGAGCCCGCCGAGGCCGCCCTCGTTAACCATCGTCGCGTTAACCATCATCGGCCAAGGCTTCTTTTGGGTCTCGGTGAGGTCGTCAGTCTTTCCTTCTGTAACGCGCCCGTCGGAGATCTCACCCTCGAATAGTATAGTCATAGCTATGCTCCTGATAAGAAATGAACAGCCTCAAGCGGGCGGTCTGGACACCATTAATTGGTGGAACCCACATCTGGGTTGAACCGGGCTTTCCTCTGCCGTGATGCAAGATGACTCCTTCACATCACCATTGCGGGCACCGGTTCATGGGTCAGACGCGGCTCTGGAAATTTGATAGCAACGATTTCGACAGCGGGGCTAGTCCCTCTCCACATGTTTCGAGCAAAGGAAGTGTCGATGCTGACGCAGGACATCTGGAAGCCTGTCTCAGAAAGGAATTTGTCATGTTTCGGCGTCGTTTCTTCTTTGAAGCTCTGGCGCCCACTGAAACGGAACGGGGCGCTTTCCTGCGGGATGATGAAGTAGCCGTCGTCTGCGATCTGAGACGCGATATCAATGACATGGTATTCGAATTGGGGACCATTATAGTTTGGACCCGACTTCCCATTTCTGTTGATACGGCCGAAGGGTGGGTTCCCGATAGCCACATCGAAGCGACCCAGGTCCATGTTAGGGATATCGAAAACGTCGGCAACTATCCAGGTTGCTTCGGGGAGGATCTTTCGTCCAACTTCCGCATAGTCCGGGTTGATTTCAACACAGACATATTCAGTTTCCCCTGAGTTTCTCAGAGTATATTGATGGAGGTGGAAGCTTAAAGCCCCAATCCCGGCGCACAGGTCGATATATCGTCCCGGCTCATCCATGGAGCAAGCATATGCAAAGCTGTTTGCAAGCTCGAAAGGTGTCATGAAGGCACCCGCCGGACTGTTCACGTGGTTTGCATCTTCCCTCCAGTGCTCTAGCACGAATTCCCTTTCGGGCAGGGAAAGAACATCCTGTTGGAGAATCTCACATGCTTGAGCATGGAGCTTGGCTTGCTGTTTGGTCAGTTTGGCCATCTTGGAATCTGCTCCGCAAAAATAGTAGTGCCAAATTAGACTTGGCGTCTGTGCTTTCGAACCATTGGAGCAGAACTCTTGGCAAGAGACCGGTGGCATTTGTCCGGAGAGGGTATCCGTAAATTCGGGGTCTATATTGGTAGTCAGTGGCGAAGGTTGACAAACTGCAACCTTCGAAGAATATTAGTTGCCTTGTGAAGAGCACTATCAAACCCTGACCTCGGTCTGCGGTTTCGTCAAACGCCCCTTTTTGGGGCGTTTTGTCGTTTGACAGCTGACGCATGGAAGTTTAGTGATTATTGGTGTGAAACATAACTATCAAACCACAGCCTTTGGCTTACGGTTTTCATAAAGCGTTCCCATTGGGAGCGCTTTATTGTTTGATGGAAGAAGTCAGCTAACGTAATTTCACTCGTTGATACGACTGACCGGCTATTACCTTGCGCACCCGGGTTAAGTTGTCACAGCCGATACGAGAGGCGATTTCGGAAAGGGGTAGGCCGGTTGCCGAAAGCTCTCTGATTGTGCACACATCCTCAATCGAAAATCGGTTCGCTGGCGCACAAACAACGGCAGCGGCCCAATCAGGGTCAAGCCACCGCTCATTCAATGCCTTCGCGATAGGGCGGTTTTGCATCCAGTTTTCGAGGGTTCGTTCGCGCTCTTCTGGAGACAGGGCACTTTCTTCGCTAACGATTTTTCTCCGGCGCAAATAGCGAAGGCCATCGTGGCCGCCAGGTATCATATTTAGCAATCGTGTATCGTGCCAATGACCGGCAACAATAGCTCGCTCCGCTTGATAGAGCGTATCAAGGTCATCCAGCACAGCCAAGACGTGGTGATGGACATGGGTGAGACGACCACCGTTTCGGCGCTCTCTGAATGCTTGATGAAACTTCAGTCTGGAACCGCGGGCAATAGCAGCTTTATGTTCAGCCCATCGCTTTCTCCAGCTTCTCCTTGTGATTCCAACATAGAACAGGCCATTGAACGGATATTCATGTTCGTTGCCAAACATGTGTTCATACAGAACATATCGAGGTAGCTGAGAGTTGTTTCCGTGAACCCGCTTAGTTGTGACCAGATACTCAAGCTTTGTCGAAAAAATTTGGCTTGGTGTTTGGATCGCTCCAATTTCGTATGGCGGTGCAGCTTGGTCTGTGAGTGCGGCTTGAATGTTCTCCATACTCAACGCTTGCCTAGCCATGTATGGGTCGGTAACCACTTCAAAACGCAATATCGGGTGAAGAAAAACATACCCATGCTCGGCAATATCGACACTCTGCCCCATCGTTGATACGCGGGCATCGTCCGGGACAGCAGAAATAGGACCAGGAGGGATATAAAATCGCGTCCATTTTTCCGAATTTTTGATGGCGACAAAATGAATTGTTGGTTCGGGGTCACCAACTTTAACCTTAAGAGGAACGCCTGCTATTCCATGCATGTCTAGCTTCAGGCCAAACTCCTTGTGCCTGCCGAGAAATACGCGAAAAAGATGGTCGAAGTGTGGGAAATGAGCATGAAGCTCTCTTGGAGCAAGATGCTCAAACCAACGCTGATTCAAGATAAACTTCTGCCCCTTCGCCGACATCAGATATCTGATCGCGGTGAACTGTCAGGTTTGACCGTCTGACGCCATTCCTGTTCTGAAATGGTCTCGCCATTGCGGAAATACCGCTCACCTTCAGGCGAGACGAAGGCAGGCCCAAATGGGTTGTCTATTTTCTTGGTTTCCAGGTTCTTAACCATCACAGAATCTCCTGTCCGGCTATAGACGAGGAAATGTGTTTCTTCTGAATATGGTGGAATGTCTACCTTCGGTCGAAAGGCATTCTCCCATTCGTTCATCAGGCCGGTAACCAATTCGAGGCAATCTTTCTCCACACCGCGAAAGTCTGGAAGAGCTTCGACCTTTTGGTTCAGTTCATCTTGCAGTGTAGGCTGAATCTCCAACAGTCGCTTCTGGACGGTAGTGACTTGATTGTAAGAGAGCCACGGCCCGATAGCGGCCACCTCTTCGGGCTCAGCGACAAGCACAGCCGCCAGGTCAAAAACGTCTCGAGGTTGAAAGTTGCTACCTCGATAGGCAATCTTTTTGGCTAGGATTTCCCGCGGGCGCTCAATGACGACATCATGCCCCATCAATTTCACGTTCTCAAAGGCGTCCTTCTGCACAACGGCTGTGCTCGCGATGAAGTCGATTTCCTGCATTCCGACAATGAGCTTTACGGCCGTCGCCTCTTCACTGTAATCAGGGCAGAGCTCTTCTGCCGTGTCGTTGAAACGCGGGGAACACTGCCGAACCAACCCGATGTCTTCGGAAAAGAGATCCAAATCCCGTGATTTGCGATGTCCGTATCTGCGGAGCAGCATCGAGCCACCCCCGATCGTGAAATCAAACGACCTACCGGTCTTTTCCTCGACCGCCTTGATTACCGCAATAGCGGTTGGGAGCAGGGACTTCCAGTCGTCGTTATGGGGTCCGTCGTGAATGGGAAACTGGGTCATGGTGCGGACCTCCAATCTCATTGGTAGCTTGACTATCTGGTCTCAGCAATTTTTCCACGTGCGAAATCTGTTGCTGCGTGATGTCATGCTTCCAGTAGAACTCTTTCTTGATCCTGTCTGGCAATTCTTCCAGAAATCGTTGCAAATGACCAAGCCAATGCTTTTCAACGATGCCCGACTGAAATGTTCTGACTATGGTTGGAATGCTGATGATTCGCGGAAACGGTACATTGACACTGGCAAGCACAATCCGGTCTACATTGGATGAGCTTTTGACATTCAAACGGGTCGGCGCGTATTGCTCGGACGCGTCGCGAAAGCGCGATAAGGCTCTCTCCACCGATTTATTGCCAGCACGATAAAACACGGACCCAATTCCCTTCCATTCAAGCCAAAGCGCCCGAATAACCGATAGTCGTTAAGCCAGTATCGTCTGTTCGCACGCTTGCGACAAGAGGTCCTTTTGGACGCTGTTCCCCAGCAAGACATTTCAGTCGGATGGTTTCTTAACGCCACTCCAGTAAGAAAGTCCCATCGGTGCTTCTCTGCCTTCCGCACTCACCGACCGGCGCAATCCCTCCCATTTGAACAGGAGATTTTTGCGCACCTTGCGCTGGTTCTCACTGAGACGTTGGCGACCATCAAGTAATAGCATGATGCTGGTATCTAGCATAAAGAACGGCTGCCCAGGCTCATTACCCCTTTCGCCTGCCTGCACCAATGGACAGCTATCCCGGTACCGGTTCAAGTACTTTTCATGCCAGCCAAATGCGGGGAACTCCTTGAGATAGTCTTCAAAACTGACAAGGAAATCCTCGAATTTTTCAGCCCATGATTGAAACTGAGAAGACATGGGCTTTTTATCCCACCTCCTGCTTGCAATTCATCGGGCAAGGCCGGGTTTGTGAGGTGGGGGCAGACCGGAGGATGTCCTCAGCCGATGCAACTTGCTTTGCTGGCTTCTGGTTCAATCCACGCACCGTCTGCTTGGCCAAGTGGACCTCTTGATGGACAAAGGCTTTAATAAGCGCGGTTTTGGTTGGCGGTGTGTTCACCATAGTCATTTCCTGCTGAAGGATATAACACTTAAAGGAACCACGAAAGCGGTGCCGGTATCTCCACTCTTTGCCGGGCAGCATGCACCCGTTGGATGAGAGAGGTGAATTCTGATAGCGACACCGGCGCAACTTTTTTGAGCTGGTAGAGACATCTCGTTAGAGCTTCCAGATTATCGTCCCTGGTTTGAAAGAGACCTCTCGACTTCGGGTTTGCCAGACAATCCATAACGATCTCTTTGGCCTTCAGATTTCGTGCTTTGTGTTCCGCGTGCCAAGCGGTGACTTCCTGCACAGAGACATCACGTATGTTCTGGGTGACGGCCCTGGCTTGTACAGCAATCACTGCAACACTGAGTGTTATGACCACGAGCCCCATGAGCAATGCCTTAATGTATGTCTTCACGGACAGTTTTCCTGTTAAAAAATGTCATTTAAATAGCATAGTTCATACTTCAGTGAACGCCAGCCGTAATATGGTCCAGCAACGGGAACTGTGGCATCAACCAATTATCTACCGAGACTTGTCGGCCTGAGAACAGGGCTAGAGAGTTCGGGTCTTTAGCGGCATGTCGGGGGCAGCGCACAGTTATTCAACTCCTCCCGCCGCGCGGCGACAACGGGACGAATGAGACCTGGCAGTTCGTCCAGATCTAAATTCTTTGTAATGCCGACGACTGCCGAGATGTTCGGTCGGTCTGTTATAGCGTATGCCGCAGAACGGTGGCTGCCATCCCAAATACTGAAGCTGTCATGACCATTTTCGTGACGGCCATAAAATCCGACAACGATTGGCTCGAAGACCGGCTCGTCAAGTAAGGCATCCCACATGCCAGGCATACCATTTTCCGCGGCTTCTAGAGACTGCTCCTTCCAGTACTCTTCGGCATCTTCCTTAGACCACAGTGCGGCGACCGGCAGTTTGGCGATGTAGAGCCAGTCGAGTTCTTCAGGCTGTGTGCTGGTCACCATATCTTCCCAGCGCCCGGCAAACTCCGACAGCTCCTCCGGGGAACAGCCAGACCAGACGTCATCGAGGTTGCTCATGTCGTATTCCTTGTGTTCCTGTCGTAAATCCTTCGTGGTAAACCTGTCACGTCGAAAACTCACCACGGCTTGGCGTGTGGATGGCAAGATTATAGTTAAACCGGAGCCATCGAATTGAACACCGGCAGTTCTTCCAGCTCTAAACGCTTCTCTTCTGGGTAGTTGCTTTCGGTGGGATAGACAAAACAGTTATCTACAATCACAGCCCAGTTTTGTGGGTTCCCGAAATATTGGGTTATTTTGTCGCGGTCGGCCGGATCTTGCAGATCGAATACGACTTGACTCTCTAGTCCCGTATACAGGCTAATCCACAAGTCCACGACATAGCGGCGATCCACCACACAAAAATCGTGACCGCCTACACACTGAATCTCGTCATCCGTGCACTCTGGGTTCTGTTCGCAAAGGAAACCATAGATATCTGCACGACCAGGGTAATCGCTGGCAACAACGCGTGCGCAATTGGTACACGTCCCCATTGGCTCACCGCTGGGCAAATAAGCTATGATGTCTGCCTTCGCGCGCTCTTCAGGCGTCATGAGCTCCTGGCGTTTTTCAGTTGACATACACGCGTAATAGACGCCGATTTCCTCTTCGGTAGCATAGCGCTGTTCAAGCTCGGTTTTTACATTCATGATTAGCCTTTATGCGATATAGCTCCGGTTCGAAAACAGCATTTATTCGTCGCACCAATGCCCCATATACAGAGCAAAACTCCGAGTTAGGGTCTGTTTATGGGGCAAAGATTTATGCAAAATGTTTCAAGGAGAGCATACCGGCAAATCAGGAAATAGTCCTAATGGATTCATACGAAACAGAACTGGAGCGCATATCTTGAGGCATTACTAAGAGGTGCTTGCCATGAACATCCATGAATTAGTCTATCTTTCGCTTGTTCTGCCGAGCTCAAACAAACTCTTTTGCCAGCTCATCCTCAATGGCATGAACATCGCACAGAGGTAGCTCGACAAGAACAATAGCATCTCTGGGAACGAATGAATGGTATTCACCATGGTCGCTTTGCAGGCGCATGATCGACCGTCCGCTAAGGTAAGTGTACGTCTCGTGCGCACATTCCGCCATTGTCACGCTCTCGATCTTACATCCCTCTTTGGTGTGTACCACCGTGGTACGGAATTTGCCTTCAATGTCGTCGATATGAATGCCCTTATCTTCAAGAAAAGACTGCACAAATCCCCGCAAGACGCCGTCACCTTCCAGTTCCTCATCCCTGTGAAGACTAAGCGCACTCTCATACAGCCCTTGTGCCTCTGGAGATGGGAACCAGTCCTCGGTGGAGGGACTTGTCTCACTATCTTGGGAAGCTTCATCCAAAAGCCAGATACGCTCAACGAGTAGCGGGTCAAAAACCAATGCCTTATTGTTAAGAGTCTGAACCTGGAGCCATTGATTTTGCATCTCCCCGAATGTATCAAGTTTCCCCATAATATACTCGCGAGTAGACCACGTAATGGGATACCAATGCGTAACGCCGTCACCGGTACGCAACTTGATTCCGAGATGTCCCCAATAAGGATCAATGAGATCCTGCTTTGGCTTCAAACAAGTCCAGTGATGTGCAGATGGAATGGGCGTTTTGTTTTCCAGTAGAAGTTTGAGGTTATAAACACTTGTTTCGAAAACTACAGCCAACATGCTGAGAGCGTCGGCCTCACCCAACTGAGGAGCAATACTCTTAAAGTCGTCAGAGAATGCCAGAGGCATAGTAAAGCTCGAGCGCAATTTACGATACAATTTGTCGAATTTCATATTTTGAATCCAATCCACGTGGTGCAACCTTCGCAAAGATAGAAAGAAAAATGTTTGACGTGTCAAGGAAAATTGGACCAATTTTGTTTGGTGTCTTTACCGTTGGACGATGGCAGGCAGTATTTTGCCGTGCCGCAGGAAGCTCACAGCCACTAAAGTCGCGAACTAACTAAGGATTAGTAGGCTGATATGGCTTGCTGAAGATGTCATCCTTCATCCTCCGCGGCCTAGTGATTGCGCGCTTTCTGCGAGCGACGGATTCATGTGTGCAAGTTCTGTATGGCTTCCGCAGTAGATAGGATTTCCTTGGCCAAGGAAGTGACTTTCAAGTGCGATCGGTCAACTGTATTTTGAGTTTTACCTCCATCTGTTAGTTTCTCGTTACGAAGCAAAACGTTCTATGTTATCCTTTCGACATATCTTTTCTTTAGGGACGCAACATGAAAGAGAATGGCAACCAACCGGCAGCAACCGTGACTGCATGGCTGGAGAATATTGGCAATTATCGCTTTGTTACGTCGAACAGACACAAAATCGATGAGCTAAAAACGATCAAGTGGCCACTGGGAATCGAGCAGGGTCTCGACCTTCCTGAGATCGACGGCCCTCCTGTGGAGATTGCTATCTACAAGGCAATTGCCGCCGGTGCTGGGCGGATTGTGGAGGACAGTATTCTTCTGATAGATGGCAAGGAAGTCGTCGACATCAAATGGAGCTACCGAAAGGTCCTGGGAGCCATTCTGTCTGACGGACAACCGCACGAAATCGTGTGGCAGTCGACCATGGGCTTGAACGACGGAGAACGCATCTTCATCTTCGAGACGCAAACGGAATGCGATTTGGTTTCCAATCCAGATACGAGCCTCCCAAATGCCATCGCCTTTGACCCATATCTCCGGCCGAGCGGGGTAGAACTGTCATTCCACGAATTGCGTGGGACAGGGGAGCGGGAAATCTTCAATCCGCGGTCCCGGAATGCAAGGAAGCTTCTAATCGGCGAGCATACATTGGTTCGGCCGATTAATGAGGTGCCTGAATGGAATGGGGCCTACCAGTCGGCTTCGGCTGAAGGTAGGCCAGTTGGCTCTGAAAAGGCTTTCTAATGCTGGTGTCTTTCCATCCGTGAGAGTTGAATTCTTTAAAACCTGGCCCCTTTTGTGGGCTACCCGCTACTTCGGATGGGACATTGCCATGAAATTCCTCGAAACATCGTTTCTCGCGCTTGGAATTATCGCTGCCACAGCATGTTCAGTTCAGGCTCAGGAATACGGCATCCACTACACCATGGGCTCTGTTTACACTGCCTCCGAAGGTGTCTCGTCCGGCATCAAGCTATCGGTAAGTGTTGACACATCTCGACTTGACATCACGGACGGCGTGTCCCCGGGAGCGTGTGTTGATGCGAAGGTTACAGCGGCGGGCGACGGTACAGTCACCAACTTGGTCTCCTTTGTCGAAGGTGGGGATTCTGACAAGTTCGGTGTTTGCTCACCTACGGAAAAACCGTGCGGATTTGTCCTGGCGGCCGGAGAAAGCTGTAATGTTGGTATTCAGCTAACCGGTTCCGGAAACGCGGACTTTTCTTCGTCGGTTGTCGTCACGGGAACAGGCGCTCGCGAAGTGAGAGTCGGGCTGCAAGCAAGCAGTTCCGGCTTCGCTACAGAGCTCAACTGACATCACGCGGGCTTTAACCATGTCGAGTTCCCCCTGAGGAGGCAATTAACGATGACAAAACACCTCACGGTCTTTCACGGATCTGTTTCCATGGAAATAGAGCCTGGAGAAAGTTTGGAAGGGCTGTTTAATGATGAGCTTATTGGAAAGGGTGGGGATGCGAACTCGGCCTTGGGCTTGCACACATCTTTTTCCCGATGGGTGGCGATTGAATATGCCGAAAACCTTGGTCGAATTACACAAAAGCTTCCGGTCGTCTACGAAATCAGTGTTCCCGTTAATCGCATTACCTGTTTGCTCGGGACATCTGAATACCTGGGGATGGTCGACGGTGAAAGAGTTTTGACCCACAAGGATTTCTCGGCAATCCGTTCTTCAATGATTAAATCTGGCATTGATGCAGTCGTCGTTGAAGGCTGCGAGGATATTGATCCTTGCGTACTTCTTCAGCCGTCCAAGTGCTCCGTAATCTCCCGCTATACCGCCGACACAATGTCTTTACGCCTTGAGGCAGGCGAAATCGCGGAGGAATCAATTCTACCCAAGGGCATTGAATGGGTGTCAGGTGGCGACTTCCTGACCCCGGAAGAATTGATGTCAAACCGCCTAGCCGCGGCACCGGCACCGAATTAGGCCGTCGCTGGTCGGTCCCGCTTTTATTTTGAGAGTTCGATACCAGTGTGTTTCTCGAGCTGCGTTTTCGCGAAGCCTTTGGCAACGTCGACCAGAAAATCGAACGTAAACACTCCGGCTTTCCGTACTCCCGCCCTGGTCTTATTCCAAACCTCTTCGTCTCGCACGCTATCAAGAAAGTCATGACCATCCCAAAGGATGCGCTCAACATGCCAGTGTGTGCCAGTACGTGCAAACATGACAAGGTTCCGTTCGGACAGAAGCTGAATATGATGTGATAGTTGTCGGGCGCGATTTTGCGAAAGCTCTGTATCCTCGATGCCGAGGATTTCACATTCTTCACTGCTAAGGCAAACGAAATCAGCTCGTCCGCCCTCTATCTCAAGCATCAAGCTCCGTATCAGTTCCACGTCTCGTTGCACGCCCTCTATCCTCCTCTGGCGGCGAAGTTAGTTACAGAAGGTAGCGGATAATTCAGATACTTCACAAGGCATGTTTTGACTGATATCGGGGGCCTCCGAAACATGGGGCTTGCGACTTTTTCTAGATGTTTTCCTTTCCTCTGTATATTCTTTCCTTAATCACCATGGAAAGGAAATGACATGCCTTCGCATAATGCCTCCGATACAGATGAAAAGATTGTCCAACCGGGCAGCTGGTTTGAACGAATTCGCCGGATACGTATGAATGACCTGCAAAACAAAATCGCTGAAAAAATGACTCAGATGTCGAGCATGATGCTTGAAGGCCAGCTACCCGACTACGCCGGGTACGATATTCAAAGAGACGCTTTGGATATTGCATCACTGGCTCAGGAAATGGCGAATCTGGTGACCAACCCTTTCTGGGTGCTGCCTCCGATTGGGACAATCGTCACAGTCAATGTCGGGGATGCATCCCGGCCTAACGATGTGCTTGGTGTTCCAGCCCTGTTCGGCGACACACGCCCGGTTGATGGTACACGTTGTGTAATTGTTGGTCATAATCCGTCCGCCCCAGAGCCTTTGGTGCTTACCCCGCTGCATGACTATCAGAACCGCAATGGACGCCATGTTGTCGTCACGGATGAACCTCACTTTTCCGATTTCAGCTACGATGATCTGGTTCCGGTCGGGAAGTCGACAATGGAAGGTGGGGAAGTCTTCGATGGGTACCATTATGTCAAGACACATACCCGCTCAGGACCAGCGCATGCATACCAGGACGGGATGTTGAATACCGTGATGGCGCTACAGGCCGACGGCCGCGTTATCGTACTGGCTCACGGAGCGGTTACGGTCGCCAGCGCAAACGGAGAGAGGGGTGTTCATTGCATTGGGCTGGCAAAAGACTTTGAAGAGATCCGGGAAGCCATGAATTTCACCCCGATCAACAAAGCAACGGCACTGGACGCCGAAGCCATTAGGCGCCCAGCGCCACGAATGTAACTCATCACATTCAGGCGTCAGGTACGAGCAGTCGATGGTGGTTCGGCTGCTCGTCCTGTTCTATGGTGCCATGGGTGCGTCCGGCTGGGAAACTGGCTCCAACCGGCTTTCTACCCAGGCAACGACAGCTCCTTTTAAGCCCTCCGTGTCGTCGAAGGCATATTCACCCAAGGTCGCCATATAGAAGCTGTCCTGATCGCCCGGTGTTGAATACCCGAATTCATTCAGGACGAATGCACCATCCATCGTGAAAACCTGAACAGAGAGGGTCGTTTCTGTGTAGCTGGCGCTAGCGGCCGACGATAGCGCCTTCACCACAATTTCGTCATCGACACTCTCGTCTTCGGCCGGACTGTGTTCAGCTTTGAAGCCGTAGGGTTCCAGTGCTGTGGTCAGATCCGATAATGCCTGTTTAATCTTGATGGTGACAAATGACATGGGGCGCTCCTATAGAAATTCAGGTCCGACTTAACGGACTGTATCGGAAAGTTATGCATGGTGAACAAGGGATTTTCGTCGCTCGGGCTAACCTAGACCCTACATCCCGCCCCAAGGGCCACCCCTCGGACCTTTATCCTTTTGGTAGCTGATGATTGGTCCATCGGCTGCATGATGTCGATCAACCGGCTGGAAACCACACTGCGACAATACATCGGCCGCGCGCGAGTACGGGATGATACCAAGAAGTAATATTTCGGAGGAAAACGCAATGGGCGCATGCATTTCCCTGTTGCGGGGAGAGCCGAAGATTAACGTGTTGTCATTGGATTTTAGCGCCATGATTTCCAGGCCGTATCCGTTGCCATCGTCTTCCGTCCTGGAATGTGTTGGACGGTAAGCATAGGTTTTAAGACGCGGCCCAGGATTATCGACAGCAGTTTCTATGACTGAACCGGCGTTTGTGGTCACCACGGTTTTTGCACCGGGAACTTCAGGATCATCAATCAGAACGGTATGCGGGTGCAGAGATTGCGGAAAATATCCCACGATTAACCCAGGTGTACCCGCGGCTGGAAGGTAGTCGCTCTCCTCTTTGCTATCGGTGAAGACAACCTCAGTACCAAGAGGAAGAAGCGTTGTGCGCGGTTCTTTCTTGAGACTGACGAGCTTTGCATTAAGAGCCTCCAGGCTATCGCGATAAAGCTCCACGCGCTTCTGCATCAACTGGACCTTTTGGGCGGCACCGGTTCGCTTCAGAATCCGTAGTCTTTCTTTCAAATGGACCTGGACCTTCTTTGTCTCGGAAATTGCTTCGTTGAAACCCTCTTCGTGCGCCTTTTGCAAGGCGTGAAGGTCATCTTCATTATTGAAACCGGGAATCTCGATTTCCCAATTCTCGAACTCTCGAAAGAACAGTCTTATATCCTCATCGGAAACCACTGTTCCCGGCTTGACGTCAAAAAGTGTGGAGGCTGGGCCATCATCAATATTGAAAAGCGTCGATAGCGTGACACTGTCGGCAAAACTGACGAACTCGAAAACATTCTCAATCAGTTTCTCTGCTTTGAAACTAAGTTCTTCATCATTCAAGGAAACCGGAAGAAGCTTCGAAATCGCAGTTCCCCTGAGCTGATAAAGGTGCTCTCTATGCAAGTGTTCAAGAACCGGGCCATATCTGTAGGATATGACCGGCTCTGAAACCAGAGCCTCCCTTGTCTCTGCAAGATGAAAACCATGGCAAAGATATATCAACATCATCATCTGCGGCTCATCCATCCGGCGCCCATTTTTAGCCGCCAGTTTGAGAAGCTTGTTTGCAACAATTGCGGAGCTGTATGCCATATCGGTTCAACCATCATGATTTCGTTCTTCGCAGGCTATCATCCCCTAACGCAAACGACGACACTCACGGCGATACACTTCGTTTCTGGCTCCGTGGAAGATCCATGGAAGATGTTCGGAACCTTTAATAGTGATATCCATATTAAAGGTTGGCACAATAACCTTTAATAAGGATTGTGTTGTTAAAGGTTACATCGATGAAGCGCGCTCAATTATGTGAGAGGCTCCAAGAGAAATACTCTCCGACGTCAGGATGTGGTGTGGTGCGCGCTGAAGAGGTACTTGGTTCGTTCGCCCTCCGTCTCCGTCAAAGGATAATCCATCAGGGTTAAATCCGATCCTGATAGCATTGGCAAATCAGGAGCTTCTGAGCCGCCCTTGCTTTTCAACCCGCCACCGCCGGGTCATGCGCAGGAATGCTTGGATGAAACACTGGCTTGAGTACGCTGACCTTGTCAATTATCTGGCCGACGCAGTGGTAGACAGCATCAAGCAGGAAAAGAAAGCAAATCCTGTTGTGGAGAGAGCGCGTGCAGCCCCGCAAGGGTTCCGCAGCTGCCAAGACACTAGGCCGCCTTGTCAATGTGCCCTTCATCACTCCAAGGTATCTTGAAGGCCTTATCGAATGCTCGTACCCTGCGGCCAACAATGCGATTGAGGCCCTTGTAGAGAAAAAGGTTCTCCGTGAAAAAACCAATCAAAAGCGAAATCGGATATTTGTTGCCGAAGAGGTTCTTTCCATTCTTGGGCACGCGCATGGGGTGCCGCCGCAAGAGGCGTTGGAAGAGGCACAGCGATTATTAAGCCTGTGACGGGGTGCCTTCTCGACGTTCCTTTACTAACGCAGCAACCTTTTCGTTGATAATCTGCCAGCCGCGAAACGCCGCACGATTATTGTCCTCAGCCATATACCGGGCGTACTCGTCATTTTCTGACTGGAGGGCTGCGCATGTGGCGACTAACTTCTCTAAATCACTCCTGAGAAGTTCGATAGTTTCTACGTTTTCACCCTGACCCATCGACACGTGACTTGAGATAAGCTCATTGTCGACCGCTTCAGTTTGTTTCAACCAGGCTTTGATTCGGTTCAAGGAACAGGTCATTTTCTTTATCCAAACAAAAGGGTTACTCGTACTGGTATGCGCAGTGCCCCGCAGTCACGGGGAAAACTCAGGTCAATAAATGATGCGGCAAACGCTACGAGAGGCATACCCCCACATGCGTGGGGAAGCCGTTGCTGCAAGGGCAGGGATGCCCGAACTGACTGGTGTACCCCCGTGTGCACGGGGAAGACAACTACCGGGAGGAGGCATAGCTGGCAGCCCAGGGTGTACCCCCACATGCGTGGGGAAGCCTGAAAGGTTTGCCGTCAGATGATGAACCTTTGCGGTGTACCCCCACATGCGTGGGGAAGCCCCTTAGATGTAAACCTTTGTAAACGCGCGATCTATATTTCTATGACCACACAAATGCCTAGAATTTAATCAAGTATGGGATGACAAATTAGCCTTAAGATTTATCCTTGTCAACACAATCGGTAATCCTTGTTGGCCTGATCCGGTTATTCAGGTCAGTCAATCTGCCGCCACCGCTTCATCTCAGGAAACATCGCCGCTCCACCCCGATTGTGCAGAGACGTCATTCCTGCATGGGCCAAACCATGGATGCCAAGGTAACCGGTAACCCGGCCGTAAGGGCGACCCAGTTCACTTGAAAGCAACTGACTTCGCACATTTGCCCCGGAGGAGCCATAGGCATCATCTTCAATGATAATTTCCGGCTTTAAGCCAAGATGCATGCCTGCGGCCCAAGCCCATGCTGTAGCTTCTGGGTCAGAACACTGCATCGCGGGCTGAAAGACCTCTGAATCAGGCCCCAGCTTTTCCACATCATCAAGCATGAGCTTCAGGCCTTCACGAAGGTCGTCACTCATTAAATGGCGATATCGGCCAGGTGTGATTGCAACATGCCCGGCCTCATGTAAAAGGTCACCGATCGCGCAAACTTGTGGATCGACCACAAGTGACCCTGCACGGATAACAACGCCGTCACAGAAGCCAGAAACGCCTGCTTCAAAGGTCGCATTTAAACCGACTGTGTCGGCCAGAAATTCCACAACTTTGTGAAGGTCACTGGTACTGGTCATAACGGAACCCGCCTGTTATTCACCCATACGCAGGAGAATGGGAACAAGGAAAAGACATTGCAGAAAAAGAGCCGAAACATTGCTACCATTTTTGACAACTTTTTCAAGCAAAAGTGATGACAAAGTCCTAATGGCTGTGCAACAAGTAATGGAAATACCGGGACAGAAGGACAGATCATGCGTTGTACACTCCCTGCCATATCGATGTTGGCAATACTTGCGTTAAGTGGATGTGTAACCGGAGACGGACAGTCTCAGGGAACATCTGTCAGCCAACCGGCGCAATATGCCATATGGGAACAACAGGTGCTGTCTGCTTTGCCCGCGGATGCAGACCGCCAGAGATATGTGTTGGCCCAACAGCAGAGTCTGCTCGTAAACGGACAGTATCGAAGAGCTGACGGCCACATAGTACCGGTTCCGCTGAATGTGCAGTCATCTGATGGTTATTCGATAGGCGAGCGGAACGCCACTTCTGGGGAGAAATACCAACAAGACACGGATGCCAAGCTGAAGTTGTCGACTATCGGTCTGGAGTAACCAGTGGTATGACGACTAGCGCCCGCAAAGCCTTCCTCTGGCTTGTTCTATTCACGCTCGCCTATCTCGCAGTCGAATTGCATTTTAATGCCACTCTGCTGTCCATCGCGAGTTCCGCCGTCAGCACGGCGGCGCAGATTTCTGATGTTGAGCATTACGGCCGAACTGTCAGCGGGTTTGGCTTCGGGCTGACCCTTCTTGGGTTTCTCGCCGGTTCAGGTTTTCTTCCGAACAGTAAATTGGCACTACTTTGGGGTGCCGGAATGATTGCATCGGTCGGCGTGTTCTGGTTCGCTCCCGGGGAAGAGTTAGCATTTGTCTTCTTCCCGGTTGTTGGCACAATCCTCGCAGGATTGATAGCGTACATCTCGCTTCAGGAACCCGAGAACACGGGTATTCTCAAGTGTCTTGTGGTCCTTGCAACGTTTATGACGGCAGTCCCCGGAATGTATTTCGGTCAGAAATACCTTCTCGATGAACTCGTAATCAACCCTTCATCCGGGGAAGACCGGTTGCTGGCCAAAAACATCGCGCTTCTCAAGTCAGGGCTCTCCAACTACAGCGTTGCGATCGATGAACTGGATCTCGAGGCAATGGGCGGACGTGAAACTCCTGAGGCACAAACGCTTCTGAGCCTCATCGGGGCGGTGGCCATGAACGCGGAGCCCTTCGTTAATTCGATCATGGACAACGCAACCCGCAAAACCATCGTTGAACAGGTGGCGCGCAATCGAATGCTGGTTGACCTTGATGAAAAGTACGCGCAGTACCAGGATGCTGGCGCAAATTTCGAGCGGGACTTTGTTCAGATATATGGGAAACATTCGAAAGAATACGGTGACGTTCCTAGCCGAGCTGGCCGAAAGGTCGATGAGGAATGGAGCCGTATGCAGGCAGAGCTCGATAACAGCTTCAAGCGCTACACAGCGGCATCTGACCAGTTTCTCGAAGACATGCGTGAATTCTATGGCCAAATCTATCCTGACCGGTTGCAGAGATTTTACAAGAGCCTGGGACGCTGCGACACGCGCGCATGCGTCAACAAACATCAAGAAGACTTCAATAAACAATGGGCTCGCTCGCGCTCCAAGGCTCCGGCCCCGGATCAGATGGCTTTTTGCCGTAGAGAAACAGATGGAGAAGCTGCTGGTCGAGCGGTTGGTGATTTCGCGGGACTTCGGCTTCTGGATCTGTTTGACAACCTTCAGGGTGATAGGCAGTGGAAATGCCCGGCCGAGCCGAACACCGTGTTCAACAGGGTTGTTGAGATACACATTCCGTCCTTCACCGAAAGCTCCGGTGGCAGGCCACCGTTTATGAGCCAACAAGAGTTCCGCGCGCATTCGAGCGTCATTCAGGAAGTGCGCAATCAACTGGCCGGGCGAGGCCTTAAACTTCCACCCAGTTGGACTCCGCTTAACAAGCAGGCATTTGCAGACGCGGTCTATGAGAAAGCAAACGGCGAGCGCGTGGCAAAATGGCGAACGTCAATAACCAATGCGCTTGGCTTCTATCTTCCGCCCGGGCTTTCCCGGCAACAGTTGATATCTCAAAAAGACGTTCAAAGCGTCATTCGACAAAAGGTTGGTGATGACATCTACATATCCGGCTGGAGGTGGGACTGGTCACATGAAGCCTTCACTCGGCAAGTGGTACTGCCTCGAATAGATCAGGCAATCAAAGACGAAGTTTCCGAGTTCAAAAGCAATGCTGTGAATTATGCAGACGGCGGTAGCCTGGAAGAACTCGGGAAATCGGCATATCGAGCAATTCTGGTACCGGTGATATCGCTGACCTTGTCGCTAGCATTTGCCATCTTCACAGCCGTGAAGGCTGTGAGCAGTATCGTCCTTCTGTTGACTGGAGGCCACCGCTACGCACTGATTGCAAGCAAGTTTGCCGTTCTGGCCGCAGCAACACTCATTGTGTTTGCGCCATTGTCTATAACGAATGCCTATACCGAAAGCGGCGCTTACAAACGCCTGCACTTGATGGCGATGGATAGCAGCCCCGCGGTGGCGTCCCTGGCCGACTGGACGATACGAATAGAACCTATTATCGCCCCGATCGGGATGGCGATGGTGCGCACCTACAATCCGCTGGGTGCGGCGATAGTGGACGACAAATCAGAGAGTGGCGATGAAAGCAGCCCGACCCGGCCCGTAAATTTGCCGGATGACTATGCGCCTGAACTGAACGCGAATATGGTCCGGGAGGTCCAAAAAGCCGTGGGGGCAATCCCGGACGGAGATTATGGCCCCAACACAGCACGGGCCGTCAGAAACTGGCAACAGAAAAACGGTTATGAACCGGCAGACGGGCGAATATCGGTTCGACTACTGCAATTCGTACGTGAAAACACATGATTGTTGTCAACATATGTTTTGCTTGTTGACTTGCTCCGGATTTCAAGGAGAATGAGGTTTATTCTTGAAGGATAGATTTGAGTCTCGCGGTCTTTGATCGTGAGATGCTACTTTCATGAGTGTTGGCGTTGGAATGGTTCAAGCCGGTCCATACCACTGTGAAAGCTGTGGGGCGTCCGAAATTGGGCCACATGACAAGCCAAGGCCGCTTTCTGAAGAAGAACAGAATTGTCAGTGGTATGCGCCAAACTCAGAACCTGGGTCCTCGGCGAACGTCATCGCTGGTAAAGTAGTCTCTTGCCACGAAATGGAGACAGCATACCGCCTGAAGTTTGAAGGTAATGACGACTGCGGCAAACCCGGCATGGTTGAGGATTGGTTTCGGGAGATAAGGAAAAAGAGTCCCTCGTTTTCTTGAAACGATAGTACCGTCCGTATCATCACACACATCTGAACTGGGAACCGCTATGTCGAACGACAATTCCAAGCCGCAAGGCACGCCGCTATCTCGTCTGTCAGAGGCGAAGCACCTGAATAGCTTAATCAAAATGCTCGATGTCGTTGGTAAAGGGGATATCGATGAAGGTATTCTCGCCTTGTCAGTTCTTCTGGCTTCGGATTATCTAGAGCAGGCGAGAGACGCGTCATGGTTGGTGAAGATCATGATGCTGATGGCCGAACACAAAGCAACGAACGGAAATATTCTTGATGTCCGCGCTAGCGGCTTAACCGGCTTGCCCAAGCAGGAAGCAAACAGCATGGTGCGAACCGTCGAGGGGCTGCTCAGTGAGAATGCAGCGCTTAAACAGCAGTTTTTTGATGCATCTCGTGATGACATTTCCGAGAACGATGTCACTGAAGCTCGCCATTTGTGGGCAATGCTCGGCAGTGGCCCGGAACATATGGAATATGCGATCTCGAAGGTCGCCAAGCCAATGCTGGAAGAAGTTACAAGTAGCGCGCCCAGCATGTGATTATCGGCCGGACTGAGCCGGTGTAGCAGAAGCCCCTCGGCCACCACTGATGTCCCAAAACTGCAAGGATAGCGCCCAAATGCCAGTCAAAAAAAACTTAGACCTCGGAAGACCTCTTGAGTTCGGTGACATTGAGCATGATTTCGTTTTTCCGATCCAAAAGGAAAATAACGGTCGAGTTTTTTGCTTCTGTTGCCAGGATAACGGGCGTGACACTGATAATCTTGTCCCTCTGAGGCTTAGTACCGGTGTTTTCACCACACTGACCCGCAGCCAGAACGGGGAACCTGTGTTCCTTTGCTTGGAGCATATCCCTTATGGCGATGGTTCGGTTGAAATCTTCACACCTGAAGTGACTGAATTACTCAGACAGAAGCGCAATAAACAGAATACGGGAAATGCAGCGCCTCGGATGTAAGGCTTGTCGTGATGCTTTGGGTGTTTACGGCAGGGAGGCTGATTGGCCTGTGGTTACTTGAACTTGTTGGGCAAAGAGGTAGGGCATGAGTCACTGGCTTCTGGATGTGATAGCTGACAAACGCACCCGGGCGTTGAAAGAGGCGGCTCGTGCCCAGTTGTTTGGTAGAATGACGCAGGAAGCACCGGCGCTCAATACAGAACTTCTGCTCGAGGTTGTTGCTGCGCTCGAACTTGCCGTGCTCGACCTAGATGCAGAGCGTCTGGGCCCAGATGATGAACGTCTGGCGTTTCTGCACAAAGCTGCGACAGATGCATTCCGATTAATGAGGGTATCGGCCCTGCCAGATGCACAAATGGCTGCTGCAACCCAACTGCTGCGAGCTTCTGCACTCGCCGTCATTGGCAATCATGGCGCGGAAGCAGCCCAATGGCTGAGAACTTTGGAAGTTGAACAGGGTTGGCCTAATCTGCCGCTGAATTCGGATAATTGGGGGGAACGTTGCCGCGCTACTCTCGCCGATATCTGGCTGCGGTTGATGTGCGGGAAGGACGGGGATGACCGCGATGTTATTCTGGCTCGTGTGTCTACCCTGCGAGCTGAACAACAAGAACTCGAACAAAACTATCTAGCATCTCTTGGCGGCGTGGAGGCCAAACGCTCTGCACTTGAGTTGATTGCCATCTACCACCTGACCAAAGCCGCGGATGTCCTGGCCCATTTCATCACCGGTGGAGTAGAAGAAGACAGCTATCAAGTTCAATCTGTTCTTGATTTGCACTTTGATGGCGCTATTGCCGCTTGTGATACCGGCAATCTGCTGGAATTGGGGCCATTGACGTGTTTACTTGCGCGTGCTGCTACTCAAATGGTGGAAGGTTGTTAGCGGGGAAACCGCTGACCAATGTTTAGTTTCAGTAAACTACTAATTTCACCGATAGCTGAAAGTGCAGTATTTGCTGAAACTATTCGCCTGTAATGGGTCTATGGCTACCAGAGGTACTGCAACCATGTTTCCAGAACGGACTTCTCGCCCCATGTCGTCCTTCTACCCCTGTCATATATTCACCCTGTTCCTTTTGAACTTGAGACCGGAACAAGTGCGCGGGCTTCAAATAAAAAAAGCGCTCAGAAACTATCAAGAAAAAGGCCTCCCATGTGAGAGGCCTTTTTATCTCATAGGCAGCATCCAGCTTATCTCTTACTCCGAGACCACTGCGAAAGTCCTTTTCACTGTTACAGTGATAGTCGCGTCGTCAGTTACCTTGGTGACAGATGGTTCGGACAGGAGTTCATCATACGGGAACTGCAAAGTGTAATTTCGGGAAATCAGTTGCGCCGAAGTGACCTTCTCTTTGTCATCGACACTGATTGGTTCCAATTTCCCTGTCACAACTCGCATATCAACACGAACTTCGTTGTCATTGAGATTGTAGGCAGCACTCAGATCCATACCTGTTCGCAGAACATCCTTGACTTCGACTGTCTTGCTTTCGCCCTCAACGGAAGCAGAAAAGGAGGCGAATTCCTGCTCGCGATGGGCTGAGATCGCAGCGCGCGAGGGTTGGTCCGGGTAGACGGCAAAAGTGGTGATGTACTTTTCAACGTCTTCTGAGGATGCTTTTCCAGACGTGACCGAAATCTCAAACATCGTAGTTGGAGATTTCGGAGAGTCATACGCCACCAATCCTTTTGCAGGTACGGCCAGATATAGCATGGATACGCCAAGTAGTAGTGCGTGTGCGCACGCGAGTTTTATCGAGTGAATCATCTGAAGTCCTCCTGAGAAATTAATTGGCTTGCGCCAGGAGGCGGGAATAACCGCCTGAGCTATCGTCTGCGCAGTGCATTCTTAATCTGACTCGCCTCCGAGCAGCCTTTTCACCGTCACCGTGATTTTTCCCTCATCAATTACCTTGGTAATTGATGGCTCGGAAAGGAGTTCATCATAAGAGAACCGCAAGTTGTGAACTTGAGTGGTGATGTCGGGCACCTCGATTTCTGCATCCCCTTCACCGAATTTGTTAAATTTCGCAAAAGTGACTCCCAACTGAACATTGATTTGTTTGTCATTCGGGTGATAGGTGGCGTGCATCTCCATGCCAGTTTTCAAAACATCCTTGGTTTTAATTGTCTTGCTACCGCCTTCGAGAGAGTCAGAAATCGTGGTTTCCGTTCTGGAGACATATTCGCGTTCGCTATTCTGCCAAATAAGCGCGTGTGCAGATCGATCTTTGAAGATGTAGAGGACAGTGTTGCCACTTGTGACGACCTTGGCGTCCGGTTTATCAATGGCCAGAGAAATCTCAAACATGTCCGTTGGAACCGCCAAGGGGTCAACCACAACGACAGCTTTTGCAGGCATGGTTGCCCACAGCAATAGCATCGATACGCAAAGAAGCAGCACGCCTGTGCATGCGAGTTTCATTGAGTGAATCATCTGAAGTTCTCCGACTTTAATTGGCTTGCGCCAAGGAATGTAAATACCCGCCCAAGCTATCGCCTGCGCAGTGCATCCTTTACTTTTGGATCTCCTGAAGTTCGGAACACCAAAGAGCGATTTCACGCTCATCCTCAAGTTTTAGGATTGCGATCCTGCCGTGCGCACACCAAGAAATTTGGGTTCCCGTCATACCGCCCGGCCACAACTTCCGTGAACGGATGTGCTCATGGGTGATCGAGCCACCTTCACAGGTTGGGGTGTTGTCAAACAACTGAAACAGCCCTTTGCGACGGCGCTGACCAACCTGATACTTGTACCCTTGCGTCATCGACACATCATGAAAGCCGTAGGGCATCAATTATGCTCCGAGCGAATCACAAGAGGTGGGGATAGCCACTCTGTAGGATGCATTTGACAGCAAACTTTCGTGCTGCCCCTCGGTCAGGAGGCGAAGCCTTTCGTGTCGCACATCGGCCATCAGATGACCCTCATTAATCGGAGTGTTTCTCAGTCGTGCAGCTTTGTTCTTGAAATACAGTTCCCATGCCCAGTTCATGGAAACACCTAAACGGAACGAGGAAACGGTAACTGAAATTTCTGATAGCGCGCGGCCGCTCAGCTCTCCACTTTCAATGACGCGCCGGAAGGCTTCCTGGTCTCCTCGGCTAAAATCGTGCTGAAACCGGGTGCAAACATTCTCGACCGCATCGTAGGCCAGAAACAATTCGAAACAGCGACTTTTGACCGATTTGGCGATTACGTCCTTGTGAGTGCCCCAGCATGAGGTTGCCTGATACATTGAGGTGAGGGCTTCCTGTCCCACTTTGGATGCAACCCAGGAAACACCCGCCTTGCAATGCTGGCTAATCCATTTGAGGCGCACTTTACTCAGTGCGAAAACTTCTCCTCTGATACGGTCAGTGGTCGTTTCAAAGAAAAACGCGAGTTTCGACACGAGCGCCTGCGAAATCTCCGCAGTGCCATCTTCACAGGCGATGAGATGCAATGGGTCAACTCCCACGGAGAGAGCGACGTCTTCGACGCTGAGCTTATGCTTGACGCGGAGTTCCTTGAGCGCGTTCATGCTGTTTTCCTTCTTGCGACACAGATCGGGGAGCTTGGGTTTAATCGCGACAGGCTTCGTCCACGATTTCGCTGAGCGGCATGTCGAGCATGACAATCTCTCGCGACGGAACGTACCAATCACAGTCGCCCCCGAAGTCCGAAAAGCTAATCATTCGAGGCACGTTGCTACACAGGTTCCCGATGGCCGCTTCAAACACTGCCAGACAACCTGAATTGCACAGGGTTTCCGTACGGGTAGTGCCATCGACCATATGGGTGTTGGTCGCGGTCATGGCATCATGAAGGTCAAGAAGATCTGAAATTTCCCACTTTTCCATAAATTTCGTTGCGAGCTGATGGAAACTTACAGACATTCCCTCAGGGAAATCCCCTTCAGCGAGTGAGATTTCCACTGCGCCTTTGAAGACTTCCGCAGGATAATAGTTAGAGACATGGAATGGCGCGTCCCGATAGGAGCTTGGCATTTCAGCAGCCTCGTCGACGAACGTAATTCGCTCGATTTTCAAGGCATCAAAGACAAGCGCCCTATTGTTCAAGGTCTCGGCCGCAATCCATAATTCACTGCGGCTGTCGTCTGCCTCGAGGCACTCAGTAATTTCCTGATAAGCCTCTACCGAAATCGGATACCAGTGAGTGACAGACACTCCCTTTAGCTTGATGCCGATGTGACCCCAAAAGCCAAACTCGGTGAAGTCATCAAATTCTTTCGTCATCATAGCAGTAGAGACAACGTCATCCGAGAATGGATGTTTTCCCGAGAGGTGCAGGACGCTTGTCCCGAATGCCACCGCCAAATCCCGCCAAAGGGTTTGCGACGGCTCAACAACACCTTCTTCCACATCATTAATGTGCTGCGGTGGAACATCCACCATCTCGGCGAGATCCTCGACAGAAAGCCTGCGGGCCTCACGAAGGATTCGGATTCTTGACATCTCGCTGTTCTCCTTAAATTTTAAAGGAGAATATGAGGCGGCATTTTACATGTCAACATAATTGTCTTTGTTCGGTTGAAGAATTAGACCTTCGCAGCATGGGCCGCTCGGAAGTGTCAATCCCGGAAGTAAGCTCTGCGGGGATGTCGAGAGTTTCGGTATCGTTTTCGAGTAAAAGCATAGCTCTGCAAACTTGAACTTGAGGCTTTTCATCCAAGTGGAGTGACCCTGAGTCATGGAGCCAGCATAGGGTGCGAACGAAGCGCGTAAGAATATTCTTTGATGCTTCCTTCCACATAGCCGCGTCACCCTGCCCTACAGAAACGTTCTCCTCACTTGCGGTGGGTTGAACTACGTCATCGCCTTGCTCAGATTGGCGTTTCTGTTCGCACCTCGCAACCACGAACCCAAAGTCCGACAGGTCTCCCTGAGCGTCAAATTCGTTTTCGTGAATAGCTGGGAACTTGCCCCACGCCAACGGTCGCCAGATATACCGGTTCCCGGCGAATACCCATTGAAAAGGGCCAGTCGAAATAGGGTCACCAAACAAGGCTTGTGCAACGGCAAAGTTCAGTGCACGACCGTTAAGGGTTGAGATTTCAACTTTCATGGGTGGTTTCCCTCGTTTCTGCGTGATACATCGCTAAAAACCTCTTCGACGACACTATCATATTGTCCAGAGAAGTACTGACTCCACGCGCGGCCTCAACTCAAGCAGGGTCGCGGCGAACACACCGAACGTAACGCGGGTTCTGGGCGCTGCCAGCCACCATCAAGCCGGGAGATGAGGCGGAAGTCACATTTAGCATGGAAATTGATGAACCACTCGAACCGAATGTATGCGTTGTCCAATATTGGGCTGGATCGGGGACATAATTGTACGGCTCTCCCTCCAAAGCAGCTTGCCCTAAAGGCAAAATTTTCTTTATGATCGAGTGAGAAGGTGCATACCAGTCGTCGTACCCCTGAACATTTGCTTCCGCACAAGCTGTTGCAGCCGAAGGGGTGGTTACCGACGGGTTCACATTGGTGAACCCCAAGATGCCAGCCTGAACACCAAAGCCGTCTGAGTCTCCAAAGTATGCATCCGGCCCCAAAGCGGCTTCCAGCCCAGCCCAGTGGCTTGGGTCAGACGCAATATAGAAAGGCATCGGACCCAAATCTTCCTTCATCATGAAGTAGCGGTATGATGGGCCGCTAAAGGAATGTGTCCCGATGTAAATTAACGAGTCTTCACACAAATCGCCGACGGATACTGCTTCGTCACAGGGACGATATTTAACAGTTATAATGAAAGGCTTTGAGTCGAACTTGTTCGCGCCGTCCGTAACCGTGACGGAAAAACTCGAAGTTCCTGGAGCGATTGGAATTCCCGACAGTTCAGTGACATTTCCGGTAACCGGGTGAAGAGACATCCATGCCGGTTTGTTACCCGAAGAAAAAGTCAGTTCCGGGCTGTCACCCGCGGCCGCTTCAATTTGAGCCTCGTACGTTTGATTGACAACGCCATCTGGTATCGAAGTCGTTGCAATCAATGGCCCATTTTCTTCAGATGGCGCTTCATTCTGGCCGTAAACGGAATATAAGTGGTGGCGAAACTGATAAGTCTGCGCAACAACGGGCGCTTCTGAAAAAGAGGCCGTTGCGAGCAATGACAGTATGATGAGGCTCTTTTGCATTTGCAAACCCTCTGGTTGGAGTGAACTTTGTAGTCCGCCCCATAAGGGAGGGGAATTCAGATATATCGCTGAGACTTGGATATTGGACTGTTTTGCTTACCGATGGTTGCGGGGTTGTAAGAAAATGTCAAGGAAAATAGAGATTTGTGCATACCCCACGCATGTGGGAAGAATTTAGCAAGGAAGACCAGTCGGGGGGTGTCAACATGTATAAGGTGGTAGGTTCTGTACCTTCAATCTTCGACCTCGTGGTCAAATTTTTCAGAACCTGGCGCGGGCGTTGAAGACATAATTTCCCGGACTTCTTCGGCGGTCAGGTCAATTGTTTTCAGTGCTACCCTTCGGCGATTCTTTGAGGTGCCGTGATTCTTTGACTGTATTCGATGTCTCATTTTGTTGCTTTCTGCTTTCATGTTTGCGCAGAAATAATAGGAAAAATCTGCTGAAAACGCTACTATTGATATGAAGAAGAGACTTTTATAGACAAACTTCTTGCTTTTTTGCCGCTCTGAATGAAAAAGTCTCTTTGGCGATGCTGTTCGATTAGCGCCCGTAGTGCAAAGATAAGAGAGTGAGATCAATGGATCCTTGTGCCCCAAAGAAAGAATGCCCGAAACTACAAGACCTTGGTATCACCCATATCGAAGAGTGGCGTAAGGGTATCTCGCAGCCCGATGGGCTTTGTCTGGTGTGTGGTCCAACGGGGTCTGGCAAGTCATTCACCTTGCATGCGAGTATCAGAAGTGATGAACTCTCTGGCATGCGCCTTCTCGACATTCAAAATACGCTCAGTGCCGATCTAAAGCAAAAGGTCGACAGATGTTTACGTGCTGGTCCAGAAGCTGTACTGGTTGACGAAATTCGCTCATCAGAGGACGTTTCGCTAATTCTGAAGACTGCTGGAACCGGCCACCTTGTGCTGACGACTATGCAGGCGAATTCAATACAGGAGGCACTTCAGAGATTGAGCGGCGAGTTGACGTCAAACAGGGCGGCGTGCCTTTCAGTTTTACGTGCTGTACTCTGCCAGAAATTGGTGAAGAAAATTTGCTCGACTTGCAGCGGTCAGAAGGTCGATGACAAAGGGGCTGTTTGCGCGGACTGTGGAGGTTCAGGTTCCGATGGCTACACGCTGGTGTCCGAATGCGTTTTCTTTAACAATGAGCAAGAAGTTGAAGCCGCATTAGCTGGTCATTACTCGTGGCCCTCAATCGCCGAAGATGCCTATGAGAAGGTTAGGCAAGGTTTCATCACTGAGCAAGAAGCGGTGAAAGTCGTGGGGCAAGAGTTGTCCGGAATTCTAAAGGCGACCAGTGCCGCATAGGCTGTTGCAGACGCCGGTCGAGAATTACGCCGGGCGCTCCTTGATGGAGCGCCCTTTATCATGCGAGTAAACTCCATCATCAGGCAAGGAAAGCTGCGCTTAAACGATCCCTCTCCTCTAATCCAGATAGCAGCGAAGCGGGGTCAATGAAGAATGTCACCTATCGGTATCCTGGTCGTGGACTTTCAGCCAGGAGCGGCAGTCTCAATCCGAAAATGGCATCACTTCCTGTAAAAAGCGGCGACATTCTGAAAATCTTGGACTTCAGGGTTGTACTCAGAAGCGCACTTAAGAGCGAACTGTCCTGAAGCTCGCAGGATGTATTCTAGCCTTTTGGATGCGCAGTTTCCACAGGAAATGAAGCCTTCCCACAAAGTCCCGTTGTCTCAAGTGGCTAATACCCCCGTACACGCGGGGAGGACGTCGATTAGGGAATGGAATTTGCCAAAGCAAAAGTCTGGCCAATGCGTGCGGGGAGATGTTTGAGATACGCAGGTTAAAGAGGATGCCCCACAAGCGTGAGGAAGTGTTTTTTGTATCACCCAAATTGGGATACTCCCGGATGCTCCGGGAAAGAGGATGCATTTGCTAGCTTTTCTTTTATCTGACCAAGGATAAGTGTCAAGGAAAACTTGCGGGCGTATTCCCCGCATGCGTGAGGAAGACCAAAGCGCTGTCCGAAATATGTATGCAAATTTCGGTTTCACCCCACGTCCGTGGAGAAGACAGTCACGCCCGTAACACCTTTAGCGAAAGCAAGCCTTGTCCATCCAAAATGTACTGTATATTGGACATTGAAAGGTATGTTACTAATTAAGTAAAAAATATTGGACATGGCGAGCGGGAAAGAATGAAGTAACCTCATTTTTCTTGTTGCCAGCCCGGCAATAGAGTATTGTTAATCCTGTTGCGTCTAAAGGCCTAACAGAGTTTCAAATTGAGCGTATGAACGGGATTGCGAAAGCAATGCGCTCCTCCAACTACAGCCAAGGCTGTAGTTATCCGCCCAAGAGCGGCTATAAAGGAGCCTAGTTAAGAGAAGCCCCGTCGGTTAATCCGGCGGGATTTTCTCATTTTTAGGCTATAATGGATTTTTCTGATTTTGCCGAGTAGGCAATAATGAAGAAACCGATCTTCCGCAGTGCCGGTTGCTGGCTTTGATACGTTACATCACACACGCTAGCGCTGGAAACATACAGACGTAATAGCCTTCTCGATACTTTTGTCACTTTGAAAAAGATTTCGTAATCGACAGGTTTGCCTGCCGGATTGACAACACGGATTGCAATATAGTTGCCATTACCCGTGTTGTAATAGGGCAGCGTATTGAGCGACAGGATGTGAGCGGGCACACTTTTTGTGAGTTCATATCGGTCGAAGCAGAAAATACGGTTCTCCCGAATGTCGGCATAAAGGTGTACCCCCACGCCCGTGGGGAAGACTCTTCATCAAGCTGAATATCCGAAGGCGGCTGGGGTGTACCCCCACGAGCGTGGAGAAGACCGCTCTATACCCATTTTCCTACGGCAGTAGTGAGGTGTACTCCCACACATATGGGGAAGACAAAGCCATTCATATCGACCGACCGAGTAACCAAAAGTGTACCCCCACGTGCGTGGGGAAGACGGTATCGCGGACAGGCTCAGAAACCGAACGAAGGGTGTACCCCCACGTGCGTGGGGAAGACCGCGACGGGTCTTTCAGACAGGCAAGGTCATCTGGTGTACCCCCACGTGCGTGGGGAAGACCAATCCGTGGGCGATCTGGCGAAGGTCGTAACCGGTGTACCCCCACGTGCGTGGGGAAGACCCTTGCTAGTAACTAATTGAAAACAATTGATTGTGTCAATAGAAATTTCAAATTTGCCTATTTTTTAATCAGAAGTAAACCGTCAAAATCTACAACCTCCCGACTGGGTTCTCCAAGAGTTCGTATCATAAGTTTTCCGTTTTGTTTACGTGAGGGCCAAAACATTAGGATTGATCCGTTGCGTGTCTCTTCATACCAATCGGCTAAAGTTTGCCACACAGTATCGCGGATGCTAGATGACATTGATGGCTGCACGAATACGCCCTGAGAAACTTCCAACATAATTGATGAAAGAAACCCGTGAAATCTTGGCTCTAACGTGCGAACTACGATTGTGATCATTAGGTTGCCCCGGTTTCTAATGTCATAAACTTCTTAATATTATCAATCATTTGTGGAATAATATCGTGCTCTCTTAAGTACGCAGCGGCCCGGTTGCGCACTTTCTTTTCTAGCGAATCACCAGGTGAAAGAGTTGCAACAGTGCCAAAGGCAATATCGAGGAGAGCATCCTGCCGATATAGGTCTGACATATCCAAAATGAAGGAATCACCTGCGTCCTCATGAATAAAGCCTAGCTGGGGAATGGCCCCTGTTGCTGAAACCGCTATGCTGGCGGCAGAACGCAAAATGGAGGATGCAAAATTAATCGCTTGATTTGGCATGTCAGCACTTGCTGGGTTGTGCCGGTCATAGCGCCTCCCTCGCCATTCAATCCCATAACGCTCAGCAGCAAGTCGATAGGCGACTTTGACTCTTACCCCTTCCATTCCTCGCAGCACGTCCAAATCCTGAGTTCGGACAATTTCTCCAAACCGCATCGCATACATCTGCCTGGCAACTCTAATTCTAGAGACGGGGTCCGACCAGAGTTGTGCATGACTTCGAGCAATGTCAGAGCTTTTTGAAAATTGCGGCGGTGAAGTATAGAAGCGAACGCCACCGCTCCCTATTGCTGCCACTCCGCATCCATGATGACAAATAATCCTAAGAGCATCATGGGTGATTGATGTTCCAGGCCCGAGTAAAAACATTGATATTGTTTGATGCGGAATCTGGTACCGCCCTTCCTCAAGCTCGCTACCAGAGGCTGCCACAAAGCTCAGGCAGCCGGAGACGACCTCCAGCCGACCGAAGTCTAACCAAAGGAGGCCGTGTCTATCCCTATACGGGATAGACACCTTGTTGATACCAAGCCGACCTTTCAACATTTGCTCAGTCTTTGACCGGACGCAGAAGCATCATGCCAAAGCCGTAGGCCTTATGGCGTCCAACACCACCTCGTAGCAATTCTGCAAACGCAACCGGGTCGGTCACGGTCAACTCACCGTGGAAAGTGATGTCCGGTCCATTGATTGACCGACCTTTACGTGAAGCCTTATGCATCTGGAAACGCTTCATGGTGCCGGTGTCGACCGTCGCAGCGCCCATAAGGCGCTCTTGCAGCCATTCAAGATAGACGTCTTCACGCGTGCCAATAGGCTCGCAAACGGCGCTATACCTGGCATTCAAACATGCAACCTGGTATGCATCGACTTCGGCACCTTTTTTGTATCCGCCAATATCTTTGGCAAGACGACGAACCGGTCGCAGGCGGACATCGAAGGCGTAACGCTTGCCCTCTTTCCATGCAGATGGCATTCCCTTCATCTGAATGCGCTCAGGCGCACAAACTGCGAGTGCGTTCGGCATCCCGGTTTCCGCTGCGGTGGCGCGCAGATCATCAATCGTCTTTGTGGAATAGGCATACAGGGAAGAAGTCTTCGCACCGGTTGCCTTCATCACTCGAAATGGCTGGAGAACGCCTTTTCCGAAAGTTTCGGAGAGGAGGTGATGCAGTGCCTGGCCTTCATCATTGTGATAGCCGCGCTCACCCCGCCAAACCTGAAAGGCGACGGGGTCGAACGGAAGGTGAATCATGGAATAATCAGACATTGGTAATGTCTCCGGTGGTGATTTTGGGAGGTGATACGTAGCCTTCCACAACCAGGCGAGACCCGCCATGGAGGCGGCTTTGCCAGTTGCGTGTATCGGGAAGGTTGTGAACCTTATGAACGTTGGGCCCCTCACTCGGACCATTATTGACGGGCCACAGGGCTCGCAACTGGCAGGGAACGCCTGCATCATTAACGACGGACGTCGGGATGCTTGCAATAGCCTCATAGGCGCTTGGAGCAGAGATCAGTTCCCCATAGCGGATAGGTCCGGTCGGCAGGCATGTTTTCCGTCCGATGAAAAGCGGACGACATGGAGTATCCAGAGCGCTTGCCACATCAGCGAGATCTGGCAAATTCGCGTCGTCGAACCGAAGAGCAACGATTGCGTTCAGGTCCTGATGAAAATCCCGGAAGCGACGGTGGGGTGCGTCGGTATTGCCACTTGTGCACATCTCCACAATGCCGCGCGTTGTCCAGCCTTTATCAGACTTTGACAGTTTGACATTCTGGGTGTCGGTCAAGACTGGATTGCTTGTCGACTGTTCCAGTCGTGTCGCGAACACAAGACTATCCTGCAAGGCTTGCAAGTTTGCAGTGTCGGTGCGCTTCCATCCAAGTGCGTTGGCGATCAGCCCAGTAATCATTGAACTGGCAGGGAAGTCACGGATGACGCCTTTTTGGTCCACCGCAGCACCGCCGAAAGAAATCAGCGGTGCTTTCAGGGTGATGACCAGCCAGTTGTAAGTGGCCAGATTAGACATCCGGTGCCTCCAGGACACGGGCTGCGGCCCACTCGGCCACATCTTTGAGCGACGACCGGGACATGCCACCGACGGTTTCCGGGCTGAGCGAAAGCAGGCGTCGCTCTTCACCAGTTGCATAAGTTTCGTCCAAAGCGGTCAGATGCATGTCGAGCGCGCGGACGGCCACTTCGCGATCATGCGGAACTGCCTTCCGGTAAGCTTCAGCCAGAGAACGCGGCGCACGGTCACCGGTTTCAACCAGAAGCAAGTCGGCGCGGGAGTAAGGGGCAGTGGAGCCTTTCTTGGCACCTGGGGACACTTCGGCAATCAGGTAGATGAGATTGTGAACCAGTCGGGAAGCAAGTTCCTTATCGCCACCGCAGTTTGCAATCAGTCCCGGCAGGTCAATGACTTCATAGCTGTAGAACAGACCGCTGTTGACTTCGGTTTCCTGCACGGTATCCGCACCTGTTCCACTTTCGCTATCACTGGCGAGGTCGTCGACGGCAGTGAAGTAGTCACCTTCGGTTTCTTCGCCATGTACTGTGAATGCATGAGCAACGTGCACCGGTGCGTCGATGTTTGCCTTTGGGTCTGATGTAACCATGCGGCCGAACATTGCTGCTGGCACACCGGCGGGTGCTGAGGCGTTTGCAGCCATAGCTTTGTAATTGACGCCCTTCACCCAGTCCTTGACCAAGGCAGCCGCCGAATTCGCGTCAGTAGCTTCGCCTGCGATGCGAGCAGCATTCTCTGCGAGGAATTTGAGTTCCGGTTCGCCCAGCAGCAGTGTCTGGCGGCTTTTCTTACCTTTATCAGCTTTGTCGCCATAGACCAGCTTCTGGAACTCGGGCTCGATTGCATCAATGATAGCACTGTCAAACTCACTTCGCAGGGGAGCGATAACCAAGTGAGTGACCAGCTCGCGCGAACGAACCGAGTCAACAAAACCGGCGACATTTTGAAGGGCATGCGGGTCGTTTTCTGCAACGCGCCAGTGGCGCTTCAGGCACTGCGATGAAATGCGCGTGCGCATGGTTCCGCCATAAAGCATCTTTTTCGCAAGACCGGTATCGTCGCGGTTAATCAAGGCTGCGGTATACGTGTGAAGCCCATGGATCTGGAGGAAACGGGGAGAAATGGTCATGGCTCAGTTACCTTTCGGGTTGGTGGCGGCGTCAAGACGCCCGTAATAGGCTTTGGAAAGCTTTTGAATGTGAGAAGGGTCGTCAGACAGGAGCAGGTTGGCGATATCGAAGCAGTCGATACCGATGTTCTTGTCCCGTTTGTTGGCAATCATTCGTACCGCCCGCTCCAGCCCTTCGGCACGACGGTTGAAGGGGAGGGCGATAAGTCTGGCCAATCGCGCCTCTGAGAAAACGGGCATTGCATTTGCGCCCGAAACCCATCCTGACTGGCCACCGTCGCAAAGCGCCCGCCCAAGCGGATAGCTTCTGGAATGCAGCGAACCTGCATCCCCCTGAGCGGCCCGCGGGGTTAGGATTGCCATGATTTTGGTAATCGCCACCCACGGCTCGACCGGCTGGTGCAGGAAGCCATATTGAGAAGCGAGGCGCCAGAATGCCGGAGCGCCAGGCCCTTTAACCTGCTGGCGGCGTAATTCAGCGAGGTCGCCAAGCGGAAGGCCTCCAAGGTGGCTCGCAAGCTTGGGGATAATGTCAGTCAGCGTCATGATTGGTCACCTTCGATTTGCGGTGGTGTTTTCCCGGTATCTTGGGGAAATCTTTGTGAAAGAAGCTCCGGATGCTTTGAGGCAACAATCCTTCTGAATGAAGCAGTTGCCCTGGCTTGCGCGCGATGCCGCATTGACGAAAGTCCGGGGACCGTCATCAGAGCCATTTTGAAAGCTTCTGTCGCCTTGGTATGAAGCTTGCGCACGAATACGGCGCGCGCTTCATTTGCTGCATCCGGCTCAGCTTCGAAACGCAACCAAAGTTCCGGGAAGAAAATCTCGTCGGCCATCCGTTCGAAGTCACGAATGAACCGGGCAGCCCGGCTATCGATCCGTTTCATTTCATCAAGGGAGGCTTTGGTTGTTTTCCCGTCCTCGGCCAGAACTGCAAGACTTGCTTTGAGAGCAAATTTGAAGTTCCCGATTTCGGCGACCATGGACGATGCGATTTCATGCAGTTCTTTCTGGCGTGGCCCAAACGCGCGAACAATACGCCCACTAATCGGGAGACACCTTTTGTGGAAGCCATCAGTTTTGCACTGGCCGCGCGCCAGAGCCGCCATAACCATGAGATAGGTTTCATCTTGCGCGTCGGTTGGCGCAAGTCTGGCCAGTACAGGCAGTTCCCAGTTTCCCGAGAATAGAAGGTCTACGACACGGTTGTAGGAAAACGCGCTTGGGAAGTTTTCCGAGTGCAAATGGAATGCTTTGTTCTCGGTGATATTGATCGGCATGAACGGGTCTTCCAAGGACCCTTTGAATTCCTTGGCATTGATGCGCGTTTTGCTCGATCCTTCCCGCACGGCAAATATCTGGGAGCCAGCAACCCCGAGCCGATAGCGGCGTGAGATTTCGATAAACCAGATGTCGAGCTCAGTAACCTCGAGCTGTTTTTCTCCGTCCCACATCGGAAGCCAGGTCAGGCAAATTCCACCATTTGGCGGAAACTCGATTGCGGAGCCTTCAAGGACGATTTCTCGGGTTCCCAAAAGCACTTCAATATTACGCCTGAACCATGCGCCCGGCATTGGATCAGTAGCCTTTGATGATCCAGTCATCGGAGCAAGGCTGACGAGTGTGCGGGAGGAGAAGCCGCCGTTCATTCGGGAAATGGACAAGTTGCCCCGCCCTACAGCGCCTTCATTTGTCTGGGCCGAAATCAGCGCATACACCCAATCCTCTGGCGGTGCATTGAAGGCGACGGCCTGCTTCAAATCGTGGTTCCGCGAGGTAATAAGGACATCCAGTGAATCAGGGGCATAATCCCGCTGACGATCGCTGCTCCAGAGGCCTTCACCTGTCGGTGTTGGCGCTTGCATGAAAGCCGGGCCTTGAACATCCATGTTGGTCAGGCACCAGGGGGCGTCATCCGGATAAAGCTTGGTGAGACCGCGCAGCGCGTCCAGCCATTCCTGCTCACTTTCAGGACAGGATAGCTTATCCGCACGGTGGAGAGCCAATGCACCCAACTGCACAAGGAACATGTGCCACGCTGGTTCCTGATGCGCCCTAAGGGCACGGAAACTTGTGACTTCGTTACGAGACAGTGCCGCCATCAACCCGGGCAGGGTTAATTGACCTCCCGGCACGACGCTGAATAGCGATTCAGTCAAGAGGTTGTACCTTAGTGAATTCATGAGGATTCCTTTCTCAGACCGGTTCTCATGTACCGAAATGAAACACCTGCGATTTCAAATGAAAGCCCACCGCGCTCTGCGATTGGAGTGACCGGCGTGTTGCTGTGAATGGTGCCAGACCAGTAGGACGGAAGGGTCACGCTGTGTACGTCTTGCCCAAAGGGGCCTGAATAGGGAGCATCAAACTGGATACGCGCACCGTCCGCGCCCAACCGGGTGCGAATGGCATCCCCGTCTTGCGGGAGAGGCGGGGTGACAAAGAAGTCTTTGCTGCTGTCGAGCAGGACATGCTTACCAGCTTGAGCGGTTGCCATTCCTACGCCGTCATACCCAGCTTGATAGGACCGCCATGAGCTACCGAGTTCTTCTGAAAGAGCGTCTATGAATGATTGATGTGTGGTTCTCTCGACCAGTTCCCGGTTCATGCGTGGCAGCTCCCATACAGGGAGGTCCGCAATGAGACGACGGGTTAGCTCGCATGCATGAAGGTTGAGATAGACACCTTCCCATTTCTTTGTCGCGCCCAGTCCATTTTCCATTGCCGGTGCGGTAAACTGGTCAAGGCCATCTGACGGCACCATCACGACGCAAACCGGCTGCTCAAAACCTTCAGGTCGACCGATATCATGCCGGTGAAGGCGACCAATACGCTGCAAAAGAACATCAGATGGAACGAGGTCCGTCACGAGATAATCGGCATCGATGTCGAGGCTTTGCTCAAGGGTTTGGGTCCCAATGACGATTAATCCGTGCCCAGGTGTCCGAATAGGTGACAGTGCTTCTTCGACGGCCAAATCCAAAAGCTGACGGTCTTCGGGAGCGAACCTGCTGTGATGCAACGCTGGTGCCCCGGCCACTTGCAGGAGTAAATTCCCATACCCGCGCTCGACCGCTTTCAACCATGTATCTGTGGCAGCCGATACCGTGTTCCTGATGACAAGCACGCGCGCGCCCTTCATTGCGGCACCGAGTGCGTAGTTGACAGCAGTGTCCGACGTCCAGTCTTCCGCCAGCACCATCTTCACGCTCTTGCCCGGAAGCTGCCAGCTTTCGGCAGGAACCGAATACGGAACGGAAGAATGCCTGGTCCAGATAGCCGGGAAGGCGGCGGATACGGCAGATTGGGCGTCGGGACGTTGGTCATTCCGGCGCGTCCCGGTCAACCACCGCATCCGGGCGGCCGACCCGAGGGTTGCAGACATAAGCATGGAGTGGCCGCCTAGCTTCGTATGCAAGCTTATGAAATGAGCGATGATTTCCGTCATATAAGGGTCGGAGGCGTGCACCTCGTCGATGACGACAAAGGACCGGGCGGCCGATGACATTCGAAGGTGAGCGTGCTGGACGCGCATACCACCCAGCATCAATTGGTCGACAGTCCCCACCGCGATGGTCGCCGCGAGGAAGCGTTTGCAATTCTCCGCTGCCCAGCGACCACGACGCATTTTTTCATCACTATGCCCGTCGTCATCCCAACGGGTCTTGAAATCCGGAAGAGCGACACCTTCAACATCACCGGCTTTCAGGTATCCGGGCACCGCGAGAACCGTTTGAGGTGCGTCGTCGCCAAACAGAGCTTTCATCATGCGGTGGATGCGCCCGTGCAACTGCCGCGCGGCCGCACGTGTCGGCAATGCGAAGTACAGGCTGTCAACCTTCCCGGCCATAAACAGAAGGAACCAGCGCCACAGCGCGGCTTCGGTTTTTCCCGAACCTGTCTCGGACTCCAGGATGACCACCTGTTCATCAAGAGGGACTGTCCCGATAAGCTGTTGAACCGGTCGCGGGAGCCTGCCCTCAAACACGTCTTCAAACTTCAGTCGGGGAGAAAGTTTCTCGGCCAGGTGTGCAACATCAAGTCCCACATCACGAATCAAGCGTTTTGCGATGGACCGTGCGCGCCGGGAATAATCTGGCTCAAAATCCGGTCGGAACGCGAAATAGTCCTTCATCGACCCAAGCCAATCACTCAGCTGAATGAGGCCTGCTACAAAGTGCTGAAATTCTGCATTTTCCGGGAGGTCGTCTCCACCATCTTCAAATGCGAGAGGAAACCACTGCTGTACCGCCACCCCTAAGTCACGGGCGGCATGAAGCGGGTCATACCCAACTTCATTTATCGGTGACCAATCGGGCGAATAGTGGTCGTTAGCAGCCACCGGTGCGCCATGATGCGACAGGGAAGAAAGCAGGATGCCACTGAAGGATATGCCCCAATCCTGCATACGAAGAATTTGCAGGTTCTCAGACAGTTTGTGGTTCAGCGCCCCTCCGACAATCGCGACACCTTCCCTGATATGGCCAGACACTGGGGCTTTGGCGAGGTTGAAACAAGGCATCGGCAAATAGGCCCACAGTTTTCGCTGGAACCCGGGACATATCTTTCCGATATCATGCAGGAAGGCAGCCACGGCCAAACGCTCATGGTCTGTGGCGGTTAACGGACGTCCCGCGACAGCATCGAGAATCTGGCTAAACACGCGAAGACGGATAATCTCCTGAAAACAAGCGGCCACATCCGCCATATGATGTGCCAGGTGGTGAACGCCGTTTGCATCCGCTTTGCCACATACGGGCACTATCGCTTCTGTAAAAAGCGCAGAGGCGGGGGTTTCGATCATCGAACGCGGCATCACGTTTTCCTTAATGTCTTCGGGGATTAAAGGAAACATGATCAGTTTTCCTTAAATCAAGCCCTGTATCACACAAATGTTTAACACGAGTCAAAGGAAAATTGTAAGGAAAACAAAAATTTTGCTTTCTGTGCCGCTGCGCCTCCGAAAATGAAGATGTTTCTGGGCTTCCGAGCATATCCAAGGAAAAGATCTTCTCGTTGACTGCGGCCCAAATTTGCGAAGTGAATGGACGAGAAGATACGAAGGCACTAGGGTAGGCGAGAACAATATGTTGGAGGGTCTTCAGGTGACAGGCAAAGAAACCATAGAAACTCGGCCCGCAAGTCAGCGGCTTCCGCGAGCGCGCCGAGCAAAGCTGTCGCCAACCGACAAAGAGGTTCTGTTGGTTGTAAACAAATCCGAGGACCTGGAGATCGATGTTCTGACAATTGTTGCGACCCTGCAAAGCGGGGCTTTACAGAAGGTTTGGTCAGAACACATGTTGCGATTTTGTCAGGTGGTCCCGGATGCAACGAGACGACATTTCCTTGAAGAACACCATATTACAGCCAGCCAGATGGCGTTAATCGAATTGATGCTGAAACCTGAAAATCGGTTGAAGTGATCTGCTTCGGGAAAGGGAATTGCCATTCCTTCTTGATGCTTGCTATGTGCCGACGTACTCAGCAGGTATCTGATGACAGGGGGCGTCGTCGCGAACGAATGCGTCCCATAGGTGGAGAGCGCGATATGCCAGAAATCAAAAGGTCATGGTGTACCAAAATGGCGGAATTGGAAGGCGAGCATGAAATTGGCGTCGGCTTTGAATTGTCGGGGAATGCCTTTAGCGATGTATATGTTCGTTCGTCTGCTCACCGTGAACTGAACCAGGGAGATGAAGTTGATGTTCGGTTCTCCGGTTTCTCGCACGACAGAAGGGCCTTCGACAATTGGGTTCCAGCGGTGGTGGTTGAGATCCAGGGGAGCGATATCTTCGTCCGCGAGGAGAGTGGCGAAAGGGAATACTGGCTGTCTGACAAGCAACTAATCCGCCACCGCAATGGAGAGGTTATCTATCGCGGTGGGAATTCATCGACCAGCCCTGTGTCACCCTAAAGGCGTTTCGCGACGTCCTTAAGGGGTGGGTGACGCCGGTCCCGACTGCTTGTCTCGAAGTGCCGCCAAATAGCCTCTCAGTGATGGCGAACCTGCACTCAACTCATTCTCAATGTTCGCAGCGCATGCCTTGATAACATCGTCTGGTACTGATGCTTGGGCAACCGCAACCCTTTCTATGAGCTCGCTCATGAAATGAACCAGACGAATATTCATGGGGATAGTTTCGAAGCTCCGTTGAAAACGGTATGCCGCCTGGAAAGGGTCAGATACCCGAAGGGAAGTCTCGAGATAGCTTTCTACGAGTTGTTTGTACTCCGGGTCTAGATCGCTTGCTTCCCAAGGAGACACAATTTCAGCATTTATCTGTTCTTGCAGATACTCAAGGATTGGACCCGAATTCTGTTCGGAAATAGCCTTCCTGACACTGTAGTCAACATTGATGTCATGCCTCTGCGCCGCCAATTCCAATTCACTGCGAACGAGCATCTCTTGCGTCAGCTCCGAAACCGATATCCCTTTGTGTCTCGCCGCCCTTTCGCGATCTGCCTGAAGCGATTGATGAACAACACCGATACAGTGGCAATCAGAAAGCTCAGGCTTTGCATCGCGCCCCGGCCCCCAAAAGACAACCCGATAGGAAGGGCTAATGTTCTCTGACTTGAATGTGAAATACGAACCATAATCGGTCGTCAGAACCGGTTCATCTTCTGTTGCCATCTCTCAGCGCTCTCCTAAGTGCGTCCACGGCCGCATGCTACGGCTTCCCGTTATAGTGACACCTCGGCTTGCAAACGTGTGTCGAAATAGCATTTGTCCCCAGGCACGTGGGGAAGACGCAGCCGATGCGTTGCCCGCGTCCGCAATCTGTGGTGAACCCCCACGCATATGGGGAAATACCTGGGAAGCCGGAGTCTCTTCAGGTCTGATAGGAACACCCCCACAAGCGCAGGGAAGGCAGACTTTCCAGTCGACATAATCACATCTCCAAAGGAGCACCCCCAAATTCGTGGGGAAGACCTTACGATGTTCTTTGGTGTACTCCTTACCACACAAACTATTGTTCGTATGGTAAGGAGCATCCCCGTAATTACGAGGAAGACAATTTGCGACCTATCCACGCGCAAACTTGTGCCGGTGCACCCCCGCATGCACGGGGAAGGCAAGCATCGGAATCTGGTGAATTCCGCTTGCTCGGGTGTACCCCCCGCCCGCGGGGAAGACCAAAACGCTGGGAAGTATCCATTCAATCAATGAGGCGTACCCCCACGCACGTGGGGAAGACGTTTCGCCGGTTGGTGCGCTGGGGCTTTGCCAAGGTGTACCCCCACATGCATGGGGAAGACGCCCTAAAGCGCAGTGATGCGGCCTCTCCCGGCGGTGTACTCCCGTATGCACGGGGAAGACCATAGCCCACTTCTCTAACGCTTTTCGGTCCACGGTGTACCCCCACGTACGTGGGGAAGACCCCTTGACGTGGACTTGACTGGCGAAAGGTTGAGGTGTACCCCCACGTACGTGGGGAAGACCCTTAAGGTTAAGTCTTTGTAAAGGCGCGATTTAAGTTTTCAACACGACAAAACTGCCTAGAATTTAATCAAACATGAGATAGAAAACTAGCCCCATGTTTTATCTTTGTCAACACAAACGGTAATCCTTTCATTCTTCAGCGCGAGGCTTCTCCGGCTTGGGAATTGAATGAACTTTGTCATATAGAATGTTCACCCCCTTTCCATTTGGAAAAACGGACGTCCATTTATCGCGATGCACCAGACTGTCTGACAATGCAGCGTGAACATCATGTACAACCGACGCATCTGCGGTGATGAAACCAACCGGTACAGGCAGGCGGTCCGGGTCTGTATGGGCAACGTAGACGATGACGGCAGCAAACTTCCCGGGGCGCAGGATGATTTCAAGGCTTCCTGCAATGCTATCCAGTGGAAAGAGCACCATTTCGTCGAAAAGCAACGTATCCCGGCGGTCTTTGTACCTTTTGGTGAGTTTTTTGCCTTCAGATATGTGATCCGGTGGATACTCCCCCTTCAACGCTATTGCAAAGGCGGCTTCGCCATCGCCTTCTCTGAGCTTCCGAGCCGTCGCATCAAACTGTTCTCCCTTGCCCCATAACGGGTAATCTGGAGCAACCCAAATCAGGCGATCATTGGCCGTAAGCGATAGTGACTTCTCCACCGCATCATAAGCTTTCATAAACCCGTCACTGGTCGAAGACCCTATGAAGAATTCGGTAACGCCATCGACTGCGAGAGCACTTTTTCGGCCGGACAAGATGAAGGAAATGCAGGCTTCCAAATCAAACGAAGTGGAAGTCATGAACTGTGACAGGAGCTGATGGTCACAGCTGGCCAGCCAGGCAAAAGCATCCTGACTGTCGCGCGGCCACCTATAGCTTCTGAGCTTTTGCATGATGGCTACAATGATAGGCTCTCGTGAACGCCCCACGCGCCCGGCTTCAAGAAGATCAGTGAAGTCTGGCTCAACGATGACTTCACCGTTGATGCTTGCCTTGATGGGGATGCTCATTGGCAGGCTGAGAACATCCAGAGGCTCGACATAGTCGATTGAATAGAGTGTCGTTGCCCGACCATCCCCAAATTTGTCGTTGAATTCACGGAATGTCTCTTCCTGGAACGAAGCACGCACATGGTCTATGGCATTCGATGCTATCTCTTTGTCTGCTGAAAGTTCGTCAATTGTCCGCATGTAGGGCGCAAACTTTTGTCGATAGCCAGGGGAGTTCCCCAATGGCAGAGAGACCGACAGAAGGTCGAATGTGACCAGTTTATCAAGCTCGGCAACTTCCGTGATTATGGGGTCACCATCGCTCTCGCGAAACAGAGATTGCCCACTCTGTGTAAGTGCCAGCCCACCGTCTTCTTCACTCACGTACCCAGCCATCATGAGGTCATGCAGGAGGACGCCTGTTTCTTTCTTCGATAGCCCGAAATATGACTGAAGGTCTTCTGCCGTCGCCCATTTCAGCGTATGCAGAACCAAGAGACTGTATTCCATCGTAAGAGGAATCAATCGCTCTTTGGTAACGGCGGCTATAATCTTGAAGTTGCGCGCCGGTAGAAGGTACTCGAAGGTGTCGACAACGATTTCGTTGTGGTTGGTTTCCTTTGCCATTTCTCAACGAGCCCCCAATTTTTTCGAAGGAATCATGTGTGCTTCCTTGTATGTCGGGCTCACCACTTTTCTGGCGATACCGCTCAGGGGATTTTCAGCCCATTCTTTGGAGAAGATGTCCCGGCATCCGACGACAACCAGTCTGTTTTTCGCGCGCGACAGTGCGACGTTAATCCGGTTCAGGTTAGCGACATGCCCTACAATCCCCTTCTTGTTGCGACGCGTCAGCGACAAGATGATGATCTCATTGTCCTTCCCCTGATAACTATCAACGGTGTCGACTTTCACCATCTGCTCAAAACCTTCCGGCCATTCCTTGAGCATCATGCGCTGCCTTACAAGAGCTGCCTGTGCCGCATAGGTGCAGATTACGCCTATCGTCGGCTCTCCTGCGCGAATGAACTCTCCAAATCCGTCGATAAGCGTCTGCTGAGATGCCAGTGTTTCAAGCAGATGAACAATCACGTCAGCTTCGTACCTGTTGTTGTAACTGGTGCCGGATTTCTGCTCATAGGCTTGGCTGCCTGCCATATCTGACGTATCGACCCAGACCAACTGCTCGTGAAACGGAACAGGTAATCCATCATAGTGGGGCGGAACCGGGCCTCGGCCGCTCACCAGCTTGGCCCCTGGGTAAAACTCGTCGGAAACCATCTTGGCGATATCATCAGCCATCCGATACTGCTCAGTGAGCGTCTGTCCAATAGCCTTCCCGTACCCAGATTCAAAAATCCGTTCGAAGTCTGACCTGAGAACGTCCGCCCTTTCAATCCCGGCTACCCGACTATTCACATCATTGACCACCTTGAAGTTATACATCGGAGCCAATTGCTTGTGATCGCCAACCAGAAGAGCACGCTTTGCCACTTTTAAACCGACAGCCAACTCTCCCGCCGTGCAGCGCGCGGCCTCATCGATGATAACCAGGTCGAACTGCATCTGGGAAAGGCCGATTTTCTGATGGCCAATGCCAACACATGTTCCGCTGACAACAGACCGGCTGCGAACGAAGAAGTTCTCAAGTGACCCGTTCTTGCTTGCCAGAACGTTCATCCAGCGGCGCGATATTCGGATGAGGAAGTCGAGCTGGCGCACGGCATCAAGATTGTTGATCCCGTATTTGTCTAGGAGGATATCCTTCGCCGTATACAAGAACATTTCCGGTTCAACTGTTTTTCCGTCAAGCCATGCGGGGGCTTCAACCGCATATGCCTGCATCAGGTTCCGTTTACGTCGTTCTGAGAACGCTTCACTGATGTCTTCCGGGGCTCCATCAATAATCTGTTCGATAAGGTCCGTAAATCGAATGGAGAGAGCATAATACTGCCGGACGAACTCTGGCTCCAACCCGAGACGCCGTGATAGCAGAAGAACTCGCTCGAGCATTTCAGCTTTGAACTGCTGACGGTAGCTGTCTTGCAGATGATTAGAGTGCAGGTCGACTAATCGGTCGGAAACCTTATCCATATTGCCGACACGAATGATTTCTATGTCCCCGCCATACATCGCACCAAGGTCCATGATCTTTTCAACCGCATGGTTCGTTGCTTCGTTGGCCTGGCTCAATATCAGAACATTCCTAGCCCCGCCTTTTGTCAGGGCGTAATGGCAAAAGCTTGCAATGAAGTGCGTTTTGCCTGTGCCCGGAGGGCCTTGTAGCAGCCCGATTGGGCCATATTTCCACAGGTTCTTGAAAGCTGACACCTGTTGCTTGTTTAAACGATAGCGTTCGATATCTGTATTGGTGACATCGCCTCCCATCACCACGGGCAGTTTTGACGTAGCCGGGGCAAAGTAATCCACCAGATTGTGAATGAGGCAATTGTCGTCGATTATCGCATTCAGTGCGTCCCTGCGGCGCCGAAGGTTTTGCATCGCTTTCGTCGAGACGATCTTGTAGGTGCGCTGTGGCGCAATCCGGATGTCTCCAAACTGTCGGCGCGGCTTCCAAACCTTCATTGTTGTCGACTGCCGGGAAGAGCTAATGCTGCGGGAATCCACTATTCCGACCGTCGTGGTACCAGATAACAATTCCAATCGGTCATCTGGCTCAAAATCAAGAGCCGGTTGCCCATCGGGAGTTTCATAAGAGACAATAAAAGCGTCACCATCTTTGCGCGGTGGAAGCGTGACGGTGATTTCCTGTGTCAGTTCCTCCTCTGCCTCGATGGTCGCGCGCCACAATTCAATGATTGACCAGCGAGGTGCATCTGGCGCCGCGACTATCGCTTGCAGATCGTCTTCCTCGTCAGATGTTTCTTGCGCGCGGGTTACCGTAGCAGCGTCTTTTGACGCAGAGTTCTCCTTAAATTGCTCGTAAGCATTCTTGAGCTCCCCTTTCAACGCCCCAATTGAATGAGACCGGCCTTTTCCGAAGGAGATACCGGCTGTCAGTTTATGTTGGGCTTTCCCCCACACGAACCGGAGTGTTTTCGTTTCGGCATCGTTGCAGGAGATGTATTCCAGGCTCCAGTCCTTGATGGATATCTCGATTACAGCTGTCTGGGCTGCACCCGCAATCTGAAACCGGACCCGGTTCCGCTTGGTGTCTTCCTCAATGAAAATGGCATACTGCTGATTGTCGGCATAGAGCTCTCCTTGCTCATGCAAATAGGGCGACTCAATATGGTATTCTAGGACGTGTGTTGCACTGACCGGTTGCCGATTTGGATGAAGAAGCCGCTCTATAGCTTGTTTCACAGGGTGCAGCGTGTGGTTGGCCGGAGAGCCCTCGGTAATAGTCGCTATAGCTTCTCGGAGAGACTGGATATCGGCTGAAGAAAGAGCATCTGACGTGCCTGTCTCGACCCAGACTAGGATATCCTCCACGCATTGGCAGATCGCAAACCTGTCCCTTGAGAGCGGACTACCGTCTCCAGTGGTCGGCGTGTAACGTGCCGTTCCGAGATCCTGAGCGCCACTAGAGGAGTAATCAGGAATGTCGATTAAAACCGGATACCGGGAATCAAGCTGATTTGAGAGCAGAATATTTTCCGGTTTGATATCACCGTGGAACAGGTCGTTGGCATGCAGTGCATCCACCGCGGCCAGCAGCTTCTGGCAAAATGACAACAACTCAGACCGGTTCAGCTCCGACAACGCTCTTTCATCAAACACAGTGCACTCGGAGACTTCTTCTGTAACGAGGAAGAGGGTGTTGTCGCTTGCAATGCCAAAATTGATGATTTTCTGGACACAGCTCAAATCAAGTGCCGCCAGCTTCTGCGCCCGATAGAGGAACTCGCTAACGGATGCGTCGCTTAAACCGTTGGCGGGCCAGTATTTCACGATTAGCGCGGGCGCGTCTTCTGCCGGTTGGTGTCGCCAAATGAAAGGCGGTGTCATCGATATCCATGGACCGCTGTTTGGTGGATATGATGCCATTGGGAAAATGTTTTGCTTATGAGCGACGAATTCCTCAGCATAGGAAAAGGGCTCATTCTTGAAGCTCTGTGTTTTCCGAACAAAGTCCGCCAACATTTCCAGACCATCCTGAAAACGGTCTTCAGGCACCGGGCTCAAGGCTTTCTTGAACCATAAAGTGAGGTCTTCGGAAATCTCTGGCGGAAAAGCACTACTGTCGTCGAGAACGGGTACGTTCTCTTCTTTGCGCAATGGAACCCCCGTTAATAACTCCCATACCAGTGATGCTGTCAGGAAGACATCTTTTGCAAACGCGGTAGACTTTTCTCCAAAGAAATCTTCTGGAAGCTTGGCGTTAGTGCCCATCATGTCTATGCGACGGTTTGAAAGTGTCTGTGTATCTGGGTCAGGGAATTGGGCGACGCCGAAGTGAGAAAGCTTTAGTGTGTTGCCTTCAATCCAGACGCAGTGGGGGCCAATATCGCGGTGGGCCACTTTGATTTGGTGTAAGTCTGCAATGGCGCTAATGAGAAACTTGGCATGTTCGATGCGCTTCTCGAATGAGATATTTTCACCGCGTGCCCGGGCATGCTGAAGAAGGGTCCGCGCATTTCTCGAAAGGTCAAAGAGTTCCCAGTATCGAATGGAATACTCAGTGTCGCGCATCATGCTTTTGACCGCTGTGTGACCATAGAATTCTGCATCACGGTCCTGAATGAAAGCAAGCGCGCGGCTCTCACGCTGGACGAGAGGTCGACGTGTTTCTTCGGCACCACCACTCGTTTCCAGCTTCGAGTAGTCCCACAGACGAAGCATTGCTGTATTGTTCCGATCCTCATTGGAGGTCGCCCGATAGTCTTGATAAACTTGCCCTTGAGGAAAGAAAATCGGGTCCCCGTCCGCTTTATAGACCTCGCCATATAGCATTTGAGCGGGAAGAAACGGACTTGAACCATCCACCTTGAAGAACTTGGAAAGAACGTTCTTTCTGGATTTGTCACAAAGTGGCGTTTTCTTGAACTTTCGGGAAAAGTAGTCGGAGTCATGCTGGAAGAACTGATTGTAGGCTGAGCGACCAGCAAGCTTCAAAAAATCATCGAGCAATATTGCATGCGCTTTGTCAGCATCACTCAGACCTGAAATATCAACGTTTTTATTAGTGAAGACGACGAATGGCTGAATCGTCGGACGAGGGCCATCCCATAGTTTCGGAGGTATCTTGTTCATGTAGTTCGTAAGATGGGACACCATGCATCGAGCATTTTCGGCTATTTTGTCGCAATCTGACCCACCGCGATATTTACCTTCCTGATACCAAAATCCTCCACGGTTCTCTATGCGCCCATACCAGTCTTTCAAATCGGCAATGATAATCCGGTCGTGAGTAATAATTATAACGTCAATCTCACGCATTTCGGAGGATTTGGCCGTCCTGCGCATCCAAAGCGAAGAGTATCCATACCAATCGTTTGGAAAAGCCGCTTCCAGCTTGGTGAGAGCCGCAACTTCCCTCTTGTGGGGGCCTTTAGCAGAAGCTGATTCAATGCGCATTTGTATCCCCCGAGCCTGATCGTTTTGGTTGTTAACATCGCTTCTAGCACCCTCCAATGTCGGTGTGAATATTTTTGACGCCTAATTAAGCGATTGTGGTTTGCTATTGGATGTTTCAAGATGGAGAACCACTCGATGGCCATCCGTTGTTAAAGTAAAATTGGCTTGACTTAAGGAGAGAGCAGATGCGTAAGTTTGACTTCAAGGTCGTCGTGTTTGTAGATGGCGCGCCCAAGTATATTGACGGTTCTTACCCGGATCTGAGGTCTGCCCAGCGCAGAGTGGTTCAAATGGCAAATGTCTCCGGTATTGTTGACGGGGAACGGGTGTTCGCTGTTGACGGTGATGACGACCTTGTGATTGTGGACGGCGGCGGACAGGTCGTTTCTGTTTGGCACCGGTTCCTTGAAAAAACTGTAGAGAATTTCGCAGATTTCGACTTTTCGGCCTTCCAGGCTGAATGCGAAGCACGCGAAGCCATTCGGCTGGTCGGGTTCCGGATTGAAAATTGTGCAGGGGAGTGCATTCACGGCACTTTTGATGACCCGTTCAATCTGTCCCAGTCTGACATATTGAGTGATGACGCGGTTTTAACCGCAAAAGGATGGGCTGATAGTACGCACTTCATCGTCAAAGAGGTTTGGTCAGCAGACCCGGCGCTATACAACAAGGTGACGCACATTTCCGAGCAGGGGAGCTCTCCACAGCCGTTCTGAGTGTTTCCGCCAAACCTACTCATACTTTGGCATCCAGGCACCCCTCAATAAATGTTGACATTGTCATCCGCGGTATCTTTGCCGCTACATCGTTCAACATTAGGAGAGAGAGAGTCCATGGCCCTATTGATTAACAAGCGGCATCCTGTTGGCGGTGCGTATGTGGAAACTCTCAGTGGTGGCAGGGTGTTAGCTGGGGAAGCGCTTGAAAGCGCGTCAGAATTCAAGAATGCGCGCGCAGCATACGATCGCTTCCGTCCCGTCAATTAGTATGAGCAGCGTCCCGCCACCGCACGACGATGGCTCTTTCTATGAGCCTTGCCTCGTAACTCGAGAAATCAGAAATCACATCGATGTTGGCGAAGAAGTCGTCAGTGGCGCAGCCACCAAGGTGTCCCTTGGTGTAATCGGTAAACTCGCCAATAAACACGATATCTCGGTCGGCTCCCCATTTTGTTGCGGCGCGAACCATTGCGTTATTGGTTGTTGGCCACGAGCATAGCAGCACATCGTGAGCATCCCCATGCAAGTCGACGGCCATCTCAGCATCAAGCTCTTCCACGGGGCAGTACATGCGTTCGCCATGGCCGTCATGGCCCGAAAACAGGGAAGTGGGCGTTATGGAGACGCCCTGCTCTGAAAGGAGTGCTGCGAAGTACCCGTTTCCAGCACAGATCTCCAGTACTCGCTTTCCTGACAGAAAGGTGGCCAGTTCATTAATGAATGGCTGAGTAAACCGGCCGTAGGCTACGGCATGTGTGTTTAGACAGGAATAAGAAAACCCGGGTTTCATGGAAACTATAGCTCCATTTTCTTCGTTCACTATTTAACAGCGCCGACGCTCCCTGAGCGTATCGTGACGAGCCTACCTTATCAGGTGGCATCCTTCAAAGGACGTTCTCAGTGACTTAGCACTGAAAAATAGACATCTTCTGAAACGTTAGGTAGTTTGATTTTTGAATTATCTATCGGGGAGATAGTCGCGGGCTTCTGCGACTTGAGAAGAGAAAGAATATGACCGCCTTAAGTCACTGGAAGCTCAGAATAGACAAACACCTTCGTGCTTTGATGGGGCTTAGCCAAGTTGCTCAGGATGAACGATCACATGATGACGACATCATTGAGAAAGCCCTGGTCATTCTGTGGGACGCCGCAAACCAGGCATCGACGACACTCAAGAGAGGGTTTAGCTCGGTTGCTGGCCGCTACGACCCAACGCACTCCGAAATTGAAGAAATCATGGCCGACGAATTCCTCACGTTGGATGACAGCAAATTGAGTGCGTTGCGAAGAAAGTCAGATGCACGCCTCTTTGAGTCAATTTGTAGTGCTATCGGCCGATTTGAGGGTGCATATCTCAGGCGTCATGACGGTATAAGGAAGGAAACAAAGGTTCCAGTAGTAACCGTTGAACTGGGTGATAACGAGTGCGGCTTTCATGTATTCAGAAGCAGGCGTCGAGGGGCATGGAAGCCAGGTGCAGGAAGTAAACCAACTTTTGAAAAAGGTGTCCTCACAGGTCTTCGCATCGTACCCGCTGTGATTGATGATTTAACCGTGTCAGTAGAATGCATTCGTCCGTCTGATCTTCGGGAATTTGACATCGAAAACCCTATCCGCTTCGCGGGATGCACATTTGATAACTTCACACTCGGCACTAAAAAAACGCAAACAGGATTCTGCGTAGTAACAGCCGACGCCAAAGACAAAAATCAGCAGATTGAGGACGCGATCCGTAGTGCAGTGGCTCAGGAATGCCATTTACTGGTTTTCCCGGAGCTGACAATCGACCCGGACTCAATTACGCTTATTCAAACAATACTGGCGAGATTGCCGCTAGAACAGCAGGCCCCAGTCGTGATCGCCGGGTCATGGCACCATCCCGAGAATGGCAGCTTTACGAATAAGTCTGTCGTACTGCATGGTGAGTCCATCGCACCCATCACGTACAATAAACGCTTGCCGTTCCGATATGTCTCTGACGACGAGGACATTATTAAAGGGCAGTCGCTTCTTTTGCTGGAATGCCCATTCGGCATATTGACGGTCGCAATTTGTCTGGATTTTTGTGACAAAACACAGATTGGAAATTTTGTCGCGCTCGACCCCGATTTTGCCATTGTACCGTCATTTGGCAATGACCAAACCCTTCAGGGGCATCACGATACAGCGAAGTCACTATACCAGCAGCGGTCATGTCGTACCTTTGTCGTCCAGCAACTAGATCCAACTCAAATTGGTCAAGGCGGTTTGACGGCGCATGGTGGATACGTACACCAAAGCTCATCCGAGCCATCTATTCACCACAGCTCGGCTCCGGTCTGCGTGTGGTCATCCGCAACAAACTCTATCACATAGTTTCCACTGGGATGTCGTAAACTTGACATTAATGAAGTGAAGTGTAGTGTAGTGAGTGCAACAGGTAACTCTGAGGGTCAACTTCAGAGATTGGGAACGAGCATAGGAATGGATAGATCGCAACAGCAAACGCCAGGCAGGCGTTTATGAGGCATCAGGAAGGTGCCATAGGAGAGTGTATGGGGCTGCACAATTCTAATGAATCCCTTGACAGGGATACCTTTGAGACCGGTATGAAGCGTCTTGAAGATGGGGAACTGCATCTGAATGATGCCTTCACGCTGATTACGCGGGTATTTGACAACGATCCAACGGACAAAAAGGACCGTCTTTACGACGCCATCCGGAATGTCTCGTGGCAGATGCTGTCTCGAGGTGAGGAGCAGGCCGATTTGAGCGGCTGGGCCAAGCTTTGCATGCGCACCGCTACCTTGTGCGCAACAGGGGGTGACGGCCGCTGTGCTGGTCGATTTGAGGCTATCAGCGACTTGCTTCAGCATTCGTCCAATTCTGTGACTGCAAGGCCGTCTGAAAACGATTTGCTCGCGAAAAAGCATGTTCGCGAAATCATCGAGATGTGTCTCCAGTCAGAGGATTTCTCCGTCAGCCGTCAGGAAGTTCGAAAGGAACTTGGCATCCGCGATTCCAATGCAACAAGGGTCATCAACATTATGATTGATAGCCACGTTCTGGTCCGGGAACAGATGGGCAAGGAAGCTGTTCTGAGACTCTCCGAGCGAGGTAAGGCGTTTGCGGCAAAGAATGGAATCGGTTCGGTTGCAACGCCACCGGTCAATGTTCCCAGGATGGCATCGTTGCGAATTCCGGTGTCAAAACTGAAGGGCATGTTATTGATCCCTGTCGGGCACACGCCGGACATATTTTTGGAACAACTCAGCCAACTTCAAAAGCGTGTCAGGAATTACGTCGTACACGATGGGCACTGGAGTAACTTTCAAGAGGTCACGACGGCCCGGAATCTCAGGTATGCGCAGTCTAATGAAGGGGTGCACGACGTCCAAGCCCAGTACCACGCTGCAACGCTGCAAGCCTTGAACGTCGGTGATAATCCTCATGGTTTCGGTGTTCGCTACTACGGCAAAAGAGTGCAGGCGAAAGCCGTAGAAGCAGAACCGTTGCTGTACGTTCGACAGGGCAGGTTGAAAAGGCCGTTCGGCAGGTCCAAGGTTCCGTCGAAAGCCTGACGCAGAAAAGGTCGCTCGGAATAGAGCGACCTTTTTCCTTCCGTCCAACTGCATATTTGACAGCCACGCACGTGGAGTTGGCTGTCAAATATGCAGTCATATGTAAACTTGAGATTGACGAATGGCTGGCATCGGGGCTTTCCTCAGGCTACTTCGGAATACAAGGTTGTGAAGTCGTTCAGTGCTGATAGCAGCCCGTCTGTGCCGCCACATGTGGCCGCCAACTCCGGGAACCTTTCAGCGAAAGAGGATACGTCCATTCTTAGCTCACGCTGGGACTTGTTCGTGATTTGTTCCAGCGGAAGTGCCCGGACAAGCTGATGATAGCTGGCAGTCTGTTCTCGGTCGCGCTCCATCATCTTTTCGCTTTCTTCCTCAAGTTGCCGCATGCTCTCAAGAAGGTCACGGGTGCTATCGGATGAATGCGAAACCTCGATATCGGTTAGCATGGTAGTGCTCCTGTATATGGGATGGTTTTGGTCGCCTGAAATTGATACTCCTGGGATGGGGTGTTGTCAACATTATAGGTGGGGCGTTTTCAACTTTTTTGCACTTTAGAAAGGAAAATGGTTTTCTTAATCTTCGCGTTTTCCTTTTGTTGTGTTAGTAATGTTTAATGGTCGCGTGCGAACGACCCGTGAATTGCCAGGTGGGAGCGAGTTAATTTTGCCCTGAAGAATCTATGCTGGAGAATGATAGATGAGGCGTGAACTTGTAGAGCTGATTGAGGCGGCCCGGAAACTCGGTGTGCAGAGGATTCCAACCCCCGACAATCCGCGATACATTCGGATTGTCGGCGACCGCAAGGACTTCCCGGACAGGCTCTACAGAGTGGCAATCGCACTGGAAGCTGTTGACCGACTGGGTTCCAAAGCGCTTGAAGGTGTAAATGACCCAACTCTGAATGCGGCCCATCTAAGATTGGCAGTCGACGGTATTTTCCGGTGGATGAAGGCCACAGGCGTGGATATTCAGGAACCGTATCAAATCGTAGCGGCCGCCCTTGGTGCAAAAGGGGCGAAGCGTGGAAAGATTTACCGGAACGCTCCAAAATTCGATGCGAACTTTTCCAAAACTAAAAAGCCGAAGCCCATGCTTCAGGTTATCCCCACCGGAGACGAGCCGACAACTCTTGCGGGGCTTCGACAACGAGCGGCCCAGGCACACTTCACCAATCTCAGCCTTGGAGCCGCGGCGCCAAACTATGGACGATAAAAAGGTGAGATACACCCATTAGAGGAAGTCCTTTTTCATCGCCACGGATATAAACTGGTCAATGCTTTTGGTGGCGTCTTTCATGCGTTCTTCGAATTTTCCCGCGTGGAAAAGACTTAAGTCTGTCGGTCGAAAGTTGAAAATCCATAGCGATGATTTACTACGTGGAATTTTGTCCTTGAATACGAAGGTGGAGATGGGCTCATCCGGCGAAATAGTCCAGTTAGCCAGAAACCGAATGTTTTCTTGGCCTTCAATATACAAGGCACCCTGATCGGAATAGTTTTTATCAAACCCCACAAGATAGTTATTCCAGACCAAATTGAACTGGTCCTTGTCGAGAACGGGGCGAATTTTGAGATGCATGATTCTGAAATCAACCGGTTTAAACAGGAACGCTCAAAGTACACGCATAGGTAATAGCGAACCTTACCGTATCCATCAAACTTTTTTGACGACCAGAAATTGCGAAAGAGTGAAATTCACTACTAAATAAACGCGAAGGGGCTGTCTGCTGAAAAAATGCAGACAGCCCCTTCGCGACGGATTTCCGGGCCTCTAAGCAGCCATCAACTCCTGAACGATTTCCTCGGTGACACCATTCATGGTTTCCGCACCGGTGTCGCCTTGCTCCGCCCTCTCGATGACCCGCCGGTCGACTTCGTTCTTGGCCGAGCCTCCAGGGAAGCGTCGCGCGAGGCGCCTTCGTGCTTCGACAGGTCCAATCGTGTTATACAGACGCGTGCGTATCGCATTGTCTGCCGGTGTTGTCGAGAACGCCCAAATTTCCATTGGCCCAAGCGTGTTGTATAGCAAATGCTCGTGCTTGCCGTCCTTCATATTGAGAACAGCAAGAAGTGGTGCTCCGCCTGGACCCGGGCCACGAAGGTTATGGGTAAGACAGGCTTTAGCGGTATCCGATAGGCCGAACGTGGCCGCAGCTTCATTGGCATCTTGTTCGGTATTGGCCCCCATGATCCAGTATGATGTTGCCAACGAAATCATGTCTGCATCGAAGTCACCGATAAGCTGGGATGCCAGAGAAATCTGAATGCCCCATTTGCGGCCTTCTCGCATGTAGATAACGACCTGCTGACGTACCTGCGGCGTATTCCTTGTACGGTGGAATTCGTCGAACACAATGCGTTTGGGCGTTTCACGAATGCGCTGGATTCTCAGGCGGTGATACGCCTGATACTCTTGAGGGAACTGCTTGAGAATCTGGTCGTTCAGATAGAAGTCACGGGTCGTTACAAAGGTTCCAAGCATATAGACCAAGGCAGTCTGCTTGTCGGCCGAGCCACCCCCACTGGGAGCAGCCTCATCCAGGTCCAGTGCGACGATGCGCGCCGCGCCGATTTCAAAGCGGGTCGGACCAGACAGAATTGGATATTCCCGCAAGGCGCTGGAAATGGTTCGGTTGAAGACCTTTAGCAGAGGTTCGCCCGATTCCGTGAGTGCCGAACCAAATATGTCCTGAATCTGCTCTGTTCTCGTCGCCATCAGATCTTCGACACGAGGCACCGCGTACCGTTGCGCCATTGTCGCTTCGCGGATGGCTCCGGCGGCAAACAGCTTATCGACGCACTCCCACCAGGTCGGGCGACCGGAAAGAGCGATATTGTGCTTGCGCAGGGCTTCATCAACCTGAAGGTCTTCACCTTCAGAATATTGCCGCGGCTTTCCTTTCTTGGTTTTGTCCGAGAAGGTTTCGTAAAGCGTATCGATAATGGCGCCGCTGAGCTGTGATAGCCCGCTTGGCGCTTGCCCGCCATGCTCTGTTCCCAGCATGGTGATAAAGTTCTTCAGAGTTGCCCTGTCCATGGGCAAGCACTCTCGACAGCCAAGTTGGGTGTCGAACGGGTTGATAGAATGCTCACTGACCATCCGAAGGCGCTTGTACTCAACCTCGTGACGGCGACTTGGAGGCAAAGCCTCCTTCAGTAGAGAAATCAGCCCGGACGAAGAAGGACCGATATCGATGATGGCGATACGCGGCAGCTGTGCCCCGCCCGCACCAGATGTCGCCATCGGCGATAGGCAGAATGCAAGGCTCGTCGAGTTCAGGAAGACGGACTTTCCCTTCCCGGGAGGGGCGTAGATGATGTCAATGAACGTATCCTGCTGTGATGAACCCGGCTGGAAAGGCCAAATTCGCCTGTCGATGGTGCGGAATAGGATGCTGCCCTTCTCAAACGGGCTGGCATCCCTGTCCCAGGGCATCATGTAAAGCGCATCCATGAGAGGGGCACCGGCAGCGGGGGCGGTGGAGGCAACATCAAGGCCAAGCGCACTTGACATGACACCTGCCAACGGGTCGCCGGAAGATGGAGCGGCATTACAATACCCCCACGATTCCACGGCGCGCTGAAGGCGACTGGAGCGGGACTCAATCAGGTTCATCTCGCCATTGGGTGCCCATGTTCCAAACGAGGCCCTGAAGCGCACGACAACTCCGCCCTCGCGTTCGAACGCTTTGAGCTGTTTAATGGTGTCTCGAATAATCTTGTTGTCGCCGCTCGAGAAACCGGCAAAGGCTGCAATGAGGTTCTTTAAACCGAACAGTGACATGCCGTCCCCCTCCAAAAGGAAGGAGGCTCGCCATGGGAACTCTTCAAGCTCCATCAAGCGGGAAAGAAGATGGCTGAAGGGTTTGACGTCCTGCGGACCAACGGTCATGTTGACGCCGCTAAATAGATAGCGTCCTATTCGGACAATCTGAGAGTTGATGCGTTCCGCATCCACCGAAAATAGCTGATCGTCCAGCTTCGGCCACAGGAGATGGGATATATCCCCGGATTTGATTTCCGGACGCATTCTCCAACGTGGTTTGGCTTCTCTACCGCCGGATGGTGCCTTCCCTAAATCTCCGGGAAGATAGGGATGCCAATTGGAGTTGGCCGTTGCCGGATCGATACTGTTCCTGATTGCACCAAGGGCGGCATGAACGTCCGTGACAGAAGCGCGGATCTCGAAACTTTTCAAATCAGCCATAAAGCTTGCCACAAAGGCCTCGTGACGGGTCGTCATGGCATTGCTGAGCAGGAATGGGTTATGTGAGTTAGCGGCTGCTGGCCAAAGGGGCGGTGCCTTCATTGCCACCCTTGCCTTCTTGAGTTCCTGCTTGCCGAGTGCCGACATTCGCGTCCATAGAACCATGTAGAAGCTTTCCGGAACGATATAGTTCGGCAGGACATTCTCGCGCTCCTCGAAAACGTCATCGAGGTTCAGGTCCAGACGCTTGGCAATTGTGCGTGGCGTTATGTTCAGAGACTTGACCAGATCCCGTGACAGGTCAGGGTCTCTTGAGAAGAAAACCTGAATAGCATGTCCGGGGCGACCAAGATATGGAGAGAGACTGGTATTGGCTCGGTTCACAAGGACATTCAGCTCGTGCCCGCCCATCATCCGCTTGATGCCGTCAATTCTCACAAGAGTTGCCAACGATCCGTCTTTGGCAATCAGTGTTTTCCCGAAAGCGGTGTCGAGGAAATTGAACGACGCAAGAGATTTCTTGCCCAGGCCGCCGCCCGCTGCAATGAGCGTGTCTATCAAGCCAACAAGACTCATGGTTTTTCCTTGTAAAACGGATGGATTATAAGGAAATAATTCCACGTTTTACTTTATTCATCAAGGAAAATGGAAGCGAGTCAGCATGGCTCGCTTCCTTAATTGGAGGGTCACACTCAGGGCGTGGGGCCCTGGCTTTCAACTTCATTGTCATCATTAGCCGGAGCCGGGCGCGATGCAAACCCGGCAAACGGAGAAAACATGGTTCGACGCGGTGGTAATACGGTTGACGGCTGCGGCTCCTCGACCTTTGGCGGTGGTACGTCTTGCACTGTCGGCCCGGTTGCCGCCGGTGGAGGTGTAACCGGAAGCTTCACCTTCCCTCCGAATGGCCGGAGGAGGGGAGGCTTCAATGCTGCCTTTTGAGTTTCCTCGCGCGGCTTTTCCCCTGACGGAACGGGTGAAGCGGTCGAAATAGTGCCATGGACTTCTGGCTTCAACTTCGGAGGCGCACCAAATGGCGTAAGCGGCCTCGTGACAGGTGTCGCGGGTGCAGACTGTTTAGATGCAGTCTCCCGGGCATTGTGACCTGACGCGATGTTGGATTGAGGCTGTGAAGGGCTTGTTCCAAATGGTTTACGGAATCCCAGTCCCATTCCAGGCGCTAACGGTGGAAGAGGTGCGTTCTGGTTGGCTGCTGTCGTTGTACCGTCGACCAGTTCCAAGGTGCGCTGGGCTTGCTTCGCGAGTGCTTCCCAGTTGATTTTGCGGGTCGAGTTGATGTTCAGGCTACGGATAAATGACCTGAGCAACGTCTTTCGGCTTTCATCGTTAACACGCGTGACGGCCGTTTTGAACGCCTCTTTTTGTCCAAGCACAAAAAGCCGCTTCTTTGCCCTCGTCCAGCCAGTGTAAACCTGCTTTTTGTCGAGCATCCTTGTATGTGCTTCAATGCAGCCCATGACAACCACAGGGAATTGGTTGCCTTGGCTTTTATAGATGGTACCGGCATATGCAAGAATGAGCTTGCGCCATTTGGACGTGGGGAACTCAACTTCGCGACCGTTCATCAGCCGGAGCTTGATGATATTCCGTCCGTTCTGGTTCTTTCCACTCCCAATGATAAATGCCCGGTCACCATTAATCAGGCCGAGCTTTTTATCATTCTCGGTCACCATCACCTTGTCGCCGAGCCGCGGGGCGGGCATGGTTGGGTCGTCATCTTCGCTGCGATAAAGGCCCGGTATCGGCAGCCCGTCCGGGTTCAACCTGGCTGACAGGCGTGCGTTGACTTCCCAAGAGCCGCCTGCGCCGGGTGCCTGGGGAATGAGGACTGCGACATCATCGAGCGGGTCATAGCCTTGCTCGGGAAGGATTTCGCAGACCAGTTTTTCAATTTCTCCAGCAATACGATCGGAAGCCATTTCATGGAATGAAACTCCCTTGTCGTTCTCTGGCCCGAGTGTCGGCACTTCTCCTTCCCGGATTTTTGCTGCACCAATAGCAATCCCGCTATCACCTTCCTGGCGGTAGACTTTGAGGAGTGCGACCGATGGCAACAGAGGGGTCTGATCGGCTACGGTTGCTTCCAGCAAGTCCTCCAGAACCGTCCCCGGGCCAACCGATGGAAGCTGAACAGGATCACCTACTATGAGCAGTTTACCGTCTGACGGGAGCGCCTGAAGAATTGCTGACATCAACTCAGCATCAAGCATGGACGCTTCATCGATGATAACCCGGCAGCCCCCTGGCAATGGAGACCTGGAATTTCTGCGATAAGTCGTAATATCGGTGGAAGGGTCATGAATGGCACCGAGCATGGCATGAACGGTTTGCGCCGGACGCGCGGTCGCCGCGGCCAGTCGCTGTGCCGCATCTGCGGTGGGAGCGGCCAAAAGAAGCGGGCCCCTGTCAATGGCTTCGGACAGCTCACAAACAGCTTCCATGACTGTCGATTTACCCGTACCGGGGCCACCTGTGATGATCGAAACCGGTTCCGATACGGCCATATAGATGGCAATACGCTGAACCGCGTCAAAACGTGAAAATTCAGGCCTCTTGAACAGTGGGGCTGCGTGTGCCTTTACAAATTCCGCATCATGACGCTGTCCATCGTTAACCATCTGGGCGATGCGGTTGGCGATATCAATCTCTGCATGAAACAGATGAACTGGTGCGCAAATGGCCTCTCCGCCAATGCGATAAATCGCAAAATCTTCGGCGTCGCGGTTCAGGTTGTTGAGAAGGAAACTGGTCAGAACCTGCCTATCGATCCCGGATACTTCGCCAAGGTTGGACAGCAAACAGTCAAGGTCCGCAAAGGTTGAACCTTCTGATTCCTGTTTGCGCAGAACTTCATTGACCGCTGCGACCAGACGTCGACTGTCTACCGCACTGATACCCATATGGGTGCCCAATATGTCAGCATTTGGAAACCCAACTTTCGGGATTTCCGCTGCCGCATATGGATTGGCACTAATCATGTGGTAGGTCTGTTCCTGCCAGGCCGTCAGGATGCGGTCCATAGCGCGAGACTCAACACCGGCCGCTTGCATCAGCGAAACAGCCTTCTGACCATTTACCTTGCGTCCCCACACTTGCAAAATGATGTTGCGAAACCTTTTGGGATCGGAGCACATCTCAAGCAGGATTTCAGGGTTTTCCGTGGCCTGCTTCAGGCAAGCCGCACCACGCCTATCAACGAAGAGATCCACTGCATCGCTTGAGACACCATGCCCGGCGGGAGAGAAGGCCACCTTAAGGAAGCTTTTTATGCCAGACACCGTTTGAGGGATGTCGGGTCTAATCTGCTTCCCATTGAAGATTTCTTCACTCTTCCCACGGTAATTCGAGGGTCTCCACTCACCTTCAACGACAAAAGCGTCGCCAACCGCCACTTCGCGCGCAAACCCGCCGACTTTTGTCTGCGCAATTTGACCTGTCTCGGTCTCATACTCAACGGCAAGGAAAACTCGACCGGTATCCTCATTCGTTGAGAGAACCTTGGTGATAATCCCTCTGATGGTATCCATAAATTCCCCGTTACAGCCAAGCTGTTTATTCTAGATGCTCAACACTGTCGTAACTCGGGGACTTGCAAACAACGCAATGAAGTTCGGGGTACTGAAAAGAAAAAGGCACCTGGTCTCGCAAGGGTTGCGCAGTATCTGTCGATAGAAACGCGATAATAACAAATGAAGCACAAATGGATGGACCCATAGGAACCCAATCTTTTCCTTTACCCCGCTCAACGAGACAGTGCACTATGCAGAACAGCGAGCAGAGAAACATGCCCAACACGAGGCTTCCAGGGCCAACCCAAGTCCCGTAGGCTCCAAACAGAAACACATCTCCAAACGCGACAGCATTAACCTTCTTCTGAAGCGAAATAAGCATCATTATTAGGAGTGGAACACCAACTCCTATGGCGCCACCAATAAATCGCATGATGGCATCTTGCTCGAAAGGCGAGAATAACAGGCCGATGACGGCAATGGGGATAACGATGATGTCGGGTAGCATGTATTCACGGATATCTATCCACGCCAGGAGCACTCCGGTCCAGAAGAGGAAAAGGATGGCAATCAGTTCTGGCGTCGGGCCGAGTAAGTAGGCAACAGTGCCAGAAACAAGGCTGGTTACTGCTTCTACGCATGGATACACCGGTGAAATCGGCTTCGCGCAAGAGCCACACTTTCCGCGTGAAAGAAGCCATCCAAAGACAGGAATGAGAGACCAGGCCGGGATGGTGCGCAGGCAGTGATCACATTTGGACCTTCCGCCCAGAGTGGAGGGCAAATGTCTGTTTGCCTTCACATCTGACGCGACCTCCTCAGGTATCTCCCACCCCAGCATGCCGGGAAGGCGTTGCGCTACAACCCCGAAAAAGCTCGCGATCAGAGCGGCCAACAGGGCGACGACTGAAGCCAAAAACAACGGGAACTGTTCGAATAACCACACCCAGTCGGAAAAGTATTGAGAAATCACTTCGAGCATATCGAATTTCCTGATTGAGCGGACGATGAAAGAGAGTTTGTACAAACCCAATCGGCCGGGCGGGATTGCCGGGACGCGGAAAGTGGCTAAAGGAAAATTGCAAAACAAGGCGTCTTGGTCAAGGAAAATAAAGATTACAATTGGGATTGTCCTTAAAATAGTGTCATCTCTTCAAGGTGTTGCGGGAGATTTTCCTTTATGCGTAAACAAAATACTGCAATTTTGTTGTCGACTTGCGACGGTATTTCCCTCTAAAACATAAACTCTGTGTACAAGATTCCCGGTCGCTGCTTAGGCCCTCCGGTTCCCGCCCAAACCCGCATTTGCTTGCCTACGAGGATGGATTGAATGACCGACAACGCGCATGCGCAACAGCTCGATCTCTTTTCCTATCAGCCAGTACCCCCCAAATTTGATGAAGAAGCCTACCGACAGCAGAAGGTTAAGCCCGCAGCTGACGTCCTTCCGTTCAAGCCAACCAATCCTGAATTAGAGCCGGAAAGTCCGGCTTTAACACCTGCCCCAGATTTGCAGACTTCGCCGCGCCCAGCCAGTTTCACCGGACGCTTTCAGGGCAGACGTCGCGCCAAACAAATTATCAGCATGGAGGAGCGCCTGAAAGCCGAGGCTCGGGACCGCGCAATGATTGACGAGTTTCTGTCCAAAGGTAAGGTCCAGAAACTGGAAACGCGGTGGGCAATCGGAGCCGTCAGCCTATCATCATTGCCCGATATTTAGGTCGAGTGGCCACGCGAAAAAGAGGGGGGAGCAACAATGTGCTCCCCCCTCTTTTCAGATATCTGGAAGACGATCAGTTGGTAATGTCGACGTTAACCGCCTGAGGCTTGGAGGGCTTCGTCGAGGTCAGCTTGATTGACAGAACACCATTCCGGTGCAGAACAGAATCCAGCTTCAGATCGGCAGGAATGCGGATATCATGTTTGAACCCGGTAAGTTTTTTCACAGAGCGCAAGAGCTGGAAGTCATCCATCTCGACAGCGTCGCTTCCTTTGGTGCCGGTATCGGGTTCCGACGCCGGTTCCCCGACGATGGTCACCAGTCTGTCTTCGGCTGAATGCGTAACCGAGAGCTCCTCCGTAGCGTACATGGGAACGTCAACGACAAGAAATGCTACACCGGCGTCCTTGTGATAGCGCATAACCGGCACATTCGCAGGGATGCCGTCGAAACCAAGTTCTCTGAGCGAATGAAGGAACCTGGACGCAGGGTAGTCCGGGCTAAGAACAGTGTAATTCTTGAAGGCTCTTTTGAAGCGCGTAATATTATCGTCCATTTCAATCTCTCCGATTAGAGCAGAATGAGGGAAGGTGCCCATGATTGGCGCACCGTTGCGTGCTCCTTTGTGCGGCAACACGCAACGGCAAGCATACATGTTTTCCTTTGTTCGGTAAAGGAAAACTGATTATTGTTCTTTTCTCCGCCAGAACTTGAGTGACCGAAAAGTTGGACGTTTGAAGCCCATAATACGCCAGATGAAAACGAACAGCGAAAACGGTATGAGCCATGGAACAGCAAATGCGATGAATGCGATAACGGCACCCAGGCTTGAAGCGAACTCGGACGGAACGCTCTGGAAGCTATAGATGACCGGTGCGAACCAGCGCCCTCCAGTGACCGGTGTTGCGAAAGAAATCGTCAGGAAGTCAGAAGATGTCTCAACTTTGATGCGATTAAAGCGGCCATCCAATGCTTCAATTTCATTTTGAACCCTTGAAAGCTCCTGAGCCACCTCAATTAGGTCACTGACTTTGTTAGCCCGCGACTGAATATCTATTAGACTGGTGCGCTGTGCATGCAGCATTGATTGGCGTGCAGTGATGTCAGTCACCTCTTCACGATAGTCGGTAGCAGAGGTTGTCGACGAAGTTATCGTGTTTGAGCTGGATGCGACTTCTTTTACCGTCTCAATTGCCGCGGCTGGCATGCGCATGCCAAGATGGGCATAAGGATGGTCGCCTGCCGTAAGGGAGGCCGAGATCAATCGACACCCATCGAGGGAAAAACATGCCTCGCGAGTACGAGCGTACGCCGCCGAGACATTTGAGCTCTCAACAGAGACATCATGGCGATAGGCGAGCCATTCGCTAGCCCTTTTCCGCCCTGCCGTCTCTCCCAACCTATTCAGGGCGGCCGGTGCAATGCGTCCGGCATGCTCTACCTGCATAGCGGCGCTCGGGGGAGAGGCCATGGTCGCTTGGGAATGTGGGGATTCATCCCGGCAGCCAGAGAGTAAAAGAACCGCAGCCGCGGTAAGGATAACGATATTGCGTTGCATTCTGTTTTCCTTATAATTGAATGGAATTGTTTGCATCATACAGCAAAATTATAGTTTTGCTGTATTTCCAGGTGAATTATGAGCCAGAAAGTTGCGATTGAGGTTCCATATGTTTACAACGCGACTGTCGTTAAGGCACGCTGTCGAAAGCATGTGGATATCCTTTTCCGCGATGAAGCGCCGATGCTACTCGAAGCCGTTCCCTCCGAGCAACGTCATGAGGCGTTCCGATATCAGAACTCCAAGGTAAAGCATGAAATCATCCTGTCGACTTTTGACGGGAAAGACGGCGTTTACAAAGCCCTGTTAGAACCAGACCTGAAAACGCCTCTGTCTCCGGGCAGATTGGAGTACCTGCTGTCCAAGAAAGGCGTGACATGGTGCGACAATCCATTTCCGTTTGCCGCTGCGGCTCATATGGTGAACCGCAGTGGCACAGATATCATCGACATCCGCACCCACCAATATCGCCATGAAGTCCCGATTAAAGAATGGCGATGGGATGACCGGTTGGCACGAATAGCAAATTTGCAATGGTGGCTCGATCTTGTAATTCTATGTAACGGCGTCCTTTATCGAAGGGATTTGGAGCCAGTTTGGCTGGTAAAGCTGACGTCTCCTGGCGAAGCGAAAATATCGGCAACAACATGCCCGGCCGGAGAAGACCCCTTTTTCACGTTCAAAGCCGATGCTTTGGACGAGGCGATCGATTTCGTTAAGGAACGCCTGAAATCCAGATTCAATATCGACGGGGCGCTTAAGGTGTCATCGGCCCTGGCGGTTAGGCGTAACGACCGGCAGATGGCGGCCTACCATGTTTTGAAGGTGTTCCTGTCAGACATTGAGTGCAATCCGTTGCAGGAGTTGCCGACCCATATCCTCCGTCTTTATTGCGCCCTTCGTGAGTGCAAGGAGTCTGTATTGGGCTCTGGATGGTCCGAAGAAATTTGTGACCAAATTATTCGTAATGCCCTGACACTTTCAAAGGTTCTTCAACAGAATGTTGGTTCTCCCACATGCATCAAAAAGAGTGTGCTGCAAAGGTTCTCATTGCGATGGGAACTGGAAGAAGTAGACCCGTTTCGGGGGTTATCAATTTCCTTTGATTGACGAAACCGAGAGCATGTGGTCTATGTTTTCCTTTCATTGAAGCAAAAATGGTCGTGTTTTGCATTGTTGACGGATAGGTTTTGTTGAAGATATTGTAACGCCGGGATTGAGTGATGTTGACTTTACCTAACAAGGAAGCCTTTAAAAGGTTGGCAGAGCATTTCTGCAAAAGCCCAGAGACAGCACATCTGGTAGAGAGGTCGATTACAAAATTCCGACTTCGGGCGGCAAGCATGTTTGCTGAGGCTCCGGCTCCAGGAATCAAGTCGATGGCGCGTATCTATCGGTCGGCGGTATTTCAGTTTGACGATGGGCGAGTTGGAAGTACTGACCTGTTCGTGTTGGCTGACCCACGCGCCTTTTTCACACAAGATATGGGCAAGGCCAGCTGCCAGTACTCGTTGAACAACGGTGCTCAGGTTTTCATCGAAAAGCAGCCACCGGTGATGACAAGAAGTGTGCCTACGATACTTGATTTTACCGGCGGAAGGGTGATCAACACACTCGACGACCAGATCAGAATGTTGGAGTACTATCTCAACAAGGACCTGGCTGGACATCCTGATATCGGTGATATCCTTCAGCCGATCCGGCCCGTAATCCAGGGGAAATCCGAGGAGAATTATGGGGCAGACATCTCGCCACATCGAAAGATGCGCGCGGAAGTGTCAGATGGCGTCAAAACGGTTTTGAGAAGGTTTATCGAAAGCGAAGCCAGAGAAGCGCTTGAACAGTTTCGCGCGTCCCTGAACCAGAACATTCTCGAAGCAATGAATGGCGCTGCTGCGAACGGTATTAAAAATTACAACTGGGCGGTTGGCGTTCTGCCCGATGGAAGCCTGGATGCGGAACTGGGCAGGCGGCGGCAGCAGGCTGCAAAAGCGTTTCCAATCCTCTATTCAGCGGTGGGTGCAACATACGGCCCTGTTTGCGATGCCATTGAAAATGCAGAGCCGCTAAATCCGGTGCTTCAGAATATGTTCAATATTGAAGCTTCCACACTGCGAAAGTTGAACGGATTAACTGTTGCCAACGCCGGGATGGAGACCCCTCCAAACCACATGGCAATTGTGGGCTTCACAAAAGATATCGAAATGATGCCAGATGGCCCTGCACCCCAAACTCGTGAAGGGTGGAGGTCATATCTTACTTCGGTCTCTTTGGCCAAGAAATTGGGGAGGATGCTTGTCGGAACGGAGGGGGCGACGGCTCAAGACGTTGTCGAGAAGTTCCTGCAATCCGGTAGAGGCAGATGGGAAGATATGTCTCCGGATGCGCTAGAGGTCGCAAACGAGGGCTTCAGGGATATGTTCCTGGACCTTTATGAGAACCTTCTAAAACCGGCGGCCGAATTCTATCGCTCCAAGCATAACGGCTCGGCTTATGCTCCCAACTATACCATATCTGAAGCTCTGCAATGTCTGTTGGAGGGATGGAATATCGAGCAGGTAGCGGAAGCTTGCACATACTGGGATGCAAAGCAGGCGGAAATGCAACATGCCCTCTCTTTGGCTTACCCGGGCTCAGATGCGAGCAGGGAAAGAAAGGCGAGAGACAGTTGGCCGCCGTTGCACCAATCGGAATGGCGCTCCAAAACGGGCCTTCTTGTCGTTCATCTGACTAACCAAGACATGCTCGACGATGAACGCAAGCAGTTGAAGCACTGTATCAACCAGTATGCCAAGAAGGCTTTGTACGAAGGTTCACATCTGGTTTCCATCCGGACGCCCGCGGGGACGTCATTGGGAACGGCTGAAATCATTCAGGAAAGATTGATCCCGCTCGTTAAATCGCAGGATGACGAAACAAACAATGAGCTTTTCTCATTGCCGCCATCTGTCCACCAATTCCGCGGTATGAAAAACGCAAAGCCCCCAAGCGAAGCATGGGCCGCGCTTTGGGAATATATGACGGCAATCTACACAGGAAGTCTGAAAATCGAAACAGACTATCTGGAGAGCGCCCTGAATGATCGGCGTATCGGGGTCGCTTCGGAACATCATGCTGGTGCCTGCTATGACAGCCAAAACCCGAAAGCCGTAGACTTTGCCTTCGAGCAGTTTGCTCCTATTCTGCCGAAGCGCGTCAGGAAGAAGGGCTTCAAGGCACTGTTTGGAGACAGGTTCGAGAATGAAGTTTACGCAGCCTTGCATGAACCTCAGGAACCTCTGCGGGCTCCCGAGATGGGGGCATGATGGAGCGAGCGGAGATCTTTACGATCGGGCACTCAACGATGGAAATGACGACATTCATTGACCGTCTGAGGAGCCACGACATCTCAGATTTGGTGGATGTCCGATCATCTCCATACTCCAGATACTGTTCACAGTTCGACAGACAACATATTCGAACTAGCGTCTATCGGGCTAAAATGCGTTACACGTATCTCGGCCAAGCTTTGGGCGGCAGGCCAAAGGCAGCTCATTGCTACAATGGGCATGTCGCCGACTATGAAATCATGGCAAAGGAAAGCAGCTTCACCGACGGCATCAAACACCTGCTAGCGGGCGCAATGCGCGGGCACAAGATATGCCTGATGTGTTCCGAAAGCAGCCCGTGTGATTGCCACCGGTGCCTGCTCGTTGGACGGGCCCTATCGTCGCAAAGTGTGGTCGTTAAGCATATTATGGGTGACAACAAGATAGCGAACCAATCTGACATCGAGGAATTATTGCTTCAAAAGTCATCAATGACCGAACCTGATTTGTTCGCATCACGTGATGAGCAGTTGAGCACTGCCTATCGAAAGCATAGCATGCAGGTTGCCTATTCTTTGAAGCTTATGACATCATGAATTTGACTACGACCGAGAGCATTTGATGACAATCTTGTTTTATGGCGATCCGCACAAAAAATTCTCCCATTTGAAGGATGCGGTGGCGAAGCAGAAGCCTGAGCATGTTGTCATTTTGGGCGACCTCGAGCTTGAGCGTTCCATCAGGGAAGAACTGGCCTCTTTCTTCGAGAGCGGGATTGGTGTCTGGTATATTCTGGGGAACCACGACACCACGACAGGCGAACAGCTTGACTGGCTGCTGGAGGATTATCCAGAAGGGAACCTCGGCACGAGAACGGTCACTATTTCAAGTGATGGTACGAAGCTGACGCTCGGTGGGCTTGGCGGGGTCTATCGGGGTAAAGTCTGGTTCCCTAGATCTGAGGAGCCGCCAAAGTTTCACACCCGTGCAGAATACCTTGAGAAGCTCGCGCATCATGCGCGATGGCGCAAAGGGCTGCCTTTGCGGCAAAGGGATACGATATTCCCTGAGGATCATCAAATTCTCAGCGCCATGCGATGTGATATCCTGGTTACTCATGAAGCGCCGTCATCTCATGTCAACGGAACTGTTGAATTGGATCAGTTGGCTGCCGACATGCATGCCCGCCTGCTGGTTCATGGACATATGCACGACAGCTATGTAGGAATGACCTCTACCGGTATACCGGTCAGAGGCTTGGATGGGTGCGAACTCCTCTCGGTTAACGCGGCCGAGTTTCAGAAGCTCGCATCCTGTTCCAACGCATCAACGTAGCGAAATCTGGATAGCTGAGACAAGGCATCCATATAGGCGCGCGGAAACAGCTTCATAAACTGCTCGGCACCTTCCACATGCCATTCGGCCAAGGGGTCACGTTGTCCGTAGGCTCTCAGCCCTACCGCATCCTTGATATGGTCCATGACCGCCAGATGCGTTTGCCAAGAGGCATCCAAGGCTTTGAGTATCGCTTGCTTGACGAAGGCCGCAACGACATCCGGAGGCGTGTCAGACCACAGGTCTACGAACTTTTCCAGTACCTGGCTTGTCAAAAGCGCTGAAAGCTTGGAAATGCTGGTGACTTCCGTAACACCCGACATGTCACGTTCTGCAAGACCGAAATGCATGCAAACATGAGCCTTAAGCCCATAGATATCCCAGTAAAGAGGCATCTCTGGAGGGCGGGCATAGCGATCAACCATCCTATCTACCGTCGCTTCCAGGATTTCACGCGTCTCCGCGAATATGTTGTCCGAGCGCAGAAATTCGTTTCTCGTCTGGTAGAAGGCAAGTCGCTGGGCATTCAAGACGCTGTCAAACTTTAACATTATCCGACGGGCGTCATACTGCCTGTCGGACTGGTATTTTTGCCAGTTGCGAAGATGTTTCAATGCCCGCTCGCGCCGAACGACCTGACCAAACCGATCCGACTTGAATGGGGGAATCGTGCTTCCGGCACCATCTTCACAATCTTCCAGAGACAGGAGGAAAATTGTTGTTCCCGGGTCACCTTGTCGACCAGAACGACCTCGCAACTGGTCTTCTACGCGCTTGCTATCGAACAGCGCCGCACCAATAACCAGAAGCCCTCCTGCCGCGACAACAGCACGCCTGGAGTGTTGGGTCACCGGCAGACCAAATCTATTGGCGCATTCTGATTGTTCACCCCCTAAAAGAATATCAGTCCCTCTCCCGGCCATGCTCGTGGCTATCGTAACTGCTCCAGGTCGTCCGGCATTCGCAATAATCTCTGCTTCGCGTGCATGGTGTCTTGCGTTCAGAACCGAGTGAACAATTCCTTCAGCCGACAGCAGAGCTGACAGCCTTTCCGAATCTGCGACAGATTTGGTTCCGACCAAAACCGGGCGCTGAATCTTATGCGCCTCGCGCACCAAACTAACGACAGCCTTATCACGGCTTCGGCAGGAGCGGTAAACCCGGTCTGGTAGGTCCACCCGGTTGACTGCCTTATGCGGTGGTATGGAAATCACCCTCAGGCCGTAAATTTCCGCCAGTTCATGGCGTTCCTGGGCGGCCGTGCCCGTCATGCCAGATAGCCTTGGATACATGCGGAAGAAATGCTGATAGGTAATCGATGCAAGCACAGTATTCTCTGGCTGCACCGGAGAACATTCTTTTGCTTCGAGGGCCTGATGCAGTCCCTCAGAAAATCGTCTGCCGTGCATCCCTCGACCCGTGTTCCTGTCGACTATAACAACTTCGTCGTCGACCACCAGGTAGTCGCTGTCCTTTTCAAACAAAAAGTGTGCCTTGAGGGCTTGGTGAATGAAGGGAACTAAATGAAGGTTCACCTCATCATACAAATGAGTGCCCGGTCCCATCGCTCGGGAGTTCAGCAATAACTGCTCAACACGCGACAGACCGGCATCAGTTAACTGTACGGAATGTACTTTCCGGTCAAATAGCACATCCGCCGGTTCAATTTGAGAAACGATTTTGTCCGCCAACAATACCGCTGACGACCAGTCTTCACCCACACCGGATATCACAAGCGGGGTGCGCGCCTCGTCGATCAGGATGGCGTCCACTTCATCAACAATGGCAAACTGAAAAGGCTGTTGAACGATGTTTTCTTCCACAACTTGCATATTGTCGCGCAAGTAATCAAATCCGAGCTCACTGTTTGTGGCATAGGTGACCCTGCAACGATAAGCTTCTCTGCGCTGATCCGCGGTGGAGCGATTAATCACGCATCCTACGGAGATCGATAGCAACTCGAAAACCTGGCGCATTTGCTCGAAATCGCGGGCAGCCAGGTAGTCATTGACCGTCACAATATGGATGGAACTGTGCCTCAGCGTGTTGATGCATGCTGCGAGCACAGCAACAACGGTCTTGCCTTCGCCAGTTTGCATTTCTGCTACGGCTCCATCTCCAAGAATGAAAGCGCCGACGACCTGACACTCCCTGACTTTGAAACCGAGCACTCGCCTGATAGCGTCCACAGCATATGCCGCAGCCACATTTTTATCGCCGCTGTAGTCACGCTCTCCTTGGAAAAAGTCGCGGGCAGCCGCTCTAAAGTGACTCTCACTTAGCTCAGATAGGTCTGCTTGTTCAGCTCGCACCTGCAAGATGCGTTCATGCATATGTGCGGAAGAGGGCTTTAGCCGGGTCATCAAGAGGCGATGCCTTCCAGGATCAGGAGTGACGGTTCATGAAGGAAAAGTTATAGCAAAACCATTCAATCTTAAAGCAGAATATCAACAATTTTTATGGTTGTTCTTGACTGTTTGCGTCGCTCGCTCTAGTTTTCCTTTGGCTTCATCCCAGAGTTATGGTTCGTCACATCCATGAAAAATAATCCCGAGCAAGTTCTCAGGTCTGTCTTCAAGCTTGATAGCTTCAGAGGGCTCCAGAAGGCGGCTATTGAACATGTCATCCGGGGAAATGATGCGGTTGTGCTGATGCCGACCGGCGGCGGAAAGTCACTCTGCTATCAGATACCCGGGCTCATCCGTGATGGTATCGCGATAGTGGTTTCCCCCTTGATATCCCTCATGCAGGATCAGGTTGCGGAACTGGCGAAACTTGGAATTAGAGCTGCGCAATTGAACTCGTCCGTTCCTCCCGATGAAGCGCTTATCATTGAAAAACGCGTGAGAGGTAAGCAGCTTGACCTGCTATATGTTGCCCCTGAGAGATTTGCACTCACAAGATTCCAGAAGTTGATTGAGCAGTCAAAGATTGCTCTTATCGCAATTGATGAAGCGCACTGCATTAGCCAGTGGGGACACGACTTTCGGCCGGAGTATCTCCGCATCGGTGAAACCCGTGCTGAGTTCCCGAATATTCCGATGATTGCACTCACGGCAACAGCTGACCCCACAACACTCAAAGAAATCCAGAGGCGTCTCAAGCTGGAAGAGGCGGCAGTATTCCAAACCAGCTTTGACCGGCCCAATTTGACAATTGTAATCGAGCAGAAGACAACCCCGAAGAAGCAACTCGTTAGTTTTCTAGAGATGCGAAGAGGGCAGAGTGGCATTGTCTACTGCAATAGTCGGCGCAAGGTCGACGATACGTGTGCATTTCTCCGGCTAAAAGGGTTCGATGCTGTTTCGTATCACGCAGGCATGACAGCGGAAGAAAAGCAAACTAATCAGCGATACTTTGCTCAAATGGATGCAGTCATTATGGTGGCTACGGTTGCGTTTGGGATGGGTGTCAACAAAAGAGACGTGAGGTTTGTAGCTCACACGGATTTGCCTCAAAGCCTTGAAGCCTACTACCAGGAGATCGGCCGGGCAGGGCGAGATGGAAAGCCAGCGACCGCTTGGATGAATTACGGCGCCGCCGATATATCTCAGCGACGATATCTAATCAACGAGAGCACAAGTACCGAAACAAACAGGCATCTGGCACACCATCGGTTACAAACCCTCATCGGAATGATAGAGAGTCCGCGATGCCGTCGTGAAGTTCTTCTACGGCATTTCGGTGAGGCGCACCCAGGCAATTGCGGGAAATGTGATCGCTGCTTGCAACCGGCTGAAACCTTTGACGGATCGGTCCAGGCTCAGAAGGTTCTATCAGCCGTCTATCGTACTCAGGAGACCATTTCGGCTCACTATGCCACCCTTATACTGACCGGGGAGCGGACGCCAATTGTTGAACGGAATGGTCACCATAGACTTCCAACGTTCGGAGTTGGCAAGAACAACACCAAAGAATACTGGATGCATATCATCCGTCAGCTCATTGCCGCGGGTGCCTTAGCATCACCGCCGACGCGTGACACCCGGCTTCTTTTGACACCGCGCGGCAACAGTATTCTCAGGGGAAAAGAAGCCATTAAGCTCGTTCACCCTCCGGCCGAGAAAAAAACTAAAACACGAAGCACGCACGCAAAAAGCACTAGGCATTCACTCTCACATGAGCTGCCCAGCGATGTGCACCAACTCTATCGTGCACTAAGTGCTGCACGAGAGGAGATAGTTGAAAATAAGTTCTCCGGTGCCACAATTCCGGAACGGGTGTTGCTTGCGATGGTTTCCGTTCTGCCCGAAACCGAAGAAGACATCAGTCAGTTGCTTAAAAAACATAAATGCGACTTGAATCTGGACGATAAAAGTCGCCTCCTCGGAGTCATCGAAGAGCACCTACGGCATCGTAGAACAACGTCGCCTGATCGGTTTGATGTGTCGTTCTGTCGCCCCCCAAAAACAGCCTAAACCGAATAGGCTACAGCTACCCTTGAATAGGCCCCAAGCACATTACGGTGTGATGTAGATTCAACTCGAGTGTCAATATGGTTGAGCCAGAACTTTCCATCGGAAGGATCAAACTTCAGGAAGGCTACTTTCTGACCATTACAGAAGACGTCATAGCCATTGGCACCGTCCGATGACACGGCGAACTCGAAGGAAACACCCTGGAAGTCATGTTTGGCTTGCCAGCCCTCGGGCAACACTGCGGCATTTTTAGAGGCCGCTTTCTTCGGAGGAGTTGCCTTATTGGCGGAACTTGCACTCTTCTTCGGCGGGCTTGGCTGTTTAGCTGACGCTGCCTGCTTTTTCGGGGCGACTGCTTTCGCAGCCGGTGCCGAGGCTACTTCCTCGTCCTGGTCCGGAATGACGGTGCCGCCTTTGCCATCAGGCACGAAGGTAGAGCTTTCTTCTGGGTGGCCACCAAAAAGTACTCCCAGAACGCGCTTAACCTCTCCAAATGCGCCGATGGCAACTTTGACTTCTTTCCCGGTGGTCGTATCAATCAGATTAACCAACTCTGCAACGAGATCTGACCGTACTTGAAAGCGCGGTGGAAGAGAATACATCGTTCGAACGTAAGCTTCTTCTTCGCCAGCAGCATCAAGGACAGCTTCACTGGTTTTCTTTACGTTCTGCGTGCGAGGCGTATTCTTTTTTCCACTTTGCGCCGGAGCTTTTGCCATGTCTGTTCCCTTTCTACCAACTGCACCAAAAGACAGCGCATCCCTAAGATGGCGGACGATACCTTATTACACCATTGAAATCAAACAGTTATATGTGGTGTGAATAAGGGGTTATTGATAAATAATCCTTTGTGTTCTTGGCACCCAAAGATTGATTCTTGATCCTTTTCAATGGATTAAGAACCATCAGTGATCCGATTTTCGAACATTTCGGAAACGAGTAACTATACGAAGGGCTATATCTTGACGCAAGTGGTTAATCAGTGAAATCTGATTGACGGTCGCAGAGGTAGCGATTGAGAGTCCCTTCAATGTAAGGCCCCCTGACGCAATTTTGCGAATGCACGGAGAACGTGAAATCTTCGGGCAGGCGCCTTAGGTCAAGGTCGTATTCGACCAGCCAGCGTGCGAACTCCCACCCCTCACGCTTCCCGGGCCCCAAATCATTGTCAAAGCTTACATGTCGCGGTGCGCCATTTTCTCGCACATAGGCAATAGCGGCTTCAACAGACCTGACAATAATGGCCTTGTCATCAACGGGAAATCTCTCGTCGTCAATGAAAAGTGAGTAAGTCATCGCACATAAGCCCAGGGAATGGCGGTGATGACGGGACTCGAACCCGCGACCTTCGACGTGACAAGCCGATGCTCTAACCAACTGAGCTACACCACCAATTTTCGCATCAGCTTAGTGAGGCCAACGAGATTTGAACTCGTGTTCTCGGAGTGAAAGTCCGAGGTCCTGGACCGCTAGACGATGGCCTCACTAAGCTGATGTATGGAGCCCCGTAGCGGATTCGAACCGCTGTCTCCACCGTGAGAAGGTGGTGACCTAAGCCTCTAGTCGAACGGGGCGTCGTTTTCTGACTTTGTTATAAGGCGGAACAAAAGAATAAGTCAATAGTAAAAATGAAAATATCCAAATAAAAAGTGCAACTCCTTAAGTAAAGACAAAGTAAAACACGTGAGTAATCATTCACTCACTACTAAGTGAATGCTGGGTAATTATTTTGCTGAGTTACGTATTCTTCTTTTGTTTCTTCGTCGTCTGGCATTGGCCAATCCTTTCAGGCATAAAAAAAGTCGCCACATGTGGCGACACTTGAACAATCCGACTTGTCATCAGTCACCACAAAAGCTGCGGTGACCCATGGGCTATCACCGCGAGGACATATCTTCCTCGCGTTCATCTCGGCCGTTAAGGCAAATGTTGACAAAGATGCCGTTCATGACGGTGCCTTTCGAGTTGCAATAGATGAACTTTACACGAGAGCCAGGCGCTTGACAAGTAACGACCTGTCAACATTTTCTCGATAGTTGGTTGCAATCTGCCCCTTTAATGTTGCTCTTGAACAAAATTAGAGTTCGTCTCATCTGATTTTCCTCACGAGGGCGCATATGAACATTCCTCTTCCAGTATTGGGTATTAGGATTTTAATGAACAGGCTGGGGGTCTATAGGGGCCTTCCAAACGCAGTTCTAGTCTCCAAGGCTTGCGGATTTCATGCAAGTGCAACGGGTCCATTTCTTATTGAGAAAGGATTGCGAAGTTTGGGGTTCTCTTACGGCCGTGAGGATAACTGGTCATTGAATGATCTGGTTATGTTTGTGAGGGAAGAAGGTGAGGCATACGTCCAGCTCCCTTTGTCTAGTGAAGCTGAGCACTGGGTATGGGTTCGCGGTTTCAACGAGGCATCGCAAACATTCGATGTCTATTGCCCGCTATCAGGGCAGCGAGAAATGGATGCGCTGGATTTCGCGCCAGATGTCCTTGGTCCGGAATACCCCCCGGTTTTCACAATTCAGACATTGGATGAATGGCACCCTGGGCTCCGTAATGAGAAGAGAATTGCTGGACTTATCCGAGGCTGGAAGCCAGTAAGCGACATTTCCTTCGAGGAGTTTACGCGAGGTGCTTCAGTCATTCGTGACGAAGATCTGACTGATAGCCTAAGACGACTCATAGCAGATGCCGCCGTCGAAATTCGCGATTGGAGCGAAGGCGATTGCGGCCAAGAGTTGCTCACGCAGTTCAAATCCGATTACCGTTTCTTTTCCATCCCATCTGTTGCAAGGGGTGGCCTAAGTCATATGTATGTCCGTGAAAAATCAACAGGTGATGTGGTCGGTGGAATTGCCGGTGGAAACACGTGGGTTGATGAAAAGCATCGTTGCAAAGGCATCGCCTCTGAGATGATCCTAGCAGCGTGGAACGATGTTGGGTTTCAGTATCTAATGCCCGGGTCATTTTCAGAGTCCGGTTATGCTGCTCGACAAAAGGCATACAAGTTGGCTCTCGAGCGCCATGCCATACTGACACAAGATGAACAGATACCACCAACGCGTTCCTTGGCACCTCTCGGTGTATAAAGTAAGTTGTTTTGTTGAAGGTGTTCCTTATCAGCGTTCAGACTGAACGCATTGACGTCCCGGCATCGAGCAGCTAAATTACCCGGCGAACCGAGCATTGCCCCATTCAGTTGGGAATATGCCTCCACAATTACGTCAGATCACATCAACGAGAAGGCTATCCCTTCTCGTTGATGTGATCTGAGACCAACACTAACAACGTGTGAGCCAAGCAACATGCCAAGCAGTGTTTCCACACACCGCGCGCCGAAGAAAGTCAAAGCCTGGGAATTTTCATGGCCCGACGCCGAGTTACCGGAAGAGAGCAAGCCATCTCCGACTTCCGAACCGGTAAAGGAAGCTGACCATAGTAGCGCACCGGGTGACCGGATACGGCAGCCTTCTGCGACATCTCCGACGACAAAGAAAAAAGCTACTGTGAGTGGCCGAGAGGCGTCTAAATCAGCCAAGTCGCCTTCCGATACGAGCCATATTCTGTCCGCTACCGATATTCTGCGGCAGTTGCATGACCAAGATGACAATGCAGGCAAAAGCGAACCAGCCCAAGAACTTGAGAGCACGGAACCTCAAGAAGCCAAGGCTCCTATAAGTGAGCGCTCACGTAAGGCTTCTCTGACATCTCCGACAACAAAGAAAAAAGCAACATCGAGCCGCCGAAGCGCCCCTCAGGTTAAGCAAGAAGCAGCCAAAACGAAGCGTATTCTGTCTGCGGCTGAAGTCCTAGAGCAGTTACGCAATCCTGATGAAACAGCCTCGACTGGCACAGACGCGCCGAAAACCGCGGCACAAATGTCACTGAACATTTCGGAACCATCAGGCGAGGGCGCAAGCGAAACTCAATCGACGAAAAAGCGCACCAAAAAGGCTTCAGGCGCTCCAAAGACTGCGACGAACAAGTCGGCTGATGAAATCAGTCCCGAAGAGGCGGAACTGACTGAGACTGACAGAAAGCTGATTGCGAAGAAAAATCGCCTTCAGAAAAAGCAGGAGCAGGAACAGGAACGCGAGCGGGCTCTTTTGCAGGCGCAGAAAGAACGTAATGTGGCGTTCTGGACAGCAGCAAACAAGGCGAACAGTACCGAACCAGCTCAAGCTGAAACAAAAGATGACACAGCCCCTGCGCAGGCAACAGAGACATCGGATAACAACAAAAAGCCTTCCCAGGAAGAACGTCAGGGACCATCCATCGTTGCATCGCCAAAGGAAGGCATTGAAGGTGAGGCGGTTAAAGGCCTGCGCCGGGAACGGCTGGAAGTCGCCAATCCAAAAAGTGGCCGAGCGCGGAGCGTTGAAGTTGTCCGCCTTGGCAAGATGACACCGCGCCGAGAAGCCCGACCGGTTCTAAGTCTGTCCAAGAACAGAGATGCAAGAAAAGCTGAAGAACAAACCGGGTCGGATGCTGAAGCAAAGGCACCGGAGATTGCCACCCCTCCCGCAGAGCCAATTTCTGTGGAACCAGTATCTGCCTCCGCAAATGGCGAACAACAGACGACAGATGTACCTGCGAAGGCTTCCAGTACGGCCCCGATAGCCGAGCCAGCAATTGCCAAGGATAATAGCGATGTCATCCATGGTGATAAGCGCGCGGAAACAGTGCTCTCCAGTCATGCCGATATTCGCATTGTTCGTGCCGCCCTGGACGTTGCAGATAAGCTCAAAGAAATAGACAACCTGGAAAACCCGGGCGAAACTATGCAGGGATGTTTGCATCAGGTTCGTCGGGCAATTTCTGCCATTGAGATCGAACTGTCGGGCAAAGGAATTCGGATGCCTGCGAAGTAGGAAAACTCGATAGGGGGATTTTTCTTTTCTTTTGTGATTGACAATGAAGGAAAAGTCCCCCTATTATCGGCTTATCGAAAAGAGAAATTTAGGAATACGGCGTGATGCTTGTCAGGAACAGAACATGTGGCACAAGGACGACTTGCTGGAGAAGCAAGGCTGCGTTGGTGCGCGTGAACAAAACCTGACAGTAAGGTCTTAGTTCCCGAGTTCTCAGCGAAGCCCAAACCCTGGAGCTTCGTTTTTTTATGTCTAAAGTGTGTGTTTTGCAGGAGTGTAGCTCAGCTGGTAGAGCGCCGGTCTCCAAAACCGAAGGTCGTGGGTTCGATCCCCTCCGCTCCTGCAAAACACATGCTTCAACTGATGCCGGTGTAGCTCAGATGGTAGAGCACCCGCTTCGTAAGCGGATGGTCGGGGGTTCAAATCCCTCCACCGGCACCATTGGGAAGATAGGTGTGAATGAACTTTTCGACCGCTCAGATTGAGACTATGGCGGAAGCCATTTATATCCAGCGGTCTTCGCGGGCTGGACGCGAGTGTGCGGGATGGGCGAAAAGGCTGAAACAGGATAGGGATGACACCCGAGAAGAAGTGATGGCTGCTGTTTTGTCTATTGGCTGCACAATTGAAGGCAAAGCAAGCATGCTGGACGTTTTAAAGACTACGTTTGATTGCGAACGTGCCGAGAATATGCCGGAATAGCTCAGCTGGTAGAGCAACTGATTTGTAATCAGAAGGTCGGGGGTTCAAGTCCCTCTTCCGGCACCAATACCGAGCCAAGGCTCAATGAATATGGCGCGATGTCAGAGTGGTTATGTAGTGGACTGCAAATCTTCTTACCCGGGTTCGATTCCCGGTCGTGCCTCCAACGGCCCCTTAGCTCAACTGGATAGAGCAACGGACTTCTAATCCGTAGGTTGCTGGTTCGAATCCAGCAGGGGTCGCCATATTTCAGAAATCAGGGTGACAGTCATGAACGGCGACATCAGACAGGAAGCATTAAAAATCCTAGATGAGTTAAAGCCTGTCATCGAACTGAATTTTTACGCGAACGGGGGGTGGAACCCTGACGAACTCAAGAGCGTTAGAACCACCTTGAGCAAATTGGCGAGCGACCTCTTAGAGCCAACGCCTCTCAATCCTGGATATAGAAATAGTCGTAATCTTCTCAGTGAGCTGCTGTACTGTGGCTGGAACGATAGCGAAGCGTACGCCAAGATTTTTGAAAACTTGCCGCAGGGAAAGCGTTGGCACCACGACGCCTATAATATCCGGACCGAAAGGGGGCTCTGGCATCTATATAGTGTGTACCATTCCCTTGGGGACGATCATTCGTATGGAATGACTATTGATACCGCTTCGGGCCTTCCCCAGTTGATGTATACTGATTCCATTCTCACTGACATCGACGAAATCTACTTCCCTCTCATGGAATATCGACTTGGGAATGTTCCAGTGCCCCGCAATCCGTAATCCGTCACTCCAGGCGAAACCCTGCTTGCTGCCAAGTAGCCCTTGTTGAGGTATGCTTAATCGCAATCTGTTTCGCAATTGGAAGACGTCTCGACTTCCAAGCCCATAGCCTGGGCAATAACTACCATTTCCGAGATGACCCTGTCTTTGTATGTCTGACCACGTTTAGCCCAAGGCACTACGTTGCGACCGCGTTTACGGAACCCGTATGAGGCTTCCGCCATATGAACGAGCTGTTCGTGGCTCACCCGACACCCAACAGGGTATGAATCAAGCCGCTCATGCGCAATGTGCTCGGCCGCACCTTGACTGATCGTCCTTTCAAGCCAGCTATCTGAAGGAAGCCCAGACGGCGCTGGCACAATTGCAAACTTCTGCTGCATTGAGCTGTCTCCTGCGGCTAGTTGCGCTTAGTTTACGGGCAAAGAGAGGGAGCCGGTTCTTGAGCATCTTGAGAGGGCTTGTAAGTACCGGGCAGTGGAATCGTGCATGCACCTTCATCGATGACAAGTGGTTTACCACCAAGAGCTTCATTCAGTTTGGTTTTGCCACCACCAGAACTTAGGAAAGTCAGAACTTCGCCAAAGCTATAAAAAGAACCATAGTCCAGCGCCTCAATATCAATCTTTCCAACTTTAACCTGTGAGAGCATTGATGTTGGTAAAACTGCCGCATCAACGCGATGTTCAGACACCTGCCTCAAAAGAATGAATTCATCCCCTCCATGCGGCACAACTGCAATTGTGTCCGTATCGATCATGTCACACGAGGCGTACGTGCAAGCACTTTCAATTCCATGACGGTCCCGAACGGAGTCGAGATAGCTACTCAGTCTATACCAAGACAGCAGATACTTGTGCCCATGTGTTCTCATGAGGACACTGTGCTTCCTGAAGAAGTCGTGCATTTGTTCAATTTCAGTGGCAACATCTGGGTCATTCGGGTCAAATTTCGCCAAACGATGGGAAGCTCTGTAATTGGCCCGAACTTCCTCGGTCGCCTCATGATGTCCCCACTGAGGAGACGTGGGTTCACACTTCCTTCTTAGGCGACCAGCTTCGTATTTCTTTAGAATGCCAACTTTCTTCAGCGTCGCAACAAAGCCAACAGCGTGAAAATGTCGATGGTAATCGGTCAGCACCTGGATGGCACGACTTCTGAGTTCGTCGACATCCAGGTGCGCCCCCGGGGTATTGACACGGCGCGTTGTACCGTCGAGGTAGCAGCGGGTCATCTCCTCCGCACGCTTTAGGAAGTCATACGTAAGAATCTCCGATTGACTGCGGAGCTCTTGTTCGACCGCTGCAACGGCATCATTCATGAAGGTGGCTGCTGGCTTGAGATACTTGTTGATTTCAAGATTGAACAGCTCCCCAGTGCCAGCTCTCAGGCGCTCAGACAGGTCGAGGGCGTGACTGGCACCGACTTTTGCCAAATCATGAAGCGCGCTCTCTTCGCACAGCTTCTCATTCTTAAAGGGCCTGAAGAATTCGGTTGCCTCGGTGAGCACCGCGATTGCGTCACGCAGTCGCTTTACACGGTCACCATCGAGAGGCCTCTTCATTATTGCTTCAAAAGCAGCCTGCGATTCATTGGAAGCCCAATCGATAATTTTCTGGCAAAAAGCAGGTATGTCCCCTTCCGCCTCAAAAGAGAATTGGTAAAGGGGATGAAGTAGCACCCTGTGCTGCATTTTCTTTTGCGTCACTGTAAATAGCTGATAGAGCTGCGGTGCCCCGATTGCTATTTGTTCGTCCGACGCCTCTTTTAGCTGTTCTGCAAGCTCAAGCAGGTCTTTTCCTTCATTGAGGTTCCAATCATGTGCCGCTAGCGTGTGAAAAACAGTCCCTTGCAATGATCCGTCCAGCGCGAGCCTTCCATAAACGACATCGTTGTCCCCGTCAAAGTTGGTGTCAATATTCTCAAAATCTTCAACCATGATTTGGCGCTTCCGTCGTTAGGGTGATGAATTCTCATAGGCTATTCCGCCGGAAGGAAAGCGACTAAGGAAAACACGGGTTTCAGGTGCTTGGTGGGTGCGAGAGCACTCAATCTTTGCAGTACTTCAGGAAATGATGAAAGTCGTCAAAGCAGTCGCCAACATCTAAATACCTCAGATATCGTTGCTGCGACCTGCTCAGCTTCCTCACGGACCCCATTCCAAGATACTTGACCTCTGAAGTCGGATGGCAGCTGGCGATAACCCCAGGCTTGTCGCTATCGAAGTTGACACCAATATGGTGTCCTCGATCGGCAGCGATTACACCGGGTTTCCCGTAGACTTCAACGCGACGCCCGAGGCATGCTGGCACATCATAGTATTCGCGGACATAAGTGAAATCATCTGGCATGTGAACCGTCCTCCAATATCACCGGAAGAACAGGGAAGGGGCATCGTTCTTTGCCGGAACCCAGTTGGCAGGAACTGCCCACCCCGTTTCATCAAGGATGATTGGTTTATCGCCAAATCCGATGTCGATGTCGGTCAGAAATTGTTTCATGTGTCTACCTTTGCCCATCATTAAACGATCGGAGCGCTCTTGGACTTTATTGGTCCACTCCGCTCTTGACCGCCCGGTGTACACACAAGTATTCGAAAGGCTCTTTGGAGGAGCGAGAAAGACACGATGCTGCTCTCGGGCCCTCGTCCGACATCCATACGATGTTTGTGAGTTCATCAAGCCCGGCGGTTAGCCCCGTTCCAACATCTATACAGTCTTGATATGTTGACGTCGGAACGACAAACGGCAATCCGGTTCGAAAGCCGCCGTCTTTCCTTTCCGTAATAAGGATAATACAGCTGCGCTCGCGGCGAGCATCACTGCCTGTGAATGCCTGCACCAAGCTTTCAACGGTATCCAGGGAGGAGTCAGGCTTGGGTTTGACTTTTACGACCTCTGGATGCGGTGGAGCATTCTTCTTTGGCTCTAGCCGCTTTTCTCGAGGCACCACCTGAATCGTAACAGATTCTGAAACGTCACCATCCGCAACTTCTGCTTCTGCATGCAACGAGATCATTGAAAAACAGACAAGGGCAATTGCCACGACAACAAAGCCGCACAAGCGACGATAGCTCATATGGAAATCTCTTTCCTTGTTGTGCGCAAGAAATGTGCTTGCGCAATGTGTGTGTAGTCCTTATATTCCTATTGTCGTTGAACTTTCAAGGAAAACTATCGATGCATTAAAGAGACACGGTTTAAGCCCGCACAGCATGATGCTGCAACACCTACGACGCTATCAAGTGAAGCGTCCTTCACCGATTACTTTACGTTCATCATCGAACGTGCCGACCTAAAAATGAGCCGCGGGAAACTTGCCGCGCAGTGTGCTCATGCATGTCGCCTTTCCTTCCTGTCTTTCCTGAACAAATCCCCTGGAACGATTCCGTCAGAAGCAGACTCAAGTGCTTTTGGCTCTATTGTCGTACTCAAAGCAAAGTCTGAGCTACAACTGAAGAAGCTGTTCGAGCTGGCTCAGGAGCGCGACCTTCCAACTCATCTCTTTACGGACCACGGCCATGTCATCTCCGGAACGGTGTTCGACGGACAACCGGTTTTGACGGCATTGGCGATTGGGCCAGTACAACGCGCGCGGATCGATGATGCGACGCGTGCTTTTTCATGTGCATAAACTGGAGTGTAGAAACATGACCACAGAAAACAACTCAATGACCGCGTCCCGTCGCTCTTTCTCTTACACAGATGCTGGAAGAGCCGACTGGATTGCCTCTGCTCTCACTTACAGAAGCCGCGAAGACTATCTGGCCTGGCGGACCGCTTGGCGCCAGGAATATGCTGAACTCTCCAGGACCATTCGCGAAGCGAAAAGGGACCGGGATGACAAGAACCTGAGTTCTGACCAGAGATCTGGCGCCCAGGCACACTGTCACACTTTGCGGCAGCGCGCGCATGACATGATGGAGCTCCGTTCTGCTTCCAAAACCCTCGCGGGAGAACTTCGCCAGGCTGCGATGACAAAGACTCCGGCCGCATAGTTTCTCAGAACGACATTTGGTGAGTCCAGTTGGGTCGAGCGTATTCATCCGTGAAACGCTCGACCTCTTCTGCGGTTGCCCTCAAAGTCACAAGAGCACCAATGACGCTGTCGTATTCCTGATCTCCCGGGATATCAATGTCATCAGCGTCTGGTAGCCACATTGCCACCTTTCTGTTCCTGTATTGCATCAAGACAGCATCAGCCAATGCGAACTCAGGCTGCACGCATGTGAACCCATCAAGCCCTTCGTCGGCCTTGGCGGCAATCGTCGCATACCAACGGAGATAACGTCGCTCGATGACATATCCGTTCAACTGTGGAACCGTTGTTTGACCTCGGGTGCCAGGGATGGCGAGCTCAAGGTTATGAGGTCTTTGAGTCGTCCACCCATGATGGTGAAGCGCACTTCCTCCAATCACAAGCCCAGGCAGGCGAAAGTACTTATGGATCGCCTCCTTTCTCAGGAGGAGGGGGCCTTGGGGATTTGTTACCAAATTGAAATGAACGCCGACTTTTCGTTCACCGAGCCCTTCGATTAACCCAGCATTTCTCCACCGCCAACAGTATTGATTAGCATCTTTGGTTGTCACGTTGAGAAGGCATTCAACATCGCGAACATCAAAAACATCCGGAAGTGAGCGAAGTCGATCAACGGCCGATTTGTACTGATTCATCAGCGAACTCACATCTTCAAGCCAGCAGCAATCGAATTCTCGAGATGTTCTTCAAGCAACCTGCATCCCTTTTCGACTTCTGACCGGGCAGAATACAGCATGCTTTCGAAGAGCCCTGCTTCATCGTATGAATGATAGACATCGGCATCAAGCCAATGCCGCATGTTTTCACGGAAAGCACTCACATCTTCAAAGTGACCTGCCTCCAAGTATTGCTGGAGTCCTTTCACTATGTCGTTGGGTGTCTTCCCGTAAATACTGGATGCTCGCAACAAGTTGCCCGTCAACTTGGCGTCATCTGGATATGTACCGCTGACAGATAACCTATTCGCTATGAATGCCAGATCGAAAGCATCCCTGTACTTGAAGGCTGGCCTGGTAGCGATTGCCTTCACTTTATCGGACCAAAGGGCGGCGATTTCGGCTACCGGAACTGGCGTTGTAATTCGTAGCGCCTCTCCCCCAGAGAGTGTTGCCATCATCCGGGCGCTATATTCTGACAGAAGGTCCTGGTCGACCCTGAAGAACTCCATCTTTACAAGAACCTTGCCTCGACGGTTCGGATGCGTCCACCGCACATCCCATACGTCAACCGATGACTGGCCAGGCTGGCTTTGCCTGACCTTGAAATCGATCTGACAGTCAGGATAGTGCGCTTTCATAATCAGCCTGGTTTTGTCCGCAACGGGCTTCGCCGCAGAAAGAAGGCTGCTGTGGGCTGTGGGAGAAATCATAAAGTCGAGGTCTTCTGACAAGCGGTGGCTGTCATATGCCAACTTGAGCGAAGTGCCGCCATGGAACACGGCGTCTTTGTTTTTCCATCGGGTGACCCGGAACGTTTCTTCAAGCAGAACTGTGTGCAGATGAGTAGCTATACGGAAACTCTCTGCGGTCGATAAGTTTGCCCGAACGTTCAGATCCATCGTTTTCACTCGCCAGTTTAAGTCTACAAATTTGTAGATTAAAAAATGCTATCACAATCAGCATGGTTCGAACTACAAATTTGATAATTCAAATCATCTTTTAGTCCGAGCGCATGCAAATATGGTGCGGTTGCTCCCACTTCTAAAAAGCAGTGCAACCGCACCATAGCAAATGCGTTGGCAAGGAACGAAGGTCTCAGAAACTCATTGCCATCGAAGATGGTTCAGGGTCGACGGCGTCGAAAGAAAATTGCCCTCGCTCGCTGTAATCCTGCGAAGCAGACAGAATAATGGTTCGCTCCTGGCTGTCCGGCTGCCCAATCATAAGGCTTGCTGCAAATATGACTTGCTCACTCAATGTAAGCTGTTCTGAACGGCGTGAGCCGCCCTGCATCCGCGAGCTCAGACGTTCGCCATTGCATACAGCCTTTTCCAGAGCGACTACGAGAGAATCTTTCGTATAAGGCACCATGCTGACTTCCTCCAAAGAAGTTCATACCGCGCTTAAAAAAGCGAAGCTTGGGATGTTTTTGCCAAATCTTTTGCACTTAAGCTTTCCGGGAACATTGATGAAAGCTTCTCAATCAATTCTGCTTGGCGTTGCGGCCATGTGTCTTCGTCAGGATACTGCTGCAACTCACCAGTTTCGACAATCTCTTGAGCGATAGAAGAAAGAAGTAGACCTAAAGCGTTTCGCCCACGACTTCTTTCTACGCATACTCCCCATCTGAGATCGGACCAGTTATTCCACTCAATGATTGGGCCTGCCTGAGCTTCATCAAGCAACTTCTGCACCCAAACTTCATTTCCCGGCACCGGAGCCCAGCGCTGGCGTTGAAAAGAATCCATGGCGGCAAGACAGGTAAACTTCCACCTTCCACTCTGGACACCAAGCCCCATTTTCTTTGCTTCTGCGGCTGTCTCAGCTTGAAAAACGGCCTCTGCAAAGGTCAGAACCCTGCCGCCCTGGATAGCATGCGACATTTCCGGGTTCTTCGCCGCTACATAGGCAAATTCCAACGTGTTCGTTTCAAACCCACGGAAACGAACCGGCGCACCAATTGCCTTCAAATTGGAAAACCAATTATCGACCCATCGACCACTATATTCTACATATGGGTCGTCGCAATATTTGCGAATTGGTAAAGCTTCCATTTGCAACATGAGCAGCACTCTCCTTTTGAAGGAGAATAGTTCTTATAAGTACTTTTTGCAAGTTACTTGTCAACACATGGTTACGAGCAAAATGAAGGGGGAGAAACCGTTGGTTTTGGGAGCTTTAAAATAGAAGAAGCAAGTTGCAACGCGTGTGCATAAATTTGCGTACGTTTTATTTCGTTGAGGTCAACCTTGAGAAAGCGACATAGTTTGAGCGGGGACATTTCAAACAACTCCGCATCCCAGTAGTCAAAGCAATCCAGTAACCGATCAGGTTCAATCTGTCCTCGCGCATCATATGCGACGCCGTTGTGTAACACGAAGGCATGTATTAGAACCGGCCCATCAACGTTGTCATCATGTGCTGCGGCCTCGTCTATATATGCTGAAATAGGATGTCCGCTCAGCTCATTAATGGCGAGCGCGAGGTATTCGCAATGACCATGAAGGAAATCGACCTCAACTCCATTCACTTCTACAGGATTAAGCACTGTCTCCAGGGGAACGTTATCGGCCTCATCCGTGATTGAGATCGTCGTGTCGGGCATTTCAGACATATTGGTGATGGTCGATAACGCAGCAACCCCCTGAGCTGCGCCAAAGTCATGGATGCGCCAGAGCAAGCCATCAGCCTCGATAATCATCTCCAGATTTTCACCGACCATATGAGTTGGTACGAACCCATACTCGGCACATTGCCGGTTGCCGGGGAGACGACCGTTTCCGATAACCTTTAACTGCTCTGGATCAGCCATATATGTGGGAAAGCTGCTGGCTTTGACCTCATAATGACTGATGGCCCCGTCGTCAAAAGGCCTGCCGATACTGATGCCGATTGAACGCTCACTGTTATGGTTGAGGCGAGTAACAACGCCTACCGTACCTGGTGCAGGATAACTTTTGCCGACGTCCCGCCCGGTCAAACTTGCATTGAAGCAACCGACATCGGTAAACTGCACGATGGTCCCCAAGGGCAAGAACATGGATAACGGGTCTTCATTTAACCTTTGGATTTTGGACAGAACGGATTTTTCCCGGTCGGCAAAAGCAATAAGGGCTCTTCCATACTCCTCCTGGGTCTCATCCAATGTTCGCCGCATCTCATAACGGTAGCCTTCATCAATTTGCTCCCGCTCACAAGCTGAGACCATGTGTTGTCGAGTGGATACCATTTCTGCGCGCTCATCTCTAACTTTGGAAAGAACGCCAGTTAAATAATTCTTGAGGTCACTTGCTGCGCGCGAAACAGGTTCGGGAATGTCAGAGTTAATTAATTCTGCAATCCTTGCCAAAGCGTCTTTCAGCGTAACCTGTGTCGGCATCAATACTTAATCCAGTTGGTCGCGATTTGTGAATATCCGTATATCACACTTTCAAGCGCGGGCACTCACTTTTGGCTCTGGATGAGAAAGAGTTCAAAGGAAAAGTAGAATGTTGACAAATATCGGTTATCGTTTAGCATCGGTATGTCCTTCATGCTAAGCGAAAGTTCTCCGAATGTCGGTTTTTTGCGCCTCTGTTTCCGCGCGCGGTCGAAAGTGGCAGGTTCGATCTCCTGCAAACGTGCCCGTCAATGCATATAGCCTTCCGAGCGGTGCGTTGGTTCATCCGTCGGTTGTGGATATTGTGGCCCGCCGGGGATTTACAGATATGTCAGCCTATTTTGAACCATCACTACGTAATCTGATGCCAAACCCCAGTTCCATGACAGGAATGGACCAGGCGACCAAACTGTTTTGCGAAGCGGTATCTTCTGGGCGAAGGATTGCTATCCTTGGAGACTATGATGTTGACGGGGCTACTTCGACGGCCACGTTGCTTCGATACCTGCGGCTCATTGGCACGACGGATGCGATCTTCCATATTCCACAGCGACTAACTGAAGGTTATGGCCCCAACATTCCGGCAGTTGAAAGCCTGTATGAGCAGGGCGCACGCTTACTGATGATTGTCGACAGTGGAACCACCGCTTTCGGGCCCATCGAGCGCGCAGTCGAACTCGGTATGGATGTTATTGTTTTGGACCATCACGAGCCACCATCTGATGGGATTCTGCCTCCTGCCGTCATTGTTAACCCCAAGCGATCTGAAGATGATGGCACTCTGAGCTATCTCTGCACTGCCGGTTTGGCAATGATGTTTCTTGTTTCAGTAAACCGGTACTTGCGTGCAGAAAACTTCTTCGATGAGCGTGGGGTAAGCGAACCGGTGCTTCAAAACCTTATGGGGTTAACAGCACTAGGGACGGTTGCAGACCTTGTTCCACTCGTTGGGCTCAACAGAGCATTTGTCACTTTGGGCCTTACCCGAATGAGCTCAATCCCCGGAATTCAGGCTTTATCCGACGCTCGACAGGAGACAGAGTTCTCCGCAAAAACATGTGGGTTTGTCTTTGGCCCTTGCATAAATGCTGGAGGACGTATCTCCGACACACGCCAAGGGTCACAACTGCTTTCAACCGACGACATTGATGAAGCCAAGTCCATTGCAGAACGACTGGTCGCTCTGAATAACGAGAGGAAAGACATGCAAACTGCGATGACGGATGCATGTATTGACTCACTGAGTAAGACAGAACTTTCCGATGTCATCGTCGTCCACAATGAAGAATGGCATCCTGGCGTCGTCGGTTTGGTGGCTTCAAGAATTCTTGACCAGTTTGACCGAAGTGCCGTGGTTATTGGCGCCGGGGGCAAAGGGTCGGGCAGGGCGGTCGGCGGTTTCAATATTGGCCAGGCTTTTATGTCGGCCGTAGAGAAGGGGTTGCTGCTAAAAGGTGGAGGGCACGCAGCTGCTGGTGGTCTCACTCTCCAGCCAGGCATGTTGGACGCATTTGTGCGTCACATGAATGAGGCCGCAGAGGGATGCGAGCGACCGCCCGCGACCGTCGACGTTGCGTGGAGCATCCGAGACCTGTCCTTGGATGTGGTCGAGGGGTTTGAATATATGGCCCCATTCGGCATGGGCAACGAAAAGCCCCGAATTGCCATTGTCGACGGTATCATTCAGAACGTCAGGATACTCAAGGAAGCGCACATCTCTGGTTTCCTTGTTCTACCCGATGGCAGCGCGCGCGTAAAATTCATCCTGTTTTATGCGGTAGGAACGCCCCTTGGGGAAGCGATTTGCAATGCAGAGGGGAACTTTGCTGACATGATGGGACACGTTAGCCCGAACACCTATAACGGCGTCACCAGCGTGCAATTGGTACCTACTGATGTCATGATTGGCGGGAAAGCCACAGCTTCATCCTGAAGCCGTTCCCTAATATTCCCAAGTCGACGGGTCATCCGGATCAACCGGGTGGCCCTGTTCTTTATCGCATGCCGAAAATGGAATAGGCACGTATCGGGACTGCAAGTGTGCCCGAACCAATTTTCCATAATGCGGGCCAATGCTTGCCATTAGGTGTTGGCAGCTTTTGTGGATGCCATCGCCCTGAAATACGGGGTCACCGTTACTGCATGCGGTTCCACAAACCAAACAGTGTCCGGGTTTCGCGTGCCAGCCTCTGCGGATAAACGCCTCTCGAGAAAACTTGTCGTCTGGGAGCTTTAGAATATCGCCACACCTGACTGCGGTCTCGAAAATGCTACTGGCGGCCAAGACTGCCGTTCGCGACACACTATTCTTGGTGCGTGGAAAGCAGGAAATGAAGTCAAGGTACTCTGAGGCAAGAGTACTATTGCGCCATGCCTCATCAACAATGGAAGTTTGTGCTGTCAGCACCGCTTCATCCGGCGATAGACCGCTCAAAAACAGCCTGCCAGCTCTCCGGCGAACTTCCCGAGCATCGCCGGGAAACACTTCACCCCAAACACTGGTATCCACTCTCGCCGGTCGAAAGCTGTCGATATCAATTGCGCTAAATCCGGGCGGCGAGAAATCAGGGTCGTCGTCCTCCGCCGGTACCGGCGTTGCAGCCGCCTGAAGGGGGGGCGCGCCAAAGCCAGCGCCACTCACTTTTGGCGCGGAAAGATTGAAAAGTGGCGTTCTGAATAGCATAGACACCGTCGGAAAACCTAACATCCGAATTTGTCACACATATGGACAAGCGACAATATGAACTGCTCAAAATGTCCTTGTCAACATATAAGATAAATTGCTTGTTTCTTGCATGAATTAAGCAAAATATGATGTGCTGTCACAAGTAAATTATGATGTGCTGTCACAAGTAAATAAGGTGTCTAGAATGGATGCAACAATCGAATTTGCGGTCGACCCTCAATGTGGGGTCTTGGCGGCTTATAGCGATCGCAGTCTGGATGCGGCGACAAAATTGGTGCTTGACCATAAAACCGGGAAAATCAATGCATCTGTGGGGATTGGTAAAGTTCGAGCCATCGACTGCGGAACGGTTTCCTTTGGGATGACCAATGCTCTCACGCCTTATCAAAGCGTGATTTGGGCGCGAATAGAGGGCGATCAATCTATCGCGTTAGCCGAACTTCCATTGATGCATAACTGAAAATCGAGAATCGAAGCCCTTCCCAGGGTTGTCGAAAAGAGAGAGGAACTCGAATATGACAACACTTTTTGAAAGAGCCGCAATCCTTCTTGGCAGACATAACCACTGTGAGTCGACTGGAATGCGTAAGCAAAGCACGCCACTCCTGGACAAAATGCGAGGCGTTCTTCGCATCGCAGGGATCGGAGGGATGGTTTCACTGGCTGCTTGCTCGAACATGGATCTCAGCAGGCAGAAGGAGTATATCGGCACAGGATTAGGCGCAATTGGTGGCGCAATAATTGGTGCGCAATTCGGAAAAGGGAACGGTCAGCTCGTCGGGGTTGCTCTCGGCACGCTTGGCGGTGCTTTCTTGGGGAACTCGATTGGGGCGAGCCTTGATAATGCGGACCGGGCAGTTATGGCCCGCGCCGAGACGAAGGCACACTCCGCGCCACTGCATCACACTGTCACCTGGAAGAACCCCGACACAGGAGCACAGGGTTCGATTACACCGGTAAGGGAAGGGGTCGACCGGGAAAACAATCAGTGCCGGGAATATCATCAGACCGTATCGATTGGCGGAAAGACAGAAGAAGCCTACGGAACTGCTTGCTTGCAAAGGGATGGTTCCTGGAAGATTGTCAGCTATCATGACGACACGCAGTTTGATAACCTTGCGGCCCTCGAAGCACCTTCCCAACGCATGGGATGACACCGATATATCGATTAAAGGAATCAGGCGCCAGTAGGTGCCTTTTTCTTTTTAATTCTATGGAAAAAATCTATTTATTCTTTCCTTGAAGCAAAACTTGAGTGTGATAATATCCCCGGCAATCAAGAAAAGAGAAACTTGGAGTCCCTCGTGGCAGACAGCATCACCCCTGACGACAGCCCAAGCGCACAGCAACAAGATGCTTCCGAGATGGAGTTCCTATACGCACCATCCGAAAGCATATTTGGAGCAACTGCGCCGCTAATGGTTGCCAACGGATGGTCGGTCTTCCCACAGTACGGTGTTGGCCGTCGCCCCGGTAAAGTTAACGGAGAAACCATCAAGTGGGCAGAAAAGCACGACCTGGCGAACAAGCTGCCAGATAGCGCTTCTTTGGCGCTTTGGTGTTCGCATTGCGCCACCCTCAACGTAGCGTGCGTTTTCGGGCCCGCCAGCGGCAACACCTTTGCTATCGACATTGACGTTACAGATGAAGCAATGTCGCGGGAAATAACAGCGATTGCCGACGAAATTCTTGGGTATACCCCGCTGCGCCGTGAAGGACGTTCGCCTAAGATTGCTCTGATTTACCGCCAGAAAGATGCCTCAGAAAGAATCCCGAGCATCTCCCGTCACTTTGCAGACATTTCCGATGACGGTAACGCGAACAAGAGTGACCAGGGCCTGGAAATTCTAAGCGCAGGCAAACTGATCACATTTCATGGTCGTCACCACGTCACTGGCTCTTATTTCAAATGGCTTGACCAATCCCCATTGGTTCTGGGGCCACAAGACCTTCCCGCCGTCAGTGAGGCCACCGTCCAGACCTTCCTGGAAGCCATCGATGCCAAGTGGCGCTTCCACCGCGGGGCATCGTTTAATGCAGAAGGGGCGACTTGGCAGTGGGATGAAACCACAAAAATGCACGTCCCCAATCTGGCATTGGCAGCAGGCGGCTCGGCATGGGTGGAGAATAGCGAGGGCTTGGTTTCTGATGGACGTGAGGCCTATCTGTCCCATCTGGTCTATCGCATGATTACCGGCAATTTACCTGCCCTTCAGAAGGCCAAGGATACAGGTGACGCAGAGCTGGATGACTTCAAGCAATCGGCCGCGATTGCCGTTGTCGAGCAATTTGAGAGAACTGCCGAACTCAGTGGGCGCTGGAGACTGTCGAACTTGCGGCACGAAGCGCGAGACAAGGTGATTCGACTGGTCGAAAAGGTACTGAGTGGCAGGATTGCTCTTCGCGCAGAAGATACTAGCAATAACCGTGCGAGTGACAATCGCTCATTCCAGATGCCGAAGCCACGACAAGTCAATTCAGCTCGAAATGAAACGGCGCCTGTGGGCAAAAAATCTTTACCGACCGAAATTGTCCCGGCCGAAGTAGAAAGCCACTCGACAAACGCGGATGAAGCGCCTGCGCAAGATCCAGAGTTCGACTTCCTGAAGCCGAACAAGCCAGGTGTACGTAAACTTCTCAAGGGTGGCATTGAAACACCTGAAACCTTCGACGATTTAAACCTCCCCCAGGACCGTACCGAAATTACGGTTGGCATTCGCAAGAGGCTTGAGGAATCTTTCACGTCCTTCTTTTGTGATGTCTATGGACATGAAACAAAGAACGATTTTATCGCATATGGGGATAAGAGGAAGCCTCGCATCCATATTCTGATTGCGCCCACGGGTGCGGGGAAGACCAGTCTTGGCATCCGCTTTATTGCAGCCGACCCAAGAACTTACGAGACGTTCAAGTGGATCGATAGAAACACCGGTGATGAGCGGGAGGGCCGTGCGCCCGTCGTTTTCCTGCTGCCCACTTACCACAACATCGATGAGTTGCGTCACCGAGCCCAGGTACTGGGATTGGACCCCAACCTCTCAGATGATGAGCTGCGGAAGAAGGCAGTCGACCTTCAGTTAATCGCAGAGGACGAACTCGACGGCAAAATCGCGGAACTGCGCCGGGACGCAATAAATTGCGGCCTGAAAACAATGACCTATTCCGGCAAAATCAAAGCGGGTTGCGCGATGGAGGAAAAGGTTGAAATGGCAATGTCCGCAGGAATCGGAACAGCCGGTTTTTGCAAGTCATCGGTGAAAGAAGAAGACGGCACAATTGCTGACATGTATTGCGACCATTATGGAAGTTGCCCAGCTATTCGACAGCGGCAGGAAATCAATAATGTGCATGTTGTTTTCTTGCCGCACAGTTTCCTTTCGCTGACCATTCCGGAAGAGCTTGAACATGTGCGTGCGGTTGTTGCTGACGAACGCATTCATCATCTGTTCCTGCACACCGCGACGTTTAGCGCCATGAGTCTGTCCATCCCCCGGAAACTTCCTAGACTCACGAAGAAAGAGAAAGCGTCCGGGGTGATGCCAGAAGATCTTATGGCGGAGCGTGACCAAGCTGCTGGAATTGCTCTGGACGCCATTCGAGCCGGGGACTGCCCCGCAGAAGCTCTTCTGAACTTTCGCGGGATGACCGGGAACAGTTTCCCGGGGCCGTCGCTTGTAAAAAGCGCAATCCGTGTTTGTAGTTCCGCCATCCAAAAAGATGCAAACCTGTCTCCGGCCATGACATTGGACGAAGTCAAAGAACTGTGTGCACAACCAACGGGTAAAGATGTGCGCGAGGAATGGCGGTTTTGGAAGATTATCGAAGAACGGCTTGAGGCTTTACAGTTTGACAACCTCAAGAGAACCGGCATCCAAAAACTTGAACGTGAGCTTGAGACTTTCACTGGCGAATTCGACATGGATGAGCGCCTCAGAAAGGAAAGTCGGCTGGCGCACCTGAAAACCCTTCCGAACAAGGCCTGTGGGGCTATTGATGTTCGAATTCAGCTTCTGACCGATCAGTCTGTCAATGGCGGAACGACCGAAGTTATCCGAATATCGTGGCGTTCGAAGCCTAACTGGCTTGGGGTCCCAATGCTTCTGCTTGATGCCTCTGCGGCACCACCCATTATTGCCAAAATCTGGTGCTTGCCAGAAGAGGATATCGTAGTCCATCGGGTTGTTGATGACATTGGGAAGTCACTGAACGTAAAGGTGGTCGGGATTGTCAATCAGACGTTCTCCAACTCTTCTTTGATTGCGTCTCCTTCATCTTCGGAATTTGAACGGTTCTCTGCCGCGAAGAATCTATCAAATGTCCGTCAGGCACTGACCACCGTATCGTCTCTTTATGGTGACGGGCGCGTTGTGGCTGGCACCAGTATTGTTTTGCGGGAAGTGATTAACAATGGTTGGGTGGCACCAGATAACGTTGACTGGTGCCATTTTGGGGCAATGCGCGGGCTAGATATGTTCAAATTCCACAGTGCAGCGTTTTCTGTCGGCCGGATGGAAGTGCCAGTGCGTTCGATTGATGGTTTGGTGGCGGCACTCACTTATGACGACGTCGCACCGGAAGCGCCTTTTGACCGGCTCGGCACGGGAATGGACCCCGCCAACCCAGAACAACCTCTGCGGCTTCCGATGGGTGACCAGCGGCTGCGTCTCCGTTCAGGCTACATTGCTTCCATTCCCGTGCCGATGGTGCCCGGCCGTTGGGGGCGCATGATTCAAAAGCAATATCGGGAAGAAGAGCTCAATCAGTTCGTGGGACGACTGCGTCCGGTTTATCGCGAAGGGCGGACACCAGTCTGGTTTGCCCTGTCTTCGGTCATTCCTGAGGATCTCATTGTCGATGAGCTTGTCCACATTGATGACCTGCTGTTTGGCCCCACGGCGGTATGGGATGCCGCAAGACGTGTTGGCGGCATACTTGAACCAAAATTGATCGCGACTGCATGCCCGGACCTCTTCCCATCTGAAGAGGCGGTTAAAGTGGCCATGTCAAAACTTGGGTTTGATTGTGATACTGGTGAGACCAATGGGCGATTTACCCGTGGGTATGCCAAAATCAGGTTCAGGTTTGCAAAGTCACCTTCAAGTGAGGCATTTGCTTTCGTGATGGGACACAAAGCAAACGGCTTGGAGCATTTTATCGAGATTTACCGGCAAATGACCGATGAAGAAGTGTTTGGCACGGTTATGGAGCAAACAGACCAAACCCTTGCACGGCCGCGCGAAGCTGACAAGGTCGAGCTCCGTATTGGTGCGAAGGAAGTCCGGATTGCAAAAGCGGACGAGCGCTTCTCCGAAATGGGAGAAATACTGCTGAGCTCTCCTGGTGACATTGAAGAAAAGTTCTCCGTAAAGCGGTTCCCCGTGAAGGTTTCCAGTTCCACCCGTCACGTATCGTTGCCAGAGATGGATGCGATGCTCGCAATCCGGGACTATTGGAAAAGCAAATCTGGTGCTGCCGACGACCGGGTGTCTCCGGTTTTGGCGGATGCGCCTGTGGATATCACGGAAGGTGGCGACTACAGCACCTATGAACACATGTCTGCGATGACCAACGACGAGTTGCCAACCGCCGCCGATGTCGCATGACAGTGGGTCTCCTCACTTGTCGCTTGCATGGTGCCCGACAACTATTAAGGTGTGTGTGGCGGCAATTGGAAAATAACAGATGACGAACGTTTCTGATGTAGCTTTAAAGGTTCTGGCATTTCTTAGCCGGAACGACCTGCTCGTTCGGCGCTACCACTATGGGATGAGCAATTCAAATTCGGTGGCATTGGAACCAAAATCCATCGGGTTTGCAAACTACGAAGCCAGAAGGAAGAACAGAGAGCTCTCTGTTCATGACCGCGCGATCACTGTCTCGCATTCGGTGATTGAAGGATTGACCAACCGAGGGTTTCTTAAATCATTAAATCTCGACAGATATAATGACGCCCACGGAACCGTGATTCCGAAATCAATGAATACGTCGGTCCTTGGCATTACGAAAGAAGGGCAGAAGTTCCTGGCGGAGCAGAAGGGCCGCTTGGATACGCTGTATGCGCAGGATGAAAGTGCTTATGGCCACGAGCGTCTCGTGATTGTCAAGGCAGCAACGCGCGGCTCATATCACTCTGGCACGATAGAAAATAAAAGCCGTCGAGCTGGAGAGCTCTGCCAGATTATCAGAGAAACTGAAGCTCGATATTATGTTCAGGTGATTGAAGAGGTCCAGAGAAGACCTGACGAGTACATGACCACCAGTTTTGTGGAAGGCTCTCGCGACAAATACTATGTTGCCAAGGATAAAATTCTGGCATCTGACGTAACCCGTGCACAATACGACGCCATCCGTAAGAGTGACGAAGAATACCTTTCATCGATGGATGTTGCCCGGGCCCAGCGTGACGAGGAAATGGAGCCAATTCTCAAACGCTTTGAGGATCGGAAGATACAGCTGCAAGCCATGCGAGATGACGAATTGCGAGAGCTTCTTGGCTCAGATGATAGCCCCGAAGATGGCGCCGACACCTCATTTCGCCAAGGATGATAAACCAGTCTGTCCCTCTTTGAGTGGACCTTTCGTACATTCGAAAAAATGACCGCCGACTGGTGGTCGTTTTCTTTTGTCACTTGCCAAGTTTGCTCCTAATCAAGATTCATCAAGCAAAAAAATTCACAATCTGAATGAAGAAAACCGGATTAGGTTGACGACTATGAGCAAGCGCCGAAACATCGATTATGGAGCAGATTTGACACCAGATCAGATCTGGGATCGCTTTAGCGCTTCTCTCTCCGCCGAAATCGTTGCTTACATCGACCGCGGCCGGTTGCGAGAGCAGTTCCTTAAGTCCACCCTTGAAAACCAAGTGCAGTAGAGTTTTCCTTTGGTTGTGACATTTCCTTTAGATATTCCTTGAAATTTTCCTTGAACAAACGGCACCATTAAGTAAAGCCTTTAAGGGAATTGCCATGTTCACTGAAAAATATCTAAAGCCTGTCCTTGCTGTCTTTGCGGTGATGGCGGTGACGACCAGCCCGGCTTTTGCTCAGGCCGTGAATTCAACCGGCGCTATGGTTGCCGAGACGGGAAAAGCCGTCGACCCATTCATGATTTTGCTGGTCGGTGTTTCCTATCTCATCGGGGTATGGTTGCTCGGAAGCGCACTCATTCTTCTTGGAAAACAGGACCAGAATACTAGCTGGGGCGATGTTCTGCTACGTGCCGCTGGCGGGTCACTAATGGTCTCTTTACCTAGTGCCTTAGGTGTCGGACTGGGTACGCTGTTGGGTGAAACAGACAACTATCAAAGGGACGGCTCAAGCTTCGGTGAACCAAGCGTTTGCATCGGTTCCGGCGCATCTTCAGAGGGCCCGCTTGCATGCATTCTGAAGAACGTTGAAGTCAATCTGGTGCCTGTCTTTATTGATGTAGCCTTTGCCTTTATGGTTCTCTTCGGCCTCTTCATGATTGCAAAGTCAATCTATTCCATGGCCGTAAGCCATGCTCAGGGGCAACGTGGCCAAGGCGCGAGTTGGCAGGGGAACCTTATTCTGGGCATCATTCTTACCAATCTTCCTGCCTTTTTGCATACGATCGAAGAGACGCTGGGTGTCGGAGACGGCGTCCTTTCGGAAGAAGGTTTCAATTCCAGTAGCTCTTTGTTGTCTTACACCGGTCCGAGTAGCTCCGGGGTTCAGTTCCTGGCAGAATACACTGCGGCGTTGAACAGTCTTCTGACAATATTCGTGATGTTCGGCATTGTAGCCATAATTCGCGGGTTTTTCATTCTGAAGGCTGTGTCGGATGGCGGGTCACAAAAATCATTCGGGGCCGGGGTTACTCACATCGTGGGTGGGGTGGCGTTGGCAAATGCCAAGTTTACGATTTGCATCGTCACGAATACGGTGCTTGGTATCGGGAATGCCTCGGGGTTCTGTTAGTTTTCCTTTTGCTAAAGAGTTTGACAAAGGAAAATATTGAGATATCCTTTTGCATCGGTCGCGAGTTATGTAAAACTTGCGACCGAAATGTTTAGCTCGGAAGAAGAATAAAGGTTTCAAGAATGGACGATATCGACATTTTACAGAACGCGGCTGCCCTCGAAGACGAGGCGCGGTTGCGTAAGCTTCGGATGTTGCGCAAACGCGAGGACCATCTGCCAGTTCCCGAAAGCAGGGAATGCGAGAGCTGCGGTGATGACATTCCCAAAGCTCGCCTTGAAGCCAGACCGGCAACTACCATGTGTGTCGACTGTCAGCAGGAACGCGAGGGTCGACGCTAGTATGTCAGAGGAACTGCTTGGCCCGCGCCTGCTAAATGCCTTAAGGCAAATACCAGGCAGCCCTGAGCGAGAACACATCATCTCGTTGTTGACGGAGATCTCACAGCCCTTCCTGCTTGACGAAGAGGTTGTTCGACAGGCCGCCTGGACCGTCAAAGAGGCTTCAGAAACGATCGAAAAGACACTTCCCTTGCTAACGTTGAGACAGCCCGTCATTTGGCTGGAGTATCCCCATCTTCCACGTCAGCTTGCATTTGGTGTAGATGAGAGTGCTGATGAACCCGGCCTGCCAAAAGTGCTGCGAGTTGGATGCTTAATCGCGGTAGACCCTGAAGACCCGACACATATTTCAATCTTTGTTGCTTGGGAAAATTCCGACGGTGGAATTTACCATAGCTATGCGATGCTACATTGGCGCTTGGATGATTTCATCAAGCTGGCCGAAATGAGCAGAAAAGAGAAGCTGACAACATCGACTGCTGAGCGACTGACAGAATTGGCCATCCTATCCATACCTCCAGGTTTCCGTGATGAGATCATGGTATGGGAGGGAAGAGAGCATGCCAATGAAGACGGCGACAGTGAGCGTGTCCTTAAAACCAAAAAGGATGCGTTGGGCGAACACCTGTTTCTGCTGTCAGCGTTGATGCTGATGGCTTCAGATGCCACAGAAGCAACAGAACAGGTTGTCGCCGATGTGCCGGAAACAGGCTTGGTTGACACCTATATTCCCGACACCATGAAGATGGTTTGCACGGTCTCCATCTCCAGGAAAAAGGCTCCTCTATTTGAGAGGTTTCGGAAGCCGGGCTTTTATCCGGGCCTTGGCCTGGAGCCGGTTCTGCGCTGGAAAGCTCCTTAGTCCAGCGCAGAATTGACTTCGCTTTACAGCTTGTAAGCCGTGGGTAGCAGCGTTTCCCGAACCGACATGACAGCTTCCGTTTCAGCAAAAGAGTCCAGTCCCATTTTTCGGTACTTCTTTCCGACATAAGGTGCCCAGGGCATCATAGCGTTTTCGATGTGCTTTCTGATTCTCCAATCATAACCGCACTCTTTCTCGATATCGTCGGTGGAGAGAGCCATCTGCATTGCATAGGCAGAAATCATCTCAAAGTTTATGGGGACTTCTCCTGTCTCCACCGCCTTGCAGAACCATTCAAATGCCTGCCGTGCTTCCAGAGGTATCTCCTGGTTGTCGAAACCTCGATGTTGTTTTACCGAGATTTTCACGTTCGTCTTGGAAACCGCTTTGGTTTCTAGTGTGGAGAGCCTTTCGAAAGTGGCTTGACCACCCGGCGTTAGTCGTCTGAAGGACAGAACGTGAGAAGACCCTGTCCGGCACTGTGGTGCGTACCCGCCAACGCAGTGATAGAGCCCCCGGGAGTTGTCGGCATTGTGTCCATGCCGTCCCTCTTCTGCCAATAATTGGCTCGAGGTCAGGGGAACGATGAATATTCCATTGGGAGCCTGCACAATCGGACAAAGAGGAGGCCAATCGTCTTCCCCTTGTTCGGTGTCATAAATCCCGATTTCGGCCATCGCCTGTCGTCTGCGCTGCTCATCTTTCAGTTTGGCCCTGGTTTCGTCTTCGTCAATACCCGCGGCAAAGAGAGCTTCGTACTGAGAGTGTGCCTGACGTGAGATCTCGAACAGTGCGGTAGCAGCTTTTCCGGCAAAGAGAATTTCTCCGGCAGCCTGGTCTGCTGTTTCCCGATGTAACTGGGATATGGGCATTTCAGACATCCCGGTTTTGTATGCGGCCAATGGCAGAAGAACTTTCTGAGAGAAAAGTCTGCGGACGTCTTCCAAGTCAATACACGCATTCCGGATAGCGGCTCTTGAGATATTTGGCCTAACCTTGTTTGTAATCCACGTCGCGATATCGCGGCGGTTCACACCTTCTTCTGGTAAGTTCTGGAGAGAATTCACGAAGTTTTCCGCCAGAACAGCAACCTTCTGTCGCGGCAGCCCCCTCAATTCATCCCAGCTCACAGCCTGTTCGAAGAATTTGACCGTTATCTCAGTGGAGCCTTCTGGCGGCCGTGTGTTGGTGTAGGCATTTGCAATCCGTTCTCGGAACTGGACCCATTTCCCACCGCATCCTGCAAACAAGCTTTTCGCGTCAAAACTGGAGTCATCCTCAGCCTTAAGAAAAAAGTGCCCAACGGTAGCCGTAATATCGCAAAATGCTTCCCATTCCGCCTCATCCGAAGGGAACCATTCTGGTGGGATTTGAGATAGGGCGTAAACCATTGTGTCGACCGGAATGCCGTTCAAAGGCCAGTCGACATTCCGCATCCGGTTAAGCAGGCCCTTTGTTACAACAACTTCCCCTCTCTTGTTTTTGCCAAAAGCGGCTATCACCGCGTCAGTCAGAGATTGTTGATCGTCGATGGCCCGTTTCAAGGAAGGCCTCTGGACGAAGTATGAGGCGAGCAGGGGGTATACTCCCGCTGCCTGTCCTCGGAATTTCCCGAGATTTCCCTCGGCAGCATAAAACTCGTAGTCTCGCCACAGGAAGGTGTCGCAAGCGCGTAAAGCAAACAGGGCTTCGTCGTTCAGGGTTTCCCTGACTTGTCTTAAGCCACCAGCTTCAAACCTGCGTTGCTCCGAGACCATAAGTTCAGAGAGCGGAATGCGCGCGGCGATATGTTTCTCAGGCAATCCTTCCACAAAATTTGTCACAGATTGCCAAGCAGAGTGCGAGACGGTTCCGAGCAATCCAAACGCTCTCAAACCTTCGCCAAAATTCATCGTTTCAAGGCTGTCCATCCTGTAGAACAACAGGTCCGTTGCCATTGAGACGAGTTTATCCTTGCTCGTAGCGCGTTCCAGGGGAGCCAAATAGCCGGTTAAAAATGAGAGGCGTCCATCAGGGTGCGTCAAGACACAGGCCAAAGAAGGTTGCGTCAGCGTGCTATCGATGATTACCAATCCGTTATCACCGGCAGGCAGTTTGATTGGTGCTACGATAACCTTGGAAATGTGTTCATTCCATGCGGCGCTCAAGTATTCCTTGGCAGTGCCGTAATCTTCAAGTCTTGCCATTTTGTTCTCTTATCGGTCGATGGTAGCTATGGCCTACATGGCCATAGCTACCTGCTCTGGTTGGTCGGGCTCTTGGTTACCGTGGATGTTATGGTAGTTTTTGGCATTCCACTCATTGGCCCAAACTCGGAGGCCGCTTTCTGCATAGAAACGAATTCCAGCAGCTTCAAAGTGACGCAGAACGTCCTTAATGCGCCCCATTTCAATCTCGAACTTGGGACGCTCATTTGCTTTCACATCACCAACTTTGCTGTTTTTCCAAACCGCGTAGAGGGCTTGAATCGGGGGGTGTTCATAGATGAATCCCCATGTACTGTTCTCCATGTTGGGCATTTCAATCTGTACCCGACCGTTCGCCATTTTCTTCAGAACCAGACCACTGTTCTCGCTCATCTTCTCCGTGCTGAACAAAACGAGTTCTCTGGATTCGTTCAGAGCGTCCCCAGCCATTTCTGCATCCGTGATGGAGATTGGAAGGAACGACAGGTCTCGGAACCTCTTGGAAACAAGGATACCTCGACTTCTGCCGTGCGTCGGGTCTTCCCAAGACACCATGTTGCCGAGCTTGTGCTTAATCGTGAGGGCCATCGCCTGCCAGCTGTTACCGCTGAGGATGATACGTTTCTCAAGTTGCTGACCATCCATTGCATAGTCGAAACGCTTAAGGATCGCGTCTTGCTCTTCACCGTTCAAACCATCGGAGATCTTCATCGCCGGGTCATTAAGGAGGGCTTGAACCGAAATCCGCTGCTGAATCGTCATTCCCGGAACGACGTAGTGAACCGAGTAGGATGAGGCCAGATGTTCGAAACCGCGGCGCGGCATCAGAATGTTCGTCACAACGGCTTTCTCGACGACACCATCAAGTGTCATCTCGAGTTCGGAACCGGGACGGATATTCAACAGAAACTCTGTGAGAGCCTCCATTCGCTTCGACATTTTTGCCGCACTTGAATCCGGTTGCTGGGCAATAGCCATATCGATATCGTTCACGCCATCCGGCAGATAGGACTTCAGGAAGGACTCACGATACCGGACAAGACGATCCGCCATTGCATCAGGGCTGTTGGCCCCCATTTCAATCAGGCCACGTTCATAGGCATCCACAATATCCTTGCCACGCAGCGGGGCAACAGCGTGTTCGATGACCACACCCTGCTGATACACCGGTTCATGGAACGCAGATGTAAGGTTTTCACTCGGGAAGCCGTGGATCGCCACCTTTTCATCGCGAAGATGTACAATGCCGTCGATCATCCTCGTTTTAAGCGGGTTCGAACCGCGAGCATCCAACTCTTCGACCGTTGCCCGATACTCGTTTTCGATTTCAGTGAAGGTCTGCAACTGCTGGGCATAAGGCAGCATTGCAAGACGTGCCAGGAACATATTGGCTGAGCGCTGGTTGTCCTGGCTGTCCTCTTCACCGTCTTCATTGTCCTGATTCAGTCGAGCCTGATCTTCATAGGCGTTGACCGCAAAGCCAAGACGGCGCAGGAGGTCAGGGCGTGCTTCAGCGTAGCGCGCGCAAACCTGGTCACCAACCTCGTTGATAAGGTCTGGAACAACACCCAAAAGAGCTGCACTTTCTCGGTTTGAGGTGGTCGACGCACTAAGACGCCGAAGTTTTGAGTTCCTCATTGCCAGCAGCCGGAATTCGATGGGAAGACCAGCCATGAGTGTCCTGATAATCGGTCCAATTACCTGGTCATATCGATTGACACGCCCCCATGCCTGGACCTGCTTGGAAATATCAGCGTTGCCCTGCAATTCGATAAATTCGCGCTGACGCTGGTCCTTGAAGCGAGCGCCAGCATGCAGGTCAATACCCGTCGACCCGGATGAGTTGATGATGACGGCATCCAGATCACCACGGTTGAATGCGTTTTTGACGACCGTTTTAGACGTTTTTGGCTTCCGAATGACGGAGCCGTCACGATATTCCCAGGTACGCCCGGTGATTTCACCACACCTGTAGCCTTTTTCTTCCAACTTTTCGCGCAAAGCGTCAATTGGCGAACCCGGCAGGTCGGGTAGTTCCATAATCATGGCGCGAATGCGCTTGACCGCCCGATAGGTGTCTTCAGGCAGAGAGCTTGCAAGCTTCGCCAGCATTGGCGCAGCAGCGGCCGCGTCATTCGGAAGCAGGTCAAGCATAGCGCGCACCCGAGTGATTGCAGCTTCTGTCTGCTGAGGTGTGGCCGTCAGAAACGGCTTCGTGAACTGCTCTTTTGCCAGCTTCGCAAAGACCTTGTTGATCGTCTCCAACGGCTGTTTGTTGGCCACGACATCTTTCATATCCGCGCGACGAATGTCGTCTGGCAATGCGGCCAGCAGACGTTCAATCAGATGTTCTGCACTTTCCAGTTCCATGTCCGGAACTGCGAGATCCTCGACAATACGATCACCGGTGACCGCATCCTTGCGGCTCGTCCTTGTCAGTTGCGCAAGTGACCTTAAGAGCATGTCTTTGAAGTCTGGTGCGCGCCCAAGGGCCTGCCCTTGCTCGGCCTGCTCTTCTGCAAGGCTTTCCAAAACGGCCTGCATAGTCTTGTCGACAAGGATTACCGGCTTGCGATTGTTCTCAAGGGCTTCGATGGCAACAGAGGCGGCCTTGTCGACCAACAGGGCGCAGGTAAACAGTCGAGAGATGTTGTAGAGCGGTGAACCAAAGGCAATCGAATTGACTTGCAGCTTCTTGAGGCGGCGACTAACCGCCTTGTCGGTTGCCCGCTCACCAAGCTGTGCACGGATGGTTTCTGCAATCTCGTCGTTCCGGCTGCCAATACGTAGACTCAAGTCGCCGCTCATGTACGCCATTTCAGCCAGGACCGGAGCAAGGAGGTCCATGTACTCACGGTTCCGACCCTGATTTTCTTCGTCCAGAGCCACCTGGATGTCACACTTGCTAAGGTCGTGTTCACGGCGAACCATGACACCATCGCGAACAAGCATGCCGGAGAGGGTTTCCTGCATCGTGTCGCCACCGCGCCGCAATACTTCGGCGAGGTTCACTGTTTCGAAACCGCGCGGGAACAAACGCTTGTAAATCGCCATCGTCTTGGCTTTTTTCGAGTAAGTAGCCGAAGAGTAAAAGACGTTGTGACACTGATCAATCGCTTGATCGACGTTCCGCCCGGTGTTGGAAACCCCAGTCGAAACGTTGTGCGACTCATCAAGGAACAGCGTGACGTCGTTGTCGACGGCCGATAGCAGCCAACGGGACTTTTCTGAAACCTGAAAATCTTCCTTCGGCAGGCCGGTTTTTTTGTCCAGTGGGGCTTCACTGAGCTGGTTGAACTGGCTGTATGTTCCAAAGACAACGTTGTAGTCGTCCGGCCACTCCCCTGACTCCAGAATACCGGCAAGGATATCCCTATCGGTGGCTTTCATCACCACTTCCTGAGTCTCTTCATCAATGATTTTGGTGTCAGCATTCAGGAAGAGCGGAGAAAATTCTTCCGCAGAATTGATGTGGACGATATCGCGCCAGATGTCGGACAGGTTGGATTCTTTCTCCGTCAGGAAAACGACCTTTTTTCCCTTAAGAATGGCGCGCCGCATCATTGCTGCAAGGAACCGGCCTTTACCAACCCCCATCTCGTCAGCATTAAGGAATGCGCGACCGCGGACATCAGCATCAATCGCCAGCGCGAGCGCATCAATCTGCTCAGGGCTGAAGACATCTGCCATTTGCTCCTTGGTCATCGCCAATTCGCCAGCAACCCATTCGTCAATATCACCGTATTTTTCCGCGATACGGCCAAGAGCATCACGCGAATCCGCTTCAAGGTTTCGGGGAATCATCGTTGACGCCTGACCAATCGCCGACAAGCTCGTGTACGGAGCCTGGAAGGAGTTCCGTTCACGCTCCTCGTCCGTCAATGCTTCGTTTTCAATTTCGAGAGCGCGCTTCTCAGCCAACTGTGCGCGTTTCGCAACGACTTCAGCGGTCCACGACCACGTGCTCGCGAAGTCAGCCAGCTTTGTTGTCGCGGGTGCTGCTGCAACGGATGGTGCGCTTAACTTCTCACCGACACAAATCGCGACCATGGCTGAGCCGACAGGGCCACCATGAAGCGCGCCGTCGATTTCTGCCATCCCTTCAATTGAAAACCTTGAAGCGATGTATTCTTTGAGATCTTCGATTTCGCTCTGGTCACTGGCTCCGATACCAGACTGCAACAGAATTACACTTCGACCATCGGCCTGCCGAGCCTCTAGACTGGCAATTGCCGTCACGACATCTGCACGACTGTAGCGGCTACCATGCAAGTTGACGGCACTGTCGAGGTGCGACAAGGGCAGGTTCATGACGGTGATATCAGCCGCCTTGCAACCATCCTCAAATGCGGCGTCCTCATGGGACATGGCATTCAGAGATACGGTTTTGGGCAGGTTTGCCTTGAAGGTCTGTTCGTCAAGGCCGACCAAAAGGATTGACTTCCCATCCAGGTCCGAGCCGACGATACGCTGCGTGGTTACCTGCAAAGGAAGAGGAAGAAATGCAGAGGGCCTACCAAAATTCCGCGTAACCTCACTTACAAAGGCGAAGGAGTCATGCAGCTTGATGGACGCCGTGTAACGCTCACGCATCGTGTTTGTGTTGATGCCCGCGATGAACCGACCTGCTTGCTCATGAATGACAGCATGTGCTTCAGCAATCCGAGGGTCGTCATTTTTCATTTCAGGCTCGTTGAACACGGCCTGAGCAAACCTGACGAGGTCGCTATAACGTCTTACTTCGCCCGAGTTTGCCTCAAAAATAAAGCCTTCCGAAGCGGCCCGAATGTCCTCTGGTGTATCACCATAGAGAAAGAGGCCCGGCTTCATGTTCCCTTCGACATAGAAAGTCGGACGAGGCGATTCATAGGCGCTGTCGAGCAAGAAGCGGTTGTCTTCGCTCTGGTATACTGACTTTCCCTGACGGTTCAGACCGAGATAGGTAGAATTCTTTACCAGCTCCCCCACATTTATGGCGGCTTTCTCCGGTGCCTTAGGCTCATCAGGCTGTTCTGAAGCCGCCTCAGGAGTTTCCAGGACACTATCGTCTACTACCGGTTCAGCCTGCTGCCCTTGTTTGACTGTGCCCTTCTTCTTCGGTTCTGCCTTTTGCGCGCCTTCTGGCCTTGCCTTGACAATAATCTGTTCTGGCTCGAAGTCGGCTTCCTTGGCGTTGGGGAATACCGCCTGAATTTCTGCAAAGGTCGGATAAGCCGACATCAGCACCCAGGCACCTGATTTGGCGTGCTTTGCAAACCCGAGTTTAGCGACCTTATCTGCGTGCCTGTCGCCATTGGTCATAACGAGTACCCGTCTTGCAGGCTGCCCTGCTGTTTCTGGCAGCTCTACCGCAACCAGTTTCATGCCATCTGCTGACAGGTCGATCCACTTCATTTTGGGCCCTCAAAACATATTGGTAGGAGTTTTCTGTCTTGATTGGAGCCCGAACCCTTGCAAGCAACAACGGCTTCAAGGAAAAAACATCTTATTGCAGGAAAATACGTACTATACCAAAGTATGTACTGTGGTCTAATTTGAAAAGTACAGCTTGTTTATCAACGCTTTGTAAAGTCATAACCTATACGAAAGTGGTGAATGTTGACAAGGCAAACTGCTTCAATCCAAAAGAATGTCCGAAAAATTCAGCATGTTTTTCTCGTGTTCGCAGTTATCCATGCGCTCCAGAGCCTTTTGAAACAATGACTGTTGCTCCAGATGGCGAATAAGAGCGGTTTCTTCATCCACGGAAATTTCGGGAACCGGCAGTCCGGGAAAATACGGCCAGACGCCTAAACCGGCAGCAAAATCAGGTACTTCCATAATAGTCCCAGCGAAAAAGCTGGTAGTTTCCCCACGCCTTTTTACCGCTCCCCAAACATTACTTGGCCAATGGGGGTGATATTCTTTCATCTCATTGGGCTGTAAAACGATACAGATGTCGGCCATAGTGTTACCTCGGGAGTAAAATTTTCTTAGGGATGAGTTGGAACCAAGGTTCATCGGCAATATGGCGTAATTCTTCTAAGCCGTATCCGGCGGCAAAAAGCCATTTAGGCCATCCATCCTCTGACATTCCAGCCCGTCCACGGCAGAATTCCAGCAATCGCTCGCCAATTTCTAGAGTTTCACCCTCGGCGCAACTGCGGATAAAATAACTGTTACTCAAAATATCCTTCAAGTTATCCTTGAAGGGATAAGAAATGCTTCGGATAGCCTCAATAAAACGTAATCTTGTAGCCAGTGAGGAAAAAGGCTGTAGATATCCAGCAAAGGCCCCTCTGTTCATTGAGCAAAAGTTTACAGCGTCGAAGTCATCGTAATGTAAAAGATGGTGGGAATACCCTAGAAGAGTGCTCTGAATATTATTTTTGCATTCATTTCTGCTAAAAAAGGTAAACTCAATATACCATTTATCTGTCGTCTTAAGTAAATCAGTGACAGATAGACAATTTATTAGTTCATCCGTCCAGGCCCTCCAGTTGAGCCCACTATCCAGCAAAAACCCTCCTTCATTAGCATCAAGAAATGCAAAGCTTTTCCTTGAGGTCAGTCTAGAGGCATCCTCTTTCAATCGATCTTCGAGTAAAGGAATGAGGGTCTGTTTACATGGAAACAGGAAAGGAAATCCATCGACTTCAAACAGCCCGTTATCATCTCGGGCCACTGCGGTTTCAATCGTGTAGCGGAGAAGCGAGGAGTCGGCCGCAACTAAGAGGGCGGCTGTTTTCTGCGGGTCCTGGGAGGGAAATAGCTGAGGCAGCAGGAATCCTCGCGGGACTCGAGAAACCACTTCTTCCTCTTGTCCTTCCTTAATACGAAGTAAAGACGATGTCAGGTTTCGAACGAAAGTCATTTTTGTTTGCATGTAAAATCTAATGTACCGCTGGTATGAAAGGTTTCCTTGGGCTCGAGTCAATCATAAAGAAAAACTTTCTCTTTTGCCATCGCTATACAGCAAATAATGTTGACACAAGATGGAGAAAGCCGCCATATTTCCCCCACATTCAAGATACCGATTGGGATGGAGTTCTCTTTTTTATGCATACTTGCCAATTTACGGCCTCACTAGCCACTGCAATGAGTGATGCTAAAAAATTCGCGCTTGCCAAGCGTCACAAAGCTATCACTGTCGAGCACCTTATTTTCAGCTTTTGTCATTCAGAGACAGCCATCGGATATTTTACGTCAGCAGTGGTCGACGTAACATTGCTGAAAAGCAAACTTGAAGAACACCTGGAGGGATTAGCCTCCACGCCCGCAGGCGTCGAGGCTGAGGCGCCAGTAAACGACACAACATATAATGATGTTCTGCAAAAGGCGGCGGAGTTCAGCAAGACCGCAACAGCCAACCAGGGTGAAATCTCCTGCCTTCATGTTCTTATGGCGTTGTACGAATACAACCATGCCTCTTATGCGAGTTGGCTCCTCCTTGAACAAGATGTCGCGTATGTAGACTTCTGTAAGGTTCGCAACCTTTGTGGCGACGACCATGAGAAACAGAAACGCGTGCAGACAGGAAACGGGCGAACCAAGAATCTGTCCAAGGCAACCAGCACCTCCCGTCAACCGGCAAGAAGGCACGAAAGGTCTTCGGGTGAGAACAACAATGGCATCGCCGAGTGGACCACCGAAATCACGGGCGAACAAGTCAATTGTTTTGGACGCGATCTTCAGGTTAAGCGCGCCATCGAGATTCTATCACGGCAATCCAAAAACAATCCCATTTTCGTCGGGGACGCGGGTGTCGGAAAGACCACGCTTGTACATGCAATTGCGCGCGCCATCCGAAATGGCGATGTACCCGACAATCTCAAAAATAAACGCATTCTCGAGCTGAACATTACCAAACTTTTGGCGGGAACGCGGTTTCGTGGTGACTTTGAAGAACGCGTCAGCATCGTAATGGATGAAATGAGGGAAGACCCTGAACTCATTTTATTCATCGACGAAATCCACACGCTGATTGGGGCAGGTGACAGCACTGGTGGCTTGTCTGCTGGAGACATGCTTAAGCCCGGTTTGGTTAACGGTAGCATTCGCTGCATTGGAACAACCACATTCAAAGAATATCGCCATGTTTTTGCGCGAAGTGAGGCCATGGCTCGTCGCTTCCAACGAATTGATGTTCCGGAGCCTACGGAGGACGAAGCTTGCGATATGATGCTTGCAAAATGCCGAGAGTTGAGTCGCTACCACAGCATCAGCTTCCCGCGGCATGTAATTGAGGCAAGTATCCGTTTGGCTGTAAGGCATATTAAAGACCGAAGGCTTCCGGACAAGGCTGTTGATGTTCTCGATGAAGCCGCAGCTGCCAAGAAAATGACCCTTCAGGGCACGAATGACGAACTCGCGATCTCGGACGTGGAGTTGGCGGTTTCAAAGATTGCCGCAATCCCATTGACGAGTGTCGACACGGACGAGCGCGGCGCCATCATCTCTTTACCAATGCAGCTCGAAACAAAGGTATTTGGACAGAAAAAGGGAATTGCAGCGCTTTGTGGCGCATTTGAAATGTATAAAGCCGGACTTCATGACTCTTCTCGCCCAATTGGCACTTTTCTGTTTCATGGGCCGACAGGGGTTGGGAAAACCGAAATCTGCAAGCAGTTTGCAAATTTGACGGGCATGAAGTTTTTGCATTTTGACATGACGGAGTATTGCGATCCATCGTCCGTCTCACGCTTCATTGGAGCAGCGCCAGGGCATGTTGGCTTTGAGAAGGGTGGCGCGCTAACTGATGCCGTCGACCAGTCTCCACATTGTTTCATTCTGCTTGATGAAATCGAGAAAGCGACTGACGAAATCCATCAGTTGCTACTTCAGGTCGCGGATGAAGGAAGATTGACTGACAGCTCTGGCAAAGTCACCAGTTTCTCGAATGTTATCCTCGTCATGACGACCAATGCAGGTGCGAATGATGCGCCGTCCCATGTCATTGGTTTTGGAAATACAAACCAGACCACCGGAGACAACGGTATCGAAAGTGCGTTCCGCAAGGAATGGCTGGCGCGCATTGACGAGATTGTGCATTTCGAACCTCTGGCGCAAAAGGTTGTGGAGCAGCTTGTAGATAAAAACATCGCAGAAGTGTCAAGCGCGCTCTCCAGCATCAAGCAGCCAGTAACCCTTCGCCTAGACAGCGACGCGCGTTCATGGCTTGTGGAGTTCGGATACACGAAAGACGAGGGTGCCCGTCTTCTTAGGCAACTTATCACGCGAGAAATCAAGCGCCCAATCGCCAGGGAGATTGTCGGGGGACATCTGTCGGATGGCGGCGTCGCAACCGTCTATCTGTCAAATGGGTCGTTGCGAATTCGCTGCGAACCAGCAGTTGAACTGGCTCTAGTTGGCTAAGAGCACGTGTCGCCTCCTTGTCTCTGACGTCAAAAAGGGGTCGGAGCAGGTGGTGGTGCGCTTTTGGCTTCGTGGGCGAGGTTCTCCATATCATCCCGAAGATGACTTCCGCCTCTTTCCATTGCCAGTCGCAGGGCAAAAGCGATGCTCCTTAGTCGTGGTGTCCATCCGGTCTTACTGACTGCAAAAGCAAGGCAATCGGATAGGCTGTCGATCGCCTCATCGAGGTCTGCATCCGAATCTGCAAAAGCGGTGTCACAGCGGAAATCTGTCAGGCCGAGATGCGGAGCATCATGCTTGTTAGCTATTCGGTCAAGAGATTGCCCGATTGCGAGTGATAGCTCAGGCGTCAGTTTTGTTGTCTTTGCCAGATCTTCAAGTTGAAGAACTGCTTCATTCAGCTTCTTGGCTGAGTTCCGGATGGCGCGCACGGTGCGCCCGGCCTGTTCGGCAACAACAAGTTCGTTTGAGCGATTGGCCGTCTCGTCGTTTTCACGAAGTTCTTGCTTTTTTGCTTCTCCGGCGAGAAACCTCGGTGACGGCTTCAATACTGGACCGCCAAATTCCAAAGTGGTGACTTCTTCCACCAGTTCTTCACCAACAACAGGTTGCTGAACCGAAGTGTCGGCATCAGTAGCGTCATGCGCATATCCTGAGTCCGACGGCTTAAATTCAGCAAGGCCGGTCGCTTTGCTGGTTTCGTTGTCGAACGCTTCGATGGTAACGAGTAAGTTGAGGAGCGCCTGCCGGAAAGTTTCGGGTGCGGTGCCAATCAGTAAGCCACCGCCAGGTGCACGCTGAAGGCATAGCTTCCTCGCAGCTTCAACGACGTTGATAGCTTCATCCCTCATGGCAATCCCCTGCGAGTTGTGCATTTAAAAGAATGCGACATGAACTCCATCATGGCTCTTGCTATGACGGTTTATGACAGCATTATTCAATTACACTCGAACTCGAGGTTTTCGACAAGCGGATAAGCAAACGATGGTCAGGCTAGTCTATCACAAGACCCGTGCGTGCAATGACTGAGCGGATGTGCATCGAGGCTTCGCTAACAATTTGATCGGTGCGTAGGGGGATGGAGAGCGCTATGTTCTTTTCGGCGCGCGTTTCCTCCACAAGCTTTTCGATGAAAGTAACCAAACCTGGATACTGGGTAACAAATTGTTCAGGGTCGGGATTGTCAGGCATCTTGCTGTTCAGCAGGCCAGCGAATAATGATGCACACACTTCACGATAGGCGCCATCCACACCTTTGTTTGACAGAAATACGGGTTCGGTCGCTCGGAGAATAACAGCAGCGATAGCTCCTCGCACAATATCTGGCGATGCCCATCCAAGTTGCTCAAATGGCTCAACAACTGAATCTGCGAGCACACTACCGACATCCTGGATGATTATTGGCAGCAATGAGTGAAAGTCTTTCGCGCATCGAAGCATTTCATCATGCATCAGAACTACAACATCAGTGTCGCGAGCCGCATAACCGAGACACTCGAAGACGGCCTTGAACAGATCAGGCTGCTCTTCTTCCGAAAAATGTAATCTCAGAACTTCCTTATCACCCTCGTCCGAGTTCCCGGAAATAACCGGCTCTAGCCGGAGCGAATGTGGGTCAAGGATTTGTAATGCTGTAGCGCGATAACTATTGCAAAAAGTTCTTGCCGGTGAACCTCGTTCGTTTGTTGCATAGCCTGAAGTATCTTCAATATCATCTTCGGGTTCTACATCGACAACGTAACGCATTGCAAGACCTAGCTAAACTATTGAAACGCTCAAAGCAAAATGCCGATCAAACGTGTTTCAGTCAAGAAAAAAGTTGTCAATTTTTCGGTTTTGCTAAAGGATTATGAGGTATTGTGTCTGCGAATATTCTTTTTCACGTATTCCTTAAATTGCTGAACAAGAGATAAGGAAAACAGAGGCGCTTCCGATGCAGCGAAAACTTTGGACTCGAAGAGATTTTGTAAATGCCCTGCTTGTGGCTGGTACCGCATCAGTTTGGGCGAACAAAGCGCTTGCGAGTGACGTGATTATCAAGAACCCCAACCCTGATATTAACCAGGGAGACCTGTATAGCCGTCTAGCAAATGCCGGAGAGTGGGGCTACCCAAGCAAACCGGTACTCATTAAGCTTGATAGTGACCTTGTGGTATTTGCCTACCTACCACCTACAGTACGGAACGCCCGGGTAGTTGTTTTCAGCCATGCCGAGCTGTCTGTTCCCAGCGTTTACTCCCCCTTGCTAAACCATTGGGCATCACAAGGTTATGCTGTTCTTGCCCCTATCCATGAAGATAGTTTGCTAGACGGTGGCACGGACAGCATTGCCAGAGGAACACTCAACGAGATATGGGCACCATCCGCGGCTATCACTGACATTGGGATATGGAACCGTCGCATACGGCAATGTGAAAGAGTGCTTGAGTTTATACCTGTTCTCAACAAAACCTGGGGAACGGACCTCGATATAACTCGTCCAATTATCGCGGGGCACTCTTGGGGTGCTTTTGTCGCACAGATCCTCACCGGGGCTAGAGCTGTGACTTATTCCGGTGAAGTGCTTGAACGCCCGAGTTCCGGGTTTTCGTCGGGTATTCTGCTATCGCCGTTCGGTAGAGGCGTCTTGGGTCTTGTCGACGGTTCCTGGGAGAGTGCGCTGAAACCAACCATCGTGGTTACCGGAAATGGCGAGAAAGGTCAGGAGCCCTCGATAAGGAGTGAGGCCTTTACGCTCGCTCCGGCCGGGAATAGGCACCTTGCTTGGTTCAAGGCAATAACCGAAGGGCTTGTGAGCGGCGACGACACAAGGCAAGGCAAAGTTTCAGAACACATATTTCTTGATGTGCTTGCCGTAACCACCGCGTTTCTGGATGCCTATGCACGCTATGATGAAGAAGTTTTTGCCGCTCTGGCCGGGCAGTACTTCACAAAAGCCACAAGACAACGGGTAACGGCCTATTATCGGTAAAAGGAAGCGCGCGCCAGATGATTACTGGCGCACGCTTCGATTTTGAATTTGGGGCCTGTCTCTAAAACGCAGAGGGGCCGGTCGACTGAACAGAACTGAAATCCAGTTCTTCTGGCCAGAATTCGTCAGGGATAACACCCGCTGAAAACAATGTTGAAAGGGTGGCCACCCGGGCACTATCAAGACCCATTTCCTCATCCGACTGCCTGGTTGCTATAACGTCGCCATCCCACTGCGCGCGCAAAGTCGGAAAGGCATCGCTGTGCGTGATGGTTACGCCGAGCATTTCTGGTTCATTCAGGAGGGACGAACTGAGGTTGAAACCCTTGATCATCTCGTCCAGGGCTCGGAGCTTCTCGATGACACCTTGATAGTCGACAACTTCGTCTTTAAACACATGCTCTCGCAGGACGGATTCGAAGTTATCCAGACTTGCCACAGCCTCAAGGAAGCACCAGCCTTCTCGCCCTATCAACATTGCGCCGATTAGAGGGTTTTGGCTGTATTCACCCCGGTGACAGTAAATAACGACATTTCCTGCACTCTCAGAGATATTACCGTATTCCTCGACGACTTGGTTGCTTTCAGAGACCCCAAGGGTAATTCCGGGGATGCCTCCGAGTTCCTTGAGTGTGGACGTTATCCGATTTGTAACGTTACTCACAATCGCGGCATCAAAGCCGAGTGCCTGGTGTTTGACGGCCTTCCCATTTCGTGACCAATCCTCAAAATGCCGGGTAAATTCGTCAGCCTTTAGTGAAACGAAACCCGCTTGTGAGAAAGCCGTATTCAGTTGCTTTACCACGGCTTCGATGGCTTCAGGGTCCAGCGTGCCGTCGTCAAAAGCTGACAATTCCTCCCATAGATCGGATGCCCGATCAAGAGCCTGTTTGCGTGTCAGCCGATCATCTTTAATATCTGCACAGATAGCTTTGATGCCATTTCGAACGAGTTTGGCACCTTTTTCTGTGGCGAAAACAAATTCTGTCATGTCACTGCCGATGTTGCGATTTCCTTGAGGGTCATCATCAATCAAATCTTTGGCAAGATACAAGAAAATATTCTTTTCAGGAAGATAATTTATTCTTTTTGCTTCATGTCGTTCAAGCAATATTCAGGAATATTCCTTAATTTGGAGATGGTGCATATTGGTAGGTGTTGAAGAAGGTGGTGACAGGCGCCCAATCAATGCTTCAACCTCAGAGCGGCATTTTCCACACTGTGGCTTAACTCCGCATTCAGACAGAACCGCGCGATAAGTAGAGGCTCCATCAACAATCGCGGCGGCCACTTTTCGGCTGCCTAAGCCGTTGCAATTGCATACGTAAACCACAGCACTAACCCTGCAATATGACAAAGCACGGTGGGGAGCGATAACAGCTCCCCACCGCAAACCTTAGTTTTTGGCAAAACCGGGTACGCCGAAAGAGGAGCCACCGGTCAAGAAGCTCGGACGGGCAGGCTTGGAGGCTTCCACCGGTGCCTGTTCTTCAGCTTTGG
>NZ_JPWA01000079.1 GCF_003326475.1 Thalassospira xianhensis MCCC 1A02616 | reverse complement strand
GGCTGCGGCTCCGCAAGCCGCGATCCGGCCTCCGCCAGCACGAGAATCGCCGCCCCGATCATGAAGGCAGACTGGAAAAGCCCCGCCAGCGGTTCTGCCTTGCCATGGCCAAAACGGTGATCATGGTCGGCCGGACGCCATGCGCTGCGGACCGCCATGAAGTTGATCACAGACGTGCCGACATCAAGCATGCTATCAATCATCGAAGACAGAAGGCTGACCGAGTCCGTCATGAACCACCCGACCGCCTTGATCGCAATCAGCGTCGCAGCAATGACAATAGAGGCCGTCGTTGCACGACGCGCCCATATTTCCCTTTGCGCGATGTCAATGACAGGACATTGACTCATGTTCTACAGACCCTTGGTCTTCAATTTCCGCTCGCTGATTGCGGTTTTATATCGTGAATTGGCGTAATATGTAATGACTATTGCCATATTTTGACCTTCGCCTGTGCAGCAAATAGCGCATATTTGATATTCCGCAAGGTTTTCAAACCTGATCGAAGCGACTATATCAGCCCCGCAGGCGGATAAGAGCAAACAACAGGCCCACTTATGATTGTTGAAATCGGACATTATGCCCTGGTGCTATCCCTCGTGGTGGCATTGGCACAGTCGACCATCCCGTTCATGGCCGCATCCCGGCGTGATGTCGCCCTTCTGAAAATTGCGCCACGCCTGTCCATTGCCTGCTTTGCCCTGGTCGGTACAAGCTTTGCCGCCCTGACATATGCCTATGTCACATCCGATTTCTCGGTCCTGAATGTCCTTGCCAACAGCCACACCTCCAAACCGCTGATCTATAAAATCACCGGCGTCTGGGCCAACCACGAAGGCTCGATGCTGCTCTGGGTGATGATCCTGACCCTGTTTTCTGCCGCCGTCGCGGCCTTTGGCCAGAACCTGCCGCCGAGCCTGCTTGCCCGCGTTGTCGGCGTGATGGGGCTGATTGCGCTCGGCTTCCTTCTGTTCATCCTTCTGACGTCGAACCCGTTCGAGCGCGTGATAAACCCGCCGCTGAACGGTGAAGGCATGAACCCGCTGCTGCAGGATCCCGGCATCGCTATTCACCCGCCGTTCCTCTATCTCGGTTATGTCGGCTTTTCCGTGGCCTTTGCCTTTGCGGTTGCGGCCCTGATCGAAGGCCGGGTTGATCCGGCATGGGCCCGCTGGGTCCGACCATGGACCCTGGCCGCATGGATGTTCCTGACCGCCGGGATCGGGCTTGGCTCCTGGTGGGCCTATTACGAACTCGGCTGGGGCGGCTGGTGGTTCTGGGACCCGGTGGAAAATGCATCCTTCATGCCGTGGCTGGCCGGAACCGCCCTTTTGCATTCGGCAATTGTCGTTGAAAAACGCGACGCGCTCAAAAGCTGGACGATCTTCCTTTCGATCCTGGCGTTTTCCTTCTCGCTGCTGGGCACCTTCCTGGTGCGTTCCGGCGCGCTGACATCGGTTCATGCCTTTGCCACCGACCCGACCCGTGGGGTGTTCATCCTGTTCCTACTGTGCCTGACGGTGGGCGGATCGCTGGCCCTTTATGCCTGGCGCGCCCCGACATTGAAGGGCGGCGGCCTGTTTCAGCCGATCTCGCGCGAAGGCGCACTTGTTTTCAACAACGTGCTGCTCTCGATTGCCGCGGCCATGGTGCTGCTCGGCACCCTTTATCCGCTGCTGCTTGAAACCGTGACCGGTGAAAAGATTTCGGTCGGCGCGCCGTTCTTCAATTCCACCTTCGTTCCGATCATGACGCCCCTGATCATCGCCATGGCATTCGGGCCGATGATGCCATGGAAACGTGCCGATCTGTTTGCGGTTCTGGGCAAGCTCAAAATCGCGATTGCCGCCGTGATCATGGTTCTGATCGTCACCTACTGGCTGGCCGGTGGCCCGGCCTTTGCCCTGTTTGGCATGGGACTGGCCGTCTGGCTGTTTGTCGGATCGATCCTTGAATGGGCGGGCCGGATCAAGCTTTTCCGCGAACCCTTGGCCAACAGCTTCCGCCGCATGCGCAATCTGCCGCGCTCTGCCCACGGCACCATGCTGGCCCATGCCGGGATGGCGATTGTTGTCGCCGGGATCACCGGATCACAGGCCTGGACCGAGGAATCGGTTCAGTCCCTTGCCATCGGCGAAAGCACGATTGTTTCCGGCCATACCTTCACGCTTAGCAACCTTCGCGAATATCAGGGGCCGAACTTCTTTGCCCGCGAAGCCACCATCACAATCACGACCCCGGGCGAACGCACCATCACCCTGACCCCGGAAAAGCGGGTCTACACCGTCGAAGGCATGCCCACGACCGAGGCTGGAATCCGGTCCGGTTTCACAGGCGATATCTATGCGGTTATTGGTGACGAGGACGCCAGCGGCAAATGGGTCACGCGCTTCTATGTCAAACCCATGATCCCGTGGATGTGGGCCGGCGGCATCATCATGGTGCTGGGTGGCCTGATGTCGCTCTCCGATCGTCGCTATCGCGTGGGTGCTCCCACCCGCTCCACCAAAACGGCCCAGACCGTACCCGCCGAATAGGATTATCAATGACCATCTGGATTGTTCTTGGCGCCTTGACGGCTCTGGTGGCGGGTTACGTCCTCTGGCCGATCTTGCGAAATGCGCGTTCCGCCAGTGCCGATGCGGGTGATGATCACCTTGCCGACATGGACGAAGACGAACTGCAACGCGATCTTGCGGTTTACCGCGACCAGCTTGCCGAAATCGGCCGCGACATCGAACGCGGCGTTCTGACCGGCGAACAGGCCGACGCCGCCCGCACCGAAGTCC
>NZ_JPWA01000078.1 GCF_003326475.1 Thalassospira xianhensis MCCC 1A02616 | reverse complement strand
GCCCCGGTGGCCGCCGCACCGGCAGGCAGTGGTAACGCACCGGTTCCGTTAAGCAAACCGACACCGTCACCGTCACAGGCCCCTGCTCCTGCCGCCGAAATGGCCCAGGCATCCGAATCCCCTGCAGCACCGAAGGCCGAACCGGCTCCCGAAGCACCGAAAGTCGAAACAAAACCGGCTGAAATCGAACCACCAAAAGCCCCGCCGCTTCCGACCGAGGAAACCAGACAGGCACCGCCTCCTCCCGCACCCGAACCGGTTGTACCGGACAAATCAAACGTGCCCGAGGCACCAAGCCCGGCACCCGATACCACAACATCCCCGCAGGAAATGCTTGAACAGCGTTCCAGCAACGAGCCGCCTGTCGCGCCGGCCCCGGCACCAGAACCGGCAGCCGAAACCGCAGCAGTACCACCAGCCGCCAAGGACCCGGTTGCATCCGCACCGGCCGGTGCTGGCGAATACAGCCTGGCATTCGGTTCGGGTAGCTTCGAGCTGAACAACGCCGCACGCAGCCAGCTTGACAGCATCGTCAGCAGCATGGGCAGCGACGAAACCATGCGTATTCAGCTTCAGGCCTATGCCGAAGGCGATTCCAACAATGCCAGCAAGGCACGCCGCCTGTCGCTTTCGCGCGCCCTGCAGGTCCGTTCCTATCTGATCGACAAAGGTGTGCGGTCCACGCGCATCGATGTCCGTGCGCTGGGTGCCAATGTTCCTTCCGGCCCGGCGGATCGTGTCGATATCAAAACCGTTCAACGCTAGGATTGATCCGTCATGAGCAATAATTCGGCCAACGGCATGGCAACCCTTCCTGCTGTTACCAAACCGGGAAGCTATCTGACGCGGATGGGGATTTTCATCGCCATTATCGCCGCCGTCGGTGCATTGCTGTTTCCGGCATTGTCCGATGCGTTCATGGCCAATGCCGTGTTGAACGGACTGATCCTTGGCGTGTTTGTTGTCGGGGTCATCTACACGTTCCGCATGGTCGCAAGCCTGTCGACCGAAGTCACCTGGATCGAAGATTTCCGCCGCAACCGTCCCGGCCTGACATCGCAGGTTCCGCCGAAACTGCTGTTGCCAATGGCCCGCATGATGGCCGAACAGCGCCGCGACCGCCCGCAACTCTCGACCATGGCGACGCGCACCATTCTGGACTCGATCCGTTCACGTCTGGATGAAAGCCGCGAACTGTCGCGCTATGTCGTTGGCCTTCTCGTGTTCCTTGGTCTGCTTGGGACCTTCTGGGGCCTGCTTCAGACCGTCAATTCGGTCGCCAATGTCATCGGCGACGTCAATGTCGGCTCGGGCCAGAATATTGATCTGTGGTTCAATGAACTCAAGGAAGGCCTTGCTGAGCCGCTTGGCGGCATGGGAACGGCGTTTTCGTCCTCGCTCTTTGGTCTTGCCGGATCACTGGCCCTTGGCCTGATCGACATGCAGGCCGGTCAGGCACAGAACCGCTTCTTTAACGAGCTTGAAGAATGGCTTTCGGGCTTCACCCGCCTGTCTTCGGGCGGTCCGGTTTCGGATGGGGAACAGTCGGTTCCGGCCTATCTGTCGGCCCTGATCGAACAGATGGCGGACAATATGGAAGGGTTGCAAAACTCGATCCAGCGGTCCGAAAGTTCGCAGATCAAGTCACATAACACCCTGATCGATCTGGCCGACAAACTCTCGACCCTGACCGATCAGATGAAGGCCGAACAGCAGCTTATGGTCAAGCTGGCGGAAAACCAGATGCACCTGAAACCGGTGCTTGATCAGCTTTCCGATTCCATGAAAATCGGAAGCTTCGGCATTGACGACAATACACGCGCCCATATCCGCTCGCTCGACAACACCCTTTCGCGCGTTGGCGAGGAACTGACAATGGGCCGTCAGCAATCGACCCAGGAAATCAGAAGCGAGATCAAGCTTCTGGCCCGTACCATCGCCGCGATCGCCGAGGAGGGTTGATCGCATGACCGGGTTGTCACGCCGCCGAAATCGCGACGTCAACACCTGGCCTGGCTTTGTTGATGCCTTGGCCACCCTGTTGATGGTGATCATTTTCCTGCTGATGATTTTCGTCGTTGCGCAGGTCTATCTGGGTGCTGCCCTTTCCGGGCGTGACCAGGCATTGAACGACCTCACCGCACAGGTGAACGAGCTGACAAATCTGCTGTCGCTCGAACGCACCAACAATCAGCGCATGGAACTCGAACTGACACAGCTCACGACCGAGCTTTCCAACACCAGTGACCAGCGCGACGAATTGCGTGACCGTGCCGCCGCCCTCGCAAGCCAGCTTTCAGCCGCCGAATTGTCCGCTGACGAGATGGAAAAGAAACTTCTGGCCGCCCTCGCCAATCTCGAGGAAAAAGAGGCCGAGCTCAGCACAGCACGCGAAAAAGCCGACGAACAGATGGCCGATCAGGAAAGCCGCATCGCCGAACTTTCCGCACTGCTGGCTTCGCGCGCAGCCGAACTTGAAGACGAGAAAAAGCTCAGCACCGAGGCACAGGCACAGGTCGCAGCCCTTAATCAGCAGATGCTGGCCCTGCGCCAGCAGCTTCAGAAAATTCAGGCTGCCCTCGAAGTCTCCGAACGCGAAAACGAGGATAAACAGGCCCAGATCGTCAATCTCGGGCAGCGCCTCAATGCCGCCCTCGCCACCAAGGTTGCCGAATTGCAGCGCTATCGTTCGGAATTCTTTGGCCGCCTGCGCGAAGTTCTGGGCGACCGTCAGGATATCCGCGTGGTGGGTGACCGCTTTGTCTTCCAGTCCGAAGTCCTGTTCACATCCGGCTCCGCCGATCTTGGCGAAGAAGGTCAGGAACAGTTGGCAAAGCTTGGCGATACCCTGAAAACCATTTCGGCTGAAATCCCCGACGATATTGACTGGGTCATGCGTGTTGATGGCCACACGGATAAAGTTCCGATCCGTAACCTGAAATTCGCGTCAAACTGGGAACTGTCGGCGGCACGCGCCATTTCGGTGGTCAAGTTCCTGATTGATCGCGGCGTTCCGCCAAACCGGCTGGTTGCTGCGGGCTTTGGTGAATATCAGCCGCTTGATAACCGCGACGACGAAATCGCCTATCGCCGCAACCGTCGTATCGAATTCAAGATTACCGAACGGTAAGACCGGCACCATAAAGATCACCAACGGCACCCTTGATGGGTGCCGTTGTCATTTCTGGCGCATTTCTCTGGATCGGGAAAAATTCGGAACCAAGAACCACACCGGCACGTTGGTGGCTTAAGGGAGCCTTTCAAAAAAAAGGAGGCCACAAATGTCCATCCTCAGGACCCGAAACGAAACCGTTGGCGTTTTTGATGACCTTCCCGCCCTGCAAAAAACCGCAGAGGATCTGGAAGAAGCCGGTTTCAAACATTCCGACCTAAGCCTGCTTGCGACCGAACGCACCATTGAGGACAAACTGGGCCATATCTATCGCAAGGTCGAGGATATCGAAAACGATCCCGACATGCCCCCGCTCGCCTATACAGCGCCCACCCCGATTGGCAATGCCGAGGGCGTTCTGGTCGGTGCCCCCATGTATGCCGCCGCCTTTGGCGCGGCCGGTGTCATGATTGCCGCAGGCGGCCCGATTGCCCTGACCATCGCGG
>NZ_JPWA01000077.1 GCF_003326475.1 Thalassospira xianhensis MCCC 1A02616 | reverse complement strand
GGGTGCGACGCCCGAGCCGTTGAGATACATGACACCGATCAGGTTGATCGCCCCGGCATGGTTTTGGTCGGCGGCCTTGCGGGCCAGTTCCATCGCGCGGGTGAAATCCTGCGGCACGCCATTGCCATAATAGGCGGCCAGCGCATCGGCAAAGAGCGGTTCGGTATCGGGTGCCGGGGCAATTGCCGCTGGTTCGGATGCGGGAGCCGGGGCTGGAGCTGGAGCAGGTTCGGTCTCGATGGGGCTGGAGGCAAAGCGTTCGGTTATCTTGCCGTTGGCATCCATGGTCCGGTTGGTGAAGGGGCAGGGTTCTGATGCCGGGTAGGTCGCAATCGCGTCGCCCTCGGCCAGAACCGCGATGGCCGGGGCGTAACCCTGTTTGGCAGCGCAATTGTACCAGCCTTCGGCTTCTTCGAAGGCATCAAAGAAAAGGAATTGGCTTTCGAGATATTCGGCCAGGGCAAACTGGGCGGCGGGATCGCCATTCATGGCGGCGTCGCGCAGGGCATCTTCATCGAAAGTCCCGGAGGTCGGATCAGCGGGTTTTGGATCGTCGGCGGTGTAACCGGCCCCGGTGTAATAGCATTCGCCGGTTTCGCTGATGTCGAAATCGGCATCGATGCTTTGAAGCTGATCGATGGCGATCTGGTCACCCTGAAGGGCGGCGCATTCAAGCAGGCGGGTGATGGTGAAATGTTCATCATCGTCAATCTCGCCGTCCTCGGCATAGTCGTAAGACAGCGCGGCGCCCAGTATGCGCTGGGCCTCGGCATCGCCTGCGTAGGACTTGCGCCAGTATTCCCGGATCAGGGGATCATCATCGGTGTTCTGGGCGATTTCCGCAGGGGTGGCCAGTGTTGGGGTGGCGAAGGACGCCAAGGCCGGGGCCATTGCAGACAGGCCCAAAGTGCCCGCGAAAACAAGTGATGCGACATACGGGAACCGGGACATTGGTGCTCCATTCAAATTGCCCGGCCCTGTCACGGTCGGTTGAGACGGATTTTGACAATATTTCAACGATATCGGCAACCGGGAATTGAAGGGAACGCGATATGGCACTGAGCGACATCGCACTTTGTGCGCGTGCATTGGTGATGATCGGGACGGCACCGATTGTTTCGTTCGAGGATGATACCGCCGAGGCCGAGGTGGCGGGGATGCTGTATCCGGCCATTCGGGACGGGATGCTGGCGGCGTATCCGTGGCGGTTTGCGGCAAGGGGCGCGTGGCTGGCGCGGATGGAAAGTGAGGACGTTTTGGGCGCTGGCGAGGGCATGTTTGTCCTGCCCGGGGATTTTATCCGGTTGCTGTCGCTTGAGACGGAGGGCGGGGCGGTGCCGGAATTTGAGCTGGTGCAGGGGGCGGTGAGGTGTGCGTCGGATCGAGCGTATCTGCGCTATGTCGGGCGAATGGTGGAGGGGGCGTTTCCCGCCTTTTTTGATCTGGCGCTGATTATGCGGCTGGCGGCGGAGTTTTGTGTGCCGCTGACCGAAAGTACGTCGCGGGCGGAATATCTGTTTAAACGCGCCGAAGACCAGTTTCGAAGTGCCCGGCTGGCCGATGCGCAGCAATCAACCCCGCGGGCGATTGGCGATTTTACCCTGATCGCGGCGCGGGGATAGGGATTTTGGGGCGAGTGGTGAAGGGGGACGGGATATGGCGCGCAGGGTTCTGGAAAAGACGACATTTTCGACCGGTGAACTGGCGCCGGAATTGTGGGGGCGGTCGGACTTGAATGCCTATGGCAATGGGGCCGCACGATTGCGCAATGTGTTTATCGAGCCATCGGGCGGGGTGCGCAGGCGGCCTGGTATTGCGCTTGTCGATGCGCTGTCCGGCCCGGTGCGGTTGATCGCGTTCGAGTTCAATACCGAGCAGACCTATCTGCTGGTGTTTGGCGATTATCAGGGCACGGTGTATCGCGACGGGGTGGCGATTGTCGGGTTTGAAACGCCGTTCGGAATTATCCATCATGCGCTTCTGAACTGGACGCAAAGTGCCGATACGTTGCTTGTCACCCATCCGGAGGTCGAGCCGATGCGCCTGACGCGCAAGGGGTCGGGGGATGGGGGTGGTGTTTGGGAAATGACAAACTGGGCGTGGCGGGAAACGGCGGTGAAGCGGTTTCAGCCCTACTATAAATTCGGTGATCCGGCGGTTTCGATCACGCCATCAGGGACCAGTGGCACGATCAGCATCACCGCCAGTTCGGCCCTTTTTGAGGCCGGGCATGTCGGGACGCGCTGGCGCATTCAGGGGATTGAGGGGGAGATTGCGGGGGTTTCGAGTGCGACACTGGCAACCATTGCCTTGAAAGAGGCCCTTCCGAATGCCAGCACGACACAGGATTTTGAGGAACAGGTGTTTTCGTCCGTGCGTGGTTGGCCGCGCAGCGTGACGTTTCATCAGGACAGGATGGTGATTGGCGGATCGCGGGATTTGCCCAACCGGTTGTGGATGTCGAAATCGGGGGATCTGTTCAATTTCGATCTGGGCGAGGGACTGGATGACGAGGCGATTGAATTTGCCCTGCTGGCCGATCAGGTCAATGCGATTACCGGCATTTTCGCCGGGCGCCATTTGCAGGTTTTCACCAGCGGGTCGGAATGGATGGTGACGGGGGACCCGTTGACGCCAGCCAATATTCAGGTCACGCGCCAGACCCGTATTGGCAGCCGGGCGGATCGGACGGTGCCGTTGGTCAATGTCGATGGCGCGACGATCTTTGCCGCGCGCAGCGGCCGGGAATTGCGCGAATTTCTGTTTACCGATGTCGAGCAGGCTTATGGGGCGGCGGATTTGGCGCTTTTATCGCGCCATCTGGTGCAAGGCCCGGTGGATCAGGCGTTTGATGCCGATCATCGGCTTTTGCATGTGGTGATGGGCGATGGCAGCCTTGGCACATTAACGCTTTATCGCAGCGAGGCGATCACCGCCTGGTCGGCGCAAAGTGTTGAGGGGGCGGCATTTCGTGCCGTCGCGGTGGCGGGCGGGCAGGTTTACCTTTGCCTTGAGCGGAACGGGAAATTTTACCTTGGCCGGTTTGATGAGGGTTGCGGGCTTGACCTTTCTATCACTGCACAAGTGACCGAGGGCGAAAGCCCGCGCCGTCATTGGGGCGGGTTTGATGATCTTGAAGGTGTGACGCTGGCCGTCTGGGCCGATGGTGTGCTTTACCGCGATATCACGGTTTCGGGCGGCACGGTCAGCCTGCCCGACGCGGTTTCAAAGGTCGTGGCGGGATTGCCGTTTACCCATGAAATTGCCGCCCTGCCACCGGCCGGGTCGGATGGCACGCGGGCACATGGGGGCAATGCGCTTCGGCTTGTGTCGGTGACGTTCCGGGTGCGCGAAACCGCACAGTTACGCGTCGATACCGGGCGGGGATTGCGCGATGTGGCATTGGGACGAGGCCGGAGCGAGGACGCGGCCTATAGCGGGGATGTGACATTGCGGGCCCTTGGCTGGCGGCGCGGCAGTGCCGGGCGGGACAATGATGGATTATGGTGGATCGCCGGGGATTTTCCCCGGCCTTTTTTATTGCTGGGTGTCGCCAGCGAATTGGGGGTGAATGACTGATGGGCGCGTTTGCATCCTATGCACCAATGGCACTTTCTGCCCTGCAAACCGGGCAGCAGATTTCATCAAACCGGGCGGATCAGAAAAGCCGCACGGCACAGACCGAAGCCAACCGGCAGGCCGATATTGCCAGCATCAATGCCAGCGAGACGGAACGCGCACGCGAACGGGCCGAGGAATTGCGCATCCGCCAGGCAAGGCTTCGGGCACGCCAAGGG
>NZ_JPWA01000076.1 GCF_003326475.1 Thalassospira xianhensis MCCC 1A02616 | reverse complement strand
CCAGCAGCGGCGAAGTCGCAGGCCGTTGCACCGGCAAAGGCCGCAGCATCCGAGGGACCAAAGGCCGAAGCGCCACGTGGCGAGGCCAAGGAAAGTTCCGTCGCAGCCCAGACGATCCGCGTCAACGTTGAATTGCTTGAAAACCTGATGACACTGGTTTCCGAGCTTGTCCTGACCCGTAACCAGCTTCTGCAGATGGTTCGTGGCAAGGATGACAGCGAATTTACCGTTCCTTTGCAGCGTCTGTCGCACATCACCACCGACCTTCAGGAAGGTGTGATGAAGACCCGAATGCAGCCGATCGGCAATGCCTGGGCGAAGCTGCCGCGTATTGTTCGTGACCTTGCACTCGAGATGAACAAGAAAATCGATCTGCAGATGATCGGTGCCGACACGGAACTTGACCGTCAGGTGCTTGAACTCATCAAGGATCCGCTGACCCACATGGTTCGCAACTCTGCCGACCACGGTCTGGAAGATATTCCGGGGCGCCGGGAAGCAGGCAAGCCGGAAACCGGTACGGTCACGCTGAACGCCTATCACGAAGGTGGTCACATCATCATCGAAATTTCCGATGATGGTCGCGGGCTTAATATCGAACGGATCAAGGCCAAGGCGATTGCCAACGGTCTCGCAAGCGAAAGCGATCTTGACGGTATGGCGGACTCGCAGATTCACCAGTTCATTTTCAAGGCCGGTTTCTCGACCGCCGAAAAGGTAACCTCGGTTTCGGGACGTGGCGTCGGTATGGATGTTGTCCGTACCAACATTGAAAAGATTGGTGGTACGGTCGAACTGAAATCGGTCGAAGGCCGCGGGTCGACCTTCATCATCAAGATTCCGCTGACCCTTGCCATCGTTTCGGCACTGATCGTTGAAAGTGGCGGCGAACGCTTTGCCATTCCGCAGATCAGCGTTCTGGAACTGGTTCGTGCTTCAAGCAATTCCGATCATTCGATTGAACGTATTCACGATACGCCGGTCCTGCGCTTGCGCAACCGACTGCTGCCACTTGTCACGCTCAAGAAAATTCTTGGCCTTGATGATGGTGAAACGACGGTCGATGACGTGGATGAAGAAGCCTTCATCGTCGTCACGCAGGTGGGCACCTATTCGTTTGGTATCATCGTTGACCGCGTGTTCGATACCGAGGAAATCGTGGTCAAGCCGGTTGCGCCGATCCTTCGCGATCTGTCGCTGTTCTCGGGGAACACCATCCTTGGCGACGGCAGCGTGATCATGATCCTTGATCCGAACGGCATTGCTACCCGGACCGGCGAAATCACCGTTGGCGGTTCGCAGGGTGTCGAAAGCAAGGCGCGTTCTGATACCGGTGATCGCGAAACGACTTCCATGCTGGTCTTCCGGGCTGGCGGGTCCGAAATTCGTGCAGTGCCGCTTGCACTTGTCGCCCGTCTCGAGGAAATCGATGTCGAAAATATCGAATACTCGAACGGTCGCCCGCTGGTGCAGTATCGTGGCAAGCTGATGCCGCTGGTCTTTATCGATGGTTCCTATCAGATGAAGAGCGAAGGCCGTCAGCCGACCCTGGTATTCCAGGATCGCGAACGGACCATGGGTCTTGTGGTGGACGAGATCGTCGACATTGTCGATGACGTCCTGAACGTTGAACTGACAGCCGATCAGGATGGTCTGGTCGGTTCGGCGGTGATTGATGGCAAGGCAACCGATCTGATTGATGCCGGTTACTATCTGGAACTGGCGTTCTCGGACTGGTTCGGCCACGAAGATACTGGTGGCGAGAAGAAGCGTGTTCTTCTGATCGATGACAGCCCGTTCTTCCGCAACCTTCTCACACCGATGTTGTCGGTGTCCGGTTTCCGTGTCATTGCGGTCGAGAATGCCGAACAGGCGCTTGATCTTAAAAATCGCGGTGAAATGTTCGACGCGATCATCAGTGACATCGAAATGCCGGGCATGAACGGCTTTGAATTTGCCGAAAGCCTGCAGAATGATGAACATTGGGGTGATACCCCGATCATCGCGCTGTCCTCGCACACCAGCGAGGAAGACTTCGAACGGGGTCGTCAGGTTGGCTTTAGCGACTATGTTGCGAAATTCGATCGAGATGCGCTGGTATCGACGCTGATCCAGACGCTGAGCGCAGTGTAAATCGGGGAAAAGTCCAATGAGCGATAAAAAGGCACTCGTCCCGAGCAAAGAACAGAGCACGGCCCTTGACCTTGGAGGGGCAACGAAGGATTTCGTTACCGCCTATATCGGCAAGCAGTTGTTCGGTATTCCGGTTCTGACGGTTCAGGATGTTCTTGGTCCGCAGCGTATCACCCGCATTCCGCTTGCCCCGCCAGAAGTGGCAGGGTCGCTGAACCTGCGCGGTCGTATCGTGACGGCAATCGATGTTCGCAAACGTCTTGGTCTTCGTGAACGCGAAGATGATGTGCCGGGCATGAGCATTGTGGTCGATCAGGGTGGCGAACTTTACAGCCTGATGGTCGATCAGGTTGGCGAGGTTCTGAGCGTTCCGCAAAAGGCATTCGAACAGAATCCGGCGACGCTTGATCCGCGCTGGCGTGAATTTTCCGATGGTATTTTCCGCCTCGACAAGAAGCTTCTTGTCATTCTGGACGTAACCCGTCTGCTTGATTTTACCGTTTCGGTAAAACAGGCGGGCTAGATATGATAGTATGTGCCGGGTGCAAAATGCATCCGGTACAGTGCCGGTATTGGCTTAACGATCTAATTTGCGAGAAGGAAGTCGATGAAGAGTTGTCTCGTCGTCGATGATTCGAAAGTCATCAGAATGGTGGCACGCCGTATCCTTGAAGAAATGGGATTTGCGGTCATTGAGGCTGTGGATGGGCAGGAGGCAATTGATCGATGCCTTGAAGCCATGCCAGACGCGGTGTTGCTTGATTGGAACATGCCGGTGAAAAGCGGGATTGATTTCCTGCGGGAACTGCGCGCAGCACCTGGTGGCGATGAGCCCGTCGTCGTGTTCTGCACCACAGAAAACGATCTCGAGCACATTCAGGAAGCCATTACGGCCGGTGCGAACGAGTATATTATGAAGCCGTTCGACAGCGAGATCATCCAGGCAAAATTTGAGCAGGTGGGTCTGATTTAAGGTTCCTGTCAGCGTCGCTGTGCATTTGCCTTGGTTTTGGTCCGGTTGCTCTAACGGGAACGTCGGTACGTGGAAGACACGCCAATCCATCCACCCTATAAAGTCCTGATTGTTGACGATTCCGCAATCGTGCGTGGTCTGGTAACCCGTATGTTGCAGGAAGACGACGATATCGAGGTCGTCGGTTCCGTCGCCAATGGCGAGGATGCCCTTGTGGTTATGCGCAAGGAAATCGGGATCGAGGCTGTTGTTCTTGATATCGAAATGCCGGTCATGGATGGTCTGACGGCATTACCCAAACTTCTTGAAATTGATCCGACGGTTCGGGTGATCATGGCATCAACCCTGACCAAGCGGAATGCCGATATCAGTTTCCAGGCGATGACGCTTGGTGCGGTGGACTACATTCCCAAGCCCTCATCGGCCAAGGACCTTAATGTTGGCGAAGGCTTCCGGGCCGAGCTGTTGGACAAGGTCAAGGCATGGGCAGAACAGCGTCGCAAGATGCTTGGCGCTGAGCAGGTCCGTTACGAGGATCAGGCCGAGAACGTCGTGCCGGTTCCCGAAAACCCGGATGCCGAGCCGGAACACGATGTTCCACCAGCCAGTGATGAAGATGATCATGGCAATGCAAAGCCGGATGGGACGGATGCCCCTGCGCCGTTCCGGGCCGAGCTTTCGGTCGAACATCAGACTTTGCATAAACCGGGACGGGTACAGCGAAAGCGTTTCACCGCCGAACTGCGCCCGCGACCGACGCATCAGCCAGGTCGTCACGGACCAATGTCGACCCGCCCGATGCCCCAACCACAGCATCAGCCGCCGGCTCCAACAAATACCGAGGCCAAGGCTACAGGTGCAGCGGCTTTGACGCGTGATGCTGCCCCGTCTGCAGCCGCGACGCAGCCGCGGGATCCGGG
>NZ_JPWA01000075.1 GCF_003326475.1 Thalassospira xianhensis MCCC 1A02616 | reverse complement strand
TATCCGCCCATCACGCGTGCCGGGTTGCCGACCACCGTCGTGCCCGGCGCGACATTTTTCGTCACCACCGCCCCCGCGCCGACAATCGCATTATCGCCGATGCTGACCCCGGCCAGGATGATCGCACCACCCCCGATCCAGACATTCCTGCCAATCGTCACCGGCAGGGCGATTTCAAGATGCTGCTGGCGAAGCTCCGGGTCCTTGTGATGCTGCGCGCAATATATCTGCACATTCGGGCCCAGCATTGAATGATCACCAAGGGTCACGGGCGCGGTATCAAGGATCGTGCAGCCGACATTGATGAACACATCCCGCCCAAGCCGGATATTGACCCCGTAGGCGCAATGAAACCGCGTTTCGATCCGAACGTCTTCGGCACATTGCGCAAACAGCGCACGCAGCTTTGGCGCGATATTGCCGCGTTCCGCGGGCGGCAGGATGCTGTGTTCATGCACCGCCTCATGGGCGCGTGCCCGCATGGCATCCAGTTCCGGGTCAAGGCAGCTATACCACTGCCCTGCCTTCATTTTTTCAAGCTCGCTTTGGGGCATCTCGATCCGGGGCGTTGTTGATGATGGCGGGGCTCAGACTACGCCTGCGCCTTATCTCGCGCAAACAAAGAAAACCCGCAAAAAAGAAACCCGCAAAAAAGAAACCCGCCCAAAAGAAACCCGCATGTGTGGGGGCACATGCGGGTCAGGTCGGCAGATCACCATGGATCGTCACAGATCATGCGATCAGGGGGGAGACGGGAAACCTGCCAATCAAGCCTTCAGGGAGGAGGCAAAAAAGCTTACTTCACGACAAGCCTGTAATTCGGCGTGGTATTAAGCGGGCAGCTATAAAGATACTCCCCGGGCTCAAGTGTCACCGCATAATCCTTGGTCTTGCCCTGCAAAAGGCCACCGCCCGACACCGAAATCTTCTTGCTCAGGATCTTGTCGGTCCAGTCGTAATCCTTGTCACGCAGCCAGAAACCAACCTCATAGGGCACGCCCTCATTGGCGACCCGGAAAATGTAATCCCCGGGCGGCAACGTCATTTCGCCGGCCTTTTCCACCCGCTGATCACCGCTTTCCTTGTTGATCGCAACGCAATCGGCTTTCTTGGTGCTGGTGTAATGATGGTTGGTGCCCTCGGGCTCCAGAAACTGGCAGGGCACCTGCGTGATTTCGATAACCTGCGGGGCGGCCTGCGACGGGGCGGCAAACCCCACCAGCATCGCCATCGCAATCCCGCCACCCATAACAACCGATTTCAACATCTGCTTATCTCCGGATTGATCTTTCCATCCGGTGTACCCGCCTTTGCCCGAAACCGGAAATCAAGCCCCGATCACAGCTTGGCGAGCAGCGCGAGAGGCCCACTCAAAACCCGCCAAATCACCCGTCAATCCGGCGCAAACAGATCAAGGTCCAAGGTCGGCCGCTCGCCAATATCACGCCGATGCTTGCGCAAAAACTTCGCTGCCGCCTCGCGCCCCTTGTCGCGCAGCATGGTCATGAAATCCCATTCGGCATTGAGTTTGGAGGATTGATCAAGCTCCAGCATCACATCGCTTGCGATGCAATGCATCCGCATCGCCCCCCATTTGCTGGCCTCACACGCATGGTCGGGCATGTCCTTTCGAAGGATCGAAATCATCCGAAGCTCTTTCATCAGGCTGCTGTTGAACGATACCTCGTTCAGGCGATTGGCAATCTCGCGCGATGTTTTCGGCACACCGGGCCGTTTGACCGGGTTGATCTGGACCAGAACCGTATCATCCGATCCGCATTCGCGCACCAGCGGCCCCAGGCTCGGATTGCCGGAATATCCGCCGTCCCAATACGGCACCCCATCAATTTCAATCGCCTTGTAAATCGTCGGCAGGCAGGCCGACGCCAGCAGCACATCGACCGTGATATCGGGGTTGCGAAACACCCGCCCCTGCCCGGTTTCAACATTGGTCGCGGTGACAAAAAGCTTGGCCGGGCTTTCATTAAGTGCCCTGAAATCGACAACCTCGTTTAAAATCGCGGCCAGCGGATTATCCCCCGCCGGGTTCAGGTCATAGGGCGAAAACACCCGCGCACTCATATCAAGCCACATATAAGCCAGCGAGTTTTCAAGCGACCAGTTGCCAAACAGGATGTCAATCGGGCTGCGCTGAAGCGGGCTGAACCGGGCGGCCTCCGATACCGCGCGCCAGAAAGTCTCAAGGTCCATCCTGGCACCCTCATAACCACCCTTGGCAAAGCCCGACGTCACCACCGCAGCATTCATCGCACCCGCCGAAGTCCCGGAAATCGCCTCAACCGTGATTTCCTCATCCTCCAGCAGCCGGTCAAGCACGCCCCACGTAAACGCCCCGTGCGACCCGCCACCCTGCAACGCCAGACTGATATGCTTGCGCGGCTTCTTGGCCTTGCCGTTCCCGTTACCGTTGGTCTTGCTCTTCGTCGTCGGTTTCTTCGCACTCTCGCTCATGCCAACTCCTGCGCACATCACTCGCGGGCCACGCCCACCCTCATGATATGTTGCACATGCGAAGAATTGCCAGTTTGGAAGGGTTAAAAGGCAGAAAACACCACCGCCCCGCCGTCACCCTCGCGAACGCGGGGGTCCATCGCGCCACAGGCTCCGCTTTCGTGCATATGCACTTGACCCGTGCCGCCTATCACCAAAATATAAACCAATGATCGAAAAAGGTAGAGGCATCCCCAATGAACCCAAAATCCGTTTCTCTGCACAGCAAGACTGAGGCGACCGGCACCTCGCGTGACCTCACGCCAACCGATCAGCTATGGGACAGCTTCTTTGATACGCAAAGCGTCTCAGATGATTTCATGAGCGACCGAAACCAGCCGGACATAGAAAAAACGGCAGAGTTGCAAAGCAATCTATTCGAGTTTGTGAGAAGATAAATTTTCCACTTTTTCCGAAAGAGGGGCAGGATGAGCACGAGAAAACAGAAATACATAATTAGTCCCCCAAGTGCTTGTCCTTCACATCTGCTTATTTCTGCCAATTTACCTCCGGCGGAGGTCCCGTTAGATATTGCACTTGTTGCCCAAAGCGCTTACCGCGAAATAATTCAAACAGCTCCTCATTCGGGCTTTCTTTTTAATTTTATTGAAGAACTACTGGAACCCGGATCAGATTTAATATGGAAAGAGTCCGGGCCGGGAAGGGGAACGGAAATGCGCCGCTCGTTCTCCGGCATCTTTGGCCGCTTCTTCGCCCGCGCCTATCTGTCTCAACACCATAATTTCACTTGGTTCAGCGCAATTGATGGCGATAATTTTCACATCGCTAGAAATTGGCGCATCAAACGTGACCCAACGGCTAAGACCGAAATGCCTGATTGGATATGCGCCCGCCCAGGTGAACTTGCGATCGGTGAAGCTAAAGGTTCTCATCAAAAAGGAAATGTGCCTAAGCGTAGTTTACCCAAACCGATACAAACAGCAGTAGGCCAAATTCAAGGTGTTGCCGTTCAGAAACTCAACACTACAGGCCGCCGACAGCGTTGGCGCCCGATCACGGTAAAAGGCTGGGCAATCATGTCGAGATGGGGAACGGCAAAGGATCCTTCCCGTCCTCCATTCCTTTACGCCCTAGACCCTTGGACGGATGGAGAAGATCCGTCAGACGACGAAACAGAAGAACTCGTTCAGGCGGTAGCAAGAACACATGTAAAACAAATTGCTAAAGGGCTTGGTCTTTTGACTGAGCAGGGTGAAAAAACTTCTGTATCTCGTTATCACGAATTTCAAATTTCTGGAGACCCTAAAAATCGTACCTTTTTGGGGCAAATTTTATCTCCTTGGGGCCCCATCAGCCCATCAGGCTCTTTGAGATTAGGTTTATTTATTCGGCGTAAAATGTTTCACCGTGTATTCCCCAAGGACGCAATCATGTTTGCTGGCTTAGAAAGCAATATTTGGGGGAAATATTTAAATAAATCAGAGCTTACCCCAATAAAACCCGAAACATTAGGAGACGGAGCATTCCTCGGGCAAGATAGTTTGGTAATTGCACCTATTTCGCAGATCGAAGTCCCCAAAAAAAGTAATCTAATATAGTTTTTGACCATTCAAACACACAGTTACTCTCTAATTTCTCGAGTTAACCATAACCAGACAGAAAATGTTCAGCCCACGTGTGAACTTTTTCAACCTCACCCCCACTCAATCGCCGCTGGCAAATCCATTTTCGGAGCCTGCTCGATCACCATCGCAAGGAAGATCCGCGCAATCGGTGACAGGCTTCTGCTTTGCCGCGTGATGATGCCAATCGGGCGTTTGCGGACCGGCTCGCAGAGCGGCACGAAGGCCAGTTTTCCGGGCGCGGCAAGGTCGGCGACGCGTGCGGCTAGTTCCGGCAGGACGG
>NZ_JPWA01000074.1 GCF_003326475.1 Thalassospira xianhensis MCCC 1A02616 | reverse complement strand
CTGGAAGCGGATCGCGCCCCGGATTGAGAAATGGGGGCGCGAAAACCTGCCCGAGGCGGCGTTTGAGGTGCTTTGCCAGACAGCCGACGGGGTGCGCAGCATTCACCGGTTGATGAATGGCGGGACGGAGCCGGGGTTGGCGGCAGGATCAAGAGGCGATGCGACGGGTGATCTGCGCCAAGATATCCGGGCCAAAATGAATGATCCGCGATACTGGCGCGACCGTGATCCGGCGATTGTCGCCGAGGTGCAGGCAGGTTTTGACCGCCTGCATGGTATTGCCTAGTTCACCTGATAGCGGCCATCGGTTTTGTGGACTTCGGGGGGAATGCGGGTGCGCTCGAACGCGGCATACACGTCATAAAGCCCCGGTGCCGGGACGCTGGCAAAGGCGTCTTCGGTGAGGGTCACGGCATCATCCATGTTCTGGCGTTTTTCAAAGATATGGACGGGCACCTGTGCCTGCCCGGCGCGAAGGGCTGTATCGATCAGCATATAGACCGGTTCGATATCGCTGTTTTCAAGGGCAATACCGCCCGTGCCCTCGCAGTTGCCGCGAAGGGCGGGGCGGGCGGTTTGGGCCTGTTCTGCCATTTCTTCGGGGCTGCCCGATGTGAGCGGGGTCAGGGCGATTTCGAGGTGATACGGGCTGTTGGGGGAAAGGTCGTCGCGCGTGACATGGTAAACGCCAAGATCGGCAGCATTGCCGATGGTGGCGCTATCGGCACCGGTGGAGTTTCCATCGCCGTCATTGGCGTGGGTGATGGCATCGGCATCACAGAAATTATAGCGGGTAAACAAGCGGTAACGGTTGTTTGCCTTGAGCCAGACTTCGATATCGCGGTCGGCATTGAAGACGCGCACGAAAACCGGCGCGCCAATTGCCAGATCGGCGTTGGACAGTTCGGCTTCGAGATCGGGCAGAATCCGGTTGCGGATATTTTCCGCGCCAAACCCGGCAAGGGCCGAAACCCGGCTGGTGAAATCGTTGAAATAGCCGGGAACAGGGGTATAGGGCAGCAGGGTATAACCCGCTGCCCCAATCCCGATCAGGGCGATGGTGGCAAACAGTTTTGCGCGCAACGCAAACTCCAGATCATCAATTTTGCAACAGGTCCGGCCAAACCGGACAGGTGTTCGAAACCGGTCGAGCAGGCGGGGTTCCGAACGACAACACCAAACCACTCAACCATGACCGCAAGATGACCGGTTCGGGGTGCAAATAAGGCGAAATTGCCTGATTTGCAGCGCTGTCGGGCTGTTTCATCGTCGCTGTGGTCGGAAAATTGTTTTAGGGCAGAAGGATACAAAACCGATGAGCGTGACAATCGATAAAAGCTTTGTCGATCATTTCCAGGCCGATGTGCATCAGGCCTATCAGCGGATGGGGTCGAAGCTTCGCAATACGGTGCGGGTCAAAAACAGTGTGAAGGGGGCCAGCACGGTTTTTCAGAAAGTCGGCAAGGGCAAGGCCACCACCAAGGCGCGCCATGGCAAGGTGCCGGTGATGAATGCCGAACATGAAGCGGTGCGCTGTGACCTTCGCGATTATTATGCCGGTGACTGGGTCGATGCGCTCGACGAGCTTAAGACCAATCACGATGAAAAGATGGTTCTGGCCAATGCCGGGGCCTATGCGCTGGGCCGGAAGACCGATGATCTGATCATCAATGCGCTGGCAAGCGGTGAGGAGCTTATTGATCACAATGATACAGGGCTTGCGCTTGGCAAGGTGATGGCAGCCTTTGAAGGCATGGGCAACCGCGATGTGCCCGATGACGGGCAGCGTTATGCGATTGTCGGCTGGAAACAGTGGTCCGAATTGTTACAGATCCCGGAATTTTCCAATGCCGATTATGTCGGTGATGATGACCTGCCGTGGAAGGGAACACAGGCCAAGCGGTGGCTTGGCACGCTGTGGATGCCGCATTCGGGGCTTCCGGTGGCAGACGGCATCCGGTCGTGCTTCTGGTATCACAGAACGGCGATTGGCCATGCGATTGGGGCGGATGTGCAGTCTGACATTACCTGGCACGGCGACCATGCGGCGCATTTCGTCAACAATTCCATGAGCCAGGGCGCGGTGCTTGTTGATGATGCCGGGGTGAGCTGCATCCGGGCCAAAGAATAAGCCGCGGCTTTTGAATATTTTCCATACAGATAACGGAGATCAAAATGGCAGAAGGTTTTAAAGCCAGAAACCTCAGTGTTCTGGCCTATGCCAACGGCTTTACGCTTTGGCATTACATCACCCCGGATTTCGCCGCCGACGTCGATACGGCGGGCTATTTTGCCGATGCGCGCGACATGCTGCGGGTTGGTGACATTATCATCGCCAATACCAACCGCGATGCCACCATGTCAGGCGGATTGTTCGTCGTGGCGAGCTCGGGGGCTTTGGGTGTTGATGTCCGCGATATGACGGCGATTGGCAGTTCGAATACGGACTGATCCGGGCCGTCCGCCCAAGTTCACCGAATTTACCAACCAGTTTCATTTTTCCCTCGACCCGTTTCTGCCCCGGCAGGAGCGGTTTTTTTATGTCCAAACCAAGGAGAATGCCCATGCAGGGTTCCAAACCGGTCGAATGCGAAGTGCTTAACGTTATCCAGGCGGCAGGTATCTGGCCGGATTGCGATGACAAGACGCAGCTTTTGCAGGCGATCAATACGCTGATTTCGGGTGGCGGCAATGGTGGCGGCGGTGGTGCGACCCCGCTTGGCACGGTGCTGCCGTTTGCCGGTGCGACGGCGCCGGAGGGCTTCATGCTGTGTGATGGTGTTGAACTGCTGGCCAGCGACCATGCCGATCTGTTTGCCGTGATTGGTACGGTTTATGGCGAGGGCGAAGCACCGGGCAGCTTCAAGCTTCCTGATCTGCGGGGTCGCACCGCGATTGGTGCCGGTCAGGGCGTTGATCTGAGTGATCGTGTGCTGGGCGTTTCAGATGGTGCGGAAACCCATCAGCTTACGGTCGATGAAATGCCGAGCCATAATCACGATAACGCCTTGGTTGGTCGGACTGAGCAGCTTTATGGAATGATGAATGATCCGCAATATCACAACAGCGGGAAGTTCAAGCAGATGGCTTCCGCTGGCGGCGACCAGCCGCATAACAACATGCAGCCTTTCGTGGTGTTGAACTACATCATCAAGGTCTGATTTTACGGCGTTAACTTTTTCCCTCGACCCGGCAGCATTCCGCTGCCGGGTTTTCTTTTATCCAAAACGGAGAATATCCATGCAGTGTAATACACCGGTTGCCAGCGAAGTTCTGAACGTTGTTCTGGCGGCCAATATCGCGCCGGACCGTCAGGATGACACCCAGCTTTTGCAGGCGATCAATACCCTGATTGCCAATGGCGGTTCGGGCGGTAACGGCGGCAATGGCGGCGGTTCCGGTGCCGAAATCGGTTCGGTCACCGCCTTTGCCATGCCGACCCCGCCGGAAGGCTGGCTGGTCTGTGACGGTTCGGCGGTTTCGCGGACCGATTATGCCGATCTTTATGCCGTGATTGGTACGGTTTGGGGCCATGGGGATCAGATTGCCACCTTTAACCTGCCGGATCTTCGCGGCGAGTTTGTTCGTGGTTTTGATGCCGGGCGTGGTGTGGATGCGGATCGTGAGTTTGGAACGAAGCAGGAAGATGCATTCCGAAGCCATAATCACAGCCTTGCCTATAGCTACAATCTGACGGACAGCGCTCTTGGTGGATATGCTGACCATAACCCAAACAGGAATGGTGGAGAACCTAACAGCCAACTTAGTGAAAGTTTCACTGAGGGTGGAAGTGAAACCCGTCCGCGTAACATCGCCATGACTTATGCGATCAAGGCGTTTTATCCGGTGGCGGCTTCGGTCTGATATCTGACGGATGAGTGATGGGCGGGGTCCGGGGTTCCGGGCCCCGCTTTTACCTGCGGCGCGAAGGACTGGATTCCCGCCTGCGCGGGAATGACGGCAGGGAAAAGGCTCCTTTCACCGTCACTACCGCGAAAGCGGGAGTCTATCGTGCCGCATCCTTAAAACCGGCGATGAGCCTGCCGTCCGATGGTTTTACTGCGCCCCTTTTTCCGCCAGATATTTGGTGACCTGGGCCGCGGCGCGGGTGCGTTGTTCGTAGGTGACGGAGGGGGCGGCGACTTCGATCCAGGTTTTGGCTTCGACATGATCGCGCGCAGCCGCGATGGAAAGATAGTACCAGGCAAGTTCGAGGTCTTCGGTGGTGTATTCGCCGTAATAATGCATCCGGCCCATGGCGGCAAAACCGTTGGTATCGTCAAGTTCGACAGCCTTTTGATACCAGGCAATTGCGCCTGCCGGGTCTTCAGGGCCGCCGATGCCGTATTCGAGGAAATGGCCGTAATAGTAAGGGGCATCGGGATCGCCGTTTTCAGCGGCGAGCTTCATCCATTTCCGGGCCAGCACCGGATCGGGTTCAATGCCCTCGGCCCCGGACTGGTAGATGGCGGAAAGGTTGTATTGGGCGTAGGCATCGCCGTTGGAGGCGGCCTTTTCATACCATTCACGTGCGCGGGGGAGGCTGACATCGACCCCGATGCCGTGCAGATAGCAATCGGCCAGATTGACCATGGCAGACACATCGCCCAGATCGGCGGCGCGTCGATAGTGATAGGCGGCTTCGGTGGCG
>NZ_JPWA01000073.1 GCF_003326475.1 Thalassospira xianhensis MCCC 1A02616 | reverse complement strand
CTGGGCCTCGAGGCCGCCGTCGGCCTGCAGGCGCGCGGCATGTCTGTCACGGTCCTGCATCTGGCCGGTCACGTGATGGAACGACAGCTTGATCCGTCGGCGGGTTATCTTCTCGCACAGGAACTTGGCCGTCGGGGCATCAATGTCATTACCGAGGCCGACACCGCCGAAATCGTCGGAACCGATTGCGTAACCGGCGTCCGGCTCAAAGACGGGCGCATGATCCCGGCTGATCTGGTGGTCATGGCTGTTGGCATCCGCCCCAACGGGCGCCTTGCCGCAGACGCGGGACTGACCGTCGAACGTGGCATTGTCGTTGACGACGTCATGACCACCAGTGATCCGGATATCTTTGCCGTTGGTGAATGCGTGCAGCATCGCGGCCAATGCTATGGCCTTGTTGCACCGCTGTTTGAAATGGCAAAATCCTGTGCCGATCATCTGGCCGAAATCGAAACCGATGGCTATGCCGGTTCGGTCACCTCGACCAAGCTGAAAGTCACCGGGGTTGATGTCTTTTCCGCCGGTGATTTTTCCGGCGGCGGCGAAACCGAAGAAATCGTCTTCCGCGATGCCGGACGCGGCGTTTACAAACGCATCGTTCTTGAAGACGGCAGGATCAAGGGTGCGGTCCTTTATGGCGATACATCCGATGGCGGCTGGTATTTCCAGCTGATGAAGGATGCCCAGGACGTGACCGAACTTCGCGATACCCTCGCCTTTGGTCAGGCCTTTGCCGGGGGATCCGCCGGAAACCCTCTTGATGCCGTTGCCGCCCTGCCAGACGACGCAGAGATTTGTGGCTGCAACGGCATTTGCAAGGGAACCATCGTTTCCGCCATCACCGAAAAGGGCCTGACGACACTCGACGAAGTCAAAGGCCACACCAAGGCATCCGCATCCTGTGGTTCATGCAGCGGCCTTGTTGAAAACCTTCTGGCGGCAACGCTTGGCGGTGATTATCAGGCCGCCGCCATCAAACCGATCTGCACCTGTACCGATCATGACCATGACAATGTCCGTCGCCTGATCAAGGCCAAGAAACTGAAAACCATGCCTGCCGTCATGCAGGAACTGGAATGGAAATCTTCGGACGGCTGCCACGTCTGCCGCCCGGCGCTCAACTATTACCTGCTGGCCGCATGGCCGGGTGAATATGTCGATCATGGTGCGTCGCGCTTCATCAATGAACGCGTCCACGCCAACATTCAGAAAGACGGCACCTATTCGGTGGTGCCGCGCATGTGGGGTGGCCTGACCAACCCGCGCGAATTGCGCGCCATTGCCGATGTCGCCGACAAATTCGATATCCCGACCGTCAAGGTCACCGGCGGGCAGCGCATTGACCTTCTGGGTGTGAAAAAGGAAGACCTGCCTGCCGTCTGGGCCGATCTGAATGCCGCCGGGATGGTTTCGGGCCATGCCTACGGCAAGTCCCTTCGCACGGTCAAAAGCTGTGTCGGGCAGGAATGGTGCCGCTTTGGCACCCAGATGTCGATGAGCATGGCCGTCGACCTTGAAAAAATGACCTGGGGCTCGTGGATGCCCCACAAATTCAAGATGGCCGTATCAGGTTGCCCGCGTAACTGCGCCGAAGCCACGATCAAGGATTTCGGCGTTGTCGCAACCGATGGCGGCTGGGACCTGCATGTGGGTGGCAATGGCGGCATTCATGTCCGTGCGACCGAACTTCTGTGCAAGGTAACAACCGATCAGGAGGTCAAGGAATATTGCGGCGCCTTCATCCAGCTTTACCGCGAAGAAGCCCGCTATCTGGAACGCACCGCCCCCTGGATCGAACGTGTCGGCCTGAAACACGTTCAGGAACGTGTGGTCGATGATGCCAAAAATCGCGCCGCCCTGTTTGAACGTTTCATGGAAAGCCAGAAAACGGCACAGGTCGATCCGTGGGCTGAACGCGCCAGCCAGGGCGTGGATGCGCACGAATTCAAATCCCTTTCCCTGATCGCAGCGGAGTAACGGCAATGACAGATATCGTAAACTGGGTAAATGTCGGACCGGTCGCCGATATCCCGCTTCAGGGGGCCCGCACCTTTCAGACCGAAACTGATCGCATCGCGATTTTCAGAACCCTTGATGATCAGGTCTACGCCCTTCTGGATCGCTGCCCGCATAAGGACGGGCCGCTGGCACAGGGGATCGTGCATGGCCATTTTGTCACCTGCCCGCTGCACAACATGGTCTTTTCGCTTGAAACCGGCGAGGCACAGGGCCCCGATGACGGCTGTGCTGCAAAGGTTGAACTGCGCGTCATTGACGGCACGGTCCATATCGGCCTGACGGCGGAACAAATCGGTCTGCGCCATGCGGGGTGAGGTTAAAACCACCTGTCCTTATTGCGGCGTTGGCTGCGGCCTGATCGTCTCCCCCACCCGGGACGGCTGGGCGGTCGGGGGCGACCCCGATCACCCGGCCAACCGGGGTCGGTTGTGCTCAAAGGGTGCCGCCCTGATCGATACGATCACCGCCGAGATGAAGCGCGATTTCCGCCTGCTGAAACCCGAAATCGATGGCAAAACCGTCGACTGGCCGACCGCAACACAGGAAACCGCGGATCGGCTGCGCGCGACCATCCAGAAACATGGCCCGAAATCGGTGGCGTTCTATGTTTCCGGTCAGCTTCTGACCGAGGACTATTATATCGCCAACAAGCTGATCAAGGGCTTCATCGGATCACCGCATATCGATACCAATTCCCGACTATGCATGGCATCAACCGTGGTCGGGCACAAACGTGCCTTTGGTGCGGATGTCGTGCCGGGATGCTACGAAGACCTCGAAATTGCCGATCTGGTCGTCCTGACCGGATCGAACCTGGCATGGTGCCATCCGGTCCTGAACCAGCGTTTGCGGACTGCCAAGGAAAAGCACGGCACCAAGATCGTCGTGATCGATCCGCGCAAAACCGCAAGCTGCGACATTGCCGATCTGCACCTGCCGATCAAACCGGGCAGCGACGTTGCCCTGTTTAACGGCTTGCTGGCATGGCTTGACCAGAACGGTCATTGCGACCTTCAATATGTCGCCCGCCATGTCAGCGGCTATGAAACCGCCGTCGCCGAGGCACGCGCGGACTGCCCCGATATCGAGAGTACAGCAAAAAAATGCGGCCTCGATTATCCCTCCGAGATCAGTGAGTACGCCGATCATGACGGCTCGGGTCTGGGGAAACTGGAAACGTTCTTTAACTGGTTTGCCGCCTTTGACCGCACGGTCACCGTGTTTTCACAAGGTGTCAACCAGTCCAGCAGTGGCTCTGACAAGGTCAATGCGATCATCAATACCCATCTGGCAACCGGCCGGGTCGGCAAACCGGGAGCAAGCCCGTTTTCCGTCACCGGCCAGCCCAACGCCATGGGCGGGCGCGAAGTCGGCGGCCTTGCCAACCAGCTTGCCGCCCACATGGATCCGAATGATGTTAACGATGTTGACCGGGTCCGCCGGTTCTGGAACTCCGATATTCTGGAACCGGGCGAGGGATACAAGGCGGTTGATATGTTCCGCGCCATCGAACGCGGTGAAATCAAGGCCGTCTGGGTCATGGCCACAAACCCCGCCGTCAGCCTGCCTGATGCGGATCGCGTCCGTCTTGCCCTGTCGCGCTGCCCGCTTGTCATCGTATCGGACACGGTGAACGATACCGATACGCTGCGCTATGCCCATATCAAACTGCCCGCCGCCGGTTGGGCCGAAAAATCCGGCACGGTCACCAATTCCGAACGCCGCATTTCCCGCCAACGCCCGTTCCGTGAATTACAGGGCGATGCCAAACCCGACTGGTGGATCATGACGCAGGTCGCACGCGCCATGGGATATGGCAAGGCATTCAAATACCGCGATCCTGCCGACATTTTCGCCGAACATGCCGCCCTGTCGGAATTTGAAAATGACGGCATGCGCGCCTTTGACATCGGCCAGTGGCAAAAGGCAAAGAAATCCGCCTATGACGCCATGGAACCGTTCCAATGGCCCGCATCGCGCAAACATCAGCCCGCGGGCGGCTCCGAACGCCTGTATGGCAATGGCATTTTCACCACCTCAAACGGGCGGGCGCGTATGCTGGCGGTCGCGCATAAACTGCCCATGTCGCAACCGGGCAAGGAATTCCCGCTAATCGCCAATAGCGGCCGCTATCGCGATCAATGGCACACCATGACCCGTACGGGCACTGCTGCCCGCCTTTCGGCGCATCGGCCCGAACCGTTACTCGAAGTCAACATCCTTGATGCCAAGCGTTACAAGCTGACCGATGGTGGCATTGCCCGGATCAGAAGCAAACGCGGTACCGCCCTGATGCGCGTATCCGTATCAGACGCCCAGATGCCCGGCGAAGTCTTCATGCCGATGCACTGGAACGATGTTTATTCATCAGCGGGCGGCATTGGTCGTCTGCCAACCGCGCATGTTGATCCCTTTTCCGGGCAACCCGAAACCAAACATATCCCGGTTTCCATCGAACCGTTTGAACCACTCTGGCAGGGATTGCTGTTTTCCAATACGCCGGTTGATCTTTCAGGTCTGCCCTATTGGGTGGCGGCAACTGGCCCCGGCTGCATGATTTATGAAATCGCCGGTGACAGGCCCTGCCTGTTCAAATCCATGTTGCCAATGGCGGCCAACAATATTGGTAATGAAAACGCCATCGAGCACATCATTGAATATAACGACGGCAAAAAAGGCGTTCATCGCTATGCCCGCCTGAATGGCGACCGCATCACCGGTGCGCTTTTTGTCGGCCCGGATCGCCCTGCCCTTGGCCGGGACTGGATATCGGCACTGCTTGGCAATGATGCGATCAGCGGGCCGGAACGCAATGCGCTTCTGGCGGGCCGCATGCCCGATGCCGGGGCGATCAATGATCGTTTGATCTGTTCGTGCTTCTCGGTCGGGCTCGCGTCCATCACGCGCGCCATCCATGACCAGAATGCGGTCAGCACCGCCGATATCGGCCGCCTGTTGCAAGCCGGAACCGGATGCGGCTCCTGCCTGCCGGAACTCAAGGAGATTCTTGATGACGTATTACCGCGCGCCGCAGAATAAACAGCAGCATAAAACGGCCAGCCCCGAAAACCTGTATGGCCCTGAAACGGAAACCCGGGAAACCTTCCCCTTCTTTCCGGCCTTCGTCCATGTCACCGGCAAAAAGGTCATCGTGCTGGGCGGGGGCGAGGTCGCGGCAGGTAAACTCCGCCTGTTGCTGCGAAGCCAGGCCGATATCACCGTCATCGCCCCGGAGCTTTGCACCGACATCGCAACGATGGTCGATACCGGCGCGATCCGTTGGGAGGCAGCCCCGTTTGTCGATACCATGCTAAATGGCGCGGTGATGATCTTTGACGCCGCCGATGACATGCACCTGACACGCCGGGTCAAGGTCGCGGCCAAACGGCGCAACATCCTTTTGAATGTCGTCGACAAAACCGAACATTGCGATTTTATCGTTCCGGCGATCCTTGACCGGGCACCGGTGATGGTCACGATCTCGACGGGCGGCTGTGCCCCGGCACTGGCGCGCATCATCCGCCAGCGGCTTGAAACCACCCT
>NZ_JPWA01000072.1 GCF_003326475.1 Thalassospira xianhensis MCCC 1A02616 | reverse complement strand
GGTGCTGCACGCCTGGCCATGGTTGGCGGGGTGACGGGTGCCGCAACCGCACTTTCTGCTGGAAGTGCGCAGGCTTCCACCGCTGCCGGGGCAAGCCTCGCCCCCGGACAGCTTGACGAGTATTACGGCTTCTGGTCATCGGGCCAGACGGGTGAAATGCGCATTCTGGGCATCCCGTCCATGCGTGAGCTGATGCGCGTTCCTGTCTTTAACCGTTGTTCGGCAACCGGTTGGGGGCAGACCAATGAAAGCCTGAATGTCCTGACCGAAAACATGTTGCCCAAAACCAGGGACTATCTGGCCGCAAACGGCAAGAAAGTCCATGACAACGGCGACCTTCACCACGTGCATATGTCCTTTACCGAAGGGAAATATGACGGGCGGTACCTGTTCATGAATGACAAGGCAAACACACGTGTTGCACGTGTCCGTTGCGACGTCATGAAAACCGACAAAATCCTTGAAATCCCGAATGCCAAGGCCATTCACGGCCTGCGTCCGCAAAAATGGCCGCGCACCAACTATGTCTTTGCCAATGGCGAGGACGAAACCCCGATGGTCAATGACGGCAAGGTACTGAATGATCCATCACAATATGTGAACTTCTATACGGCAATCGATGCAGATGAAATGCAGGTTGCCTGGCAGGTCATGGTATCGGGCAACCTGGATAACACCGATGCCGACTATGAAGGGAAATACGCGTTTTCCACCAGCTACAACTCGGAAATGGGTATGAACCTTGCGGAAATGACCGCATCCGAGCTTGATCACGTCGTGGTCTTTAACCTCAAGGAGATCGAAAAAGGTATCGCTGCCGGCGATTATATCGAGCTCAATGGTGTCAAGGTCATCGACGGTCGCAAGGGCAAGAACAAAAACTATACCCGTTACATTCCAATCCCCAACAGCCCGCATGGCTGTAACATGGCACCGGACAGGAAACACCTGTGTATCGCGGGCAAGCTGTCCCCGACCGTGTCGGTGATCGATGTCACCAAACTTGATGCCGTGTTCTATGATGGTGCGGAACCCCGCTCTGCGGTTGTTGCCGAACCGGAACTTGGCCTTGGTCCGCTTCATACCGCATTTGACGGCAAGGGCAATGCGCTGACCACCCTGTTCCTTGACAGCCAGGTGGTCAAATGGAACATCGAAAAAGCCGTGCGTGCCTATGCCGGCGAGAAGGTCGACCCGATCATCAAGAAGGTCGATGTGCATTATCAGCCAGGTCACAACTCCACCTCGATGGGCGAGACACTGGAAGCAGACGGGAAATGGTTCATTTCGATGAACAAGTTCTCGAAGGACCGGTTCCTGAATGTTGGTCCGCTGAAACCGGAAAACGAACAGCTGTTCTCGATGCAGGGTGACGACCTTGTTCTGGTCCATGACGGCCCGACATTCGCCGAACCCCATGATTCAATCATTGTGCACCGTTCTGTCGTCAATCCGGTCAGTGTCTGGAACCGTCAGGACCCGATGTGGGCAAAAACCCGCGAACAGGCCGAGGCCGATGGCGTCAATATCGACGAATGGGCCGAAACGGTTATCCGTGATGGCAACAAGGTGCGTGTCTACATGACCAGTAGCGCACCGACCTTCAGCCTTGAATCCTTTACCGTCAAGGAAGGGGATGAGGTCACGGTGATCGTGACCAACATGGATGACATCGACGATCTGACTCACGGCTTTACCATGGGTGATCATGGTGTGGCCTTTGAAATCGCGCCACAAGCCACGGCATCGGCAACCTTTGTTGCGTCCAAACCCGGTGTCTACTGGTATTACTGCCAGTGGTTCTGCCATGCCCTGCACATGGAAATGCGCGGGCGTATGTTTGTCGAACCGCGGAGCTGATGATCATGATGCGCTCCGTCCTGATGATTCTGGCCCTGATTGTTTTGCCGCTGCAGGTTTTTGCTGCGACGCAATCCGTGCCGTCAACAGACGGCGCGCTCGCCGCAGCCATCGCCGGGGCGGCCCCCGGCGATGTGCTTTTTCTTGATTCCGGCTACCATCAGGGGCCGGTTGAACTGAACAAACCGATTACGATTGACGGACGGCACGAGGCGACAATCATCGGCAACGGGACCGGAAGCGTCATCACCATAACCGGCTCGGATATCACCATTCGCAACCTTGAAATCACCGGGTCGGGGTCATCGCACGAAACCATTGATTCCGGCATTCAGTTGCACCGCACCGCCGCACGCATCCTGATCGAGGGGAACACGCTCCTCGGCAACCTCTATGGTGTTGATATTCACGGTGCCACGGATGCCACGGTTCGCAACAATATCATCATCGGGCGGCGTGATCACAGAATCAACTCCCGGGGCAATGGAATTTATGTCTGGAACGCGCCCGGCACGCTGGTCGAAAAAAACGATATCCAGTATGGCCGCGACGGTATTTTCGTAAACACATCCAAACGCGGAATTTTCCGCGATAACCTGATGCACGATCTGCGATTTGCCGTGCATTACATGTATGCCCATGACTCAGAAATCTCAGGGAATGTATCGGTCGGCAATCATCTTGGTTTTGCCCTGATGTATTCCAACCGCATTACCGTGCGCAACAATCTTTCACTCGCCGACCGCGATCAGGGATTGATGCTGAATTACACCAACAAATCCGATCTGGTCGGGAACATGGTGCGTGGAACCGGCGGGAAATGCCTCTTTATCTATAACGCACATCACAACCTGATCGGCGACAACCGGTTTGAAGGCTGTGGTATCGGCATTCATTTCACTGCCGGTTCGGAAAGCAATGCCATGACTGGTAATGCGTTCATCGCCAACCAGACCCAGGTCAAGTATGTCGGTACCCGCGATGTGGAATGGAGCTTCGATGGCCGGGGCAATTTCTGGTCGGATCATCCGGCATTCGATCTTGATGGTAATGGTATCGCCGATAGCCGGTTCCGCCCCAATGACCTTATGGACCATATCCTTTGGTCGCAACCGGCTGCCGGAATGCTGTTGGGTTCACCGGCGGTTCAATTGATCCGCTGGAGTCAGGCGCACTTCCCGGCCATCCTCCCCGGCGGTGTTATCGATAGCTTCCCCCTGATGGAACCGATCAGCATTCCCGTTCCCGACAATATCGCCATGCTGGAATCTGCTGCCCGCGCCACCCCCATATGGCTGGGTGAAAGGACTGAAAATGTGTCTGACACTCTCGCAGGTCACTAAACGTTACGGAAACCATACCGTTCTTGATGCTGTCGGCTTTGATGTAAGAGCCGGAGAACGTGTTGCACTTCTTGGCCATAACGGGGCTGGCAAATCGACACTGATGAAGATCATCCTCGGACTGATCCCGGCCGATCTGGGGTCTGTATCTGTCCTTGGCGCTGCCCCGGGCAGCCAGACAGCCAGAACCGGTACCGCCTATTTGCCCGAAAACGCTGCGTTTCATCCGGCCCTGACCGGGCAGGAGCAACTTTGTCACTACCTTCGTTTACGCGGTGCAAGCACCAGCCAGGCAATGCCCCTTCTGGAGCGTGTCGGCTTGGAGACTGCAGCAAGACGACGGATCGGAACATATTCCAAAGGCATGCGCCAGCGCGTCGGCCTGGCGCAGGCCTTGATCGGAACACCGCGGCTTTTGGTCCTTGATGAACCGACAAGCGGGCTGGACCCGGTTTCGAGGCGGGAATTTTATACCATTCTGGATGAACTTGCCGCTCAGGGAACCGCGATCCTGCTTTCCTCCCATGCCCTGACCGAAGTTGAAGCCCGAACCGACCGGATTGTGATCCTGTCATCCGGGGTCATGGTGGCCAACGATACGCTGGCAAATCTGCGACGGCGGGCATCCCTGCCCATTCGCCTGCAGATATCGGCACAAAACGGCAAGGCCGATGAGGTTGCCCGGAAACTTTCTGCGGGCCGGCGCAACGGTGTCATGGTCGATCTGGTCTGTCGTTCCGATGAAAAACTTGCCCGGCTCGGGGATATTTCCGCACTTGGGTCACTGGTGGATGATGTCGACATTATCCCACCAAGTCTGGAAGACATTTACAGTCATTTCAGTAAAGGGGGTGGCGCATGAACCGTATTCTGGCATCGGCCCGAACCGAATTTTTCATTGCCTTGCGCAACCGCTGGATCACGATTGCCGTGGCAATGATGGTGCTGTTCTCGCTTGTTCTGTCTGCTGCCGGAAGTGCGCCAACCGGGGCGCTCGGGGTAGATAAACTCTCGGTGACAGTCGCCAGCCTGACCTCGCTTGCGGTGTATCTTGTCCCGTTGGTCGCACTTTTGATGTCCTTTGATGCGATTGCCGGGGAAATCGAACGCGGCACCCTGTCACTTGTTCTGACCTATCCCGTGTCGCGCGCAGCCCTTATCCTTGGAAAATTCACGGCCCACCTGGCGATCCTCGCCATCGCAGTTGCTGCCGGGTACGGTATTGCCGCCATTGCGGCAATGGCCGCCGACCCCGATGCAATCCGGGGCGTACCGGCATTGCTGCGTCTTTTCTGGACATCCATCCTTTTGGGCGCGACGTTCATCGGCATTGGATATGGCTTATCGGCCTTTGCCCGTCGTCCGGGCGCGGCCGCCGGTCTGGTGATCGGTCTGTGGCTGGTGCTGATTGTACTTTATGACCTCGGTCTTCTGGCGGCAATTGTTGCGGATGACGGCGGGAAATTCACCACCGATTACTTCCCCTGGCTTTTGCTTGGCAATCCGGCTGATGCCTTCCGGATTTATAATCTTGCCGTATCGGACGCCACCGCCGCCGCCACCGGCCTGACAGGCGCAGCCAATAGCATCCCGCCTGTCCTCGCCCTGATCTCCATCCTTGTCTGGCCCATCGTCGCCACAACCATTGCCTGGCTGACATTCCGGAAGGTAACGCCATGATAACCCGATCAAAGCAAGCATCGTGGCTGCTGATTGCAGGTAGTCTTTTGATCCTGACTGGCTGTGAGGATCAGATCACGGATGACATGCCGCCACCGGTCGCCCTGACAGAAGAAGCCGTCGGACATTTTTGCCAGATGAATATTCTGGAACATGCCGGTCCCAAGGCACAGATCCATCTGGATGGGCTGCCCTATCCACTGTTTTTCAGTCAGGTGCGCGATGGTGTGGCTTATGAACGCATGCCGGAACAGAATTATAAAATCCGCGCCGTTTATGTAACGGATATGTCCAAGGCATCGGAATGGAACAATGTCGGTTCGGATAACTGGATACCAGCGATATCGGCCTATTATGTGGTGGGATCGAACAAAGCGGGCGGCATGGGGTCCCCCGAACTCGTGCCGTTCTCCGGGCAGGAAGATGCCATGACATTTGCCCGCCAGCATGGCGGCCGGGTCATGGTGCTGACCGATATCAGTGATGCACTGGTTCTGGGCAATGCGTCGGCCGCACCATCTGCGCGGGTCAATGAAACAGCGACCCTGCCAGATGACGAAGATTATCGCTCCCGCCTTGAAAAACTTCGCACAGAATGAGGTTCGCCATGCCCGCCATTTCACGACGTCGGTTTTTAAGTATTTCTGCGGCTGCCGGTGTTCTTGGCAGTGTTCCCCTTGCCGCATTGGCCACACCGGCAAAACACCTTCTCCAAAGCTGGACGGGGGTCGCAATGGGGGCTGCTGCCTCAATCACGCTATCGCATCCGAATGCAGACGATATCCTTGACCGTGCGCGAAGCGAACTTGACAGGCTGGAGAATATATTCAGCCTGTATCGGCCCCACTCAGCCCTGTCTCGGTTAAACACCACTGGAAGGGTCGATACCCCGCCGTTCGAGCTGCTGGAATGTCTTGGCATGTGTGGCCTTATCCATCAGGCCAGCAACGGCCTTTTTGATCCGACCATTCAGCCGATCTGGCAATTATACGCCGAAAGTTATGCCAACGGACATGCCCCGGCCCCCGCTTTGATCAAACAGGTCCGGGACCAGACCGGATGGCACAGGGTTTCGATCACCTCGAACCAGATATCATTTACGCAACCGGGCATGGCAATTACCCTGAACGGCATTGCGCAGGGCTATGTTGCGGACCGGATTGCCACCCTTTTGCGCAGTGAAGGACTGACGAATGTTCTGATCAATACTGGCGAATTTTCTGCGATTGGCGGTCACCCGGACGACAAGCCATGGGCTGTTGCCATTGATACCGGGTCACAGATCAAAAAAGATGCCGTCATGTTGCGGGACAATGCATTGGCAACCTCATTGCCAAACGGGACATTCTTTGATCAGGATGGCCTGATCGGGCATATCCTCAATCCGCGAACAGGGCTTCCGGTAAAAACCCGTCGTGACAGCATCAGTGTCACGGCCTCGAAAGCCGCGCTGGCGGATGGCCTGACGACCGCAATGTGCCTGATGAATGACGCAGAATGCGAGATGTTGCTCAAACAGTTTCCAAGCGCACGACTGGTTTGAAACGAGGCACGCTGATGCGTCGGGAATGCCAAGCAAGAGGATCTTTTTACAGGTTACGAGGGCAGGATTAGTCTCGGCCCTTCGGGCTTCGCCAGCTTCGCAAAGAACCTTGCAAACCGGCCTGGCCTGTTTGCAATCTTCCAATCCACATGCACCCGACAATCGAACATTAAAAAAGCCCGCCGAATGGCGAGCTTTTTAATGTTGGTTGCGGGGGCAGGATTTGAACCTA
>NZ_JPWA01000071.1 GCF_003326475.1 Thalassospira xianhensis MCCC 1A02616 | reverse complement strand
AAATGGCTGGTGTGGTAATGACTTCAACCCGCCGTCAAACTCAACTGCCCATTCTTGCACTACTGTAACAGTTGACAATAGATACTACGCCGTTGGCCGCTGGTGCCGTTCGATACACACAGCAACGGGCCTACCATTCCAGCGCTCATACTCAACCGGCCCACTAACCGGCATCTGCGTCTTCTCCGACGAAGCGCCAACCTGCAATATCCCCGAAGGAACAGAGCAGAGACTCGAAACTTCTCTATCCCTCACACAGGTATGCTTCTCTAACTGCATCTTCGACAGCCCAAAGAAACAGATTGGAGGCTACGGCGCTGACGGAAGTCTCCGATGGTTCGCAGACTACACAAGCACAGGAGAGTACTGCGACGACCCTAACGGCGATTCATCCCGCCCATTCGACGACTTCACAGATGACGACGACTGTTACATCGGCATAAATGGCAAAAAGTACTGTGGTGTCCCGAACAACAGCCCGTGCCCCAACTACATCATGGTGGACGGCAAAAAGTACTGCCAGACAGCCGAAGAAGGGGAAAACCCAGTCGACTCAGACGGTGACGGCTCACCTGACGGAGAAGACCCAGACCCAACAAATCCCGATACAGATGGAGACGGTGCCCCAGATGGTAATGACCCAGATCCTACAAACCCGGATACCGACGGCGACGGCACACCTGACGGTGAAGACCCAGACAACGACAACAACGGCATTCCTGACGATGAAGAAGGTGACGGACCCGTCTCAGAATACACATCAGGCACTTGCAACCCAGGCACCCAGATACAAGAGCCTCAATGCAGCTCAGAACTAGATGCTGTCCAGTGCGCCATATACCTCAATAACTGGCATCACCGATGCGATGAAAAGCAGCAGTTCGACAAGCTATATGGCTCTGATTCAGATAGGGCCCCTATAACAAACGAAGGGGAAAGTTTCCTTGACCCTAACGACCCGGAAAACCAACTCCCCGGCTCAGGTCCAGACGGGGCAGGAGGCCCCAACGATACGACGATAGCCTTTAGTGATGCCGTTGACATGCTTGACGATTCGGGCTTTGTCTCAGGCTCTTGTCCTTCTGATATCGGCTACTCCGTATTCGGTGAAACCTTCTACTTCACCTACCAGCCAATTTGCCAAGTCCTCTCCATGGTTAACCCGGTGATCGTTGCCCTCGGCTGGTTCGCCGCTGCTCTCATTATTGGTCGATCAATCATCGGAGGTTCATAAGATGCCATTACCACTACTCCCTGTTCTAGCCGCTGGTGTAATAGGTCGCACACTCATCTCCGTAGTTGGTCGTGTCCTTTTTGCCCTCGGCTTCGGCTTTGTAGTCATGCAGGGCGTTCAGATTGGTTTCCAGGGTGTGATCGATCTCATAGCTACACATTTTTCAGGTCTCCCATCTGACTTCGCAGGACTGATAGGTCTAGCCGGTTTTGACGTTTTCGCCTCATTGGTCCTCTCTGCTTACTCAGCTTCAATATTCCTAAAGGGGGTAGGTGGGACAATAAAGAGAATGAGGTTTAAATAATGTTCTTAATCGTCACGGGCTCCCCCGGATCATCCAAAACCCTAAACGTAATTAGTCAGTTCAAATCTGTTACAGACCGCCCAATTTATTACCGTGGAATTAAACTCACAGATGAAGGAAAGTCCAAACTTGGTTGGATAGAATTGTCAGATGATGAAGCTAGAGATTGGCCTGATCACTGCCCTTCAGGTGCTATTGTCATCATCGATGAAGCACAAGAAATCTGGCCTGTAAGACCAGCAGGCACTGCAGTTCCTTCTGGCCTTACAGCCCTTGAAAAGCATCGTCATAAAGGTTACGACGTCGTTTTTCTAACTCAGCACCCAATGCTTCTGCATACCCATGCCAGAAAGATTTGCAATGAACATCACCATTACTCTCGCCCTTTTGGAACCAAACGCCCCATTCGCTATCACTCAGGTTCTGGGTTTGTAAATCCCGGTGATAGCAAAGAATTGAAGTTCACTTGCACACAAAAAAGAATTCCACTTGATAAAACCAGTTACCCACTTTACAAGTCAGCAGAAATTCATACCCACAAATCACGTGTACCTTTCGGCGTAATAAAAATGTGGTCTCTGATAGCAATAGCCTTGTTGCTCATTGGCTTTTGTGTTAACTGGCTGATATCAGTAATATCAGGTGATAAAGAGGGTTTAACCCACCGCCCAGACACACTCCCTACACAGTCAGAACAATCTGCATTTAACCTTAACCCAAGCTCAATAAGCCCGGTTTCAGCACGCAGACAGGTAGATTGGAATACAGCGCTAATACCCGAAATCGACGGAATCCCCTACACAGCACCCCTCTACAATGACGCAGCTACCAAAGTAAAATCAGTACCACGTGTAGCAGCTTGCATAGCTTCAAAAATTCGTTGTCAGTGTTTCACCCAACAGGCAACAGTTATTGAAGGTGTCCGTGATCAAGTTTGCCGCCAGTACGTAAAACAAGGCACTTTTGATCACATGCAAGAAGAAAATCGAGAGCGGGGAGGGGGATCGCGCGCGCGCGAGCCCGCCCCGCGCTCGTCCGATGATGAAACTGATACATCCATGGACCGCCTTCAGCGCGCCATCAAAATCACCCAGGAAACCCGGCTTTCCGCTCTCGACTAAACACAATATCTTGTGCGCCCTGCAGCGAGGATCTGCACAAGATGTTGTGTTTTAGAAATCCATCACGAATTGCGCCGGCCTAGCCCTGAGTCGTTCCAGCTCCCGGCGCAGCTGCCTGACAGCCCACAGGCTTTTTATTTCGTTTGCCCGGTACCCGTTGCCATCTGGATCAACCAGCAACTCACCATTCATACGCCAGCCACGCCAGCTCTCGTGCAATGAAGGGAGACGACCAACCCGATACAGGTTGACCAGATGCAAAACATGCGGGGGGGCTTTGTTCGTTCTGAGGTACCGACGGACTGTCGAGGGGTGACGGTAGGTTATTGCGGATATTTCTTTTACAGACAGGCCAAAACACAGGTCCCTGAATATCATTCGTCCATCACAGCAAGGCTAAAAGGCCGATCTTGCCCTCTTGCCTGACAGATAGTCTATTGAACATAATATACAGAGTTTATCCGCTACCTCTGCCCAATAGGGGATAGCTATCAAACCAAAAACCGTTGCAGCAGAGTGTGTTACTGCTTGAAATCGTCGTTTCCAAACCTGCAAGCCCTCCTCGTCGTGCGAGCGTTCTGCTTGCGCTATCTTGCAGATAGCAACAGCCTCAGCCGGGTCCATCCCGATCACCTCAGCAATCGTCCAGGCGTTTTCAACACTGAGGCTTCCGCCGTGCTTAACCGCCGAAATAGCACCTCTTGTAAGCCCTAGCTCCTTCGCTACTGCGTTGTCGCTCCTAAGCCCTTTTTTCTGCTTGTACTGCTCAATCAGGTCGTATGGCTTCATTTCTGGCTCCTCAGCGTTTGTCTAATGATGCTTGACAACCCCGAAACCCTCAATGTCTAATGCCGATATACATGTCAAGTCTCATTAGACATACGGAAGTCGGTAATCCCCCCGAAAAACAGCGGTGATCAAAAGTAGAATTTTCCGTAAGCTAGACGCAGGGAGATTCTGCATGAAGAAGTCACGTTTTTCCGACAGCCAGATCCTGTCGATCCTCAAGCAAGCCGAGAACGGCGTGCCGGTCCCGGAGCTGTGCCGAGAGCACGGCATGAGCAACGCCAGTTTTTATAAATGGCGGGCCAAGTTCGGTGGCATGGACGCGTCCATGATGGCTCGCTTGAAAGAGCTGGAGGATGAAAACCGCCGGCTCAAGAAGATGTATGCCGAGGAACGATTGAAGGCTGACATCCTCAAGGAAGCTATCGAAAAAAAGTGGTAAAGCCGTCTCGTCGCCGTGAGATGGCGCAGAAAGCCGTCAATGAGAAGCACGTCAGTATTCGCCTGGCTTGCTGGATGTTCAGCATCAGCGAGACCTGCTATCGCTACCGGGCAAAGCTCAGCAGCGAGAATGCCGAAATCGCGGACTGGCTGATCCGACTGACCCATAACCAGCGGAACTGGGGCTTTGGTCTGTGTTTCCTGCATTTGCGCAATGTGAAAGGCTTTGCCTGGAATCACAAACGGGTTTACCGGATTTATCGGGAGCTGGAACTGAATCTGCGAATCAAACCTAAAAAGCGCCTGGTTCGTGAAAAGCCTGAACCCTTGGCCGTGCCGGAAATCATCAATGACAGTTGGTCGATGGACTTCATGCACGACCAGCTTAACGACGGTCGCAGTTACCGACTGCTGAATGTGATTGATGACTTTAACCGGGAAGGCCTTGGCATCGAAGTGGACTTCTCGCTTCCGGCAGAGCGGGTTATCCGATCACTGGAGCAGATCATTGAGTGGCGTGGGAAACCGCGCTCTATTCGCTGTGACAACGGTCCTGAGTACATCAGCGGCAAGCTGTCAGCCTGGGCCGACAAACAAGACATCAAGCTGGCGTTTATCCAGCCGGGCAAACCGCAGCAGAATGCCTATATTGAACGCTACAACCGAACAGTCCGTTACGATTGGCTGGCGCAGTATTTGTTCGACAGCACTGAAGAAGTCCAGGACTATGCCACTCGCTGGCTCTGGCACTACAATCACGAACGACCCAATATGGGACTCGGAGGGATTACCCCTCAACAGAAGTTGGCCATGATGGCCTAAGGTCTACTTTTGAACCCCGCTAAAAATGGGGGGATTACCAGTCAACTCGACCACTTCCAAGGGGGAAGACCATGACCGAAAAGCAAATAATCTCTGCCGCGCTGCTTGCCTTCGCCATTTCGGTAGTCGCTGCCGTCTACTTCGCGGCCAGCTACCTTGAGGGGTGCCCGGCATGAGCAAGCTACCCACACGCATCTGGAGAAACCGCCTTTTCTGCGCTCACTGCTCCTTCGAGGTTTTCGACTCTCGCGCCTACTGCCTGAACCCACGATGTGTTGCTTTCATGCCCGAAGGGCATAACAGGCAGCAGGAAAGCGCCCAAAACGGAGCCCTACACCACGTTCTGCCGAAACCTCGCCCCCGGCGCGCCCTAGAGACAGAACACCAAGAAACGGCTTCCCAGCGCTTTCTACGCCGTTTCGGTGCGGGTGACACCGTTGCACCCACCAACACCACATCCCGCGCCATGAAAAACCCGATTTTCACGGCCTCTGCTTTCCCCCCGGCCTACGTTCCTTCCCCCAAGGTTGCCGGTGGGGTCTTTTCTTCTGGATCGATCCGGCAGCTTCTGCCGGTCGATTTCCGGGGGGCGGTCCCTGTAACACCGCCACTTTGTCTCATACGTGAGACTTTGATTTCCGGGTGGCGGTCCCTGTAACACCGCCACTTTGTCTCATACGTGAGACTTTCCCACAAAAATCACTGTCTACACGGACAGCAAAAGGGGGTTCCAATGCTTCTTGACTGGGTGACGGTCAGAACCCCCTACGAAAACCTTAACCCTGAGGCTCTGGCGATCGTCATGGCCTACGGCGATCGGGTCCAGCGCATCAACGCACAAACAGGTGAATTACGGTGGGAATCCGCCGCTTGGGACTCGATCCGTTCGGATACCCACGCAATCAGCGTCAAGGCAGGGGGGTCAGAACTCTGGATTCAAGGCAGCCCCGCCAGAATCATCGCCCAGGGTGACGCCGTATTCGGCGCCGGCGCGAGTCAGGCTCTCGACATTGCGGGTTGCATCAACCGGATGGCCTCATTTGTTGGTCAGATGCTTAATTGCCAGTTGCCCACGGCAAATAGCTGGAAACTCTCCCGCGTCGACGTCACAGAGAATCTGTTGCTAGAGGATCAGGCCGCCGTCCGGGTTGCCCTGTCGACATTGCGCAACTGTGAGGGCGGACGCTACCGAGTCAGCCAGCAAGCAGGTGACACCGTGTACTGGTCCCACCGCTCGAAGATGCGCAGCGGCAAAGCCTACGCAAAAGGCCCCCACCTCACCTACATGATGAAAAAGCCCACTTACGAGGGCTACCCCTACACCCAAGAGCAAATTACAGCAGCCGACAGGCTGTTGCGCCTTGAACTAAAACTAGGCCGAGAGTGGTTCTCCCGGCACGACTGGCAAACCGTAACCCCGGCAACCCTCCGCAATGAATGGAATGAGTATTTCGGCCGGATGATAGGAGCAGCGGAAGTGAAAACACATGACGATATCAAAACCCGCGTAATGGCTGCGGCAGAGACGGAAGGGCAGGCCCGTGCCGCCCTTGGACTCTGGGCGCTTATCAAGTCCGAAGGCTGGGAAGCAGCACGTGAACTACAAAGCCGCCCGACGTGGTATCGCAATTTAAAGATTCTCCGGGCCGCTGGCCTAGGTGATGCCGACTTGTCCACCGGGCAGGTCGTCCCACTCCGCCGCAAGGTACTCGAATGCCAAGCGGTAACCCACTGGGCCGAACTGGTCCGCACTGCTTAAAGGTGAACTTATGAAAAGCCAAATGATTATCGCGGGTCTGATCCGTCGCTCTGGTACCTCCAAGAAAACTGGCAACCAGTATGACTTCTGGACAGCAACCGTGCTCAACAAACCGATTATTCAAGGCGTAACAGCAGCAGCCCACGGCTTTGACGCCTCGGAAATGTCATGCGACCCAGCCGTAGCAATGACCCTCCGCGACTCAAAGTTTCCGGTTACCTGCGACGCGCAACTTCGCCTAGACCGCGACAACAAAGCAATCATCGAGGTTGCTACTCCCACAACCCAAAAAGCCGTCGCGGCTTAAGTAGGCCATTAACTCATGAATGACCCGGGCCCTTGGATTCATTTCATCATCACCGCCATGGCACTCATTGCGCTTTTTACGAGGTCAATCCAATGAATCAGGTTGTGATGTGTGACGGGGCTTGGGAAGAAGGTACAGAGGGTGCTGTTACTTGTAACGGTACTCTCGTGCAGGTGGAGGAGGGTTACTTTTCGTGGGTGCCCCCTCTGACATATGAGCAGTCCAACGAGCTGCTCACCTACGTCGGGTTGATATTCGCAACAGTGTTCATCTACGCGACTATCGCCCGATTCTTAACTGATCAACGTCCAGACTGAGGAGAAACTCATGGATATGACCGACGTAACGACCCAACTGGCACTGTCTCTGGCAGCAATCGGCGTAGTAGGTGCAGCTCTGCTTGCTCCTGCTGCCCTTCGCTCCGCCTGGAACGCTGTTCGCGGGTTCATCAAGTAACAGACTGGCCCCTTCGGGGGCCTTTTACTCCCTGAGCAACCCACTATGAATTACTTCACACGCCAGCTAATCCGTGCCTTGGAAAACCGGCTGTTTCGTCAGCTCGCCTACTACATCATAGCCGCCGCAATCGCCTTGCTCGGCTTGATCGCGAACACAGCACTTGCCGCAACAGTAGAGGACCCCCAGGCGACACCGGGAACATACTGCGCCCTCCCAAATGGCTGTGAAGCTTCAAGCTCAGACCCGCGCTACGATACTCAAGAAGACTTCGTAAATGGCTGGTGTGGTAATGAC
>NZ_JPWA01000070.1 GCF_003326475.1 Thalassospira xianhensis MCCC 1A02616 | reverse complement strand
GGAGCAGCGGCAACCGGTGCAGCTGCCGGAGCGGCTGCAACCATGGTGCCCTGACGGGCGACGCGGATGCGATTGTCGCCTGCGGCAACTTCGATCTCGGTCAGGTTGGTCTCGTCCAGCAGCTCGGCGAGCTGGCGAATGGTATCGTTGTCGATGTTGAACTTGCTCATTTCGATATCTTTTATGATGGTGTGTGGATCAGTGATCTGATGGCATCAAGGCCAAGAATGTAACCCTGCGCGCCAAAACCACAGATCATGCCTTTTGCAGCTTTCGAGACGTAAGAATGATGTCTGAATGCGTCCCGCTGATGAATATTTGACAGATGGACCTCGACGACCGGCAAATCGGATGCCAGCAATGCGTCAAGGATCGCAACCGATGTGTGCGTATATGCCCCAGCATTGATAATAATGCCAGCAGCTTCTTGCCGGGCTTCCTGAATCCAGTCAACCAGCTCGCCTTCGTGATTGCTTTGGCGAAAGACGACGGACAGGCCAATTTTCGACGCATGTGCAGAACACATGTTGTCGATATCCTGCAAGGTGGTCGCACCGTAAATTTCCGGCTGACGCTGTCCCAGCAGGTTCAAATTCGGCCCATTCAGAATGTAGACGGGTTTTATCATCCGTTCCCACATGCCCAACATATAGTGATGCGTTTATAACACGACCAAAGTCTGACGCAACGTTGCATTCGGACGAGGCATGTGACTGTAACCACACGATCATGTTGGCATCATCGCCATCGGTGCAGCTTTGTGTACCCCGCATGGCAGAATCCGCCGATCACAGCTTGCCTCTCGCCCGGCAGCTGCGCATACTGCGCGCCAATAGGTGAATATTTTGATACCACAAGGACAAGACGAACAGATGCGCCTGACCATCAACGGTGAAGACCGCACCATCGAAACCGCAGCAACCGTTGCCGATCTTCTCGGTGAACTCGGGATCACGGCGACCAAGGTCGCGGTGGAACGCAATCTCGAAATCGTGCCGAAAACGGCTTATGGCGATACTGCACTTGCCGATGGCGACAAGCTTGAAATCGTTCATTTTATTGGTGGCGGTTCCTCGGATGCCGATCTTGCGTCCGCCAATGACGAGGGTTTCGTCGTCGCGGGCCACAAATTCAAATCACGTCTGATCGTCGGTACCGGCAAATACAAGGATTTCGAAGAAACCCGCATCGCGATTGATGCGTCGGGCGCGGAAATGGTCACGGTTGCCGTCCGTCGTGTTAATCTGACCGACCCGTCGCAGCCGATGCTGGTCGATTATGTCGATCCGAAAAAATACGTTTATCTGCCCAATACAGCGGGTTGCTTTACGGCTGATGACTCGGTCCGGACCCTGCGTCTGGCGCGCGAGGCCGGCGGCTGGAATCTGGTGAAGCTTGAAGTTCTGGGCGATCAGAAGACGCTTTATCCCAACATGCCCGAAACCCTCAAAGCCGCCGAGGCCCTGATCAAGGACGGTTTCGACGTGATGGTTTACTGCAGCGATGATCCCATTCAGGCCAAAATGCTTGAAGATATGGGCTGTGTCGCGATCATGCCGCTGGGATCGCTGATCGGCTCGGGCATGGGGATTCTCAACCCGGTTAATATCGCGCTGATCAAGGAAAACGCCAATGTGCCGGTGATCGTCGATGCCGGTGTCGGCACCGCATCCGATGCGGCATTTGCCATGGAACTGGGCTGTGACGGCGTTCTGATGAATACCGCGATTGCCGGTGCCAGGGATCCGATCCGCATGGCGCGCGCCATGAAACACGCGATCATCGCTGGTCGTGAATCCTTCCTTGCCGGTCGCATGCCCAAGAAAAAATATGCCGATCCGTCCTCGCCGCTGGCCGGTTTGATCTGATCGCATAGATGTACGATAAAAAGCCCCCGTTTCGGTATCGAAACGGGGGCTTTTGTTTCATTCAGGCTGCGTAAAGGATTGACTGTATCCGTAGTAGCGGCTTGGCGTAAAATCAGGACGCCTGTTCAAGCCCGGCTTTGACCAGCGCATTGACGCGCTCCATATCCGCACCCGACACCATCTGACCATTGATCAGGAAGGCCGGGGTGCCATTGACCCCGATACTGCGCGCCATGGCGGCATATTGCTGTAACATGCCGTTGATTTCCGGTGACTGCATGTCCTTGCGCATCTGATCAACGTTAACACCAGCGTCTTTGGCCAATGTGTTGATCTGTGCCTCGTCAAGGATACCGCGGTTTTCCATGAAGGCCGCGTGGATTTCCATGTATTTGCCCTGCTTGGCTGCAGCCAGTGCCGCACGGGCCGCATCGGCACTTTCTTCGCGCAGGATCGGGAATTCAACAAACATGGTGCGGATTTTACCATCGGAATTTTCCGCAAGTTCCTTCACGCCGTCAAAGGCGCGTTTGCAATAACCGCAGTGATAGTCAAAAAATTCGATCACGGTCACCGGCGCATCCAGCGGGCCAACCGATGGCACCGAACTGTCGGCCACCAGCGCATCCCACACCGGCTGAATGGCTTCGGCCTGCTGGCGGGCCTGTTCGGTTGTCTGCCAGACCTGAACATTCTGGATCGCACGCAGCAGAACATCCGGGTTTTCCAGAAGATACTGTTCAATCACGCCTTCGATCTCGGCCTTCTGTGCATCGCTTAGTTCTTCTGCCTGTGCCGGTGCGCCCATGGCAAAACCCAGCGAAAGCATGATGGCGGCACCGCCAAGAAGGCGTTTGATCATGTGCGAATTCATCGAAAATCCCTTGTTGTCTTTGTCCCGGATATGTCTGGCATCGCGCGGGACCTGATTTCTTTGGCTAATTGATACGAGACGGGTACCTAACGGGAAAGTAAAATATGCGAGAGATATGTGACACCGGCCACATCAGCCCCCTGATCGCGCGTTGCGGCAATCCCGATCCATACCAGACGGACATCGATGGTATCTGTGTCGGGCCAGTATCGGCGATGCAGGGCCGAAAGATCGAAATAATCGCGTTGCCATTCCTTGATACCGGTCATGTCCCCGCCAATCGGAAGACGGATCACATGATCGACGGGCGGTTTGCCTGCCCCCAGATCGCTTTCACCCCAATCACCATGTGATTGCGCCCGGAAACCAAGGATAAGCTCGGTATCGCCGGGGCGCGCCGACGCGTTCATCAGCCAGTCAAACGACAGATAGGGGGATGCCAGAACCGCGATATTGGTGCGACGGCCAAGTTCAAAGCTGTCAATTGCCGGACGCATGGCAAGGGCGATGCGCCCGTCAATATCCTCCCAGTATAGGCTGTTGGCCTTTGACTGTTCACCCGTATCAAGCTTTGCCGGTCGTTCGGCATAATGCCAGTACCGGGGCGGGTTATTCAGCGGGAAGGGGGCATAAAGAAGCTTCAGATCCCCCTCGACGCTTACCCCGGCATCGGGCAGGCTGCATCCGGTCAACAGGTAAAACACCGCAAAGGCAAGGCCTATACGGCGAGGGGCCGGTAACCGCATCGCCGCCCATTTTGGGGCGATTGCGGTCAATTCCGGTTGTCCTTGCCTTCCGGATCGGTCGCACGAATGATGTCTTGCGCGCGCTGCCAGGTTGCAGTGCCTTTTTCAAGTTTCCGGTCGGCCTGAACCGCGTGATATTTCGCGGCTTCCCGATCCCCGGTCAAAAGGCTGTATTCCGCCTGCGAAAGCGACGCCTCGCCTTCGTTGCCCAGACGGTTTTCGATAATCGCCCGGAACCGCCATGCCGACGCATTGCTGCGTTCAACCGAAAGAACCCCCAGAAGGTTTTCCTTGGCTTCCGGCAGGACACTGTTATCGCCGCTTTCAATCAGCGCATGCGCTAGCAGCAAGCGGATCAACGGTGCACCGTTGGACAATTCGACGGCTTTGCGAAGCGGATCGGTGGCTTCCTGGGCCTTGCCGAATTCCAGCAGGACCTGACCTTTAAGTTCTTCGAAATATGGATTTTCCGGTTCTTCGGCGATCAGCCCGTCAATAAGCTTCATCGCTGGATCGATTTGCGAGTCCCGGTAATAGGCAATCGCACGTGCATAACGCCCCGAAATGCTGGTGTCGGTTTCGGGATAGGTGCGCAATGTATGCTGGATATGGTTGGTAAAGGCATACAGCTTGGCGCGCATGCGGTCATGGCGTTCATACAGAACCGGATCAACCTTGGCGTCTCTTAACGGTGAATTCGCAGTATAGTTTTCAAGGAACTCGACACGTTCGGTCGTCAGCGGGTGACTGCGCAGATACGGGTCCTGACGTGCAGTACTCAGCAATTCCTGACCTTCGAGCGTTTCCATGAATTCCATCAGACCGCGCGATGAAATCCCCGCATCGGTCAGGAAGTTGACACCGGCCTGATCGGCACTGCTTTCCTGTGTCCGCGAATAAGCCAGAAAATTGCGTTCTGCCACGTTCTGGCCGCCAAGAACGGCGGCTGTACCGACATCGGCACGACCGGCTGCAACACCGGCTGCAACACCGACGATGGTTGACAGAATCGAGATCGCAGACGCATTTCGAAGCTGATCATGAATACGCGAAAGATGCCCGCCCGATATGTGGCCGGTTTCGTGGGCCATCACGCCCATAACCTGTTCGGGAGTCTGGGCTTTCAACAAGAGGCCAGTATTGATAAAAAGCTTTTGGCCGCCAGCAACAAATGCGTTCAGGCTGGGGTCCGAAACGATATAGATTGCAACGCCGCGCGGATCGAGCCCGGCAGCCTTGAATATCGGGGTCGCATAGAGATGAAGGGTTTCCTCAATCTCGGTATCCCGGATAAAAGAACGACCCTGCGCAAAAACTGTGCTGGGCAGGGCAACAAGGAAAATGGCAGTGAGAGTAATAATGCGTCTGAGCAAAATGTGCGTTCCGTGTTTTCGTTCATCCGATGTCGACCCGACCAGTGCGGACAGGTTGCCGACGCGCAAGCCATCATGGCGGATCATGACGGCAATCGCAATGACTGCCGGTCTTGCGGCCTGCAGTAGCGATAATACTGAAAATCTTGGCCAAATCGGGGCCGTCAGTGGTTTCCTTGGCGGTGTCGTCGCTGATGAACCCCGTGCGGTTCGCATCGCACGCGATGTGCTTTCGGCGGGTGGTACGGCGGCGGATGCGGCTGTTGCGCTTTACGCGACCATGACGGTAACCAAATCATCGGTGGCCGGTATTGGTGGCGGCGGGGTTTGCGTTGTTCATGATCGCCAGTCGAAAAAGGTCGAAGTCCTTGATTTCTGGCCGCGCCCGGGGACTCGCACCGCCGACAGCCAGACTGCAACCACCGTTCCGGGCGTCCCGCGCGGTCTCTATGCACTTAGTGCGCGCTATGGCCGCCTGCAATGGCCGCAGCTCCTGTCGGCTGCTGAACAATATGCCCGCCTTGGCGTTCCGGTATCGCGGTCGATGGTGGATGACATCGAAGCCAACCGCGACCGCATCGAGGCAAGCCCGATCCTACGTGATGTTCTCATGCCCGGCGGCAATACTTTGCAGGTCGGCGACCGGATTCGCTCGGTCAATCTCGGTGCGCTTCTGACATCCCTTCGGGTCAAGGGGCCGGGTGAATTTTATAACGGTGCCCTTGGTGCCCAGATCGCAACGGCGGTCCAGAATGCCGGTGGTACACTGACCGCCGACGACATGCGTGACTACAAACCGCAATGGAAGTCCGCGACCGAGGTCAAAGTTGGCAACGAAATGCTGTATCTGGCATATCCGCCGCGTTCGGAGTCCGGACGTGCGGTTGTTGATGCAGGCACGGAACTTGGCGCGATCCTGAACCGCTATCTGGCTGATATCGATGCTGCTGACAGCAACATTCAGTCCAATACAGGCCGCAGTGGCTTTGTCGTTCTGGACCGTGCAGCCAATGCGGTTGCCTGCATGACCACGATGAACAAACCGTTTGGTGCGGGACTGGGTGCCGATGCGTTCGGTCTTAACCTTGCCGCCGGGGATGCGTTCTATGCCCAGACTCCGCTGATGGGCCCGGCCCTTATGGTGAACCCGTTCGTCTGGGAATATTATTATGGCATCGCTGGAACCGGCACTCCGGCAGGGGCGACCAAACAGATTGCCACCATGGCCGAAGACCTGATCGAAAAGGGTGCGGCTGCCAATATTCCGATGAATTCGGATGGCAAACCGGCGGTCAATATCGTGCGTTGCCTTGAAGGGATACCGCCACATCCCGAAAGCTGCCAGTTCATTGCCGACCCTGCGGGCGGCGGAATGGCCGGCACGCAGTAAGCCACCATTTACAGGCATTTCATCGGGGCAGGTCTTCCTGCCCCGATTTTCACGATACAAAGCAGGACCCCACACATGGCTTTGAAACAATCGCGTCGCGGTGCTATCTCGCCCTTTATCGTCATGGATGTCATGCGTGCTGCCAACGCGCGCGAAACCGATGGCAAGGCCGTCTTTCACCTTGAAGTCGGGCAACCCGGCACACCGGCCCCACGCAAGGTCCGCGAGGCCGCTGCACGTGCCCTTGATAACGATCTGATCGGCTATACCAATGCAATGGGGATCGATCCCCTGCGCGAAGCCATTGCCGGTCATTATCAACGCAAATTCAACACTCCGGTCGATCCGTCGCGCATCTGCGTTGCCAGTGGCTCGTCCTCGATCTTCGTGCTGGCGTTTCTGGCGGCCTTTGATGCCGGTGATCGTGTCGCAATGGCGGCACCGGGCTATCCTGCCTATCACAACATCCTGACGGCACTGGGCATTGATACCGTCAATCTGCCTGCTGGCCCCGGAAGCCATTATCAGCCGACTGTTGCCATGCTGCGCGATCTTGATGATCCGATTGATGGTCTGATCGTTGCAAGCCCTTCCAACCCCGCGGGCAGCATGATCGATGTCGAAACCTACCGGGAACTGGCAACCTATTGCCGGGAAAACGGCATTCGCCTGATCAGTGACGAGATTTATCAGGGCATTTCATTTGGCGATGTTCGGGAATGCACCGCTCTTGAATTCGGCGATGACGCGATCATCATAAACAGCTTCTCGAAATATTTTTCTATGACGGGCTGGCGTCTGGGCTGGGCGGTGGTGCCGCCTGATCTGATGCGGGCGGTGGAATGCCTGCAACAGAACCTGTTTATTTCGGCCCCGGCATTGTCACAGATCGCCGCCGTCGCAGCGTTTGATTGCGAGGATGAATTGCAGGCCAATGTCGCGGCCTACGCGCGCAATCGCGAAATTCTGCTAAATGAACTGCCTGCTGCGGGCTTCACCAAATTCGCCCCGGCGGATGGGGCATTTTATCTGTATGCCGATGTTCGCGATCTGACGACCGATAGCGAGGATTTCTGTCGTCGCATGCTGGACGAAACCGGTGTTGCCACCACGCCGGGCACCGATTTTGATCGCCTGCGCGGCAAACATTATGTTCGCTTCTCGTTCGCTCATAGCGAAGCCACCATGCTGGGCGCGGTCAAGGCCCTAAAAAACTGGCAGCGGTAAGCCGTTCTCATTTCACGCAAGCTGTAACGAAAAAGGGCTGCCGAAAACATTCGGCAGCCCTTTTTGATTTTATCAAAGCCAGGTCTTAACGACCAAGGCTCCCCCAGCCGCGTTTCTTCGGCTTCGGTTTTTCGTCTTTTGCCGGCTCAGTTGCAACCGGTTCACTTGCCTCCGGCTCGGCGGCCTTTTCGGCTTTCGGTGCCGGTTTCTTCGGCTCTGCCTTCGGTTCGGATTTTTCCGCTGCCGGTGCTGCCGCGGGGGCAGGGGTCGGGCTTGCCGGTTTTTCCACCACGGTTTCCACCGGGCTTTGTGCCGGTGCCGAAACCGCTTCCTTGGCGATTTCTTCCGCGGTTTCCGGGGCAGGGCCGCTCTGGATCGGGATGTTTTTCACATCAGCCCGGTCGTTACGGTCATTGCGATCCCGACGATTGCGGCGATTGTCATTGCGATCACGACGTTCGCGGCGCGGCCGTGCCGGTGCCGGGGCGGTC
>NZ_JPWA01000007.1 GCF_003326475.1 Thalassospira xianhensis MCCC 1A02616 | reverse complement strand
CGCAGGTTCGAGTCCTGCTGCCGGAGCCAATTAAAAGGGACCGAACAATTTGTTCGGTCCCTTTTTCTTTTGATATTGTTTCACCTGCCCCAGAAACCGGACTGATCAACCATGAAAACAGCTAAAATCGAATTGAAACAAGTGAAGCTTGGCACGCTGGCCGGTGCAACGGATGGCTGGATGATCGTCGGCGAAGATGAGGTCATTCATGGCCTTGTGCACCGGATTGATGGTGATCTGTTTACGATTTCATCCACAACAGATGAACGTATTCAGGCGTTTGGTTGGTGCCCGATGTTTGACAGCCTGGCCCATGTTCAAAACGATCTTGAAGTTGCGCTGGCGATGCAAAGTGCCGGCGAAGTTGAGGAATGGATAGAACAGTCCGATCGCTTTGATGACGAAGGCCATCACGGGCATCTTCACTGACGATTACGGCCGTGCCGGACGCCTTACGACCCGAACCTTGCCGCTGGGACCACCTCCACAGAAAAACCGTGCAGCACCGTCGCTTTCCAAACCGGAAACACCGACACCGGCTGGCATTGTCAATCGATCCAGAACCATGCCGGTTTGGGGGTTGATCCGGCGAACATCGCTTTCATCACCTTCCCATGTTCCGTGCCAAAGCTCGTTATCGATCCAGGTAACACCGGTGACAAAACGATCAGATTCTATCGTGCGCAGGACTTCGCCCGTTTGTGGATCGACCTGATGGATTTTCCGGTTGCGATGCTGGCCCACCCAAAGACTGCCTTCTGCCCAAGCCATGCCGGAATTGCCACCCTCGGGTGCAGGAATGGAATCCAGAACATGACCGCTTTCCGGGTCGATTTTGTATATGTGATCCTCGGCTATCTGAAAAATGTGAGTGCCATCAAAGGCCGTACCAGCATCGGCAGCGGCTTCAATCATGCGTATCGGGGTTCCGTTTTCGGCGTCAATCGCATGGATAGTCTCGCCCGCTGCTATCCACACATGACGTCCATCATATGTTACGCCATGCACCTGATCGATACCCGGGAAAGGCCCATATTCTGCAAGAATTTCAGCTTTTAGATCGGCCATTTTCTAGCCCTTTCTATGATTGCGTTTCGCTTATGCAAGACACAGGCTATTCAACGGGAAGTCGACCCGGGAGTAACAATGTTGTCGTGAAACCAGGTGGCGGTGGTGACGTCCATCGCCGTGCACGGCCGCGGCCAATCGTTTGAACTTTGTCGGCGCGCGCCAATTCTTCAAGTGCCCTTTGCACGGTCCGCGCACTGGTATCAAGCGCGATCGCCAATGCCGAACTCGACCATGCTTCGCCATCGGCCAAAAGCGCAAGAATATTCGCGTTTTTATCCTCCATCGGAGGAAGCAGAACCATTACGGACTGATCTTTTCCGACAGATTTGGGCTTCAGGATAAAACCGGAATCCGTTGCGGTAATATTTGCAAAGATTCGGATCAGTTTGCGCAATCGCCCGATTTCAACCCGCAATCGGGAACGATGCGTTTCATCGACATACCGGGCACCAAATGCCCCGGATAAAAGAGAATCTCTAGGAATATCTTTCGGCCAGCTTTCGCCAAGAATACGTAGAAGGTTAAAAAGCACCGGTCGGGTTGAAAGTGAAATCGCCTCCCGCCCCTGACGAACGGTATATCGGCACGCATCAATAACAAGCATGTCCGATTCCATCAGGTCTTCGACTTCCTGAAGAATGACAAGCCGCTCCTCGCCATTGGCAATCAGCCGCGCTGCAGGCGCATTCAAAGTTACATATGCTTTTTCAGTTTCTGCGATCAGAACCGGCAGGTTTCCCACCTGCGCCAAATGATTTGCCCGTTCAAGGACCACGCGTGCCGCCCCGGCCTGAAGACGCCGCACAGCGATCCCAAAAAGGATCATTTCATGAGAAATCTGCAGAATCGGCGGCAAAATGTCCGGATTGATTTCGCCGAGCATCTGTTCAGCCTGCTCAAGCTGTCCTGTCAGTAAAACATGTCTGATTTCAAGCTGTCTTGCATGAGCGGCATTCACATGATCGCCACGCTGTTCAAGAGCCTGTCGTGCGCCATCAAGAGCCTTTTCAGCCCATCCCAGATCACGAGACACCAGTGCAATTTCCGCTTCGGCAACAACGCAACGCGCACATGCCACTGGTTCCGACGCACCAAAACCGCGCGCAGCCCGTTTCAGAAGCGCTCTGGCCCGATCAAAATCTTCCAACTGGGCCAAGGCAATACCGCGCAGTGCCAGTGCTGGCGGATCATCCCGCAGACCGACGAATTTCAACGCGCCAAGCGGATCACCGGCTGACAAGGCTCGCGCGGCAGCTGTGATCAGGGAATCCATTATCGCCATTCAGGCATCCCAAATTGCGTCACGTTTGTTACTCCCCGGTTGAACGCCCCTTCGCCTAACCTTTGCCTATCGTCAACCGAAAGATAGGAAAACAGAAATGACGAATGCCAAAATGATCTCCAAACCTAACATGGAAACCCATCGTATCGTCAGCCGCAATGAATGGTTATCCGAACGCAAGGCACTTCTCGCCCGAGAGAAGGAACTGACCTGTCTTGGCGATGAAATCGCCGCCGCCCGCCGCGAACTCGCCTATGTCCGTATCGACAAAAACTATGTGTTCGATACGCTTGATGGAAAACGGTCTCTTGCTGCCCTGTTTGACGGTCACAGCCAGCTGCTTGTCCAGCATTTCATGTTCGGACCCGACTGGGAGCAAGGCTGCCCAAGCTGTTCGTTCATGGCCGATCATGTGGACGGTATCACGATCCATATGGCGCAGCGCGACGTCACTTTCACCGCCGTTTCACGTGCGCCATTTGCAAATATTGAACGCTTTCGCGCGCGGATGGGCTGGAAATTCAACTGGGTCTCTTCCCATGAAAGTGACTTCAACTATGACTTCCACGTCAGTTTCACTCCCGAAGAAACAGCCAAAGGTGAAATTCACTACAACTACGGAAAATGGCCATATGCCTTCGAAGAATGGCCGGGGCTAAGTGCCTTCATCAAAAATGACCGTGGCGAGGTTTTTCATACCTACTCGACCTATGGCCGTGGGGTCGACGCCATGATGGGCACATACAGACTGCTTGATCTTATGCCCAAGGGTCGGGACGAAAGAGATGTCCCGAACAAAATGGAATGGGTGCGGCACCATGATCTGTATGAAACGACAGCAATGAAAACCGAAACTGAAACCGGTTCGGTCGAAGGCCTGTTCGACAGCGTCAAGAAAACCGCATGCCACTAGGCCCATCAGGCAGGAGATACAAAATGGGCAAACTGCATCGCCAAAGCAGATATATTGGCGGCATGGCTTCGGAGGATGGTGGATATACCGCCATCCTTCGGATGCTTCGATGGTTTCCATTTGCCGCATCCCCGGTCTTTGCGCTCATGGCACTTGCCACCGGTTCAGATGCCGGCAGGTCGAATATTATTTGCCTGACGACGGACGATACATCGTACTTTAACGACATGGTTGTGATGTATCTGCTCATGAGCTTTTTTCACCTGCCACCGTGGCTGAAGGTCCTATCCGGTGGCACACAGTATCGGCCGGGAAACACATGATCGCTTCGATAGGAACAGGGTGTGACACTCCTGTAAAATCTTCGGATCATCAGTGCTTTATTGACTCATAACAAATCAATATACTGGTCACCGTAATACGATCTCGCACGTGCACATATGCCGCCCACCGGGTGGCTTGATGCCAAACCAATTTTATCCGGGCAGCCGTCATGTCAACAGGACGCGCAGCCAAAAGGCAAAGCGGGAATTCGGTGATGAGTACCATTAATCTCGACCATCTTTTCAAACCCAAGTCTGTCGCAGTCATTGGCGCGTCCAACCGGCCCCATTCCGTGGGTCAGGTGATCATGCGCAATCTGCTCGCAGGCGGGTTTGACGGCCCGATCATGCCGGTTAATCCGCGCAGCCAGTCGATTGGCGGTGTTCTGGCCTACCCAGATGTTGAAAGCCTGCCGGTCGTTCCCGAACTTGCCGTTATCTGCGTGCCGCCCAAGGCCGTTGTGCCCACCATGGAATGCCTTTCGGCCAAAGGATGTATGGCAGCCATCGTTCTGACAGCTGGCCTTGGCGCCGAACAGTATGACGAAACCCGCAGCATCAAACAGGCGATGCTTGAGATTGCCGCGCGTAACAAGATGCGCCTATTGGGTCCGAACTGCCTTGGCCTGATGGTGCCGGGCATCGGGCTTAACGCCAGTTTCAGCCATCAAAGCATCGGCAGTGGCAAAATCGCATTTGTGTCGCAGTCGGGCGCGCTTTGCACTGCCGTTCTCGATTGGGCAGCAGCACGCGGCATAGGATTTTCGCATTTCATATCGTTAGGCGAATGCGATGATGTCGATTTCGGTGATGTGATCGACTATCTGGGTTCTGATCCTAACACGCGTGCGATCATGCTTTACATCGAATCCATTCAGGAACGCCGCGGATTTATTTCCGCCGCCCGCGCCGCATCGCGCAACAAGCCGATCCTGTGTATCAAGTCTGGCCGCTTTGCCGAAGGTGCCGCCGCCGCTGCTTCTCACACCGGCGCGCTAGCGGGTGCCGATGACGTGTTTGATGCGGCAATCAAACGTGCGGGCGTTTTGCGGGTCTACACGGTAACCGAAATGTTTTCAGCCGCAGAAACCCTGTCACGCATGCGCCCCTTCCGGGGTGACAAACTTGGCATTATCACCAATGGGGGCGGCATTGGCGTTTTGGCCGTTGACGCCCTGATCGAACGGCACGGGCAACTTGCAAAACTGGAAGACAGCACCATCGACGCACTCAGCAGTGTTTTGCCTTCGACCTGGTCGCATGCGAACCCCGTCGACATTATCGGGGATGCCCCGGGCGAAAGATATGCAAAGTCGATTGATGCCGTTCTGAAAGACCCCAATATCGACAGCCTCCTTGTCATGCACGCGCCGACCGCCATCACCGATCCGGTTGAAGTTGCCCAAGGTGTGATTAATGCCATCAAGGACAGCCGCAAGAACATCCTGACCAACTGGGTTGGCGAGGCAACGGTTTCCAAGGCACGCAACCTGTTTTATGCCGCCGGGATTCCGACCTATCGCACACCTGAAAATGCGGTCGCGGCCTTTCAGCATATGGTGAATTACCGCAAATTGCAGGAAGTCCTGATGGAAACGCCCCCGTCAGTACCACAGGATTTCACCCCCGAAACAGACAAGGCGCGCCAGATCATCCACACAGCCATCCATTCGGGGCGTGATATGCTGACCGAGCCGGAAGCAAAGGCGGTCCTGGAGTGCTACGGCATCAATACGGTCAAAACCGTAGCAGCAGAATCGCTTGATGACGCCGTCGAAACGGCCGATGCCATCGGCTATCCTGTCGCACTTAAAATCCTGTCGGATGATATCAGTCACAAATCCGACGTTGGCGGTGTGGTTCTTAATATCGATAGTGACGAGGAACTACGTGCCGCAGGTAACAAGATGCTGCGGACCGTCAAGCAGAAATTCCCAGATGCGCGGGTGCGTGGCTTTACCGTGCAGGAAATGATCAAGCGGGCAGGCGCGCGTGAATTGATTGTTGGCATGACCACCGACCCGATTTTTGGCCCGGTGATCCTGTTTGGCCATGGCGGGGTCGAGGTCGAAGTGGTCAGAGACCGGGCCATGGCCCTGCCACCTCTAAACATGAAGCTGGCGCGCGAACTTGTTGAAGGTACGCGTATCTATAATCTGCTGCGCGGCTATCGCGATGTGCCGCCGGTCAATCTCGAACAGCTTTATGTCACGTTGGTACGGTTGTCGCAGTTGGTTGTACATCTGGGTGAAGTCCTTGAACTTGATATGAACCCGCTCCTTATTGATCAGACCGGTGTGATCGCCTTGGATGCAAGGATCAAGGTGACACCGAAAGTGGTTGGCGATGATCAGCGTCTGGCGATCCATCCCTACCCGCGTCATCTGAAACAGGAACTGATTCTGGATGACGGAACGAAATATCTGCTGCGTCCAATCAAGCCCGAGGACGAGCCGAAGCACTATGAATTCATGTCCAAACTGACACCGGAAGATATTCATTTCCGGTTCTTTGGATCCGTTCGTGAATTGCCGCATTCGGAAATGGCCCGCCAGACACAGCTTGACTACGACCGGGACATGGCATTCCTTGCCATCGTGCCGGATGGTTCGGAAGAAGGCGAAATCCACGGTATTGTTCAGGTCGTGATCGATCCCAACAATGAACATGCCGAATATGCAATCATGGTGCGCTCGGACATCAAGGGACGCGGCCTTGGTCGTGTGCTGATGGAAAAGATGATCGAATATTGCCGACAAAAAGGAACTGGGACCTTTATCGGGCAGGTCTTACCAGATAACCGCCGGATGCTGACGCTTTGTGAAAAACTGGGCTTCTCGCGCAAATATCTTGCCGACGAGGAAGTGTTTGAGGTTACCCTGCCCTTGCAACGCGACGTTGCCTGAAATTGGTTTGATCCATCATGAAAAAAGCCCGGTCATATTGGCCGGGCTTTTGTTTAATCGGGCATTATCAACAGATCACGCGGTTTCAGACATCAATTTGGCTTTGATATTTGTCAATGCCTTTTCCGGGTCGATCCCCTTCTCGCGCAAGGCGTCGGCGGCTTCGCTTTCAATTTTACGAAGTTCGCCCAAGGTTGTCTGAACGTCTTCAAGCTGCTGTTCCAGCTCGGAAATACGACGACGCCCCACCAGCATCAGATGCGCAAGCTGATCGGCACCCGACCGTTCGGCGTCGTATAGATCAATATATTCCTTGATGTCTTCAAGCGAGAAACCAAGACGCTTGCCACGCAGCACCAGCATAAGGCGCGCACGATCACGATAGTTATATACGCGCGTCGCACCTGCCCGCTGCGGCGACAGAAGACTTTTGGTTTCATAAAACCGGATGGCGCGTGGCGTGATATCAAACTCTTCGGCAAGCTCGGTAATGCTGTACAGCTTATCGTTCATGTTTTTTCTTATTGAATGAATGCAATGGTGCAGCATCGCAACATTGGGACTTACAAGTCAATATATTTACGCTTACGTCACTTCGCTGCAAACCTTCCCACAGGTTACGACAACGTCGTCAGGTTACCTGATCTCCTGTGTCTGAATTATTTTCATCAACCTTGGCACGGACATATTCCAAATCAACCGGCACATATTCCGGTCCGTTAACCAGCCTTTTGCCGGTTAACGCCCCTGGCCAGCTTTTGGGGTCGGATTTCCAGACAGTGCCGTCTGGCATTGGAACTTCAAGTGCGTCGTCATATCCTTCGGCATGATCTGAAACCAGTTCCAGATCACCGCAAATGCCCGCCTTGAATATCGGCTCCAAAGCCGGGCGCGGATTACACAGCACGCCGGGCCAAGCATCGAATATCGCCGGATAGGTCGCATGATTGCATAAATCACCGGAAAACATCACGCTGCGATCTTCTCCAAGATCAAGTTCATCGGTCGGACCAAACAATGTCTGATCGATTGACATCAGATTGACCGGCAATGTCGCCGGATCGGCATAACCTATAGCATTGCGACGGTTCTGCCACATTCTGGTCGCGCCCTTTTTGACGTATTTCTGGCGTAGGAAGAAGCTGTTGTGGAAGCATTCAAATGGCAGGTTTGGCTGCGCATGGCTTGCCTTGCCTAATTTGAAAACGGCACCACCATTATTTTCGTCACCTTCCGGCCCCGGGCGGCTGTCGAACCAGCCGCGGTTACCAAAATAATACCAATACCCGCCAGCCAGATTATCCTGCGAAAACAGCTTGTGACAGTTATAGAACTGGTTGTAGGCCACCCACCAGCCCACGGCAGTTGCTTCGGGTTCGACCGGGTTATCACGCACGAAACTGAACCGGTTATCGATGATCCGCACATTGCGGTTAAAACTGCCAATCGGTTTTTGCAGATTGGCCACTGATACATCCATCCGGACCGCATTATAGCAATGTCGAATGTCATTCTGACGGATCAGGATATCGCCCGCAATGTCATCCGCGCCAAAGAATGCGCCGTTCAGATATCGATATGGTGCCTCCTTGCCCGGCGTTATTTCACCGTCATGGATCATCGCCCAGTCAAGGTAACGCCAGATCACGTCATCCTGAATCCAGTCGCAATTTTCGATGGTGATGCGTGATGTATGCTCGCCCGTTGCATAAAAGGCATATGTTCCACCACGGATCTGCATATTTTTGAATGTCAGGTCGTTGCTGTCGCGGATATATACCGCACTTGGCCATGCGCGTTCGATACGGATGTTATCTAGGCGGATATGGCGCTTTCCGATGATACGGAACGCCGCATATCTGGCACATCCGGGATCAGTTGCCGAAACTTCCGGATCAGGCGGACGACGACCATCAAGAATGGCGCCATATTCGCCACGAATAATAATTGGTTGATCTTCAAGACCGCTGATCGGGATGTCTACCGGTTCAGGCAGAAAGTAATTCCCCGGCATCAAACGGATCAGATCACCGGGCGCGCACTTGGCCACCGCATTATGAAGCGTTGCGGTTTCTCGCCATGCAGAATCCACCCAATGGCGCCCACCATCGGGCGTAACATAAACCATCCTGAGCATCTCGTGTTCCCCTTGTACCCCGAATTCCCCGATAAACTTTTTAATGCCGGGCTTGTGTTTTTTAGAGGTCACACCATATGTGTCGCAGCTTTATCGCTTGTCGGACCATTATGAACCAGCCACTCAGCCAAGCCGCAAAGGCAGCAGGTCATCCTGATCGCAATCGGCCCCCTTCGGACCTGCTGCGAAGTGTTGCCTTTTGCCTGATCGCCTGCGCGCTTGTTCTGTTTGGTGGTGGGACGTCCATAACTACCACTCCGGTCTTCGACGGAACAACTTTCCCCCATCCGTTTAATACCGTCAATCACGATAGCGGCCCGGCGCAGGCACTCCTTCCTGCGACACCGGATCGTGCCATCGCAGGCAACCGCCAAACCCCGAATGACATCCCTGCCCATCAGCCAACTTTCCCTGATAATGCTGCAATTGTACCGTCGGTCACATCGCATGCAGCCACCCAATCGGCGAAACGCCTCTTTGAGGCAGGTACGATCACGGTATTTGGCGCAGAAATTCTTCCCGTTTCTCCGCGTGCACCGCCTTTTGAGGCCTGATTTTCATGATTTAAAACCACGGCCCGATATGCGCCGTGTTTCCAGAAATATCAGGTGACAGCATCGCCGGGCATCAAACTGGCTCGGCCCGATTGCTGTGCGGAGTTCATTGTCATGCGTACATCAAGATGGCGCGTGGTTGTCTATGCCCTTGTCCTTCTGACAGGCTTCCTGACAGCCCTGCCAAACCTTTTCACCCCGGCCCAGCTTGCCAACTGGCCATCATTTTTACCAACCCGACAGGTTGCCCTTGGACTTGATCTCAGAGGAGGATCACACCTTATTTTGGAAATCGATACCGCAGCGATGATTGCCGAACAGCTTGAAATCGCGCGTGATGATGTGACAACGGCCCTTCGCACAGCCCACATAGCGACTGACAACATTCAGATCAGCAATGATCAGGTGATTGTGACCCTGCCCGACGCCAAGGATCACGACGCTGCCCTTGATGCCCTCAAAGACCTTGTCAATGCGCAGGTCGAAACACCGCGACACGGATCGACAGCGGAATTTGTGATTACAACACCGCTCGATAACAGCATTCATATCGCGCTTAGCGATCAAGGTATTCGCAACCGGGTTGATGCCAGCGCCCAGCAAAGTCTTGAGATCATTCGAAGCCGTATCGATCAGATCGGTGTCTCAGAACCTACCATTCAGAGGATTGGCAGCGATCGCGTCTTGGTGCAGCTACCGGGTATTCAGGACCCGTCACAGGTTCGAAAACTTCTGGGAAGCACGGCAAAACTTGGTTTCTATATCCTGGTCGATCAGAACGGAGCAGACAGGCGCGACAGCAATGTCCTTACGGTGAAAGACAAGGATGGGCAAAGCTATCACCTGCGCCGGCCCCCGGCACTTTCGGGGGATCATCTGACAGATGCACATGCCGGTTTTGATCCGCAAAGCCATCAGCCGGTCGTCAATTTCCGTTTTGATAGGGTCGGCGCGGCAAAGTTCGCCGATATCACCCGAGCTAATCTTGGAAAACCCTTTGCCATTGTTCTGGATAACGAAGTCCTCAGCGCACCAGTCATCCGGGAGGCGATAACGGGGGGCTCCGGTCAAATCAGCGGCAGCTTTACTGTAGGCGAAACAGTAACGCTTTCAGCCCTGTTGCGCGCCGGGTCCCTTCCTGCCCCAATGACCGTGATCGAAGAAAGAACCGTCGGCCCAGACCTTGGTGCCGATGCAATCGAAATGGGCATTTATACCGGCCTGATCGGGTTGACTCTTGTGACCGGGTTGATGTTTTTCCTTTATGGACGCTGGGGTCTTATTGCCAACCTGGCATTGGGACTTAACGTCATGCTTACATTTGGTGCCCTTGGTCTTATGGGGGCGACGCTTACCCTTCCTGGTATCGCCGGGATTGTTCTGGGGATCGGGCTTGCTGTTGATGCCAACGTCTTGATCAACGAACGTATCCGTGAGGAGACGAAACGGGGGCTTTCGGCCTTCATGGCGCTCGATTCCGGGTTCAAGCGTGCCTATGCCACGATTGTTGATTCAAACATCACAACCCTTATCGCCACCGCCCTTCTCTTTGAATTCGGATCAGGGCCGGTGCGTGGCTTTGCCATCACGATGGGTCTTGGCATCCTGATTTCGATGTTTACCGCGGTTGCAGTTGTTCGGGTCATCATGACCGAAATCGTCTGGCGCACCCGGATGAAAAAGCTCGTTATTGAACCGCTTTGTCGTTTCATGCCCGAAAAAACCAGCATTTCCTTCATGCGGGCACGTTTTCTCGGCATTGGCATGTCACTTTTGCTATCTGCTATTTCAATCGGATTGTTCTTTAAACCCGGTCTTGATTACGGCGTTGATTTCAAAGGTGGCATTCAGATCGAAGTTGCTGGTGGCACTGGGAATGATGGTTACAGTCCGCTTGATCTTGGAACATTGCGACAGGAACTTTCGACATTGGGACTTGGCGATATCAGCCTTCAGGATATCGGCAAGGATGGACATATCCTGATCCGGGTTGAACGTCAGCCGGGTGGTGAACAGGCACAGACAACAGCCGTCGAAACCGTAAAGAAGGCCGTACAATCGATTGACCCAGCAGCAGATTTTGAACGCACCGAAGTCGTCGGCCCCAAAGTCAGCGGTGAACTGGCCCAGTCCGGTGTCAGTGCCGTCCTCTTGGCAAGCCTAGCAATGCTGGCATATATCTGGTGGCGTTTCGAATGGCCATTTGCCGTTGGCGCAATTTTGACACTGATCCTTGATGTGACCAAAACCATCGGCTTTTTCGCGATCATGGGGCTCGACTTCAATCTGACCGCCATTGCCGCCTTGCTGACCCTGATCGGCTATTCGGTCAATGACAAAGTGGTGGTTTATGACCGGATGCGCGAAAATCTGCGGCTTTATCGAAAAATGCCGATGCGTGAAATCATCGACATGTCGATCAATCAGTCACTTGCCCGCTGTCTATTCACATCGCTTACAACCCTGTTTGCGATGGTGCCTATGGCAATCTGGGGTGGGTCTGCCGTTGAGAGCTTTGCCGTCCCAATGGTGTTCGGTGTTGTGATCGCCACGACATCTTCGATCTATATCGCGGCACCCATTCTGCTGTTCCTTGACACATGGCGACAGAAACAACGCCAGAAGCATATGGGATTGGCATCAGAAACCAACGACGAGCCAATGATTGAGGCATCCAGCTAGCAATAGTATCTGGCGATATCGAAACCGGCTTTCATCGCCGGTTTCGATACACCTCCGAGAATCATACGTTTAATAATATTTTATGAAATATTTTATTTCAATGGATTGACCCAGCAAATCGGTCACCATAGGTTAAAGCGTCATTTCAGTTTCACAGGACGAAAAGATGTCGATTTCTTTCCGGTTTGTCATGACCGCGGGCTTCTCATTCGGGTTGCTGATCAGTGCACAACATGATGCTCAGGCCCACTTCCAGAAGATGATTCCGTCAACCAACGTGGTCACACAGGAAACCGGTCGAAATGTTGACATCGATCTGACCTTTACCCATCCGATGACAAATGGTCCGGCAATGGAAATGGCCCGGCCGGTTCGATTTGGCATCCAGACTAATGGCAAGAAAACCGATCTTGACGACAATCTGGTGGAAAAGACAGTTGACGGCAAAGCAGCCTTCGACGCCACAATCAGCATTGATCGCCCCGGCGGGTATGCGCTGTATGTCGAGCCGGCTCCATATTTCGAACCGTCCGAGGGCAAATACATCATCCAATATACCAAAACGATCATTGATGCGTTTGATGCAGGTGAAGAATGGGATCAGATGGTCGGCTTCCCAGTCGAGATCGAGCCCCTGACCCGCCCCTATGGCATCTGGACCGGTAATGTGTTTAGCGGGATCGTTCGGCACAATGGTGAACCGGTACCGTTTGCCGAGGTCGAGATCGAGTATGCCAATGACGGTAGTATCACGTTGCCGAATGACAGTTTTTCAACACAGGTCATCAAGGCTGACGGCAATGGTGTTTTCACCTATGCCATGCCACGTGATGGATGGTGGGCGTTTGCCGCCTTGGTCGAAGATGGCACGATGGCGGCTCCCGGATCGGATGATCAGGTTCCGGTCGAACGTGGCGGAGTCATCTGGGTCAAAACCAACGCGATGGACTGATGTTCGTAACGATATGCCAGCTCCGTCATACTTATTTCTAAAAAATATGAAACCTGCTTGACTTCGCGACTGCGAAATCGCTACGCTTTTCAGGCAGGTTTCATCGCCTGTCTGCCCCACCGGAATAAAATCAATGCGCCGTTTCATCCGTTTACAGGCCTACTTGTAAGCTGATGGATTACAAATGCGCTTTACAGGGATTTGACCATGCACATCGTCGACGGAGCCCTATCGACTGAAGTCGTTGTCGCTGGCGCGGTTTTGGCTGTTGCCGGTATCAGTTACGGGCTTCGCAAAATCGATATTGATGCGATGCCACGTGTGGCGATGATGAGTGCGGTTTTCTTTGTTGCCTCCTTGATCCATGTTCCTGTCGGACCAAGCAGTGCGCATTTGATCGTCAATGGCCTGGCGGGTTTGATGCTAGGTTGGGCTGTTTTCCCGGCGATATTCATCGGCCTGTTATTGCAAGCGGTTTTCTTTGGTTTCGGCGGCATCACCGTTCTCGGTGTCAATACAATCAATATCGCCCTGCCCGCCGTTTTGATGTGGTGGCTCGTTTCACCGTTTCTGGCACGTGCTGAAGGTAAATCGGTTCTGCTGGCGGGTTTTGTTGCCGGGTCTGGTGCCATTGCCCTTTCAAGCATGATGGTCGGCCTGTCACTGGCAGCCAGCGGACAGGAATTTGTTCCGACGGCAAAACTTGTCGTCATGAGCCACATACCGCTCATGGTGGTTGAAGGTGCCCTGACAGCAGCAACTGTCCATCTTGTCAAAAAAGTCCGTCCGGTCATGCTGGCACCCGTCGGTTCACTTCGAAGTGCTGCCTGATCGATGCCGCGATTTCCCACATTATATGGAATTGTCGTTCTGATCGGCACGCTGTTTACATGCGTCAGTGCCCAGGCACACAGCCTGCATGTTTTTGCAATGGGAAATGGCGACGTCATTGACGGCTATGCCTATTTCGGGGGTGGTGCCCGACCGCATGATGCGGAAATCCATCTTCTTGATGATACAGGCCACATTATCTTTGCCGGAAAGACTGACGATCAGGGTGAATTCAAACTTCGCGTCAGTCACCAGCAGGATTACGTCATCGAAGCCAATTCCGGTGACGGCCATATCGCAAGCTTCACAATCAATGGTGATGAGCTTTCGGATCAATTGCCGTCCGGTGGCGAAGGCATCAATGTCGACGTCAGCCAGATTGACACGACGTCAGCCTTCCAAAGCGGAAAAACACCTAGCCCATCGACAACCATCGCTGTGGATCACTCAAACGCGATGATCTCCCTTTCAAGGGACGAGTTGGACAGCCTGATTGACGCTGCTGTATCCCGTCATATCCGGCCCTTGCGCGAACAGATGGTTGCCTACGAAGACAAAGTCCGATTTTCCGATCTTCTAGGTGGTATCGGTGTAATCGTCGGAATATTCGGGGCCTTTGCATGGTTTCAGGCCGGAAAATCACGCCCCCGTCAGCAGAATAAAAAGCCATGATCGGGGCAACAACTGTCCTTATGCCATCGCGATCTAATTCGGTTCTGTCACGGATTGATCCACGATTTCGTATACTTGCTGCTCTCACGCTGATTATAACTGCTGTGAGTTTTTCAAGCTGGCAACCATTGGCAATGCTGGTTCTGACCGCTGTAATCTTTACAGGTTTTGCCAAACCCGACTGGCCCAGAACGCTTAAAATGGTTTTGGCCATGGATGGTTTCATCCTCGTGATGCTACTCATGCTACCCTTTACCGTTCCCGGCCAGGTGATGTTCACCTTCTGGGGTTTTGACGCCAGTTATCAGGGGCTGTTTCAGGCTGTGCTGATAGCGCTAAAAGCAAATGCCGCGATCCTTGTTCTGATTGCACTGGTGGGCGGAATGGATGCAATCCTTCTGGGGCGGGGTTTGCAGGGGATATACGTTCCGGCAAAGCTGGTGACGCTTTTCATGTTTACCATTCGCTATATCGATCTTTTGCGGCGAGAATATCTGCGCCTGCGTGTTGCCATGCGGGCACGCGCCTTTGTCGCGCGTAACAATCGTCATAGCTGGCGCAGTTTTGGATATTTACTTGGGATGCTGCTGGTGCGCAGCCATGATCGTTCAGAACGCATTCTTTGGGCGATGAAATGTCGTGCCTATCACGGTCATATGCATTTCGGCTCCCTGCCCCGGTTCAGTCCTCAGGATTATCTGTTTGCCAGTGCCCTCATCCTTTTCACCGCTGCCCTGATCGGGTTGGAGGTCGCATGTCCGCCGCTGATCTGATCACAGTCAAAAACCTGCATTTCACCTTCCCCACCGGGCGCAAGGTCTTGAATGGTGTGGACCTGTACCTGCGAAGCGGTGAAAGATTGGCCCTGATGGGGGCGAATGGCGCAGGAAAAAGCAGCCTGTTGCATTGTCTGATGGGTTTGGTCACAGCAGAGAATGGCGAGATCGCCATTCTTGGGTCAAGATGCGAAACAGAATCAGAATTTCGCGCCATTCGCGGCCGGGTTGGATTGCTGTTTCAAGATTCCGATGATCAGCTTTTCTGCCCGACCGTTCTTGAAGACGTAATGTTTGGGCCGCTCAATCTTGGCCAATCGCGAGATGATGCTCGAAAGGTCGCACTGAAAACGCTATCTGATCTGGGGCTGGACGGATTTGAAAACCGGATCACCTATCAGCTTTCCGGTGGTGAAAAACGGCTGGTCGCACTTGCAACCGTATTGTCGATGTCACCCGAAATTCTGCTGCTTGATGAACCAACCAACGGGCTTGATGCCGATGTTGAAAAACGTCTGATTGAAATTCTGCGGTCCCTGCCACAGGCGATGCTGATTATTTCACATGACCGGCAGTTTCTTGAGCAGGTCGCAACGCGTTCAGTCCGACTTCAGGACGGCATCATATCCCAAGCCTGACTTGCTGGCACCTGCGTGCTCGCCTATGCTGCCGCAACATCAAAAAACGGGAAACGCTCCATGAAACCTGAATCCATCCTCGTCTTTTGGTTCAAGGAACTAGAACCCAAACAATGGTTTGAAAAAGATATCACGCTTGATCGTCATATCACTGAACGCTTTGCCGATTTTCATGCTGCCGCGGCAGCCGGGGAGCTATATGGCTGGCGAAAAAACGCACATGGCCGACTGGCAGAAATCATCATTCTGGATCAGTTTTCACGCAATATCTATCGCGACAAACCCGGTGCGTTTGCCTGCGATACGATGGCACTTGTTCTGGCCCAGGAAGCCGTTGCCCAAGGGTTTGACGCGAAATTGACCAAACCTGCGGAAAAATGCTTCCTCTATATGCCTTATATGCATTCGGAATCAGAAGCGATCCACGAAGTTGCACTCAAGCTCTTTGACCAGCCGGGACTGGAAAACAATCATGACTATGAAATCAAGCACAAGCAGATCATTGATCGTTTCGGACGCTATCCCCATCGCAACGCGATCCTCGGTAGGGAATCCACCCCTGAAGAAACAGCGTTCCTGAAGGAACCCAATTCTTCGTTCTGAAAATAACAAAGGGGATGGCGCTGACCATCCCCTTTTGCATTTCGCCCGAAAGCCAGCAAAGATTATCCGATCTTGTGATCACGCATTTCCCACCAGCCTTCAACCAGCGATTCGGCCTCGTCCATGTAATCGGCCTTACCCGCTAGAAATGCACCCATTGCTGCACTGCCTTTGACGCGCGCGATCGCGGCACTGTCTTCGACCTCTCCACGCCAGACAGCCAGAAAATGCTGCAAGGTCACCGGGCTGTTGTCTTCGTCGTCCTTTTCGGTCCGCGCCAGAAGTGCTGGCCAGCGAACATCGCTAAGCTCGCCATTATCAAGCATACGAAGATCGACATGCTTGAACGGTGTGCGTTCCGCCTCACCACCGCCGCCCTTGATCACCCCAATACGTGGCAGTTCAAGCAGTTTGCCTGTTTCCCGATGGACATCAAGAAACGCCGGATGGAACACACCAAGAAACGCTGCACGCGCCTGTAAAGGATTAAGCAGGCGCAGCAAGGTATTGACCGGACTGCGTAGGCCGAGCAACGGCCGCAAACCAATCAATTCCTGAAGTTTCGGGTGAATATGGCGCAGCGGCAAATAGGCAAAGCCCTTTGATGCAATATCGGAACGTGCTTCGTCTGCCGACATGGCAAGGGGCAGCTTAAGGGCCTTTACCGCGGCCTCGGTCCCGACACCATTGGTCAGATGCGAATTATAGCCATGCATCAGAACCGGTATACCATTGCGTGACAGCAACATCGCCGACAGCACGAACCAAGGCAACCCGCGCGAACGACCTGCCGCGTAGGACGGCCAGTCCAACATCGGATGGCATTTTTCAGGAACTAGGCTTTCGTCATCAAGTTCAAGACGGGCAGCCTTGCGCACGGCTTCGATCATGCCGGCTAGTTCATCGGGCGTTTCGGCCCGGTAACGCAGCATCAAAAGAAACGCGCCCAGCTGGATCGGTTCCACCTCGTCGCGCAAGATCATTGAAAAGGCGTCAAATGCCTCTTCGCGCGTCAGACTGCGTGAACGCCCCGGCCCACGGAAAAAGGTCCGCAGATATCCGGAAAACGGATGAGATTCCGGCAGATGATTGTCATCTTCAAGCTGCTCGAGATGATCGTCAGTCATACGATCGCACCTGTTCTGTTATCAGTCATGTTCGCGTGTAAAGACCCACTCGTTATCATTCGACTGATCCTTTTGATAGCGATAACCGTCCATATCGAACGATTTAAGGTCCTCGGGCTTTTCCAGACGATTGTCGATCATGTAACGCGCCATCATGCCACGTGCACGTTTGGCCGAGAAACCAATGACCTTGCCAACGCCAGCTTTGACTTCCTTGAAGACTGGCGTGATCACCCGACCGTCAAGCACATCTTTTTTCACCGACTTGAAGTATTCATGCGATGCCAGATTGATCAGGCTGCGGTTCTTATGATCAGCGGTAATAGTATTGATCTGTCTGGCAATCTTATCACCCCAGAATGCATAAAGATCCTTGCCACGTGGGTTCGAAAGTCGGGTTCCCATTTCAAGACGATAGGGCTGCATCAAATCACGCGGTTTCAAAAGACCATAAAGGCCCGAAAGCATCCGGAAATGGTTTTCGGCCCAGTCGATATCTTTTTGATCCATCGTGTCGGCATCAAGACCGACATAGGTATCACCACGGAACGCGTAAATTGCGGGCTTGGCGTTTGTGCGATCAAAAGGCCGTGAAAAATGTGCAAACCGCTGATAGTTCAGATCAGCAAGATTTTCACTGATCCCCATCAGCTTCATCAGGTCGCTGCGGCTTTTTTTACGCGCGACTTCAACAAGTTCTTCAGTATCATCAAGAAATTGCGGTTCTGAAACGGCCATTTCAGGTGCATCGGTTTCGAAATCAAGTTTCTTTGCCGGAGAAACAACAGCAAGCATTAGAACGCCTCTTCTCTTTCATCTCTGATCATTTTGTCGTAACAAGCCACAAGGCATGGAGAAAGTCTAGGGCCCAAGCCCATGTACACGTGAATATACGCCTGCACATCGGTTTGGACCCTTTGCCTTCTCCATAAATTTCTAATCTTGTAGAAAATCCGCGGTGTGCAAGGCGCCCGCGGAAGAAAGGACGAGTTATGAGTGAACAAGTTCGCGCGTCGCACATTCTTCTGATGTATGCAGGTTCGGCACGTTCCAGTGCAACCCGCACGAAGGAAGAAGCGCTTACCGAAATCAACGCACTCAAAGATCAGATTGCCAATGGTGCTGACTTCGCTGAAGTCGCCAAAGCAAACTCTGACTGCCCGTCTGGTCAGCAGGGTGGCGATCTTGGCTTCTTTGGCCGTGGTATGATGGTTCCGGAATTTGATGCGGCGGCTTTCAACATGGAAGTCGGCACCACGTCCGACGTGGTTGAAACCGATTTCGGTTACCACCTGCTACAGCGTACTGCCTGATTGGCGTTCGCTAAAAAATAAAGGGCTTGCAATTATTTGCAGGCCCTTTTTGATTTGGCACTTACGAATTTTCATTCATCAGAAATCGACCAGCGGCGCATCAAGCTCGTATTCGCCTTTGTGATCCTCGACCTCAAGCACCCAGACATCTCGATCAAATTTCACCTGTTTGCGCCAGTATTCGTCGCAGGCGAACTCGGTCTCGCGTCCACCATCCGCGCCACCGGCCACCTGCATCCAGCCCATATCGCCATCAAGTGTCGTCACACGCGAAAAGACATAGCATCCAGCCGCAAAACGATTGAGCTTCAGCAGCACCGCGCCAGCATCTTCATTCCCCTTGTGTGCGACCATCGCCGTAATCAGCTTTGACTGGCAGATGGCAATCTGCCCGCGCACCCAGATACCAGCCTTGAGCCGTGGCTGCATCACTGGCCACTCCGGTTTGCGGTCACATTTTCCGGCATTTGCAGGATCAGGTTGGCGTTGGGACAGATACTTTCCCAAATGTCCCATTCCGATGGTTTGGCAGCTCCGAAATAATCGCCCTTTTTACCCAGCATATCGAAAATGATCTGAAAATGAAGATGCGGGATCCAGTCGCCATTAATCGGAAAATCACCAAAGGTGCACAGCAGATGGTCTTTTTCGACCGGCTGGCCTACATACAACCCGTCAAGCGACTCACGGCTGAGATGCCCATACAACGTATAGAATGTCACACCCGGTTCCGGATTGTGTTCAAGGATGATGGTTGGCCCGTAATCAAGGTGAAGATTGTTGTCATTAAAGCTGTGCACGACGCCATCAAGCGGTACATAAACAGGCGTTCCCGCGGGAGCGAACAGATCAATCCCCAGATGCTGGCTACGTGCCTCGCCATCATTTTTGAATTGATCTGATTGATAACAAATCCGGTCTTCGCGATAACGGCCGATACCCACAGGCGCATTGGCATCGGCCAGTTGCTGCCACATGATTTCGGTCTGCCGGGCCGGGTCACTGATGCCACCAATCACGACATCCCCGTTACGTGAAAAGTCATAGACGATTTTCGCACAGCTTTTCAGATCGCAATCCATGATCGACGCGAAATCAGCCTGATGATCAATGATCCATTGGCGAAGTCTCGTTGCATCCCCCAACGGTTCCTGCCCCTTGGCGTAACGATCAAGATAAGACTGAAAACGTGCAGACGCATCGTCAAAGATGGTTGTGGTCAAACTGATTGCTCCGGCAAAGAAAAAGGCAGGATGAAAACATCCTGCCTTTGCCTACATGATATTTCGCCAACAGGGCAAGCACCAAGACTTACCAGTTGGTGACTTCGTACTCGCACGCGACATCGTCATCATCGGTATCGGTCAGTGCCACCGTCAGGCGACGCATCTGCGGATTAAAGCGTTTAACGAAGTTCAAAAGCACCAGCGCTTCTTCCGAAAGTTCGCCGGCATCTTCATCGTCTTCGTCAAGTTCACACAGCTCAACCAATTCAAGGAACAGGGCCGCCAGCGCACGTTTGACATCTTCGCCGCCTTTAAGGCCGCCGGTCAGTTCGCCAAGCGGGCCCAGATCCACATCAAGCTTGCGAAGCGTCTTGCTCATCTGGTCGATGGCATCTTCGTCCAGAACCATCTCGGCCGCGATCATATGCGTGCCGACTTCGTTGATGTTCAGGAAGCCGATAAATTCGAACAGATCGTCCTTGTTACGGCCTTCGGCCAGAAGCTGTTCGGTATGCGCTTCAAATTCTTCGAAGTCTATGTCTTCGCCAAGATCGTTTTCGAGGTCGCTCATGTCGCTCTCCAGTGAAAATTTGCGCCGCTCATACTCTGTATCGGTGGAAAACACAACCCGCACCCGGACAACAGGGATCAGACATGCATGGATCACAGATCGGAATGAATACAGGAAACATTAAAGCCGATTGCGAAGAAACATGTATCCTCAGTAGGATGGCATCACCACTCGATGTGTTTTACGCCCGAAACGATTTCAAAGACGGATCACATTATGCCCGAATTTACGTTACTCGACATCGCCGCTGTTAGCTGGGCATTCATCTGGTGGGTGGGCTATACCATATTCGCAGATGCGAGTTCGCGACGGCGCAATTCGATTTCGGCCCATATGGCGCGTAATCGACATCGCTGGATGGAACAGATGCTTCAACGCAATCTGCGCATGGTCGATACATCCATCGCGGGCAATCTGATTACCGGCATCAGCTTCTTTTCATCGACCACCATTCTGGTGCTGATTGGTTTGATCGCACTTCTTGGTTACACCGAAAAAGCGATCCAAACGGTATCCGCCCTGCCCTTTGCCGTTGAAACGACGGCGGCAGTCTGGGAATGCAAGGTCGTTCTGCTGGTTCTGATCTTTATCTACGCCTTCTTCAAATTCACCTGGGCGTTTCGCCTGTCGAACTATTGTTCGATCCTGATTGGTGCGGCACCAGACCCCGGTGCGCCAGATGCTGCCAAGGCCGCCGCCCGGGCATCACGCATGAGCATGATGTCAGCTCACAACTTCAATCGTGGCATTCGCGCCTATTTCTTTGCACTTTCAGCACTTGCCTGGTTCTATCACCCGGTCGCCTTTATTATCGGCGCCGCATGGGTCACGCTGGTTCTTTACAATCGGGAATTCCGATCCCATGCACTTGATATTCTTGCCGGGCATCACTGAAGCGAAGAAGGGCCGCATTAAGCGGCCCTTTTTTACAGTCCACGTATCATCAGGCGTGCTGGCGACGGTAACGCAATGCATAACCGGCAAGAACAAGCATCACCAATCCAACCGGCAGAGCCGCAGAATACAGTAACGTTGCCCAACCGGCCCCTGCATAGATCGAACCGGCAGACAATGACGCAACCGCAACGGTCCCAAACACGACAAATTCGTTGATCGCCTGCACGCGGGCCTGCTCGGCTGGTCGATAGTTTTCCGTAAGGAACGTCGTGGCTCCGACGAACATAAAGTTCCATCCGGCCCCGAGCAGCACAAGAGACGGCCAGAAGTTACCGATCAGATCCTCGCCCCCGAGCCCAAACGCCAGACAAATCAGGTTCAGGACGGCACCGACCTGAATGATGGTAAGCGCGCCAAAGCGGCGGATCAGATTGCCGGTAAAGAATCCCGGCGCATACATGCCCACCACATGCCATTGGATGATGAAGGCGGCATCGCCGAATTCATAATTACAATCAAGGATCGCAAGCGGTGTTGCCGTCATGACAAAGCTCATCACCGCATAGCCAAGCGCCCCGGCAATCATTGCAACGAGAACGGCAGGTTGTCCTATCACCATTTTAAGCGGACGAGCCGGTACATCATGCTTGGTGCCGCGCATATCAGGCAAGCGCAACTGGCCGATTGCAAGAACCAGCATAAATTGCATCCCGATCAGTGCGACGAAAGTCCCCAGGAACGGCACCGTATCAAACCAGTTGCGCGCAAAACTTGCGAGGTTCGGTCCGACAAAGGCCGCTGCAAGCCCGCCCAGCATTGTCAATGAAATTGCCCTCGAACGGAACTCTGGCGGAGCGGCCTCGGCGGCGGCAAAACGATATTGCATGGCAATGGCATTGGCAGACCCGATACAGGCACATGCCACGCACAGAAGCCAGAAACTGCCGAAATAAACCGTCCCCATGCCGGAAACAGCGCCCAGCATGCCAATCACCGATCCAACCCAGAACCCAGTGCGACGGCCAAACCTGTTCATCATCAATGCCGAGGGGGCGGTCGTTGCCATCATCGCGATCATGGTAAATGCAACTGGCAGCGTCGAAAGCGATTTGTCCGGCGCCAGCGAATATCCGATCACAGCAGCGACTGTAAACAGCAGCGACATCGCACTGGCTGATAACGCAACGCATAAACTTAAAAACAGAATATTTCGGCGCACTTCGGGGCTGGACATGCGGGGCTTACCTTAAGGGAATTTGGCGTGGTGGCGCCGTTTCAAACTGATGTAAAGGCAAAGTACAAGAACAAGCAACTGCTGTAAAATCTTAACCGGGTTACGGCTTGCCCTGCTCTCTTTTGATGCTATATTGGCTTTTCAATTAACGGGATAGCATCAGTGCACGGCATGGCCGACAAAAAATTGATGGAATGCACAATCGCTGCACGTCTTAAGGGCGTCGCGGCTTTTTGTGCTGCTTCCCCTGTCGCTTTTTTCAAAGAGCGAACTTGACCTCATCCTGAAATTCCTTTTCTTGTGCCTAAAGCCCGCGTAAACATGCGAGTTTGAAAAATGCGCACATTACATTTATGCCCGCAGATAAAGCAGAGTTGAGCCAGACATGATTGCCCTCACCCTTCCGGACGGCGCCGTACGCGAATTTGACGGCCCTGTATCGGGTTTCGATGTTGCCAAAAGCATCAGTCCCTCGCTGGCAAAGAAATCCTTTGCCATCATCGTTAACGGCGAATTGCGCGACCTGTCGCGCGAAATCGACACTGATGCCGCCATCGAAATCGTGACCAAGGGGCACAAGGAAGTTCTGCCGCTAATCCGGCATGATTGCGCCCATGTCATGGCCGAAGCGGTTCAGGAACTTTATCCTGACACCCAGGTCACAATCGGCCCATCCATCGAAAACGGTTTCTATTACGACTTCGCCCGCAAGACGCCCTTTACGCCGGACGATCTGATCAAGATCGAAAAGCAGATGCACAAAATCGTTGAGCGGAACGAGAAAATCGAACGCGAGGTCTGGGATCGTAATGAGGCGATCAAATTCTTCCTCGACAAGGGTGAAGACTATAAAGCCGAGATCATCCGGGATTTGCCGGAAACCGAAACCATCACCTGTTATCGCCAGGGCAATTTCATTGATCTGTGCCGTGGCCCGCATGCTCCCTCCACTGGCAAGATCGGCAAGGCCTTCAAACTGATGAAGGTTGCCGGCGCCTATTGGCGTGGCAATTCGGATAACGAGATGCTGCAACGTATCTATGGCACCTGCTGGGAAACGCAGGAAGACCTTGATGCCTATCTGCACATGCTTGAAGAAGCCGAAAAACGTGACCATCGTCGCCTTGGCCGCGAAATGGACCTCTTCCACATGCAGGAAGAAGCCCAAGGTTCGGTTTTTTGGCACGACAAGGGGCTGAAACTGTATCGCAAGGTCGAAACCTATATCCGTGAACGTCTTGATGCCGAAGGCTATCAGGAAGTCCGCACGCCGCAGCTTGTTGACCGTGTCCTTTGGGAAAAATCCGGCCACTGGGAAAAGTTCCGCGAGAACATGTTCACCACCACCCCTGATGAAGATGACCCGGAAAAGGTTCTGGCTCTCAAGCCAATGAACTGCCCGTGCCACGTGCAGATTTTCCGTATGGGTAGCAAGTCCTATCGTGATCTGCCGCTGCGTATGGCGGAATTCGGCTGCTGCCATCGTAACGAGCCGTCCGGTGGCCTGCATGGCATCATGCGCGTGCGTCAGTTCATTCAGGATGATGCGCATATCTTCTGCACCGAAGACCAGATCGTCTCCGAAACCAAGATTTTCTGTGACCTTCTGAAATCGGTTTACAAGGATTTCGGTTTTACCGACATCCTTGTAAAATTCTCGGACCGTCCGGAAGTCCGTGCCGGTTCAGATGAAATCTGGGATAAGGCCGAAGCCGCCCTGCGCGAAGCTGCGGAAGAAGCAGGTCTGACACTTGAAATCAACCCGGGTGAAGGCGCGTTCTATGGACCGAAGCTTGAATTTGTTCTGCGTGACGCAATTGGTCGTGACTGGCAGTGCGGCACGCTTCAGGCCGACTTCGTTCTGCCCGAACGCCTTGATGCTTCCTATATGGGTGAAGACGGTGAAAAACATCGTCCGGTCATGTTGCACCGTGCGATCCTTGGTTCGCTTGAGCGCTTTATCGGCATTCTGATCGAAAACTACGCCGGTCGCCTGCCGCTTTGGCTGTCACCAGTTCATGCGGTGATCTGCTCGATCACCAACGAAGCAGACAGTTACGCAGAAGAAGTCAAAAAAGCACTTCAGGCCAAAGGTTTGAATGTTGAGCTTGATCTTCGAAATGAGAAGATCAGCTACAAGGTTCGCGAACATAGTCATGCGAAAATCCCGCTCATCCTTGCCCTTGGCAAACGCGAAGCCGAAGAAAAGACCGCATCGGTCCGTCGTCTCGGTTTCCAGCATCAGAAAACCATGGGGATCGAGGAACTGGCGGAGGCTATGGCAACCGAAATCCGTGATCGCGTGATCGAAGCCGACTTCTGATCATCTGATCGACACCCAAACACCAAAGGCCTGCAACGTTTGCTGCGGGCCTTTTTTGCTTCCCGAAACCATAGATTTCACCAATTCTCTGGGCCCTCAACCAATTCAGTATTTTACGATATAGTGCTTTCACCAACTCGTGACTGCACTTAACACAAAGTTGTGCTAAATCCGAAACTGAAACCGCGTCCCCAACGTATCTAATGCATGTGTTTTTCTGAAAAAGGTAGCGACAATGAATTCCAAAGGTAGAACCCGTCATTTTGTTGCATCGCTGGCGATGACGCTTGCATTGGGCACCGTATCCTCCGCTGCCTTGGCAATGGGCAGCGGCAGCAGTTGGGGCAGTGACACTCCGGATCTGTCCACAATCGTCGAAATGATTGATGCCGGAAAATATGACACGGCGATCGAAAGCCTTGAAGAGATGCTCAAAGAAGATCCAAAGGATGCCAATGTGCTGAACTATCTTGCCTATAGTCAGCGCAAGTCTGGTGACTTTGAAAGTGCTGCCCAGAATTACGAACGCGCATTGATGATTGATCCCGAACATAAAGGCGCCTTGGAATATCAAGGTGAATTGTTCCTCCAAACCGGGAAACCGGATATGGCGCGCGAAAACCTTGCCCGGTTGGAAAAAGTCTGCGGCATGGATTGCGAAGAATACAAAGAACTGGCTGCCAAAATCCCGCAATAGGTTTGCACCACGAAAGACCTCCCAAAACTATTCGTTAGGATAGCTTTGCAACAGGCATGTTTGTCGCCATGTATTACCCCTCTTGTGGGTAATACATGGAATTGGACTTGGCCATGCCTGATGCTGTGATGCGGAAAAGCTATACTGTTGTTGTCGTGCGCAGCACCGGGCAGCAAATGGATATGGAAACGCTTTCGGATTATCAAAGCGCTATTAATTCCGCCAAAAATGCATTGACCAACAACAATAATTCCGAAGTTCGCGTTGTCGAAAACAAATATGACGACGCCACAAAGCGCGATAAGAAGCAGGTCGTAAAAATCCTTACCCGTCAGGAAAGTGGTGCAGGTAATGGCGGAACGGCAAAATCACGTTCAAAAAACTCCGGCGTCAGCCACGACGTTGCCAGCCAGTTTAGTAAGGGCATCGTCAATATCGTCCTTGCAATTACGGTTCTGGTTCTCCTTGCCGGGATTATCGTTCCATTAATGAACCGCTGATATCCCGATTACACAGCCAATCCTATCTAAAAAAAGATACCCCGCCAAAACGCGGGGCTAAATCGATCATCTGTTTTCGCTGACTGCTTGACAGTATGCCGCCCGATTGCAAAATTGGTGACGTCCATGCAGTGGACCTCCGGGGGCTCAAAGGGAAATCAGGTGCCAGTCAATTGATCAATAAAAGCGCCAAGTCTGTCATCTCGTCACGCTGGAAATATGGCTGCCTGACGATGGCCCTGTTTACCCCCCTGCTTTCCGGATGCTCGTCAGACGATATGATGTCGTTATTTGGTGATGATGACGCATCAAACCAGATCAAGATAAGCGATACCAACCGTCCGTCAGAAACTGCAATGATAGCCGCGATTGATAGCGCAGCCTGTGGCCTGTTCTTTGACGGCTCGCCCAAAAACATAGCATCCCCCCTGCCTCAGGCTGACAATGCCGAAGATCCGATAGCACTTCAGGGCAAACCGGCAAATGATCTCCGCCATGCCATTGCACTTGACCTGTCGGGGGAACACGCGAAGGCACGTCGTCTTTATCTCTGGCTGACGGCGGCTGACCCGAATGCTTCGATCGCGATCAATTGCGGTAACAGCATCATGCTGACCGGCGCGATTACAAGTCTTGCACAAAAGCGCATCAAGGCAATGGACCAAGCAAATCCGACTCTTGCCCGATCACGCGAGATTGACACGGTCGTCGCCTCGGCGATTGTCGCGCCCGGGCCAGAACTTCCCGACCCACCGACGGTGCAAAGAAATCGTGACTTCTACAAAAATACCATTGCCGTCAATGTGCAGCCTGAAGATTCGACAACAGCTCTCCCTGCAATGCGAATGGATGTGAGTAGTAATACCGCACGCCTCACATCTGTTGATCGCTCTGCCAAACAAATAGCTGCCCCATCTAATTCAATCGCGGCCTCCAAGGGGACAACCACAACCGTCACAACGGCTTCAGCAACGACACCGGGCATCATCAAGGGGGATGCAGTTACCCCAAGCGCGTCAAACAAGGCGCTTCTGTCGACAACGCGCCCGGTTGAAAGTGGCTCGCTGGAGCTCGCCGACGAAGCAGCTGCCACCAATAATAATCTGATCGAAGTTCCGATGGTGGATGCGACGTCAACAGCCGCAACCAGTAGTACACCAGCGACAATGCAACCAGAACCCGACACAAAATCAGTCCCGCCATCCTCTGCCCCCAAAGCGGAACCAACGCAACCTGCCCCGGTACTGAATTCTTACTATACGGTACAATTGGCTGCATATCGGTCTCGTGAAATGGCAGAGTCACGCTGGTTGAAGTTTGAAACCATGGGCGACGGTATTCTTCGGGATGCAAGCCACGAGGTGCAAAGCGTTGCGATTGAGGGTCAAGGGCTGTTTTTCCGTCTGATGACCGGTCAATATGCCAGCCAGTCCGAAGCACAGTCTGCCTGCAACGGCCTGAAACGGGCGGGGATTGATTGCCTTATCCGGCACATGACGCCCTGATCCCTGCCTGAACGGTTCGCTTACGACCCGGACTTGTTTCCGGGAGATGTCCCGATACCTGACGACTTATCCGACCATTGACCGAATGAACGATGTCGGTGAAGAGCTTCGGGTCGCGTCTTGCGACCGTGTCGACGAAGAAAACCCGGCAGTCGTGCGATAATCGCCTCGATCTTGCTGTTATGTCGGTAATATCGCCATCGCAGGTATTGAATGAAACGTCTGGTACGCTTTGATCCCGCAGCCAGCATCGGTATGCCGATTGCAATGAAAACCATTCCAAAAAATGGCGGGGGCAATGGCAGAAACACACATCCGATGAACAGGCTGATCCCGCCGCCGATCATTAGCATGGTCGATTTCAAATGTCTCGAGCGTCTCAAATCGGCGGTATCCGGCACTGATGGCGTTGATAAACACGATTATCGCGCTCGTTAAAGCTGCCGCCAAAGGAATGTTCAAAGACAATTTACCGTGAAGGCGATTGCCAAAGTGACGATCTGGGTTAAATTGCAGGTCAGCCCATCAACACAAGTCAGGTTTTGACATGTTTTCTTCGACCTCCCCTGAAAAAATCACGATCCCATCTGCCGAAACGGCCCTGCCCGGCCGCGCCGAGAAATTGCAGGTAGCTGACCGTCATGTGGTTACAGGTAATCCGATGACCGGTCCGTTTCCCGATAATCTTGAAACGGCTGTATTTGGCATGGGTTGTTTCTGGGGGGCAGAACGCCTTTTCTGGAAACAGGACGGCGTCTATAGCACTGCCGCAGGTTACGCAGGTGGTTACACCGAAAACCCGACCTATCGCGAGGTTTGCAGCGGCATGACCGGTCATGCGGAAGTTGTTCTGGTGGTCTATGATCCGGCTGTTATCTCGTATCAGGCACTGTTGCGTCTATTCTGGGAAAACCACGACCCGACCCAGGGTATGCGTCAGGGCAATGACATCGGTACCCAGTACCGGTCGGCAATTTATACCTTGAATGACAAACAGAAGATCGCCGCCGAAGAATCCCGCACTCAATACCTGAACGCTCTCAGAGCAGCAGGGCGCGATGCAATCACAACCGAAATTCAGACTGCGCCGACCTTCTTCTACGCCGAAGATTTCCATCAGCAATATCTGCACAAAAACCCGGACGGCTATTGTGGCCTGGGCGGAACCGGCGTGTCCTGCCCAGGAATGTGAGCCAGCAAACATTGCATCAGCCTGTGCAAAACCGTCACAGACCGATGAAAAACCTGACACATTCTGACAAAACCTGTGTCTTGTTGAGTTCTTTTGCTGAAGGTATAAGCTTTCCCTGATGTTAGGAGGGGAAGAGCTATACTCGGTAAGATCAAACATATTCGGCCCCACAGCCGCTATCTGGTCGCCCTGCTTCTGTTCTGGGTTGCACTCGGACTTTGGCTGGGGGTCTTTGCCCCTTATTTTCTCGAACTGGAACCCGGTTACAACGCCTCACTAACCTTGTTGGGCGAGATCATCCTGATGGGTGGTGGCATATTTATAATTGCCGCAATCACATGGCTTTGGTCCCGCTACCGGGCAATGCGCGACAATCTGTATGCCCATCTGCCGGGTCTGGTATTTGGCATTACACCGCAAGGCAAGATAGAATTTGCATCAGATCTTGGACTGAAATGGCTGGGTATTGCCGAAAAAACCGGAAGTTCAAATCACCGTATTCAGGATGTTCTATCGACCAACAAGGACTTGGCTGACCTGCGTGAACGCGCATTGCGTACAGACGGGCAAATTGTCGAAGCCGAAATTGCGGTATTCACCATCGCCGAACAGAAACGCTGGCTTCGCATTCAGTGCCGGACCATGCCACCTCATACACCCGACAGCATGATCGAATGCATTGCCTGGGACATTACCGAACTGGTCCGGGAACGCATGCTGCGGACCGAAAGCGAACAACGTCTTGAACAGATGGCCAATCTGTCGAGTGAAGGTTTGTTTTTGCATGATTCCGGCAAGTGCGTTGATGCCAATATTGCGGCCGAACGGATGTTTGGTCATTCGCGCGACGAGTTGCTGCTGATGAGCGCTGCGGACATCATCGCCGAAAACAGCCTGCAAATGGTAATCGACAACATTCAATCCGGGTACGATAAACCCTACGAGGCCACAGCCAGACGTAAGGACGGAACGCTTTTTCCTTGCGAAATCAACGGGCGCAACGTTGTGATTGATGGCGTAAAACTTCGCCTGACCAGTTTTCGCGATATATCCGAACGCAAGATCGCCGAAGACCTTGTGCGCTATCAGGCCACGCATGATGCCCTGACCGACCTTCCGAACCGATATCTGTTTGTAGACCGGCTTGAATATGCCATCAAACTGGCGAAACGCCGCAAGGAACGTTTCGCTCTAATGTATGTCGATCTGGATGGCTTCAAACAGCTAAATGACATGCACGGTCACGTCATCGGGGACAAGGTTCTGGTGGAGGTGGCGCAAAGGCTTCGTCACAGCTTACGCGAAGTCGATACCGTCGCCCGGATTGGCGGCGACGAATTCACGGTTATTCTTCCCGGTACGGAAACACTCGAGGACGCCGAAATCGTTGCACGCAAAGTTTTGCAATCACTGACAAGCTCACCGATCAACATTTCACGCCAGAAACAGACATGCGAAGCATCCGCATCGATCGGAATTGCCCTTTACCCAGAACATGCCGACAATTTCGATGACATGATTTCTGTTGCCGACAAGGCAATGTATCAGGCTAAAAAAAGCGGCAAAAACCAGTTCAGATTTGCCGTCCCAGTCACATCAAAGACCTGATTACATCATACCGGCTTGCCGCCATATTCGCGGCTGAGATCGGCACAAACCCGACGCACTTTCAGGCCGAACTGCTCTATCCGGTCATTTGGGATGCGCGCAGCGGGTCCGGACAGGGAGAGCGCGGCAATTGGCAGTCCGGTTTCATCGCGCACCACACCGGCAACACACCGCAAACCGACGGCATGTTCTTCATCATCAAGCGCATATCCACGCTGTCTTGATCTATCCAGATCGGTTTTCAAGGTATCTTCGCTGATCAGGGTACGTTCAGTGATTTTCGGCAAGCCGTGCTGCGCAATGACAGCAGTCACTTCCTCATCCGGCAGGAACGCAAGCAACGCCTTGCCAACTCCCGAACAATGCATAAGTGCGCGCCGCCCCGGCGTGACCAATGCGCGCATCATCTTGCGACACTCCACCTGCGACAGGAAAATGACTTCCCCGCCATCTGCGACGGCAAGATTAACCGTTTCTCCGCTGTCTTCCATCAACGCCCGCATATAGGGACGCGCAATCTGGCTGAGATTGCGGTTTTTGGTAAATGCATTGCCAACGCTGAATGCCTGCACACCGATTGACCAGAGTGTTCGTTCACCGTCGAAAGTCACATAACGTTCGTGCTGCATCGTTGTCAGCAAACGATGAACGGTTGAAGGCGGCAAATGCACCTGATGAGCGATTTCGGTCAAAGTCATTCCATACTCGCTGTCTGCAAGTGTGTTCAGAATGCTGATCGCCCTTACCAATGACTGAACCTGCTGCATGCAGATCATCCTTCCGGTCGAAGGCTTTGATGCCTTGGGAACTGATATATCGTAATGTTATGGGATTGGCTTCACGCGCGCACGGACTTTTCACGCATCCAGACCAAAGTGGAATATGCGATCAGATAGATCGTCGCAACTGCGAAAGACAGAAGCGTCCCGATATTGATCCCCCAAAGCGGATAGGTCACCGTCACCGCCAGAATATAAATCCAAAGCGCCCCCATCCCCCTTGGAAAGTTGCGGATTACGGTATGAAGGGGACCGGTGCCATAAGACACATGCAGGATCAGCATCATCGGATAAAGTGTTACAGGGAAACCGGAAAACAGCCCAGCCCATTTGGGACCGACCCAAGCGGCTATGCCACTGATACCAAGAACAATCAGCGATGCCAGAATGGCACGGAATAAAACCACACGCCTTGTCAGTCGCACCCGGTTAAGGATGCGAACATTCTCGATTCCGCGAAACAGTATCAGGGCCAGCATCATAGCAACCAGCAAGGTAACCGCCCCGGAGAGACGGGTAAACGCAATCTGCTGACAAATCCATGATACGAACATGAATGCGCCAAAGGCTGCAAACGAGCTTATCGGCAACTGAACAATCAGCCTCCGCTCGACCAACAAGCGGGAGGCCATATAATACGCATAGAGGAAGGCTAGTGTCGCAATCAATCCAGGCAGGGCATAAACCGCACTTTCCGAGGCAAAGGCAATTCCCTGTTCCAGCCCGATGAAATACAGCAAGATCGCCGTTCCAAGCGGATAACCTGAAAGGACGCCTGCGGCACGCGGGCCTACCCGTTCCGCAAGGATCGATAATCCCAGCACAACGGCAATTGATACTGCAAGCTTTGCAAACAGTAACGTCACAAGAACCTCCCAAATCTTATTTTACAATTCGTCGATGAATTGTCGTAATATTATATTTACCGCTATCTCCTTTTGCGTGATGGCGCAAGCCTGAACCAATTTAAGGGGCCCAAACAGTCAAGCTAATAGGCAACGAAAAAGCGGGCCCCGAAGGTACCCGCTTTTGTTCTGTTTTGCCGACCGGCACGATATCAATAATCTGCTAGGAAGCCACAGCAAGTTTGGGTGCAGGTTTATCCACATTCCTTGACGCACTCCGTGATTTTTGAACAATCACCCCGCGCCAACCGAGCCCCTGATAGGTTTCATAACCCGGCGTCAACGCATAGGCGACAAGCGCCCCATCCGCCAAAAGATAAGAGCCGCGCTTTGGGTCTTTGACCTCCAGCTTCATCTGTTCAGACAAGACACCCTGACCATCCGAGGCCGCAATGATACGATTTTTTGAATCAATAAGCATCACGCGCGTGCGTGCGCGCTCTTCGTCACTGAAATTCAATGCTCCGACAACCATCGGAGCCTGATTTTCCCAATCGAAGAACACACCCATAACACCGATAACCTGACCTTTGGCTTGGCCTCCTCGTCTTACGGCGGTGGCATAGGTTGCCGTTGCAGCATTATGCAGCAGTTCGTTACGTGCAATATCTGCAACCGCATATTCTCCGCCATCCCGGCACCGCATAGCATCGCGAAACCACGGCATGTGACTGATATCCGTCCCGACAAGGCGATATTTGTCAGGGCGGCCATTGGCGATGATGCGTCCATTGCAATCAGCAACCCATAAATCAAGATAAACGGTATAAGAATCAAGGATTACACCCAGACGCTGTGATGTCTGCACACTGACATCCGCATTTCCGGAGTTCTCGCAGACATCGACAACAGTAGCGTCGGTTGCCCACCACCGAACATCGCAGGATCGCTCGTACAAATTACGATCCATAAGCTCGACAATGTATCGCGACAAATCCGAGAACCGATCACCGCGTGCCGTCTGAGCAGTACGCTCAAGATCAAGTGCCAGCCTGTCGAACATCTGCTCAAGCTCTTCGGTGATTACGGTAACCCGCTGCGAAATTTCTTTTACCTCGTTGGCCACAACGCCAAATCCACGCCCGACTTCCCCCGCACGGGCAGCTTCGATTAGCGCATTCAGCGCCAGCGTTCGTGTCGCCCGGGTTACTCCTTTGATTTCCGTAATCTTCTCGTTGGCAAGCTGCGACATGTCTGTTGCCACCTGCAAAATTCGTTCGGGCATTCCTGCAAGCTCCACTTGTGAAATTCGGTTTCACCCTGTGCTGATGCTTTTTTTTTACGCATCATTCTTATGCGTGCAATTTATATGCAATTCATGCGCAATTGGTTAATGAAAAAATGCTTACATAAAAGGATTGCTATCATTTTTCGGTCAGACCAAGCCAAACGAAAAAGGACGGGATAATTCCCGCCCCTAAAATCAACTTTTGATAAAATCACGCCCGGAACAACAGATCAAACACTCGCGAAATGCAATACGGCATCAAACAACAGCTTCAGACCGGTCACAAACAGTAATGTATAACACACCCGGTAAAACAGCTTTGCATTCACCTTATCGTGCGCCCAAAGCCCAAGCCAGGTTCCGAACAGCGCCACAGGTACAAGAACCAGCGCGGTGCCAAGATTGGCACCACCAAATTGCCCGAGATACCAGTACGGGATCAGCTTCACGTAATTGACAACGATAAAGAACATGACGGTCGTGCCGACAAAAACCGTCTTGTCCATTCGCTGAGGTAACAGGAAAACAGAGACCGGCGGCCCCCCAGCATGCGCGACAAAGCTGGTAAAACCGGCAATGGTCCCCCAGAACGATCCCTTTCCCCAATTGGCAGGTCTGGATTCATCACCACGTTTCTTTCCGCGAAACCAGTGATCAAGCGTAAAGCCGATGGCAATCAGGGCAATGATCAGCTTCACGGCATATTCATTCAGATAGCTGAACGATAATGTGCCAATCAAAATACCAAGGAGTGCGGCCGGAATCAGGATCATCATGTTGCGGCGATCCCAGTTCTTCCGGTAGGCCCAGACATTCGCAACATCCATCAGGCACAATATCGGCAACATGATCGCCGCCGCAGCCTGTGGCGACAGTGCCAACGCCATCAGGGGCACCGCCATCACACCAAGCCCGCCACCAAACCCGCTTTTTGACACACCTGCAATCAACACAGCCGGAATGCCGACAAGGTAAAAGAAAGGATCGGTGATAATTTCCATAAAGTCGTCCTAAGGGAAGCTGATCGTGTCTGACACCGGTCAGACCAACGAATTACTTTTCGGTCAAACGCGGCATCAGTTCGACGAAATTGCACGGGCGGTGACGAATATCGAGCTGATAGAACAAAATATCGTCCCAGGCATCCTTGCAAGCACCATTTGAACCCGGCAGGGCAAACATATATGTACCACCCGAAACTCCGGCGGTTGCCCTAGATTGAACCGTTGATGTGCCGATCTTGGCATAAGAAAGCCAGCGAAACAGCTCGCCAAATCCCGGTATTTCCTTGTCATAAATCTTTTGATGCGCCTCTGTCGTGATATCGCGCCCCGTAACACCGGTGCCCCCCGTACTGATGATTACGTCAATTTCCGGATCATCACACCACTGCCTGAACTGCGCGACGATCACATCAAAATCGTCCTTCACAATGGTGCGCGCAGCAACCTTGTGACCCTTTGCCTTGATCCTGTCGACAAGAATTTGGCCAGATGTATCGTTTTCCAGCGTTCTGGTATCGCTCACCGTCAGAACGGCAATATTTACAGGCACAAATGCGCGGCTTTCGTCGATCCTCGACATGGCAATAGCTCCGGCTGCTGACTTCATTGACGACAGAGTAATCAGCATATCGGCAAGCGCAAGCCGTTTCAGGATTCCGCATCGCACAAAGCCATCCGATCACATTACAATCGAACAAAATTTCGGCTTTCTCGGTTACTTAATTACCATATTTCTCGAAACATGACGGTGCTATGCATCTTATCGAAAACAAGAAAAGATCAAGAAAAACCATTTTTTTCAACAAACTATCTGACTATCTCAACACACAAGAATAGAATAGACCGCAAGATTATTCATGCTTCTCGTCACCTGCCCCATGACTTTTCTTGCCGTGCAACATAATTCCCCGTAAAAAAGTGGTAGAGAGATACCGATTTGATACTTAAAAATAGTCGGTAGTTGCAATAAAACAGGCAGGAAACAAAGGATCCATCATGAGCGATTTGCTTTGGCAGCCCAGTCCGACCCGCGTTGAAAACGCCAACGTTACCCGTTTTCGCAACTGGGTGAACGAAAAGCACAGCCTGAAACTGGACAGCTTCCACGCGCTCTATGACTGGTCTGTTGCCCGCAAGGAAGATTTCTGGCCTGCAATTATCGATTATGTCGGCCTGAAAGCCGAAAGATGGGGCGAGACAGTACTTGTCGACGGGAACAAAATGCCCGGAGCCAAGTTTTTCCCGGATGCACGCCTGAATTTCGCCGAAAACCTGCTAGTGCGCGATGACGATACCGACGCGCTTGTGTTCTGGGGCGAAGACAAGGTCAAAACCCGGATTTCGTGGTGCGATCTGAATATTGCGGTATCGAAATTCTCGCAGGCACTTCGTGCCGAGGGCATCTCCAAGGGTGATCGCGTCTGCGGATATATGCCCAATATGGTCGAAACCGTTATTGCGATGCTGGGTACATCAGCAATCGGCGCGACATGGTCATCGGCCTCCCCCGACTTCGGTGTTCAGGGCGTCGTTGACAGGTTTGGCCAGATCGAACCCAAACTCATGATTACGGTCGATGGCTACCACTATAACGGCAAAAGCCACGACATTCGCGAAAAGGTCCGCGATGTAATTGACCGCATCCCGTCGATCCAGAAGGTTGTGATTGTCAAATATGCCTTTGACGGCACCAACACGACCGGCATTCGCGGCGGCGTTTCCTATAATGATTTCCTGGCCCCTTTCAGCGCGAAAAAGATCGTGTTTGAGCAGGTCGAATTCAATCACCCGCTTTATGTGATGTTTTCTTCCGGCACGACTGGCAAGCCGAAATGCATCGTGCATGGCGCAGGCGGCACCCTCCTGAAACAGGTGTCTGAACATGTCCTGCACTGCGATGTGGTTCCGGGTGATCGGGTATTCTATTTCACCACATGCGGCTGGATGATGTGGAACTGGTTGATGGGCGGCCTCGCAGCCGGTGCGACATTGCTGCTTTATGATGGATCGCCCTTCTACCCCAGTGGCAATATCCTGTTTGACTATGCCGACGCCGAAGGCATGACCCTTTTCGGAACATCGGCCAAATATATAGATGCATTGGCCAAGGCCGAGCTCAAACCGCGCGAAACCCATGATCTGTCGACCGTGCGCGCCATGACATCGACCGGATCTCCATTGGCACCTGAAAGCTTCGATTATGTCTATCACGACATAAAGCCGGACATTCATCTGGCATCGATCTCGGGAGGCACGGATATTCTCGGATGTTTCGTCCTTGCCTGTCCGGTCTTGCCGGTGAAGCGCGGCATCATCCAGACCCGAGCCCTCGGCCTTGCTGTTGATGTTTTTGACGATGACGGCAAATCAATCCGGAACGAAAAGGGCGAACTGGTCTGTACCACCCCCTTCCCGTCCATGCCGATTGGCTTCTGGAACGATCCTGATGGTTCGCGTTACAAAGATGCTTACTTCAACCGCTTCGATAACATCTGGTGTCACGGCGATTATGTCGAACTTGATGACGATGGCGGTATGGTTATCTATGGCAGATCCGATGCAACGCTGAACCCCGGTGGTGTTCGTATCGGCACCGCCGAAATTTACCGTCAGGTCGAAAAGCTGCCCGAAATCCAAGAATCCATCGTCATCGGCCAGGAATGGGATAACGATGTCCGGGTCGTTCTTTTCGTTGTGCTGCGCGAAAAATATCAGCTCGACGAACTTCTGATCGACCGTATACGCAAACAAATCAGGAACAACTGCACCCCGCGGCATGTCCCGGCAAAGATCATTGCAGTGGCAGACATCCCGCGCACCAAGTCGGGAAAAATCACCGAACTGGCCGTGCGCGATGTTGTTCATGGCCGCCCAGTAAAGAACCAGGAAGCGCTTGCAAACCCCACTGCACTTGAACTTTTCTCCAATTTGCCGGAACTGCGCAGCTAGCAGAAACCTCCGGAATGTCACAGCAAAACCCCGTCGGGCACACGACGGGGTTTTCATTTTTGCAAAAGATTAATCAGAACTGCAACGTGTCATGATCAGGGCTAGGCCGACATCAGAAGTCGATTCCGCGTCGCAACAGAGTTTATTTTTTGAGCAACAGTTAATTTTGTTCAAAAATTGCTCATTTAATTGCTGGCAACAAAAAAATTTTGAGATTTGTTTGTTTTTGGAACCTGACCATTCGAACAGGTTTTTAACCTTTTGAAATATGGCGACTTTTGGGAGTAGCCGAAGGGTGTAGTCGCTCAAACAATGTTTACCAGCGCGGTACCAAAGCATGGAAATCATGCGAATCTGATGAACAAGCCCCCAGCGTGAAATTTTTCAGACTTGACACATAGCAGCCGAAAATTTCTTAATTTGGAGGTCCGATAAAAAAACAGGACAGTAGGATATGCTGCTCTGGCATATCCAGGGTGGCATAAAAGTTACCAAAGCCATAAAGAATGCTTTGCTAATGAGGGAGCTCATCTAATGAAAATCAAAACGATCCTGGCCGCTGGCGCAATGTCTGTTGCCGCCATCGCCGCGAACAATGCCCAGGCGGGCGCTGTACTTGACGGCATCAAGGCTAAAGGTTTCGTTCAGTGTGGCGTAAACACCGGTCTTCCGGGTTTCTCCGCTGCCAATGCCGAAGGTAAATGGGAAGGTATCGACGTTGACGTTTGCCGTGGCATTGCTGCTGCACTTCTGGGCGACGCCAACAAGGTTCAGTACACCCCGTTGACCGCTGCACAGCGTTTCACCGCGCTGCAGTCCGGCGAAATCGACATCCTTTCGCGTAACACCACGGCGACCCTGACGCGCGACGTCAAGCTTGGTCTGACCTTCCTTGGTATCAACTACTATGATGGTCAGGGCTTCCTGATTCCGAAAGCTCTGGGCGTATCCAGCGCAACGGAACTTGACGGCGCAACCGTTTGCGTCGAACCGGGCACCACCACCGAACTCAACCTGGCCGATTACTTCCGCGCCAAAGGCATGAGCTTCGAGCCGGTCGTTATCGAAAACATCAACGAAGCAACTGCTGCCTTCTTCTCTGGTCGTTGCGACGTTTACACCACTGACGCATCGGGCCTTGCCTCGATCCGTACCACCATGGCACCGAACCCGGACGACTATGTGATTCTTCCGGAAATCATTTCCAAAGAACCGCTTGGTCCGGCTGTCGCACAGGGTGACGAACAGTGGGCAGACATTGGTCGCTGGGCTCTTGCAGCTATGATTGAAGCCGAAGAATACGGCGTCACCAGCGCGAATGTTGACGAAATGAAGAGCAGCACCAATCCGGGCATCCAGCGTCTTCTGGGCGTTTCCCCGGGCATGGGCGAAGCTCTTGGTCTTGACGAAGAGTGGGCATACCGCATCATCAAGCAGGTCGGTAACTATGGCGAAAGCTACGAGAAAAACGTTACCGCGAAACTGGGTGTCGAGCGCGGCCTGAACGCTCTCTGGACCGATGGTGGTCTGCAATATGCTTGGCCGGTTCGCTAATATTTAGCGTCGGCTGAAAAGCGCCTAACGAAGCTCCGCCCCACTGCCTGAACGCATGGGCGGAGCTTTTCGTTAAAGCACATATATATTGGATACAATCTACACCTGAGGGTCAGATGAGTAAGACTCAAAATGCCCCGGGGGGTGTTCGTTCCAAGACCGTCGTCGATTACCTGAATGACGAGAACGTTCGCGCAATACTATACCAAATCATTGCGATCGGACTTGTCATATTGGCGGGCTGGTATCTGGTTTCCAATACGCTGGTAAACCTGGAACGACAAAACATCTCAACCGGTTATGGCTTCCTTGATCTCGAAGCTTCGTTCGAAATCAGTGAAAGCATGGTCCAGTACAGTGCACAAAGCAGTTATGCGACGGCACTGTTGGTTGGCCTTCTGAACACCGTAAAGGTGTCTTTGCTCGGAATTATTCTGTGTACCATTATCGGTACTATTTTCGGGATTGCACGCCTGTCGTCGAACTGGATCGTTCGGAAACTGGCAACTGTTTACGTGGAAACTTTCCGTAACATCCCGGTTCTGTTGCAGCTTTTCTTCTGGTATGCGGTCATTCCGAACGCGTTCCCGCATCCGCGCGACGCTTTCGAACCCCTGCCAGGTGTCCTTTTGACATCGCGCGGCATGTATATGCCGGTTCCGGTTGCCGACAATGCCTATACCCTGATGGGGATTGCTGCGATCATCGCTATCGTTGCGATCTTCTTCATCAAAAAATGGGCAAAAAAGCGCCAGGATGAAACCGGCCAACCATTCCCGATGTTCCTTGTCGGAACGGGTATTTTTGTCGGCTTGGTCTTTCTCGCCTATCTGATCGGTGGTGCACCGACAGATATGGATATGCCTGAACTCAAAGGCTTCAACATTCGTGGCGGTTATAATATCTCGCCGGAATTCCTCGCGGTTCTGATCGGCCTGACGGTTTACACGTCAACCTATGTTGCCGAAGTTGTACGTTCCGGTATTCAGGCAGTCCCAAATGGACAGTGGGAAGCCGCCGACAGCCTTGGCATCAAACGTTCGGTTGCCCTTCGCAAGGTAATCCTGCCGCAATCCATGCGCGTCGCTATTCCGCCTCTGACCAACCAGTATCTGAACCTGACCAAAAACAGCTCGCTTGCCGTCGCTGTCGGTTACCCGGATCTGGTGTCGGTATCAAACACGACCATGAACCAGACCGGTCAGGCGATCGAGGCAATCTCGATCTTTATGTCGATCTATCTGGGGCTGTCCTTGTTGACCTCGCTCTTTATGAACTGGTTCAACAAGAAAATGGCACTGGTGGAGAGGTAAGATGGCAGATAACGCAAAATTACCTCCGCTTCCTACAGGTACATTTTCTGCCCGTGCCGTTGCATGGTCAAAAAAGAACCTGTTTGACGGCTGGTTCAACACCCTCCTGACACTGGGTTCGATTGCCTTTCTGGTTTGGCTTATTCCGCCACTCGTGAACTGGGCAATCGTCAATGCCACGCTGGAACCGACGATTGAAGGCTGTGCAGAAGTCACCGGCGCGTGTTGGGGCTTCGTAAACGCCAACTTGCGTCTCATTCTGTTCGGAACCTACCCGTTCGAAGAGCAATGGCGTCCCCTTCTTGCAATGATCGTCCTGATGGGCATCATCTGCTTTAGCCTTGGCGGGGTTAAATATCCGTCCTTCCGCAAGGCAATCATCCCGATGTGGGTGATCGGGGTTCCGATCATTGCCATCCTGATGTGGGGTGGCATGCTTGGTCTGACCTATGTCCAGAACAGCTATTGGGGTGGTCTTCCGCTGACCCTGATCCTGTCAGCGATCGGCATCATTTTTGCCTTCCCGCTGGGTTTGCTTCTGGCGTTGGGCCGTCAGTCAACAATGCCAGCGATCAAGACAATCTCGGTTGTCTATATCGAAGTGATCCGTGGCGTGCCGCTGATTACGGTTCTGTTTATGGCATCGGTGATGTTTCCTCTGTTCCTTCCTGACGGTGTGACCATCGACAAGCTGCTGCGTGCGCAGATCGGTATCATCCTGTTCACTGCGGCCTATCTTGCCGAAGTGTTCCGTGGCGGTCTGCAGGCTGTTCCACGTGGCCAGTTCGAAGCGGGTGACAGCCTTGGCCTGTCCTATTGGCAGTCCATGCGCCTGATCATCCTGCCGCAGGCTTTGCGTCTGGTGATCCCGCCAACCGTCAACAGCTTCATTTCGATGCTCAAGGATACAACGCTGGTGGTCATCATCGGTCTGTTCGACTTCCTTGGTACAGTCAAGCTGGCACTGCGCAGCGACCCGGCATGGACCAAATACTACGTCGAGGGTTATGCCTTCGCCTCGGCAATTTTCTTCCTGATCTGTTTCTCTATGGCCAAATATTCAGCCTATCTTGAAAAAGAGCTCCGCAAGGGCGAGCAACGGTAAGGAGAGAGGAAAAAAACAATGACAGCTACAGAAGCACAAACCACCAATGGCGTTGTCCCTCCTCCGTCTAACGAGGAAGTGATTACCGTCAGCAAAGCCAACAAATGGTATGGCAACTTCCATGTTCTCAAGGATATTGATCTGCATGTCCGCAAGGGCGAGCGTATCGTTATCTGCGGTCCGTCCGGTTCGGGCAAATCGACCCTGATCCGTACGCTCAACCGTCTTGAGACCTATCAGAGCGGTGAAATCACCGTCGATGGCATTCTGCTTGGCGACGATGTTAAAAACATTGAAGCCGTTCGCCGCGAAGTCTGCATGGTGTTCCAGCACTTCAACCTTTTCCCGCACATGACCGTGCTGGAAAACCTGACGCTGGCACCGATCTGGGTTCGCAAGATGCCCAAGAAAGAAGCCATCGATCTGGCGATGCATTATCTGCAGCGCGTTCGGATTGCCGAACAGGCCCACAAATTCCCGGGCCAGCTTTCCGGTGGTCAGCAGCAGCGTGTGGCAATTGCCCGCTCGCTCTGCATGCAACCGAAAATCATGCTGTTCGATGAACCGACCTCGGCGCTCGACCCAGAAATGGTCAAGGAAGTGCTCGACGTTATGGTCGAACTCGCCAAGGAAGGTATGACCATGCTTTGCGTCACCCACGAAATGGGCTTCGCCAAAGAGGTCGCCGACCGCGTCGTGTTCATGGATGCTGGTGAAATCGTTGAAATGGCAGGTCCGCAGGAATTCTTTGCGAACCCCAAAAGCGAACGGACCAAGCTGTTCCTCAGCCAGATCCTGTCGCATTAATCAAAACGCATTGCGGATTTCCGCTTATGACGTACCGGAAACGGCCCCAAACGGGGCCGTTTTCTTTTTTGTAAATTTCGGACTTGCCCCCTGCCCGTCAAATGCCGAAGATCGGCGGGCAAACAGCAATGGATAAACATCTTCATGACCACGCCTTCCGCACCTGCATCCACTGACACGACATTGGGCTTCATCACGGTCCAGTCCCTGACCAAAAAGTTCGGCCCCAACACCGCACTTGATGATGTCAGCCTGTCGCTTGGCAAGGGGGAAACCATGGCGGTCATCGGACCGTCGGCTGCGGGCAAAAGCGTGTTGATGAAATGCATCGTCGGCCTTCACGGCGCGGATGGCGGCAAAATCATGCTGGGTGGCGATGATGTCAGCCAGACCAGCTCCCCGGCCCGCAAACAATGGGCAGAACGGATCGGTATGCTGTTTCAGCAGAACGCCCTGTTTGACAGCATGAAGGTTTGGGAAAATATCTGTTTCCGTCAGATCGAGCGTGGGACACTGACACGCAAGGCCGCGAAAGACCATGCCATCGAATTGCTCGGCCATGTCGGCCTGTCCGAAGACAGTGCCTTTCTGTCGCCTGGTGATCTGTCTGGCGGCATGCAGAAACGTGTTGGCATTGCACGCGCCATTTCAACCGACCCGGAAATCCTGCTGCTTGATAACCCTACCGCAGGCCTTGATCCGGTTCTGTCAAACCATATCGAACTCATGATCAGCAAGATCGCAACCCAGCGCGGCACTACTGTCATAACCATCACCAATGACATGCAAATCGCGCGCACGCGGTACGCAAACCTCGTGATGATGCATGGCGGCAAAGTTTACTGGTCTGGTCCAACCACTAAGATTGACGCGGCCCATAATGAGCACCTGACCCAGATGCTCAATGGGTCGTCACAGGGTCCGATTACCATGCGGATGGGCAAGCGTGGCGACCACATGGTCGCCTGATCACCCATTCTTGCCAATCAGTTGGCGGTATAAACCGACACATCTGCTTCACGGATGACATCTGCCCAAACCGGGCCGGGATGACGGTCGGTAAACAGAGCATCAATTTCCGACAGATGCCCCAGCCGAACCATCGCACGCCGCCCGAATTTCGATGCATCGGTACACAGGAATGTCTGGCGCGCATTGGAAATGATCGCACGCGCCACCCGGACTTCGCGATAATCGAAATCCATCAGGCTGCCGTCTTCGTCAACGCCCGAAATCCCGACAATCGCGTAATCCACCTTGAACTGGTTGATAAAATCAATGGTCGCCTCGCCGATCACACCAAAATCGCGCTGGCGAACAACACCACCTGCGATGATCACCTCAAACCCCGGATTGGCGGCACAAATCTGCGCAACATGCAGGTTGTTGGTGATGATTTTCAGGCTCTTGTGGGACGATAATGCGCGCGCAACTTCTTCATTCGTCGTCCCGATATTGATGAAGATCGACGCCCCTTCGGGGATATGCTGTGCCACCAGCTTGGCAATTTCGCGCTTGCTGCCAAGGTTAAGAACCTGACGGTCCGTATAGGCGGTGTTTTCTGTGGTCGAAAGGCTGGCCGCCCCGCCATGATAACGCGCTACAAGGCCTTCTTCCGCCATTTCGTTGATATCACGTCGAATGGTCTGAGGGGTAACGGCAAAATGATCGGCCAATGTATCAATCGTCATGAAACTGTTCGCCGCGACCAGTTCAAGTATTTCGCGACGCCGCCGATCAAGCTTGCCCATGTTGCTTCCTTCCGCCCTGAATTTTCGTCTTTGATTGTTAATTTTCGTTATCGATCAAAATGACGCTAATGACAACAAGATGCAAGCCTTGTCACAATCATGGTCAAATGGATTTCCTGTCATTCAATGCTCAGACAAATTGCTTGGGAAACCCGTTAAACCATTCTCGTGCCGCGGTAGTTTCCCGGCGAATGAATTCAATCAGCGGCCGGATACGTGCGGCATCTATCATGTCATTATGACAAACAAGCCAGTAATCGCGATGAATTGGAATAATCCGGGGCATCACGGCGACCAAATCCTCAAACATTGCCCCCATATAATAAGGCAGTACACACAGCCCGTAACCTGCACGGCAGGCTTTAAGCTGCGCAAAAACACTGGATGTCTGATAAGACGGTCTTAGCCCCGGAATAATTTCCCCCAGATAGTTGAGTTCCGGGGTAAAAATCATGTCTTCGATATAACCGATAAAGGGGTGCCCCGCGAGGTCCTCGCGCTGTTTGATAGCCCGATTACGGGCAAGATAATCGCGCGATGCATAGACATAAAGGATGTAACTGGAAATCTTCTCGAAGTGATAAGAACCGGCCTTTGGCGTACTGAGCGAAACCGAGACATCCGCCTCGCGCCGCGATAACGAAACAATCTGCTGGATATTGACCATCTCGATGGTCAGGTTCGGGTACTGACTGGCAAAATGAGGCAGCTTTTCAGCTATGAAAAAGTTGCCATAACCTTCAGGAACACTTAGCCGGATCACCCCGCTTAGCGGTAAAGCACCATCCCCGACCACACTAAGCATTTTGTCCGCTTCAAGCGCCATTGCCTGGGCTGGCTCCATCAGCCTTTGCCCCATCGGCGTCAATGTATAACCTGTCGGACTGCGCTGAAACAATTTTGCCCCGATCCCCTGTTCAAGCCTCTCAATCCGTCGGGCAACCGTCACATGGCTGGTTCGCAATCGCCGTGCCGCCGAGGAAAGCTTGCCTTCCTGGGCGACGGCAAGGAAATACTGTAAATCATCCCAAGGGAACTGGCGCATCCACCTTCCTGTTCATTTTTGTACAAGCATTGTCCAAAATTATATATTTGACCGGGTTTTCGTCAATGTTAGCGTAAGCTATGGTCCTGAATACAAGAATAGAATCAGAAATGAATCGTTCTTTTTCAGATACTTAATCGGACAAATTGCAAGGCCGATTAATATAACAAAAATGTGCAATCAAGGCACACCTCAATCATCCGGTCTGTAACAACGGTTAACATGCGGCCCGGAAGCGTCGTCTGGTTTGCCAGCAGGCATACCGAAAAACATAGTTCCATCAGGGAGGAACCTAGATGAAGAAGATTGCAATTGCATCTGTTGCGATAATGGCTGCCGCTGCAGCATTGCCCGCGCATGCCGAAATCTCCGATGATGTTGTCAAAATTGGTATCCTGAACGATCAGTCCGGTGTCTATGCCGATTTTGGTGGCACCTGGTCCTTTGAAGCTGCAAAAATGGCCGTCGAGGATTTTGGCGGCACCGTTCTTGACAAGAAGATCGAAGTCATTACCGCCGACCATCAGAACAAACCCGATGTTGCCGCCAACATTGCCCGTCAGTGGTATGATCAGGATCAGGTTGATACGATCATGGAACTGACAACCTCATCGGTCGCCCTAGCCGTTCAGGGCATTTCCAAGGAAAAGAAAAAAATCGATATTGTAACCGGTGCGGCCACCACGGCCCTTACCGGTGAACAATGTTCGCCCTATGGGTTCCATTGGGCTTACGACACCCACGCGCTGGCTGTCGGTACGGGCGGTGCCTTGGTAAATAATGGCGGTGATAGCTGGTTCTTCCTGACTGCGGATTATGCATTTGGCTATTCGCTTGAAGAACAGACCGGTAACTTCGTCAAAGAAAACGGTGGCTCCGTCGTTGGTTCCGTCCGGCACCCGCTGGCAACCACCGACTATTCATCATTCCTTCTGCAGGCACAGGCGTCCGGTGCGAAAGTAATCGGTCTGGCCAATGCAGGTCTTGATACGGCCAATGCCATCAAACAGGCATCCGAATTCGGCATCGTTCAAAGTGGCCAGCGCCTTGCTGCCCTGCTCTTCACCCTTGCCGAGGTTCATGGCCTGGGCGCAGAAGCTGCACAGGGACTGTCGCTGACCGAGGGGTTCTATTGGGATCGTAACGATGAAACCCGTGAATTCGGTCAACGCTTCTTTGACCGTACGGGCCGTATGCCCAATATGATTCAGGCAGGCACCTATTCCGCGGTTCTCCAGTATCTCAAGGCGGTCAAGGAATCTGGCACAGACGAAACCGAAGCGGTTGCAAAGGCACTGCATGAAATGCCGGTCAATGACGTATTTGCCAAGAACGGCAAGGTCGGTGCAAATGGCCGCATGATTTATGACATGTATCTGATGGAAGTCAAAAAACCGGACGAGATGGCTGGCGACTGGGACTACTACAATGTCCTCGCGACCGTCCCGGGCGACAAGGCTTTCATTAATCCGGCCGAAAGCGGTTGCACTCTGGCATCGAACTAAGAACATGACGGCGACCGGAGTTAACGAAAAACCCGGTAACCATCAAAATCCGGCGGCGTCACGAGTGGTCCTTACCGCTCGTGACCTCCGTCGCGATTTTGGCGGCTTTACCGCAGTCAATAACGTCAATCTTGACGTTTATCACGCCAAGGTGCATGCGCTGATCGGTCCGAATGGCGCAGGCAAAACCACCGTTTTCAATCTTCTGACGAAATTCCTGCAACCGACCAGCGGAAAAATCACCCTGCTGGATCATGATATTACAAATATGGCCCCCGCCCGTGTGGCGCGTATGGGACTGGTACGTTCATTCCAGATATCGGCTGTTTTCCCCCATCTTACAGTTCTGGAAAATATCCGCATCGCACTGCAACGTCCTGGCAATCTGGCAGTACAGTTCTGGCTGCCGCTTGGCAGGCTTGATGTTCTCAATGATCGTGCGATGGAACTTTTGACGTCTGTCGGGCTCGAGAACGAGTACGACAGCCAGGCCGCAGACCTTTCCTATGGCCGCAAGCGTGTGCTTGAAATTGCCACGACACTGGCGCTGGATCCAAAGGTTCTGCTGCTGGACGAACCGATGGCCGGCATGGGTGGCGAAGACGTCGGGATGGTTGCCGAACTCATTCGCGAAGTCGCCAAAACGCGAGCGGTTCTGATGGTTGAACACAACCTTAAGGTTGTCGCCGATCTGTGCGATCACATCACCGTTCTGCAACGCGGCGAAATTCTGGCGGAAGGCGACTATGCCACCGTCAGCAACGACGAACGCGTCAAGGTCGCCTACATGGGGACGGATCATGACTGACAGAAAACCACTTCTTTCCGTGCAGGACCTGAATGCGTGGTACGATGAAAGCCACATTCTGCATGGTGTGAACCTTGAAGTTTGCGAAGGTGAAACGGTTACCATCCTTGGCCGTAACGGCATGGGCAAAACCACGACCCTGCGTTCCATCATGGGCATTTTACGCAAACGCACCGGCACAATCGAATTTGACGGCAAGGACCTTATGAACCGGCCGCTGCATCACACTGCACGGGCTGGGATTGGGTTTGTTCCCGAAGAACGCGGGATTTTCGCAACCCTCAGCGTCGAGGAAAACCTCACGCTGCCGCCTGTCGTTTCACCGAACGGCATGTCCGTCGATGAAATTTATGATCTGTTTCCCAACCTTTTGGAGAGGCGCAACAGTCAGGGAACCAAGTTGTCCGGTGGCGAGCAGCAAATGCTTGCCATGGCCCGCATGCTGCGTACCGGGGTCAAGATGCTATTGCTCGACGAACCGACCGAAGGCCTTGCCCCGGTTATCGTCCAGCGTATTGGCGAGGTTCTGCAAACCCTTAAACAGCGCGGAATGACCATCTTGCTTGTCGAACAGAATTTCCGGTTTGCCAGCAAAATTGCCGACAGGTTCTACATCATGGATCACGGCGTGGTGACAGAAGGTTTCGATGTGGCGGAACTGCCCGCCAGAATGGACACCTTGCACGAAGTTCTGGGGGTATAGCGCCGTGACTATGATATTTGGAATCCCGATTCAGGCGTTTCTCGGCCAACTTCTGATCGGTCTGATCAACGGATCCTTCTATGCAATGCTTAGTCTGGGTCTGGCGATCATTTTCGGCCTTCTTCGCGTGATCAACTTCGCACATGGCGCCCAATACATGATGGGAGCCTTTGTCGGCTTCCTGTTGCTGTCATGGATTGGAGTAAATTACTGGCTGGCATTGTTGCTAGCACCGGTCATTGTCGGCATTACCGGCATTGTGATCGAACGCTTTGCCTTGCGTCGTCTTTATAATCTGGATCATCTGTACGGGCTGTTGTTCACCTTTGGCCTGGCTCTGGTGATCGAGGGTGGCTTCCGGTATTTTTACGGTACTTCCGGTCAACCCTATGCCACCCCCGCCCTGCTTTCCGGCGGGGTTAATCTCGGCTTTATGTATTTGCCGATTTATCGTGGCTGGGTGGTCGTCGCATCGTTGATTGTCTGTATCGGCACGTGGCTTCTGATCGAAAAGACCAAGCTCGGTGCCTATTTGCGCGCCGCGACTGAAAATCCGACACTGGTCCAGTCGTTTGGTGTCAATGTGCCATTCCTTCTGACTCTGACATACGGACTGGGTGCCGGTCTGGCCGCGCTGGCCGGAATCATGGCCGCACCGATCTATCAGGTCAGCCCGCTGATGGGATCAAACTTGATCATTGTGGTGTTCGCCATCGTGGTTGTCGGTGGGATGGGATCGATCATGGGGGCGATTGTTACGGGCTATATGCTTGGCATTCTCGAAGGGTTGACCAAGGTCTTTTACCCCGAAGCCTCGAACATCGTGATTTTCGTAATCATGGCTATCGTTCTTTTGGTCCGGCCTGCGGGTCTGTTTGGTCGGGATGCGTGATATGACAGAAATAACAATGACACCGGAAACCCGCCAATCGGCGCACCGGATACAGCTTGCCCTGCTCTCTGTATTGATCATCGGCCTTGTGATTGCACCCTTCGTCCTTTATCCGGTTTTCCTGATGAAGGTCCTGTGTTTTGCCCTGTTTGCCAGTGCCTTCAACCTGCTTTTGGGCTTTACGGGTCTGCTGTCGTTTGGCCATGCAGCCTTTTTTGGCGGAGCGGCCTATTTCACTGCTCATGCCGTCAAGGAATGGGGATTTCCGCCCGAGGCCGGAATTCTTCTGGGCGTTGTCGGCGCCGCCTTCATGGGGCTGATCATCGGATTTTTCGCCATCCGGCGTCAGGGCATCTATTTTGCCATGATTACACTCGCCCTATCGCAGATGTTCTTTTTCTTCTGCCTGCAATCGGAATTCACCAAAGGTGAAGATGGCTTGCAAGGGGTACCGCGCGGACATCTTCTTGGCTTTATAGATCTAAGCCAACCTTTGAATATGTATTTCTTTGTTCTGGCAGTCTTCGCAATTGGCGTTTTCATGGTCTGGAGAATTGTGCACTCCCCATTTGGCATGATCCTGCGATCCATTCGGGAAAATGAGAACCGGGCAATTTCGCTGGGCTATTCGGTCAATCTGTACAAGCTTGCCGCCTTTGTCATGTCGGCTGCCTTGGCCGGTCTTGCTGGTGGACTAAAGGCACTGGTGTTCCAGTTTGCCACCCTTACCGATGTGGCCTGGCAAATGTCAGGCGAAGTCATCCTGATGACACTGCTTGGCGGGATCGGAACGATCTTTGGTCCGATCTTCGGTGCGGCTTTTGTTGTGACCGTACAGAACTACCTTTCAACAACCGGCTTCCCGGTAACAGTGCTTACCGGCCTGATCTTCATTGTCTGTGTGTTGGTGTTCCGCCGCGGCATTGTTGGCGAGTTCAACGCGTCACGCCTTGCTGCCAAGCTGGGCCTTCGGTCCAGAAACTAGGGAAGCAGCATGATCACGCAACAATTCGACTATATCATTGTCGGAGCAGGATCGGCGGGCTGCACCCTTGCAAACCGGCTATCTGAAATTGAAAACGCCACCGTCCTCCTGCTGGAGGCCGGTGGCAAAGACACCAATCCATGGATTCATATTCCGGTCGGCTATCTTTATTGCATCGGCAATCCGAATGTCGACTGGTGCTTTAAAACCGAAGCCGAAGAAGGTCTGAACGGCAGGTCATTAGGGTATCCCCGTGGCAAGGTTCTGGGCGGGTGTTCGTCGATCAACGGCATGATTTACATGCGTGGCCAGGCCGCTGATTATGATCAATGGCGTCAATCGGGATGCGATGGCTGGGGCTGGGACGATGTGTTGCCGCATTTCAAAAAATCCGAGGATTACTATCTCGGTTCCGATGACATGCACGGATCAGGCGGCGAATGGCGTGTTGAACAGGCGCGTGTGCGCTGGGAAATCCTTGATGCGTTTCAGGACGCCGCCGAACAGGCTGGCATCCCGAAGGTCGCGGACTTCAACCGTGGCAACAACGAAGGTTCCAGCTATTTTGCCGTCAACCAGAAACGTGGCATTCGCTGGAATACCTCAAAGGCATTTCTGAAACCTGCCCTGTCGCGTAAAAACCTGGAACTGCGTACACATGCGCAGGTCCGGCGTCTGATCATTGAAAACGGTCGTGTCACGGGCGTTGAATATGACCGTGATGGCCAGATTGAAACCGTCACCGCACGCCGTGAAATCGTTTTGTCGGCGGGTGCCGTCGGGTCACCCCATATTCTGGAACTGTCGGGCATTGGTCGGGGCGATGTCCTGCAAAAACATGGCATCCAAACCATCCATGAAAGCACGCAGGTCGGTGAAAACCTGCAAGATCACCTTCAATTGCGCTGCGCCTTCAAGGTCACGGGCATCCGCACCCTGAATGAACAGGCCAGCAGCCTTGTCGGCAAGGCCGGGATCGCGCTGGAGTACCTGTTCAATCAATCAGGACCGATGTCGATGGCACCAAGCCAGCTTGGCATCTTCACCAAATCGGATGCGTCATTCGAAACGGCGAACCTGCAGTATCATGTTCAGCCGTTGTCGCTTGAAAAGTTCGGTGATCCTGTCCACCCCTTCCCGGCCTTTACGGCAAGCGTCTGTAACCTGCGTCCTCAAAGTCGCGGCAGCATCCATTTGAAATCGCCCGATTTCCGCAACCAACCGGCCATCGCGCCCAATTATCTGAGCGCGGATGCCGATAAAAAGGTTGCTGCCGATTCTATCCGTTTAACCCGCAAAATTGCCAATCAGCCCGCCCTTGCCCCGTACCGGCCCGAAGAATTTAAACCCGGCCCGTCATATGAGACCGAGGATGATCTGGTCAAAGCCGCAGGCAATATCGGCACAACAATTTTTCACCCCGTCGGCACATGCCGCATGGGTACGGACCCGGCATCGGTGGTCGACCCGCAATTGCGGCTGCGCGGGCTTGACGGGCTTCGGATTGCAGATGCCTCGATCATGCCCACCATCACATCGGGCAATACCAATTCACCGACCATCATGATCGCGGAAAAGGCCGCCGCAATGATCATGGAAAGCGCACGAGACTAGCGTCAAAAACCAAACAAAAAAGGCCGGACAGTCACCCTGCCCGGCCTTTTGCATTTCTCAGTTGCCTGATCACCCTTTGGTGCGGGCAACGATCCGTTCGCGGACTACGGCGGCAGAACCGGTTCTGGCGACCTCGCCATCGCCAATGACGATTGCCTCGCGCAGTAGTGCCGTTGCCTCTTCAAGCTGCGCCTGATCGCGGATATGGGCGATACAAAGCGGCGTTTCTGCCGAAACCGCCTGCCCGACCTTGATGAAATCGGTAAATCCGACAGCAAAGTCGATTTTCTGGTCGGCACGCGTCCGGCCACCTTTCAACGCAACCAGCGCCAGACCGACCTTGCGCGCATCCATCGATACAACCCGCCCCGTCTTTGCCGCGCTGATCGGCTTGATCATAGGCGCCACCTCGAGATGGTCCGAAGTATTTTCGATAAAATCCACCGGACCGCCAAGGGCCGATACCATTTTGCCAAAGACTTCGGCTGCCTTGCCTGATGTCAGGGCGTCGCTTGCTTTCTGCAAACCATCCGCGACATCGGTTGCGACACCGGTCAATGACAGCATTTCGGCTGCCAACGCCATTGTGACATCATAAACCCGCTGTTCCTGATGCTTACCGGTCAGGAAATCAACCGCTTCGTGCATTTCAAGCGCGTTGCCAACCGTATCGCCCAGAACCTGTTCCATATCGGTCAGAAGCGCTGTGGTCGGCACGCCATTGCGGGTTGCGACTTCGGTAATGCTCTCGGCCAGTTCGCGCGCCCGATCATATTCATTCATGAACGCACCCGACCCGAATTTGACATCCATCACCAGCGCATCCAGACCCGCCGCCAGTTTTTTCGACAGGATCGACGCCGTGATCAACGGAATGCTTTCAACCGTCGCAGTAACATCGCGGATGCCATAGAAACGCTTGTCTGCCGGCGCAAGATCGGCGGTCTGCCCGATGATGGCGCAGCCGACTTCACGTGTGACCTTGGCAAATTCGTCTAAGGTCGGTGCGGTACGATAGCCCGGAATGGAATCAAACTTGTCCAGTGTCCCCCCCGTATGACCAAGGCCCCGTCCCGAAATCATCGGAACAAATGCGCCGCACGCACCAACAATCGGCCCCAGCATAAGACTAACCTTGTCGCCAACGCCACCTGTGGAATGTTTGTCGACAACTGGGCCTTCAAGGCCAAGCGCCTTCCAATCAAGTACGGTTCCGGAATCACGCATATTGCGCGTAAGGGCAGCGCGCTCATCCATGGTCATGCCATTAAAGAAAACCGCCATGGCAAGGGCTGCAACCTGCCCCTCGCTGATGCTTTCATCGGCAATGCCATTTACGAAAAACGCGATTTCGGCATCTGTCAGTACTTCGCCCTCACGTTTGCGGCGAATGATTTCCTGCGGCAGCATGTGCTGTCTCCTGCACGCTTATTATTGAATTACGTTTCCAAACCCGATCAAAACAGATTCATGCATCACTTGAGAAATAACGCAGCAGGATCTTGATCAGATTGGCAGATCCTTCTTTCGCCATTTCAAGCGTCTGTTCATGGCTAAGGGCGGTCGGGCTCATGCCCGCGGCCAGATTGGTAATATTTGAAACTGCCGCCACCCGGAATCCCAGACGACGAGCAAGAATGTTTTCCGGCACGGTCGACATCCCGACCGCATCCGCCCCCAGAACCTTAAGCGCGCGAATTTCGGCCGGTGTTTCAAAGCTCGGTCCGGTGCACCAGCAATAAGTCCCTTCAAACAAATCAATACCAAGCTCTGCTGCGGTATTTTTCAGACCCGATCCGATTTCCGGGTCATAAGGCACATCCATCCCGACAAAACGATCGTTGCCATGATAACCGATCAACGGATTGGGACCGAACAGGCTGATATGATCGGTAATCAGCATCAGGTTGCCCGGTGATGCCTCGGGGATAAGCGAGCCTGCCGCATTGGTCAGGATAAGCCGGTCTGCACCCAATTCACGCAATGTCTCAAGCGGCTCGTTCATCAAATCCGAACGACCGTGTTCATAATAATGCGCCCGCCCCTGCATAACTGCGACGGAAACACCGCCAATCCGGCCAAGTACCAACTGCCCGCCATGGCCCACCACCGTCGGCTTGGGAAAGCCCGGTAGCTCGGCATAGGAAATCCTGATGGCGTCACTGACCGCGTCAATAACGCCTCCCAACCCACTGCCAAGAACAAGCGCGACCTCGGCCTTAAAACCCGGGGCTTTGGTTGCAATGATGTCCAATGCGGCTTTGACGTTGCTCATTTCAGATTCTCCGGCCCGAAGGAATGGGGAATAAGTTCTTCACGGGTCAGGCTCAGAAGCGTTTTGCCCGCATCATTGATGATATAAATCGTCGCATCCGATCCGGTGAATTCCCGGATTTTCTGACGACAACCACCACATGGTGTACAGGCAACATCCCCCAGCCCTACAACAACGATTTCATCAAACTTGGTTTCACCCGCCAGAACCATGGCCGAAATTGCCCCGGCCTCGGCACACACACCTTCGGGATAGGCCGCATTTTCAACATTGCATCCGGCAATGATCTGTCCGCGCTCCGTCCGAAGGGCTGCGCCAACGTGGAATTTCGAATATGGCGCATATGCTTTGTCACGCGCGGCAAGTGCCGCATCAATCAAATCGCGCGGAGCGTCGGTTACAGTTTGCGATGTCATGTGTCTTAATCCTGTTTTTCCTGCCGCTTATCGCGGGCAGGTTCCATCCTGCATATAGTCGTGAACCGTAATCCTGCCGTCGATGATGTCGTTGCGCGCCGCATCGGCCGCATCCTTCATCGCAGGCGTGATCAGGTCTCTGTTAAAATCGTCAAATGCCCAGTCAATCCCGCCTTCGGCAAGGCCAAGACTGCGAATACCGGGCTTCCAGCCCCCATTGCGCGCCGCCTCGAATGCATCGAACACGGCGACATCGACATGCTTGACCATTGATGTCAGAACCGATCCCGGATGCAATCCGTTCTGGTTTGCGTCCGATCCAATTCCAAGCTTTCCGGCATCCGCAGCTGCCTGCAAAACGCCAATTCCTGTACCGCCGGCCAGTTGCAAAACAACATCCGCACCCAGACCGATCTGCGTGGTCGCCAGTTCAGCACCACGGGCCGGATCGTTCCACGCCGCACCGGTTGTTCCCGTCATGTTTTCCAGCACCTTGATGCCGGAAACCGCCTGCAACGCGCCAAGGGCATAGCCGCATGTCATTCGACGGATCAACGGAATGTCCATGCCGCCGACGACGCCAATAGTCCCTGTGTCCGACGCCATGGCCGCCAACATCCCGACAAGATAAGTGCCTTCATGTTCACGGAACACCACCGACTGCACATTGGGCTGATCAACAACCATATCGACGATTGCAAAACGGGTATCGGGAAATTCCGGCGCAACTTTGGCAAGTGACGTCGCCTGCTGAAACCCGATCACAATAATCGGGTCCCGTCCCTCGCGGGCAAAATTCCGGATCGCCTGTTCGCTTTGCGTGTCATTGCGCAATTCGAACTCGCGATAGTCAATACCGGTTTCCTGTTTGAAACGGTCTGCGCCCTCAAATGCTGACTGATTGAACGAACCGTCAAACTTTCCACCGGTCGAATAGACAACTGCTGGCGCAATTTCGGAAGCCCGCACGGCAAAAACCGTGACGGGCAGCGAAACAGCCAGAACGGCAATGATGGAAAAGACCTGTTTGCAATTCATCACAGCCTCGTTTGCCAGATATGCCTGATAGGAACGCTGATCGCGACGCGATCAGCGTTCCTTCACATACGGACGACCAAGCGATTTTGGCGGCGTGGCACGGCCAATAAAGCCCGCCAGCAGGACCACCGTCAAAACATAGGGCAATGCCTGCACCAGTTGCACCGGCACCTCGCCGATCCCCGGCAGGATAACACCCTGCATGCGGGTTGCCGCAGCATCAAGGAACCCAAACAGCAAACAGGCAAACAATGCCGGGAAAGGCCGCCACTTACCAAACACCATCGCGGCTAGTGCGATATAGCCCTTGCCCGCCGTCATATCCTGAAGGAAGGACGCCCCCTGCGCGGTCGAAAGATACGCACCAGACATGCCGACAAGAACACCACTGCACATCACCGCACGGTAACGCATGGCGACAACACCAATACCAGCTGTATCAACCGCGCCGGGATTCTCACCAACCGCCCGCAGACGTAGGCCGAAACGTGTGCGATACATCACCCACCAAGCCGCCGGAACTGCCAGAAACGCAACATAAACAAGAATGTTATGACCGCTAAGTAACTCCGAATATATCGATCCCAAAACCGGGACATCGGCAACGGCATCCGCACCGGGCAAGGTGATCGGCTGGAACCGCGATCCATGATCAAGCGATGGCGTCTTGCCGCCCTGCGCAAACAGCGCAATCCCGACCAATGCCGTCAGACCCGACATTAGAATATTGATTGCCATCCCCGATACGACCTGATTGCCCTTATGCGTGATGCAGGCAAAACCATGCAAAAGCGAAAGGCAGATCGTGGTTCCGATTGCTGCTAGCAACCCGATCCATGGATTTCCAACATAATAAGCGACAGCTGCGGCTGAAAACGCTCCGCCCAGCATCATGCCTTCAAGTGCAAGGTTAATCGTGCCGGATCGCTCCGAAAACATCCCGGCCAGTGCGGCAAGAATAAGCGGGGTCGATGTCCGAAGCGTCGCATCCAGAAGCAGGATAACCAATTCAAAATTATCCATTATGCTGCCTCCTGCGCACGACGGCGCAAATGCCACGCTGTATAAATCCGGGTCACACGCGGACGGAACATGTGTTCCATCGCGCCGGTGAACAGGATCACAAGCCCCTGAATAACCACGACCATGTCATTCGAAATCGTCGGAATTTCAAAGCTCAGCTCCGCCCCGCCCTGATACAGCATCCCAAACAGCAATGCCGCCAGGAAAATGCCAAACGGATGATTACGCCCCATCAGGGCTACAGCGATCCCGACAAAGCCGTAACCAGCTGTAAAATCGATCAGCAACCGGTGTTGAACACCCATCACTTCGTTAAGTGCCATAAAGGCCGAAAGCGCGCCTGAAATCATCATCGCCATGATGATATAACGCCCTGGTTCGATCCCGGCATAGGTCGCGGCAACAGCATTGGCCCCAACCGTGCGGATCGCATAGCCCCATCTTGTATGCCAGATAAACAGCCACACCAGAACGCTGCAGACAAGCGCGTATACGAACGACAGGTTCAGCGGACTGCTTGCCATCTCCAGACCAAGGCCTGCCGCGATATCATGGATGAACGGCAGACGCAGATGTTCGGCAATCTGTTCGCTTTCCGGGGTCATCGATCCCTGCGGACGCAGAACATTGACAAGCAGATAAACCATCAGCGACGATGCAATGAAATTGAACATGATCGTGGTGATCACGACATGCGACCCGCGACGTGCCTGTAAATAGGCCGGTATATAAGCCCAAGCCGCACCGAAAACTGCCGCGGCGAGAATGGCAACAATCAGCATGATCGGGAATGGCAGGAAATCAAGATAAAGGGCCGCCAGAACAACACCAAGCCCCCCGACATAGGCCTGCCCCTCGGCACCGATATTAAACAGACCGCAATGGAATGCCACGGCAAATGCCAGACCGGTAAAGATGAAGTTGGTGGTGTAATAAAGTGTATAACCCCACGCCTCTTCATAACCGAACGCGCCATAAAGCAGGATTTCAACAACTTGCGTCGGACTTTCGCCAATCGCCAGAACCACAAGCCCCGAAACAATCAGAGCCAGCAGAAGGTTGAGCAGCGGCAACGCGCCAACATCAATCCAGCGCGGCAGTTGAACGGTATCACTCATGCACTGCCCTCCGCGGCTTTGGCTTCATGGGGGTCAACCCCGGCCATCATCAGGCCAAGGACCCGTTCATTTGCTTCGGCAGCAGAAACTTCACCGATGATGGAACCATCACACATCACCAGTATGCGGTCGGCAAGAGACATGATTTCGTCCAGTTCGACGGATACCAGCAGGACGGCCTTGCCAGCATCGCGCATCGCAACAATACGTTTGTGAATGAATTCGATGGCACCGATATCGACCCCACGCGTTGGCTGACCGACCAGAAGAAGTTCCGGATCACGCATGATTTCACGCGCCAGAACCAGCTTCTGCTGGTTGCCGCCGGAAAAATTGGCGGCTTTCAGATCAGGATCATTTGGCCGCACGTCGAATTCCGACATCATATGTTCGGTCGCATCGGAAATCGCATGCCAGTTCAGGAAAATGCCCTTCTGATAGGTCGCGTCATCCTCGTAACCTAGGATAGCGGCCTCTTTGGCCGAAAATGACGTCACCATTGCCATACGATGGCGATCTTCTGGCACATGGGCGACACCACGTTTGCGCAGCTCGGCGGCATCAACACCGCGACCGGGTGTCACATCCAGCCCGTTTAACAGGACCTGTCCCTCGGTTACTGCTCGGATTCCGCCAAGCGCTTCAAGAAGTTCACTTTGCCCGTTGCCGGAAACCCCGGCAATGCCGACGATCTCGCCGGCGCGCACGCTAAAGCTGGCATTCTTGACCTTGCGCACACCCTGCGATGTTTCAACGCACAGATTATCGACCTCAAGAACCGTCGCCGCCGGTGCGGCTTCACCCTTTTCAAGGCGCAAAAGCACCTTGCGGCCAACCATCAGTTCGGAAAGTTCTTCGGGGCTGGTTTCTGCCGTTTTGCGATGGGCCACCATTTCGCCCTGGCGCATAACGGAAACATTGTCCGTTGCCGCCATGATCTCACGCAGTTTATGCGTGATCAGAACAACGGTTTTTCCCTGCTGTTTCAGGGTTTCAAGAATGCGGAACAGATGGTCGGCTTCCTGCGGGGTCAAAACACCCGTCGGTTCGTCAAGAATAAGGATTTCGGCCCCGCGATATAGGGCCTTCAGAATTTCAATGCGCTGCTGCAAGCCGACAGAGAGATCACCAACAATGGCATCGGGATTAACGTCGAGCGAATATTCACGCTCCAGACGTCTGAGCTCCTCGCGGGCCTTGTCTACACCCTCGCGCAGGATCGCCCCACCCTCGACACCCAGAATAACGTTTTCAAGCACCGTGAAAGGTTCAACCAACATGAAGTGCTGATGGACCATGCCGATCCCGACCGCAATGGCGTCTTCCGATCCCTTGATATCGCAAAGCCTGCCATCGACATGGATGGTGCCTGCATCAGCCTGATAAAAGCCATACAGAATACTCATCAGGGTCGATTTCCCCGCACCGTTTTCCCCGACGATGCCGTGAATCGTACCCTTTTCAACTTTCAGATCGATTGATTTATTCGCGTGTACCGCACCGAACCGCTTGTCTATACCGCGCAGTTCAATAGCGGGCTGCACGGCACCGGTCTCCCCGGCGCCGTGCATTTGATGCATCGTATCCGACACTACAAATCCCCGGTTTGTTCGTCCTGCCTTACATCGGGCAGGCGCTGTCGCTCATGTAATCATGGACTTCAAGGCTGCCGGAAATGATTTCTTCCTTGGCCTTGGCAACAGCCGCTTTCATGTCGTCGGTGATGAGTTTCTCGTTATTCTCGTCAAGCGCCCAGTCAACACCGCCTTCTGCAAGGCCAAGAACAGTCACACCCGGTTCCCATGTGTCGTTGGCAGCAGCTTCGAACGCTTCGTAAACCGCAACATCAACACGCTTGAGCATAGAGGTCAGAACCGAACCTGGATGCAGGGCATTCTGATTGGAGTCAACGCCGATACCAAGCTTTCCGGCATCCGCCGCCGCCTGCAGAACACCAACACCGGTGCCGCCAGCCGCGTGATAGACAACGTCCGCACCACGGTCGAACTGCGATTTCGCAAGCTCGCCACCTTTAACCGGGTCATTCCAGGCCGCACCGGTGGTGCCGGTCATGTTCTGGAATACTTCGGCATCGGCATTGGCGTGTTTAACACCCTGCGCATAGCCACAGGCAAATTTACGGATCAGCGGAATGTCCATGCCTCCGATGAAGCCGACCTTGCCGGTTTCCGATGCCATTGCCGCGAGAACGCCAACAAGGAACGATCCTTCATGTTCCTTGAAAACCACCGACTGAACGTTCGGCAGGTCAACAACCATGTCAACGATCGTGAACTTGGTGTCGGGGAATTCGGTTGCAACTTTCTCAAGGGCGGACGCCTGCGAGAAGCCGATTGCGACAATCGGGTTCATACCACGGCGTGCGAAGTTGCGCATGGCCTGTTCGCGCTGCGAATCGTTCTGGATTTCGAAATCGCGATACTCGGTCCCGGTGTCGGCCTTGTATTTCTCGGCACCGTTATATGCGCCCTGGTTAAACGAACGGTCAAAACGACCGCCCAGATCATAAACGACTGCCGGTTTGATTTCTGCTGCGCTCGCTACACCTGCATAGCATGCAACAGCCGCGACCATGGTGGTCAGAAGCTTTTTCATTCCGATGCCCTTCTATTGCTTGATTCTCTTTTATATCCCACCAGTGCCCTTAACCGGCAGGACTCCCTCATCGAAAAAGTGTTTCATGCAGCAGTGCCGCTTTTTTTGCCCCGGATGCCGGTATGCTCTTGTGCGTCTCTGCTGCAGAACGCCTATGGTAACTACAAAATACAGTGCTCTGTAAATAGCAGAGCACGAACCATTGATACAAAACCTGTCCATTCGGTCAGAATTCATTCTACCCCGGCTTGCCTTTTTACCGTCTATCTGCGGGGTTTCCCTTAGTTTTTCACGCATTAGAAAATGCTGACATTCCAACCGCTGCCGATACTATTTCTCGAAGAATTTCATAATCCCGCCGCGCGCCATTTCTGTAATCCCGACTGTTGCCCCACGAACAAAGGCGTCCGATTCTGCATTGCAATGAAAATGCCTTCCTCCATCGCCCTGGTGCGGATCGACAATTTAACCGCCCAGTCATCAACCGGGCGTACCCCCGCCGGAATTTTAATGCTAGGATCGCGTGCGTTCAGGGATTTGACTTTTCATACCATACCGGGTCGAGGGATCCCGGTGCAACGGCTTGTTCGGAGATAAAAAATGAAACGGAAAATTGCCGGGCTTCTTTCGGCCTGTACAGTGCTGACTTTCGGTGCCGGTTCGGCACTTGCGGATTATGATCTGCGCATCCTCCATACCAACGACGTTCACGACCGCGTTGAATCGGTTACCAAATATAACAACAGCTGCAGTGCTGAAGACGAAACCGAAGGCAAATGCTTTGGTGGCTATGCCCGTTTGGCAACCGCTATTCGCGACAACCGGGCCATGGGTGGAAATGTCCTTGTTCTGGACGGCGGAGATCAGTTCCAAGGGTCGCTTTATTATTCGACCTACAAGGGCAAACTGACCGCCGAACTGATGGCAATGGCGGGTTATGATGCCATGACGATTGGCAACCACGAATTTGACGATGGTCCCGATGTTCTTGCCGCCTTCATCAAGGCGAGCAAAATTCCGGTCCTGTCGGCCAACGTTAAACCACTTGGCGGTTCCGGCCTTGAAGGTTTCATCAAGCCCGACACCATCGTCGAGGTCGGGGGCGAGAAAATCGGCCTGATCGGCATCACCACCGAAGAAACCCCGGATATTTCAAGCCCTGGCGACCATGTCAGCATCACTGATTCCGAAATGGCGCTGCGCTATTCCGTTGCCCGTCTGCGCCTGAAGGGCATCAACAAAATCATCGTGATGAGCCATTCCGGGTCTTACAAGGATTTTGAACTGGCCAAGACCGTCAGCGGCGTCGACGTCATCGTCGGCGGCCACGATAACCAGCTATTTTCGAACACCAATGAAAAGGCGGACTATCCCTACCCGGTTGTTGAAACCGCACCGGATGGCAAACCTGTTCTGGTTGTTCAGGCCTACGCCTATAGCAGGTATCTCGGCGCGCTTGAGGTCACCTTTGATGACGACGGCGTTGCCAAAGCATGGTCGGGCGAGCCAATCACCCTTGATGCCAGTATCAAACCTGCCGAAGATGTTCTGGCGAAAATCGCCGAAGTCAGCGGTGCGGTCGATGCGGTCCGCACCATCGAAGTCGGCAGCTTCACGACCGCCGCCGATGGATCTCGCGAAACCTGCCGCGCGATGGAATGCGCCATGGGCTCTCTGATTGCCGATGCGATGCTGTGGAAAGCTGGCGAGGGTTACCAAATCGCCATCCAGAATGGCGGCGGCATCCGTGCCAGCATTGACGAAGGCACCGTGACAATGGGCGAAGTCCTGACGGTTCTGCCGTTCCAGAACGCCCTAGCGACCTTCAAACTGTCAGGTGCCGATGTCGTGGCGTCCCTTGAACATGGCGTTTCACTGGTGTCCGAAGGCAAAGGCCAGTTCCCGCAGGTTTCGGGCCTGAAATTTGATCTGGACCTTAACGCACCCGTCGGGTCGCGCGTATCTAACGTCATGGTCAATGAAGGCGGTACTCTCGCTCCGATTGATCCGGCCAAAATGTATGGCGTCGTATCGAACGATTTCATGCGCAATGGCGGGGACGGTTATGCCCTGTTCCGTGATAATGCGACCGATGTCTACGATTTCGGCCCGAACCTTGAACAGGCTGTTGCGGAATATATCGGCATGAACTCGCCGATGACCCCGGCAACCCATGATCGCATCATGATGAAATAACCCCGAACCAACCGGTTTGACCTAGGGCGATGCACGATGATCTCGCGCATCGCCGTTCTTGTTTTGCTTGCGTTGCGTTGGCCCTGCAGCTTATGACTTCGCACCTGTCCCCAACGATCCGTTCAATAAGAAACAGAGCATCATCTTGATTAACCCGGCCAGCAATATCCTTTGCCTTGGTGCAGCCCATTTTGACCGAACCCTGCAATGCATGGAAACATTCGTGCCTGCAGCGTCAAATCCTGTGCGGACCCTGCATCGCAAACCGGGTGGTGTCAGTCGCAATATCGCGGTTCACCTGCGCCTGCTGGGCTGCAATGTCGGGATGCTTGGCGCGGTTGGCGAAGACGGTGACGGGGACGAAATCATCCAGTCCCTGTCCGAAATCGGTATTGATACACGGCAAATCCGCAAGATTCCCGGCGGTCATACCGCCGGCTATACCGCCATTCTTGACGAAACCGGTGAACTGGCCCTTGGGCTAATGGATGCCGAAATATATGACCACCTGACATGCGACCTTTTGGCCTATCAACTGGCAAATATTCAAAACTGGCCGTGGTGGCTGGTCGATGCCAACCTACCGACCGAAACCCTGATCTGGCTGGCCGACCAGAAAGGCACATCGCGCTTTTGTGCGGCTACAGTATCCCCATCAAAGTCGGCACGCTTCAAACCGCTTCTGAACAAACTGGATGTCCTGATTGCCAATCGGGCCGAAGCAAAAATTTTATCCGGCACTGAAATCAACGACATTGATGATGCGATAACCGCGATCAAGGTCCTGCGTGATCATGGTATTCCCCATACTATCATCACGCTGGGTGCCAAGGGTGTCGTATCTGCCAATGACCACGAAATCGCTTTCTGGCGTCCGTTGCCAACCACGGTCGTTGACGTCAATGGTGCCGGAGATGCGTTTTATTCGGGCTTCTTGTCGGCTTTCAGCAAATCGGAAACCAGCTTTGACGCTGCGATTGGCACCGGCCTTGCAATGGCAAGCCTGACCGCAGAAACCCGCGGGACAACCGTTTGGAATCTTGACAGCAAAATGGTTCAGGAACGTGCGTTAAACGCCTATAAAGAAACGATTTAACAGCCAACTTTACCGACTGAATATTTCAGCCAGTTACCAAGTTCCAGCAATCTGCGTTCATAAAGCAGCGCATCTTTGTCAATGCCGTATTGCCATGCCAGATCGCGTCGATCCGGGTCCTGATGCAACGCCATCCAGTTTGCCGCCATGTTTTCAAGCGCTCCCTGATCGGCAAACAATCCGGCATCAATCAGGCGCTGCCCGTATCGCCGGAAAATCGCGGCAAGTTCCGCCAGCGTATATTCCGGATGGTATTGCACGCCCCAGAATTTCAGCCCGTCATTTTCCATCGCAAGCGCCTGGATATGGCTGTGCTCATTCCCCGCAAGAACCACGGCCCCCTTGGGTGGAACCGATACTTCGTCCATATGCACGGTCAGTGCCGAAAAACAGACCGATTTCCCGCGATACATCGGATGCACAACCCCTGCGCGGTTCAGGCGGATCATGCGCCCGACCCCGATTTCACGCCCATTGGGCGATGCCCGGACTTCGCCGTCAAAGGCACGGGCCACGATCTGCATGCCCCAACAACTGCCAAATACCGGCACACCGGATTCAACCGTTGCCTTGGCCAAGGGTAATTGATTTAAAACCGCATCTTCATCGATATAGGCATTAAGCGCCGAACCGGTCCACGCAATGCCGTCAAAATCGCCAAGCTTCACACCGTCGGGAAGACAGTCCGGCCCATCATCGGCAGGCCGGACAATCGTAACATCAAGTTCAGGATCAAGGCGTCGCAGGGCCGTTTCATATCCCTCGCCCGATGGCGATCCACCCAGTGAACGGTTCAGCTCATTCACCTCGTGGCGATTGCCATCGACAATCAGGATTTTTCTGACGTTTTCCATGATAACACCCTGATCCCGTTATTGTTCTGGTTATCGTTTCTTGAACTTAGCCAAGTTCGCCGACACAGGCCCGACGGAAGATTTCGGCATAATCAGCCACCGAAAGTTCAATCGGGTTGCCTCCATCGGACGGATCACCCTTGGCTTTGGCCGCGACTTCGTCGGCACGGTTTACGTCGACACCGATTTCCGCCAGCGTATTGACGATGCCAAGACGGATACGGAACGCCAGAACCCATTCAAACAGGGTATCAAAGCCCGGTGCAGCAAGGCCCAGCAAACGACAAATCGTTTCACAATTGCCTTCAATCGCGCGGCGGTTGGCACGCATGACATACGGCAGAAGGATTGCGTTGGTCAGGCCATGATGTGTATCAAAAATCGCCCCGATCGGATGGGCCAGTGCATGAACACCACCAAGTCCCTTCTGGAAGGCTGTTGCCCCCATCGACGCTGCCGAAAGCATATCAGCGCGCGCCTCAATATCCTTGCCATCGTCATAGGCACGCGGCAGCGCATCGGCAATCAGCCGCATGCCTTCAAGGGCAACACCATCCGCCATCGGATGATAACCCGGCACACAATGGGCTTCGAAACAATGCACAAACGCATCGACACCGGTCGCTGCCGTCACATGCGGCGGCAGGCCAATGGTCAGTTCCGGATCGGAAATCACGATGGCTGGTAACATCTTCGGATGGAAGATGATTTTCTTTTCGTGCGTATCTTCCTTGGTGATCACGCTGGCACGACCGACTTCGGAACCAGTCCCCGACGTGGTCGGAACGGCAACAATCGGCGCGATACCGGCCGGATCGGCACGGGTCCACCAGTCACCGATATCTTCGAAATCCCACATCGGACGGGTCTGCCCTGCCATCAAGGCAACTGCCTTGGCCGCATCAAGGCCCGAACCGCCACCAAAGGCAATCACACCGTCATGACCGTCTGCACGGTAGACCGCCAGACCGTCTTCAACGTTTTTGCCTGTCGGATTGCCTTTCACACCAGCAAACAGCCCTGTCGGAAGTCCTGCGGCTTCGTTTGCGGCAATCGCATCGCGCACCATCGGCAGGTCTTTGAGCCCCTCGTCGGTGATCAACAACGGCTTCTTCATGCCTGTTGCCTTGCAGGCATCTGCCAGTTCCGAAATACGGCCCGGACCAAAACGCACGGAGGTCGGGAAGTTCCAGTTTCCAACAATCTTCTTGGTCATCTCTGTATCCTTTGCGCGCAAACGCGACGTTAAATCTTGGTCCGCAGGTGGAAGCTTTTCGGCCGGGTCAGTGATTCGTAACCCAATTTCGAAAGCGTGCATCCACGTCCCGAATTTTTCACCCCCGTCCAGGCCAGTGCCGGATCAAGGTAATCTGCACGGTTCATGAAAACCGTTCCGGTCTGAAGCCGGTCACCAATCGAAAGGGCAGCATCTTCATCCGCCGTCCAGATCGATGCCGTCAGGCCGAATTCACTGTCATTCATCAGGGCAATGGCTTCCTCGTCGGACGTCACCTTCATGATGCCGACCACCGGGCCAAAGCTTTCCTCGCTCATGACGCGCATCGAATGATCGACATTGATCAAAACCTGCGGCGCCAGATACGAGGTGCCTTCCTTGTTGGCGGCAAATTTCGACGGATCGATCAGTGCCTTTGCCCCGTCGCGGATGGCATCGGCAATCTGGCCACGCACAAAGGCCGCCGATGACGCCCGCACCATCGGGCCAAGGTTGGTTTCCGTATCAATCGGGCTGCCAAGGCGGTATTGCGACACAAGGTCGGTTGCCTTTTCAACAAAGGCATCAAACACGCTTTCATGGGCGTAAATGCGTTCAATCCCGCAGCACGACTGACCGCTGTTAAAGAATGCACCATCAATGACGTTTTCAACCGCATGATCGATATTGACGTCCGAACGCAGATAGGCCGGGTCTTTCCCGCCAAGCTCCATACCGGTTGCGATGAACTTGCCACCCACCGCTTGCTGAACTGCGTGACCGCCTGGAACCGAACCGGTGAAATTGACGAAATCAACACGGATATCGCCCATCAGTTTTTCCGCATCCGCATGGCTCAGATGAAGATACTGGAACAATCCCTTGGGCAGGCCAGCGGCCTCAAACGCCTCGGCAAAGCGTTCCGCGCAAAGCGGAGTCTGGTGCGAATGTTTCAGCACCACCGCATTCCCCGCCATAAGGGCGGGAACAACGCCATTCACGGCCGTCAGATACGGGAAGTTCCACGGCGCGATGATCGCAACAACGCCCAATGGTTCACGGCGGATGAAACGGTTAAAACCGGCCTTCTCGCCCGGATTGTAATCGCCAAGCGCCTCGGGGGCGATGTCGATCATGTAATCCGCACGTTCCTTGAAACCGTTGACCTCGCCACCAGCCTGCGAAATCGGGCGGCCCATCTGCCAGCTGATTTCAGCCGCGATTTCATCCTTTTTCGCGACAAAGGCGGCAACCGCCTTGCGCAGGATTTCCTGACGGGTTGCGACCGGCACAGTTCGCCATTCGGCCTGTGCGGCGCGGGCAACATCAAGTGCCTTGTTGATCTCGGCAGCACTGGCAAGCGGACGCTCGACATAAACGGATCCATCAACGGGCGAGATGGTGCGTAAACTCTCGGACATAATGCCTCACAATTGGAGAATGAGTTAGGGCGCTAAGATATGTGATCGGGCGCGAAGCGACGATGCGTCGCCGCGTGCAACAGATCAAATGATTTCGAAGTAACGCTGCATTTCCCAGTCGGTAATCGCCTTGCGGAATTCGCGTTCTTCCCATTCCCGCGATTGGGCGTAATGGGTCACGAATTCTTCGCCAAACAGCGATTTTGCAGCCTCCGATTTGCGCAAACGTCCAGCTGCCTCATAAAGGGTGGCTGGCAATGTCGTCTCTTCGGGGAATTCCTGCGCATAGGCGTTGCCGACGACCATTTCGCCCGGCTCCACCTTGTTTTCAATGCCCCAAAGTCCCGAACCGATGGCAGCCGAAAGCGCGATATAGGGGTTAATGTCCGCCGCAGCAATGCGATATTCAATACGCTGCGATTTGGCACTACCCGGAATGACGCGAAGCGCCGTGGTCCGGTTTTCAACACCCCATGTTGCCGTCGTCGGTGCCCAGAAACCCGGGATCAGTCGCGAATAACTGTTTACCGTACAGGCCACCATCGACAGAAGTTCCGGCATAAGTTTCTGCTGCCCGCCAAGGAACCAACGCATTTCATCGGACATGTTGTGCGGTTTATTGGCGTCATAAAATGCCGCCCGGCCATCCTTGCCCTTGATCGAAACATGCATATGCCCCGACTGCCCCGGCCAATCGGGCGACCATTTCGCCATAAAGGTCGCCATCCATCCGGCACGCTGAGCCAGAACCTTGGTAAATGTCTTGAACAATGCGGCTTTGTCAGCTGCCCTTAATGCTTCGTCATGACCAATGGCGGCTTCAAGCACACCGGGACCGGTTTCGGTATGAAGTCCCTCAATTGGGAAATCCATGCTTTCGCCGAGTTCAAGCAGGTCATGATAGAATTCCGAATGCACGGAATTGCGCAGCATCGAATAACCGTAAAAGCCCGGCGTGATGTTCTTAAGATTGCGATAGTTCTTTTCACGTACAGAATGCGGATCTTCCTCGAACAGGAAAAACTCGAACTCGCAAGCAGCCGACACGTCATATCCCATGGCATCGGCTTTTTCGAGAACACGGCGCAATGTGCCGCGCGGACAAACAGTTTCCGCTCGTCCCTCGAACTCGCCAAGGAACAGGACGGTATCGTCTTCCATCGGCAATTCGCGGCAACTTTCCGGGATCACGCGCACCGGTGCATCCGGATATGCCGTGTGCCAGCCGGTAAACTCGGATTTGTCATAAAGCTGGTCATTTGAATCCCAGCCCAGAACCACATCACAAAAGGCAAAACCGGAATCGAGTGCCGACAGGAATTTGTCGCGATGCATGTATTTGCCGCGCATGATTCCGTCGACGTCGAAAATACCGATTTTGACGAATTTGATGTCTCGTTCCTTAATCAGTTTTCGTGCGTCATCGGCGGTTTTGACATCCTTCGCCTGCATCGGCGGCCTCCTGTGATTTGGGCTTTATTATTGTGTCGGATTGACCGGTTCCTGCCCGTTTATATTTCGCGTCTTGTGACGTCTTGGTCTGTAATGTAAATTACAATATTGAACATTTAAACAAATATTTTGCCATTTTGTATTATTCATTACATGGACAAAACTCGCATAAATGCAAAAGAATACCGGTTTACAGGGCAGCAGGTGCCCAATGAAACATCTGCTGCCCTGCCCAATCAAAATTGACCGTTCCCGACGGGCTTAGCTGTAACGATACGGCTTGCCGGCTTTTTCCATCACCGCAGCATACTGCTTGAAGATCTCCACGACCTTCGCGCAACGCGGGCTGGTCTGCGCAATCTCATCCCAGAACTTATGTGCTTCGGCTTCGACCGTCGCCCATTCCGCATCGGGGATCGAGGTCAGCTTCAGCTTCGTACCCTGGGTCCGAAGTTTGGCTTCACCACCCCAGTACCAATGCTGGCGATAATAGTGCGAGCTGTCCATGCACAGCTTGAACAGAACTTTCAGATGTTCCGGAAGTTCGTTCCAGCGTTCTTCATTGGCGAAGAACGAGCCACACCATGCACCGGAAATGTTGTTGGTCAGGAAGTAGTTGGTCACATCGGCCCAACCGACCGTGTAATCCTCGGTGATGCCCGACCATGCGATCCCGTCAAGCTCGCCGGTCTGAACGGCAACCTCGATGTCTTCCCACGGCAGGGTGACCGGAACAACGCCAAAGCGCGACAGGAATTTACCCGCCGTCGGGAAGGTAAAGACACGCTTGCCTTTAAGGTCTTCCAGACTGTTGATCGGATCAACCGTTGCAAAATGGCACGGGTCCCACGAACCGGCAGAAAGCCATTTGACACCTTCGACTTCGCTATATGCTTCGTCCCAGATTTCGTTCAGGCCGTATTCTTCAAACAGGACCGGAACGTCAAGGCTGTAACGGGTCGCGAACGGGAAATAGCCGCCAAAGACCGAAATATCCACCGGAGCCGCAATCGAGTCATCATCGGACTGAACCGCATCAATAGTGCCGCGCTGCATGGCACGGAACAACTCGCCGGTCGGAACCAGCTGATCGGCATAGTAAAGTTCGATTTCCATTTCGCCATTGGCGACCTTGTTAAAGGCATCAATCGCCGGTTTGATCACATGTTCGCCCAGCGCCGGACCGGCATAGGTCTGCAAACGCCAGGTGATCTTGGCGTTCTGCGCCTTGACATAAGGTGCGGCAAACGCCGTGGTACCGGCTGCTGCGGTTGCAACACCGGCTTTCTTCATAAAGTCGCGTCTCGTCGTCATTGTATCATCTCCCTGATCGATGAAGTTCGTTAACGCATTAATTAGCTGCCCTGCCCGCCTTACGGGTCTGGCAGCGCCTCCTCTTGTTGGAAATTTAAACCTCCCCTGAATTGATTTTGTTTTGAACGGCGGGGCCTTCTGCGACCCCGCCGGTATCGGGTTCATTTGCTTACCGCGCGTAATGCCATTCCGGCAGCCATAGCGCGATCTGCGGGAACGCCATCACGATGCCAAGCGCCATCGCCATGATGATCACAAACGGTGTGATGGATTTATAGATGTCCTTTAACGTTACCTCTGGCGGGGCCATGGCACGCATCAGGAACAGGTTGTAACCAAACGGCGGTGTCATATAGGCGATCTGACAGGTGATGGTATAAAGCACGCCATACCAGACCAGATCGAAACCAAGTGCACCAACCAGCGGCACATAAAGCGGTGCGACGATCACCAGCATCGCGGTGTCATCAAGGAACATGCCCATCAGGATGAAGGAAATCTGCATCATGATCAGGATCTGCCACGGGCCAAGGCCCATCTGATCGACAAAGAAGCTTTCAATCGCCCGAACCGCACCCAGCCCGTCAAACACCGCACCGAATGCCAGTGCTGCCAGAATGATCCACATGAACATGCAGCTGATCGACAGTGTCTTGCGCAGGGTTTCTTCCATGACAACGCGGGACAGGCGGCGCTTGAACAAGGCGGCAAGGGTCGCGGCAAGCGCCCCTACGGCCGAACTTTCAACAAGCGACGTAATCCCCATCAGGAACAGACCGGTCATCGAGAAGAAGATGAACAGCGGAACGATCCCGGCTTTCAGCAGGCCAACCTTCTCGCCCCATGTGATTTCCGCGCGTTCTTCCTTGCTTAATGCCGGGCCCATACTGGGCTGCAGCCAGCAGCGAATGGCAATATAGATGATGAACATGCCCGCCATCAGCAGCCCGGGGAACACCCCCGCCAGCCAAAGCTGCCCGACCGGCTGACGCGCGATCATGCCATACAGCACCAGAACCACGCTTGGCGGCACAAGAATGCCAAGCGAACTGCCCGCCTGAATAACCCCGGTCACCATGACCTTGTCATAGCCACGCCGCAAAAGTTCCGGCAACGCAATGCTGGCCCCGATCGCCATGCCCGCAACACTTAGGCCATTCATGGCCGACACCGCGACCATCAGAACAATCGTCCCGATGGCAAGGCCACCGCGAACCGGCCCCATCCAGACATGGAACATCCGGTAAAGATCATCGGCCAGACCGGATTCCGAAAGCATATAGCCCATATAGACAAACAACGGCAGCGTCAGAAGCGGATACCACTTCATCAGCTTCATCGCGGCACTGAACGCCATTTCAGAACCGCCATCCCCCCACATGCCAAGGGCGAAAACAACGGCAACAAAACCGATGGCACCAAAAACCCGTTTCCCGGTCAGAAGCATCAGCATCATCGTGGAAAACATCAGAAGAGCGATCATTTCATAACTCATGAAAGGCTCTCCCCGCGGGCGGCTGCCACATCTTTAAAGAAGGTTGCAATTGCCTGCAGCAGCATCATGAACACGCCAAATGTCATGATCGCCTTGATCGGCGACATCGGCGGTGACCACGCGGAATAGCTGGTTTCGCCATACTCGAACGCATAGGCGGTCGACGACACGCCGCCATACAGCAGAAATGCCAGATAAAAGATCAGAAACAGGATCGTGATCGCATCAAGCCCGGCCTGTTTGCGCGGCGACAAAGCGCCATACAGCAAATCCATCCGAACGTGCGAGTCCAGCTGCATGGAATATCCCCCGCCCAGCAGGAAATAGGACACCATCAGGAACTGCGCGGTTTCCAGCGTCCAAAGGGCCGGAAATTCCATCAGCTTGGTCGCAGCGGAATACAAAAGCACCGCAAGCATCGCAAAGATCAGATACATCGCAAACCGGCCGATGATCCGGTTCACGCAATCGACCCATCTGACGTAGGTCTTGATAAATTCAGGCATCTAACGCCACCCCAACATCTCCCTGTTTTATCGGTCGCAACAGCGGTTGGTTTGTCATTTGCAAATATGATCCCACCCGTTCACATCCGATGGATGCGAACGGTGATACGAAATGCCTTACCGCCCGGAAAAACCCGGCAGGTTCAACATCGACACCAAATCTGGATGGAAGTATTCGCAGCCCTGACAACCCATATTGCATCCCCTTGTCTGCACCACCTTTTACAAGGCCGTACCGTGTGATGAACCGCCTCCCGGGCGACCGACTTTTGCCAAGCCGTTGAATTGTTGCACCGCTTTTCGCGGCACGGGTTTTATCCCTTCTGTAACGAACGTTACATGATTTCAATTTTGATGACAAGAATATCAAATATTGTAAAATTCGTTACAATCATTGTATTTGTAGGTCAGACAAGGTAAACCGCGCCCGAACAATGCATAAGCGCACTTTGCGGGTGTTTGGCCATTCCGTGCGAATGGCATAACCGGGGAAATATCGCCTTTGGATGCGAAGCAGCAGGCAACGAAACCGACAGTCGCCGAACAGATCACGCAAAAAGCCGATACACTGACCGCATCGGAACGCAAGCTGGCGCAGGCCCTGCTTGGCAACTATCCAATGGCCGGGCTTGAAACCGTGGCGACCTTTGCCGAACGGTGTGGCGTTTCCGCCCCGACGGTGCTGCGCTTTGCCAGCAAGATCGGCTTTGACAGCTATCCCGATATGCAGGCGCGCCTGCGCGGTGAACTCGAAGCCCGCCTGCAATCGCCCCTAACCCGAAGCAGCCTGCCCCGTTCGCGCAATCATTCCGGCCATCCAATGGGCGAATTGCTTCATGAAATGACCGAAGCAACCATCAGCAACATCCGCACAAGCCTTGCCAATATCAACCCGGCCGAACTGCAAAGCGCGATTGAGCTGATCGGTGATTGCAAGGGATCGGTTTATCTGCTGGGCGGGCGGTTTACATCCGCCCTTGCGGTTTATGCCTATGAACATCTGCGCACCATGCGAAGCCATGTGCGCCGCGTCTCGGGCCAAAGCGCCAAATGGGCCGAAGACCTTCTGGATATCGGCAAACGCGATGTTCTGCTGGTCTTTGATGTCCGGCGTTATCAGGCCGATGTCATCGCATTTGCCGAAGCCGCTTCCAGACAGGATGCCAAAATCATTCTGTTCACGGACCAATGGCTCAGCCCGATTGCACAATTCGCCCGCCATGTTTTTCCGGTCCGCATCGAAACCGGCACGACGTGGGATAGCTCGGCTGCCAGCATGGTCATGCTGGAAACCCTGCTTGAAGGGGTCGGTCAACATAACCCCGAACAGGTGCGCGCGCGCATCAAGCATCTGGAAATCCTGCGTCGCGCGCCGCAATCTTAGTACGCCGCGTGCGTTGCCCGCAGTAATGATTGAAACCACCGCCGCACCGCGATAGCTTGGGGCATAATTTTTATCCCCAAATACCGGAGCTGCACCGATGCATCCCTTTTTCATTTTCGTGAAATGCGATCTGGGCAAAGCCTATGACGTTGCCACAGCACTGGTCGAGGAAATCGAAGGTGTATCGGAAGTCTATTCGATTTCGGGACCGTTTGAATTGCTGGTAAAGGTCTATATCGAAGACGGTCAGGATATCGGGCGCTATGTGAACGAAAAAATCCACCTGCTGCCCCATATCAAGGATACGCAGACGATCATCACCTTCAACGCCTTCACCTGATCATAGAACCACAGGCGCAAACAAAAAAACGCGGTGAGATTTTCACCGCGTTTTTCTTTATCCATATCACATCCGATGCTAGTCGCGCACAACGTCGCGGATCACATCAAGGATGATATCGGTTCCCTTTTCAATCAGGACCACATCACTACCGACAATCTGTCGAATGGCATCCGAACGATACGGCAGGCGTGATCGTAAATCTGCCGGAAGGTCGCGTTTGGCAATCCCCGGGGGCAAGGTGCCGCCGCGCTCAAGCTTCATGGCAATACCGGGTGGCAATCCGTCTTTTCCTTTGCCGTTACCCTTGTTCTTGCCACCTTTGCCTCGATTTTCGTCATCGCCAATATTGCGGTCAACCGCATCAAGCACGTCATAAATGATGCGCCGTTCTTCTTGGCTAAAACCGCCCGATTGCGCGATTTCATAAACTGGCGCAGCAGCCGGTTTGCTCGCAGCCGCCGTTGCTGTCAGAACCATCACTGCCAGCAAGGTCGAACCCGCAAGTAACAATGGTTTGGCGATGGACTTGAACTGATCGAAATACATCATCGCAACCTCGTCGGATTATTAAAGCTGATCCATCATAGATGATGTTCGAGAACGCCATTGGCGACCCCGCCTGTTACGATAACGTCTGAAATGATTGTTTTATTCCCGCCTCAAAAGAAAAAAGCACCCTTTTGGGGTGCTTTGATCAGTGGCGGACAAGGAGGGATTCGAACCCTCGATGGGGCTTTTGACCCCATACTCCCTTAGCAGGGGAGCGCCTTCAGCCACTCGGCCACTTGCCCTTATCTCTTTGGTGTTCCGTGCGGAACGACGCCTTTCTTAAACATCGCATCAGCCCATGTCAATGCCGGAAACAGGCGTCCTGCCCGTTTTCTTTTATCAAATCCGGTGAATGAAACCACCAGCTTTTTGAAGGGCTTTGCCATTACCTTTTCTGGTTGAGGACCAAAAGAGTCTCCAAACCATCATATTGCTGTCATCGCAGCGAAAAACTTGGCTGTCATAAGAGCTGTGTAAGTTTCTTTTTCCCGTTTGAGCCCGTTCGAGACAGAAAGCAGGTTAAAGCATCATGCGTACCGTTTATCAGAGCACGGATGACCTCGGTCATACCCTTCGCGCCCTGAAACTCAGCAAGGAAGGCCACAATAATCCGGTCTATCTTGGCCTTGTCATTCACGACCGCGAAGTCCTGTTTCGCACCCGTGAAAATTCATCACGCGAATTTGTTCTGCAGAAGATCAAGGAATTCGTCGCGGCCAACAGCCCGACATTAAATGCCCAACCGGCCTGATGGCCGGTTTTTTATTGCCCGGATCGCGGTCGGTTCATCCCGCCCGCAATACCACGCGAAACGAGATCGCGCCGGGGCGAAACTCCCCGTTCGCCCTGCAACTCGAACCGCCGGTCTATTGACCGGCGGTTTCTTTATCCGTCCTATGCCCGCTGCGTCACCGCCTGCCGCCCGCCAAGCCACATCAGTACCATCGCCATCACCAATACTGGCAGAACCCCGAAATTGATAATGTTCCACCCGGCTCCGGCAATCAGCGCACCTGCCACCAGCGATGCCGCCGTCCCGGTAATACTGTTGCCAAGTTCCATCAGGCTTTGCGCATGGCCGCGTTCCGATGCATCATGCCCCTCGCCCAAAAGCGTCGTCCCCGCCAGCAACATCAGGTTCCAACCAATCCCCAACAGGAACGAACTGATCAGGAATGCCGAAAAACTGATCCCCGACACGGCAAAGGCCACACTGAACACCAACGCCAGCGCGCCGACCATTGCCATCAAGCGCGCACCAAACCGGTCAATCATCGGTCCGGCAACAAAGGCCGGTAAAAACATGCCGATAATGTGCCAGCGAATGACATTCGCCGCCGTATCCACATCAAACCCGCAAAACTTCATCGCAAGTGGCGTCGCCGTCATGACAAGAATCATGATGCCGTGCCCGGCGGCACCGACCGCGATTGCCCCGCGCAACCTCGGACGACTTAACAGTTCCAGTAACACCGCACCACCGGTGCGCGTTTTTGCCGGAACCCCACCATCACGCAACATCAACATGATAAGAGCCGCGATTGCTGCCAACCCGGCAAGTGCGAGATACGATCCGGCAAACGGGATCGCCACCATATTGCGGGTATGGCTTGCAATTTCGGGCGCAATCAGGGCCGCCAGAACACCGCCCCCCACCACCAAGGCGGCCGCACGACCCTTCTGATCATCCCGGACCGCTTCCAATGCGGCATACCGGTAATACATTGCCGATGCCTGATATCCGCCAATCAAAAACGTCCCCAGACACACCAACAAAAATTCCGCCTGATAAACCCCGGCGGCCACCACGGCACCGCCAAGAACCCCGCTGATCGCGCCCAGAAACAATCCGGTCCGCCTGCCATAATGCTGCATCATCATCGCCAGCGGATGCACACAGGCGAGGTTCCCCAGCAACAATAACGCCAATGGCAGGGTCGCCAATCCCGGCACAGGGGCCAGATCAATCCCGATCAATGATGTCAGGGTTATCCCGATCAGCGAACAGGACCAGTAAAGCGCCTGAGCAATAAACAGCAGACGCACCGATCCATTGGTCAGTAACAGCATGTCGCCAACTCCAATAAAAACAGATCATTATAAAAATATCTTCGCCGTTCGCTTAAACCGGAACGGCCATTGGCCTTCGCCCGAAACGGTCGGCATATTCCTGCGGACTGACCGACAAATGGCGTTGAAAGGCGCGGCGCAACGTTTCGGGATGGCCAAATCCGCATAGTCGCGCCACACGCGTCACTGTCATGGCATCATCCTGCAAAAGGGCACGCGCGGCTTCGATCCGAACCCGTTCAACATAACGTGCCGGTGTCATGCCAAGATCGCGGGTGAATACCCGCGATAATGTCCGGGCCGACATGCCCGCACGACGGGCCAAGGCTTCCAGCGACAGATCACCATCGAGTTGGCCCGGTATCCATTCTAGCAACCCGGCAAGCTGCGCTGTCGCCCCGATGGCAGGCGTCAGATAGGCCGAAAACTGGGCCTGCCCGCCCGGTCGCTTTAAGAACATCACCAGTCGCCGAGCGACGGCAAGGGCAATCGCCCGCCCGTGATCCACCTCGACCAACGCCAGAGCAAGATCAATGCCCGCCGTTACCCCGGCCGATGTAAAAATATGCGGATCGCCGTCCAGACCACTCGCATCGTAACTGTGCAGCCGATCCTCGATCACATTGACCTTCGGGAAATGCGCGCGCATCTCGTCGCAACGCGACCAATGCGTGGTTGCCATCCTGCCATCCAGAAGTCCCGCCTCGGCCAGAATCAGCGCACCGGAACAAACCGATCCAAGCCGCCCGACACTACCTTCTGCCCGTGCCAGCCATTCCAGTATATCCGGACGCTGGCGCAACCGGTTGACACCATCTCCCCCCGCAATCAGGACAGTATCGGTTTCATCCAGATCAAGGTCCCGCCAATCCAGATCGGCATACAACCTGAATCCGCCCGATGTCGGCACCGGCCCGGCAGCATCGGCAATCACCAGTAACTCATAAGCCCGTTCGCGCCCCTGCCGTTCCAGTTCGGTATTAGCGGATGCGAAAACCTGCAACGGTCCGACAACGTCAAGGCTCATGACATCGGCAAAGGCAAGGCAGGCGATGGTTTTTGTGCTGGTTGTGTGGTCTGGCATGAGAATCCCCGTTCATCAGGAATGCAGCATGCCTCAGGATATCATTGGCAACAATGACAAACACCCCACGAATCTTGCCACAACATCTGTTGCCACAATCTTCGCGGGGTGTGCCTCTTCGCAGTTTTACTGCGTCTCCCCACCAAACTCTGGATCGGTCGCCCTAAAAACCGCTTCGCTGCAAAAGGGCATAGAAATCACGTATCGTGCCTTCCTTGGCCGTCATATCCTTGATGTCATCAACAAGCTTGTCGGTAAAATTCGGCTGTTTCAGATACCCGACGACCCTTTTCCGGGCCATGGATGCCGATTTCCCCTCGATCAGAACGCCACTCGAACAGAATTGCACCAGCATATAGGCACGCTTACGCAGATGAAGCGACGGATTGTCGATCCGCTCGATCACCTTTTCACGCACCAGATAATCCGCCAGCCCCTCGTCAAGCTTGTCGCCAATGCGCTGTTTCTGTTCGTCGGAAAGTTTCGATGCCTGGAGCGCATCATTCATCACCGTGACCGTCGCCATCTTGTCGCGCGGTTTGGCATCACTGTCGCAAAATGCGCGCAATGCCCGCATATCCTTGACCGTATCCATCAGCATATCGAAAACTTCGTCCCCGAAATCTTCGACAATCCCGGAATTCATAACTGCCAGCAGCCAAGCCATCTTGCGGCAATTCGGCCCCATGCGACCGTTGATTTCCGCCACCCCGTCAATCATGGCACGCGGACCACCAACATTGCGAAGACGCGCGCCGCGCTCGGCCAGTGCCGATACCATCGGTGCCCCGTAAACAACGCCCTTCTCGCTCACCAGCCGGTCCAGAATACCGACCAGCGGATCAGGATCGCTTTCATGACGGGTCAGACTGTTCGCACTGCGCAACTCGCGAACAATATAATCAAACAGGGCTTCCTGCGACGTCGCCAGCAAGCCCGAACCAAACAGCGGATTCAACAACTCAAGAATATCATCCGCTGAACCGCGATTACCACGCGCCCGCCCCAACGCCAGATCGATATGCAGGATTACCGCATCGCCAAAGCTGCGCGAACTGCCAAGCAATTCCTTCAACGCCACTGGCGATCCCAGAATGTCGGCAATAACATCGTCAAGCAGCTTGCGCGCGGCCTCATCTTTCTCGTCACCCTTGACCTTCAACGCCAGATCAAGCTTGCCAACCCAGTTTCGGCTTGACGACAACACCCGCGTCAGCGCGACCATGGTCAGAAAGTCGGTATCCTCCGCAAGGTTCAGACGGCGAATTTCATCACGGACTTCGGAAATGGTAGCATCTTCAAATGCCGGAAGGTCGACCTTTTCGACCTCGCGCGCGCGCGCGGCCAACTGTTCGATCGCACCATGCAGCTTGTTCATGGCCTCGATATGGTCGCCATCGGTCGCCTTGGCATGAATGCCGGCCACCTTGTCGACCGCAGTCGGCATCAATGTATCATGAAACATCAACTTGCGCAGATTCTGATAATTATACATTACCTCGCAAGGGGTCAGGATTTCCTGTTCGAAATATTTGCGCAGCAGACGATTGATCGTCGCACGGCTTTCCGACTGCAAAAGGTCGTTATCGGAATCACAAAGCGGTGCATCCTCAATCGCCGAGACACGAACATCCTTGTCGTCGTCTTCGCCTGCACCCTGTTTTTCCAGAAGAACTTTTTCGATATGCCGACCGTCGGCGCGTTCCCAATCACGAACAACCCTAACGGCGGAGACCTTGGTCTTTAAAAGCTTTTCAGCCTCGTTAACCGCCTCTTTTTCGACATCAAAGGTCGAATGAATGATCCAGCGTTCCCCACGCTGAACCCGTACTTCAAAGGTCGTATCCGACATAACGCGCACTGGCTCCCTAACTTCCTGTATGGGGGCGGCATTTGCATGCCATTACTCAGTCAGGCGCGTGTCCCATCATTTTTATATTTATACTTCTTTATAAGGCAATTCTGTTTCTGAAAACAATAGGGCGAATTCGAACTTTTCAAATGTTATCGGAAATCGCGGTATTCCAGCAAAACAGACACCATTCCGGATACATCAAACAATAGTCATACAACCCAAAATACCAATACCTTGGTATGATCCGCTATACCAACCCCATCCTTGAGGCAATTTCAGCGATAAGACTGGGCAATGGAATCGCTCAGTCGTCCCAAAAGATCGCTCATGGCAGCAACGGTTGCCTCGGTGGTTGTGTCTTTCGGAACCACGGAGTCCGTAAACCGTTCGGATACAGCAACTTCACCAGAATTGAAATTGACGATTTTCCAACGTGCCACCATCTGCACTGAACCGTCCGGTTGGCGCTCAAACTGTCCAAGATCCACCACGATCTGCCAGACAACCCCGTCACGAGAATTCCACGGGAATGTCTCGATCCGCTGCGGGCTCAGTCGATGATCCAGATTTTCCACCAGGACATGCTGAATGTTTTCATCCAGCGGTTCTGCCCAGCGATCAAACTGATTAATCACCAACCGGTTATCGCTGCTGCGTGTTACGATCTGGCTGCGATCCAGATGGCTTGGGATGGTGATCGGACCAACCCCGACCACCGCTGTTCTGGCCGCCCCCGACGGCGCGGCAACATCATCTGGTGACAACAGGAAATAACGCTCCTGAACCGGTGTGCTGCATGCTGCCAGAACCCCCAGCGATGCTACAAACATTCCCGCCATCACACGGTCGCGAATTTTTGCCGTTGCTTTCGGTTTCATCTGCAATTCCTGCATCATTCTTGCTCCCGGCGGCCCGGTTTGCCCAAGATCAGGGCATTCGGATTTTGTTCAAGGAATTCGGCAAGATCACGCAACGACCGGGCTGCTGCCGACAATTCCTTCATCGTTTCCTCGAAATTATAGCGGACAGGCGAACTGGGCGAGGTCACATCACGCACCCCGCCAAGCGCAACCTGCGCGGCTTCCAGTGCTTTCTGGGTTGCCGGCAAGACGCTGGTATCAAGGTTCGTCACAAGCTGGTTCACCCCGGCAGCAGCCTGTTTCAGGCTGTCCATCCCTTCGATGATTGCCGGTGATGTAACTATATTCTCCATCCCCTCGACAGTTCCCAGCAGGCGAATACCTATTTCCTCAATCGGGAATGTCTCGACCTTTTCAAGCAGCGAGGACAACGAATTACTAATCTCGTCTATTTTCTGCGGCAATGTCGGCAGTTCGGGAATTCTCCCCTGCCCATCACCCAGATACCGGGCAGGTGTCACCGGATACATGCCAAGATCGACGAACAGCTGACCGGTGATAAAGCTTCCGGTTTTCAGACGCGCCCGCAAGCCACGCTCGACCAGAAGATCCATGATCTGCGAATAGTCGGTATTTTCGGAATTCCGCCCGCCAACCATCTGCACCCTTTCCGGTTCCAGCGTGACTTCTACCGGAACCCGGAATGACTGGTTCGGCACAACATATTCCAGATTGACGCTGTTGACCGTCCCCACACGGATACCATTGAATTCCACCGGTGCTCCCGGCGTCAGCCCGCGAACTGATGAATCGAAATACAGCATGTATTTCTGGGTAATGCCATGTGTCAGAATTTCCGCCTGTTTGCGGTTATCATTCAGCCGGAACACGGTATCGGATTTCGCTGTTTCGGAATTAAGACTTGCTTCCGGGGTATAAAAATTGATCCCGCCGGCCAATACCGACCGCACAGATTGCGCGCGCACTGAAAAACCTTCCGCATTCAGATCAAGGCTGATGCCGCTTGAATTCCAGAACCGCGTGTCGCGCTTGACCAATGCATCAAACGGTTTGCGAATATAGATCGGGATGGAAACCCTTTCGGCTGCGGAATCCAGGTTGGTATCAAGAACCTCGCCAACCTCGACCCCACGCAGCAGAACCGGGGTTCCCGACGCGACCGAACCAAGCTCTTCCGCCATCAGAATAAAGCGTGTTCCATCCGTACCATCAGGCACATATTCCGGTTCTTCCGATCCGGTAAACTCGCGGGCTTCCTCGCCTGACTTATCAGGCACGACTTCGATATAGGCGCCTGAAACGATGGTTTGCAGGCCGGAAATGCCCTGTGCAGAAACACGCGGGCGCACGACCCAGAATTTGGTGTTCTCAGTCAGATAGGGCTCGAAATCCGATGTCATGCGCAGGGTCAGCACGACATGATCAAAATCCTTGCTCAGATTGATTTCGGTCACCTGCCCGACATCGACATCACGATACCGCACGGCGGTTTTTCCTGCTGTCAGTCCTTCGGCCGTTTCAAATGTTACGGTGATTTCCGGTCCCTTGGCTGACGCCTCGCGCCATAACAGCCAGCCGCCAATGATCAACGCGACAATCGGCACAATCCAGATAACCGGCAGGTTCTGAAATGCCTTTTTCACCTCGGGCCTGCCCGGCTGCCCCTGTTCGGCATTCCGGCTGGTGTCGTCCGTCATGATGACATCCCCTGTTCCTTTTGCATTCCCGCCCGATCCCAGATCAGCCGCGGATCAAACGCCATCGCCGACAGCATGGTCAGAATGACCACGGCACAGAAGGCTACGGCACCAAATCCCGGTGCAACGGTTGCAATGTTACCCAATTTCACAAGTGCTGCCAGTATCGAAACCATGAACACATCAACCATCGACCATCGGCCGATCAGTTCCGTGATCCGGTAAACAAGCGTCCGCTGCCGAAGCGGTCCGCTCAATCCCAACCCTGTTGCAACATAGACCCACCCCAGCAGCACGATTTTCAGGATCGGCACCACGATGCTGGCCGTAAAAACAACAATCGCAATCGGCCATTCACCCGATTGCATTAAAACCGCCACGCCCGACAGGATGGTATCGGATTCCGCGCGTCCCAGATATGTGATCGTCATGATCGGGAAAATATTGGCCGGGATATAAAGCACCATCGCCGCCACCAGAAGCGCCCACGCCCGCGACAGGCCTCCTGCCTTGCGATGATGCAGATGCGTCCCGCATCGCGGACATTTCCCGCCGGTTTCCCGCGCGGCACTATCGGTTACGACAAACGCGCATGTATCGCAGGTCATCCAGCCGGTCGCCCTTGTCTGCCCGGCATTGGCACGCAGCTCTTCCAGATCCTCAAGCGTTGCATAACGCAAATTCTGCGGTGCCAGTCTGCGCCAGATGGTCCTTGGATCCAGCGTTGTACTCATCAGCAATGTCGCAGGGATCAGAAGACAAACCGCATAAAAGGCAGGCCCGGCGATGACATCGGCAAAATCCGTCAGCTTTGTCAGCGCGACCAGAAGCCCGATCAGAAACACATCCAGCATCGACCAAGGCCGGATCACCGCCAAAACCCGCCAGACCGCACGCAGGCCCGGCACGACAAAGCCGAAATAAAGCGGCATCAAAACATAGATATACGCCCCGATCAGCATCAGAGGAGCCGCAATCGATGTCAACGCCACCATGAAGGCCAGGAACGGAAAACCTTCCTGCCAGAAGGTTACAACTCCGCTTAGCAACGTGTTGCTTTCGGTACGCCCTTCCATGGCAAAGGTCAGGATCGGAAATGAATTGGCAATCAGAAACAGGACAAGTGCGGTAATGGCGAAGGCCAGCGGCCGCTCCACCGTGCCCTTCTGCGCCTGATACAAGGGCGACCCGCAGCGTGCGCACCGCGCCACAAAACCCGGCGGGATGTCATCTTCGACATGCAGGTAATCGCAATGTTCACAGGCAACAAGGCGATGCGACATTCAATCTTCCCGTTTCCATAAGGCATTAGCGCACAATCTGGAAGTCATGTGAGTAAGCGGCAGAATTCGTCCCCTGTCAAACCTGATTGGCAAATCGGATCGGCCTTATGCCATATGGCCAAACCCAAAATAAACGCGATCCCAACCATTTAGTTCCCGATTTGGGGCAAATAATGGCGCGCTTCACCCAGAACGATCTCATTGACCTGCGACAGCAAGCCGCTTTGCATGTTCCAGTGATGCCAATAAAGCGGCCGCTCGATTACATGCGGGCACGGTTGCACCAGCCGTCCGCTCCGTAAACCTTCCGCCGCCTGATGTTCCTCAACCACGGCATAGGCGATGCCCTGCTCGGCCACGGTGACGAACCCTTGCGAACTTGGCACCGTATGGGCTGGAAATTCTCCCGGCACCAATCCGAAATACTTGTTCAAGAACTGGTTTTGCAATTCGTCATGGCGCGAAAAATTAACTGCCGGACAGGATCGCAGCGCATCGGCTGTCACTCCGCTTGCAAAATACCGGTCTCGAAATTCCGGCGCCACCACCATGATATAGCGCATCGCACCTAATGGCCGCACCCGGCATCCCTGAATCGGATCGGACCGCAAGCTGACCGCTCCCAGAACCGTTCCGGCCTGAAGCGCCTCGTGATTAAGTGCTTCGTCATCGACCGTCAGATGCACCAGTAGGTCGAGCTCATCGAACAATCTTTTGGGAACTTTGACAAACCAGGTCGCCAGACTGTCGGCATTGACCGCAATCGCGATCTGGCCGAAATGGCTGGCAGAATGCAGCTTTGGCAATTCCTCATATAATTCCTGCTCAAGCAGGCTGACACGCTGATAATGCTGCAACAGCCGCTTGCCCGCGTCGGTCGCGGCAATCGGTTTGGACCGGATGATCAATGGCTGCCCCAACCGGTCTTCCAGTAACTTGACCCGCTGGGATATCGCCGACTGCGTCAGACCAAGATCACGCGCCGCCTTCTCAAAACTGCCATGACGGATCACCTCGGCACTGGCCTGCAACAGTTTGTAATCAATCATTTTATTATCTCAACTTCATCCACCAGCCACACACATATTCATCAATGGATCGCCAGCTACCAATAATGTATCACCCACACAGAACAGCCTCGCCTGCTACCAAGGATGCATCGCTACACCAGGACTGCCGTCTGTCGTCACGACTATACTTCCATGCTGCTTAAGCAGCTTGCGAGCAGCATGATACCGGGGCTGGTCATACGCTGCTGCGCGCATTTCAATCATAAAATTTATTAATACTATATCATGATAATTCGATTTTCTTATTTCTTAAAACTGCTATCCCTGCCCCATCAACAGCGATTTTGCGGGATGGAAAATGCTTCTAACCTTTGCGACCGGATTTGGGCTTGGCGGCGGGTTGATCATTGCGATTGGGGCACAGAACGCCTTTGTGCTGGGACAAGGATTACGTCGAAACCATCCGGTAATGGTCGCGTTCATCTGTGCGCTGTGTGATGCCGCGCTGATTGCCGCCGGAGTTGCCGGGCTGGGAACGCTGGTTGCCACCTACCCGATCCTGACCAAGGTCGCGGCGTGGGGTGGTGCGGCCTTTCTGATCTGGTACGGGTTTGGCGCGCTCAGACGCGTGTTTGAAACCGAAACCCTGTCAGAAAGCGATGTAAAACAAGCGGGCTGGAAGGCGGTACTGACGACGACGCTGGCGGTCACGCTTCTGAACCCGCATGTGTATCTTGATACCGTTGTCATGCTGGGCGGGATTGGCGGGCAGTTCCCCGCAGGGGAACGGCTGGCCTTTGCGCTTGGAGCGATGAGTGCCAGCTTTGTCTGGTTCTTTGCGATTGCCCTTGGGGCAGCGTGGCTGGCACCCTATGTGGCGCGGCCGATCACATGGAAAATCATTGATGGCGTGACCTGTGCGGTGATGTGGCTGGTGGCTTACAAGCTGATCGCACCGGAAATCGCATCCCTGTTTCATTCCTGAGGAAAAATGAATAATCGACCCGATTAAGCATTTTTTGTGGAAAATGGGGATCGGGCAGTTTATTGGCCCATCGCTTCCTTGAAATGCTGCCGGCAGACCGAGACATATCGATCATTGCCACCGATTTCGACCTGGGCCCCCTCACGCACCGTCTTGCCGTTTTCATCAACGCGCAGAACCATCCCGGCCTTGCGTCCGCAATGGCAAATTGTCTTAAGCTCGCTTAGCTTGTCGGCCCAGGCCAGAAGCCATTTCGAACCTTCAAAAAGCTGCCCCTGAAAATCGGTACGGATGCCATAACACAGCACCGGCACGCCAAGCTTGTCGGCGACATCGGAAAGCTGCCAGACCTGATCCTTGGTCAGAAACTGCGCCTCGTCCACCAGCACGCAATCAATCCGGCCTTCATCAAGCTTTTCCCCTATCAGGGCGCACAGGTCGGTATTGCCGTCAAACAAGACGGCCGGGGCTTCAAGGCCAATGCGCGATGCGATCTTGCCAACACCAAACCGATCATCAAACGCAACGGTCAGCAGAAGCGTCTGCATGCCGCGTTCCTGATAGTTGAAGCTCGATTGCAAAAGCGTCGTCGATTTGCCCGCATTCATCGACGAATAATAAAAGAACAGCTTGGCCATAGTTTCCCCCGAAAATCGTTATTGGGGAATAGCCGATCAATCGGGATTGATCAATATGACAACGGCACCCAAACCAGTTATCCGCCATTGCGGCCAATATCGATGTCACGCAGTTCGCGGCGCATGAAATCAAGCAGCGACTGGATTTTGGCACTGCGCGTCACACCGGCCGGAAACACGGCGAAAACTTCAAGATCGGGCAATTTGCAATTCGGCAGAATATGCACCAGATCACCGCGCGCGATTTCATCGGCAATATCGCAAAACGGCACAACCGCAAGCCCATGCCCGCCGCGCAGGAATTGCAGACGTGCCGTTGCATTATCAACCCGGACACTACCCGATACCCGAATGGATTTTTCCTGATCATCACAGGTCAGGCGTAGGGTTTCGGGTACTCGGCTATACATCACCCAATCATGATCGGCGAGCTGTTCGGGGGTTTCGGGCAGACCTGCCCGCACCACATACCCCGCCGATGCCGCAACGATCCGGTGGGTCTGATACAGCTTGAAGCTTTTAAGCTCCGAGCTTTTGAGCGGCCCGGACCGGATGCCGATATCAATCCCCCGCCCGATCAGATCGACAACCTCGTCAGACAGATGAACATCAATCGCCACCCCAGGATAGGTTTGACGAAACCGGTCAAGGATCGGCACGATGCGAAGCGTGCCCAGATGCACCGATGAAGTGATCGATATTTTGCCGACCGGCTCGTCACGCAGGATTTCGACCCGTTTGCGGGCGGCCTCGGCCTCCAGCGCGATCGTCCGGCAACTGTCGTAATAACGCGTTCCGGCATCGGTCAGGCTGAAATTACGCGTGCTACGCCGAAGCAGCGGCACGCCAAGTTTGGCTTCAAGCTGCCGGATCTGATGGGATACCGCAGCACGGCTCAGCCCCATCTTGCGCGCCGCGGCAGAAAACCCGCCATCCTCGACCACACGGGCGAAAATCATCATTGCCCGAACTTCATCCAGTGCCGACATTTCATACGCTCATTTAATTTGACAATCTGTCCAATTCTTCGACCTTTCGCAAATTAGATCAGCATCCTATCCTTGGTGCAAATCCTATTCACATATCGAGGACCAAAACGATGCGTATTCTGATGATTGTGACGTCCCACGACAAAATGGGCGATACCGGCCACAAAACCGGTATCTGGCTGGAAGAACTTGCCGCGCCCTATTTCCGGTTCCGCGATGCCGGTGCCGATATCACGCTGGCATCCCCCAAGGGCGGTCAGCCGCCGCTTGATCCCAATAGCCAGGTTCCCGATGCCCTGACCGAAGCGACCAAACGGTTTGAAGGTAATGCCGATGCCCAGAAGGCATTCGCCAACACCGTGAAACTTGATGGCCTGAAAGCCGATGATTACGACGCGCTGTTTTATCCCGGCGGTCACGGGCCGCTTTGGGATCTGGCAACAGATGCCAAATCCATCGCCCTGATCGAGGCATTTGTCGCACAGGACAAACCGGTTGCCGCCGTCTGCCACGGCCCGGCCGCGTTCGTGAATGCCAAAACCAAGGACGGCAAGCCGTTGGTGGCGGGCAAAAAAGTCACCGGTTTCACCAATGACGAGGAAAAGGCCGTCGGCCTTGAAAAAGTCGTGCCGCTTCTGATCGAGGATGAATTCACCAAACAGGGCGGTCTTTATGAACGCGGTGATATGTGGGCATCCCATGCGGTTGTCGATGGCAAACTGGTGACCGGCCAGAACCCGGCATCAAGCGATGCGGCCGCCGACGCGGTCGTCAGATTGCTGGGTAAATAATCGCTTGACCTTCCAGCGACTGGAAGCCCCATAGTCGGATCATCCAATCCAAACTGACGGAGCCACCGGAATGCTGAAACTGAAAGTCGATGAAATGAGCTGCGGCCATTGCGCTGCCACTGTTACCAAAGCCGTCGAAGGCGTTTCGGGCGTTGAAAAAGCCGATATAGACCTTGCCAAGGGCGAAGTAACCGTGACCGGCAATCCCGATGTCGCAGCCCTGATTGCCGCCATTGACGATGCCGGTTACCCGGCCCGTGAAATGGCGTGATCCATCACCATATCCATGACAAAGGCCGCCCGATGGGCGGCCTTTTTTTTTCCGGCATGCGGCATTCAGGCTTTAGGGCCGTGTTCGATATCGGGCAGGAAAATCGCAAGGAAGCCAATGGCTGGCAACCATGCACAAAGCTGATAGACCAGCCCCAGCCCGAAATGATCGGCCATGACGCCAAGAATGGCCGCACCAATCCCGCCAAGCCCGAAGGCAAGACCAAAGAACAAGCCGGAAATCATGCCAATGCGCCCCGGTACAAGTTCCTGCGCATAAACCACAATCGCCGAAAATGCCGATGACAGGATCAGACCGATGGCAATCGAGAGCATCACTGTTGCCCCCAATCCAACATAAGGCAGGATCAGTGCAAAGGGCAGTGCCCCAAGGATCGATCCCCAAATCACCTTTTTGCGGCCAATCCGGTCGCCGACCGATCCGCCGATCAGGGTCCCCGCCGCGACTGAGGCCAGGAAAATGAACAGATAAATCTGCGCATCGCCCTCGGACAGCCGGAATTTTTCCATGAGGTAAAACACGTAATAGCTGGTGAAACTGGCAAGATAGAACCATTTCGACAGCATCAGGCAGAACAGAACCGCCAAGCCGCCAATCACCTGGCGCCGTGCCGGAAGATTTGCCGCCAGATGAACAACACGCGGGCGCCGCACGGCATGGCCGTTGCGTTTGTACCAGCGCCCGAGCAATGTCAGGATCACAACCCCGGCCAGTGCAGCAAAGGCAAACCATGCCAGACTGCCCTGCCCATATGGCAGAACGACTGCGACCACCAGCAACGGCCCGATGGCCGAACCGACATTGCCCCCCACCTGAAACAGCGACTGCGCAAAGCCATGCGCCCCGCCCGAGGCCAGCCGCGCCAGACGCGAGGATTCCGGGTGAAAGATCGACGATCCCACGCCGAGCATCGCACTGCCCATAAGCAGCATCGCAAAACTGGTTGCCGAGGACAGCACCAGAAGCCCCGCCATCGACATCCCCATACCGAACGGCAGGGAATAAGGTTGCGGCCGACGGTCCGTGAAATGGCCGATAAAGGGCTGTAACAGCGATGCCGTCACCTGATAGGTCAGTGTCAAAAGACCGAGTTGCGCGAAGGATAGGTCAAAGCCGCCCCTGAACACCGGATAAGCCGCGACAAAAAGCGACTGGATCATATCGTTCAGCAAATGACAGAAACTGGCCGCACCCAGAACCGGCAAAACGGTTCGGGAAACTTGCGGACGGTTAAGAACGGCTTCGTTCATCGGGGACCTCGTTGAAATGACATTAAACGCAACTCCTGGTGCGTTAATCCTCATTATAAAAATTGCAAAGCGGCCCACCACCGCGTTAGGGTCAATTTACTACGAGACTGGGCCAATCAGCGCAAACAGGCATCAATGTCATCATTTCGCGAAGTTCCAAGACCGGTCATCGCATTGGGGACGGATTATCCCGATGGTCACGTGATTGCCCCCCACCGCCATGATCGCGATCAGTTGCTATATGGCATGACCGGGGTTTTGATGGCATCAACCCCGCACGGCGCATGGATGATGCCGCCCCAGCGCGGCATGCTGATCCCCGCCGGGGTAATCCACGAGGTACGCCTGTTTGGTGATGTCAAAATGCGGTCGCTGTATCTGCGCCCCGACCGGCTTGGGGATACAGACAACCAATGCAAGGTGGTCGGCATTTCATCGCTGATGCGTCATTTGCTGATCGAAGCGGTTGCCGTCCCAGCGGAATATGACATGGCGGGACGAGACGGTGCGCTGATGGCTCTGATTGAACATGAAATCAAACGGTTACCGGTCCTACCACTGTCGCTTCCGCTACCGGAACAGGCCGCATTACGGGAAAAATGCCGTGCCTTTCTGGCATCCCCGACCCCGCATGAAACCATTGATGACTGGTGCGATCATCTGGGCATGAGCCGCCGAAGCTTTACCCGGCAGTTTCGCAAGGAAATCGGATCAAGCTTTGTCGAATGGCGTCAACAGGCCTGCATCCTTGCCGCCCTGCCAAGGCTGGCGGCAGGCGAAGCGGTTACAACGATTGCGATGGACCTTGGCTATGACAATCCCGCCGCGTTCAGCAATATGTTCAAACGCATCCTTGGCGCATCACCACGTGATTACCGGACCAGTGATGTTTAGGCCCCGATAATGAAAAAGCCGCCCGTTTCAGATCGAAACGGGCGGCTTTTGTAAATCGTCTGATGATTGAAATCAGCCGAGGATTTTGTCGCGGAGCATCTGGTTGACCATGCCCGGGTTGGCTTTGCCACCCGTGGATTTCATGACCTGGCCAACGAACCAGCCCAGCATGCGGTCCTTGCCGTCGCGGATTTCCTGAACCTTGTCCGGGTTGGCCGCAATGACTTCGTCGATTGCTGTTTCAATCGCACCGGTATCGGTGATCTGCTTCAGACCTTTTTCTTCCACGATCTTTTCCGGGTTATTGCCGGTTTCGATCATGATTTCAAAGACGTCCTTGGCGATACGGCCTGAAATTGTGTCATCCGAAATCAGGTCCAGAAGTTTACCGAGATTTTCGGCGGTAACCGGGCTTTCGGTGACGGGAACTTCCAGCTTGTTGAGCGCACCAAACAGGTTGGTAATCACCCAGTTTGCGGCAAGTTTGCCGTCGCGGCCCTTGGCAACGACTTCGTAATAGGCGGCCTTTTCCTGATCGGCGACGAGAACACCGGCATCATAAGCCGACAGGCCGTTTTCACGCATGAAACGGGCTTTTTTCTCGTCCGGGAGTTCCGGCAGGGTCTTTTCGATTTCGGAAACGAATGCCTGATCAAACACCAGCGGCAGCAGATCCGGGTCCGGGAAATAGCGGTAATCATGTGCCATTTCCTTGGACCGCATCGAACGGGTTTCACCCAGACGCGGATCATAAAGACGGGTTTCCTGAACAATTTCGCCACCGGCTTCGATGACTTCGACCTGACGTTTTGCTTCGATCTCGATCGCCTGCATCACATAACGGATGGAGTTGACGTTCTTGATTTCGCAACGCGTGCCAAATTCAGCACCCGGACGACGGACCGAAACGTTGGCATCGCAACGCATCGAACCTTCGTTCATGTTGCCATCGCATGTGCCAAGATAACGCACAATCGCGCGCAACTTGGTCAGGTAGGCACCGGCTTCTTCCGGAGTGCGAATATCAGGCTTGGACACGATTTCCATCAGGGCAACGCCCGAACGGTTCAAATCGATATGCGAATATTTCGGGTCCTGATCGTGCATCGATTTACCAGCATCCTGTTCAAGATGCAGGCGTTCAATACCAACCGATTTGGTCGAACCGTCCGGCATGTCGAGGATGATGGTCCCCTCGCCGACGATCGGTTTGTCGAACTGCGAAATCTGATAGCCCTGCGGCAGATCAGCATAGAAGTAGTTCTTGCGCGCAAAGACGCTTTCAAGATTGATCTTGGCTTTAAGGCCAAGGCCGGTCTTGACGGCCTGACGCACACATTCTTCGTTGATCACCGGCAGCATGCCTGGCATGGCCGCGTCAACAAGGCTGACATTGGTGTTGGGATCGTTCCCAAATGTGGTCGAGGCACCAGAAAACAGTTTGGATTTGGAAACCACCTGACAGTGGACTTCCAGACCGACAACGATTTCCCAAGGGCCGGTTGAACCTTCGATGATATAGGTCATGGATCAGCCCTCCTGCCCGGCCGGTTTCGCGGTAAAGTTGGAGGCCGTTTCAAGCACGCCACCGACACGCAGAACGGTTTCTTCGTCAAACGGTTTACCAATCAGCTGCAGACCAAGCGGCAGACCTTCGGAAGACAAGCCGGTCGGAACGGACAGACCCGGAAGACCCGCAAGACTTGCCGGAACGGTAAAGACGTCGTTCAGATACATTTTGACCGGATCGTCTTCGTTTTCACCAATCGCAAAGGCGGCCGATGGTGCGGTCGGAGCCAGAATGGCATCAACGGTGCCAAATGCGGTTGCGAAATCCTGATAGATACGACGACGGACTTTGAGCGCCTTGTTGTAATAGGCGTCATAGTAACCAGCCGACAGCACATAGGTGCCGATCATGATGCGGCGCTGGACTTCCTTGCCGAAACCGGCAGCACGGGACTTCATATACATGTCGTCCAGGCTGTCGCCTTCGTCCATGACGCGCTGGCCGTAACGCAGACCATCGTAACGCGCAAGGTTCGAGGATGCCTCGGCCGGGGCGACGATATAATAGGTGCCAAGCGCATATTTGGTGTGCGGCAAGGTCACATCGACCACTTCGGCACCCGCATCGCGCAGCATCGCAATACCGTTATCCCACAGCTTGTTGATTTCTTCGGGCATGTTATCGACACGGTATTCTTTCGGAATACCGATTTTCATGCCGCGGATATCACCCGTCAGGGCGGCTTCGAAATCAGGAACCGCAACCGGGGCGGACGTGCTGTCCTTGGCGTCGTGACCGGCCATAGCACCTAGCATGATTGCTGCATCGCGAACGGTTTTGGTCATCGGACCAGCCTGATCAAGCGAGCTTGCAAAGGCGACAATGCCCCAGCGCGAGCAACGGCCATAGGTCGGCTTCAGGCCGACAATACCGCAATAGGATGCCGGTTGACGGATCGAGCCACCGGTATCGGTACCGGTCGCCGCCAGCGCCATGCCCGCGGCAACGGCAGCAGCAGAACCACCGGACGAGCCCCCCGGAACCAGATCCTTGCCATCCTTGCCCTTCCACGGGTTGATGACATTGCCATAATAGGAAGACGTATTGGACGACCCCATGGCAAATTCATCAAGGTTGGCCTTGCCGAGCATCACCGCGCCGTTATTGAACAGGTTGGTGGTAACGGTGGATTCATATTCCGGTTTGAAACCTTCGAGGATGTGCGAGGCTGCGGTCGTCTGGACACCTTCGGTGCAGAACAGGTCCTTGATCGCAATCGGCAGGCCTTCCATTTTGCCCGCGTCACCCTTGGCGCGCTTGGCATCGGAAGCCTTGGCCATGTCGAGGGCCTTGTCCGGGGTTTCGGTGATGTAAGCGTTCAGATTACGGTGCGCTTCCATCGATTTGATATGGGCTTCGGTCAGTTCGACCGATGTGTAATCGCCCTTTGCCAGCCCGTCGCGGGCCTCGGCAAGCGTCAGATTTGTCAGATCAGTCATTATTCAACCACCTTCGGCACAACAAAACAGCCAGCATCGGTCATCGGTGCGTTTGACAGCACTTTTTGCTGGATATTGCCATCGGTGACTTCGTCCTTGCGCATCGGCAGGGTCAGATCGGCAACCGACGTCAGGGGATCACAACCCTCGACATCAACTTCTTGCAGTTCCTCGACAAAATCGAGGATACGGGTCAAATCTCCCGCCAGTTCGCCAAGCCCTTCCTCGGACACGTTGATACGCGACAGAAAGGCGATTCTGCGAACTGTTTCCTTATCCAAAGACGACATGGATGAAAGTCTCTCTTAAGGAATGACAAAACACCCGGCAAGCAGGCAGCCTGCCGGAACCTGAAATTACAGCGCGGAAACTAGCACCCTGCCGCCCCCGCCGCAAGGGCCGGAGACAGCCAATTTCGGCAACTTTTCCAACTGTTGGGAAAGTTTCCGCCGGATCATGGCTGGCATCGGGGGCAAAGCCATGCTTTCACCGACGTTTCAGGCATGTCAGTATTGCGTTTCGCCGGTTGAAATGCGCTGGCGTTTTTAGGGCAACGCACCTATAAGGGCGCCATGATTTGCAATGACACACAGGAATTGCTGCGGTTTTTGACACCGGCAGCACGCGTTTTGGGGCTGGATCTCGGCACCAAGACCATTGGCGTGGCCCTTTCGGATGTCGGGCTACAGATCGCGTCCCCCTATTCGCTGATTTCGCGCAAGAAATTCACGCGGGATATTGCCGAACTTTCGGCGATCATCACCAAACAGAACGTCGGTGGTATCATCATCGGTTTTCCGCGTGAGCTTGACGGCACGATCGGCAAGGCCTGCCACCGAGTTTATGCCTTTGTCGACGAAATGCAGAATTATATCGATCTGCCGATCCTGCTTTGGGATGAACGTCTTTCGACCAACGCGGTTGAACGCATCCTGATCGAGGATGTCGACATGACCCGCAAACGCCGCGCGGAAGTTGTCGATAAAACGGCTGCGGCCTATATCCTCCAGGGTGCGCTTGATAACCTTAATCTTCACACCGATCCGTATGAAAATCCGGACGATGACGATGAGGACGAAATCGGCGACGAAGACGCCTGATTTTTCGCCCGATCAAACCGGGCCATTTCAAGATTTCCGATAAGGCCGTCTGATATGTCAGGCGGCTTTTTCTTTGGCCTTGAAGACAATCAGGGTCCCGAAGAACTTGGATGGCGGCAGGATCAGTCGCCCCTTCTTATGGATTGCCCCCATCGATTGCGCGGCTTCGGCGATGTCGTCAATCCTGTCAACGATGATTTCGTATCCGGCAAATCCGTCGGTCGGGAAAAGCGGATCATCAATGCCAAAACGGGTGACCATTTCATCGCTGTGAAGGGCTTCGACAATATTGTCGGTGCCTATTTCGGCGACAAAATCCGATACCGCGTCGGCCGCCCAATGCATCAGGAACACCTTGCCAATCGCATAGGCCCCGTTGGCATGCATCTGATATTCCGGATAATAGAAATTCTGCGGCGGGTGGCGATGCTGGCAAACGAATGTTACGGCGTGACGCAGCAACGGGTGATTGGCAAAGGCAAGCGAGAATGCCACATCGGTCAGGGAGCCATCCGGGCGGGTGGCTTCGCGTTCGAACTTGAAGACACGCGGAACGGCGGCACCGGCGGCAATGAAAGCCTCCCGGTCTTTTTCCGCATCGCGTGATTGCAGCGCCAGCATCGACATGCCTTCGCGCTGGCGCAGATAATCGCGATTGTAAATCGGGAAGGAAAACGGCGCTGCGAGATCGGTTTCGGCGATTTTTTCCGGCTCGATCACGGCAAGCAATTCGATATACATGCCGTCAAGCTGGATCAGGGCATTGCCGGTTCCAAACGGATGATTGGCGCGCGGGGTGAGGGTAAAACCCAGCTTGCGATAGGCGTCACAGGCCGCATCAAGATCATTGACACATAAAACCAGATGATCGATTGCGCGACTCATGGGCTTTCCCCTGATTTGCATCCCTGTTTGCCGTAGCAGGTCTCGGCGCAGGAATTTCTTTCAATTGATAAATCAGTGCGTTGCACGCATTATCTGACCCATGCTCATTATCACAGGATGGACATGCAATGAAACAAACAGTCTTGTCGATACGATGTCAGACAGGACCGTCGCAATGCAAACCATCACAGCAAATCACATAACAACCGATTAATAACCGGCCCATCGTGCCGCAAGATATTTTCGAAAGCGCCCCATGTTAGCCATCCTGTCCGCCCTGATCCCGACCTTTGCCCTGATCGTGCTTGGTTTCATCCTGCGGCAACGCAAATTCCTGCCTGATGCGTTCTGGCCTGGGGCGGAAAAGCTGACCTATTATGTGACATTCCCGGCATTGCTGTTTTCCAATACTGCGCAGGCCGATCTGGGCAGCCTGCCGCTGGCGGGGATTGCGACTGCGATGCTGGGCACGGTTTTTATCTGCACCGTTCTTATCCTGATCACCAAACCGGTTCTGAAAGTCAGCAACCCGGCCTTTTCATCGCTGTTTCAGGGGGCGATCCGACCCAATACCTATATCGGGCTTGCGGTTGCCGCGGCTCTTCTGGGCGAAGCCGGATTGACGGTGACCGCCCTTTGCGTTGCCTTGGTCGTGCCGACGGTCAATGTGCTTTCGGTTCTGGCGTGCGCGCATTGGGGGGATAATGAACGCACGCCCGGTGCGGTGTCGCTTTTGCGCGATGTTCTGCGCAATCCGTTGCTGATGGCGTGTGTTTTGGGCATCGCGATCAATATGACGGGATTTGGCCTGCCGCCGGTGATCGGGCCGTTTCTGGAGGTTCTGGGGCGTGCCGCATTACCGATCGGGCTTCTGGCAGTTGGTGCAGGGCTTGATCTTTCGGCGGCACGACGTGCCGGGGGACCTGTCGGGTTCTCAACGCTTGGCAAACTTGTCATCAGCCCGGCGATTGCAGCGGGGCTTTGCCTTTTACTGGGCCTGCCACCGGTGGAGCTTGCGGCGGTTGTGCTGTATGCCGGGTTGCCGTGCTCGGCCAGTGCCTTTGTGCTGGCCCGCCTGATGGGCGGTGATGCACCGATGATGGCCAGCATCATTACGGTTCACACGCTTGTCTCGATTATTACCATCCCGATCCTTGCGGTTTTGCTGCATGTGGTGTGATGTACACCAGGTGAAATACTGACCACCCGGTCAGGATGTTTGGGCAATATTTTAACTTTCCGTGACAGGGGCAATTGGGTATGCTCCGCGCGAAATTCTGCCCATACCATTTAAGGAATATGTGCAACGCCATGAGTGTCATGGGACCAGCGGCGGATCACTATCCGCACCCTCACCTCCTCGGTATCGAAGGTCTTACCCCGGGGGAAATCACCCTTATTCTTGATCGCGCCCAGCATTATGCGGAAAAGAACCGCACCGCAGACAAGACCAGCAACATTCTTGCCGGGGCTACGGTCGTCAATCTGTTCTATGAAAATTCGACCCGAACGCTGACATCGTTCGAACTTGCCGCCAAGCGGCTGGGTGCGATGGTCATCAACATGACGGTCGGCACCAGTTCGGTCAAAAAGGGTGAAACCCTCATTGATACGGCGATGACGCTTAATGCGATGAACCCCGATGCACTTGTGGTCCGCCATGGCGACAGCGGCGCGGTCAAGCTTCTGAGCGAGAAGGTCAATTGCGCAGTTCTCAATGCCGGGGATGGCCGCCACGAGCACCCGACACAGGCGTTGCTTGATGCGCTGACCATTCGCCGTCACAAGGGCCGCCTGCATCGGCTGAATGTGGCGATCTGCGGCGATATCGCACATTCGCGCGTCGCCCGATCCAACATCCTGCTGCTCAATACCATGGGATCGCGGGTGCGCCTTGTCGCCCCCCCGACCCTGATCCCGTCAAAAATCGACCGGATGGGGGTCGAGATTTTCCATGACATGGAAGAAGGCCTTAAGGATTGCGACATCGTCATGATGCTGCGCCTTCAGCTGGAACGCATGGAAGGAAGCTTCATCCCGTCCGTCCGCGAATATTTCCATTTCCACGGCCTTGATCGCGCCAAGCTTGCCAATGCCAAGCCCGATGCGCTGATCATGCATCCCGGCCCGATGAACCGCGGGGTCGAGATCGACAGTGAAGTCGCCGACGACGTTGAACGATCCGTCATCCGCGAACAGGTTGAAATGGGGGTTGCGGTGCGCATGGCCGCCCTTGAATTGCTGGTACAGAACCACAGACAGGCAGGAGGCCAGGCATGACCCCCGCCATTCGTGTAAAGGGCACGGGCCGCAAGGCCATCATCAATGCCCGCCTGCTTGACCCGGCTGAACAAACCGACAGCACGGGTGGGATTCTGATTGAAAACAGCAAGATCATTGATTGCGGTGTGAAGGTCACGCGCGACAATCTGCCCAAGGATTGCGAGATTATTGATGCAGCCGGTGCCTGCCTTGCGCCCGGACTTGTCGACATGCGCGCGCAATTGCGAGATCCGGGGTTCGAACATCAGGAAACCATTGAAACCGCTGGTCGCTCGGCAGCAGCCGGCGGGATCACCACGATCATCGCCCTGCCCAACACCGACCCGGTGATTGACGATGTAGCGGGTGTCGAATTTATCGCACGTCGCGCCCGCAAGGTCGGCCTGGCCAAGGTTTTTGCCTATGGTGCGGTATCAAAGGGTATCGAAGGTGGCGAAATCACCGAGATGGGTCTTTTGCATCAGGCCGGTGCGGTGGCGTTTTGTGATGGCGTGAAAACCATCGCCAGCGCACGGCTGCTGCGACAGGCATTGTCTTATTCGACGTTCTTTGACGGCATGATCGTCCAGCATCCCGAGGAACCGGAACTTTCCAAGGGTGCGGCAATGAATAGTGGCGAACTTGCCACGCGCCTTGGACTTAGCGGTGTTTCGCCACTTGCCGAAGTCATGCAGATCGAACGCGATTTGCGGCTTGTGGAAATGACGGGCGGACGTTTGCATTTTGCCCATATATCGACCGGAGAGTCGGTTGAGGTGATCCGCAAGGCCAAGAAACGCGGCCTTAAGGTCACGTGCGATACCGCCCCGTTCTACTTTGCGCTTAACGAAAATGCAGTTTCGGATTACCGGACCTTTGCCAAGCTGTCGCCCCCACTTCGGTCCGAAGACGACCGTCAGGCGATTGTGGCGGGCCTTGCCGATGGCACGATTGATGCCATCGCATCCGACCATAATCCGCAGGATGTTGACTCCAAACGCCTGCCTTTTGCGCAGGCCGCCGCCGGTGGCGTTGGTTTTGAAACGCTTCTGCCGATCACGCTTGAGCTTTATCACAACGGCCATATGTCGATGCTTGACGTGATTACCAAGCTGACGACGGCACCAGCGGGACTGGTGCGCATCAAGGGTGCCGGTACACTTGAAATCGGGACGGCGGCCGATCTGGTACTGTTTGATCCGGATCGCCCGTGGAAGATCGATCCCTATCAGTTCGAATCAAAATCGAAAAACTCGCCATTTGACGGCCGCCTTACCCAAGGCCGTGTCCTGCGCACCATCATTGATGGTCGCGAGGTTTTTGCCGATCCCTCTGTCGCGGAAGGCGCTTGAATATGGAACTTGATGCCACTTACAAAGCAACCCTGATGTCGCTGCAGATTGCGACCCTTTGCGGGTATCTGCTGGGGTCGATCCCGTTTGGCCTTGTTCTGACGCGGATGGCCGGGCTTGGCGATATCCGCAAGATCGGATCAGGCAATATCGGTGCGACCAACGTGCTGCGTACCGGGAACAAGTTTCTGGCGTTTCTGACACTTGTCGGCGATGTCGGCAAGGGCGCGGCTGCAGCCCTGCTGTTTACCCATTTTGTCAGCGCTGAGGCCGGTATTTTTGCCGGCGGTGCTGCGGTTATTGGGCATATGTTCCCCGTCTGGCTGCGTTTCAAGGGCGGCAAAGGCGTTGCCACCACCCTTGGCACCCTTGTCGCGGTCAACTGGATCATGGGGCTTGTCGCAGCAGCGACGTGGCTTGTCATGGCACTGATTTTCCGCATTTCATCGCTTTCAGCCCTGATTGCGATGATTGCCGCCCCGATTGCCGCCTTCCTGATCGCTAATGATCCCGGTGCCGGATGGCTTGCGATCTTCCTTGCGGTCATTGTCTGGGGTGCGCATCACAGCAACATCCGCCGCCTGATCAAAGGCGAGGAACCCAAAATCGGCCAGAAGAAAAAAGAAGCCGCGGCTGCCAGCGAAGAATAAGCCGCAATTCGAATAACTTGACGAAACAACGCCCGGATGATCACAATCCGGGCGTTATGGTTTCAGATACACAACAACCGATACGATTACCGCAATCCGAACGCCTCGCACGTATGCGACTGGCGCGCAGTGCCAATGTCGGCCCGGTCACATTCCACAAGCTGATCGAGCGGTTCGGATCGGCACGCAATGCAATTGATGCCCTGCCCGATATCATTGAGCGCACTGCTGGCAAGCGGCAGATTGTTCTGGCGACGCGTGAAGACACGATTGCCGAAATTGATCAGGCGCGGACCTGCGATGCCAAGCCGATCATTATCGGCGATCCAGAATATCCGGCGATGCTAGCCGCGATCGCGGATGCCCCACCCTATTTTTATGCGCTGGGTCGAGTTGAGCTTTTGACCAGACCAACCATCGGAATCGTCGGAGCCCGAAATGCATCGGCCAATGGATGCGGGTTCGCCCGGCGTTTATCAGCCGCCCTTTGCGAGGCAGGATATGTCGTGGCATCAGGTATGGCACGCGGGATTGATGGCGCGGTTCACGATGCCTGCCTGCAGGTCGCAAATACAGATGGTGGCACCGTTGCGGTTTTGGGCGGTGGCGTGGATGTGATTTATCCTCGGGAACATGCCGATCTGTATCGCAAGCTTTGCGAAAATGGCTGCGTGATTTCGGAAATGCCGCCAGGATTGAATCCGCAGGCACGGCATTTTCCAAGGCGCAACCGGATCATTTCCGGGCTGTCGCACGGCATCGTCGTGGTCGAGGCAGGACGCAATTCGGGATCACTGATCACGGCGCGTTTTGCCGGTGAACAGGGCCGCGATGTTTTTGCCGTTCCAGGCAGTCCAACCGATCCTCGCGCGGCAGGCCCCAACAGCCTGATCCGAGATGGAGCAATCCTTTGCGACTCCGTTGATGTGATTTTGGATACCCTGCGCATTTCCGAGCGAAACAATCATCTACGTGAAGGAATTCATCTTTTTGCCATCGACGGCCGCGCGACAACCATAGGCGGCTCATCAGATGATTTCAGCGACATCACCAAATCCATCGAACGCGATGCCCAAAGCGCGATCATTGTCGACACCCTTGAAAGCGTTGATAACCAAGAAGAAACAGGGGCACCTGCCCCGGCCCGAAACGAAGACCGCGGCACGGAGCATATCCTTGAATTATTGTCGACCAGCCCGCTCCTGATTGATCAGCTTATCCGGGCATCGGGGATGCCTGCTGATGTGATTTCGACCATGCTGATTGAGCTTGAGCTTGCAGGAAGGGTTGAACGTCACCCCGGAAATAGGGTATCGCGTATCGCCGAATGAGTGTCGCGGACATTTGTGCTGCGACAATATTGTTGTGATTTGCCGCAATTTGCGCAATCTGATCTGAAATACGGTCACACTTATATAAGTGTCGGACATTCGGATCATTCGCAGCACGACATACATTATCGCCCCAGGGCGCAAGAACCGGACACGAAAAACGTAATGAATCTTGTCATCGTCGAATCCCCGGCCAAAGCCAAGACGATCAATAAATATCTCGGTGACGATTACAAGGTGCTGGCCTCGTTTGGTCACATCCGCGATCTTCCGTCAAAAGACGGATCGGTTGATCCCGACAACGATTTTTCGATGGTCTGGGAAACCGATGGCCGTTCCGAAAAACAGATCCGCGAGATCGCATCGGCCGCACGCGATGCCGACACCATCTATCTCGCGACTGACCCGGATCGCGAAGGGGAAGCGATTTCGTGGCATATTCTGGAAGTTCTGGAACAGAAAAAGCTTTTGCGCGGCCGCGACGTTCATCGTGTTGTGTTCCACGAGATCACTAAAAAGGCCGTGACGGATGCGATTGCAAATCCACGCGAGCTTAATCAGGAACTGGTCGATGCCTATCTGGCACGCCGTGCCCTTGATTATCTGGTGGGCTTTAACCTGTCGCCAGTCCTGTGGCGCAAATTGCCCGGTTCGCGGTCGGCTGGTCGCGTGCAGTCCGTCGCCCTTCGCCTGATCTGCGAACGCGAGATCGAGATCGAAGCATTCCGCCCCGACGAATACTGGTCGTTGGAAGCCGGTTTCAAGGTGCCTGAGGGCAGCTTCACAGCGCGCCTGACCCATCTGAACGGTGAGAAGCTGGACAAGCTGGCACTGGGTAACGAGGGTGCAGCGACGATTGCGAAGGAAAAGGTCGAAAGCCGCAGTTATACGGTTTCAAAGGTCGAGCGCAAGGACGTCAAACGTCGTCCGCAACCGCCTTTCACCACATCGACCCTGCAACAGGAAGCATCGCGCAAACTTGGCTTTGGCGCCAAGCGCACCATGCAGTTGGCCCAGCGCCTTTATGAAGGGGTTGATATCGGTGGCGAGACCGTTGGTCTGATTACCTATATGCGTACGGATGCCGTCGTTCTTTCGGGCGAGGCCCTGGCCGCGGCACGCCGCCTGATTTCCAAGGATTACGGCGAAAATTACCTGCCGCCAAGCGCACGCAGCTTTGCCAACAAGGCCAAGAACGCACAGGAAGCCCACGAGGCCATCCGCCCGACGGACCTGTTCCGTCGTCCCGATCAGGTTGCCCGTCACCTCGATAAGGATCAGTTGAACCTTTATACCCTGATCTGGAAACGGACTGTGGCGTGCCAGATGGAAGATGCCAAATTCGATCAGGTCGCGGTTGATCTGTCATCGAATGACAATCATGTGGTTCTGCGTGCCAATGGTTCGGTCGTCAAATTCGACGGTTTCCTGAAACTGTATCAGGAAGGCAAGGATGACGAGACCGAGGACGAAAATGATCGCCGTCTGCCACCGTTAAAAGAAGGCCAGAAGCCTGATCTTGGCAAAGTCAGTATCGATCAGCATTTCACCCAGCCCCCGCCCCGCTATACCGAGGCGAGCCTGGTCAAGAAGATGGAAGAACTGGGCATCGGTCGCCCGTCGACCTATGCATCAATCATTTCGGTTTTGCAGGATCGCGATTATGTGACGCTGGACAAGCGCCGCTTTGTCGCACAGGACCGAGGCCGTCTGGTCACGGCGTTTCTGTCGAAATTCTTTGAACGTTATGTTCAGTACAACTTTACGGCCGATCTGGAAAACCAGCTTGACGACGTTTCAAACGGCAGCCTTGCCTGGCGCGATGTGCTGAACCAGTTCTGGTCGGCCTTCAAGGGCAATGTCGACGAAGCGAAGGACCTGAAAATCACCGATGTGCTTGATGCGCTTCAGGTGATGCTGGAAAATTACCTGTTCCCGACGCGCGACGATGGTGCGGACCCGCATAAATGCCCGAAATGTGCTGATGGGACGCTCAGCCTCAAACTTGGCAAATTCGGGGCATTCCTTGGCTGTTCGAATTATCCGGAATGCAACTTTACCCGTCCGTTGGTTGCCAATGAAAATAGTGGAGATTCCGAACTTGACTCCGGGCCCAAGGTGCTTGGCATTGATAAGGAAACCGGCAAGGAAATCACCCTGCGCAAAGGCCCGTATGGCGTTTACGTGCAACTGGGTGAAGAAGAGGAAGTCGAAGGCAAGAACGGCAAACCCAAGAAGGTCAAGCCGAAGCGGACATCGCTTCCGAAAGGGCTCGAGCCATCGGTTGTCGATCTAACCAAGGCTGAAGAATTGCTGACATTGCCGCGTCTGGTGGGCGTCTTCCCCGACACCGGCGAGGAAATCAAAGCCAATGTCGGCCGGTTTGGCCCCTATGTTCAGGCAGGCAGCATCTTTGCATCGCTTAAGGCCGAGGATGACGTTCTGACGGTTGGTGAAAACCGTGCGATTGCGCTTATTGCGGACAAACGCGAAAAAGCCGGCAAGGAAATCGGCAAACATCCCGATGACAGCGAACCGATATTCCTGGCGGATGGCCGTTGGGGACCGTTTGTCAAACACAAGAAAACCAATGCCAATCTGCCACGTGATACCAACAAGGAAGATGTCACGCTGGAAATGGCCATTGCGGCGCTGAAGGAAAAGGAAGCCAAGTCGGGCAAGCCGGCCAAGGCAACCAAAGCCGCCGCTAAGAGTACAACAACGAAAAAGGCGGCTGCCAAGAAACCCGCAGCCAAAAAGACCGCTGCAAAGAAACCCGCAGCGAAGAAAACAACGAAGAAAGAGGCGGCGAACTAATCGCCGCCTTCCTTTTCTTGACTATGAAATTGAAAGGACGCCGCGAAGTTGGCGAACGACACAGAAAATAAAACCCCGTTCCCCACCCGGGAACAGATCATGGAATTCATCGATATGAGCCCCACCCCGGTGGGCAAGCGAGAGATTGCGCGCGCATTTAACATCAAGGGTGCTGCGAAGATCGAGCTTAAAAAGATTCTGAAGGATCTGAAAATCGGTGGTGACGTGGTCAAGGGCCGCAGACGGTTTGACAAACCCGACCGCCTGCCGCCTGTCGAGGTACTGGAAATCACCGGCATTGATGACGAAGGCGAAGTGATTGCCCGTCCTAATGTCTGGAAAGAAGATTATGAACCGCCGGTAATTTACGTGAAAATGATCCGGCGCGGCGGACCAAGCGCACCGGGCATTGGCGACAAGATCCTTGCCAAGCTGCGCTATACCGGAAAGCAGACCTATGAAGCCAGCATCATGCGGGTTCTGGGCAGCGGCCCGCAACGTGTTCTGGGCATTTTCCGCCCCAATGAACGCGAAGGCAGGGTTGTGCCCACGGATCGCAAGGATGCAGGCGAGATTGCCGTGCCGCTGGATGATCATCCCGATCTTGAAGGCGGGGCGCTGGTTCTGACAGAAATTCTGCCGGGTAAGCATTTTGGCCTGCGCAAGGGCCGGATTACCGAGGTTTTTGGCAATATCAACGAACCGAAATCGATCAGTCTGGTATCGATCCATGCGCGTGGCATTCCGTTTGAATTCCCGCCCGAAGTCGAATTACAGGCGCGTGAGTCCAAGGCAACGCCAATGGGCAAGCGCACCGATCTGCGCGATATTCCGCTGGTGACGATCGACGGTGCCGATGCCCGCGACTTTGACGATGCCGTGTGGGCCGAAGCCGATCCCGATCCGGAAAACGAAGGCGGCTGGCACATCATGGTCGCGATTGCCGATGTGTCCTGGTATGTGCGCCCGCATGACGCACTTGACCGTGAAGCGGTAAAGCGCGGCAACAGTTGTTATTTCCCGGACCGGGTTGTACCGATGTTGCCGTTTGAATTGTCAAACGGATGGTGTTCGCTGGTTCCGCATGAAGATCGCGGCTGTATGGCCGTCGAGATGTGGCTAAACAGGCACGGCACCAAACTGCGTCACAAATTCTGTCGCGGCATAATGCGATCAGCAGCGCGCCTGACCTATGATCAGGTTCAGCGCGCGATGGATGGCTATCCCGATGACACCACCGGTCCGCTGCTTGAAACCATTATCAAGCCACTTTACGGGGCGTATGAAGCCTTTCTTGAAGCACGCAAAGGACGTGGTGTTCTGGAACTTGACCTTCCGGAACGCAAGATCGAGCTGAATGACAAGGGCCAGATTATTGCCATTGCGCCTCGCGCACGCTTTGACAGCCACAAGCTGATCGAGGAATTCATGGTCGCGGCGAATGTCTGTGCGGCCGAGGAACTTGAACGGATCAAGCAGCCCTGCATGTATCGTATTCACGATGCCCCGAGCGAGGAAAAGCTTGAGGCGCTTCATGAATTCCTTGAGGGTGCCGGATACAAGCTGAACAAGGGGGCGGTCCTGCGCCCGCGTGATTTCAACCGCATCCTTGAACAGGCCAAGGACACCCCCGAGGCCGAGCTGATCAATACGGTTGTGCTGCGCAGCCAGTCACAGGCGATGTATAGCCCGGACAATATCGGGCACTTTGGTCTTGCGCTTAAGAAATACGCCCATTTCACATCCCCGATCCGGCGTTATGCCGATCTTCTGGTGCATCGTGCCCTGATCGCGGGTCTGAAACTTGGCGAAGGCGGATTGCCACCCGAAGATGGCGAGCGGTTCGAACAGATCGGCGAAGACATTTCCGGCACCGAACGTCGTGCGGCGATGGCCGAACGCGATGCGGTCGACCGTTATGTCGCGGCCTATATGGCAGACAAGGTCGGTGCGGAATTCCCCGGTCGTGTTTCGGGGGTCACGCATTTTGGCCTGTTCGTGTCGCTCAACGAGACCGGCGCGGATGGTTTGATCCCGATATCCACCCTGCCCGATGATTATTATGTGCATGATGCCATCGGTCATGCGCTGGTCGGGCAAAATCGCGGCAAGACATTCCGCCTGGGCGATGATGTCGTTGTCCGCATTGCCGAGGCAGACGCGGCAACCGGGTCACTTGCGCTTCGTCTGGCGGGACATGCCGATATTACCGATCGTGACCTGATCGAACGGCCACGCGGGCGCGGAAAACGCCGAGGCAGCCCGGGTGACCGCAGCCATCGTCATGGGACAAAACCGGGCTTTCGTGCCAATCCAAAGGATAAGACCGGTGCATCTGGTGGTGGTCCCCGCGGTGGAAAACCGGGCGGAAAGCCTGGTACCAAGGCCGCGAGCAAGAAGAAAACCACACCGAAAAAACAGCGCAAGCTGGTGGCATCAAGCCGGGTCGCACGAAACACGACCAAACGCGATAGTTAAACAAGAAGGGCGACCACGATGGTCGCCCTTTTCATTGGTATCGGATTTATCAATCAGCCCAGCGTTTCGATGAACTTCGCCAGATGTTCGGCCGTTTGCTTGCCCCGGTTGGAAATGATCGCGACATTTGACGGCAGCCCTTCGAGATCAGGGTGGGATGCATCGAAGCTGGTCAAAAGGCCAAGTGCCTTGCCTTTCAGTGATTTCATAGCGGCAAGAGCACGGATCAGTTCAATACCGCTCAAACCATCAAGGACCGCGGCAGTGATGATTGCATCCGGGCGCGATTGAACGACGGTTTGAAAGGCCTCGACTGCGGTGCGTGCGGTAATGGTCCGGAAGCCTTTTTCACGCAATTCACGTTGCAGGAAATGGGCCTGCACCGTGGTTGCGGTAACGATCAGGACTTCCTTATCGTGCGCAGCCGGTGTGTCTGCGGCCGCGTCTTCGTCATCCTTTTTGGCACTTCGCGTCGGAAGCGACCGGAGGATGCGGGTTTCTTCCTCGGCCGGGGGATTGGTACCGCTTTCGATGATTTCGCGGATCCATGTGGTGAAATCGACAAGAGACGCGGCTTCGAGATCGTCGATCTCGGTCAGTTCGGCGATATAGTCTTCCATGCGGTGTGCAATCGCACCAACCAGCGGGAAACCGAATGAACCGGCAAGACCTTTGACAGTGTGTGCCTCGCGCCTTAGTTCGGCAATTCCGACATCGGCCTTGTCCATGCCACCGGCGACACGATCAATGGTTGTTTCAATACGATCGGTGCGTTCAAGGGTGTCTTCAATGAAATCCTGTTTCAGTCGGGCGACGATATCGTCTGCATTCCCCATCTGGGCGCTCCTGTACCGGGTTGAAGACATCAGTATCAAAGGATCGTCATTATAACGGTTTTCAACACAGTTTTCAGCCATGCCGGAAAAGCACTTGCCCGATCACTTCAACTTCATGATGATAGCGAACCGTTTCAATGCCCCTTTTTTCCGGCCTGATCAAGGGGCTGGATCAAGAAACAGGAACGAATGCCACCATGCAGCCAGAATATAGCGAACAAAGCAGCGGATCGCGCCTGCTGACCGGTCTTAGCCGGGGATTTCGGCGCAAATGCCCCAATTGCGGGCATGGCTTTGCCTTTGGCGGGTACCTGAAACTGCGTGATGAATGTGATTGCTGCGCGCATCCGATCGGCGAATATCGCTGTGATGACGCCCCGCCCTATTTCACGATTTTCATTGTCGGTCATATCGTTGTTGGTGGTGCGCTTTCGATGGAGCAATCCATGCAGCCATCAATCGCGCTGCAATTATCTGTCTGGCTTCCGACAACCGTCTTGCTCTGCCTTGCCTTCCTGCCCTTCATCAAGGGGGCGGTGCTTGGCACCCAATGGGCGATGAAGATCAAGGGATAGTCATTGTCGACTGCGCGTCATTCGCAGTAGAATGACTTTTACGTTGAGCTATCTCCTTTCGGATTGAGCACATTTTGGCATCAGCCACACGAGATATCGGTACTGTCCTCTCCCGCCCGGCGTCGCGGCCAATAAGGCGCGTTGCGGGACTGGTTGGTATTTGCTTTTTGCTGACAGGCTGTGCCACCCAGCGTGGTGACACGATCATTTCAAATGATGATCAGCAAACCCGCGATGTGATGTCGCAGGCGATCGAGCTTGTGGCGACACGCTATATTGATCCTGTGGGACGCGAACAGATTGTTGTCAATGCGCTGGACGGACTGTCGTCGATTGATCCGAATATCCGCATTGGCATGACGCCGGAAGAGATTATCCTTGGCTATAATGGCAAAACTGTTCGCAACCTTGCTCTACCCGACGCCGACAGCGAGGAACAGGATACGCTTTTATGGACGGAACTGACCCTTAAGGGTGTAGGTATTTATCGGGTTTATTCATCCGATTTGCGACATGCGGATGCGCTTTCGGTACAATCGGCACTTGTCAGCGGATCGATCAAGAACCTTGATCGTTACAGCCGCTATGAGGGCCCCAATCAGGCCGAAACAGCACGGACACGGCGCGATGGCTATATTGGCGTTGGTGTGCGGCTGATTGGCGGCGATGGCTATCCGGTGATCAAGAAGGTGCACGAAGACAGCCCGGCGGCCAAGGCAGGACTTGATATTGGTGACCAGTTGATTTCGGTGAATGGGGTCAACCTTTATAACCGGACGGCGGCCTATGCCAGCGACCTTCTGCATGGCGAGGAAGGCACGCGCGTTACGATCGAAATCAATGGTGCCGAAAGCCAGGTCATCACCCCCATCGAAATCATGCGCGAACGGGTGATCAGCCGAACCGTATTTACCGAAATTCGCGATAATGTCCTGATTGCCCGGATTGCCAGCTTTAATAGCGCGACGGCACAGTCCCTTGGCGACGAAATCCTCAAGGCTGGCCTTTTCCCCGGCGGCTTGCGGGGCGTGATTCTTGACCTTCGCGGCAATCGCGGCGGACTTTTACAGCAAGGGGTCGAGGTTGCCGATCTGTTTATCGCCGGTGGCCCGATTGCCAATACGCGGTCACGCGTGATGGCTGCGCGCCATATCTTCAAGGCAAATCCCGAAGACCTGACCCGAGGGGCGCCGCTGGTTGTGCTGATTGATGGCAGGACGGCGTCCTCGGCCGAACTGGTGGCGGCGGCCCTCCAGGATCGTAACAGGGCGGTCCTGATCGGTTCGACAAGCTTTGGCAAGGGATCGGTTCAGGCGATCAATGATCTGTCGAATAAAGGCACGCTGACCTTTACCTGGTCGCAAATGACCGCCCCGTCGGGATATACGTTTGATCGCATCGGACTTTTCCCTTCGATCTGCACGACAGCCAGTGGAATTGCTCCGAATGACCAGATCAGATCCGCCCTTGCCCATCGTGATGATATGGTTGCCATCATGACCAAATGGCGCAAGCTTGATTATCAGAATGAAAAAGCGCGACAGGACCTTCGAAATGTGTGTCCGGCCCGTCAGGGCATTGATGAAAACGACATTGATATCGCTCTTGAATTGATCAAAAACCTTCCGGGTTACAAGGATCTGGCTCAATTACCGATCAATGAAATTGCCGATACCTTTGCCTCACAATAAAAATGGCATTCTTTTTTGCCAAAATGGCTTGACACCCGACGCATAACCTTTATGTTCCGCGGCCTGAGATACACCTGAACACAGGAAGCTGAGATATGGCGAAGCCCGCTTCGATCCTCGTAAAGTTGGTAAGCACCGCTGATACCGGTTACTTCTATGTCGTTAAGAAGAACCCGCGGAATACCACCGAGAAATTCTCGTTTCGCAAGTACGATCCGGTCGTGCGCAAGCACGTCGAGTTCAAAGAAGCGAAAATGAAGTAATCTTTCAGCTAACGCTGACTGGATTATCGGAATTAAAAAAGACGTGACCTTCGGGTCGCGTCTTTTTTATTGCCTGATCGGATCGAATAAATCGTATCAGGCTGAAAATCGTTTCCACCCCGCCCCGGCCAGCATCAGCCAGCCAGTTATGAATGACAGCCCGCCAATCGGGGCGATCATGCCAAAGGTGCTGATCCCGGCAAAGGCAATGACGTAAAGCGCCCCGCAAAAGAACAGAATGCCCGTCAGCATCGCATAAGCCGCCCAGCGCAGAAGCCGTTCATCGGGCACCTGATAGGCAAGGGCCGCGATGGCAACCAAACCCGCGGCATGCACCAGTTGATAATGCGCACCGGTTTCCACAAGCTCGCGCGCACGGTTCATTTCCTCGCCCGCCATGCCGTGGGATGCAAATGCACCCAGCCCAACCGCGATTGCCCCGTTCAACCCTGCCATAACAACAGATAACCGCATGAAGTTGTTTTCCGATTTCATGATGCTTTGTACTGGCGACACTTTATCGCCCCGCAGACAACCGCGCCATGATCAAACGCAAAAAAAATGGCCGTACAAAAATGTACGGCCAGTAAACTCTCTTGGGGGAGATGTGCCGGACCAATTAAATGCCCGTCACTCTGTTTTTCTATCCTGAATAATCAATCGGCTCTGTGACATTCGTCACAATTTGTGAAACATTTTCAATTTTCTGCCGATAATTCATCACTTTGCCCTCAATTTTGATCTAATGGATCGATTCACTGAGGAATTCTTCAAGACGCTGTACATTGGGCACATACAGACCCAACTCGACTTTGGCGATCAAACCATTTCGGGCAAGTGTTCCCATGACACGGGCAACGGTCTCGCGAGATGTGCTGACCCTGCTGGCAATTTCTGAATGCACGGGCACAGGACTTAACATCGCAGATCCGTCTTCTGCGATCTCGATCTGCGAGCAACGCAAGATTTCCGCAACAACCCGTTCATTTGCACCAAGTGTGCTGACGTCAACAATGCGTCGGGTCGATGTTCTGACGATCCTTGCCAGTTCCCTGATGACACTCCAGGCAACAGAAGGATGGTTTTTGACGATTTTTTCGAAATTGGCGGGGCTTACAATCGCGACATCCGTATTTGTAACAGCCAGGACACAGGCTGAACGCGGCTCGCCGTCTATTGCCGAAAGTTGCCCGACACAACCGCCTGCCCCGATTTCTTCGAGCGTGATCTCGCGACCGGACAAAGAATAATTCACAATTCGGACCTTACCCGACAAAATCAGATAAACATCCGAACTGTCGGATTCGGGTTCAATAATCTGCGCCCCAGCCGAAAATGTTTTCCGGTTGATGTGCCGCTCGACATCTGCGAGTGCGACCTGATCAAGCCCCGCGAGAATACCGACCACCGATAATTCTACCATCTACCCCAGCTTTTCTATGCTTTCGCTATCATTTTCGCGTCAATGCGATGGTCAGACTTAACGCCATGCATTGCTTTTGAATGCTGTCCCGTAAAGATCATATGCAAAGCAGACGACACTGACAATCATCCGCGGCCACGTCCCCACGGCAATTTACAATACAATTGTATGACTATACAGCATCCAAACGAATGCTGCGGATGCGAAATCCGGATTTTCATGTTACGTTATAGTGATCCCCACACAGTTCGCATGCAGGAGGCCTGCCATGAGTCCCGAATTGGAGATTTTTCGCCGCAGCCCAAGCGACAACCCCAAATGCAAAACGCCGGTCGTTTTCGTCCATGGTGCATTTACAGGCGCATGGTGCTGGAACGAACATTTTCTAACCTGGTTTGCCGATCAGGGGTTTGAAACCATTTCATTTTCGCTGCGTGGCCATGGCGGCAGCGGCGGGCGCGAGCTGCGCAGTCTGGCATCGATTGACGATTATGTCGAAGACCTCGAAACGGTTGTCGATACGCTCGGCCAGAAGCCGATCCTGATCGGTCATTCGATGGGCGGCTATATCATTCAGAAATATCTTGAAAAGCATAAGGCAACCGCCGCTGTCCTGATGGCATCCGTCCCGCCCGAGGGACTTCTTGCCAGCAACACCATGATGGCAATGGCTCAGCCCGACCTTTATCTTCAGATGTTCTGGCTTCAGGCCATCGGGCCGCATACCCTGCTGCGTGACCGGCTGGGACGCGCGATGCTTTCACCCGATATTGCCGAAGACGAAGGCATGATCTATTTCGGCCGACTTGAAACGGAAAGCCATCGGGCACTTATGGACATGATGGGTGGCAATCCGGTGTTTCTGTCGCAAACCGATCTGCCGCCGATGCTGGCGATTGGGGCACGCAATGATGAAATTATTCAAAGCGAAGTGGTCAATCATACAGCAAGGCGTCTGGGAGCGGATTGTGTTCTGCTTGATGACATCGCGCACGCCATGATGCTTGACGCAAAATGGGAAAAGGCCGCGACCCAAATTGCCGAATGGCTTGAAAAAAACGTTATCGAAAAGCAGGACAGCACATCGAAAAAATCTGCTGCCTGATTGATTACGGAAAACGAATTCAGCTTTATAGGCAGGATGTTAGCGCATTCTGCCTTTTGTTTTTCGAACGCCGCCAACTGTTTTCTTTTCAATCACCACCATTTCTGGAAGCATGAGCTATCAGAACCACAACAAAAAGGTTGGTGACATGCCCCACATGACCAAAGGTTTCCGTCTGAAATACTTTCTGCTGAGCAGTGCTACGGCAATGCTGATGACGCTGCCGGTTCATGCACAGCAGGCGACGGATGCGATTGCCCCGGAAAGTGCAACATCACCGGTTTCGCATCGGGAAGCCGTGCGCGCGCCGAACTGGATGGTTACGGCAGCCAACCCGCTGGCGGTTGAGGCAGGTGCGACTGTGCTTCGTCGCGGCGGCAATGCGATTGATGCCATGGTCGCCGTTCAGACAATGCTCGGATTGGTAGAGCCACAGTCATCGGGACTAGGTGGCGGTGCCTTTCTGGTTTATTTTGATGCGCGTAGTGGCAAGCTGACAACCATGGACGGTCGCGAAACGGCACCGATGGCCGCCACACCGACTCTGTTTCAGACCGAAACCGGCGAGCCAATGGAATTTTATGATGCGGTTGTCGGCGGTCGGTCCGTTGGGACACCGGGAACACCAGCGTTGCTGAAAGTTGCCCATGAAAAATGGGGTCAACTGGAATGGCCGACATTGTTGGCCCCTGCCATAGAGCGCGCCGAAATCGGTTTTAATGTCTCTCCACGCCTTGCCGGACTGATCGCCGAGGATGCCGAAAAGCTCTCGCGCGATGACACGGCAAAGGGCTATTTCTTTGACGAAAATGGCGCGCCACTTGAAGCAGATGCGCTTCTGAAAAACCCGGAATATGCCAATACTCTTAGGGCTTTGGCGCAAAAAGGTACTGACGGGTTCTATTTTGGGCAGATTGCCAATGACATCGTTAACAAAGTTCAAGGGGCAAGCTGGAACCCCGGTGTTCTGTCCCTGAAAGATTTTGCCAATTATAGCGTCAAGGAACGCGATCCGGTTTGCGCCGATTATCGCGGCTATGAAATATGCGGCATGGGCCCACCATCCTCCGGGGCCCTGACAGTCGGGCAGATACTTGGCCTGATCGAACCGTTTGACATTGGCGATTTTGGCCCAAAATCGCCTGAAAGTTGGCGCTTGATCGGCGATGCGTCGCGGCTGGCTTTTGCCGATCGCGGCCGTTATATGGCCGACATTGATTTTGTGCCGATGCCATTGACCGGCCTACTTGATAAGACCTATCTGACAGATCGCGCCAAACTTCTGGAAACAGGCAGTGCACTGGGCAATGTGGAACCTGGTCTTCCAGCGTTCAGCCACGCGATGCGACTGGCCGATGATGAAGCGATCGAGTTCCCCAGCACCAGCCATTTTTCCATCGTCGATGCCATGGGTAACGTCGTTTCAATGACCACTACCATTGAAAACGGCTTCGGGTCACGCCTGATGGTGCGCGGCTTTATGTTGAACAATGAACTGACCGATTTTTCGTTCAAGACACACAGCAACGGTGTGCCGATTGCCAATCGGCTGGAACCGGGCAAGCGCCCGCGTTCTTCCATGGCACCGACAATCGTCATGCAGGATGGCAAACCAGTTATTGCCGCTGGATCACCGGGGGGATCACGGATTATCGGTTATGTCGCGCAGTCGTTGATCGGGATGATTGACTGGGGCATGGACCCGCAGCAGGCCATCAACATGCCCCACCTGATCAACCGTTTCGGAACGTTTGACATCGAGGCCGGAACAGAGGCCGAAGCGCTTGAACCATATCTTCAGCAACGCGGTTTCAAAACCGAGATTCGCGATCTTAATTCCGGTCTGCACATCATCCAGATTACTGATCAGAGCCTGATTGGCGGAGCCGATCCACGACGCGAAGGCATTGTTATCGGTGAGTAAAGATAGATTTCGGTGATTTGAGAACGAGGCGGCATCAATTAGATGCCGCCTTTTTCAATCGATCCAGTCAGCCAGAAAATCGCGCAATTCCAGATGATTTTCCGCGACATAATGCGCCCCTGCCCCACGCAGAGAATCCGCCGATGTCAGATCGACCAGACCGATTGTTGTCGCACCGGACGCAACACCGGCAAGGACACCACTGATGCTGTCATCGATCACCACGCATTCGGTGATATCGATACCGATTTTTTCGGCGGCCAGCAAATAGACATCGGGTGCCGGTTTCGCGTGGGCAACATCATGGGCCGAGCATATCCGGCCACGAAAACGATCCAGCAACCCGACCTTGCCAAGCGATACATCCATCTTGTCATGCGGGCCGTTACTGCCGATTGCCATCGGGATCCCTTTGGCATCGAGCAGCTCAAGAACAGCGCCCAGATCTGGATAGGGCATCAGATCTTTTTCAAATGATTTGAAGGTTCTGGCATAACATTCCTTAATCCAGCCGTCAGGTAACGTTACACTAAAAGATTCCGCCATTTTGGGTGCAACAGCCGCCAGCGTACCACCGATAAAAAACTCGTGGCTTTGCGCCGGGGTCATGTCACAGCCATATTCGCACAACAGATCGGTCAGGACCCTGTTGGCAAGATTTTCGGTATCCACCAGCACACCATCGCAATCAAAGATCACGCCGCGCACGACCGGTTTCGTCACAATCGCATCCATCATTTCCCTGCTCATGCTCCGGCCAGCTCGGACCAGCGCCCTTCGTCATAGGCCACGGTGCGGGTCGTGCCAAAATCGACAACCGGACGTTTGATCACGGTCGGATTGACCGCAAGGATGGCTGCCGCAGCCGCATCATCATTTTCAAGCACGGCCTTGTCGGCATCGGAAAGATTACGATAGCTTGGCCCGCGTTTATTGATCAGGGTCTTGCCACCGACTTCGGCAAGCCAGCCTTCGATGGTTTTGGCATCAATTCCGTCAACGCGGAAATCATGGAACTTGTGTTCAAATCCCTTGGCGTCGAACCATTTCAGGGATTTTTTAACTGTGTCGCAGTTTTTGATGCCATAGACCGTGATCATGAATTCTTCCTGTATTTCGCAATGCGCGATGCAGCCATGCATCGCCGAATGAGTTTTGACCCTAAATCCCGGAACATATATAAAGACCGCGCCCGGAAAACGGCAACCCCATTCACGTGCACAGGTTCAGGAACAACTCGGTATGACTGTCAATCGGCGTATTTCTGTCGCCCCGATGATGGATTGGACGGATCGGCATGATCGCTATTTCCTGCGGCAGATCAGCCAGCATGCCCTGCTTTATACCGAAATGGTCACCACGGGGGCCATCATCCATGGCGGTGCGGAACGGCATCTGCGTTATGACGCGGCCGAACACCCCATTGCCCTGCAGCTTGGCGGCAGCAACCCGGATGATCTGGCGCGCGCCTGCGACATTGCCAATAATTATGCCTATGACGAGATCAACCTGAATTGCGGCTGCCCGTCGGATCGCGTGCAGAACGGGGCATTTGGTGCCTGTCTGATGGCGACCCCCGATGTGGTGGCAAATTGCGTCAAAGCGATGATTGACACCAGTGAGGCGCCGGTAACGGTCAAAAACCGTATCGGCATCGACAATCAGGAAGATTACCCGTCGCTTAAACGGTTTGTGGAAACCGTGGCCGACGCCGGATGCAGGACCTTCATCGTGCATGCACGAAAAGCATGGCTGAACGGACTTAGCCCCAAGGAAAACCGCGAAGTTCCGCCGCTTAAATATGAACTGGTTTACCAGTTGAAACAGGAATTGCCGGAACTTGAAATCCTGATCAATGGCGGTATCAAGACACTGGACGAAACCGAAGAACATCTGAAAGAGGTTGACGGTGTGATGATCGGGCGCGAAGCCTATCAGAACCCCTATGTTCTTTCGGATGTCGACCGTCGTTTTTATGGCGATGACACCCCGGCCCTAAGCCGTCATCAGGTGGTCGAGGCGATGCTGCCGTATATCGATGAACATCTGAAATCGGATAACGGGACGCTGGGCCATGTGACGCGGCACATGCTGGGACTGTTTCAGCATATGCGCGGTGCAAAACAATGGCGCCGGTATTTAAGCGAGAATGCCCATCGCAAAGGTGCGGGTGTTGATACCGTGCGCGAGGCATTGGCACTTGTGTCCGAAGAAGATGCCAAGGCACTGTCTGCATGAGCGCAGATGAACAATCGCCCGATGCCCCGAAACAAACCGGCGGCATTACATGGCGGGAAGGCAACGTCCCCTATTCCCCGCAATTTGGCGATATTTATTACAATCCGAAAAACGGATTGGCCGAAACGCAATATGTTTTTGTTGCGGGCAATAACCTGCCCGAAGCATGGCGGGCACGCGAAAATTTCACGATTGGCGAAACCGGCTTTGGCACGGGCCTGAATTTTCTTGCCGCGTGGGATTGCTGGCAAAAGGACCCGGCGCGGTCCAGACGGCTTCATTTCATATCGGTTGAGAAATTCCCGCTGACGCGTGATGCGATGGCACGCGCGCATCAGAACTGGCCGGAATTGGCAGAAATTTCGGACCAACTTGTCACGCAATGGCCGACCGGCACGATATTGCCCGGTGTGCATCGGTTTGATCTGGGCGATGGTTCGGTTACGCTGACACTTCTGATCGGGGATGCGATTGGTTGTTACCGAGATTATCACGGAATGGTCGATTGCTGGTTCCTTGACGGTTTTGCCCCGTCGCGCAATCCCGATATGTGGCGGCCGGAATTGTTTGCGGCCCTTGCCGCCGCATCAAGCCGTGATGGTGCGACCCTTGCGACATTCAGTGCGGCACGCATCGTGCGCGACGGGCTGGAACAGGCCGGGTTCGAGATCAGCAAGCGCAAGGGATATGCCTATAAGCGCGATATGATCACGGCCAGATTTGCGCCGAAGGATGCACCTGATCAGGACACCAGCGGCAAAGGGATTGATGAAAATCCTTGGTTTGTCTTGCCAAAGACAACCGGCAAAAAACATATCGCGATCATTGGCGGCGGTATGGCCGGTGCCGCCTGTGCGCACGCCCTGCACAATCGCGGATGTGCGGTGACGCTTTTTGAAAAATCGGATCATTTGGCCGACGCGGCATCCGGCAACCCGATCGGAATGCTTGAACCCTACCTTACCGTCGATGATGCGATTACCGGGCGGTTTTACGAAGCCGGGTTCAGATACAGTCAGCGACTGGTACGCACACTTGCAGAAGCAGGCCATATCGAAGCTGGTTTCTGTGGCGTGCTTGATCTGATATCCGGCCCGCGTGATGAAGAACGTCAGGCAGGACTGATCAATAGACTGGGGCAAAATCCCGATCTGGTTCGCTTGCTTGATCGTGATGCCGCCAGTACCGCCTTTGGCCTTTCTCTACCGCATGGCGGGCTGTTTTATCCGGATGCGGGTTGGGTTAATCCGCCGTCGCTTGTGTCATACCTTGCGCGCGGAATTGAATGCCGTACGGGGCGCAATATTGTCGGCATTTTTGACGATGGCGACGGCAAAGTCGTGAAATCCGCCGATGATCGTGAATTTGGCCCATTTGATGCAGTTGTCATCGCAGGCGCAACCGAAACCGGTGCATTTGGCCAGACAGACTGGCTTTCGGAATATCTGCGCCCGGTACGCGGGCAAATCAGCTATTTTGATGAAACGACGCTTCGGGATTGTTACGGGGATCATCCGATCCGTTGTGTTTTAAGCCACAAGGGATATCTGACCCCCGCCAGAAACGGCATTCATGTTTTCGGCGCGACATTTGGGCGCAATGATAACCAAACGGATTTGCGTGAAAGCGACCATGCCTTCAATGTCGGACAACTGGGCAAAGTCTTGCCCACACTTGCCGACATGCTTGAACCATCGAAACTGTCTGGTCGGGCGGCACTTCGGACCACAACTCCCGATCATTTGCCCGTGGTTGGCCCGGCACCGGATTATGGGTCCTATCTTCTGGCCTATGCCGGTATAGACAAAGGAAAAAAGGCGGCGCGATATGTCGATGCGCCTTACCACAAAGACGTGTATATCTGTACCGGATTTGGCGCACGCGGGTTGATTGCAGCCCCAATTGCCGCCGAAATAATTGCCAGCGAGATCTGCAATATGCCCCTGCCCCTTGAAAAGTCCCTGTTGGATGCCCTCCATCCCGCACGGTTCATCGTGCGTGGTCTTAAACGGCGGCAGATCGCGGCATGATCAACAAGCCCATCCTTCCGTCATTTGACGACCCTCGCATGAAAACCGCAACGATCCTTGCGCTGTTTTTCGTGGGGCTTTTCCTTATTCAGGGTGTGTTTCTGCCCTATTGGCCGGTCTGGCTGAAAAGCCAGAGATTGTCGGCGGGCGAGATCGGTATTTTGCTGTCCCTGCCCAACTGGGTTCGGGTTTTTGCCGATCCGTTGATTGCACAGCGCGCAGATCGAACCGGCAATCGTAAAACGCCGATGCTTTGGCTGGCGGGAATTTACGTCGTTACGGTTCTTGCCTTCCCGGTATCGAGCAATTTCTGGTGGCTGGCCGGGTTGTCTGTGATCATCGGTTTCACCTTTGCACCATTATTGCCGCTGGGCACGACAATTACGGTTCATGAATGCAAGGCCAAGGAACTTGATTACGGGCGGGTGCGACTTTGGGGATCACTTGCCTTTATCGCCGCATCCTATGGTGCTGGATGGGTTCTTGATGGTACATCGACCGCATGGATTGTCTGGTTGCTGTTTATTGCCGGGATTGTCAATTTTGCCATCGTCACCCGCATGCCCGATCCGCAAACCGACCGGCCATTGCGCTCTGGCTCTTCGATCATCTATCTGATGCGTAAACCGGTCTTCCTGATTTATCTGGGCTGCATCGGTTTTGCACAAGGATCGCACGGGACGTATTACAGCTTTGCCTCTGTCCACTGGGAAAATGTCGGTTATCCACATGATGTGATCGGGGCATTCTGGTCGATCGGGGTGATTGCCGAAATAGCGCTTTTTGCCTTTGCCGGTAAATATGTTCGCGGTCGGCATCCGGGCATTTTGTTTGCCATCGGGGCCGCGTCAGGCGTTCTGCGCTGGACGGTTCTGGGCATGACCGACAATTTCTGGCTGATTGTTCTGGTGCAACCCTTGCACGCCATGACATTTGGCATTACCCATCTGGCGGCTGTCAGCTTTATTGCGCGTGCCGTACCGCCACAATTGGCAACGTCGGCACAAAGCCTGATGGCGACATTATCCATGGGTGTTTTCCTTGGCAGTGCGATCTGGGCATCTGGGCCGCTTTATGATCATTTCGGATCACATGCCTATTACGCCATGAGCGGACTTTCGATTGTTGCCTTTTTCTTTGCGCTTTGGCTGATCCGGCGCTGGCGCGGCGAAGACAACACGTTTTGTGAATGACCGGGACATGCCTGGGGGAAATCTGATGAGCAATCTTCCGCTTTCGCGGAAATGGCGCCGTTTGAAACTGGGGCTTAGGACGCTTTTGACGGCGTCGCCCGCCGGTTATTTCATTCCGTATCGCTATGCCGCCGAAACCGCCAATGCCGCTGGCCGACCGCATTACCCGGCCATCGAAGCGATGATGGATCAGGCCGCACCGACCATGAAGGCATGGCTGACCAAGGCCACTAAATATCAGGATGCGTTTGCCAGTTTTGGCAATGCCACCCCACCCGATCCGCGCTGGCAACAAAGCTGGTTTCCGCGACTGGACGGGATGATGGCCTATGTGCTGACGCGTGAATTTCGTCCGGAACGGATTGTTGAAATCGGATCGGGGCATTCCACACGGTTTTATCATCGCGCCATTCTTGATGGTGAACTTGAAACCATCTTTCACGCGATTGATCCGGCCCCGCGCGCCGATATTGCCGCCCTGCCGATTACGGTTGAACGGACCATCGTGCAAAAGGCCGATCCGGCCGTGTTCAAGACATTGTCGGGTGCGGATATCCTGTCAATTGATTCAAGCCATATCCTGATGCCCGGAACGGATGTTGATCTGCTGTTTTCAACGGTCATACCAGCATTGCCCAGTGGGGCAATCATTCATATCCATGACATCACCCTGCCCGATGACTATCCGGAAATCTGGCAATGGCGCGGATATAATGAACAGCAGGGCGTTGCGGCCTTGCTGGCCGGGAACGGATTTGAAATCCTGTGGTCCAGTGCCTATGCCACGACACGCCTGAAGTATCTTGTAGCCCGGTCGATTGCCAATGGCATTCACCTGCCCGAAGGCGCACACGAGACCAGTTTATGGTTGCGCAAGAAGTAATTCCGACCAGATAAGATCAAGCCAAACCGATAGTTTACAGAAATAACGGGGTGCCAAGCCCCGCCTGCCCACCGGGAAAACGTCCTTCCACCCGACCCGAGGTTAATCAGGATTAAGTCGATGTCGCGAACAGATGCTCCGGGTCTTGGCCGGGGACTGACCTTTGTCATGGCGATCGCTGCCGGTCTTGCCGTTGCCAATATCTATTATAATCAGCCGATGCTTGGCATCATCATGGCGGAATTCGGCCAAAGCGGCACAGCGGCCCTGATCCCGACGGCAACGCAGTTGGGATACGCCATTGGCCTGTTTTTGCTGGTGCCACTTGGCGATTTGTTTGACCGACGCAAACTGATCGTCCTGCAGTTTCTTCTGCTGGCCCTTGTGCTTGTGATCGAGGGATCCGCACCGACAGATTACATTCTGTTTGCCTCGTCAGTCCTGCTGGGTGCCTGTTCGACTGTCGCCCAGCAGATCATCCCCTATGCGACCGCCCTGACTCCGCCCGAAAACCGTGGCAAAACCATCGGAACGGTTATGGCGGGCCTGCTTTGCGGTATTCTTTTGAGCCGCACGCTGGCGGGGTTTGTTTCAACCCATCTTGGCTGGCGCGAAATGTTCTGGCTTGCCGCTCCGGTGGCGGTTCTTACAGCGATCCTGATGGCGGTGATGCTGCCAAAGGACAAGGCACGTACATCCATCGGCTATGGCGAGGCGCTTTTATCCGTCCTGTTCCTGTGCAAGCAACAGCCTGCCCTTCGCCGTGCGACATTGACGCAAGCCGCCCTCTTTGGCTCGTTCTCGGCGTTCTGGACCGTCTTGGCGCTGCATCTTCAGGAACCCGATTACCATCTGGGGGCGGATATTGCCGGGCTGTTTGGGGTTCTGGGCGCGATTGGTGTTCTGGCAGCGCCCCTTTCGGGCCGACTTGCCGACCGTTACGGCCCGGCCCGCGTCATTGCCGCAGGTGTTATCATTTGTGTGATTTCATGGCTGGCATTTGGGCTTTGGACGGCGCTGGCCGGCTTGATCGTCGGTGTGATCATTCTGGATTTCGGTGTGCAAAGTGCGATGATTTCCAACCAGCATGTGATTTTCGGCCTGGTCCCCGAGGCGCGCAGCCGGATAAATACCGTTTATATGACCGGTATGTTCCTTGGCGGTTCGTTCGGCTCGGCCGGGGCGACTTATGCCTGGGGGCTGGGCGGATGGCCCGCGGTTTGCGGCTTTGGCCTGGCACTTTCGCTAATTGCAATGGTGCCTTCCATGGCTCAACTGCGATCAAAGCCGATTACGCATTAAAACAAAACAGCCCGCCAATAGATGGCGGGCTGTTTTGCATATGGCAGGATGATCAGTTCTTGTAAGGATCAGCCGCGTCGCGCAGGCCATCGCCAAGGAAGTTGAACGCCAGAACGACGATCACGACCGGCACGACTGGCAACATCAGCCATGGATAGACGGCAACGGCGTTGATGTTCTGGGCCTCGTTTAGAAGCACGCCCCAACTGGTGACTGGTGCGCGCAGGCCAAGACCAAGGAAACTGAGCGCCGTTTCACCAAGGATCATGTTAGGGATCGAAAGGGTTACCGATGCGATCAGATGACTGGCAAAGTTCGGCAGCAGATGGCGGGCAATGATGCGTTTGGGCTTTGCCCCCATCAGGCGCGCGGCAAGCGCATAGTCTTCTTCGCGTAGTGCCAGAAGTTTCGAGCGCACCGCACGGGCAAGTCCTGTCCAGTCGATAAGGCCCAGAATGATCGTGATCCCGAAATAAATCAGAACCGGGCTCCAGGTCACCGGTAATGCCGCCGACAACGCCATCCATAGCGGGATTTCGGGCATGGAACGGATGACTTCGATCAGGCGCTGGGCTGTTGCATCGACCCAGCCGCCGTAATACCCCGCCGCCCCGCCAATAAGAATGCCGAGAATGAAACTGACCGCTATACCAACCAGACCAATGGTCAGCGACACGCGTGCGCCGTAAATCATCCGTGACAGCATATCGCGCCCCAGCCGATCCGTGCCCAGCAGGAACAGGGTTCCGTCCTCGGCCGGGCACATCACATGAAAATCGGCTTCGAACAGGCCCCAGAATTCATAGGGATCACCGGAGCAGAAGAAGCGGATTTTTTCGATGCGGCTGTCGCTTGGCGTATAGATCGGTTTCAGCGTTTCCATATCAATCGAGAAATCAGTGCCATAGGTAAAGGGCCCGACAAATTTTCCGTCATGGAACAGATGGATCGCCTGTGGCTGGTGATGGATATATTCCGAGTTTCGTGTTTCCTGCGCATAGGGTGCGAGGATTTCAACGATGAAAACGGATGCATACATAATCGCCAGAATGATCAGCGAAACATAAGCCAACCGATGGCGTTTAAGCCGCCACCAGATCAGCTGCCACTGCGACGCGAGATAGTATTTTTCCTGCGCGGCTGTCAGTTCCTCGCGATCCCAAGGATCAAAAGGCGCGGTATCAATGAAATGCTCGTTACGTTTATCGTCGCTGCGGCTCATTGTGATACCCCTCCCTGCAGGCGAATTCGGGGATCAAGCCAGGCAAGAAGCAGATCAGACACAAACATGCCAACCACGGTCAGAAGAGCCAGAAACATCAGGAATGATCCTGCCAGATACATGTCCTGACTTTGCAGGGCGGCAAGCAGCATCGGCCCGGTGGTTGGCAGCGACATCACAACAGATACCAGCACAGAGCCCGATACGACCTGCGGCAGGATATTGCCGATATCGGCGATAAACGGGTTCAGTGCCATGCGAAGCGGGTATTTGAACAGAACACGCACTGGCGATAAGCCCTTGGCGTGGGCCGTCACAACATATTGTTTGCTCAGTTCATCAAGCAGATTGGCACGCAGACGCCGGATCATCGACGCCGTACCCGACGTTCCGATCACCAGAACCGGCGCCCAAAGATGTTCAGCGACCGACATGACCTTTGCAAAGGACCAGCCCTGATTGATGAATTCCGGGTCCATCAACCCACCGATAGAGGTTCCGAAAACCACGTTGGCGTAATAAAGCAGAATCAGCGCAAACAGGAAGTTCGGCATGGCAAGACCAAGAAAGCCGAGCAAGGTAAAGCCATAATCGCCCCAGCTATATTGACGGGTGGCCGAATAGATCCCGATCGGGAAGCTGACGATATAGATGAACAGAACCGTGCTGAAATTCAGAACGACCGAAAGCCAAAGGCGATCCCCGACCACCTCGGTGACCGGAAGGTTATATTCGAAGGAAAAACCAAGATCGCCATGCAGTAATCCCCAAGCCCAATCGAAATATTGCTGCCAGATCGGTTGATCGAGACCGTATTGCTGTTTGAGGAAAGCAATCTTGGCGGGATCAACCGCCTCGCCCTGTGCCTGCAGTTCATTCAGATAGGTGGACAGGAAGTCGCCCGGCGGCAGTTGAATGATGACAAACACCAGCACGCTGATAAAAAACAGCGTGGGCATCATGACAAAAAGCCGTCTTGCCAAGAAAGTCAGCATCGGCGGTTAAGCTCCCCCTGACGCATCGCCCGGTTTCCCTGCCCGGAATGATGCGTTCGATTTCAGACCACTGCGATCAACGGTCCCACCAGAATGTATCGGGACGGTAAATACCAAAGAACGCGCCCGGTTCCCAGCTGTGTATCCCTTTCTCAGGTACATTCCGCAAATCATTGCGGACCACAACCGGCTGCGGCACATTACCAATCAGACCAATCGAAAACATGTTTTCCGCATTAATATCAAGAATGCCTTGCCAGGCTTCCTTGCGGGCAGTTTCATTGCCCTTCACCCATTTGCCATAAAGTTCCATGAGTTCCTTTGCAGCAGGTAAATCCGGTGCCTCGCCTGCCTCGCCATTGGTCTGGAAATACTGCCCCCATTTCGGCCATTGCAGGCTATCCTGCTGGATCGGAACGAATTCGGACGGAACGGTTGCAGGCGTTGCAAGACCGCTATCAACACCATTAAAAATCGACATGACGGTCTCACCGCTATAAGCGCGATTACGCAGAACTTCGCGCTGCAATCCCTTGACGAACAGTTTCACACCGATCTGTTTCCAACTGTCGCCGATCAGTTCTAGCATGTCATCATGTTCAGGATTTTCGCCCATGGTCTCGACAATGATTTCAAGCGGACGACCATCGGGCATCAAACGGATACCGTCACCATTGCGCTTGGTCAGGCCAATTTCATCGAGCAACGCATTGGCTTTCTTCACATCGAACTTAATGTAGCTTTCGCGATATTCCGGTTTGAAAAGCGGGCTTTTGGGCAGAACCGTATTGTTGGTTGGTGTCGCCAGACCAAAGAACATCACCCGGTTGATCTCGGTTCTGTTAATGGCAAGCGACAGTGCCCGACGAAAACGCACATCGCGCAGCAATTTCCGCCAAACCGGGTCGGAACAGGTCAGGTTCGGATAAAGTGCGGCATAGGCACCGTAACCAACATCCCAAAGGTTAACCTTGAAGTTTTGTTGTGGCTCGGACTGTTTGAGGAAGGTGTAATCCTGCAGTGACAGAATACGGCTTTGCAGGTCGACCTCGCCCGCACCGACCTTGGCCGGAACCAGTTTCGCGTTGGAGATATTGAAGATCATCCGGTCGATATAGGGCAACTGATTGCCGTCCGGATCAACGCGATGATAGTAAGGATTGCGCTCAAAGATGAAGCGGTCAGACGGTTCTTCGGTCCGGATCAGCCATGGCTCCAGCGATGGACGTTCAATATTTTCAAGCCTGTAGGGACGGTCCTTGTCAGTATGGAGCACCGCCCAGCTTCGCAAACCACGTTCTTTGACAATCGCATCAAGTTCGGCGGCATCACGGTAATCTTCGTGAAACTGTTTGAGGTAATGCGCCGGACGATAAATGAAAGGCGGACGCGTTGCCGCCAGTTCCGTCAGGAAGAACGGGTTGGGCTGGGACCAGCTGTAACGAACGGTATATTCATCGAGGACTTCGAAGGTTGCCGGTTCATCGCCAACGAACAGGAACCGGGGCGGACCAACAGGAAACAGTTCATCATTATTGACGATATCTTCCCAGAAATAGCGGAAGTCCTCGGCCGTGAACGGCTCGCCGTCAGACCATTTGTGGCCTTTACGAATATGCAGGGTAAATTCATTGCCCGCATCGTTAACATCCAGTCTTTCAAGAATGTCGGGCTTCAGATTGAGGTCTTCATCATAGCCGATCAGGCGGGCATATGCATATACAACCGCCATGCGAATATCACGCGAACGCCCCATGATGGTAACCAGATCACCACCATATTTACCGATTTCCTTGTTTTCGGCGGTAAAGTCGATGACCTTGGGATGTTCGGGCAGGCGTTCCGCCATCGGTGGCAGTTCACCTTTCGACACGGCATCCTTGAAATACGGGATTTCAGCCAGTGCCGGGCTGCCAAGCGATATTATTCCCGCCAGAATCATCCCCCCAAGGCCTGTGCGTGCACGTTTATTGCGTGACCTGTTGAACCACCCCTCAGAGAACGCAGGAACAATAATCGGGTTCATATGGCGATCTCCTGATAGTCGGCACGTGCGGCACGGACAAAATGATCTTCGGCAAACTGGACCATACGGGGGTCCGACTGCGCATCAATGGTAAAGGGCGCAGGCCAGCGGCGCGGATCTGAAGCCTTGCCATCGACGATCTTGGTGAAATCCAGAAGATGATCAAGATCGGCAAATGGCACGGCATTAAGCAATGCCTGGGTATAGGGATGAACGGGGTTTCTGAACAACTGTTCGCGCGGTGCCGACTCAACAATCCGCCCAGCGCACATCACCGCAATCCGGTCCGCGATATAATCAACCACTGCCAGGTTGTGCGAAATAAACATGTATGTCAGTTTAAGTTCACGCTGCAAATCCTTTAGAAGGTTCAGGATTTGCGCCTGAACAGACACATCAAGTGCAGATGTCGGTTCATCAAAAATCAAAAGGTCCGGCTTAAGTGAAAGGGCGCGCGCGATGCCAATGCGCTGCCGCTGCCCACCGGAAAAACTGTGCGGATAGCGGTTCAGGAACCGTGGATCAAGCCCCACCAGTTCCATCAGTTCCAGCACCATTTTCTTGCGATAGGATGTGTCACCGATACCATGAATGATCATCGGTTCCGTGATGATATCCTGCACGGTCATGCGCGGATTAAGCGAGCCGAACGGGTCCTGAAACACAAACTGGATACGCTTTCGATATGGATTGAGCTGATCTTCGTTCAAACCGGTCAATTCGGTCATCTGACCGCTTTCACCACGAAACAGGATTGAACCGCTATCAGGTGCCATCGCCCGCATGATCAATTTGGAAAGAGTGGTTTTACCGCAGCCGCTTTCCCCAACCAGACCAACACATTCGCCGCGATTGATCGTCAGCGATACATCGGCAACAGCGGCAATTTCCTGTTCCTCGGCCTTGAACCAGTTGCCCTTGCGGACGGCAAAGCTTTTATAAAGGTGACGGACGGCCAAAACCGGTTCGCTCGCCATTGCCGGATGCAATGCCAGAGACGGTGGAACATCCCCCTCGCCCGAAGAATCCTTGTCCCCGCAGAAAGTCAGCAGACTATCGACTTTGGGCTTGATTTCGCGCAACGGGCGCAGGCGTTCATCGGGCCCCATATCGAAATGCGGGACGGCAGAGAGTAGCGACTGGGTATAGAGGTGTCCCGGATTGACAAAAACATCATGCGTCAAACCGCTTTCCACAACCCGACCGTCATAAACCACCACCATTCGGTCTGCCATATTGGCGACCACACCAAGATCATGGGTAATCAGCAGAACAGACATTTGCAGTTCCGACTGCATATCCTTGATCAGGCGAAGTGTCTGGGCCTGTATCGTCACGTCAAGTGCAGTTGTCGGTTCATCCGCAACCAGCAGGGCCGGACGACATACCATCGCCATGGCAATCATCGCACGCTGGCGTAAACCACCAGACAGTTCGAACGGATATGTCTTTAACGACCTTTTCGGATTGGGAAACCCGACAAGTTCCAGCATTTCGCGGGCAAGCTCCTTGGCCTCGCCCGTCCCGACCTTGCGATGAAGGCGGACTGCCTCGCAAATCTGATCACCAATGGTATGAAGCGGCGAAAGGGAACTCATCGGTTCCTGAAAAATCATCGAAATACGGCCACCACGAATGGAGCGCATTTCAGCACCCGAGCGATCCAGCATTGCGATGTCGACCCGTGTACCGGGCTTTTTCGGATCCGCGAACACAATTGATCCGTTGGTAATCTGTGCCGATTTGGGTAGCAATCCCATAATTGCCTGGGAAATGGTGGTTTTTCCCGATCCGGACTCCCCGACAAGAGCCACGGTTTCCTGCGCACCAATGCGAAAGCTTACATTTTCGACCGCCTTGACCCGCATATGGGGCAAAACGAATTCGACTTTCAAGTCACGGATACGCAGTATATCGGTCATCTTCCCTCGCCAATGCCGCCTGCCCGACTTGATGCGGCTGCCTGGACCATTGTTTCGGCCTCATCCATGCGCATCAGATTGGTTCTTGTTATGTCGTCGACCAGTAACTGGTTATCTTTGGCCCAATCCCGGGCAATTTCAAGCAGATCATCAAAACCGTCCAATGTTGATTCTGTGACGATTTTTGCATCCCCTGCCTGCAGGGTAAGTTCAAACCATCCCTTTTTGCCATCGCGACGGGTAGAGAAATAACGCAACCGGAATTTGGAAAGTTCCGACCAGGCGAACGCCGTACCGCCACGCAAGTTGCTGATTCGGATACCATATTCCGAGACATAAATCTTTGATTGAAACCTTAGTAAGGTGCGGACGAAATAGACAACAAACAGCAATGCAAGCCCCGCGGCAGTCCACTGAATGATCGGCAACATTTCAGGGATCAATGCGATAACACCACAAATCAGCAGGCCAGCCACCGATTTCGCCATATCCGGAGCCATAAGTCTTGGTGGATATCCCATGATCTGCACATCACGATCACGCACACCAGCCGGTTTGACCGGATCGGCTGTTTCAACACCGCCGGTTTCTTCGATAGGGCTTATTGCCATGGGAAAACTCCGGGAATTCGCAACCATTTGAGCGCCGCATGCTCAAACGAAAACAGGTTTTCAAGAAATCGTGTTGTTGCATCGTCGTGAACCAGATGGTGGGTCAGAAGCCCGGTGGCTTCCGCGTCATCCACCACACCGTTCCGACGTGCTGACAAATGGGAAATCATCGCATTGATGCATTGATCTTCGCCCGCAAAACCACGCGTTCCGCGCCAGTCAATCACGTCGACATGCGTATTGACCATCAGGAGCCCCGGAACGGGATAGGCATCTGATCGCGCGTTAAACGTGCTGATACCGCGCAGACCAAGTGATGGCAAAGCCCTCATGACGTCATCGGCGATGCGGTTCCATGGCGGCACCATGACGGGCAGGAAACGGTTGCCAAACTGTGATGACAGAACGTCAAACCCACGGCGAATATCGGTGACAACCGCACCGATATCACGAACATCGTCCAGTTCCTGCTTTTTGCGACCTGCAGGCATATGGTTGGTATGCGACCAGCCATGTTGCAACACCCGGGTATCAAGTGTTTCTGCCAGACGCAGTACAAGATCGTGTTCAAGATCAGCCGGGATCACGGCAAGAGCCAAAGGAACCCCATGATCCTGCTCGAAGGCAAGAAGGGTTTCCAGGGCTGGCGTAACTGCAACCGCATCGTCGTCACGCCACCACATCGTGGCAATCCGTTCTTCGGACTGCCACAGATCCAGCTCTGCGCGAAGTTGATCCCAGGTGCTCATGCCTTCCCTCTTATTCTTTCTGCGAGTTTAGCCGCAGTTATCCCTGCCCCGTCCAGAGATATATCTAATTTAACAGGATTCTTCGCCCGATCTATTTGATTTGCCAATGATTGTGGATTCAAATCGTCGGGATCAAGCAACGACAGTACGTTCTTTCCCGCCAAAATAGCAGCACGTTCAGCCTGTTCGCTTTCACCACCATCGGCGAATGGAACCATGACCGATGCGGTTCCCGTCGCCAGAACATCCATCAAGGTATTATAGCCTGCCTGCGAGACGGAAACACAGGCATGTGCCATGCGTTCACGGAAATCCGGCAAAAAGCGATGCAAGTTTATCCCTGTCGGCAGGTTTTCCTCAAGGCGCTGGAATGCTTCACGCGGGAAATGCGGCCCGGCCACGATATCCCAAGGCTGATCGGCAAAGCGGCTGGATAGTGGACGCGCAGCAATTGCCGCCTCAATCAATGCAGTTCCGACCGCGCCACCACCGGCAGAAACAAGAACACCCTTTCTTTCGCCTGCCGCAAAATCGGCTTTGGGTGCGACATAGCCGGTATATTCGATCAAATCGGCGATATCATTGGCAAACGGGAAGCTGCGACCGAAATCAAAAAGCGCCGGATCGCCGTGAACCAGCACACGGTCAAAATGGCTGCGCGCGATATCACGCATCCATGCTTCTTTCGAACGATCGGATTTGCGCACCAGAAGGTCACGAACGGAACAGATACGGGGAATCCCCGCCTGCCCGGCCTTATCGAGTAACGGCAACAATTCAAACCGGAAGGCCCGACGGCCAAACGGGAACATTTCGACCATTAAAAGCTTGGGCGCAACGACATTGAACGCATCAAACAGAGCCTGCTTTCGCCGTTGCTTCCATGCCTCATCAACCGGGTTGCCGACTTCATCGATCAATCCGGAAAAACCGCTATCTGCGGTTCGGCAAGGGGGAAGCTGGATCACATTATCGCTGCCAAAATCCAATGAGGCATCCGGGATACCTCCGGTGACAACAGTTGTTGTCATGCCCAGCCTGCAAAGTTCCGCATTGATCAGGGCAACGCGTCGGACATGGCCGATGCCAAGCAGATGCTGAACATAGATCAGAATGTCGCTCATGTGGTTGTTCCGTCCCGTTCAAGAAGCGGACAATTCAGATCAACGATGCCAAGCCCGTCATCGGAAGACCAGGAAAAGACATGAACGGCTTTCCAATCGAGTTTGTCCGGGCTTTTTCCCATCATATTCCAACCGCATGCCGCAGCATAAACTGCACGAATAATGCCCTTATGTGTCACGACACCAAAATTACCGTCACGATTGCTAGCCAATGCGACCTCAACTCGGGAAAGGACATCGCGCGGGCTTTCCCCTCCATCCGGACGAAAGTCCCAGCCGCGATCTTCATTTTCCTGTATTTGCGCACCAAGATCACGGCGCAGATCAGATAGCTTTTTCCCTTCCCAATCACCCCAGTTCATCTCGATCCAATGCTCATCGGGTGAAACACCGTCAATCGCCAGTGCGTCTGCTGTTTGGATTGTCCGGATCAACGGACTGACCCGCCATGGAACAGCACACCATTTTTGGGGCAACTGAAGGCTGCGATATTCGTCAACAGTTTCGGGAAGCAGAGGAATATCGCTTTGGCCCTGAATACGTCTTTCTGCATTCCACGCGGTAACGCCATGCCGTAACAGGGCAAAATGAAAGCTGCTCATCCCTGTTTCCGTTTCCCGTGACTTTCCACCACATCATGCAGGACATTACCAAGCTCTTTGGCCGCAGCGGTTATTGTATGCATCTGTTCTGCTTTCTGCGAGGCGAATTGCCCCATATCGCGCAAGGCACTGTATCGGTCTGATGCCAGGCACTCGGCAAGTTTGCCTGCGAACGCATCAATATCGCCAACCGGTACCAACCATCCAGTTTTGCCATCCGCAACAATACCCGAAACACCACCACAGTCGCCCGCCAGAACAGGCAATGCTGCCGCCTGTGCCTCGAGGAGCGCCATACCATAGGCCTCGTTGATCGCTGGCCAGACGAACATGTCAGATCGCGCAAGAATGATACGCGTGTGATCGGTATCGCAAAGACCGGCGAAATCAAGCTGATCGGGGCTGATTGCGTGCCGTTCAAAAGCCGCTTCAACGTCGACGCGGGCCGGACCGTCGCCGATTACGGTCAGATGCCAGTTTATCACATTGTGCGCATTGAGCCTGCCAAGTGCGGCTGCCAGCAACTCGTAAGATTTCAGCTTATCGCCCGGCCGCATCATTGCGGTTGTCACCAACTGAACCGGTTTATCGGGATCGATTTCACCGCGATCGGCAGCATGCCAGTTTTCGGTATGAGTAAAGGGTGCGAGATAATGCAACCGGTCCTGAGCACATATCGGCGCCAGACATTCCATATCCGCCTGATTTAGGGAGAATACCGAACTGGCACATCGCAGGGCATGTTCAACGGCTGCGTGGCTTTGCGCCCAGGGGCCGTTTGCACGTTTAGGGGCGAAGGATGCCTCGGCTACGACATAAGGGATATCCAGCGCTTTCGCGATCACCGGGCCAATCCAGTCCGGGGCCTTGTAATAAAGATGGTAGGTAAACCAGATGTCGGGGCGTTTGCGTTTGCCGTTCTGATATTGCCGCAATAGCCGCGCGACCAGCTTTGATGCCAGTTCGGCGATTTGCGCCTGACGCAGGATATTGCCATCGCCAACCCGGCTGCGCAGGCGCGATGCGATATCAACTTTATGTCCGGCTTGCGCTAGCGCTTCACACAGAAGGCGCGCCATCAGGCGATCCCCGGATGGTATCGGATGATCAATCGGCTTTAACGGTGCATAAAAGGCGATCTGCACGTTTGCCGTCCCCTACTCCGCTGCCGGTTGTTGCGCGGCAGTTCTGGCTACCGGTGCATCAACACCAAAGCGATATGCCAGTTCCTTCATGCCGGTATAGAATGAGAAATCCCGTCGAACGATTTCGTTGCCCTTGCGCCCCATCTGATCGCGCAACGCCGGATTGGCAATCAATTCAGCCATTGCCAAGGACAATGATTTGGGATCACGTTCGGGAACAAGTTTGCCGTTAAGGCCATCGGTAATCAGTTCCGGAATGGCTGAAATTGCCGTTGAAACCGCCGCCAGACCGCAAAGCTGTGCTTCCATCAGGACATTGGGCAATCCGTCACGATCACCATCCTGTTCCACCCGGCTTGCCAGAACGAACAGATCGGCGGACTGACAGCCCGCAATCACTTCTTTCTGGTCACGCGGCCCCTGCCAGTCACAATGATCTGAAATTCCAAGATCGGTCGCGAGCGATTTGTATTTATCGCCATTGCCACCACCAATATGAACAAACCGCCAATGCAGATCCTTGGGTAAATCGGCAAGTGCACGCAGAAGATCGTCATAACCCTTTTTCCCTACCAGCCGACCAACCGACAGAATCGTTACCGGATGTTCGGAATCCCGGCCGTCACGGGGCATCCGGTCCGGAAAATCTTCGGGGAAACGGGAAAAATCAAGGCCGTGATAAAGCAAATTCACCTTGGCCGGATCATCGGCCAGCTTTTGCAGATGGTCGACATTGGCCTTCGTGCAGGTCACCAGCCAATCCATATCGGCCAGCTTTTCACGCATGTCCCAATCTTCGCTGGTGTAGATATCCTTGGCATGTGCAGAACAACACCACGGAAGACCGCGCATCATCGCTGTATATCGCGCAACCGATGCCGGGGTATGCAGGAAATGGGCATAGATGCGCGTGATATCGTCCGGCAGCTCCGCCGCCATTACCAATGCTTGCGCAAAACGACGGGCGCGGTTCGGTGTGCGATCCCGGCGATAGTCCTGCCACCAGATATTTCTTGCCCGACGATATCCCGGCATTTTGCGGGCCTTTAGCCAGCCGCGAAACACGCGCATCGGTTCCTGATAGACATATTCCGGCAGGTAATCAATTTCAGCCGTGATCCTTTCGTGGACCGGGTGGCGTTTTTTATCGGTCGGATGACGCAGTGATACAATACGATAAGGAATACCTGCTTGCTGAATACCGAGGATTTCCTGGGCAATAAAGGTTTCCGACAATCGTGGATATCCTTTCACCACGATTGCAAGCTTGTCGCATGTCATCTGTTGTTATCCCGGAAAATCTTACTCGGCAGCAAGCTGCGGCGGCAGCCAGCGTTCAACCTGATCGCCAACACTATCAAGGCCACCCATCAGGTTTGGTACGGTTACATGTGACGGCTTTGGCTGATCAATCAGACCACGAAGGGCTTCGGCCATCTGCATCGGCGGACGCCCGCTATCTTCGGTCAGCATTTTGACCAGACCAAGTTTTTCGGCAGCCGACGCGCGAACATATTGTTCAAGCCGCGGCACGGTTCGCGGCACAATGATTGCCGGTTTGTCAAAGGACAGGATTTCACAAAACGTATTGTAGCCACCCATTGCGATCACACCGGCAGACCGATCCATCAGCATTTCGACATTGGCATCGAAGGTAATGACCGAAAGCTTATCGATCTTTTCCGCGCGTTCCATGAACGCCTGCTGGTCATTTGGTGCCATGAACGGCCCCAGCACGACAAGCGAAGGAACAGGAATATCAGGATCGGCCTCATAGGCACTGATCACCCAATCAACCAGATTAACCCCGTCCCCGCCACCACCGGTCGTGACGAGATAATAGGGTTCCTCAAGACCAAGCGCGCCATGTTCCGGGGTCGGTTTGCGCGTCGCGGTACGCGGTAAATATCCGGTATAGGTCATTTTTTCTTCGACACCCGGCGGCAGATCAATGCCTTCAAGCGGATTACAGATGTCTTTGAGGCCATAGACCCAGATTTCGTCGTAAAGGTCGGCCAGAGCCGGAACGCATTTTTTGCGATCCCATTCTTCACGCAGATTGACCGGGTCATCCATCACGTCGCGCAAGCCCATGACAAGGCGCGTGCGACGGTGGCGCAACATCTGAAGTGTCGATTCAACTTCACCGCGCAAGCCAAGCGGTTCCTTGTCGACGATGAACAGATCGGGATTAAACACATCGGCAGTATGCTGAATAATGGATTCACGCATCGCCAGCGTCTGATCGACATCAATATTCAGATTAAGCGACGTGTATTCGCCATTCGAGAGCTTGATCACGCCCGGAATGCGCACAAAGTCGACTCGCGAACGGAATTCGAAACTGCCGATGATCGGCGATCCGGAAAGGATCAGCACAGATACATCGTCCCGACGCGAAACAAGCGCATGCGCAATGGTCCGGCAGCGGCGCAAATGGCCCAAGCCGAATGTATCGTGGCTATAGATCAGAACACGATAGCCGGTATTCCCCACGATCGACATATATCCGCCCGCTCTCGTAGTGTCCTTCGATACCTTCTCAACCCGATATAGGGTGACACGATATCGCCCGTTGGCAAGCATTTCCGTATTTTACGGTATTTCCAACCTGCCATCGGGCTATTGCTCTCATGCCGATGCGATATCTTGCAAGACTTTTTCGAGCAGGGCTTCGCGTTTTTCGTTGCTGTCGAGTGCACGAAGTTTTTCAGAAAGTTCTGTAACACTATGGGCATAGCGGTTGTGCCAGTCATCACGGGACATCTCGCCAACAGGCAGGCGCGGTTTGAATTCGGCCTGTTTTGCCTGCCCGCGTTTGAGCGTCACGGTGTCATCAAGCACCGGGAGTGCAATTTTGCTTTCTTCGATCCCGTTATTGATCATGGCCTGTTGCAAAGCGGCGCGCGCCCCGTCTTCGCCGTGGGTCAGGAAAATGCGCCGCGATATCGGCATCCTTTCCTTTGTCCAGCGCAGCAGCATGTCCTGATCGGCGTGTCCGGAATAGATATCAAGCGTCCTGATTCGGGCGTGCACATCGACTTCATCACCATGAATGCGGACATGCTTTGCCCCGCCCTGCAGCACACGGCCCAACGACCCGGCAGCCTGAAAACCGACCATCAGCACCGTGCATTCCGGCCGCCACAGATTGTTTTTCAAATGATAGCGAATGCGCCCGGCATCGCACATGCCACTTGCCGACAAAATGATCGCGCCGCTTCTGACCCTTGCCAACTGCATGCTTGCCTCAACATCGGGCACCATATGAAAATTGGGATGGGCCAGGGCACGTGCATCATCATGGGAGAGATGCTTGGCAAAAACCTCGGTCGCACGCTGGGCCAGCGGGCTATCGACAAAAACATCCGCCTTGGGAAGTTTTCCACGATTAAACAGGGTCGCCAGATCGACAAGCAGTTCCTGTGTACGAGCCACCGCGAAACTCGGGATTACAAGATTACCGCCGGCCTGAATGGCTTGGCGAACCTCGACAGCCAGCATTTCGCGGCGCTCTGCATCGCTGACTTCGGGGCGATTGCGATCACCATAGGTGGATTCAACAAACAGATAATCGATGTTTTTCGGCCCTTCGGGCGCATCGTTAAACACCGCCTCGCCCGTGCCGATATCGCCAGAAAACAGCAGCCGCAGGGTACGTGGCTCACCGTCTGGGGCCTCATCATCCACTTCGATTTCTATCGAAGCGGATCCCAAAAGATGCCCGGCATCCCAGTAGCGCGCCCGCAAGCCCGGCAGAACTTCACGCCATTCATGATAGTCGACGGGTTGCAACCGTTTGAGAGTCTTTTCCGCATCTTCACGGGTATAGATCGGGGTGACTTCCGGTCGACCGCGCCGAACATTACGGCGGTTAAGGCGTTCGACCTCGGTTTCCTGAATGTAACCTGAATCAGGCAGCATATAGGTCAGAAGATCGCAGGTCGGTTCCGTCGCATAAATCGGCCCGTTAAAACCTGCCTTTACCAGTTTGGGAAGTAAGCCGGAATGATCGATATGCGCATGGGTCAAAAGCACGCCACGAATGTCAGCAACCTTGAACGGGAAAGCCCCATAGTTCAGTTCGCGAACTGTCTTGCTGCCCTGAAACATGCCGCAATCGACAACAATGTCGCCACTGTCGGTGCGCAGTAGATAACATGAACCGGTGACACCACCCGCAGCCCCACAAAAAGTCACTGATACAGTCATCCGCTTTCCACCCTTGTTCCGTTGTTTTGTTAAACATCACCGGAAAAGGATGCAAATTCCATGATCTGGATCAGTTTTTAAAATGCCTGCAAACCACCGAATGGCAGATAGAGTACCTGATCACCCTTTCTGACCTGCCCGCAATCCTCGGCGATTTCGATCAGGCCTTCGGCCCACACCATCGAGGATAACATGCCGGAACTCGCCGAATGGTAAGTCATGGCAACCCATTGCCCATCGTCATCCTGCACCAGACGGGCGCGCAGCCATTCGCGGCGCCCCGTACCACGGTTGAAGTCAAACCCTGCGATGGCCGGCAATCGCAGGGGCGCACAAACGTCGTCCGATGCCCCCATCATATGAGAAAGAAGCGGCATGGCATAAAGCAGCCCGGAAACCATCACCGAAACCGGATTTCCCGGCAAGCCGATGACAACACAATCCCCAATACGACCGCGCATCAAAGGTTTGCCCGGTTTGATTGCCAGTTTCCATGCCTGAATTTCGCCAAGACTATCTACAACAGGCTTCAACAAATCCGCCTTACCAACAGATACCCCACCCGATGTCATGATGACATCATGTGTTTGGGCAGCCCCCTTTAAGGCGGTTTTCAACACATCAAAATCATCAGCCAGAAGGCCAAGATCAGTAACCATGCACCCGCAAGCGCGCAGCATGCCGATCATGGCAAACCGGTTAGAATCGTAAACGCCGCCGGGCGGCAGCGGATCTCCGGGCTTTGCCAGTTCATCCCCGGTCGAGAAAACGGCAACCGACAAGGGCTTAGACACCAGCACTGACTGATACCCCTGCCCGGCGGCAACCGCGATATCCTGCGGGCGCAAGCGTTTACCGGCTGGCAGGATAACCGCACCAGTCTCAACATCTTCGCCGCGACGACGGATATGTTGATGCTGGCGGGTCTGTGCGACCACATCCTGCGAAACGGTCAAAAGCGTTTCATCGGCATTCGCCGTGACATTTTCCTGAATGATGATGCAATCTGCGCCCTCAGGAATGGCAGCCCCCGTCGCGATGCGGATTGCCTGCCCACGCGGGATTTTCCCCGTAAACGGCTGCCCCGCCAGCGACACACCGCCGACAGTGATTTGCACATCCACTTTACCGACAAGTTCCTGCAGGTCGGCATGATAGAATGCATATCCATCCATTGCCGAGTTATCCGCAGACGGGACGTCGACCCTGGCAACGATATCCTTGCGCAGGATCGCCCCATAACAATCAGTAAGAGGCGCCTCAATTACCGGTGCACGAACAGCGACTTCGTCAAATGCAATACGCAGCGCATCTTCAAGCCGCGTCAGTCCCGGTTGGTGGCAAATATCTGAATTGGCAGGATTATTTTGTGACGTGGTCATCAGCAGCCTGTCGAACTTAACGGGATCATATAGCGGCGATAGTGATCCGGCGGAACGGGAACGTCAATGGCGCGACGATGCACCATCATGCCCCGGGCGGGATCGGGAAATAGCCCGACTTAACATAATCACCGGAACGACACCGACAATGACGATGGTCAATGCACCAAGGGCTGCCTGTTCGATCATTTCATCCTTGGCGAACTGATAGACATGCGTCGCCAGTGTTTCGAAATTGAACGGCCGAAGGATCAGCGTCGCCGGGAGTTCCTTCATCGCGTCCACAAAGACGAGAACCGCCGCTGCCAGAATGCCGCCACGCACCATCGGAAAATGAATGCGCTTCAATGTTCCCCAAGGGCTTTCGCCCAATGTGCGGGCCGCGTCATCCATGCTTGGTCGGACCTTGCCAAGTGCAGCCTCAATAGAGCCATAGGAAACCGCCATAAAACGCACAGCATAGGCAAAAACAATGGCAAAGACCGTCCCGCTCAGAAGCAGGCCGGTAGATATGCCAAACGTTTCGCGCATCATGGCATCAACCGCGTTATCAAACCGGGCAAACGGGATCAGAACCCCGATCGCCAGAACCGCCCCGGGCACGGCATAACCAACCGATGCCATGCGAATGCAGAACCGCAGAAGAGGTTGCGGGAAAAGACGCAAAGCATAGCCAAGGAACACAGCACAACCAACCGCAACAAAGGTTGCAAGACCCGATACCAGCAAACTATTGCCAGCAAACTCAAAGAAATCGGCGGTCCAGCTTTGATCAAAATAGCCAACGGAATAGTAGACCAACACCAATGATGGGATCACAAAACCCAGCACAATCGGCAGGATGCAGACAGCCAGCGCAAAAAATTTGGCGACCGGACCAAGCTCATAACCCGGTAATTCCTGAAAGCGGTTGGTCGTATCGTGGAAACGCTGGCGACGGCGTGAATAACGTTCAGCCACGATCAGGACAATCACGACCGCCAGCATGGTCAGCGCGATCTGGGCAGCTCCGCCGGCATTTCCCATACCGAGCCAGACATTGAAAATACCAGCCGTCAGGGTATGAACAGCAAAGAAATCGATGGTCCCGAAATCATTCAAGGTTTCCATCAGCGCAATGACGACACCAACCACGATAGCCGGACGCGCCAAAGGCAAGGCAACCGTTACGAACGAGTTCCAGGCCGAACGCCCGAGAACACGTGCAGCTTCGAGAACACAGACCGACTGTGCCAAAAAGGCCGCCCGGGCCAGCATGTAAACATAGGGATAAAGCGTCAGGCTAAGCACCAGTATCGCCCCGCCCTTGGTCCGGATATCAGGAAACCAGTAATCACGCGCGGTTTGCCAGCCGAAAATCTCGCGTAGAAGACGCTGCAACGGACCGGCATATTCCAGAAGATCGGTGTAGACATAGGCAACAATGTAGGCCGGAACTGCCATCGGAAGCAGCATCGCCCATTCAAAGAACCGTTTACCCGGCAGGCGACACATGGTTACGACCCATGCCGCCGAAACACCGATCAACGTGACGCCAATACCAACCCCCAGCATCAGGATACCGGTATTTTTCAGGTATCGCGGCAACATGGTGGATGCCAGATGCGGCCAGATGTTTTCCGTTGGGAACAACGCCAGATAAACAACCGCAATCAACGGTGTTGCGACAAGAAGTGCGATAATAAATGCCCCGGCCAGCCAAAGACCTGATTGGCCGCGCGGCAGCCAGCGCATGGAGGTTCCAAGCGAACGTTCGCGCAACGGATCAAGCGTCTCGGTTACGGCAGAAGGCCGGATATCGCGATCGTCTTCGGTCTGGCAGGAATTGTTCACGCGAGCTGCGCCCTATTCGTTAAAGCCGACTTCGTCGATCAGACGAATGGCCGCACCACGGTTATTGGCAACTTCGTTAAGCGGCAGGGTATCGGATTTGAATGTGCCCCAGGAACGAACCATTTCCGACCAAGCCACCCCCGGCTTGACCGGATATTCAAAGTTCACGTCTGCATACATGTGCTGCGCCTCGTCCCCGGACAGAAATTCGACCAGCTTGATCGCATTTTCCTTGTTCGGCGCATTCTTTATCAGGGCCACACCCGAAATATTCACATGCGTGCCGCGGTCGCCCTGATTGGGGAAAACAATCCGAACATCCTTGGCGGCATCGGCTTTGTTTGGATCATCAAGCATCTTGCCGTAATAATAGGAATTGCCGATTGCCAGATCGCAAACGCCTTGGGATACGGCCTCGATCTGATCGATATCCGCCCCTTGCGGTTTGCGCGCAAGGTTGTCCTTCAGTCCCTGAAGCCAGGTTTTTGTGTATTCCTCGCCATGACGGGCAATCATCGAGGCCACCAGTGCGATATTGTAAACATGCATTCCAGAACGGACACAAATGCGCCCCTTCCATTCCGGATCGGCAAGTTCTTCGTATGTCGCAATGGCGTCGGGCTTCACACGATCAAGCGACGTATAAAGGACACGTGCACGGGTGGTCAGGCCGACCCACAGGTGATCCTGATCACGAAACTGTTCGGGGATATTGGCATCAATCACATCGCTTTGAAGCGGTGTCGCTATATCGGCATCAACGGCGTCCTGAATACGGCCAATATCAACAGTAAGCAAAAGGTCGGCTGGACTGTTACGGCCTTCATGTTTGATGCGTTCAACCAGACCGCTTTGGGAAAACAGTGTGTTGACCCGAATGCCGGTTTCCTTGGTGAATTGTTCGAACATTGGTTCTATCAGGAAAGGCTGTCGCAGCGAATAGACATTAACTTCCTCGGCAGCATTCGCATGAAATGCCGTCAATCCGACCACTGCGCCCATCATGCCAAAGACCTTGTTGCGCAGTGAAGTCATCATGAATCTCCTGAAATGGTCGCAAAGCGTGAAGGCAAGTAAGAATGATTTGTACTCGCTGCCCGGGAAATTAAAGGGCAGCCGCCCTCTTTTGCAAGAGCGAATAGAACATAACCGCCTTGTCGGCCTCCTGCCTCTGCACGGAGCCGGACCCGTTTAGCCAACAAAAAAAGGGACGGTAATGGTTACCGCCCCTTTCCGGAATTATTCGAAAAACGAAAATTCAGTTATTCGTCGTAGCCGACCTGATCAACCATGCGAACCGCATCGGCACGCAGACGGGCGATTTCGGCCAGCGGAAGTTCGTCAGCCTTGAAGGTGCCCCACGACTTTACATAGTCGGACCATTCAACACCCGGTTTGACCGGATATTCATAGTTCACTTCGGCGTAGATTTTCTGCGCTTCGTCACCCGAAAGGAATTCCATCAGCTTGACAGCGTTTTCCTTGTTCGGTGCACCCTTGATCAGGGTCATGCCGGAAATGTTCATCGACATGCCGCGACCATCCTGATTCGGGAAAACGATGTTTACCGATTCAGCCCATGCACGCTGTTCCGGATCATCAAGCATCTTGCCATAGTAATAGGTATTGGCGATGGCAACATCGCATTCGCCTTCCTTGATCGCCTTGACCTGACCGCGATCATTGCCCTGTGGCTTACGTGCAAGGTTTGCTTTCAGGCCCTCGAGCCACGTTTTGGCTTCTTCGGCACCATGATGGGCAATCATCGAGGAAATCAGGGCAACGTTATAGTCATGCGAGCCTGGACGAGTGCAAACGCGACCCTTCCATTTCGGATCAGCAAGATCTTCGTAGGTGGTGATTTCACCTTCAGCGACACGATCCTTGGAGGCATAAAGCGCACGACCACGCTGGGTCAGGGCAAACCACTGATCGTTTTCATCGCGCAGATGGGCCGGAATGTTGGTTTCGAGGACATCACTGTCGACGGCCTCTGTAACACCCGCATCAACGGCTTCCTGAATTCGGCTGATATCGACCGTCATCAGAACATCGGCCGGGCTATTGACCCCTTCCTGCTTGATGCGTTCAACAAGACCTTTTTCGGCGAAGATCACATTGACCTTAACGCCAGTTTCCTTGGTGAAGCTTTCAAACAGCGGTTCTACAAGAAAAGGCTGACGCAAGGAATAAACGTTAACTTCCTGTGCCGACGCAGCCGTAGCAGCAACGGTGGCGGCTCCCAACACCGTACCGCAAATAATCTTTCTGATGTCCATGTGAACGTTCCCCGTTGAAATCCATGAAATCCGCATGCATCTGCAAATCAGTTGCAAATGCAAAGATGCAATTAAGCGCCCTGCGCCGCGATTTCAACAGAGATCACCCTAATTCAACCCGGCGATGTGATGTATTTCACATATAGAAATATCGACCTGATCCCAAAGATTGCGGCAAGCCGGAAAATGCAACCTAAAGCAGGTTGAACGAACCCTTACTTGCGCTTTTCCAGGCATCAAGGAATTCCTGATAGGCTGGAATATCACCTGCGCGTTCTTCAAGCCATGCAACGGTCAGATTGATAGCATGATTATAGCCGTCATGGTCGCTTAGACCGGTGTGAAGCACATAGCGCAGATAAAGAAGATAGGTGTTCAGAACATCGGTTTCGCAATAACGACGAATGCCTTCGATTTCGCCATTGTCATACATATCCGAGACCTTGCTGCCGTCAACGCCGGTCTTGCCGGGAAGATCAAGGGCGGCACAAACCTCGTTCATTTTGGTTCTTGCAGATGCCCCATAGTCGGAAAGAACTTCGGCAAGATCACAATGCCAGTTCGGCGCATAACGCGATGTATAATTTTCCCATTTATTCGCCGACTGATGTAGCCAGCGCGCAGACACACCATGCTTCATAGCACGATACTTCAAAACCGGCAGATCGAACCCGCGTCCATTGAAGCTGACCAGTCTGGGATAAAGTTTACCGCAATAGGCAAAAAAGCCGTTCACGAGGTCCTTTTCCTCGCTGGTCAGATCGCCACCGGAACGCAGTTCTTCAATCTCGTAGGTTTCCAGATTGCCATCACGCTGTATCGTCGCGCGCAGGAAGCTGATGGCAACAACCTTGTGAAACGGCTGGCGCGGGAAGCCGTTCCGGCCATCGGTGATATCAAGATGATATTTTTCAAGCATTTCACGCCCGGTCACTGGATCAGGTGCGGTTTCACCGGTCAGTTGCGGCAACACATCGATATCGGGAACGGTTTCGATATCAAAAACAAACAGACTGTCATGTGTCATGGTGCCCCCGGCAGAAATGCGTTTCGCGCAGCATAAACATGCTTGGCAGAAGTTTCACGAACTTCCGGGCAAAATTCATCCTCGCAATCACATCCGCACTGACATCTCCTGACACAGCTGTCAGGAGATGCAGTTTAGACTTCAAATCATTATGGCACATCACAAGTCTGGCAAATGTCGGCAAGCAGGGTTGCGTCACCTTTGACCCCAAGGTTAAACTTCACACCACCTGTATCAGGGGCAAAGTCCAGTCAGGGGATCGAGCACACAACCACTGGTGACATGGCGGCATTCAACCGCCGGACATTGCATTTGATGCGCTTCCGGACCGTAGAAGATAGTCAAAGGGAAAAGTGATGAACATCCTGCCTACCGGAGCCGCAATGCTTATGGCCGCTGGCCTTGCATTCTCTACCTACACAAGCGCACAGGCACAGGATGCCAGTTGCGAGATCGACCGTCCGGTGATGTTCGCCGGACTGAATTATGACAGCGCGCTTTTCCATAACGCGGTTGCACGCTTCATCATTGAAAAGGGCTACGGATGTAAAACCGACGCCCTGCCCGGTGACGTCATTCCGCTTTTGACCGGTGCGGGCAAAGGTGACATCGATGTCGTCATGGAAATCTGGCGTGACAACGTCGCTGACGCATGGAAAAAGGCCGAAGCCGCCGGAAATGTAACTCAGATAGGTGTGAATTTCGATGACGCCGTCGAAGGCTGGTTCGTGCCGCGTTACGTTATCGAAGGTGACAAGGAACGCGGGATCGAGCCGATGGCACCGGATCTGAAATCCGTCGATGACCTGCCGAAATATGCCAGTCTGTTCGAAGATGCCGAAGAACCGGGTAAGGGCCGTTTTTATAACTGCCCGGCAGGCTGGGTGTGCGAAAAGGTCAATTCGGGGAAACTCGCGGCCTATGGCCTGAATGACAGTTTCACCAACTTCCGACCGGGCACCGGTGCCGCACTTTCCGCAGCAATCGCATCTGCGCACAAGCGCGGTGAACCGGCACTTTATTATTACTGGGGACCGACCTGGGTGATGGGTCTTTATGACAGCTATCGCCTTGAAGAACCTGCATATGATCAGGCAATTTTCGACAAGCTGAAAACGGATGAAAATCCGACAAAGGCCACAGCCTATCCGGAAAGCACGGTCACAGTCGGGGTGAATACGGAATTCATGAAATCAGCCCCCAAACTGATCGAATTCCTGACGCATTATGAAACCAGCAACGCCATGGTTTCGGAAATGCTGGCCTATATGCAGGAAAACGGTGAAAAACCCGAAGATGCGGCCCTTTATTTCCTGAAAGAAAAGCCGGGCGTGTGGAAAGCATGGGTGCCGGAGAAAGTCGCAGAACGGGTTGAAGCTGCGCTTTAACAACACAGGTAGCAACACCTGATCGCTGTGCGATCTTTTAGATATCGATCACGGGGCAGGTTTCGATCTGCCCCCTTTTTACTGCCTGTTTGCTACCGGTTCCGGGGGCCGTCTTGTCATCTAGTTCACGGAGAACCGATCCGATCCCATCCGGTCGGCGGTCTGGGGTCGACTTCTTCGGTATCCATCAGACGGGCCACGTGCTGCAGTGATGCGAGGATACGGCTGCGTTCGTTCTGATCGAGTCTTTCATAACGCTGCATGAATTCACCATCCATCAGCGGCGGCGTATTACTTAGAACTGCAAGTCCTTTGTCAGTCAAACGGCTGTTGACCACCCGTTTATCATCGGCATTTCGGGCACGCTCGATAAAACCGCGTCCTTCCAGCCGGTTCAGGATCGTCGTTACGGTCGCCTGACTCAGCGATACATGACGGGAGATCTCCTTGACGGTCACCGCACCAAGTTCCTCGATCGCCAGAAGCACGACGAGCTGCGGAACCGTAAGACCACAAACCTTCATCACATGTTTTGAGTGCAGATCGGTTGCACGAATGATCTGCCGTAGAGCAACCAAAACATCGAGAAACTCGCGTCTTTTCTGCTGATCCGAGATCATGTGCGCAATCCTCCCTGTCATATTATCCGCCCAACTTAGCGCCATTATAATTTGACATCAAATGTTTTGATCTGTAACTATCAGATTACAGAATGTGACGAAATTGGGGGAGCAGGCGCGATCCGGCGCAACGATCACACCTGTCTCGACATGACATTTTCAATGGATGGCATCGCGCGGTTTCCGGAACCCGGGATACACGCCGCCTGTTGTCCGATAACAACAAATGACAAGGGCCAATGACCGATAAAATCGTTGTAAAGGACCTTTATAAAGTCTTTGGCGACCGTCCCGATCAAGCCATGCAGATGATCAACAACGGGATCGACAAAGCCGAAATTTTTGACAAAACCGGACAAACCGTCGGTGTTTGTGGCGCCAGCTTTACCGTCCGCGAGGGTGAAATTTTCGTTGTGATGGGGCTTTCGGGCTCCGGAAAATCGACACTGGTTCGCCTGTTAAACCGCCTGATTGAGCCGACATCGGGCCAGGTGCTTTATGACGGCACAGATATAGCGGCCATGAGCGATGAGGAACTGCGCGAATTACGCCGCAGGGATATGTCCATGGTATTCCAGTCCTTTGCCCTGATGCCCCATATGAGCGTCGTCGACAACGCGGCATTTGGCCTTGAACTGGCCGGGGTTGCCGAGGAAGAACGCCACCAACGCGCCCTGAACGCGCTTGATCAGGTGGGGCTGAAAGCACAGGCGAATTCATACCCCGACGAGCTTTCCGGTGGCATGCAGCAACGCGTTGGCCTTGCCCGCGCTCTTGCCAATGACCCGTCTGTCATGTTGATGGATGAAGCGTTTTCCGCCCTTGATCCGCTAATCCGGACCGAAATGCAGGACGAACTTCTGACCCTGCAACGTGAACACAAGCGCACCATCATCTTTATCTCGCACGATCTGGATGAAGCGATGCGCATCGGTGACCGGATCGCAATCATGGAAGGCGGCATTGTTGTTCAGGTCGGAACGCCAGAGGAAATCCTGAACAATCCGGCCAATGACTATGTCAAATCGTTCTTCCGCGGTGTTGATGTATCCACAATTCTTACGGCCAAGGATATCGTCGTCAAACGTCAGGTCACCGTGATCGAACGCGAAGGCGTTGGTCTTAAAACCGCCCTTAACCGTCTGCGCAACGAAGACCGCGAATATGGCTATATCGTTGGTGACAAACTTGATTTTCACGGGATTATTTCCGTCGACAGCGTCGATAAGGCAATCAAATCAGGCGCTGACAAACTTTCCGCAGCGTTCCTGCCTGATATCGACGCTGTTGCCCATGACACACAGCTTTCCGATCTGATCGGAACCGTAGCCCATACACCTTGTGGCGTACCGGTCATCAATGAAAACGGCAAATATCTGGGCGTAATCAACAGGGCCAATCTTTTGGCGACTCTCGACCGCGAAGGAGATGGCGCAAATGGCTGATAACAGCAATCCATGGGGTGCCGCCACCGATAACGGCGCGGCAGACGCCGCAAAAGACGCAACCACATCGGGGGCTGCCGATGCTGCCCAGAGTGGTGCCTCCAACCCGTGGGGCAGCAGCGCTTCTGATACGGCAGGCGACTGGCTTTCCAATGCCGCCCCTGCCCCGGAACATCATTTTGATATCCTCCATCCGTTTCAGGATGCGGTCATTCCGCTTGATATCTGGGTCAATCATGGACTGGAATGGATTGTCGATAACTTCCGTAGCGTCTTTCAGGCGATCCGCTGGCCGATTGATGCAGTCCTTTCAGGTGTCGAAACCGGGCTGCTGGCAACACCGGCCATTGTTGTCATTCTGATTCTGTCATTGATTGCGTGGCAGTTGGCCGGTCGCCGTCTTGCGATTGGCACTTTGATTTCAATGATTGCCGTTGGCCTGATCGGTGCATGGTCAGAGGCCATGGTGACGTTATCACTGGTTATCACATCGGTTCTGTTCTGTGTGGTTCTAGGGCTGCCGACCGGTATCTGGCTGGCGCGCAATGAACGGGCGGCAAATACCGCACGCCCCATTCTTGACGCGATGCAGACAACACCGGCATTCGTTTACCTTGTCCCGATCGTGATGCTGTTTGGTATCGGCAATGTGCCGGGCGTGGTCGTGACGATCATCTTTGCCCTGCCGCCTCTGATCCGCCTGACCATCCTTGGTATCCGTCAGGTGCCCGGCGATCTGGTGGAAGCAGCACGTTCCTTTGGCGCCAGCCCGAAACAGCTTCTGTTCCGTGTCCAGCTTCCGCTCGCCATGCCGACAATCATGGCCGGCGTGAACCAGACCTTGATGCTCGCCCTTTCGATGGTGGTGATCGCATCGATGATCGCGGTTGGTGGCCTTGGCCAGATGGTTTTGCGCGGCATTGGTCGCCTTGACATGGGCCTCGCCACGGTTGGCGGTGTCGGGATCGTGCTTCTGGCGATCGTGCTGGACCGCATGACGCAGGCCCTTGGTCAGGACCAGCGTAGCAAGGGCACCCGTCACTGGTACGAAAGCGGGCCGGCCGCAATTATCCGTTCCCTTATGGGCAAGAAATAACCGGTACGCCGGTTTGAAAACAAGGGCAGAGAACGGCCCCTATCAACCAACAAGGAGAAGCTAATGACGATCCTGAAGAAACTTTCCACAGGTGCCGCGATTGCGGTGACCAGCTCGTTTCTGATCAGCGGCGCTGCATTCGCCGACGATATGAAGCCGGGTGAAGGCGTTGAGGTTCAACCGCTTAAAAGCTCGATTGCCGAAGAAACATTCCAGACCGTTCTGGTGATGAAGGCACTTGAAGAGCTTGGCTACGACGTCAAGGACATCCAGGAAATCGAATACGCCGCAGGCCATGTTGCCATAGGCAATGGCGATGCAACCTTTTTGGCCGATCATTGGAATCCGCTGCATGCCGATTTCTACAAGGCAGCCGGTGGTGACGAGAAAATCTATCGCGAAGGTGTGTACTCACCGGGCGCGTTACAGGGTTACCTGATCGACAAGAAAACTGCTGATGAATACAACATCACCAATATCAGCCAGCTGTCCGATCCGGAAATTGCCAAGATTTTTGACAATAACGGCGATGGCAAAGCCGATCTTGCCGGCTGCAACCCGGGTTGGGGCTGTGAAGGTGTGATTGAGCATCACCTTGATGCCTATGACCTGCGTGAGACGGTTGCCCACAATCAGGGTTCCTATTCCGCGATCATCGCCGATACCATCACCCGCTACAAAGCCGGCGAACCGATCCTGTATTACACCTGGACCCCGTATTGGGTTTCGGGGGTTCTGGTTCCGGGTAAAGACGTGACCTGGTTGCAGGTTCCGTTCTCATCCCTTCCGGGTGAAAACAAGGATGCCGACACCGCCCTTCCGGATGGTTCGAACTATGGCTTCCAGGTGAACAACCAGCAGATCATCGCCAACAAGGCATGGGCAGAAGAAAACCCGGCTGCGGCGAAACTGTTTGCAATCATGGAACTGTCGGCCAACGATATCTCGGCCCAGAACCTTCGTATGCGCGATGGCGAAAAATCGGCCGAGGACATCAACCGCCATACCGATGCCTGGATCAAGGCAAATCAGGCGAAATTCGACGGTTGGCTTGAAGAAGCACGCAAAGCAGCGATGTAATCGTTTCGAAGATCACGAAATGTGCATTCGATGACGAATGGAACAACCCGCACCCTTGGTGCGGGTTGTTTTCTTTTGAGTACCTTTACACAAAACTGTCAGGAGATGTCAGGCACCCAAGTATTTAATCGTGCGTTGGCGGGATCATATTGCTAGGCTCCTACGTTCATTGGTTTTCTGAACACAACCGGCCGGACGTGCACGATGTTTCCAGAACAATTGAATGTGCCCTTGGGCAAATGGGTCAATCGCTTTGTCGACTGGCTGGTGGTGAATTATGGCGACGCGTTCGAAGCATTTGCCGACAGCCTGCTGACAGTACTGGTCTGGCTGGAACAGATCCTGCGCGGCACTCCCTGGTGGATCGTTGTGATTGCCATCGCCGTGATCGGGTTTCATGCCAGTCGCAACTGGAAAATTGCCGCAGGGCTTGCGATTGCGATGGTCGCCATCGGGTCACTGGGGCTTTGGGACAAGGCGATGCAGACCCTTGCCCTGATGATCGTTGCCACGGCCCTTTCCGTTATCATCGGTGTTCCGGTCGGAATTGCCATGGCAATGTCAAACCGCCTGCGCGCTGTGATGCTGCCGATCCTTGATACCATGCAGACGATGCCGAGTTTTGTGTATCTCATCCCTGCCCTGATGCTGTTTGGGCTGGGAAAGGTTCCGGCAATCCTTGCCACCGTGATTTACGCAGCCCCGCCGGTCATTCGACTAACCGATCTTGGCATCAGACTTGTTGATCCCGAGGTACTTGAAGCATCCCGGTCATTCGGGGCCAATCGCAGGCAAATTCTGTGGAAAGTACAGCTTCCCCTTGCGCTGCCCAATATCATGGCCGGGATCAATCAGACGACGATGATGGCGATTTCGATGGTGGTGATTGCATCCATGATCGGCGCGCGTGGACTTGGCGAACAGGTACTGATGGGCATCCAGCGCCTTGATGTCGGTGCGGGCATGGAAGCAGGCATCGCGATTGTGCTTCTGGCGGTTGTGTTTGACCGGATCGGTCAGGCCTATGGCAAGCGATCACATCGCAGCCACAAGGCGGAGGGAAAATCATGAGCTATATCGAAATCCGCAATATTTTCAAAATCTTCGGCCCCGATCCAGAAAAGTCGCTAAAGCTTGCACGAGACGGCGCAGACAAGGATGAAATACTTGCCCAAACCGGCCATACGGTCGGGCTGCATGATGTGTCTCTTTCTATCGAACGCGGTGAAACATTTGTGGTTATGGGACTTTCGGGGTCTGGCAAGTCAACTCTGATCCGCCATCTTAACCGGCTGATTGACCCGACATCCGGCGAAGTGCTTTTTGACGGCACCGATATCCTTGCCATGAGCATCAATGAGCTGAATGCGTTCCGGCGAAAGCGGCTTGGCATGGTATTTCAACGCTTTGGCCTTCTGCCACATCGCAGTGTGGTGGATAATGTCGGCTATGGCCTCGAAATTCAGGATGTGGATCGCAGCACGCGCGAGAATGCGGCACGCAACTGGATCGAACGGGTCGGCCTGGCCGGATATGAGGACAAGTTTCCCGATCAGTTATCAGGCGGCATGCAGCAGCGCGTCGGCCTTGCCCGTGCGTTGACCACGGACCCCGAAGTCCTTTTGATGGACGAGGCATTTTCCGCTCTTGATCCCCTTATCCGCAATGATATGCAGGATGAACTGATGAAGCTTCAGGGCGAGCTTCACAAAACCATTGTGTTTATCACCCATGATCTGGACGAGGCACTTAAACTGGGCGACCGGATTGCGATCCTGAAGGATGGCAAACTGATCCAGATCGGTCGGCCCGAAGAAATCATCATGCGTCCCGCTGATGATTATGTCCGCGCCTTTACCCGTGATGTGAACAGATCGCGTGTGCTGCGCGCCAAAACATTGATGCAACCGTTGGTCAATGGCGGTGAAGTTAATGCAAGCTGGCCCGAGATTACCGGTGATATGCGCCTTGAAGATATTCTGCCTGTGGCGCTGGCAACAGGCGGATCAATGGCCGTGATCAATGGCAAAAAGGAACCAATCGGGATATTGAGCAAGGAACAGGTGATTGCCGCGCTGGCGGCATAATTTTGTAATTAGTGGCTTATAATTGCTTGATAAAATTCTTATATTCAAACGAATATCAAAGATAAGATCAGGCGAAAACCACTGTTATGGCCACAAATTGAACACCGGCACCCCCAATATACTGCATGTCGTTTGCGAAAGAGATCGCACTGATTTGATGCCGGCATCCCTGCTTGGCTTCGACATCCGCACATCATCAATGGCAGATAAAATTCCGCTGGATGCCGACACCATCGTGCTTGATGTCGACCTTGGCAACGGTGAAAACATCGCTAAGCTTGCGGCATTCCGCAAGGCCGCCCCTACCCGGTGCAAACAGATTTTCGCGATTACAAAAGGCAACCTGCAGGAAGAATTGCAGGCAACCACACTTGGCGCACGCAAGACGATCCACAAGCCGCTTGGCGATGCCGGACTGGCAAAGATCATCGAAGACATCCGTGAAACGGCGGGGATATTCAGCCCGACAGCCAGCAAGGCCGTCAACGGGGCCGCAAGAACACTTGAAAATACCTTCGCCCGGTTTACCGCCAACAAACCGGTTGATCTTGGCGAGGTTGCGGCAACCGGCGAAGAAATCGCCAAGACCATTAGCAATATTGGCGTTAATGAATGGCTATCCACTGTACGGGCCTATCACCATACGACATTTCAGCACATTCTGATCGTAACCGGATTGGCCTGCGCATTTGCGACCAATATGGGGATGCGCAAGGCAGATATTGAAAAACTGACGACCGCAGGACTGCTGCATGATATCGGGAAGGTGGATATACCTGCGTCAATCCTTGATAAACCAGGCAAGCTGACAGCAGAAGAGTTTGATGTCATCCGCACCCATCCCGGGGCAGGATACAAATTTCTGGCCCAGCAGGACGGCATTGCCGAAGATGTTCTGGATGCAATCCTGCATCATCACGAATTTCTGAATGGCAGCGGGTATCCTGACGGTCTGGCAGGTGACCAAATTCGCGATCTGACGCGTATTCTGACCATCTGTGACATTATGGGCGCTCTGCTGGAACGTCGCACCTACAAGGAACCCTTTACCGTCGCGGAATCACTGGCAATTCTTTTACAAATGGCCAATGACGGCAAACTGGAAATGGTTCTCGTCCATGCCTTGGGCAGGACACTGGAAAAGAATGTCAATTCCATTCAGCAAACTCCGGATGAAAGCCTGATTGCCCTGGCACCGCTTTATCAGTCGCCCGTCGAAGCCCGATAACGCCCTATATCATGCACCATCGCCCGGTGCGCCTCCGCAGCCCGGGCAACATCTATCGAAAACAGCTCGACCAGTGCTGGTTGATCTTTGTCCTTTTCCGATAATACCGGCTGTTGCCCGTACAGTTCCCAGTCAATGTGAAGATCAGGGTCATTCCAGGCGATCCCACGATCATGCTCGGGACTGTAATAATCCGATACCTTGTAAATCACGGTCGTATTGGGACGCATCGTGCGAAAACCATGCGCAAATCCCGGCGGGATCCATAACTGATACCAGTTTTCTTCGGACAGCTCGATCTTGATATGCTGCCCGAAAGTCTGCGAATGAGGGCGCAGATCTACAGCGATATCCATGATCGCCCCGGTGGTCACGCGCACCAGCTTCCCTTGCGCGCGCGGTTCGGATTGATAATGCAGGCCCCGAATGGTGTTGATCGGTTTGCTGATGGACTGGTTTTCCTGCACCAATGTTACATCGCCAATTGCCGCACGAAATTCGTCTTCACGGAAGGTCTCGGCAAATGTCCCGCGCGGATCACGATGACGGTTCGGCACAAACAGCACCGGGCCATCAATATCAAAACGATCAAATTCCATGGCCTTGTCCTTTACTTTGTAATCGAAACGGGAAACCGCACCAATTGCCGCGGGACCCGCCATTTGCCGTTATGGGGCTTTGGGATCAAACGTACGAAAACGAGGCTGGCCTCGTCATCGACAGTACTGAAAAGCCGATCCTGACTATCTTCGTCAATCATGGTGGCATAGGCGGCAAACGGGTCCCCCGGCCCGGCGTCGGGATCAAGATCTTCGTCCAGAAGAAACTTGGGCTCCGACCAGTTTTTCATATCCGGCGATGTCGAATAAAACATTCCGTGCCGATCCGAGCCGTCCTTGTTGCGCTGACGGTGCTGATAGATCGCGATGAAGGTATTTGTTCCTTCATGCCGGACCAATCCACGGATGGACGTAATGCCACTCGGGCCGACGCGCGCGCAATCGGTTTGCTTTACCTGCCACCCCTGATCGGTCAGACGGGCTGCATCAATGAAATCGTTGCCATCCCATACCTGCCAACTTGACGGATCGTTTGCTGGTGCACGCACCAGACAATTGCGAGAGTTTTTCCATTCCTCCTCGCGACGCCAGACAATCGCATAAAGGTAATTCTGCCAGTTGATGATGTTGGTCACCGTCACATAGCTTGGTGCACGTTTCCGATCATCCCGATACGGTTCCGGCGGAGGGAAAGGTGCGTGATGCGGCGGCTGGCCAAGATAGTCGAACGTTTTTCCACCATCGGTCGATTTCAGCGTCACCAATCCATTGATCCAGCAATCAATCCGCTTTGTCCGTCCCTTGCAGGGCATTTCGTGACGATACGGCATGAAACTGGCACTGCCGAGTGCGTAAACGTTTCTGCCATCGTTGGTGTAAATTGCATGGATCCAGGTGCGATCATCCAAAAGATCAGGCTGCGCTTTCCCTGCGGCCATGAACCGGCTGTCGCAATCGGGTTTCAGACTGTCAAAGCCGTAACCAACAAAAGCACGGTTTTGGAAATTTGGCGCAAACAGGATCATGCGCCCCCTGTCATCACGAAACGCGCGCGCGGGAGCATCTGGCAAATGGTGCGAATCACAACCGGAAACATCGCTATCAAAAATGACTTTCTCCGGCCCGGTAACAGTAAGTTCAAACGCCGCAGAATTCGGTGATGAAAATGCAAGGATGCCGCCACCTGACAGCACGGTTGCAATCAGGATCGTCACGTAACGGATATGCGATCTGTTTAACACTTGCCCATCCATAGCCATACAAGATGAAAAGAAGACCGGGCATGACCGGAACTAGGAAACCGGCCATGCCCACGCAGCATTGATCACGCCGCCTCAACCACATAAGGGGTCGGGGTAGTGCCGAGGCGATGCGCCATGCCGTTCTCTTCAAGGAAGGTTTTCAGTTCGCCAAACCGCATCTGGTAGGTTTCCTCGAAATGGCCGAAATCTGCCTGATCCCATGCTTCTTCGAAGGAAAATTTGTCGATATAGCGACCGTCGACATGCGGAATACCAAGCGTTTTGACAAACTCGCGGGTCCGCGTGTCATAGGTGATGTAAAGGGCTGGTACTTCATTGGCGAGCGCCAGAAGATTGCCATGCAAACGGAACCCGGTCACAGCATCAAGATGCCGCTCGGCTTCCTCGAAATCGGCCACCGTCTCGAATACTGCGAGTGACGATTTATAAATTTGCAATAACGGATCTGTTTCACCGTATAACCAGCCTTCCGTGATGAGCTGATTGACGGCCTTTGACATCACTTCATCCGCATTGGCAATCTGGTTGCAGCGCGCATAGAAGATCGCCTTTTCTTCCAGCTCGCCAGCACAAAGAAGTTCGGTTTGATATCGTTCGGCCAGTGTCCGGATCAGATACCGTTGGAACATGACGCATCTGGGTGTTTTGCGCCGCAGGGTAAAGCCGAGCTTTTTGATATCGGTCGACTTGAGACGCGGCAGGGTCAGTTTCGGTTTGCAGTGCCGAAATGCCGTAGGACACCCGAAAATACGGACATTTTTGATCCCGATCGAATTCAGCGCCTTCTTCGAAAGATGGCCGCGCACGCCAAGAGTGGTTGAACGATGCGAAACGACCTGCAAAAAGCGTTTGGTCGATTCATTGACATATTCTTCCGAATTATCAGGGGTCTGCACACCGATCCCGAATGCGATAACCGGAACTTTGGTCTGCTCCAGAACACGTGTGATCGGATCCCATTGACCATTGGTATGGATATAGTTCGACCCGCGCAAAAAGATGTAGTCGAGCTGATTGATATCCTCAACCTGAGCCGGTGTCAGGTCGCCGCTGGCCGGGGCGTAAATGGGTTGCAGTTCAGCGTAATCAAGAATTCGCAGAGACGAATCATAAACAAAGCAATCACCAATATTGCTGAAATGACGCGTCGATTTTTCGGGCGAACCAAAGTTATGTGTTACCACTCCTAAATTCTCGACAACTCTGCCTGCCGGCATGAGAACGCCGATACGAGGTTTATGGCCAGTTGAGGGGTTTTTCTGGCTCATGTCTGGTACTCCTGCTGTGGCGGTTCGGGCCGTTTTTTTTCAGTCCTTCTGAACCGCTTGCTCGTAATGGACGTTTCCTCCCTTCCTGGCGCTTGGGTCTTATGCGGCGTCAACGACCTGACGGGTTTTAAGGCTTTCTTCCCAATCAAGGGCGTGACGCACAATCATTTCAAGATCATCATGTTTCGGAACCCAACCGAGTTTCTCGCGAACACGATCCGCGCCCGCAATCAAGGCCGCCGGGTCACCCGGACGACGTTCAGCCAGTTTGACGGGGAAATCGACACCCGATACTTCCTTGACCGCTGAAATCACTTCCTTGACTGAAAAACCACGACCATAGCCGCAATTCATCACATCGCTTTCACCACCATTTTCCAGATATTCCAGCGCAAGCACATGCGCATTGGCAAGGTCGGAAACATGGATGTAGTCGCGAATGCAGGTACCATCCGGGGTTTCATAATCTTCACCATAGATTTCCAGATGCGAACGGACACCTGTTGCCGCCTGACTGGCGATTTTAATCAGGTGGGTCGCCTTGCGTGATGTCTGCCCTGCCCGTCCTTCGGGATCGGCACCGGCAACATTGAAATAGCGCAACGCGACATAATTCATGTCATGGGCAACAGATGCATCGGCCAGCATCTTTTCCGTCATCATTTTCGACGTGCCATAAGGCGAAATCGGTTTTGACGGGAAATCTTCAAGGATTGGGGTTTTGGCGGGTTCACCGTAAACACCCGCAGTCGAGGAAAAGATGAAATGCCGGATGCCAGCATCGACAGCAGCCTGTGCCAGAGCACGGGAATTCACAGTGTTGTTATAGTAATAATCAAGCGGATAAACCACCGATTCCGGCACGATGATCGATCCGGCAAAATGCATGATTGCCGTGACATCGTGATCCGCAACAAGCTTGCGAACCAGTTCATAATCACCGCAGTCACCTTCGACAAAGGCAGCCCCGGCCGGAACAGCCCAGCGATGCCCCTGACTGAGGTTATCGAGGACGACGACCTTTCGCCCGGCATCCAGAAGTGCAAGCGCTGCGTGGCTACCGATATAACCTGCGCCACCCGTTACAAGTACAGTCATTGCCGTGTCTCCTTGTTATCGCTATCCTTTTTCGGACATGCTTGTGGTGGCACAGTCATCCCGCCCGATACCGGTGCGGGATGACTGCACCGGGTTTGATCAGGCGACCTTGCGCTCGGGCTGAGCGTCACGGGTCATTACATCGACCATCTTGTGATCGATATTGTTTTCCGTCAGGAACGTTGCCATCTCGCGGTAGGTCTGGAACCAGGCGCGATTGAATTTGTCGAACAAATCCTGATTCCAGTAATCCTCGAGCACGAACTCCTTCTTCGAGAACACGTCATAGGACGGGATCTGATAGGTTTCGGCAAATTCGACTGTGCGGCTGTCATAAGTGAAATAGATCGACGGAACACCGTTCGACAGCGCCATCAGATTACCGTGCAGGCGATAACCCAGAACACAGTCTTTCTGACGTACAAGGTTTTCGTAATCGGCAACCACGTCGGAATAGAACATCTTGGAGCGATACAGGCGTTCCATCTCGTCATCCATGTACCATTTGCCGACATTCGGATTGCCACGCAGCTCGGCAATGGCCTGTTCTTTCTGTTCGTCGGTGCCAAAGACCAGTTTCTTTTCTTCGGGCTCACCCTGTGCCATCAGTGTGACATTATCGAACCGGTGCGCGAGGTCCTTGACCAGATCACGATGGAAGGTCAAATAACGTTCGATATTCTGCGCGTAGGACGACGAAACTTCGCGGCGAAGCGTGATACCCACATTCTTGACGGTATCAAGTTCCGGCAAGTTGATCCGCATGTTCGGATTGTTCGAACGGAAAGCAGTCGGGCAACCGACAATACGCACATTGCGAATGCCGATATCCCACAGAACCTGCGCGGTATAGGCACCACGCACCCCGATAGACGTGGTTGAATCTGCCATCATGTGCAGAACGGTTTTCGTCTGTTCGGACAGATTGATCTTGCCTTTGACCGGGGCCTGAGCGCCCAAGCCGAAACCGAGAACCGGCAGGCGTAAACGTTCAAGTACCTCGATGGTGTTGCGCCAGTCCATCTGGGAATGGATGTAGTTCGACCCGCGCAGGAAGACATAGTCATATTCCTCGCGCAGCTTGTCGATCTGGGCCATATCCGGGTTGGCAATCTCGACAACGCCAAGCTTTTCAAAATTCATCAGTTTCAGCGACGAATCATATACGAACGCATCGCCGATGTTATGGTAGTGATCGATATAGCGTTGAATCTGCTGATAATTGTACCAACGGACGCTGTCGTGGTCGTAGACTTCGCCCGATGGAATCATTACGAGAACGCGCGCCATAGTGTTTCTCCTTGGCTAGGTGACTTCTGATTATCGTTATGCCGTGCTGGCGACGGAGTGCTGCGACACAGGAGTCACAGACATCGGGCGGGTCTCGAGAACCTCCCGGTACTGCGCGAGATGTTGCTCGGCGCAATCGATATAGGTCGGCGGGCGCGGAATTCCCTCGCGCATCCGATCCCAGATTTTGTTGTCGGTAAGGGCATCAACAAGACGATCGGCAAGGTCTTCGGCACTACCGACGCGGAAATGCAGGCCATTGACGCCGTCGGTGATTTTTTCAGCCATGCCACCGATATTCGAACAGATCATCGGTCGCCCGTGGAAGAAGGCTTCCTGAATCACGATCGGGGAATTTTCCCACCAGATCGACGGAATGATCGTCCAGTCGGCCAGTTCCATCAGTTTGGGCATTTCGCTGTTCTGATACGCACCGTAGAACCGGACACGTTCTCCGGCCTTTTCGATCAGGTCGTGAACTTTTTCCTGATATTCAATAGGTTGCCGCTCAAGGTTGCCGCCAAAGATCATCATGCGGGCATCATCACCCCAGATGTCATCAGGTACCCGCCCCACCGCATCAAGCAGGATATCGGCCCCCTTGAACATGGTCAGTTGCCCGAAAAATGCGAACCGCGACCGGCGCGGCTGTGCCTTGGATAACGGGCGTGTGTTTGCCGCTTCCTTCACGTCCAGGCCGTTTTCGATCACAGACATCTTGTCACGATCCAGCCCCCAGTCGACAAACCGGTCAGCCAGAAAATCGCTTGGCGAAACATAATGGTCAGCCAGATTAAGCATCGCCTTGATGAACCGTTCCCGACGCAGGAAGGATGCCGGCGAGATATTCTGGAAACAGCCATTGCATTCAATCGGGCTGGCCCGGTTGCATAGCTTCGTTCCACCACTTTTGACCATCTGCCCGTGGTTGTGACAAATCGTCAGGAATTCGTGGAAGGTAAAGAAGATCGCCGCATCCGGCATGGCTTCGCGGATCGCATAGATCGTCTCAAGCCCAAGACCAAGATAATGATGGAAATGCACCACATCGGGCTCGTAATCACGTACGAACCGCAGCAAATCGCGGTCTATTTCATCGGTATTCCCGTTCGATAGCAAAAAATGATCATAATTTTCAGCGTGATACAGGATTTCGTTGTCTTTCTGGCGCAGGCTCATCAGTGCCGATGCACCATGGCGCGGCACCGGATGACCGACGCGGGCCAGATAGAAACTTTCCACCCCGTCCAGTTCGTTCAAACCTTTATGCAGGTTGTACGAGGCCACTTCGGCCCCACCCAGCGACATGCTGGGATGTCCGTGCGAAATGATGAGGACACGCAGGTCAGTCGACGGCATGATTGTGGCTCCGCAAATTTGAGACGACCAATGACCACCGGCGATCAAACGCCCAGCGGTCAAGACGATGCGAAAGTTCCTCCCAGGCGGGGGCGCTTGTTATCGATTGTTCGCTCCCCAGTACTTCGATTTCAGGAATCCACCACGACGCCGTTCCGCCCATGCGCAGTTTCAGCGCAAGGTCGAGCCCCTTTTCCGACGGGCCGATATAGCCACGGGTAAAACCGTTTATGTCTTCGAATGCCTTGCGCGGCATGACGCAGCATTCCGGGGTTCCGGCGCTGACCTCTGTCGGTTCGGCGTCGGCAAGAACCGCACGCGGATAGCCAACATAACGATCCGACAGATACTGTCCGTCGACATCGCCCTCGATCCAGGTGCCTGCCCAACGGACAGAGTCATCTTCAAACAGGATCGTCGGACAGACGACGCATTTGCTGCCTCGCTTGCGATAGGCGGCAAGCAAAGGTTCGAACCATCCCGTGTCGTGAGGCAGGATATGTGCAGAAACAAGGGCAATCGTTTCGGAATTGGTTGCGGCAACCCCGACTTCAAGCGCGTCGCAGAAATCTTCGACACCCTCGGCAAATACGATACGGACATTAAGCTTGTAAAAGGCTGCCAGTCGCATCATGTCGCTTCCGACCTGATCAAAGCTTTCAGCGGGTCCGGCAATCACAATCGGCAGATGACGCGTGACTTCATCAAGCCCCAGCAAGGCAATGGTCACACCGATATCGCTAATCGTATCGTCAACACCAACTATCAGGGCAACCGGCGCGTCTTCATCGAAATTGCCGATATCGTGAGTATCAATGGCAAACGGGCTTTGCGCCGTCATGTTCTGCAACATCGGGCCAAACTGGCGTTCGATACTGTTTGAGGCCGTGACCGAACGCGGATCAAGGGACGGCAAAACACGCGACAAAGCCTGTCGCGCCGATGCACGGGTTGGATTCAGCGGACAGTAGGCGGGAAACGCGTCGGATATGGACAGTTCCAGATAAACCGGCTGATCGGATGCCGGGATATCTTCCAGCGGACAGAACACCAGAAAACCATGGCTGTTACGTGCCGGATTAAGCCCCGAGAACATTGGATCATTGACAAAGGCATTGGTGACATCAGGACGTGATTGGCGGGTCCATCGATCATCAATGCGTACCGCTTCACCACCGACACGCAGCATGACGGTTTCAACCGCGAGGTCCGGATCCAGCATCCAGCCGGATACCAGAATGCCACTGCCTTCGATTACCAGCGAAAAGTCGATCCCGATGCGTACAGGCCGATCCAGTTCAGAAACAGTATCGCGTCCGTCAAATCGATGGGCTGCCATACGGATCTGTTCAAGAATATTATCGGGTGCCTTTACCCGATCAAGAACAGAACGAATATGTGCAGGCACGTCGGGCAAGGCAACCAGCACACGTTGCTGGTAAACCTCGATCGAAAACCAGCCGTCACGCCCCCGGAAATAGACGCGTTGCAGCTTGTTCGGATTGATCCGGGTATCGCCGGTCATAAGCCCTGTAACGCCTGTGGCATGCTCACCAAGATCATCACGCACGAACTCGGCACTCGTCAGTTCGGCCAGAACCGGGCCTTCGTCAATTGCAATAACGCGGGTACGCCCGGTAGGGAAGTTGCTGGACCAGCCCTGGATGTAAATGTCGCCTTCTTCCAGACCGCCAAGAACTTCAATAAAACCATTGCTGCGCGCAGCAATTCGAACAAGAGCCGCCACAGTACGCAGACGCTTCATGTTAGGATTGCCCGCAAGCAGGGCTTCGATAACGCCATCAATCACTGTGGCAAAAGCCGACCCTGACTGTTCTGCGACTGCAGACAAAATGGATTCAAGCCCTTGGGATCGGCTTTCAATCCGGTATTCTCCAGGTTGTCCCGGTGCTTTGAACAGGGCCGTTTTCAAGCGGCGTTGCGACACATTCTGCATTGGCAGAAGTGCAACAAACCCATAAGCAGCTTCAAGCGGGCCATCGGCACGGCGCCAGCTGATGATCGATGCCTGAACTTTGGCATCAGATTGACCGTTCAGGAATACATCGATTGTCGCCGGCATTGCGGCTCCGACACCAGCCATAAGTGCAAGCCCGTCATCGACCAAAGCAGCCACAACGGTCCTGCCGTCCAGCGGCATTCCAGACGGTTCAGTCATGCCCTGCCCTCCTTGTCATTTGTTGTGATTGTGAATTGAAAAACAGCTCGCCCCTGTCAGACGACAATGTCATTCCAAACGAAGGTGCCGAGAATTCCCGACTGCTCGCGATATCGTTGAGATAACGGCCATAATCGCTTGCAGCGCTGAAGCCGGCGCTGCGGGTCAATGCATCGCGATCAATCCAGCCCAAACGCCATGCGGTTTCTTCCGGGCTTCCGATTTTAAGACCCTGACGTTCTTCAACCGAATAAACGAACTGTGCCGCCTGAAGCAGGCTTGCAGGTGTCCCTGTATCAAGCCACGCGCAGCCGCGGCCAAGCATCTCGACGGTCAGTTCACGGTCTTCGAGATAACTGCGGTTAAGATCGGTAATTTCGAGCTCGCCGCGTGCGGATGGCACAAGATCGGCAACACGGTCAGGCGCAGTCGCGTCAAAGAAATAGAGCCCCGTCACCGCCAGATTGGATGGCGGATTGGACGGCTTTTCAATGATATCAAGCGGTTGACCCTCTGGATCAAATGCCATCACACCATAGCGTTCCGGATCGCGCACGGCATGAACAAACACCGTCGCACCGGTGTGACGTTTGGCTGCGTTGCGCAGTCGTTCGCCCAAGCTGTCGCCGTGGAACAGATTATCACCAAGGATCAAAGCACAAGGTTCACCATTCAGGAATTCCCGCCCGATCAAAAGGGCTTCGGCAATACCGTTTGGTGCGTCCTGTTCGGCGTAGGTCAGATTGATACCAAACTGTTTACCATCCCCGAGCAATCCCACGAACGCATCGGTTTGGCCCTTGGCTGTGATGATCAGTATGTCGCGAACACCTGCCAGCATAAGTGTGCTGAGCGGATAAAAAACCATCGGCTTATCCCAAACCGGCAACAACTGTTTGCTGGTTGCATGGGTAATCGGCCATAGTCGTGAACCGGTCCCACCGGCAAGAATGATGCCCTTCACGCAACCCTCCTGCCGCGTATACCGGCTTGTTGAATGGTATGGGAAAGACCGTCCTGCCAGTGCTCGCAAGACAGACCGAGGATTTCTTCAATCTTCTGGCAATCAAGAACCGCATAAACAGGCCGCGGCGCAATATCAGGCTGCTCTGACGCGCTGCTTGCAGCGATAAGGCTCACATCTGCATCAAGTTCACCCGCAATGGCATGGGCAATCTCGAACGGGCTAGCCGATCCTTTGCCCACCGCGTGATAAATCCCGCCCGGCACATCGTCACCATCAAACATGCTCTTGCAAATCAAAGCTATTTGGTTTGCAAGAGAGTGCGCCGAAGTTGGTGACCCAAACCGGTCGGCGATTGCCCTGATCCGTTCTCCATTGGCGAGTTTGTGCGCAAATGCATGAACAAAACTCGGCCGCCCATTGCCATGCAACCAGGCTGTTCTGAGTACGATGGTTGACGGAGCTGCCATAAGGGCGGCACGTTCGCCAGCACGTTTGGTCGCTCCGTACCAGTTGATCGGCTCCGGTTCATCCTCTTCGTGATAAGCACGGCCTGCCTGACCGGAAAACACGAAATCAGTTGAAATCTGAATCAGGCGAATGCCGAGTTTGCTTGCAATTTCCGCAAGAATAGAGGGTACATCGGCATTGATCTGCCGCGCTTCGCTACGCTGGGTTTCTGCAGCATCAACATCGGTAAAGGCCGCCGCGTTAATAATCACGGCAGGCGGGGTGGTCGCGAGAAGCTTTGCTATCCCATTCAGATTGCCCATGTCGATTTCCAAACGCACCGGTGCCCAGAACGGAATAGCAAGTTCGCGTAAGCACGTTTTACATTCAAGCCCAAGACGACCAGAACCGCCCAGCAACAACACATAGCGTCGTTCAGCAAGTTCAGACAAAGCTGGATGGGTAATGAGTGTCATGACGATACCCTGCCTCACCACACCATCGCGCCGATGGAAATCCCGACTGTCACACCGATCAGACAGGACAGAACCAAAAGCGGCGTTTTAAGGTCGTTGCGATGCTGCTCGGTAAGAGCGGAAAGCCGTTCGTCAAAGCCGCCAAGTGACTTATCGAAGCGAACAAGGAAAACTTCGAGTTCCTCGACACGACGGTTCAATTCCTCCTGCCCGGTACGAACCAGTTTTACACCGGCTTCGATCCCGTCATCAGCAGATGCCATCTGATCCATACGCTTGGATGTATCGATAAGACGCTTGGCAGCTTCGCGCTGACCGTTTTGCAAAATGTGCTGGGCCGCAAGCAGCCGATCAAGCCGGTCCAGAATCTTGCTAAGTGGTGCATTAACAGCTGATTGTGCCTGCTGTTCGCTTTGCGACGGAATACGCAACTCGATCTGATCACCGGTTTCCGGTGTAATCGCAAAAACGGTAACATTTTCAACGCTGGCTAACGCTGCTTCGGGCAATTCGGCCTCGAAGGCATGCGCACCATCGCCAATACCATTACGACGCAGATCGACACGTTCGTTTTCGGCTTTCACGCGCAACAGGGTATGCCCGTTCAAACGCACGATAACCTCAATGCGTGCATCCGGACGTTCCGGAGACCACACCCAACCAAACAGACGTTCGCGGTCAATCGCGTCTACGCGTCCCTCGATTGTCGGGATCGCCTGCTCGGCATCGTTTTTTATCGCATCATTGGCAACCGGTTTTGCAGACGTTTCTGTCAGGTCTTTCTGGGCAATCGCCATGAATGCCTCCTTTTATCTGTGTCAGGCCGCGACGAAATCGGGACGGATCATCTTGCGAAACAGCACAAGGTGCTTTTGCGCGACATCGTCGATACCGGCTGGCGGGCGCACATGCCCCGACAGCTTCTTCCAGAGTTTCGGATTGGTGGCGCAGTCCTTCATCACACGGGCCAGTTCAGCCGGATCATCAGCACGCACATGAATGCCGTCATGCCCGTCACGAACCATTTCCGCCATGCCACCGATGCCGCTTGTGATGACGGGGCGGCCATGCTGGAAAGCTTCCTGAATGACCAGCGGGGCATTTTCCCACCAGATTGACGGCACAACGACCCAGTCGACCCGTGACATCAATTCCGGAATATCAGCCCGTTCATAAGCACCCATCCGGTGAACTTTCGTGCCCGTCGCATCGAAAAGACCATCAATCTTTTCATTAAAGGCAACCGTCTGGAACGGCGCCGCACCATGAATGCGCAGTTCGAAATCAACATCATCGGCAGCCAGTTTCTGACTGGCTTCCAGCAGGACATCGGCCCCTTTCCAAGGATTCAGGTTGCCGAAATAGCCAAACACATTCGGCATGCCTGTGCCCAGATCGCGCTTTGGTGCTGAGGGTTCGGGCGGACGGCCATTGTGGATGACTTCGATCTTTGCCGGGTCAATTCCCCAATCGACATAACGATCACGCAGGAATGCACTGGGTGCGAGAAAGCGATCAACAATGCGAAGGTGGTTGCGCAGATTGACCGTCCGCATTGAAAACCGTTCCGGCGCAATGCCATCAAGCCCACAACGTTTGCCAATCCGGTCCGCTTCCAGATAACGCTGACGGGTGCCTCGATGGATCATCAGCCCGTCGTTGGGGCAAATCGGATAATAGTCATGCAAGGTCATCACGATCTGGCAATGGGGCAGAACGCGCCGGATCAGCATCGGCAACTCGATCCCCCAAAGAATCAGATGATGGATATGCACCACATCCGGATCCCAGGTTTTCAGGAGCTCGGTAAAATTCGGCGCGACGGCATAAAGATCCGTCTGCGACATGTTAAACCGGTCAAAATGCCCCGCCCAGAACAGCATTTCATCACCGGCATCATTGATCGCCTGAAAGCTGGTGCCCGGGCGACGTTCACGATGGATATCGTTGGTCGCGCCAACGAAAATGGCTTCGCACCCTGCCCGCTTATAGGCATTGAACAGATCGTGGGCGAAAATCTCGGTGCCGCCGGGATGCAAATCGGGATGATTATGTGCCAGAACCATGATACGGGGATTCATGCTTTCCTCCGCGGTTTTTCTGCAATCAGGAAGTCCTGGTAATGATCGGCCTGATCACCGTGCCAGGTTCCGAAACTTTTTGTCATCAGGCTAAATCCGGCGGTACGCATCGCACCGTCAATAAAGCCATCATCAAAGCCCACAGCCGCCATCGGGTTTTCACCCTTGAGATGCCAGCACGGCTGGTTTTCCAGTTTTTCCAGACTGGTCAAACGTGGGTCACAACCGGGCTTTGACAGCTCTTCTGGATCACGGATGACAAATGCTGTCAAAAACAGCTTTCCGCCCGGGCGCAGCACGCGGAACACCTCGGTGCAATAGGTTTCGATTTCTTCAGGCGGCAAGTGGGTTGCCACCGAGATCATTGCCGTGAAATCGAATGCACCGTCCTGAAAAGGCAGCCGCATGCCACACCCGCCAATAGATCCTTCAGGGTTATACAACGCGTTTTTGACATCCTGTGTCTGGAAGCCAAAGTTGGAATAAACCGGCGCGATTGTCCGTTTGCACCACTCGATACCGTTCGCAACCGGGTCAATGCCTTCGTAAATCGCCTTGTCCGCATCAAGATATTGGGTCAAAGGCACCGCCATCCGGCCAATGCCGCAACCGATATCAAGCACATCGTGATCGGGCATCAACCCGGCACGGCGCACAAAATGTCCAAGGAATTCGGCACCGATGGCACGATAGTCACCATCGCCGACAAAAACGGCTTCCTCAGGTGGCACCGGCAGAAAACGATTGGCGATGATCTGCTGGCAAAGCCAGTCAAGATGCTGTTCGCCTTTGGCGTCCAGTACCGGTTCATCGTGATTGGAAAATGCCAGAACCTGGCTCATGCCGCTTCTCCCTGGTCGTCATCATCCGAAACGCGGTTTTGCGGCCGGTTCTGCGGAACATCGTTTTCATGAAAATCTTCGAGCATGTCGCGCCAGCGCGAGGCATGAAGCCAGGCGTTGTACTGTGTCGCCACGCCGAGCATGTAATCCGTGTGGGTTGAAATCGACTTGCGCTCGAAATGGTAGAGGCTGGCGTCGGGGACATATTTGATGTCGAAATCGGCCTTGCGGATCTTGAGGCACAGATCGCTGTCCTCGTAATCGCCGATCACGTAATCCTCGGTAAAGCCACCGACGTCATTGAACGCACCGCGATGCAGCAGCATACAGGCCCCGGTAATTCCCGGAACGGAACGTTCGATATTGGCATCAGGGAACTGGTCCGGAAGCCCCTTGAAGAAATGATGGTTAAGCCACTGCCCGCGTTCATTTTTGGCAAAATACATTCCCGCGTGCTGTAACGAACCGTCTTCAAACAAAAGCTTCGGCCCCACTGCGGCAACTTCCTGCGGACCACCCATTTTCGAGGCCAGCAATTCCAGCCAGCCGATCTGATGGGGGATGACGTCGGAATTGAGCATTGCAATCAGGTCCGCACGGGCATGTTCAGCCCCGGAATTGCAGGCACGCGCATAACCACCGTTGCGGCTCATGACCACCAGACGTATCGGCATGCCGTAAAGCAGATGCAACCCGCGAAGCAGATGTTCGCATTCTTCGGCCTGTTCCGGGGAATCAAGCACATAGATCACGTCGCAATATTGCGAAATCCAAGGATCGCACGCAAAAGCACCAACCTGTGCGCGCAGGAAATCCAGGACCCGATATAAGGGCACGACAATGGAAACCGCAGGGTCTTTGCGCGGTTCACCTAACTCTATGGTCCGGTCAATCTTGGCTGCTGCCAGCAACTTCTGCTGCAAATCACCAATGACCGGTGACAGGCAGTTTTCAATAATCTCGTCGGTCAGATGTTGCGGCGGAACCGCACGCAGGATGCGCGCGCGCGCTTCGGCCGGGTCAATCGGCTGCGCGGTCGGCACCATCAGATGACGGCTGCCAGATGTCAGCCGCATCAAGCTGCGCGGCTGCAGGATCGGCACCTGGCTTTGGATTTCTCGATAAAATCCGACGAAACCGGTTGCCGAAACGGTACGATCATCATCCATGACATTACCAGCATAACGGTAGAAACCCTCGCCGAATGGATGTGCCGTTCCCTTGCTGTCAAGAATATCGATCCCGGCAATCATTTCAGCCGGATCACGATACCAGCCGCCAATCAGGGTGCCGCGTGCCGTGGTTACGGCAAGGTCGACCTCGCCGCTCGGCAATCCGCCGCCACCGGTTACCCGCTGACTTGAGAGCGGACACCGCAACTGGAATTCAAGGGCGGCCTTGCGGGCCTTGGTGTCGCCACGCGCCATCGC
>NZ_JPWA01000069.1 GCF_003326475.1 Thalassospira xianhensis MCCC 1A02616 | reverse complement strand
GCAAGGCCGGAACCCGTGTCGCGACCCACCCGGTGCGACGCGCGCGGCTTGACATCCCGGTCATTCGGCTTGAGATCGAGGGACGCGGCCAGAAATATACCTATGGCCTGCTGTTAAGCGAGCGCCGCAGCCCGCCGCCGGAAATCTGCGCCAATCTGGGCGTGACCGCGGATAGCGACATGCTGCATATCACGTCGCTGCATCTGGCCGATGGCAAACCCTATATGTTTGAAGAACGCTGGGTATCGGTCGCCGCTACGCCGGAAATTGTTGATGCGGACCTGTCAAAGATCAGTGCCAATGAATGGCTGGTGCTCCATGCCCCCTACACCAAGGGCGACATTTCATTTTCCGCCGTGCTGGCATCCGAAAACGAAGCCAAAATATTGCGCACCCAAAAGAATGAACCGCTGTTTCTGATCGAACGCACGACCTGGGAAGGGGAACAGGGCATTACCTCGGCCCGGCTGGTTTTTGCGCCGGGATATCGGATGCATACGGCGCTTTAGACTCATTAACCTGCATTTCTGAGATAAACGCATTCAAGAACTAACTTGTCGCTCTTCTATAAATTGTAAGAGCTCCCTCCATGCGAGTTATATCGCGACGGCTAACTTGAGCAGCTTACCCCTCACATCACTGAACACAATCCATCCTAAAGTATAGATATTTGTTGATTTTTATATCCTTATAGATGGATAAAACTGACCATATGTCTTCTTAAACTACTCCTTTGAGGAAGTTGCGCCGCACAAAAAATTCTCATAGGTTCGCCCTACTCTCTTGGTTTTTGAAACAAACTATAAAAACAAAAAGCCGAGATTAGGGGCGATACTAACACGATGCAGGGCAGAAATTTTGCCGTGTTGTTCTTGCTTGTGGCGGTTTCGCAAGCTGGGCTTTGCGTTGCGGCGTGGGCGCAAACGCCATCTCAACGCGAACAGATTATCAGGCAGCAAGAACAGATTCTGCGGCAACAGGAGGAACGCTTCCGACCTGAAGACCCGCTGATTCCCAAGCAATTCCCCCCCGGCTATACTAGGCCAGCCCCCTCAAACGAACCAGAGAATGACCGAGAATCTCCGTGTTTTAAGATTCAACGTGTCGAGATTGAGGGCTGGGACACAGATCTTCGCCCATTGATTTCTCACTTCGAGATGCAATGCATTGATAAAGAAGATATCGACAAAATTCTCGAGATTCTGACGGACCATTTTGTCCAGAGCGGCTATGTAACAACCAGAACATATGTCCCAGCTCAAGACCTGAGTTCTGGAGTACTCAGGCTGGCAGTAATTGAGGGTAAAGTTGAAAATATAAAACCCTCCAAGCCCGATATTTTATCAAATGGCCAAATTGATACAGCCTTTCCCGGACTAGAAAATCAAAGACTGAATCTCAGAGATTTTGAACAGGGCCTAGATCAAATAAACAGGCTGCCAAACTCCAGTGCGACAGTGGAGTTTGAACCCGGCTCGAAGCAAGGGCAGTCAATCGCGGTTATTGATAACACGATTGATAAAAGCTGGAGGGTTAGCGCTGGCCTTGACAATTCCGGCAGTGAAGCAACCGGAGAATCACAACAAACTTACAGTGGCGAAGCCTACAACTGGTTGGGGTTCAATGACCTTCTAAGTTTATCTTACGGACAAGACACGGAACCTGCCTCATCTCTGAAGGCAAGCAGAAACAAAACCGGTTTCTTCTCGGTTCCATACGGATACTGGCTGCTATCATTATCAGCAAACTACTTCGAGTACAGAAACCAGATTGAAGGCACCTTACAGGACTTCAAAAGTTCGGGCACTTCAACCACATGGCGCGCAGACCTTGCGCGTGTTTTACATCGTGACCAGACGAGCAAAACAACGCTGTCATCATCATTCACCCATAAAAAAACAAAGAACTACATTGAGGACGTTTTGCTCGAGGTGAGCAGCCGACGCCTAACGATACTTGGTTTAAATATCAATCACAGTCGTCGACTTGGTCAGGGACTGGTTTCAGCTTCTGTAGGTTATGAAACTGGCATCAAGGCACTCGGTGCAAAGCAAGATGATGACAGAGCACAAGATGCCCCAGAAGCCCAATTCGAGAAATACACTGCAGACCTTACAGTCATTCAGAATTTTGAAGTTCTGGAGACGCCTTTAACTGTAACCAGCGGGATACGTGGGCAATGGAGTCCAGATACGCTCTATGGCAGCGAGCGCATATCAATTGGAAGTCTTGGGACGGTACGCGGTTACAAAGAAAGTTCCGTAAGCGGTGACACCGGAGGCTTTATCAGAAATGAACTGGCGCTTCGTCTCCCGATCTCACCTCCCCAGCTCTCGCAAATTGCTAGCGAAATCCAACCATTTGTAGGCTTTGACTACGGTGTCATATCCCAAGACGCCTCAGAACTCTTTGAAGGCGGCAGAATTTCTGGATGGTCGGCAGGGTTCAAGGTTCGAGGCCCCTATCTCAATCTGGCGCTAACCTATGCCCGCCCCATTGATGCACCTTCCTTTGTTAACCGGCGCAATTCTGAAATTTATTTCTCAGCCAATTTGGCATTTTAGGGAGCACTGGGAACCATGCTCAAATCACTTGCTACGAAATTTCTCAGTGTAACTCTTAGCACAATTATTGTGATACAGCCTGTCATGGCGCAGGTTTCGGTCGATAGTCAGGCCGCATCAAACAACCAGGCATCTCTTGGAGCTGCTCCGAACGGTGTGCCAATTGTCAATATTGCCACACCGAATGGCGCGGGCGTTTCACATAACAAATTCTCAGATTTCAATGTTGGATCGGAAGGCCTGATCCTTAACAACAGTCGGAATGTCGGGCAATCCCAGCTTGGTGGTGTCATTGCAGGCAATAGCAACCTACAGTCCGGCACTGCTCGCCTCATACTTAACGAAGTTACCGGCGCAAACAGGTCTAACCTTCTTGGCTATCAGGAGATTTTTGGCCAGAGCGCAGAATATGTACTGGCAAACCCCAACGGCATCACCTGTAACGGCTGCGGCTTTATCAACACGCCACGCGCCACATTAAGCACCGGCAAAGCACAGTTTGATGGTACTGGGGATTTACTTGGACTGGATGTTGAAACCGGCGATGTGCTGATTGATGGTGCAGGTCTTAATGCCAACAATACTGCTTATTTCGAAATCATAAGTCGTACGGCAAAAGTCAATGCAGATCTGCACGCTGCGGATTTGTCCATCATTACAGGACGCAATAGCGTCAACTATGAAACGCGCGAAGTAACTGCAAAAGCAGATATCAGCACGAAGCCAAGTGTTTCGATAGATTCCAGCATTCTTGGCGGAATGTATGCCAACCGTATCCGACTAATTGGCACCGAACAGGGCGTGGGAGTTACGGTAGCAGGCGATATGGCCGCATCGAGCGGCGGCTTGACAATATCAGCTGATGGCAAGATCAGCGTTAATAATGTTGCGTCCGAACAGAATATTGATATCGCGTCAACATCCGATGCCGTCGACGTAAGTGGCACCCTCCAGGCCGCTCAAACCGCCCGCATCGCTGCAACTCAAGATATTCATGTCAGCGCAGACGCATCTGTTAGCGGTGACACAATAGACATCCAAGCGGCAAGACTAAATAATGCCGGAAAAATCAAAGGCGGACAGCAAACAGCAATTGAAACCAGGCATATTGATAACGCCGGAACGATCATCGGGATTGGCGATGTTTCGATTGTTTCAGCAACTTTAAACAATCAGGAAACCGGACTAATCAAATCAGATGCCAATACCTCCATCCAGAGCACTCTGGCAAATGAGGGCCATTTGGAATCTGGAGGAAAACTCGAGATCACAAGCACCAGTGATCTGGTCGTCGGCGGCGTTCTGAGCGGCGGTAATGGGCTTATATTAAGGGCCGCAAACGACCTCACCATTAACAGCGAAGAAGTTTTTGCGGCTGGCCCAGCGGAGCTAACGGTCGGCGGTCAACTGCTCAATAATGGCAAACTTTCGATTGCTGGCGATCTTTCCGGAACAATTGAAAACCTTCTCAACAATGGTGAGTTTCAGGTCGCCAATGACCTTTATCTGACGGTCAACAACAATTTCGAGAATCGCGATCTTGTTTTTGCCGCAGGGGATCTTTCATTCTTTGTCGGCGACACCCTTTTCAATAGTGAAGGGACATTGATTGCAAGGGGAGACATTACCCTGCAGGGCCTTGATGATGGGCGCATGGCATTGCTTGACAATGCATCATCGACAATCGAAAGCCTTGAAGGCGACATTAATATCAAAGCGGATCAATTGCTTAATCGCAAGCTCCGTTTTGCGATGTCTGATCAGAGAACTTTTAATCAATACTACGCCGCAAATCATACAACACATCCAGGATGTAACAGTGTTCCGGGAGCAGGAATATCACCCGAAGGTTGCGCCTATTTCTCGCGCGGGACAATCGCCTATGTTCCACATCCCTGGAAAAGCAATTACACCAGCTATTACAGTTCTGTATTTGGCGGGGGCGGCATCACCGTCAGTGTCTATGAGAATGTCGTTTCGGAAGACTCCGCCAAATCCGTTATCTCTGCAGGACAGGATGTTTTCGTTGACGGTGGCACCATTAAAAATGACAAAAGCGATATTCAGGCTGCCCGCAATATTACTCTGACCGGAACAACCCTTGAGAACACCGGGGCACAAATAACAAGGCGCCTTTACCATTCCAGCTCCGTCAATGACAACGTTGTTAGATGCTATGGCGGAACTTGCCGATGGTTCGAATTCAACCATTCAGCAAAACTCTTGGAATCCGAAACTATTGGCAGCCTCGACGCACAAATCGTCGCAGGTGGAACATTCAGCGGCTCCTTCACCGGGCAAGTCAATAACACCACAATCGTTCAAGGGGCTGCAAGCCTGCCGTCCAGCGGCATTTCCTATGTCGATGAACTGGTCAACGCAATTCCCGACCCGGCAAACATCCCGGTAACCGCAGTCCCAGAAGGTGGCACTTATGTTCCGCCAACACCCGGATTGTTTAAAAAAGCATCCGAGGATCAGGATTACGTTTACGAAACCCGCTTTGAGTATACGGATTTTGGCACATTCTATGGATCCGATTACTTCTTTGATCAGATAGATGTCGATCAATCGATTATCGAAGACTTGCCCAAACGACTTGGTGATGCGTTCTTTGATACACGGCTGGTGCGCGAGCAGGTTCTGGCCGAGACCGGAAAACGGTTCCTCGGCAACGCCGAAAATGACGCAGCGCAAATGCGTCAACTTATCGAGGCGGCAGCGGCACAGAAACAGGGGCTGGGACTTAGCGTTGGCACAGCCCTTTCAGCAGATCAGATAGCAACCCTGACCGAAAGCATTATCTGGTATGTCGAAGAGGAAGTGAACGGACAGACGGTTCTGGTACCCAAGCTTTATCTGGCAAGCGGTGACAAAACCGATCTGACACCACAAGGCGCAATCATTGCCGCCAATGACATCCAGATGGTCGCGGATTCCATCGCCAATTCCGGAAAGATTTCCTCAACCGAAGATTTATCCCTGACAGCACTGGGATCGATTATCAATGCCGGAGGAACACTAAGCGCAGGCGAAGATTTGCGGCTTGTTGCGGCAACCGGTGACGTCATCAATATGTCCGTCACAGACCGTGCAAGCGGTAGCGACGGCTATCAGGACATGCTGATTTCCAAAGGTAGTATTTCGGCAGGAAACAAACTTTCCGTCGAAGCCGGTCGCGATATTGTCAATGAAGGTGCTGATATTGCGGCTGGTGGCAACGCAACACTGCAAGCAGGTGATGACATCACCTTTGCCGCAACTGAAATTTCGCGAAATGTTGCATATGACACCCCCGGTTTCAGCCTGGAGCAACGCAGCACCCATAATAAGGGTTCGAACGTTACCGTTGGCGGCAATCTGTCAATCAAATCCGGCGGGGATGTGACCGTTGCGGGAAGTCAGGTTTCAGCAGACGGCAACCTTGATGTTGAAGCAGATGGCAATGTTCAGGTCGTTGCCCTTCAGGATTACGATTACCTGCACAGCGAACGACGCAAAAGCAATTCCTTTAACTCCGGCACGCGTGAGGCCCTGACATCTGTCATCTCCTCACTGCAAGCCGGTGGAACTCTTAATGTCGTTTCGGAAAATGGCGATGTTCTGATCAAGGCATCCAAACTGTCGAGCAAAGAGCAAACAACGCTTTCAGCGGAAGAGGGCCAGGTTGCCCTGCTTTCGAATACGGATTCTCTTTACGAACATAAAATCCGCGAATCATCAAACTTCGCATGGTTCAGCAATCGCGACACCGGCCATATCGATGAAACCGTTGTCATGACTGAAATCACCGCAGATGGCGGCCTGATCGTCAATGCGGGTAACGGTGTCGTTATCGAATATCGCGATACCGGAAATCTCGAGGAATCCGTCGCAGCCCTTGCTGCAACGCCCGGTCTTGAATGGATGGGCGAGATGATGGAACGTGACGACGCAACGTGGCACGCGGTTCAAGAGGTTCATAAAAACTGGGATTATAAGGCCGAAGGCCTAAGTGGTGCAGGGGCTGCGGTTATTGCGATTGCAGTTACGGCCATTAGCATGGGCACAGGTGCAGGGGCTGCTCTGGGTGCCCTGGCGGCCAATGGCATGGGTGCAGCAGGGGCTATTGCCTCCGGCGTCAGTGCCGCCGTATCCGCTGGCTTCACAGCCCTGGCAAGCACGGCCGCCATTTCACTGGTTAACAACAAAGGCGACCTTGGTGCCGTTCTAAAAGAACTCGGCTCCTCTGCCACCCTGCGCTCACTCGCAACCAGCATGGTGACCGCAGGGGTTACGGCTGGAATTATTGGCAGTATCAACGCTGATGGCACCGTAATTGAACTTGGAAAAACTGCGGAAATTAGTGACCAGATTGCATATCAGTCAATCCGCGCCCTGACAGACACGGTTGTAAAAACCGCGATCAATGGCGCGGACCTTGGTGATGCACTTAAAGAAAACATTATCAGCTCCGTCGCCAGTATTGCGTCCGCCCAGCTCGCCAAGCAGATAGGCGATTTGTCTAACACCGATCAATGGAACCTTGAAGAAGGCGACATCCGAAAAGTCGTTATGCATGCCATTGCCGGATGTGGCGTGGGGCAACTTTCAAGTCGGAGCTGCGCTGCTGGAGCCATTGGTGCCGGGTTGCAGGAAATTCTGGGTACTCCCCTTGAAAACGCCATTGACGATATTGATACCCGCGTCCAACTCGCCGGTCTCGCGGGGGCCATTGCCGTTGCCCTGACCGGAGGCGATGCCGATGCGGTCAATACCGCAGCCTTCACCGCACAACAGGCAGCAACCTATAACCGGCAGCTTCATACCGACGAACGGGTTGCAATCCGTAAGCTGGCGGAAGAATTGGCCGAAGAAGGCGGATTAACTGCCGATGAATGGGAAGCCCGTTTGGGTCGGGCAGCCGCGCGCGAAGTAGATAACACCTATGCGAACATTTTCCCGGCCGATGATGAGGCAAGCACCATACTGGCCGACCATTTCCAAGATCAAACCTTTACCGATGAATATGGACGTCAGGTTGCCTTCCTTGACCCGGATAACGCGTTCTTTAACCGGGCGCGATATGCCGATCACATCCTGCCGAATGCCGATTTCTATGAGGCAATCCTCGCACCATCTTATCCCGATAATGCTGTTCCCGCAGCCTTCCGGGCGCTGACAGAGGCGGCTTTTGATCCGAACCTTGGTGAGGAGCCCGCAGAAGCCCAGCAAAATGTTCTGGATGGATTGGGATACGTTTCCGAGCAAGCAACACTACAGCTTGACGAACTACAGCAGGCCATCTTCTCCGGAGAGATCGGCGAAGACGATATGCCCTATGCTCTTCTGGTGCTCGATGATTTCACGCAGTATCAGAATTCTGTAGACAGTCTGATCAAAACAGTCCGGGCACAGGGCGTTCGCGCAGGTGCAATTGAGTCCGATTATATTGAAAACCTCAAAGACATTGCATCTGTTGCGGCGGTCCTGATGGGGTCTGCAACACGCCTGACCTCACTCGCTTCCGTTCGTTCGAAACTGGATGCCGAATTCAACGTCATCGAGAAGACAAGACTTGTGAATGAACTTGTTGCCAATGGCACCAAAATCACAGTCGGTAACGTTATCGATATTGCTAAACTGCCGGATGGTCGAACGGTATGGCTGGAAACGGGGAACGATACTGCAGGTCTACAGCATATTTACCAGCGACATAGAACTGATTTTTCAAACAAAGGAATTCCGGAGGACCAAATTGCAGAAACTATAATGAGCGCGTTGAAACAAGGAAACATAATCGGCACCAATGGTACTGCTCCAGTTTACCGAATTTTAAGAGACGGGATTGAGCACAATATTGCAATTGGTGTTGGGAGTAATGGCTACATTATTCGAGCCAACCCTGTGAGTAATTGGAGACAAATACAATGATAAATTTAAGACTCGGAAACGAATTTTTCGCTCCCCCAATCTTTTGTAGCAACCTAGATCAAATGGGACATATTGAAGTAAATAGTTTGCCAATCTCTAATGAATTGAAAGATCTTATATCAAAGTGGGACCAAGATTTTCAAAAAACTTTTAACGCAGATTATCCACCAGATTCGCATTTTTCATCCCCGGAACTAAGGGATAATCATATTGAGAAAGGTTTTAACCTCGCCGAACGGCTTCAAATTGAACTGGGCGAAGGTTATAATGTAGAATACAAAACGTAATTCAGAGGTAATTTCCTCACAAAACAATTACATCCTGAGTGAAATTTGCAAGAATAGTATTTTGATGTACGCAAAACCAAAACCATCACAAACATTAACAGCAGCAATGTCACACTTCAGTTTTTATCTCTGACCATTGGCGATGAAACCGCACTTTCGATTTAAACGCTATTAGTACTAATGAGCTCGCACCAAAATGACCTGAGCAATAAAAGCATTACTCGTGTGATCCGTCATATGCCGCGACCACCCGAAATTCCGAACCATCACCGGTGGAGTGAGTTTGTGTAAAAAGAGAGCAGCTCACCCTTTCGTCAGATTTACTGAAAAAAGTTCTTGATTTGTTCTTTTGTTTATGACATAAGAGAAAAATCAACGGGAGAAATGCACCCGGATCGAAACCCGCAAGGCCTTGTAGGCTCTGCGGGTTTTTGTGTTTGGAGCCAGATCAAAGAGGTGATCGGGATGCAGTGGCAAAGATTCAGGCAGGGTTGCGGGGCAGTCCGCAGGATGCTCATCGGCGGATGGCGAAGCCATTACGGCGGCATTCCGCGCCGGTTCTAATACGCTTTTAACACGCTTATTTGTCATGACGGGAGAGGTGCGTCTTGTCGGGGAACGGACCCCGAATTTGCCGGATGGGGCAGCAGTGGCGGTAGTGGCAGCAATGGACTGGGGGCCCGTCGGTGATGGACAGGTTGGGGCAGTGCGCCCGAAGTCCGTCTGCCG
>NZ_JPWA01000068.1 GCF_003326475.1 Thalassospira xianhensis MCCC 1A02616 | reverse complement strand
TATTTCACCAATTTCTCGGCCGAGGGTGAGGACCGCCAAAGCGACGCCAAGGGCAAAAACAAGACCGATAAATAATCAATTTTCACGGTTTGCAAATGGCAGGCCGTCGTCGGGTGGAAAGATGCGCCCCAAACAGCATCTTTCGCCGGAAAAAGGGGAACGTCATGCCTGCCACCGATCATCCGGCTTTTGCACGGATTATGCCGTTCGTGTTTGTGTTCCTCTGGAGCACGGGCTTTGTTGGCGCAAAGTTCGGACTTCCCTATGCCGACCCGTTTACCTTTCTGTTTGCCCGTTTCGCCATCGTCATTGTTCTGATGGTGCCGGTGATTTCGTTGCTGGGTGCCAAATGGCCCAAAAGCTGGCGGCAGGTTGCCCATATCAGTACCACCGGGGTTCTAGTTCACGGGATTTATCTGGGCGGTGTTTTCTGGGCGATTGATACGGGGCTCCCGTCGGGTTTGGCGGCCCTGATCGTCGGGTTGCAGCCGGTTGTGACGGCATCGGTTGTTGGTGCCCTTCTGGGGGAACGTGTCAGCGGGCGTCAGTGGGCCGGGCTTGTTCTTGGCCTGATTGGCGTGGCTTTGGTCCTGTTGCCCAAAATCGGTGACGGCATCGGTATTACCGCCTTTGGCATCGGGCTTGCGATCATGGCGCTGTTTGGCATGACGGCCGGGACGCTTTATCAGAAACGGTTCTGCACGGGCATGGATCTGATGAGCGGTACGGTTATCCAGTATATCGCCGCAGCGGCCTTTGTCGGGCTGGTGGCCCTGATCAAGGAACCATTGGTGATCGAATGGAGCATGAACTTCATTCTTGCGATGGCGTGGCTGGTTCTGGTGTTGTCAATCGGGGCGATCATGCTTCTGATGGTTTTGATCAAGCAGGGCGAGGCAACCCGGGTTGCAAGCATGTTTTACCTTGTCCCGCCCACGGCTGCCTTCTTTGCCTGGTTGCTTTTTGATGAACATCTGGGCCTGCTCGGTTTTGCCGGATTTGCAATTGCCGCACTTGGGGTGGCATTGGTGATGGTGAAACGCTAGGTTCAGAACCGGACATAAAACGCCAGCATGACCGGAGGAAATTTTGACTGAGCCCCAGGAAAGATGGGTATTTGGATATGGATCGCTGCTGTGGCGGCCGGGCTTCGAATTTGAAGAACGGGCACGCGCGACGCTGCGCGGCTATCACCGGTCCTTTTGCATCTATTCCCATCATTATCGCGGCACACCGGAAAATCCGGGGCTGGTTCTGGGGCTGAATGTTGGCGGGGAATGTGTCGGGAACGCGTTTCGGATCGCGCCGGACAACTGGCCGCTGGTCAAGGCCTATCTGGATGAACGCGAACTGGTGACCAACACCTATATTCCCGCCGATGTCGAGGTCGAGCTTTCTGATGGACGCAAGGTCATTGCGCACACCTATGTCGCCGATCCAACGCATGAACAGTTCGCCGGGAACCTGCCGGTCCGGACGGCGGTGGAAATCATTGTCGCGGCACACGGCAATATCGGCCCGAACCTTGAATATCTTGAAAACACGGTCTGTCATCTTGACGAGATGGGAATTGTCGACCCGCCGTTGCACGATCTGATGGATCTGGTGCGCCGGGAATACGGTGAAATCAATATGGGAGCCGGTATCTGATGTCGAATGCCACCACGATGTCAAAAGGCGGAAATGCACCGATGATGGCAGCCTATCTGATGCTGGTTGCCTGCGCGATGATGTGGGGATCAAACCACGTGGTTGCGCGTGGGGTGAATGCCACGGTGCCGCTTGAAGCGCTGGCGTTCTGGCGTTGGGTTGTGGCCGCCGTATTGCTGTTTCCGGTTTGTATTCCGCACCTTAAACGCGATCTGAGGCTGATGGCCGATCATAAAATGTCGATGTTCCTGATCGGGACAACCGGCGTTTTCATGTTTTCGATCGTCATTTATCTGGCGGCTTACAACACAACGGCGGTCAATACCGGGCTTCTCAATGCGACAACCCCGGTCTGGGTTCTGCTGTTTGCCGCGATGCTTACGGCCGATAAACCCAAGCTTGGCCAGTGGGCCGGTGTGCTGATTGCCGGTGTCGGTACGGCAGTGATCATCGCCAAAGGTGACTTTTCGGTCTTTGCCGAGATGAACTTTGTCTCGGGCGATCTGTTCGCGATGATTTCAGCCATGGTCTGGGCGGCATATTCCATGCTTCTGAAACGTGCCCCCAAGGGCGTGCATCCGCTAAGCCTTGTGTTTGTTTCTGCCCTGATCGGGTTGGTGTTCCTGACCCCGCTTTATATCTGGTCGGTGGCTGTACGCGGTGAGCCGTTCTTTACCCATCTTGATCCGGCCTGGCCCGATATGCTCAAGATTTTCTATATCGGCGCGGGGCCAGCATTTTTGGGTTATCTGTTCTGGAATAAGGGCGTTGCGGTTGTCGGCCCGGCAAATGCTGGCGTGTTCCTGTATCTGATGCCGGTTTTTGCCAGTGTCCTTGCCATCATTTTTTTGGGCGAGGAACTGCACCTTTACCATCTGGGCGGGATCACATTGATTGCCTTTGGCATCTGGCAGGCAACACGCCGAAAGGCATAGCAGCCGAAAGAGGGATGGAATTGAAAAAGGCCGGATAAAAATCCGGCCTTTTGCATTTGAAACAACCGTCTGATCAGGTCGGCGTTTTTTCCTTGTCGACGGATTCCATCGGAATTGCGGTTTTGGCTTCCTGCTGTTCGGCTTCGGCCTTTTCGCGGGCTTCCTCGATCTCGACGTCACGAGATGTCAGGGTCGGCAGATTGAATTCAGCCTGCGCTTCGCGTTCAAGTTCGCGGGTGCGGTCATCAATCCTGCCTTTGATCGTTTTCATAAATGTTTTGCGATCAAGGTCCGGCTCAATCGCGGGCAGGAATTCCATGGTGACCTCGCCACCATATTTCATGAAGCTGTGCCGACCCCAGAACATGCCGGAATTGATGGCAACCGGAATGACCGGCGTATCGGGGAACGCCTTGTAGAGCGCATAAATGCCAGGATGATACGGCCGATCCGAGCCAGGAGGCGTACGCGTACCTTCGGGGAAAATCACGATCTGTCTGCCATCGGCAAGGGCACGTTCGGCACCCTTGATCATGTCTTTCAGGGCAGATGATCCGGCCGATCTGTCGACGGCGATCTGCCCGGACAGCAACAGGAACTGCCCCATCAACGGGATGCGGGTCAGTTCCTTTTTCAGGATATAGGCCGGGTCGGGCACAACCGTATGAAAGGTCAGGGTTTCCCAGGCAGACTGATGCTTGGCAACCAGAATACAGGGACCTTTCGGCAGGTTTTCAAGGCCGCGAATACGCTTGTACATGCCGACAGTCATGGCCAGCATTCCCTGTGTCAGGCGACACCACATATGGCCGACCCACTGATTGGGCTTGCGGCCAAGTGGCATCAAGGGAACAAGCACGATGCACAATGCTGCGGTACCGGCGAAAAACAACACGTTAAACAAAAACGCGCGCAGGGCTCTCATGCAGACAGATCCTTCAAACACTTCGTCAAAGGGTTTGTAACAGTTATGAGACACGAGTGAAACGCCGTATCTTCAACCTGATTTCTGGGAAAGACGATTGGATGCCGAATAATCCTGCTTTGGCGGCGTTGATGGTGCGCTCGGACCATGCAGGCCGGCGCGGTTCCCGTCCGGAAGAAATCCCAAAAGATAGTTCCGCAGGCTGGCAAACAGGAACTTGTTATATTCACTGGCAATCAGACTGGCACTTCCCGGCCAGCGCCACCAGCTGTCGACCTTTACATTCTCGGGGAAAACCGGATGGGCGATGATATCGACATCGGGCATCAGGCTGCGAAATTCCAGAAGCGATCTGGGCATATGATAATTGGCCGTGACGATGCGCAGGCTTTTATAGCCTTCTTCATATACCCAGACGGCCGTTTCCAGCGCATTCCCGCGGGTATTTTCGGCAACATGGCCAAGAACCACACAGCATGAAATCAGCCGGGGATCGGCTTTGCCCGCTGATAGAAGCTCGTCCACTTCGACCCCGCGATAAACGCCGGAAATGAACAGCTTTTTGGCAAGATGGCGCGTCAGAAGGCGACGGCCTTCCGACAGGCGTTCACTGCCGCCGGTCAGAACGACAATGGCATCGGTTGTGCGGTCAGGTTCATTGACCTCGGTCGGGATGATATCGACATACCAGACAAAACCACCCGCCCAGATCAGCCCCAGCAGGATCAGGGTCGACAGCAAAAAGCGGAACCGGCGGAAGCGTCGACGGTGCTGAACGGAAAGGGGTGGCTTACTCATATGATTGGGCCTGAAGGGACGCTGGCATGCGACAAGGCTCTCCTTTTGGGGACAAGGTCATGATCCGAAACGCTAAATGATCACGACGCTGCAGGCCGACTATACGGAGGAGTGAGGCAGGTTACAACATTCTGCGCAAGACGCGCAGCACAGTTCTTTTGGCCGTCATCTGGGCGACACCGGCGACCACGAAGGGAATGGCAATGATAATGCCGATGAAAAGCGGACTGAAGACCAGTGTCGGGATCGGCCAGCCGGCACGTATGCCCAACCAGGCAATCAGTCCGGAAACCGGTAGGGCAATCAGAAGGCCGATCAGGGCACCAAAAAACGCCAGCCGCAGATTATGGCGGGCAAACTGGCCCGCGATGTAAGAATCCTGCGCACCGATCAGATGCAGCAATTCGATGATTGCGCGATGAATGGAAAGACCTGATCGGGTGGCAAATACGACCGACAGCATCGTTGCCCCGAACAGTACGATGATCAGTGTCATCAGGGCCAGTTCGACCGAAAAGGCAACATCGGCAATCCGTTCAATCCAGATGCGATGATCATCCAGAACCGCCTCGGGGGCGATTTCGCCCAGCCTGCGTTCAAGAGCATCGAAATTAAAACCGGTTTCCGGGGTGATTTCGATGATGCGCGGGATCGGCAGTTCACTGACGACTTCATCGGGGCCAAGCCACGGTTCAAGAAGGGCCGACATGGTTTCGGGGCTGAGTTCCTCGATCCGGGAAATGCCCGGCATGCCGGCCAGCTGCTCGATGATATTGTCAACCGTTGCCTGCAGGGCTTCTTCGCGTTCTTCGGGGTCGCGGTCTGCCATGTTGGTCGGAGGAACCTGTATCGAAAGGCTGCCTTCGATCTGGCCGGACCATTTGCCGACACTGTCATGCAGGGCCGCAAGGCCAACGATCGAAAACGTCAGCAGGGCCACCATCAATGCGACGATGCTTGGCAAAAAGCGCGTCGATGAATCGCTATCAAGTGGCAGATGTGACGGTTGCGAACGAAAAGCCATGATCGATTTTGGGTCCTGTCTGAGCCAGTTGCCGTCGGTTGGTTCGGTTACGCGCTATGCGTGATGTCGTGCAGGGTGCCTGCTTCAAGCAGCCATTGATTATGGCCAAAGCGGCGCACCAGTTGCCGGTTATGTGTGGCGATCAGCACTGTGGTGCCGAGTTTGTTCAGTTCTTCAAAAAGATATAGCAGCCGCATCGCGATCCGGTCATCAACGTTACCCGTCGGCTCGTCGGCGAGAAGCAGGGCCGGGCGGCCGATAACGGCGCGCGCGATGGCAACGCGTTGCTGCTGTCCGCCCGAAAGCCGCGATGGCACGGCATTGATCTGATCACCAAGGCCGACCCATTCGAGAAGTTCGGTCACGTTCTTGCGGATCTGCAAATCCTCGACCCCGGCGACGCGCAGCGGCAGGGCGACATTTTCAAAAGTCGTCAGGTGATTGATCAGGCGGAAATCCTGAAACACCACGCCGATTTTGCGGCGGATCGCGGGCAGTTCATCGCGCGGAATGCGGATATTGTCGCGGCCGAAAATATTGATCTCGCCGCGTGTTTGACGCAGGGCAAGGTAAAGCAAACGCATCAATGTCGATTTGCCGGCGCCCGAAGCCCCGGTCAGGAAATGGAAGCTGCCACGATGCAGGGTAAAGTTCAGATCGCGCAGAATCTCCGGCCCGGATTCATAGCGAACACCCACATTCCTGAAACTTACGACTTCAGTCAAAACTTGCGCTCCATATCGCAGCACGACGTATCAGACCCGACATAACATGATAATGCGGGGGCCGGTTGAACAATTGCAAAAGTCCGATCTGGCAGACCCCGAAGTGGGTATCATTGCAGATTGGCCGAAAATATGACGACTTAAACAGTTCTTCGGATGTCATCGAAGCACCATATGTGCAATGCTGTGCCAACCAAATTCGGGCAGCTTCAGTTATCTGTGCTTAACAGTCTGTTAAATCGCCGCTATTTACATATAGTGTAGGTTCTGCCCTACACTGGCGAATTCGGGGGATCGCCGGAAATCACTCAGGTTATGGCCGTGCCCCGGGTTTCATGCCGCTGACATCGAGATGCCAGGTTTGCAATGATCATTACTTGCCCAGATTGTTCAAAAAAATACTCTGTGAAAACAGAGGCGATCGGCCCAAAGGGCAGAACCGTGCGCTGCAAAAATTGCGGCAATAGCTGGCATCAGGACCCGCCGGGAATGAAAACCCCGTCGCCAGCGCAGGAAAACAGGCTGCCGCCGCCTTTCGATCAGGACGGCGCGCTTGGTGCTGACTTCAATGCCGACCAGATGCCGGGTCAGGTTGATCCCGGTTTCGAGGACGCAGACAAAATCCCCGATCCGCCCCCCATCCCGCAGCAGCTGATTCGCAACAATCCGAAGCCGCCTGCGAAATCGAAAAAGGGTGTTGTTGGCTGGATTCTGTTCTTCCTGATCCTTGGTGGGGTTGGTGCAGGCGGATATTTTGCCAAAGATATCCTGATCAATCTGTGGCCGCCGATTGCCAAGGTCTATGACATGGTCGGGCTTGACGTCCCGCATGTTGGCGAAGGCCTTGATATTCGTGAATTGCCGCCGACTCGCGAAGAAGAAGACGGTGTTGACGTTCTTGTCGTTCGCGCCGAGATCGTCAATATCAGCGAGGTTGACCGGGTTCTTCCCTATCTGCTGATCGAGCTTCTTGATCCGCTGGATCGTGTGGTTCAGCGCAAAAAAGTGCCGCTGATCTATGACGAAAGCGCGGTTCAGAGCGGTGCAGAAATGCCGATGGAAGCCCAGATGCTGCCGGTTGGCGAAACCATGACGGTGGAAACCAAGATCCGTCGTCCGAACCCGACAGCAACCCGCCTGCAGGTTACCTTCCTTGACCCGCGCGAAGCGGTCGAACCCTGATCGGTTTGATCTGAAAATGACAAAGGGCAGCGATCCGTCGCTGCCCTTTTTGTTTACCCGTTCTTCGGGGTTGCGTTCCTAGAACCGTTTAAGCAGCCGATCAATATATTCCTGTTCGATCACCGGGCGGTCCGGGTCCCCGGATCGGCGGCGCAGTTCCTGCAGGATACGCCATGCCCGTTCAAGGGTGTCGACTTCGGGGATGACGGTGGTGCCGTCCCCGCCAACCGGCCGGCCAAGCGGATCACGGTTGCCCGACCCGCGCAGTTCATCAAGCATCGGCATCATCTGGCTAAGCCCTTCAAGGGCACGGCTCAGTTCGCCAATGCCGCGCTGAAGGGCTTCCATGGCCTGTCCCTGCTGTTGCAGGGCTTCGTGGGCGCGGTTGCGCCCAAGGGCTTCTGCGGCGCGCTGCATGGCCTCGATGGCGGTTTCAATGCCGCTGAGATTGCCAAACTGGCCAAAGCCGGAATTGTTGGTCAGGTTCTGGGCATCACCGGCAAGGTTTTGCTGTTCCTCGGCGCGGTTACCATTGCCGCCGGGATTGTTGGACGGATTATCCCCCTGATTCATCAGTTCCTGCTGTCGACGGGCAAGATCACGAATGCCATCGAGCATTTCGCGCAAGGTCGATGTGATATCGGTTCCGCCGTCACCCGATGTGACCTGCATGTTTTCAACCAATTCACGCAGGCGATCAATCAGGGCGCGCGCCTGATCGCGGGCACCGGCCCGCATCAGGGCGTCGATCTGATCGACAATCCGTGAAAGATCCTGCTGTTCAAGGATGGCGGCGGGGGTCTGTTGCTGTCCTTGCTGGTTCTGCGGTGCCTCGCGGGCGAGGGCGGCCATATATTCGTTTAGGGCCCGACGGTAATTTTCGATCAGCTCGGCGATTTCGGCTTCGGTGACATTCGGGTTGGCGAGTGCTTCGAGCAGCCGTTCCTCGGCCTCCATCAGGTTGCGTTCGGCCATGCCATAGCTGCCGCGTTCGATTTCTTCGGCAATGTGCCAAAGCAGCCCGGCGACCTCCTGATGGACGTCGCGATCACGCAGATGGGCCGAAAGTCGTGCCTCGGTCACGGAAAGTGCCAGGAAAATACCGATATGGCCGTTAAATGCCTGCGGGGCATACAGCACGGGCAAAAGGGCATTGCGCATTTCAAGCGCCTTGTCGGGATAACGCAGCAAGCCACGCCGGATCGTGATCAGCTTTTTGGCAACCGGATGGGTGAATTCACGTTCCGGAAGCACGATGGATCGCATATCGCTTTCGCCTCGCTGCCCGGAATTGTCCTGCGATACCAGTTGCAGATTGACCGGAAGCCCGGCCCAGGGATGGGAAACAAGATCAAGGAAACGTGGGCCTTCGATCCGGGTTGGCATGGATGCGGCACCCCCCTGACCATCGCGACCGGACATATCGATACGGATATTGTCGATCAGACCGAACTGTTCGGCGCCAATGCCATCGGTCGCGGGGGTGATGATCAGATCAAGGTTGTTCATGCCGTAATCATCGGTCGCGACATAATCAAGACGGATATGATCGCGGCGGGTCACCGACGGCGGGCTGACGAATGAAAGGGCGGGCGGTTTATCGGCCACCAGATTGACATTCAGTGTCAGCCGGTCATTGCCCCAGACCGAAATGCGCCACGGCCCGGCCTGATCAAGGGCGGTCGAAATGACATAGCTGTTGTCGCTGCTTTCCGATATGTCGCGTTCGCCGGTGGGGGTATGCAGTGTGGGTTGCCAGACACTTCCGATGCTGCCCGCCAGTGTTGACCCGACGGGGACATCCACATCGATGACATTGGGATTCCCGGCGTTTGTATCCGCCGGTTGCTGCTGTGGCTGGTCGGTGCCATCGGCAAAACGCAGGACTCGCGGGATCTGTCCGGTATAGGCAGGCGGGGTGACCCATAATGTCGTGCTGAAATCGGCAGCACCCAGCCGTTGAAGCGGGCTGAACGCCTTATAAAAGCGTTCCCCCATCCGGTCATGGGCGACAAACAGCCCGACGGCGAGCAGCAAGACCGGCAAAACCACCAAGCCATAGCGATCAATGCGCGCCAGCGAGGGCTGGGGACGGGGCAAATGCAGGTTATCAAGCATCGCCTCGTGGCGTTGCAGCTGCTTTTGCCACAGATAGCTTGTCAGCGGGTCCTCGTGATCCCCGATATGGTCTTCAAGGCTTTGCAGCGGGTTGTTTTCAAGGCCGTTTTCCTGTTCGATCCTTTGCAGGACGGCGCGGCGATTGGGCCATGTGAAATGCCGCCATGGCAGGATGATGGCAGCAAGACCGGCAACCGACAGGATCGAAAGCAAAATGATATGCCCGGTCGCGGGCAGCATTTCAAAGGTACCGGTTAGGGTCAGCCCGGCAATCAGCATCGCGGTTGTCAAAGGCGGGATCAGCCGTGGCCACACGCGTTCCCACGACATGATCATCCGCGCCAGGCGCAGATGACGTTCCAGTCGGGGATTGGGTGGTATGATCGACATATCGACTTAAGGCCCCTGCAATCGCCCCGTAACCGGGACATGTGCCGCCAGCTTGGTCTGATGAACAGATTTCAAACCCTAGTTTAAGTTTGGGGCTTTGGCGGGGCGGGTCAAGTCAGGATCGTGAGTGAGCCAAAATAAAAGGCGGTCCCGAATGGGGCGGTTTTGGGCGGCATATGAAATTTATTGAAAAAGTTCTTGATTTGTTCTTTTATTTATGGCATAAGAGAAAAATCAACGGGAGAAATGCACCCGAACCGAAACCCGCAAGGCCTTGTGCCTCGCGGGTTTTTGCGTTTGGGGCCGGATCAAAGAGGGGATCAGGATGCAGCGGCAAAGATTGAGGCAGGGCAGCGGGGCGATCCGCAGGATATGCGTCGGCGGATGGCGGAGCCATTACGGCGG
>NZ_JPWA01000067.1 GCF_003326475.1 Thalassospira xianhensis MCCC 1A02616 | reverse complement strand
GCCCCGGCCGCCGCAGATGGCGCAACGGCTCCCGTCTGGGCACCGGTCGCTCCACCGCCTTCAAGCTGGCTAAGGCGATAATCGACATCGGACACCAGCCGTTCAAGACGGTCTTCGATCTTGCGGATACGGAAATCGAATTCCTCGATTTGTCCTGTCAACTGGGTGACGGCGCGCTCGATATCGTTGATCTGAACCTGCTGACGCGCGGCTGCTGGGCTTCCGCCGCTTGAAGCGCCACCGTCGGGTACGCCACCGGAGGGAACACCCTCGCGATAGACGTAACGCTGCAACAGATCAAGGTCATTGCGCAGCTGTTCGACCTGCCGGGTCATATTGGATTCCTGCGCCCATGCTGGTGCACTGCCAAGAACAGTCATCCCTATCAGGGCCGTGACGGCAAACACCGACAGATAGCCGATCGGGCTGCGCCGCGACGCTCCCTGTTTCCCCCCAACGGTTGGTGAAATCGCAACGGCCGACATGCGGGACGGCAGGGCGTTATTTCGATAACCGGTTTTCGGGCCAACTCGGATCATTTTCGGGTCCTTCGTCGTAATTTCGAACATCGTATTCCCGATGTCATCAAGGAATATCTAATGTTGCAACATTTTCAGGCGGCAAAAATAAGGCGCCTGTTCCTCACGGAACAGGCGCCTTGAAATTCAGGCTTTCACCTGCACGCTCTTAACGGATAACCGAAACAGAGCGGCGGTTTTTCGCCCAGCTTTCTTCGTCGTGGCCCAGAGCGACCGGACGTTCTTTACCATAGGAAATGGTTTCGACACGCGACGGATCGATGCCCAGAGCAACGAGGTAATCTTTCACGGAGTTCGCACGACGCTCACCCAGTGCAAGGTTGTATTCACGGGTACCGCGTTCGTCGGCATGGCCTTCGACAACGACTTTGTACTGCGGGTATTTTTTCAGCCAAGCGGACTGAAGTTCCAGCGTACGGCGTGCTTCGCCCGACAGGTCATATTTGTCGAAGCCAAAGAATACGCGATCGCCAACATTAACCGCGAACCATTCCGGGCTGCTTTCCGAAAGCGCGCTCGAAGTGGAAGACGGCTGATTGGTGGTCGAGACACCTTCGCCAGCAGAAGTAGCAGAGCTGTCAGGTGCGGTTTCACAGGCAGCCAGAAGTGCGGCAGCAGCAAAAACACTCAGAATCCGAAGTTTCATTTAAGTTTTCCCCTTAACACCGGACACATTCGCCCGATTGTGGTGTTTTCCATGTCTCGCGACACCGAAAATGCCCGCGATTAATGCGAATCGCATTCAGTGCTTCGCGATAACTATACTCTTGAGATATCAGGGAATCAAGGGCGACCATGCTGGATCTGATCCATCCGCCGGTGTAACGATCTCGCGTTCGTTATAACCGGTCAGATCGATCGAATACAGACGGTATCGATCCTTGGTCCCGTCCCTGGACGGGTGCTGGCGGTGATACATCAACACTCTTCCGTTCGGTGCCCATGTCGGGCCTTCGACAAGGAAGCCCTCGGCCAAAAGCCGCTCTCCACTGCCATCCGGACGCATGACACCGATATAGAACCGACCTCCTTGTGATTTGGTGAAGGCGATAAGGTCTCCGCGTGGCGACCAGACCGGTGTGGCATAAAGACCCCCACCGAAACTGATGCGCTGGACGCCGCTACCATCCGCATTCATCACGTAAAGTTGCTGTGATCCGCTACGATCCGAGTTGAACGTAATTCGCGAACCATCAGGAGAATATGACGGCGATGTATCAACTGCAGGATGCCGCGTCAACTGGCGTTTTTCACGCGTACGCAGATCCAGCTCGTAGACTTCACTATTGCCGTCCAAAGCCTGGGACATCACCACGGAATTGCCATCTGGGGCAAAGCGCGGGGCAAAGGTCATGCCCGGGAAATCGCCAAGCAATTCAAGCTCGCCGGTATCGATATCCAGAACATAGACACGTGGTTTATCGTTGAAGTACGACATATAAACCACTTCCTGGGCCGTCGGAGAGAAACGCGGGTTCAGAACAAGAAACTTGCCGTCTGACAGGAAACGGTGGTTCGCACCGTCCTGATCCATGATCGCAAGCCGCTTGACGCGTTTATCGCCCGGGCCCGATTCGGAGACATAAACGATACGGGTATCGAAATAGCCCGATTCCCCGGTAATGCGTTTATAAATCTCGTCAGCAATCTTGTGTGCGATGCGCCGCCAGTTGTTTGGCTGGGTGCGATAGGCCACCCCCGCCATCTGGTTTTCAGCCAGAACATCCCAAAGGCGGAATTCGACACGCAGAAGCCCGTTCGGTTCGGTTACGACCCGGCCATTGACAAGTGCCTGTGCATTGATTGCGCGCCACTCGGCAAAGTTCGGATTAACCGCCAGCGAACTGGCACTCTGGATAAAGGCTTTTTCGTCAATTGGCGCAAACAGGCCCGATCGCGCCAGATCATTGCTGATCACCGAGGTGATGTTCTGGCCGACTTCGGTTTCCGAAACACCTTCACCCGGGAAACGGGTAATGGCGATCGGCATCGGCTTGACTTCACCGCGGGTGATGTCGATACGGAGTTCGGCATGCGCCGGTGCCGAGGTTACAACGGCCAGGCCAGCGACAACGGCAAGGGCACACAGTCCTGCCAGACTGCGTGTAACCCAATATCGTTTTGATGCGTTGGTCTTGATGGTCATCCTGCCTCGCTATTTTCCACGCGTTTTGAGGGACTTATGATTTTATTCATTACAGGCCCAGCATTTCACGCATGTCAAAATTGAACGTGAATGTGCGCCACATTTCGTATTTATCCAGCGGCAGTTTTAGAGGACTGCATTGCGGATTTAGCACAGCTCGAAGAGCACTTTCTGCAATCGTACGGCGTGAAGGGTCGCCACCAATCTCGCCAGAGTTGCTAATTCGTGCCTGACGGACAGTACCGTCCGGGTTCGCGCTGACATGAATTTCAACCGCGAAGTTCCCGGCTTCCTTGGCTCCGGCCGGTGGACTCCAGCAGCGTTCGATCTGTCTTTTGACGGCGTCAAGCTCGCTCATAGTCAAACGAGCGTCCAGACGCGTCGCGACAACCTCGCTGGCATTGTCCTCGGGCGTATCTTCCGGTGTATCCTGTGGTGTCGGCTGTGCGCTCGGTTCGGTTTTACGCACATCCTTCAGAATATCGGCAAGCGTACGCTTCGGTTCGGGCTTCGGCTCCTGTTTTGGCTCCGGCTTTTTGGCTTCAACCGGTTTCGGTTTCGGCTTTTCCGGGGTCGGGGTCGGCTCCTTCTTCACTTCCGGCTTCGGAACGGGTTTTGGTTCCGGCTTCGGTTGTGGTTTCGGTTCGACCTTCGGTTCCGGTTTGGGCTCTGGCTTCGGTTCCGGTTTCGGCTCGGGCTTTGGCTCCGGTTTGGGCTCGGGCTTCGGCTCTGGTTTCGGTTCCGGTTTTGGCTCCGGCTTCGGAACGGGCTTTGGCTCTGGCTTCGGGGCCGGTTTCGGTTTCGGCTTTTCTTCGGCTTTCGGCTTTGGCAGCGCCTTGGTCGGAGCCGCCGAGAATTCGTCAACCGTGACCACCTCGACCGAAATCGACTGCAGTTCCAGCGGCGTTTCCTCGAACAGTTCCGGCAGGCCTAACCAGGCAATCAAAAAGATTGCCAGATGGGCTGCCAGGGAAATCAGAACACTGCGTAACATGTCGGTTTACTTGCCCTTTTCGGGCAGCTCCGCGATCAGCGCAACTTTGCTAAACCCGGCTTCACTGATCAGGCCCATGACTTCCATCACACGGCCATAATCGATTGCCCGGTCACCGCGCACGAAAATGCGGGTATCGCGTTTGTTCTCGGTAATGGCCGAAAGCTTTTCGGCCAGCGTGTCCTGCGGGACTTCACTATCCATAATATAAAGGGTGCCATCACCGGTGACCGACACGACCAGCGGTTCGTCCTGACCGGTCATCGGGGCTGCCGATGTTTCCGGCAGGTCGACTTCGACCCCGACCGTCATCAGGGGTGCAGCAACCATGAAGATCACAAGCAGGACAAGCATCACGTCAACCATCGGCGTGACGTTGATGTCGCTCATGGCCTTGCGGCGGTTGCGACGACCGCGGCGGCGTCCTCCGCCCGATCCGGATGCGAGTTGTGCGCCCATATCAGTCTCTCGCGTCGTCAAGCTGGCGCGACAGGATCGACGTGAATTCGTCGACAAACGCCTCAAGGCGATTACCGTAACGGCTCAGGTCGCTGGAAATCTTGTTATAGGCCACCACCGCCGGAATAGCGGCGACAAGGCCCATCGCCGTTGCCAGCAACGCCTCGGCAATACCCGGTGCGACAACCGCAAGCGATGTGTTTTTCGATGCTGCAATCGACTGGAAGGACACCATGATGCCCCAGACGGTACCAAAAAGGCCGACAAACGGTGCGGTCGAGCCGACAGACGCCAGAAACGTCATATAACGTTCAACCCGGTCCATTTCCCGGCCCAGCGTGGTTTCCATCGACCGTTCAAGACGCTGCTGCAGGCGGGCGCGCATTGTTTCGCCCTTGACCCCGCGCGCGTTGGAACGACGCCATTCGCGCATGGCCGACACAAAAATGGCCGACATCGGATCGCGCGGCTGATCGGCGATACGATCATACAGGTCTTCAAGCGACCCGCCCGACCAGAATGCTTCTTCGAATGTATTTGCCTGGGCGCGCAACTTGCGCAACCGCATCAGTTTTTCAAAAACAATTGCCCATACCCAGACCGATGCCAGCATCAGCCCGATCATCACCGTTTTGACGACAATCCCGGCCTGCATGAACAGGCCCCACATGGACATGTCATGAGCCATGACCGACTGCCCCAGCGTTACCGCGTCGACCACCTGATTTTCCATATTATCTTCAGTCCTCGTTCACATCCAGATAGGTTGCGTAAGCCATTCTCAATTCTTCGGGCAGCCTTTGCGCCCGCAACTCTTGCAGTGACATGCAGGCGAGATATATCTCGATAACCACGAGTATCTCGTCGTCCCGCGTGATCTTCTGCTCGAATCCAAGCGACGCGCCCCCCAGTTTGATCAGGCGAGTTTCCACAATCAGCCTGTCCTCCAACCGGGCCGCCCGGCGAAAATCGAGCGTACAGTGTCGAACGGCTATGGCAACTTTGTGGCGTTCTGCAACAAGACTATTGCTAAACCCCAACAGGTTAAGCATCGCTGAACGCGCCCGCTCGGCAAAGGCGAGATAGTTGGCGTGATACACAACCCCGCCCGCATCGGTATCCTCGTAAAACACCATTAACGGGAAGATATGCCGCTTGCCCTCGATATAACCGAGCAGGCCAGTATCATGCGTATCCGTCATTCGTCTGTCCCGTCTGCGGCATTGGCCGCGCGCTGGTCAAACAGATCCGCCAGCGGCACACCATTGCCTTCACGCGGTGGCACAAGGCCCAGATGCTTGTACCCCTTGATGCCCAGCATACGGCCACGCGGGGTGCGCTGTATCAGCCCCTGCTGCAACAGATACGGCTCAATCACATCCTCGATCGTGTCGCGTTCTTCCGACAGGGCTGCGGCCAGCGTATCAACGCCCACCGGCCCGCCACCGTAATTCCCGGCGATACAGTTCAGGTAACGTCTGTCCTGACTATCAAGGCCAAGATTATCAACCTCAAGCCGCGTGAGCGCCGCATCGGCAATGAATTTATCGACGGGCGATTTACCGGCAACCACCGCAAAATCACGCACACGCCGCAACAAACGTCCGGCAATACGCGGTGTTCCCCGTGACCGGCGGGCAATTTCCATCGCCCCCTCGCGTGTCATATCGAAATTAAGCAACCGTGCCCCGCGTGCGACGATCTCGACCAGCTCTTCGGGCTCGTAGAATCGCAACCGCAACGGAATACCGAAACGATCGCGAAGCGGCGTGGTCAGAAGCCCCGACCGTGTCGTCGCCCCAACAAGGGTAAAGGGCGGAAGGTCGATCCGGACCGAACGTGCCGCCGGTCCCTCGCCGATGATCAGATCAAGCTGGAAATCTTCCATCGCCGGATAAAGGATTTCCTCGACCGCCGGGTTCAGGCGATGGATTTCATCAATAAACAGAACATCGCGCGGCTGAAGATTGGTCAGAAGGGCGGCAAGATCACCGGCCTTGGCAATGACCGGGCCGGACGTCGCCCGAAAGCCGACGCCAAGTTCGCTTGCAACAATCTGCGAAAGCGTCGTTTTACCAAGCCCCGGCGGCCCGAAAAACAGCACATGGTCCATAGCCTCTTCGCGGCCGCGCGCAGCCTGGATAAAGACATCAAGGTTTTCGCGCACTTCTTTCTGGCCGGTAAAATCGTCCAGCCGGCGCGGGCGCAGCGAACCGTCCTGATAATCCTCTTCGCGGCGTTCCCCGCTGAGTAAACGGTCTTCTTCCTCGCTCACGCGCTAAGCTCCTTCAGTCCCAGACGGATCAGGGTATCAAGTGTCTTGTCGTCACCGGCCTGCTGGGCGGCTTTGCCAACCGCGCCAAACGCCTCGGACCGGCCATAGCCCAGATTGACCAGTGCGGAAACCGCATCGGCCAGAACCGCACCATCATCCACAACCGGCACGGCATCGGCTGTGTCGATACTCACATCACTGACCGGTTTGGCAGATTTGGCAGATTTTTTTGACGAAGTTGCGGCAGGTGATGCCGCTGGTGCCACTGGTGCCGCGACCGGGCCAAGGTTAAGGCGCGACGCCTTGTCTTTAAGCTCACCCACAACACGGGTCGCCACCTTCGGGCCAATCCCCGGTGCCCGGCAAAGGGCCGTGGTATCCTGCGCGGCAATCGCACGCAAAAGATCGGTCGGGCTTAGAACGGACAAAAGGGCCAGCGCAACCTTGGCCCCCACCCCCTGTACCGTCGTCAAAAGCGCGAACCACTGCTTTTCGGCGTTATCGGCAAATCCATACAGATGAATGTGATCTTCGCGGACATGGGTTTCGATCATCAACCCCGCCTCGCCACCTTTTGGCGGCAGCATGGTCAATGTCCTGCGCGATGCGAAAACAAGGTATCCGACCCCGTTCACATCGATGATGACACTGTCCTCGCCAATGAAATCGACAATTCCGCGAAGTTTTGCGATCACCTGTATTTTCTCCCCGGTCCGGCTGTTATCCCCGCAAGCGCACGGGTTCCGGCATGTTGTGCATGACAAATCGCCACGGCCAAGGCATCGGCCGCATCTGCGCCATGGATCTGACATCCCGGCAGCAGCGTGGACACCATCATTTCGACCTGTTGCTTGGCCGCATGACCGGCACCCACCACCGTCTTTTTGACGGCATTGGGTGTATATTCCGTTACCGGAATGCCACAACGTGCCGGTGCCAGCAGCGCAACACCGCGCGCCTGCCCCAGCTTAAGGGTCGAAACTGGGTTCTTGTTAACGAAGGTTTCCTCGACCGCGGCCTCGTCGGGTGTCCAGGTCGCAATCACGTCCATAAGCCCGCTATGAAGCTGATCAAGACGTTCCGCCAGCGACAGCGTCTGTGTCGAGGTCACGACACCGTTGGCAACATGACGCATCCGGTTGTCTGTAAGATCGATCACCCCCCAGCCCGTGCGTTGAAGACCGGGATCGATACCTAGAACCCTGACCACGTCGCCCCACCTTATTATTATGAGCAAAATAAAATACGCCCGTCATTCAAAAGGGAATGACGGGCGTAAGCAAGCGTAATCAGTTATCGAGCGCGGCAACGATCTCGTCGGTCCAGTTCACATTGGTCCAGACATTCTGCACATCGTCGTTATCTTCAAGCACATCAACAAGCTTCATGATGCTCTGTGCCTGTTCAACGCTGATATCGGCCTCGGTAACCGCACGGAAAACAAGCTTCGAACTTTCCGGATCGCCGAACTTCTCGGTCAAGGCCTCACGCACCGCGTTAAGATCTTCGATCTCGGTTTCGATGATGTGATTCTCATCATCGGTTTCCGCATTCGCAGCACCAGCCTCAAGGGCGGCTTCAAACATTTCGTCCGCACCGGCCTTGTCCACCGGGTAAACGATTTCGCCAAGACGGTTGAACATGAAGCCGACCGAACCGGTTTCACCAAGGTTGCCACCGCTTTTGGCAAATGCGGCGCGCACTTCGGACGCGGTACGGTTGCGGTTGTCCGTCAGGGCCTCGACGATAACGGCAACACCAGCCGTCCCGTAACCCTCGTAACGGACTTCTTCATAATTGTCGCCCTCGCCTGCACCGGTCGCCTTTTTAATCGCGCGATCAATGTTGTCTTTGGGCATGTTCTGAACACGCGCGGCGGCGATGGCTGCACGCAGACGCGGGTTGCTGTTGATATCATCACTGATTTTCGCCGAAACCGTAATTTCACGGGCGAGTTTGGTGAAGATTTTGGCGCGCTTTTTATCCTGCGCGCCTTTGCGGTGCATGATGTTTTTAAATTGGGAATGGCCGGCCATAACCTGAAACCTGTATTCTTTTCGTGTTGTCGATCAGTGCAAATCGGGCACCGGCCGGTAACTGCGGGGGCTTCCCGGGCAGACCGGTCTCGCGATGATTGCGCGCCAGTCGGGCGGGCCGAACCGGACCGGACAACTGGCAGGCAGAAATTTCGACCGCTCCTATATCCTGTTTGCGACACAAGGTCCAGCTATCCGTCATCTGTTCGCATCCCTCAACCACCACGCACCGAAAGCCAGGTCGAATTACCTGTGGTTTATACAACTTCCGGATTTAATCGCGATTTTTTGTCGCAGAACTGCTTACATCTTGCAGTTCTGCGAATAATATTTCAATAATGTCCCTTAATAAGAAAAAATAACTCTAAAGTATAACTCTCGGGGGTTACGAACCGGGCGGCGAAAAAAAACAAAACACCCGTTGCCTGATCCAAGAAACCCGGTCGGACGAAGAAGCCGCCCGGGGAAAACAGCACAAGAAGGTAGGACAGAATGGGAACTAAGTTCGGGGTCCAAAGCAAGCTTTTGATATCGTTTGCCTTGGTCGGTTTAATGGCAGTCGTGTCTGCCGTTGTGGGTGCCGTTTCTTTCAACAAGTTCGGCGAAGCTCTGACAACCATCACAGAAGAAAAACTGCCGCCAATCGCCGCCGCACAGCAACTGGCGACCGAAAGCGCGGAAATCGTGGCGATTGCGCCACGCATCGTTGCATCCAATTCCACCGACGAAGAACTGGCCATCAAGGAAGAACTTGATTTCCGCCTGCTGGAACTGGTCAACAAGATCAACGAAATCGAAGCCACCGGCTTCATGCCCGAAGTCATTGCAACGATCAATGACAACCGCATTCAGTTGCAGGACACCCTTGGCCAGTTACACACCGTAACCCAGGAACGCTTTGCCATTTCCGCCGAAAAGGCCGAAAAACTGGGCGAATTCCAGGATCTTGCCAAACGTTATGGCGATACGCTGAAACCGGTTCTGTCCTATACCCAGAACGACATCGCACAGGGCAATGCCTACGCACAGTCGCTCAAAGACGATCCGTCCGCCAAATACACGGCAAGCACCGAAGAAGTGATCGAGAACTTCATAAAAATGAACGACGCCATCAGCGCACGTTCACCGGTGCTGGAAATCGAACGCCTTGGTTCGTCCGCTGCCAACATGATCATCGCGTCCACCACCGAAACGCAGGCCGTCCGCCTGTCGATCATTCCGGTGCGCATCCGCGGCACCTATGCCGATGCCCTTGCCGCACTGGAATCGATTGGCAACGAACGGCTTAAAAACTTCTATGTCGAACTGATCGACAAGATGTCGAAGCTTTCTGTGGGTGATGACAGCCTGCCCGAACTTCGCAAACGCGAACTGGCCGCAGCCGAAGAAAGCCAGCGTCTGGTCATCCAGAGCGGTGAATTCGCCAACGCGATGCGCAGCAGCGTCGCCGAACTGGTCGCTGCCCTGAACTCCGAAGTCCAGGAAGCCGCCGCACAGGCCAAAGTGGTCGAGAAACAGAGCCTGACGGCACTGGCTGTTGTCGCCGCCGCCTGTATGGCGTCGCCGGTGCGGCCATCCTGATCTCGCTGATCATTTATGTCGTCTATGTCCGTGGCAACCTTCTGCGCCGCCTGGCTGGTCTGCAGAAAACCATGGTCACACTGGCCGATGGCAATCTCGATATCGACGTCCCGGTCAAGGGTAACGACGAAATCACCGCCATGGGCCGCGCGGTCGAGGTGTTCAAGGACAACGCCCTGAAAGTCCGTGAACTTCAGGCCGAAGAAGAACGCCTGAA
>NZ_JPWA01000066.1 GCF_003326475.1 Thalassospira xianhensis MCCC 1A02616 | reverse complement strand
GCGCGCGAACTTGGCGTCGGCCAGCCCGCCGTCAGCCATCAGATCACCGCCCTTGAAGAACAGCTTGGCCATCCGCTGTTTCGCCGCAAGCATCGCGGCGTGTCGCTGACCCGCGCCGGGCAGGAACTGTTTGATTGCATTTCGGTGGCCTTCGGGCAGATCGACCGCACGGTGGAACGGATCAAAACCAGGCGATCCGCCCGGCTCAGTGTCGGAACCGATTTCGCCTTTGCCTCCTTCATCCTGATGCCGCATCTGCCGGAATTCATCGCCCGCCATCCCGATATCGAGGTCAATGTCGTCACCAATCAGACCGGGCATTTCGCCGCCGACCAGAATATCGATATCGAAATCTCGTTCGGGAACTGCCACCCCGAAGACGTGATGCTGATCCCCGAACAGGTCACCCCGGTTTGCAGCCCGGCGTTCCTTGAGGCCCGCGGCCATCCGAAAAACATCGCCGACCTGCGGCATTATCCGCTGATCCATCTCGATGATGAAATCGATTATCGCTGGTTTAACTGGGAAAGCTGGCTGCGCACTGCCGGGGTTCGGGAAACCGGGCCGCTTTATGGCCACCGGTTCAATACCTATCTGCTGGTCCTGTCGGCAACCCTGTCGGGGCAGGGTGTGGCGCTCGGCTGGACCGCCCTTTTGCAGCAGCATCTTAAAACCGGGCAGCTCGTCACCCTTGGCGATGTCACGCTGGGATCGGACCGCGGGTATGTTCTGTCCTGCCGGTCAAACAGCCACCGGCAGGAACAGATCAATGCTTTTCTGGGCTGGATGCGCGAACTGGTTGCGCAAACCGCTTCCTAACCCTTGTTGCGGTCCTTGGGCAGGGCCGCCGCGATGCGATCCGCCAGCCTTGCAAACGGCAATGTCTGCAACCACACCGTTCCCGGCCCTTCAAGGGTCGTGACAAAAAGCCCCTCGCCGCCGAAAAGCGCATTGGTAAAGCCGCCAATGAATTTGATCGAATAATCAACCGATGGCGTCATGGCGACAAGTGCGCCGGTATCCACGCGCAATGTCTGACCTGCCTGCAAATCCTTGCGGATGATCGTGCCGCCCGCATGCACAAACGCAAGCCCGTCACCACTCAACCGCTGAAGGATAAAGCCTTCGCCACCAAACAACCCCGCGCCGAGTTTCTTGGAAAAGGCGATATCGATATCAATGCCCGATGCCGCGCATAAAAACGCATCCTTCTGGCAAATGATCTCGCCACCCAGTTCCGGCAAATTCATCGGCACTACCTTGCCCGGATAGGGGGCGGCAAAGGCGACATGCCCCTTGCCCGATCCTTCATGCACGAAACTGGTGATAAAGAACCCCTCGCCGGTCAGCATCCGCTTGAAGCCGGAAAAAATCCCGCCGCCCGTGCCGGTCTGCATGGCAATACCGTCCGACATATACATCATCGCCCCGGCTTCGGCCCGCACCCCCTCGCCCGGATCAAGTTCGATCTCGACCAGTTGCATTTCCTCGCCATGGATTTTGTAGTCGATCACGTCTGCCATTTGGGCGTCTCCATCTTCGGGCTTTGGTTAAATCCGTCGTCATTGCTCAAGTTCAGCACGACCAACCCCTGATCGCAACCAAAAGGGGCGAAATTTCGTCCCGTGCCCTCACAACAACACCAAGCACTTGTAAAAACACCCAAATCGCACGAGGATGAGGTGATCAAGGGCAAGCCGGAGCAACCGGTGAACACCAGATCAGGGTCAAGGCATCTTCATCGCGTTTTCTGGCTGCTGCCACTTCTGGCCGCACTCCTGACTTCCTGCGCGCCGCGCGATCCCTATCAGTTCAATATCTGCCGTCTGGCCCTGCCGGGGATCGAGGACGAAGATAAACAGATCCGTCTTGTCACCCGCTTTGACGAAACCTCTGATGGCAATACGATCACGCTCCGCTATCAGTTGCTCGAACCGGGCGAAATCCCCCTGCCCTCGACCGAAACCCACGCCATCACCTGCCATTTCGAGGACGCGACCAGGCCCAACACGCCAACCAACCTTTATGCGATTGAAACAACTCGCCTTGGCCCGGTGTCCGATGCGCATATGGTTCTGCTCAAACGGTTCTGGATTGACCGGGTCGGGCGCACCGCACTCGAAAGCTATATCGATCCCGAAAGCCACGGCCTGCGTGCCGATGTGCCCGATATCGGTCTGCCGGCGGCCTATGCCACCCAACTGGTGCTAAGCGGTCTGGCGCGCGGGGCGATTTACGGCCTGCTGGCCCTGTCCTTTACCCTGATCTATGGCCTGATCGGGCGGATCAATCTTGCCTTTGGCGAGGTGGTGATGACGGCCGCCCTTGGCACCATCATCACAAGCCTGTGGATATCAGGCATGGTCGGCTGGCTGATCCCGGTAATGGTGGTCGGCTCCGTCATGATGGCGACCTTTGTCGGATCGGGGTTAAGCCACCTGACATGGCGCAATGTGTTCGGGCCCCTTGGCCGAAAGGCCGCTGGCGGGCGGGCGATGATTGTTGCATCGCTTGGCTGTGTTCTGGTCATTCAGGAATTTATCCGGATTGTCATATCGGCGCGCAATTTCAACCTGCCGCCGATCTGGCAATTTTCCGTGCCGCTGTTGCGCGGCGATCATTTCGTCGTCCGCCTGCACGGGTTCGATATGCTGGCCATCGGCGGGGCGGTTCTGGTTGCGGGTGTTCTGGTCTGGATCATGGGCAAAACCGCCTTTGGCCGGAACTGGCGCGCGATCAGCCAGGATCGTCTGGGGGCGGCGCTTTGCGGGGTGTCTCTTTCGCGCACTGAATCCCAATCCTTTGTTCTGGCAGGATTTTTATGCGGATTAACCGGCGCAATGTTGGCCCTTCGTTATGGGGTCATTAATTTTCACAGTGGTACGCTTTTCGGGTTCAAGGCACTGACTGCCGCCATCCTCGGGGGAATTGGACGGATGCGCGGTGCGTGGCTGGGCGGGTTAATGATCGGTTTGACCGAAACGCTATGGTCAGGATATTTCGGCGGGGCCTATCGCGATGTGGCGGTTTTCGGGCTTCTGGCGGCGATCCTCGTCCTGCGCCCTCAGGGGCTTTTGGGGATAAATGACAGTCATGACAGCTTGTTCTCCGCACGAAACGGACAAATATGAAAAGAACGGACCCCTGAAACGTCTGGTCACGTCATTTGGCGCACAAAGACCGGCACCATCAGGGAAATGGAGGGACCGGGGACGTCAGGATATGGTGCAGTTCAAGACCCGCGACTGGCTTGTCGATGACGATGCCATCGCACCGTCACTCGAAAAGTGGCAGCGTGCGGTTGATCTGATGACCGAACTTCTGGGCGCAACCGCGGGCTTTATTGTCGAATATAATGACCGGATCGGGTACCGCTCCGTCATCGCCAGCCAGAACGACACCAATCCCTATGCCGGGCGCAAAACCCCGATCACCGGGCTTGATACCAATATTTTCTGCCGTCAGGTCATCGCACAAAGCGGCACCTTCTATGAGCCCGACGCGCGCGGCAAACCCGAGTGGGCCGACAACCCGGAACTGACGGAGGACGGCTTCTGTTCCTATTTCGGGGTTCCGGTCACCTGGTCGAACGGCACGATATTTGGCACGATCTGTGTGTTTGACTGCAAACCAACCCAATATTCCGACACCCTGCAAAAACTGATCGAAACCATCCGCGACCTGATCGAAGCCGACCTTCGGCTGTATGAACAGTTCCAGATCATGCGCAGCATCTCGCTGTCCGATCAGCTCACGGGGCTTAACAACCGCGCCGGGTTTGAAATGCTGGCCCAGCAGAAAATCCGCATCGCCAAACGCTATCACCACCATATCGGCCTGATCTTTATCGATCTGGATAACATGAAACACTGGAACGATGATTTCGGCCATGCCGCGGGCGATGCGGCGCTCAAGGCCGTTGGCACCGCCATCACCGCTTCCATCCGCGAGGTTGATATTTGCGGGCGGATCGGCGGCGATGAATTTGCCATTCTGGGTTATGTGCGCAATCGCGGCGATCTGACCACCATCATCACCCGCATCCGCAATGCGCTTCTGGCCGTCAGGCTGGTGGTGCCGTCATCAAAAAAGCCGATCCACGAAACCCCGAAAATAAGCGCCGGGGCCGCTGTCTTCTTCGACCCGATCAAGGAAAGCCTCGAAACCATGATGGATATGGCCGATCAGGAAATGTATCGCGACAAAAACCGAAAACGATAGCGCGCCCCGCCTACCTGTCTGCCTGTCTGTCTGGCTGTCTGTCTGGCTGGCTGGCTGGCTGGCTGGCCCTGCTTTTAGGCGTTGATATACGGCAATCCACCATTAAGGCGTGTGCTGTATTCTCAGAACACACCAAAGCAGGAAGTGACATCCGGTCAGGTCGATGGTATGACGCCCCCGAAAAACGTATGACGCCATGATCGCCCCGGCGATCCGATACCCAACAAGAAAAAGACAACGAGCGCCAGAATGCAGATCCGCAAAGGCACTGCCAACGACCTTCCCTTCATCCGCGACCTGACCAAGCGCGCAACCGATTCAACCTATTTCATCGAAGGCATGGGCGATGCGGCCACCGCGACGGTTGCCCGCTATGTCGATATGTCGACCGGCGTGTTTGAAAACGCGCTTGCAAGCGACAATCACAGCGTCATCGTCACAACCCAGGGCGACGACCTGCTGGGTTATGTCATTGTCATCCACGACAATCCGGAAATTGACTGGATCATGGTTGATCCCGCCGCCCACGGGCTGGGTGCGGGCAAGGCATTGATGATGGCCGCCCTTGATGCGCTGGCGGAACGCAAACCGCACGCGACCGTCAAACTCTCGGTCGTGGCCCATAACGAACGCGCCAAGGCGTTCTACCGCAAATTCGGCTTCCTCGTCACCGGCCCGATCCCCGGGCGTGATATCCCGACGGTGGAGATGCAGCGGGCGGCGTGATGCCCCCGTCTTGCGTGACAAAGCACGGACGGCTTTCCCGAACCACTATCAATAGCTCGCAAAAATACTGCGACGCTCTCTATCCTGTTTTCACAATTTGGCATCGTCCACGTCTGGGGGAAAACCCATCTTTTTCATGGATGCGCGGGCATGCCGAACCTGACGACCTCATTCCAGACAATCGTTAGCAACTATAAAAGCTCTGCGACGAAATTGTTCACTTCAGACATGCAGAAGCGTGTCGATAGCAACCTTACCAGCCTGTCAACACAGATGACGGAACTCGACAACGCATCCGTTGCCACCCACAGCAAAGCATTGCCCTCCCCCGAACAGGCCGCAAAGACGCTGGCACAGGCCACCTCGGCGGTTGAACTGTCTCTTAACGCACTGGAACAGCTCTTTTCCAGCCTCCAGCGCGAAAGGCAGACTTTCATAAACAACAAGGCCCTTGTCGAACAAAAGGCTCTTTTTGCAACCGACAAAGTCCAGTCCGAACTCGATCAGACACTTTTGGCGTCCATGCGAAACCTCGCCAACTCGATATTGTTCGCAAATGGCCAAAACTACCTTCCGCCACCCAAAACAATCATCCGATCCAAAGAAGACCTTCTGGCCGTGGACACCAGCAGTTTCGAGGCATGGCTCGCGGGTTTTGCCGCGCAGTTCCGTTGACCAAGGGCACAATACCCATCTATTTCCCCGGGAGATCGCAATGCCATATGTTGAACGAACAGACGTCGTCATTTCCGACACCGAAGTCCTGATCAAGGCAATAGCGAAATGGCAGCGCGACAATAACACCAATGGCTTTGGTCTGACGGGTAACAATCCCGGCACCGATTTATTTAATATCCTGAAGGATATGATTGCTGACCTGCCTGCAACTGTTCAGGCTGGATACAATCTCAGGTTCCCTGACATGACGACCGGGCCAAAGGTTCTGTCGCTTCTGAAGGCAACCTTCTATGCCTATGCCCGGCATGTGCATAGCGGCGGCCCGAACATCGACATCGCAACCAACGAAGTCGATATCACCGATCCCGGTTATGGCCTGTCATGCACTGATTTCGTCAAATATGTGTTTCTGATGCTCCGCCTGCTTCTGGTCAGCAGCGCACTTAGCCTCGAAGGCGCAATTGCCATTGCCGTCGCCTTCCTGACATGGCACGCCACCGCAGTCGGCGAACAGGACAACCATTCCGAACTGTATGTAAACATCGCCGGAATGGCGACGCAGTTTGTTCTCTGGATCGCGGGCTGGTTCGCACATGGCTCCTTGCGGGTTGAATGGCAAAAAACCCAAACCATCGCGGACAAGGCAAGCTTCATCGCAAGTCAGGTCGGCACGGTTGCCGCCGCAGCCTCAATGGGTGCACTGGCCTATTTCGGCACAGAGGCGGACGCATCTGACGAAATCGGCATCATGCTCTTTGTCCTGATTGGTGTTGTTCTGCTTCAAAACAACAAACCTGCAATCTTGCAGATCGGCAAAGGCATCGATGTGCTGATCCACATCATCTTTGCCCTGCTCAGCCTTGTGGGATGGTTCCTGGGCTTTGGGGTCGGTTCCTTAGCCGCAACCGCGAGACAACAGCAACCGCAACTTCCACATTGATTATTCGAAGACGCAAAGAAAAGGCAAAGCCTCCGAAACGAGAAAAACTCCCCCCGATAAGGGCTGGCACCTCGCTCTCCCCCTCAAACGTGACACAGAATGTTCAAAAGCCTGCCCGCCGGGTCGCGCACATAAAACCGTTTCACGCCCCAAGGCTCAACCGCCGGGCCGTATTCGATGCCGATACCGGCTTCCTTCACGCGCGCCAGCATATCCTCAAGGTCATCGACCTCTATCGAAAGATCGGGCACCGGGGTGCCGGAACCGCCCTCGGTCGCGAAGCTGACCTGCGGCATGACATTCTGCCTTTCGGCGGCAAAGGTCGCGATCCAGCCGTGATCCATCACGCAGTCAAGGCCAAGGACATCCTCGTAAAACGCCCTGACCTTTGCGATATCATCGACGGCAAAGTTCGAAACGATGCGTTTGACGGCCATGGGATACCTCCTGCCTTAATGCCTCCTACTGAGCTGCCCGCTCCCCTGCGATATTCGCATGGCGCTTGAACGGCCCGAACGGGATTTCCTTGGGCGCAAAGGTTTCCGCCGATGCCCGGTCCCAGCGCGAATACCAGTCATGAAGCCCCTCGATCTCCGGCCCGCCGGACACAAGGAACCCCTCGGGCAGGTAAGGATAGGCTTCGTTGCCATCAAGGAACTCGTTATCCTTCTGGCGCACCATGAAGTGATAGGGCATGAAATTGCGCGGATCAGTCAGGCCCGCCGCCCCGGTAATCTCGGCCAGTGCATGCATGGTATTATGATGGAACCGCGCCACCCGGTCGCTTTTATCACCGACATTCAGGGCGCGCTGGCGCAGCGGGTCCTGCGTTGCAATGCCGACCGGGCAATGGTTGGTGTGGCATGACTGCGCCTGAATACAGCCCAGCGCAAACATGAAACCACGCGCCGCATTGCACCAGTCCGCACCCAGCGCCAATGTCTGCGCAATATCAAACGCCGAAACGATCTTGCCCGCCGCCCCGATCTTGATCTGATCACGAACACCCGCACCCCGAAGGGCATTATGCACAAATGTCAGCCCTTCGCGCATCGGCATGCCGACCCGGTTGGCAAATTCAACCGGGGCTGCACCCGTGCCGCCTTCCTTGCCATCGACCACGATGAAATCGGGCAGAATACCGGTTTTCAGCATCGCCTTGACGATACACATGAACTCCCGCCGATGCCCGATACACAGCTTGAAGCCAACCGGCTTGCCGCCCGAAAGATCGCGCAGCTTGGCAATGAATTCCATCAACCCGACAGGGGTTGAAAACGTGCTGTGCGCGGCAGGCGAAATGCAATCAATCCCCATCGGGATGCCGCGTGCCTCGGATATTTCCGGGGTGATCTTGGCGGCGGGCAACATGCCGCCATGGCCGGGCTTGGCGCCTTGGCTCAGCTTCACCTCGATCATCTTGACCTGCGGGTTGGATGCGGTTTCGGCAAAGCGTTCCTCCGAAAAAGTGCCATCATCATTGCGGCACCCGAAATAGCCCGATGCCACCTGATAAATCAGGTCCCCGCCACCTTCACGGTGATAGCGGCTGATGCTGCCTTCGCCCGTATCATGGGCAAAGCCACCCTTTTTCGCCCCCTTGTTCAGGGCCAGAATGGCATTGCCCGATAACGAGCCAAAGCTCATCGCCGAAATATTATAAAGGCTGGCGTCATAGGGCTGCTTGCAGGCCGCCCCGCCAACCCGAACCCGAAAATCGATATCGGTGATGCTGGTCGGCGCAACCGAATGGGTCAGCCACGCATAGCCGGAACTATACACTTCCTCGATCGTGCCAAACGGGCGCTTGTCCTCGACCCCCTTGGCGCGCTGATAGACAAGCCCGCGCGACTGGCGGCTGAACGGCACCTCGTCCTGATCGCTTTCGATCATATATTGCCGGATTTCCGGGCGGAAACTTTCAAGGATAAACCGGATATGACCACTGACCGGATAGTTGCGCAGGATCGAATGCCGGGTCTGGCGCAAATCAAACCAGCCCACCACCATCAACCCGCCAAAGATCACCACCGGCACCCAGAACCAGACATCGACCAAGGCCGCACAGATCAACGAGGCAACCGTCAAAAGCGTCACACCAGCCAGAACCGCATAACGCTGGTTCAAAATCAGAAACTTCACAGTGATCTATCCCATCCAATATTGCGGGGGCTATTTGATGGTCCGGCACCCGATTGCGGGTCGTCCGGATTTCCAATCATTGTTCATTTAATCCGGCATCTCAATGCCAATGTCTGGAATTCATAAAAAAGCCGCCGGTCTCCCGGCGGCTGCAAGTCTGACAAGTAACACCCTGTCGGGAACACCCCGTGATGAGGGGCGGGTGTTCCCGGATGTCCTGTCGGCTCTGAGTATTGTATTGTGATCAGGCTTTGCCGTAACCGCCACCACCCGGCGTCTCGATGATGAAGACATCACCGGGATACATGGTGGCGCCATCGGTGCCCTTAAGCTCCTCGACCGTGCCGTTGGTGCGTTCAATCGCATTGCGGCCAAGCTTGCCCGGCTCCCCGCCGCCAACGGCCTGAACCGGGACGCGACGGTGGTTGGACAGGATCGATGCGGTCATTTCTTCAAGGAAGCGAACCCGGCGAACCGTGCCATCCCCGCCCTTGTGTTTGCCTGCCCCGCCGGACCCTTTGCGGATGCCAAAGCTTTCGAGCAGAACCGGGAAGCGCCATTCAAGGACTTCCGGGTCGGTCAGACGCGAGTTCGTCATGTGCGAATGCACACCCGACGTCCCGTCATAATCCGGGCCCGCACCGGTACCGCCACAGATGGTTTCATAATACTGGTGCGTATCATTGCCCCAGGTGAAGTTGTTCATCGTGCCCTGCGCACCCGACATCACGCCAAGGGCGGCATACAGCGTATCGGTGACATGCTGCGATGTCTCAACGTTCCCGGCAACAACGGCGGCCGGATAACGCGGGTTGAGCATCGAGCCTTCCGGCACGATCAGATTGACCGGCTTCAGGCACCCGGCATTCAGCGGAATGTCATCATCAACCAGCGTGCGGAAGACATAAAGTACTGCCGCCCGGGTCACCGCAGACGGTGCGTTGAAGTTGTTATCAAGCTGATCGGACGTCCCGGTGAAATCAACCGTCGCCGAACGGGTTTCCTTATGGATCGTGACCTTGGCTTTCACCACCGCGCCATTATCCATTTCATAGGAAAACTCGCCGTCTTTGAGCACATCGATCACACGACGAACACTTTCCTCGGCATTGTCCTGCACATGGCCCATATAGGCATGCACAACATCAAGCCCGAAGTGATCGACCATCTTGCGCAGTTCCTGCACGCCTTTTTCATTGGCGGCAATCTGTGCGCGCAGATCGGCGATGTTCTGATACGGGTTACGCGCCGGATATTTCGCACCTTCCAGAAGGGCGGTCAGGCCGGCTTCATCGAACTTGCCCTGATCGACCAGTTTGAAATTGTCGATCAGAACGCCTTCTTCCTCAAGAATACGGGAATTTGGCGCCATTGAGCCCGGGGTGATCCCGCCAACATCGGCATGGTGACCACGCGATGCGACATAGAACAGGATTTCCTTGCCATCATCGCCAAAGACCGGCGTGATCAGCGTGATATCGGGCAGGTGCGTACCGCCGTTATAGGGATCGTTCAGCATGTAAACATCGCCGGATTTCATTTTCCCGGCATTGTTTTCCATAACCGCCCGAACAGACTCACCCATCGATCCAAGGTGGACTGGCATATGCGGTGCGTTGGCAATCAGAAGACCTTCCTGATCAAACAGCGCGCACGAGAAATCAAGCCGTTCCTTGATGTTGACCGAATAGGACGTGTTGGCAAGTGTGACCCCCATCTGTTCGGCAATATTCATGAACAGGTTGTTGAACACCTCAAGCATCACCGGATCGGCCTGCGTGCCAATCGCTTCCGACCGTTTCAACGGCACGACACGGGTCAGAACAAGATGATCCCGGCCATTGACCTTGGCTTCCCAGCCCGGATCAAGCACCGTGGTCCCGACCGGCTCGACAATCACCGCCGGGCCGCGCACGGTGGCACCCGGTTTCAGGTCTTCGCGTTTATAGAACGGCGTTTCCTGTGATTTGCCATCAAACACGACCTTGCGGGTGGCAAGCGGATCGGGTTTGACGCCATCCTTGGCAACTTCGGTTTCGGCATCGGGCAAGCCTTGGGTTTCGCCAATCGCCTCGACCGCGACGGCTTCAACCACCAGCGGCTTTTCGTCCATGACAAAGCCGTAACGCTGCTTGTGCTGTTCTTCGAACTGCGCCTTGATCAATGCAACATCGCCGAAATCAACGATCAACGGGTTATCCGTACCGTCATACCGCAGATGCAGCTTTTTAAGCATGCTGATCTTGGCATCAGTAATGCCCTGCTCATGCAGCTCACCACGCGCCTCGGCGGCTAGCGCATCAAGGCTTTCATCCAGCCCTGCAAGGGCGGATGTTTCAAGCTTCGCCTCGACCGCCTGTTCGCGCATCGCGCGGATATCGGCAAGACCCATGCCATAGGCCGACAGAACCCCGGCAAACGGATGGACAAACACGCGCGTCATGCCCAGCGTATCAGCCACCTGGCAGGCATGCTGCCCGCCTGCCCCGCCAAAACATTGCAGGATGTAATCGGTCACGTCATAGCCGCGCTGAACCGAAATCTGCTTGATCGCGTTCGCCATGTTTTCAACCGCGATGCGAAGGAACCCTTCGGCGACTTCTTCAGGTGTTCGCACCTGACCGGTGGCGTCCTTGATCTTAAGCGCCATGTCGGCAAAGCCCGCCTTGACCGCATCGGCGTCAAGCGGCTCGTTGCCTTCCGGGCCAAACACATTCGGGAAGAATTCCGGCTGCACCTTGCCCAGCATGACGTTGATGTCGGTGACCGCAAGCGGCCCGCCACGGCGA
>NZ_JPWA01000065.1 GCF_003326475.1 Thalassospira xianhensis MCCC 1A02616 | reverse complement strand
CGCCCCCTCGGCCAACCGGTCCGGGCGGATCAGCCCGACGACGGCGGCCCATGTGGCAGCATCCCTTGGCAATGCGATTGGCATGATTCTGGATGGCGGGCCCTGCGGGGTTGGACTTGAAAGCACGGTCATTGATCTTACCACCGATCAGGTGGTGATGCTGCGCCCCGGCGGGATTACGCGTGATCAGGTGGCAGAAGTTCTGGGATGCGACGTCGTGATGGCGGAAACCGATGACAACGCCCCCAAAAGCCCCGGCATGCTGACCAGTCATTATGCGCCGGGATTGCCGGTGCGGCTGAATGCGACGGCACCGGACCAGAAGAAATACGGCCATGAAATATTGCTGGCCTTCGGGGATTGCGTGACCAAGGGGTTTGACAAGGTCCTGTGGCTTTCGAAAACCGGTGATGACCGAGAAGCCGCCGCCAACCTGTTTGCCAAACTGCACGAAGCCGATCAGCCGCGCTTTGACGGGATCGCGATTGCGCCGATCCCCGATGCTGGTCTTGGGCTTGCGATCAATGACCGGATGAAACGCGCCAGCGCACCGCGTGCCCCCCACCCGGCCCCCAGCAATTAAAGTTCAGCCGAACGGAAATCACCCGATGTCCATCCTGCCCGCCAGCGCGATCAAGGAACTTCAGGATGCCCTTGGCCCGAAAGGCTGGAGCATGGAGCCCGATATACTCGCCACGCACAATGCCGAAGCCCGTGGCAAGTTTGCCGGTGATGCGGGCATGGTGCTTTATCCGGCCAACACCGACGAAGTCGCCAAATGTGTCGCGATCTGCGCAACGCATGGCATTGCGATTGTGCCCCAGGGCGGCAATACCGGGCGATGCGGCGGTGCGGTTGCCAACGCGGCCGAGGTGATTTTAAACCTTCGACGGATGAACCGGATCATCGAGATGGATGGGCGCGATTTTACCGCCACCGTCGAGGCGGGCACGATTTTGCAAACCCTTCAGGAAGCTGCCCTTGACCGCGATCTGATCTTCCCGCTTAGCCTTGGTGCTGAGGGCACCTGCCAGATTGGCGGCAACCTTGCGACCAATGCTGGGGGGCTGAACGTCATCCGTTATGGCAATGCACGTGATCTGGTTCTGGGGCTTGAAGTCGTTCTGCCCGATGGCAGCGTGTGGAACGGGCTTTCGAAATTGCGCAAGGACAATACCGGCTATGATCTGCGCGATCTGTTTATCGGGGCCGAAGGGACGCTTGGCATTATCACCACGGCAACGCTGAAACTGTTTCCCAAGCCGCGCCATGTCGCGACCGCTTGGGTGGCTGTCCCCAGCCCCGATGCCGCCCTTGACCTTCTGGCGCTTGCGCGGCGTGACAGCGGTGATGCGATTGCCGCGTTCGAACTGATCTGCGGCTTTGCCCATGACATGACGGTGGCACACCTGCCGGGGCTATCCGCCCCGCTTGCCGCACCCTCGGACTGGTATGTGATGATCGAACTGACCTCGTCACGGCCCAAGGATGATCTGAACGAGGTTCTAAGCGACCTTCTCGAAAGCGCCCTTGAAGCGGGCCTTGCCAGCGATGCGACATTGGCACAGTCCGAAGCCCAGCGCGCCAATCTTTGGGCGATCCGCGAAGGCATCCCCGAGGCGCAAGGTTTTGAAGGCGGCAGTATCAAGCATGATGTTTCGGTCCCGGTTTCCAGGGTGCCGGAATTGCTGGTGCGTGGCATGGCCGCCGCCGGGGACCTGATCCCGGGCATTCGCCCCTGCCCGTTTGGCCATGTCGGCGATGGCAATATCCATTTCAATTTCACCCAGCCCGTCGAAATGGAAAAGCAGGCGTTTCTGGATTGCTGGGAAACGTTAAACCGCCTGATCCATGACATTGTCGCCGATCTTGGCGGCTCGATCAGTGCCGAACATGGCATTGGCAAGCTGAAGCTTGATGAACTGGCCCGCTATGCCAGCCCGGAAAAGATGAAGCTTTTGCGCGTGATCAAGGATGCGATTGATCCCGATGGTATGCTTAATCCTGGCAAGATCGTGAAATAGCCCTAATAGCCAGCGACCCCATCCCCAAAAGGTCCGCGATGTTTTCGATTGATACCTATGATCCGCTAAACGTTCCCAAGGCCGTTGGGGACGAAATCTGGATCGTGGATGGCCCGGTGATCGGGTTTCAGTATCTCGGCATGAAACTGCCGTTTCCGACCCGGATGACGATCATCCGGCTGGCATCGGGCAAGCTGTTTGTCCATTCACCGATCCGTTTGACGGCGGACCTTAAGGCCAGTGTTGATGCACTGGGCGAAGTTGCCTGTCTGGTTGCGCCCAATACCATCCATTATGCCGGGGTGCCGGAATGGCAGGCGGCCTATCCGGCGGCGCAAAGTTTCTGTGCGCCCGGTGTGATCAAGCGGGCGAAATCGGTCGGCATGACGGTATCGTTTGACGCCGAATTGGCCGACAGCGTTGAACGCGAATGGGCGGGCGAGATTGAACAGGTGATGGTGCGCGGCGGCTATTTGTCCGAGGTGGTATTTTATCACCCGAAATCAAACACCCTGATCCTTACCGACCTGATCGAGAATTTCGAAGCCCACAAGATCAAAAGCCCGATCTGGCGCTGGCTGGTCCGGATGTTTGGCTCGATGGACCCGGATGGATGTGCTCCGCGCGATATGCGCATGACCTTTGCCGGACACAAGGAAAGTCTTCGCAAGGCGGTAAATCAGATGATCGACTGGGCACCGGAACGGGTGATTATCGCGCATGGCCGCTGGTATGATCACAACGGCACCGCCGAGATCAAACGCGCCTTTCGCTGGGTCATGAAATAAATCATGCTCACTGCGGTCATTGCCGAAGCGATATCACCCCTGCCCCGACAATCATCGCAATACCAAGAACCGATAGCGCATCCGGGCTTTCGGCAAAAAAGATAATTCCCCAGATCACGGAAAAGCCGACATAGGCAAAGTCAAACGTCCCGATCATCTGGGATGGTCCATTCTGATAGGCAATGGCCGCACCGACACTACCAATCAGGATCGAGGCCGCAAGCATCGCCATCATGCCCCAGTCAGAAGCCGTCATGAGTGTCCAGGAGGCAAGCAGAAAACCATGGCGCATCTCGTCAGACAGCGTGCTTATAACAGCCGCCGCAATCCCGCCGACAATCACAAAGGTGCAATTAAGCGCCAACGACAGCATGATCGGATGTTCGGCCCGGCATTTGGTACGGGTAAGGATCATCGCCAGCGCATAAAGCATCGCCGAAAGCAACGGCAGCAGGGCATATAAGTTGAAATTGTCCGCCGTCGGTCGAAGGATCAGCAAGACGCCAAGAAACCCCATGAAAACTGCCGCCCATCCCATGCGACTTATCCGGTTTCCGATAAGGACAGCCGAAAACAGCGTGATGAAGATCGGCAGAGTATAATAGGTCGCCGCCGCGACCGACAAGGTCAGATGGGGCAAGGCCAGATAATAGCTGATCCACATTGCAACCAGCATGAAGCTGCGCAACGCCATCCATTTCACCGCACCGTTCAGGCGCAAGGATGCCGGGGATCGGATCGCCAGATAAACAACCAGAAACGGTATCGCGATCAACGAGCGAATGACAAAAATCTGCCAGATCACGAATGACGTGCTGGATTGCTTGATCAGCGCATCACCCAGCGACAGCGCCAGAACCGTGAATATGATCGTACCAACCGCAAGCGGTATGTTATCGGCCTTCGAATTTGGGGCGTCGGCGCGGTCCATCGGTCCCCTTTCGGATGCATGACTTCGTGAAAGCCAACACAAGCACATTGATCCCGTGCGGTCAAAAAAAGGGGCGCGCCAATCGTGACACGCCCCTTTTCATATCAAGATGTGCGACAGATTATTCTTTCGGGCCCGACCAGCTATTGAGCGCGTCAAGCTTGTCCTGACGGCGGGCTTCAGGTGACTTTTTCCAGTCATTGCCAAATGCCGCGGATTCCCATGACCCATAGGTCGGGTTTGGCAGCATGAACCAGCGCTCACCCCAATAGGTCGCGTATTTGTCCATGACTTCAAGGCGTTCATCGATGGTGCCATCGATATCGTCGGTGAAATCGCCGAAGTTATCGCCAAACATCATGATGACCCGGAAATCAGCCGCAACTGCCGCACGACGGGTCGCCTTGGCGGAACCCCATTCTTCCTTTTCACCGCGCACCATCACATGGTCCGCATCGGCGTAAGGGAAGCCGTATTCCTGAAGGTTTTTGATTGTCGCGGCTTCTTCGGCGGCCTTGCGGTTGGTGACATAGAAGACTTCAACGCCCTTATCGGCGGCCGCCTTGGTCAGTTCCAGCGCGCCCGGGGTCGGGGTTGAAATCGCATCTTCGACAAATGCCGCCCAGGTTTTGGAGCTGTAAGACGTATTGGCCGTCACAACCCATGACTGATAGGCCGAGTTATCGAGCACGGTTTCATCAACATCAAGGATGATCGCCGGCGGTTTTGCCGAATAATTGCCATCCTGTTCAAGGGCCGCGGTCCAGTCATGATCGCCAATCGCGGCATCGAGAAGACGCTGCGCGCCGGCATAAACCGAAAGGGCGGTGGTTTTGTATTCGACCGAGGTCTGATACCAAAGCGACGCGTTCAGACCGTCATTCTGTGCCGGTTCCTGTGCCTGTGCGCCAAACGCGCCAAAGGCCGACCCTGCCAGAAGAACAGCAACGCCAAATGATTTCGTCGTCAATTTCATCTTTGTATTCTCCCTGTTTGGTTCCCGATCCGGCCATCGCATACCCGTGAAGCAAAACAGCGGGCTGACCAACCGGACAGGATCGCAAGAGCATGCCACCGCACCGCACCAAAGAAAAAGCCTTTTTCTGCATCGGGGCGGAAAAAGGCTTTGAACGCGGTTGGATAAAGGCGCCAATCCGGCAGCCCGCAATCAGACAGTCGGGCGTTTTTCAAAAGTGATGAACCCGTCTTCAAGCCCGGGTTCCTCGTGCACGCGGGTGACATTCGCATGCATCGGGCCCTCGTGACAGGCAGCGATCATGGATTGCACCCCAGCCACCGGGCCGCAAAACAGGGCTTCGACCGTGCCATCCGCGCGGTTGCGCACCCAGCCGGTCAGATCGCGTTTGCGGGCTTCCTCAACCGTCCAGGCGCGATACCACACGCCCTGCACCCGGCCTTCAATCCGGGCATGAACGGAAATGTTTCCGGTGCCGGTTTGCGGGTCAGGTTCGGTGGTGGTCATGACAACATCCTTTGATGTGATGCTTACTTCTACTTCGCACCGGGAATATTGGCGTGCAGATGGGCGGTATCCTGAAACTTCTGTTTCTGTTCGGCGCTTGCCGGGGCCTGATGATTGTCTTTCCATTCATCATAGGTCATGCCGTAAACGACTTCACGCGCGCCATCATAATCCATAGGCACGCTGCGTTCACGCGCCGCTGCCAGATACCATTTGGCAAGGCAGTTGCGGCAGAAACCCGCAAGGTTCATCAGATCGATATTCTGCACATCCTTGCGGTCCTGAAGATGCTGCACAAGCCCCCGAAAGGCCGCAGCTTCAAGTTCCAGCTTGGTCTGCGGATCAAGATTTGCCGCAGGGCCATTGGCAAGGGATGCTTCGGTCGACATTTCCGAACCGGCGCAATCAGACATTTTCCATACTCCCGACCGTGCCATAGGCTGGCAGGTCCTGTTCAAGTTTTTCGATGCTTTCGGGCACGGCGGCGATGCTTTCGACCGTCACGAAATGATCATTGTCGATTTCGGTCTGATCGACCATTTCGTGGACCCATGTGATTTCATAGGGAATGTGGATCGCAGACCCACCGCACGCAAGGACGGGCAGGATGTCGGACTTTAACGAATTGCCGATCATCACCGCCTCGGACGGCTCAACCCCGTAGCGGCCAAAGATATTGCGATAGGTCAGCGGATCCTTTTCCGAGACGATCTCGACCCCGGCAAACAGGCTTTCGAGGCCGGACCGCTCGATTTTAAGCTGCTGGGCGATCAAATCGCCCTTGGTGATCAGAACGACCTTGCGATCCGCCTGCTTGGCATAATGGCGCAGAACATCCTCGGCCCCTTCAATAAGGCGGGTCGGTGCACGCAGCATGGATTTGCCGATTTCGGCCAGTTCATGAATTTCGGCTGCACTTATTTTCTTTTCAGAAATTTCAATCGCGGTTTCGATCATCGACAGGGTGAAACCGGTAATGCCGTATCCATAGATCGAAAGATTGGCCAGTTCCGCCTGATACAGGCGATCATTCACCGTATCGGCATCGCCATAGTGCGAGAGCATTTCGCGCAGGCGGATATGGGCATCGCGAAACAGCGGTTCGTTATGCCACAGCGTATCGTCGCCATCAAAGGCAATCAGTTTATAGGTCATTCAAAGCCCTCGTTTCTTGTTATTGGATGGCCATGTCAAAGCATCGGGCCTCAATCCGCGACCATAGGTCAGCCGGAAATCGCCGTAAAGCCCCGTTTTCTGTATTTAATATGCGTTGCAACTGTTCGAAAGGGGTTGCAAACCCGTCCGATCGAACAGGTATGAAACAAAAAGCGCCGGGGGAATGTTCCCCCGACGCCGATCACGTTTCAGTCAATGCCCGACCAGATGACAATCCGGCCTAGGCTACCTCGTCTTTTTCAAACTCGATAATGATCGCATCAACCGATAGGTTCGCCCCCTGCTCGGCGTGGATTTTCTTGACCACGCCTTTGCTTTCGGCCTTAAGCACGTTTTCCATTTTCATCGCTTCAAGGATGCAAAGCTCCTCGCCCGGCTGGACGGTCTGGCCTTCGGTGACCGACACCTTGACCAGCAGCCCTGGCATCGGGGACAACAGGAAGTTTGACATATCCGGCGGCGCCTTGAACGGCATCAGTTTTTGCAATTCTGCCACGCGGGGCAGCATGACCTTGAAGCTGCGCTGGATGCCGTTGGCCGACAGGCGATAGCCGACACCCTCCACATCGATCTGCACGCAGACCGGCGCACCGTCAATTTCGCCGACAAACAGCGCATCACCGATTTTCCAGTCGGATGATACGCCATAACTGCGATCCCCGATGGCGACGATATAGTCATTGTTAACACCGTCAATTTCGATATCGAACGCAGTGTGATCATCGCCCGATACCGCGACCCAGCTTTCGGCGACGGTCAACGGATGGTCACTGACCTGCCCGGTCACCCGTGCATTGCGTTCGGCAACGCGCTGATTGAGGTATCCGGCAACAACAACCAGCATCGCCGGATCATCATTGGGCAGATCATCGGCAGAAAAGCCGTTGGGATATTCTTCGGCGATGAAATTGGTGGTGATGTTGCCTGACTGGAACCGTTTATTGGCCATGACGGCGGCAACAAACGGGATATTGTGCGAAATACCGCGAATGTAATAGGCATCAAGGGCGGCCCGCATTTCGGCAATCGCATCATCACGGGTTTCGCCGTAAGTCACGAGTTTGGCGACCATCGGGTCGTAATACATCGAAATTTCGCCGCCTTCATAGACACCGGTATCGACACGCACCGATGCGCTTTCAGCCGGCGGCTGATACCGCACCAAACGCCCGGTGGAAGGCAGGAATTCACGGAACGGATCTTCGGCGTAAATGCGGGTTTCCATCGCCCATCCGGTCAGCTTGACATCATCCTGCGCGAGCGTCAGCTTTTCGTCATTGGCGATTTTGATCATCCATTCCACAAGGTCCTCGCCCGTAACCAGCTCGGTCACCGGATGTTCGACCTGAAGGCGGGTGTTCATTTCAAGGAAGTAGAAGTTCTTGTCTTTATCGACGATGAATTCCACGGTTCCGGCAGAGCAGTAATCCACCGCATGCGCCAGTGCCACGGCCTGTTCGCCCATGGCCTTGCGGGTTTCGGGATCAATAAAGGGTGACGGCGCTTCTTCGACGACTTTCTGATGACGGCGCTGGATCGAACATTCGCGTTCGCCAAGGTAAATGCCGTGACCGTGTTTATCGCAAAGCACCTGAATTTCGATATGGCGCGGTTCTTCAACGAATTTCTCGATAAAGACGCGATCATCACCAAACGAGCTTGCCGCTTCTGACGTGGCGCGCTCGAACCCTTCGCGGCATTCGGCATCGTTGCGTGCAATGCGCATGCCCTTGCCGCCACCACCAGCCGACGCCTTCAACATCACCGGATAGCCGACATCATTGGCAATTTTGATCGCCTCGTCGGTGTCCTTGATCACGCCCATATAGCCCGGAACGGTGGAAACACCGGCTTCCGCAGCGATTTTTTTCGATGTGATCTTATCGCCCATCGCGGCAATCGCGCCGACCGGCGGGCCGATGAAGGCGATTTTGGCGGCATCAAGCGCCTTGGCGAATGCCTGATTTTCCGAAAGGAACCCATAGCCGGGATGGACGGCCTCCGCCCCCGTGGATTTGCAGGCATCGATGATTTTATCAATCATCAGATAGGACTGGTTGGATGGCGCCGGGCCGATATGCACGGCTTCGTCGGCCATCTGCACATGCAGGGCATTTTTATCGGCATCGGAATAAACCGCGACCGTGGCAATGCCCATTTTACGGGCTGATTTGATCACGCGGCAGGCAATTTCACCGCGGTTGGCAATCAGGATTTTCTTGAACATATTGTTTGCTCCCAATTTGACGTCGCGGGTTAAAGCGGAATGTTGCCGTGTTTGCGGGCCGGGTTCTTGATGTCCTTGTTGCGCAGCATGCCCAGTGCCTTGCAGACGCGGCGGCGCGTGCCATGCGGCATGATGACATCATCAATGAAGCCCTTGCGCCCCGCGACAAACGGGTTGGCAAATTTTTCACGGTATTCTTCGGTGCGGGCCTCGATCTTGGCCGGGTCGTTCATATCGGCCCTGAAAATGATTTCCACCGCGCCCTTTGGCCCCATCACCGCGATTTCGGCGGTCGGCCAGGCATAGTTGACGTCACCGCGCAGATGCTTGGATGCCATCACGTCATAAGCCCCGCCATAAGCCTTGCGGGTGATGACGGTGACCTTTGGCACCGTCGCCTCGGCATAGGCATAAAGCAGTTTGGCACCGTGCTTGATGATGCCACCATATTCCTGCGCGGTCCCCGGCATGAAGCCCGGCACATCGACAAAGGTGACAATCGGGATGTTATAGGCATCACAGAACCGTACAAACCGCGCGGCCTTTTTCGAGGATGCAATATCAAGGCAACCGGCCAGAACCATCGGCTGATTGGCGACGATGCCAACCGTGCGGCCATCCATGCGCGCCATGCCGATGATGATGTTTTTGGCATGATCGGGCTGAATTTCATAAAAGTCGCCTTCATCCACGACCTTTGTGATCAGTTCCTTCATGTCATAAGGCATGTTGGGATTTTCAGGAACCAGCGTATCAAGCGAGAAATCATCGCGCATGATCGGGTCTTCACACAGACGTGCAGGCGGCTTTTCCTTATTGGATAGCGGCAGGAAATCCATGAAACGGCGTGTCTGCAACAGCAGATCAACATCGTTTTCAAACGCCAGATCGGCCACACCGGAAATGCTGGTATGGGTCATCGCCCCGCCAAGTTCCTCGTGGGTGACTTCCTCGTGCGTCACGGTCTTGACCACATCCGGGCCGGTCACGAACATGTATGAACTGTCCTTGACCATGAAAATGAAGTCGGTCATGGCCGGGCTATAGACCGCCCCCCCGGCACACGGCCCCATGATCAGGGAAATTTGCGGGATCACGCCGGATGCCTCGACATTGCGCTGGAACACATCGGCATAACCGGCAAGGCTTTCGACACCTTCCTGGATGCGCGCCCCGCCGGAATCGTTAAGCCCGATCACCGGTGCGCCGACCTTCATCGCCTGATCCATGATCTTGCAGATCTTGCGTGCATGCGCACCTGAAAGTGCACCGCCAAACACGGTGAAATCCTGTGAAAAGACAAACACCAGACGGCCATTGATCGTGCCATGCCCGGTGACCACGCCATCGCCCGGAATGCGGTTTTCGGTCATGCCGAAATCAACGCAATCATGTTCGACAAACATGTCCCATTCCTCGAACGAGCCTTCGTCAAGAAGCACATCAAGCCGTTCGCGCGCGGTCAGTTTGCCCTTGGCATGCTGATTGTCGATGCGGCGCTGGCCGCCGCCCATGGCCGCCTCTGCGCGTTTGGCTTCGAGCTTGGCGATAATATCCTGCATATTGCGTGATCCTTATTTTGGGCCGCCCGGAATGCATTCATGACGATGGTCATGCCGGTGATGCAATCTGAATGATGAATTGAAATAGCATTATTCGGTACTGGAATGCCAATTATTTTTCACAGTCTGGTACAGGAACAAAATGGCCCGCAAAGGCCTGATTTCCCTAACGTCATTGCGATATGTGTGGGCGGGCTGAACTAAAGTCTAGAAGCCGGTCGGGAAATACCGGCATTTCGAACGATGCGGGCACCAAACGGGTTCTGGCGCGTTAAGGCCTTATGATATCCACCAGAACGGTCCTTTCATGAAGCTGTTTCGCATCCGCCCGCACAAGCCGAAATCCACCGGCGATGATCGCCCTGCGCAATCCTTATGGCGTTACATCTGGCTGATGAGTGGCCGGCACCAGATCGTTGTATGCCTGATTGCCATATCGGTTGCCATCCTTGGCATTGTGCCGCTGGAACTGCAACGCAGGCTTGTCGACGATGCGATCAGCAAACAGGACATGTCGCTTCTGACCGTACTGGCCGTGATCTATCTGGCGGTGGTGCTGGTGCAGTCGGCGGCCAAATTCACGCTTCGGATTTACGAAGGCTGGCTAAGCGAAAGCGCAATCCGTCATAACCGACGCCATCTCAGCCGCCTTTACGCCGAAGACCGCACCGGCAATGGCGAAGGCGAAAACGGCCGGGCGGTTTCGATCATCGGATCGGAAATCGAAAAACTCGGCGGGTTTGTGGGCGATGGCCTTTCGCAGCCGGTCGTCAATGCCGGGATGCTGATTTTCGGGATCGGCTATATGGTCAGTGTCGAGCCGATCATTGGCCTGATCGGCATTCTTGCCCTGATCCCGCAAATCGCACTGGTGCCGGTCATTCAAAAACAGATCAACCGGCTGATTGAAAAGCGCGTGGAAAAAATGCGCGAAGTCAGCGATGAGCTAAGCGAACTCCATCCCGGCGAAGATGACGATCACAAGGAACTTCTGGACCCGATCCATCGCGGCATCAGTTACCTTTATAACAACCGCATGTGGTTTTTCATCCTCAAGTTCGGGATGAAAACCCTGATCAATCTGCTGAATGCCCTGGCCCCGCTTTGCGTGCTGGTCGTCGGTGGTTATCTTGCGATCAAGGGTGAAACATCGGTCGGGATTATTGTCGCCTTCATTTCCGGCTTTGACCGGATGTCATCACCAATGCGCGAATTGCTGTCCTATTACCGGATGGCGGCACAGGCAGCCGTACAGCACAGAATGATCGCGAAATGGATGAATTGATCAGGGCAACGAATGTTTATCGCTGCCCGATCAGATCAAGATACCGCCCCGCCGCCAGCAATTCGGCCCGGTGGCGTTCGCG
>NZ_JPWA01000064.1 GCF_003326475.1 Thalassospira xianhensis MCCC 1A02616 | reverse complement strand
GATCAACAATGTCAAAGAACTCTAGAGCCGAAGCCCTCTACCTTCCGGTCCGCGTCGCCGTCTGACCAGCGCCGCACCCCGTCGGTGGAGGCGGGTTATAGGGCCCACCCAAGGAACTGTCAAACCCTTTTTTGGAAAAAAACGCGCTAAAAATGCAAAAAGTTGGAAAGCCTTTTTCACCAGAATTCCTGCCACAGCGCGCCATATCACTGTCTGATTGAGTGCGCTGCAGCATCATTTTGACCATATGGTTAGGAATTGCATCCCGCCGATTTAACCAACCGCAGAAAACAGCCATTTTAACCCTGGCGCCACCGCACCACCATTTCGCAGAGCACAAAACAGGCATCAATGCCCTGTCACAGTACCCCGACCGTCCTTGGGCAAGACATATATATAATGCCGCCGTGAAATCAGGTTTGCCCCGAAATGCCGATGTCAAAACACCGGACCATCATCAGCCATCAGCACACATATATATAGGAGTGCGAATCACCAGATGCGTCAGATGTGCCCCTGCACCGGCAAGCACGGCCACCCAATGGTGATTCGCATATACCGGCACACATTTTGGCCTGCGATCATACGCATCGACAAAAGGTGTGAATTTAAATGGTTAACACGCTGCCATTTTCTTGCCATTCTCGCCATTCAGATGAGCGTCGTTCTTGTGAAACGCCTGCCTTAATCATTTCAACGGTTCGTAAACCATATCCCGGCATCATGGCCTTAACGGGATGGCGCCCAACCAGTTGTGAATTGGCATTTCACATTTACGAGTCTTTTTTGTATAAGGTTCGTGCCGATGTTGCCGCAAAGAGCAACTCGTTGGGCACACTGCATTATTAGTTCTAGGGGAGTTCTGCGGCAATGGCCGGAAGAGACTTGGTATCTATTGCCACCATCATGGCAATCTTGGGGGGGACTGCCGGTTTCATCCTCTCTGACCATTACTCCAACGCTTCGGATACCGCTTTGTCAGCCAGTGCCGCTGAAAGCGAGTTAAGCGCTTCTCCTCCATCCAGTGTGACCGAAACGGCCAACCTGCCCGATAACGAGCCCCGTCTTGAAACGGTTGTGCTCGAAAAAGGTTCCAACCTGATGGCAACTTTAACGGCAGCGGGCCTTGAACGGTCGGTTGCCTTTAACGCCATCGAAGCGCTGCGCGATGTTTACAATCCCCGCAAACTGCGCGCCGGCCAGGAATTCGACCTTGTTTATGCAAGCGACGTCGACGGTGACAGCGACCTTTTTGATACCCTGCGTTTCCAGCCTGATCCTGAAACCGTTGTTCTGGTTTCCCGTACCGATGACGGCTTTACCGCGTCGAGTGACAAGGTCGCACTGACCCCTGTGCGCAATGTTTCGTCCGGCGTGATCGATCAGAGCCTGTTCCTTGCCGCCGAAAAGAACGGCATGCCGCTTTCGGTTTTGATGGAACTGATTGAACTGTATTCCTACGAAGTAGACTTCCAGCGTGACATCCAGCCGGGTGACAGCTTCGAGGTGATGTTCGAAGAACTGCGCAATGAGTCGGGCGAACGTGTTCGCTATGGCGATGTCGTTTATGCCAGCATGACACTAAGTGGCAACAATGTCCGTCTTTATTCCTATAAAGACAGCAATGGCGATATCGACTTCTATAACCAGAAGGGCGAATCGTATCGTCGTGCCCTGATGCGGACCCCGATCAACGGTGCGCGTCTGTCATCGGGCTTTGGCGCGCGCAAGCACCCGATTCTCGGCTTTACCAAAATGCACAAGGGTGTGGACTTTGCCGCCCCGCCAGGGACCCCGATTTTTGCAGCCGGTAACGGTACCGTTGCCAAAATCGGCCGCAATGGCGGGTATGGGAACTATATCCGTCTGCGCCACAATGATTCGTACGACACGGCCTATGCCCATATGAAGGGCTTCGCCAAGGGACTGAAACAGGGTTCACGGGTCAAACAGGGGGATGTGATCGGCTATGTCGGCACCACGGGTGCTTCAACTGGTCCGCACCTTCACTTCGAAATCCTGAAAAACAACGCCCAGGTCAACCCGATCAAGGTCAAGATGCCAAGCGGCAAGACCCTGAAGGGTGACGAACTCAAGACCTTCCTGGCGAAGGCAGAGGGGCTCCGCGGGCAATATGCCGAACTTTCGATGCATAACCGCAAGGTCGCCAGCGCCGAATAAACAGCACATCCTGAAAACCTAGCAAGCCCGCCATCTGGCGGGCTTTATGCTTTTGGTGCCTGTTCACCACCCAGCATTTTACCCAGTTCAAGAATAAGACCATCATAGAAATCACGAGCAACCCCGGATAGCGGCCGCACGTTGGACGTAATGATTTCCAGCGGTTCCATAATGCGGGGACGAAACGGCAGCAACCGGATATTGGGGAAATTGAAGGCATCGCTGAAATAGCGGCAATTCAGGGCATCGACCAAGGTTAACCCCATACCGAGATTTACAAACGACATGGCATGAACCGTCGTATGGACCTCGATAATACGGTTGAACGCGATCCCGGCATCGTCATAAGCCCTGCGCAATTCCCGTGTGGTGGCATTTTCTGAATCAAGCGTGATCCAGGGGGATGTTCCGGCATCTGCCAATGTCACTTCATCAAGCTGTGCCGCAGGGTGATCAAGAGGGACAGCACAGAAGCAGGGCAAATCCATTGAGAACGACTCATGGCTAAGCGAGCTTTCCGATTTATCCACCAGCCCGATCTGATACTGCCCGGACGCCACCCCCTGTCTGATCACGGAACAACCGGCATGATGGAGGCTGACCTGAACACCGGGATTCTTTTTCATGTAATCGGCAATCAGTTCCGGCAGGAAGCGATAGGCAGGACCAAAGATTGAACAGATCCGCAGGCGCCCGCCCTTATTATTGCGCGCCGCTTTCAGACTGTCTTCAAGATGACTGAGCCCCTGCAGGATTGAATAAACTTCATCATGCAGAAAGTGCGCTTCATCGGTCGGCAGGAGTTTACCGTTATGCCGGACGAACAGCTTGTATCCGATTTCCGCCTCGAAATTCGCCAGCATCTTGCTGGCGGCGGGCTGGCTGACAAAGCTTCGTTCGGCCGCGCGAGTGATGCTGCCGGTAACAAAAACCTCGTGAAATATCCGTAAACGCTTGATATTCATCGATCATAACTCAAAGTTATCAAACCATCAAAAACATTCAATACCATTATTATTCTTCTTATCCTAGGATCACGACGATTTTTGCGCCGGGGGCCTGAGATCGCGTCTGATGCAGCAGCATGAAAGACCGCGATACGGAAAACCGATTTGCAGGAACAGCATCAACAAGAACCTTAATCAGGGAAGCATAATGAATAAATTTGCCTCGGCTCTGGCTGTGAGCGCAGCCATGATTTTCGTCCAGACATCGGCCAGTCAGGCCGAAGAAGGCACATCGACACTTCAGACCGTCAAGGATCGCGGCAATGTTAGCTGTGTGATCGGGAACTCCTTCCCGGGCTTTTACAGCCTGAACAAGGAAGGTGAATGGCAGGGCATGGACATCGATATGTGTCGTGGCGTTGCCGCAGCCGTTTTCGGAGATGCAGGCAAAGTCAACTTCCTGCCGGTTCAGTGGGCGCAGAGCTTTACCACGATCAAAAGCGGCAAGGGCGACATCCTTTCCAAAGGCATGACCTGGACGCTGTCGCGTGATGTGAGCCAGGGCCTCGACTTCCTTGATACCTATTTCTATGACGGTCAGGGCTTCATGGTCCGCAAAGACCTTGGTGTCACGTCTGTCAAAGAACTTAAAGGGGCAACGGTCTGTGTGCTGACCGGCACATCAAGCGAACTGAACCTTGCCGATTACAGCCGGACACATGGTCTGGATCTGAAAACGGTTGTTTTCGATGATTCGGCCGTGCGCAACACCGCATTCTTTAACGATAACTGCGATGCGCTAACCAATGACAAGTCCGGCCTTGCCGCACAGCGTTCCGCCGCCCCGAACCCGGCAGATTATGTTGTTCTGCCCGAAACCATTTCCAAGGAAGCCCTGTCATTTGCCGTCAAACAGAACGACAGTGAATGGGCCAATGTCGTGAAATGGACCTTCCAGGCGATGGTTGCCGCCGAGGAATACGGCATCACCTCGGAAAATGTTGATGACATGCGCGCCAATTCGGAAAGCCCGATCATCCGTCGTATTCTGGGGGTCGAAGGCGATCTGCATGTCGGTCTGGGATTGCCGCAGGACTGGGCCTATCAGGTTATCAAGAATGTCGGCAATTACGGCGAAATCTATGAACGCAATGTCGGCCCCGACAGCATTCTTGGTCTGGACCGCGAAGGTACTCTCAATGCCCTTTGGCAGGATGGCGGCCTGATGTATGCAAAGTCATTCCGTTAATTCCGTACGTTCAGACAGGCTGGTGATCTAGCCTGTCTGAGTGCCCCACATTCCCACGGTTACCCCGGTATGAACTTTATTTCGCCATCGCGTCCAAAACCCGGCATTGCGAACAGCATTCTCTCCTGCCTGAACAAGGATTCAACACGTGGCGTGGTCATTCAGGCCGCAACGCTTGGCCTTGTGCTGGCAACTCTTTTGTATTTGTTTTCAAATTCTGCACAGAACCTTGATCAGCTCGGTCTGAGTTTCGGGTTTGACTTTCTGCAAACGACCGCTGGCTTTGACATTAGCTGGAGCCTGATCGCCTATGACCCGAGCATGAGCTATTGGCGGGTCTTTCTGGTCGGGATCGTCAACACCCTTTTCCTGTCATTCTGTGTCATTGTCTTTGGCACCATTATCGGCACCATTGTTGGTATTCTGCGCCTGTCCCCTAACCCGCTGGTATCGCAACTGGCGCGTTGCTATGTCGAGGTGGTTCGCAATGTACCGCTGCTGATCCAGATTATTTTCTGGTTCACCACCGTCTTTTCCGCCTTGCCGCCACCGCGCAGCGGTTACGGATTTGCCGGGCTGATATTTTTGAACAATCGCGGCTTTTATATGCCATCCGCCGTCACCGATATGTCTGGCTGGCTGATTGCGGCGGGAAGCCTGATGTTGCTTGGCACACTCTGGTTCCTTCTGCGTGGCATACGTCGCCAGCAACGCCAAAGCGGATCGGTTCGCCCTTCGTATCGGATCGCTTTTGCCATTTGGGGCATTGTTCTGTGTGGCATGGCCTTGATCGTTGGCAGTTCATTGCACTGGTCTGTTCCGGCGTTGCAGGGTTTTAACCTTGAGGGCGGCATGTTTCTGCCGTCGGCATTTGGCGCGGCCTTTATCGCGATGGCGGTTTACCGGTCCGCCGCCATTGCCGAAACCGTGCGTGCGGGCATGGAATCCATCAGCAAAGGACAACATGAAGCCGCCGCGACCATCGGCTTTTCACGGTTTCAGACGCTTCGCCTGATCCTGATTCCACAGGCCATACGCGCCATTATTCCGCCGCTTGCCAATTCCTGGCTGGTCGCGACCAAGGATTCGTCGCTTGCCGTTGCCATCGGCTTTCCCGAACTGGTGTCGGTCTTCATGCAGACATCGGTCAACCAGACGGGACGCGCGATCGAGATCATTGCGATGGTGATGGGCTTTTACATCGTGGTCAGTCTGATCATTTCGTATCTGCTCAACAAATATAACGCCCATGTGCAGTTCAAGGCGAGGTAAGCAATGTCTGAACAGGATCTCAAACATTTCGTTCCCACCCCGCCACGCCTTCCGGCCAGGAACGAGCAAAACCTGCGACACCGCATTCAAAAGCAATGCTTTAACAACATCGGCAACAGCTTGCTGACCATCTCGGTTCTGGTACTGATCTATTATGTCGCGAAGTCGTTTCTCGACTGGGCTGTCTTCAACGCGGTGTGGGATGCCGCCACCCGGCGTGAATGCCTGGATATCAGCCCGGATGGTGCCTGCTGGGCCGGAGTGATCGACTGGTTTAACGGCTTGATTTACGGGCGTTATCCGGATGAAGAACAATGGCGTGTCAATAGCGGTGTCGTCATGGCGCTTTTATGGTTATTGCCCCTGATGAGCCAGCGCATTGCCTATCGCAATTCCATCCTGATCAGCTGGATCACGCTGTATCCGTTTCTCGGGGCCTATATGTTCCTTGGCGGCACCTTCGGTCAGGATGTCGGGATCATTCATATGGTCTTTACATCACTGGCTGCGGGCTACTTCATCCTGCTTTATCTGAACTGGGTGCTGTGTGCGGCCGGGCAGTCTTCGCTGCCGGAAATGGTGACACCGCTGACATCAAAGCTGTTTCGCCGCGGGCAACATATGACCGGTTTCCTTCTGGTATGGGGCTTTCTGTCGATCCTTTGCGGCGTCGTACTGGCGCAGATGCATCTTGAACCGGTTCCGGTGGATCATTGGGGCGGATTGTTCCTCACACTGATCATCGCGTCCTTTGCGATTACCATGTCCATTCCGGTTGGCATTCTGCTGGCACTCGGGCGACGCTCGAAACTTCCGGTCATTCACTGGCTATCAATGATGTTGATCGAACTGGTGCGCGCGGTTCCGCTGATTACCGTTCTGTTCATGGCCGTCACCCTGTTGCCGATCTTTTTGCCAAGCGGTGCCGAGCCCGACAAACTGTCGCAAGTCCTGTTTGCGGTCTGCCTGTTTGCCGGGGCCTATATGGCAGAAAACATTCGCGGCGGGCTGCAGGCCATTCCCGACGGCCAATATGAAGCCGCCCAGACACTGGGCCTTGGCTATTGGCTGACCATGGGTCTGATCATTCTGCCACAGGCCATGCGGCTTATGATCCCCAACATAATGACGTCCTTTATCAGCATGCTCAAGGACACGACCTTGGTCTCGATTATCGGCCTGTTCGACATCATGTTGATGGCGCGCAATATCTCCAACGACAAGAACTGGATCGGTCTTCATACAGAGCCGCTTGCCCTGATTTCGATCCTGTTCTTCGTGATGTGCTACGGCATGTCGCAATACAGCCTGAACCTTGAAAAACGACTGAAAGCGCATCGCTCATGACTCTGTCTGATCCTCAGGCACCGGCAGGCAAACTGTCCCGCCCGGCCATTGAAATCGATAACCTGAACAAATGGTTTGGATCCTATCACGCGTTGCGTGACGTCTCCCTGACCGTTGGCGAGCAGGAGATCATGGTTGTGTGCGGCCCCTCTGGCTCTGGCAAGTCGACTTTGATCCGTTGCCTCAATCATCTTGAGGAATATCAGGAGGGCCGGATTTGCGTCTTTGGGCAGGAACTTGCCCGCGACCAGAAAAGCGACCGCTTCATTCACCAAACCATGGGCATGGTATTTCAGAACTTTAATCTGTTTCCCCATCTGACAGTTTTGCAGAACTGTACCCTTGGCCTGACATGGTTGCGCAAGAAAACCGAAAACGAAGCCCGTGATATCGCCATGGGATTGCTTGAACGTGTTGGCATCGAGCATCTTGCGGATCGCTTCCCCGGACAGCTTTCCGGCGGTCAGCAGCAGCGCGTGGCGATTTCCCGCTCGCTCGCGATGGATCCGAAAATCATGCTGTTTGACGAACCGACATCCGCCCTGGATCCGGAAATGGTCAAGGAGGTGCTTGATGTGATGGTCAAACTGGCTGAAACCGGCATGACCATGGTGTGTGTCACACACGAAATGCAGTTCGCCCGTCAGGTCGCCGACCGCGTGGTATTCATGCAGGACGGCGAAATTGTTGAAGTTGGCCCACCTGAGCAAGTCCTCTTGCATCCGCAATGGGATCGCACGCGGGAGTTCCTTGATCACATTCTTTAGGTCCTAGTCTCCTAATCCCCGATACACGTCCTGAAACGGAACTCATCGAGATGTTGGCAAAACATTCATCGAACTATATCCATGCGCCTTATTGGCAGGCGGCCATCGCGCCGAAAAAACCAGAAGCATCGCTCAACCGTCGCGATCTTCCTGACCGTGCCGATACCGTAATTGTCGGCGGGGGCTATACCGGTATTTCGGCGGCCATCACCCTTGCCCGTGCCGGGCAGAAGGTCGTTGTTTTCGAAGCCGATGCTTTCGGCAACGGCGCCAGCAGCCGCAATGGCGGGATGCTGGGTCCAAGCTTCAGCAAGCTGGGGGAAAATGGCCTTGAACGCCAATATGGCCGCGAACAGGTTCACGCCACGATCCGCGAAAGTCTGTCCGCCTTTAACTGGCTGGTGAATTTCATTCGCGACGAACAGATCGATTGCGACCTTCAGATATGCGGGCGTTTTCGCGGCGCCAGTCACCCCGGTCACTATGCCGGCCTGATCGAACAGGCCAATGAAATCGCCAAGATTGTTGACTTCCCCGCAATCGAAATCAGCCGCGTCCAACAGGGTGAGGAAGTCGGATCGAACGCCTATTACGGCGGCGTGGTTTATCCGACCGATGGTGCGGTTCATCCGGCCAAGCTTTTTCAGGGCCTGTGTGAAATTGCAAAGCGCGACGGGGCATTGCTGTTTGATCACAGTCCCGTATGTCAGGTGACCAAAAACAACAGCCAGTTCATCGTCAGCGTCGATGACAAGAAGATCACCGCCGATCATGTCATCATCGCGACCAACGGCTATACCGGCGGGCCGTTCGGCAAATTCAAACGCCGCCTGATTCCGATCCGGTCCGCAATGATCGCAACCGAAGAATTGCCTGAATCCGTCATCCGGTCGGTGTCCCCCAAACTGCGCTGTCACGGCAGCACCGAACGCCTGTCGGTCTATTACCGCCCCTCCCCCGATGGCAAACGCATCCTGTTTGGCGGGCGGTCGCTTGGTTATGGTGATTGCCCGCAGATATATCATAAATACCTGCAGAACTTCATGACGCGCCTGTTCCCGCAGCTCTCAAATGCAAAGCTTGATTACGTCTGGTCGGGCAAAATCGCCTACACGTTTGATCATGTCCCGCATATCGGGGTAATGGATGGCATGCACTATGCCATGGGTTATTGCGGATCGGGTGTGGGACGGGCGAATTACTTCGGACGCAAGATTGCGCAAAAAGTGCTTAATCAGGCCGAAGGCCACACAATCTTTGAAGAATTCCCCTTCAAGACCCGCCCGTTTTATACCGGCCATCCATGGTTCCTGCCTGCGATCATGAAATGGCACAGTCTGGCGGATCGACTTGGATTTTAGGGGCGGCATTAATCCCCTTCGGAAATAAGAAAAGGGCGGCCCGACAGGACCGCCCTTGTTTCTTAATCGATACCCGATTGCTTCGCCTAGGCCGCGTCCCGTTCGAACTGCAACTTCGCCAGACGGCCATAAAGCGGGTTTGTTTCCATAAGCTCCTGATGGGTTCCGACGGCGATCAGTTTGCCATCATCAATCACCGCAATCCGGTCGGCATGCAGCACTGTCGCCAGACGGTGCGCGATCACAAGCGTGGTGCGGGTTTTCATGATGGTTTCAAGCGCCTTCTGAACCACCTGCTCGCTTTCGGCATCCAGCGCGCTGGTGGCTTCATCCAGCAGCAGTACCGATGGATTGCGCAGGATCGCACGCGCAATTGCGATGCGCTGCCGCTGCCCACCCGAAAGACGCACACCTTTTTCGCCAAGGAAGCTGTCAAAGCCGTCCGGCAGGCGATCAAGGAATTCGGTCGCATGGGCGGCATCGGCCGCTGCCCGGACGTCCTCGTCGGACGCGTCAGGACGGCCATAGCGGATGTTTTCCCACGCATTGGCGGCAAAAATCACCGGATCCTGCGCCACAAGACCGATCCGTTCGCGGACCGATACCGGATCGGCGGTGCGGATATCGACATCATCAACCTTAATAACCCCGCTTGCCGGATCATAGAATCGCAGCAAAAGCTGGAACACCGTCGTTTTACCGGCACCGGACGGGCCGACAAGCGCCACGGTTTCCCCCGGTTTCACCTGCAACGAGAAACCGGTCAGGGCCGAACGGTCCGGGCGCGCCGGGTAATGGAAGGTCACATCTTCAAAACTGACATGGCCAAGATGTTTTTCGGGCATCTGCACCGGGTTTGCCGGTGCGGCAATGGCCGGTTTGGTTTCAAGCAGCCCCATCAGGCGTTCGGCCGCCCCTGCGGCACGCTGCAGATCGCCGATCACTTCGCTGATCGCACCGACCGAGCCCGCAACCACGATGGCATAAAACACAAAGGCAGAAAGATCGCCGGCCGAAATCGTACCATCGAGCACGTCATGCCCGCCAATCCACAGGATCGTCCCCACCGCGCCAAAGACCATGACAATGACAACCGCGGTCAGAAGCGCCCGCGCCGAAATGCGCGAAATGGCGGTCTTGAACGCCCCTTCGACGAAACCGTCAAACTTGTCGCTTTCGATCTTTTCGTGGGTATAGGCCTGTACGGTGCGCAGCGCATTGAGCGATTCTTCGGAAAAGGCGCTGACATCGGCGATGCGGTCCTGTGCCTCGCGCGACAGACGGCGCACCCGGCGGCCATAGCCGATAATCGGCACAACCACCAGCGGCACGACGAGCAGAACTAGCGCTGTCAGCTTGGGGCTGGTCACCGCCAGCATGGTCAGGCCGCCGACAAACATCAGGATATTGCGAAGCGCGATCGAGACACTTGATCCGATCACGACCTGCAAAAGCGTTGTATCGGTCGTCAGGCGCGAAAGAACTTCGCCGGTGCGGGTGACTTCAAAGAAACCCGGATCAAGCCGGATGATATGGGCATAAACCGCCGAACGGATATCGGCAACCACACGCTCCCCGATCCACGACACCAGAAAGAATCGGGCATAGCTTGCCCCGGCCATCAGAAGCGTCACCGCAAACAGAACGAAAAGTGCCTGATCAAGCAGGTCCGCATTGCCATCGGCAAATCCCTGATCGACAAGCATGCGCAACCCGCTGCCAAGGGCCAGAACCGTGCCCGAGGCAATAACCAGTGCCACCATTGCACCGGCCACCTGTAAACGATAGGGCAGGACAAAGGGGATAATGGCGCGAAGAGCGGAAAAATTACGACTGGAGTCCCTGTCTGCAAGACGGGGTGAAGTACGGGGATTCAATGCCACGGCAACCTTCCAGTTTACGCTTTTCCTGCCAATTCCGGGTCCCGATCAGTCAAGATCAAGACGCCGCCCCGTCTTGACCGCAAGATCAGCCGAAAGCTGATCGGTCAGCGTCGTCGAGCCGCGGGTGGACGTCCAGCTTTCATTGTCTTCATCAAAATCATAGTGGCTGGCACCACTGACCGGCGAAGACATCCAGATCTGGCGGTTCGGGCCGTGTTTGTTGATGATGAACTGTTCACCCGAGTCGAGTTCGATCGTCAGGATTCCCGATTGCAGATCGACATCAATATCGTCCCCCATCTCGTCATCAATATGATCCGAAAGGGTTTCAATGGTGTCATCAGCAAGCTGATGGAAGCGGGTTTCATCAAGGGCCACGATCAACACTCCGTCTGTCAAAAGGGGCTAAACGCCCCCTGGCAAGGCGACAATTCTATATGCTGGCGCACCATACTATATAAAGAGTCTCGCGCAAGTCTGCATCATGCAGATGATGCGGATTAATGACCGCAACAGTGTGCGATATCACCATAAACCGGGATCAAAAATGCCGGTCGCCCCCCTTAATCCCGGTTTATCCAATAATTCCCGGATACAGGGGTTGCATAGGTCGATTTTTTACCTTATACACCGCGCTTCAAATTCCGGAGTGATAGGCGATGAAAAAAGACATCCATCCCGATTACCATGAAATCACCGTTCAGATGACGGACGGCAGCAGCTTCACCACCAAATCGACCTGGGGCAAACCGGGCGACGTTCTGAAGCTTGACATCGATCCGAAAAGCCATCCGGCTTGGACTGGTGTTCATCGTCTGCTCGACAGCGGCGGTCAGCTCGCGAAGTTCAAAAAACGCTTCGCCGGTTTCAATATCGGTAACTAAGCAAAGTTCGCCTTTCTGGCGATCTATGGGATCAGCGCCCGCTAGCGTCTTCATGATGCTGCGGGCGTTTTTCTTTTCCGGATGCAAAATCAGAACGACGTGCAACCCAGCTATACGGGGGCATTAGGCATATTTAATGGTCATCCGGACATTTTCTTGCCATAATCTTCAACCGGCGCTATACCGCGCCGTTATCGGGGATGGGGTCCCCCTATTGTCAGGAAGACTGGGCTAATCGAATGAACCAGGTGATCGCGCGCACCCAGGTCAGCTATGAGGTCTATGTTAAAGACCGCTCAGGGCGTTGGCAGATTCACGCCCACTTTACCGGTGCGCAGAAAAAGCAGGCCGAGGAAGAAGCGCGCTCGCTTGAGAAGATGGCGCATGTCTCCGCCGTCAAGGTCATTCGCGAAGTCTATAACCACGCGACGAATGCGGCTGACGAATATGTCGTCTATGAAACGCGGCAAAGCGGTGCGCTGGAAAAGGCACAGGCAGCCCCGGCGCGCCCTGCCCCCGTGCGTG
>NZ_JPWA01000063.1 GCF_003326475.1 Thalassospira xianhensis MCCC 1A02616 | reverse complement strand
GGCTTCGGGGCGGCAGCGCAGGCACGGGCGGAACCCGTGGGCAATTGCCGCCTCGGCACTGGGATAAAATTGCACATTCACGCGCTTTGGCGTGACGGCGGGGCATATCGGACGGCAGAAAATCCCGGTGGTCAGAACGGCGGTGTAAAACCGACCGTCAAACCGGCGATCCCGGGCCTTTAATGCGTGATAGCAGATATCATCATTGAGCTGTTCCATACCCGGCAGCTTAGCAGATCGCGCAGATAAAACTCGCCAGATTCGGACTCAAACGTGAAAGTACCGGATCATGCCCGCAATCCTAGTTCAACGGGATATCGTTTGCGCCCTTGCCGTCCTGATACTGATCGGAAAGTGCATCATATTGGGCGGCAATCGATTTTGCCTTTTCAAGCCACGGCGCACGGTCGGCTTCGGGCAGGTCGGCGATCATGCCCATCATGGAATGGCTTTGCCAGAATGCGTTGGATTTATTGTATTCCCCGGCATCGAGGGTGAAGACTTCCTTGAGGATTTTAAGGTCATGGGGGATTTCAAACGCATCGCGGGAATCCTCATAGCTGAAGAAATAATAGAAATTATCAAACCCGGCCCAGGTGATCGCCGACAGGCACATCGAACAGGGTTCGTGTGTTGACAGGAAAATCAGATCCGACGTTGCGGGGCGTCCATCGGCAGGCATTTCGTAAAACCGTTTCAGGCAATGGACCTCGCCATGCCAAAGCGGGTTTTCGGTTTCGTTATTGGTTTCAGCGAGCACCAGCGAATGGTCGGATTTGCGCAACAAGGCCGCCCCGAAAATCTTGTTTCCGGCGGCCACACCCTTGCGGGTTTTGGGCAGAATATCGTTTTCAAGTGTGGCAAACAGGGTGGCAAGAAGCGCGGTTCTGTCTTCGCGTGGCATTAAGGCGGTCCCCGATGAAATGCGTGATGCTTTTTGATGGCGTCCATTTCATCTTCATTGAACCGCCCTGCCAACTGAATTTATCGCAAATTTTGCAACCGGGCGGGCGAAACACTTTGTGCGGCATCTTGAAAACAGCGGCAACCGGGTTGCTGCCTAGCCGCGCAGGATGCCGTCATTGATATCTTCGTAACGCTGATCGGCGGGAACGGGGCGATAGAAATCCGGGTCCAGCAATGTCGTAACCGCGATAAGCGTCGGCGATTTTCGATCCCGAACCTTGGTGATCAGGGCATGATCGACCGGTCTCATTTCACGGATTTTGATAACTTCGAAAATGGGGCCATTCGGGGTGGCAAGTTTGAACTGGTCGCCAACAGCGACCTGGCCATGGGACTGACGCGGCATTTTTGGACTTCACCTGACTGATAGACGTTTGCTCAAGACGCGAAACCCGCCGAGGCCCTATTTTTCAACGACTTGGCCCTTTCGTTTTTCAACGGATTTTGCGTATGGGCAATACACTGCCAGACATATCAGGCGAGACTATGACAGAAGCGGGATTTTTACGGGCAGAAGACATAAAAATGCAGCAATTGACATCGCGGTATTCCTGCCCTGTCGACCATACGAGCACGGGCATTATCCCTGACCAAACTTTTCTGCCGGTTTACAATTGATTAGACTGCGTCTGATCGATATTGCACTTTCATGCCGGGGGGCATCAGCATGCTTGCGATCCGTTTATCCAAAATCCTGACTGTGGCGGCAATCGCCCTGTTTGCAACCTTGGTCGCCTTTGGCAACATCACCGATTACGGCAGCAATTTCGAATTCGTCCGCCATGTTTTGATGATGGACACGATCTTTCCTGACAGCACCATCAAATATCGCGCGATTGAAAGCCCTGCCCTGCATCATGCTGCCTATATCGCGATTATCGCGACCGAGGTGCTGATCGCGATCCTGTGCTGGATCGGGGCGTGGAAACTGTGGTCGGTCCGCTATGCCACCGCGGCCCTTTTCAATAACAGCAAGGGATATGCCATCGGTGGCCTGACCGTTGGCTTTCTGCTGTGGCAGGTGGGGTTCATGTCGATTGGCGGCGAATGGTTTGGCATGTGGATGTCCGACACATGGAACGGTATTGAATCGGCCTTTCGCTTTTTCATCACCATCCTTGCGGTGCTGATCTATGTCACGCTTCGCGATGGGGAAGTCGACTAGGGCATCCAGCCCGCCTTAAACAAAACACCCCGCCAGTTTCCTGTGCGGGGTGTTTTGTTTGGTAATCCGGTTCGGATCAATCGATGTCTTCGACTTCACCAGCGGAACCGGTGACCTTGGCGGCAAGGGCGGCGGCCATGAAGTCATCAAGATCACCGTTCAGAACGCCCTGGGTGTCGGATGTTTCAACACCGGTGCGCAAATCCTTGATCATCTGATAGGGCTGCAACACGTAGGAGCGGATCTGATGGCCCCAGCCGATATCGGATTTGGTATCCTCAAGCGCCTGGGCCTCGGCTTCGCGTTTCTGAAGTTCGGCTTCGTACAGGCGGGCTTTAAGCATCTTCATCGCGGTATCGCGGTTTTTGTGCTGTGAACGGTCGTTCTGGCACTGCGCGACGATACCGGTCGGAATATGCGTGATACGCACCGCCGAGTCTGTTCTGTTAACGTGCTGACCACCGGCACCTGATGCACGGTAGGTATCAATACGAAGGTCCTTGTCGAGCACTTCGATATTGATGTCATCATCAATCACCGGATAGACCCAGCAGGACGAGAAGCTGGTATGGCGGCGCGCGGCACTGTCATAGGGCGAAATACGCACCAGACGATGCACGCCGACCTCGTTTTTAAGCCAGCCATAGGCATTGTGACCGGTGACTTTATAGGTCACCGATTTGATGCCGGCTTCCTCGCCATCGCTTTCTTCGAGCATTTCAAGCTTGTAGCCCTTGGACTCAGCCCAGCGCACATACATGCGCGCAAGCATGCTGGCCCAGTCCTGTGCCTCGGTCCCGCCGGCACCGGCATGGATTTCGAGATAGGCGTCATTGGCATCAGCCTCGCCCGAGAGCAGGCTTTCAAGCTCACGCTTGGCGGCGATTTCGCGAATATTGCGCAGGCCCTGCTCGGCCTCGGCAACGGTTTCGTCATCGCCTTCGGCTTCGCCAAGTTCGATCAGACCGATATTGTCTTCGAGTTCCTGGGCAAGCGCCTTGTAGCCGTTGATGGCATCATCAAGCCGGGTACGTTCCTGCATGACTTTCTGCGCGTTTTCCGGCTTGTCCCACAAGGTGGGATCTTCGGCCAGCGCGTTCAGTTCGTCGAGGCGTCTAAGAGCGTTATCCCAGTCAAAGATGCCTCCTCAGCAGTGCCATCGACTGCTTGATTTCATCGACCAATGCCTGTGCTTCGGCGCGCATTGATGTCTCCGTTATTCATATGAAATTCTGTAAGGCCGCGAAGGATCGCAGCAACTTCGGCGGCGCTTATAGCAGTTTTTGCCCCGATTGAAACCCCCGCGGGGACATACATCAGGCATGGAAAAACCCGGCACATCAAATGCGCCGGGTTTAAAGGTGGTATCGCGCGGGTTAGCTGTAAACCGGATCAAGCGTCACGGTATAAAGTTCTTCGTCGGCAACATCGCGAAGCGACACGCGGAACTGTTCGTTTTCAGCATCGATATCGACAAGGCCAAAGAACTGCAAACCGAAGGATGGCGGCAGGTTTATGCCCTGCTCCTTGGTCGGGTGTTTGGTAAACATCACCTGCGGGCCAAAGGTATTGTCCATGGCATTTGGCCCGAATGTTCCGGCATGAAGCGGGCCGGAAACAAATTCCCAGAACGGTTCGAAATCCTGGAACTGGGCCTTGTTCGGATCATAGTAATGGGCCGCCGTGTAATGCACATCGGCCGTCAGCCAGACGGTATTGAGAATACGGGCCGATTTGATGAAACGCAGCAATTCGACAATGTCAAATTCGCGTCCGGCCGGGGCACCATCCCCATTGGCAAGGTTTTCGAAATTGTCGCCATCGCCAACCACCATGCCAATCGGCATATCGGACGCGATGACCTTCCATGTGGCGTTGGAATTCAGAAGGCTGCGTTTGAGCCATTCGATCTGTTCCCGGCCAAGGAAGACGGTCTTGTTATTTGGTTCCGGGCTGTTATTGGCATCGTTCGCACCACGATAGGTGCGCATATCAAGGAAAAAGATATCAAGTGACGGGCCGTAGGACACCTTGCGATAAACCCGCCCCGGTTCGGACGCATGTTCGGTGATCGGCAGCATTTCACGAAACGCCCGGTTGGCACGTGCGGCCAGAAGGGATACCGATTTTTCGCTGTAGCGATCATCCCCGGTCAGCATTTCACCCGGATACCAGTTATTGGTCACTTCGTGGTCGTCCCACTGGTAATAGACCGGGATCAGGCGGTTGAATTCGCGAACGTTTTTATCAAGCATGTTGTATTTATAATTGCCGCGAAACTCGGCAATGGTTTCGGCAACCTTGCCGGTATCCTCGGTCGTGATGTTTTTCCAGATATCGCCATCGGGCATTTTTGCCTCTGCGGCGAACGGGCCATCGGCATAGATGGTATCGCCGGAATGGATGAAGAAGTCCGGGTTATGCCTGGTAATCGTGGCATAGGTTTTCATGCCGCCGCGATCCTCGTCAATGCCCCAGCCCTGCCCGGCGGTATCGCCTGACCAGCCAAAACGGATATTGCGCTTTGCCGCCGGTGCCGTACGGAAATGTCCGATCACCGGTTCCGACGATGCCCGGCCATCATCGAGATTTTCGAAATGGATTTTGTAAAACACGTCCTGCCCGGCAGGCAGATCATTCAGGGCAAGCTTGCTGGCAAAATCACGTTCCGGCAGAACATCGACATGCGGGATTTTGACCGAACGTGCGAAATTTTCCGTTGTGGCAATTTCCGTGATCATGCGCGACGCACGATCCGCACGCCCCCAGATGCAGGCGGAATTGGCGGTGACATCGCCACTTTGCACGCCATGGGTGATCAGCGGACGATCAGCCGCGCGTGAAATTGACGGCATGAAAAAGCCACCCATGGCAGATGCCGCACCGGCAGTGGCCGTTACAGTGGCAGTCGTGGTCAGGAATTTTCGGCGGGAAACACGAAAAGACATTGAAAGAACCCCTTCAAAATTTGAAGTAACACCTTGAAGAGTATGGCAAATTCAAATGACAGGACGGTTGCGGCCCGTTGATGGTTTTATCAACATTTGATGACAAAGGCGCGCGCAATACGACACCCGCGTCCCTGCCCGCTTTTCAAATGAAAAAGGCCGGATGCAATTTGCACCCGGCCCGTAACTATCGGCGCAAGATCGCACCAAAGATCAGTAGATACCACCCGGGCTTGAAACCCCGCCGGTATTGCCTTCGGCACCGACACCGCTATAGCCAGCATCGCCACCATCAATAACATTGTCGTTCGACGACGGAATGGTACCGGCTTTGAAGGCTTCCCAGATCACGTTCTGATCACCCGGACGGGCCGGAAGGCCGGAACGGGCTTCGACGCGAACCATGCGGATACCGGGCGGCGTTCTGAACGGCACGGCCTTGGTACCTTTAAGCGCATCGCCCATGAACTGCTTGAAGATCGGGGCGGCCGCACTGGCCCCCTGTTCCTGATCGCCAAGCGAGCGGTTATCGTCAAAGCCGACATACACCCCAACCGCAAGGTCGGGCGAGAAGCCAACAAACCATGCATCGCGGCTGTCGTTCGTGGTGCCGGTTTTACCGGCCAGCGGATAGCCGAGTTCACGAATGCGACGCCCGGTACCGCGTTCAACCACGCCTTCAAGCATCGATACCATCTGGAACGCACTTGCCGGATCGGCAAGCTGTTCACGATTGTCCGGAAGTTCGGGCGGCATCTGATTGCGGAATTCAACATCCTGACATTCCGCGCACTGGCGTTCGTCACGACGATAAATCACTTCGCCGCGGCGGTTCTGAATGCGGTCAATCAGGGTCGGGGTGATTTTCTTGCCACCATTGACCAGTTCGGCATAGGCCGCCGTCAGACGCATCGCCGTGGTTTCAGCAGCACCCAGCGACATCGACAGAACCTGTGGCAGGTCATCGACGATCCCGAAACGTTCGGCATAATCGGCAACCTTGTCCATACCGATGGTCTGCGCCAGACGCACCGTCATCAGGTTACGCGAAAGTTCGATGCCCAGACGCATGGTCGAAGGACCATAGAATTTGCCGCTATAGTTGCCCGGCTTCCATTTGCCAAGTCCCGGCCCCTGATCAATCACGAACGGCGCATCAAGCACCATGGTCGACGGGGTAAAGCCCTGATCAAGGGCCGCGAGATACACAAACGGCTTGAAGGCAGAGCCCGGCTGACGGCGGGCCTGTGTCGCACGGTTGAATTTCGACATATCATGCGAAAAACCACCCGACATCGCCAGAACTCGACCGGTATGCGGGTCCATGGCGACAAGGGCACCATTGACCTCGGGAATCTGGCGCAGGCCATAGGTGTTTGGCGGCAGTTCCTCGCCATCGAGTTCGGTGAAATGCTTTACATAGATCACGTCACCGGCTGACAGCACATCGGACGGGCTGTTGACGGCCGGACCAAGCGTCTGGCCTTCTTTCCATGCGCGCGCCCATGTCAGGAAACGCAGCGGAATGCGCCCCTGCTTGCCCGACAGAAGGCCCAGCGTGACTTCATCGCTGCCAACGCGCATGACAACGGCCTTGTCCCACGGCACATCGTTTGGTGTTTCGACTTCGCGTAGTTTCTGCTGCCAGTCATCGGACAGATCGATATTGGTGATCGGACCGCGCCAGCCATGACGACGATCATATTCGACCAGCCCTTCGACCAGCGCCTGATCGGCAATGGTCTGCAGACGCGGATCAACCGTCGCACGCACCGAAAGCCCCCCGTCATACAACATGTTTTCGCCGTAACGATCGACAAGCTGACGGCGGACTTCCTCGGCGAAATAATCGGCGCGATATGTATCGACCGACTGGCGTTCCTTGGCAATCAGCGGGCTTGCCCATGCGTTCTGGGCTTCGGTTTCGGTGATGAATTTTTCTTCAAGCATCCGGCCGATCACCCAGTTACGGCGCGCCTTGGCCTCGTCATGGTTGCGGACCGGATGATAGTTCGACGGTGCCTTTGGCAGGGCGGCGAGATAAGCCGCTTCCTCGATATTGATTTCATCAAGAGATTTGTCGAAATAGCGCAGGGCCGCGGCGGCAACACCATAGCTGCCATTGCCGAGATAAATCTCGTTCAGATAAAGTTCGAGGATATGTTCCTTGGTAAAGGCACGCTCGATACGGAATGAAAGGATCGCTTCCTTGACCTTGCGTTCATAGGAAACTTCGCTGGTCAGAAGGAAGTTTTTGGCGACCTGCTGGGTAATGGTCGACGCCCCGACCGGACGTTTGCCCGAGCCCATATTGGCAACGTTGGTCACGGCCGCGCGCAGCACGGATGCGAAATCAATGCCCGGATGGCTGAAAAAGTTTTTATCCTCGGCCGCGACAAACGCATCAACAACAACATGCGGGATCGAGGTGATCGGCACGAAAACACGTTTTTCACGTGCATATTCGGCGATCAACGCCCCGTCACCGGCATGAACGCGCGTCATGACTTCGGGTTCGTAGGTTTCAAGCTGGGTGTAGTCGGGCAAGTCCTGACCGAAATGCCAGAAGATCGCCAGAACGCCAATCCCCCCGGCAACCGCCATGAGGAAGAGCACACCGAAAATACTTAGTAAAATACGCATAAACAGGTCTTTATCATTTTGCTGTTTTGGCCTGATCCGGCTGGCGCGCACCAAAGCGCATATTCCGGAGAATTGCAATCAGCCCTATCATAGCGGCAAAAAAGTGACGGCGTTGTGATAGCGCGCACGATTACCGCAAATTTCCTTACAGACCGGACAATGACTATACCCCCGCCACCCCGTCAAAGCGAGGACTGGCTTTTCCACTTTACGGAAAATCGCGCAAATCACCCATGCGAATTTTTCGATTCCGGAATTCGGGATTCTAGAATTTGTGCTTCTCGAAATAGATATCAATCGCCCGCATGACGGCTTCGGCAACCTTGCGCCGATGTGCCGGGCTTTGCAGCAACTTGGCATCGGTCGCATTCGACAGATATCCCATTTCAAACAATGCCGATGGGATATCGGGTGCTTTTAGAACAGCAAAACCCGCGAAACGGTGGGTCCGGCGTTGCAGTTCAATGCTTTTCCCAAGCTCTGAAACCATATTCGCAGCAAGGGTTGCCGACAGGTTCATGGTTTCGCGCTGCGCCAGATCGATCAGGATGCTTTGCACCAGCGAGTTTTCTTCGGACAGATCGATCCCGGCAATGACGTCGGCCTTGTTTTCCTTTGATGCCAGTGCGGCGGCCTCTTTGTCCGATGCGTTTTCAGACAGGGTATAGACCGACGCGCCACGATGCTTGGAATTGCCAATCGAGTCCGCATGCAGGGAAATAAACAGATCAGCACCGTTTTTACGCGCGATCTCGGTCCGTTGGCGCAATTTCAGGAACACGTCCTTGTCACGCGTCAGAAGCACGCGATATCGACCGGAATCGGTCAGGACCTTTTCCAGTTCGCGTGCAGCAGCAAGTGTCAGGTCCTTTTCATAAACCCCGCCCACCCCGATCGCCCCGGGATCAACGCCTCCATGACCGGCATCGATTGCAATCAGCGGCTTTTCCGAACCGCCACGACCGGATTCCACGGCCACATCGGCACTTTGTTCGGTGGCACTGGTGTCGTTGCGGCTGCGGGCGGAATAGGCTTCCATACTTTCACGCGACGCCGTCATAAAGGCGTCGCGCTTGGCCGGGGACAAATCGACAACAAGACGGTGCGGTTTGCCTTCTGACGCTGGCAAGGTGAATATTTTTGACACCAGTGCGGGTTCGGCAACATCCAGAACCACACGGAAGGTACCCGGTTTAAACAGGCCGTAACGCAACCCGGAAATCAGACCACCGCCGGATGTCACCTTGCCCGGAGGGGCGCTCCATTCAATTTCGGGCATGTCGATGATAACGCGATACGGATCGGGCAGCAGAAAATAGCTGAACTCGACATCATGGTCGAGATCGATGACAAAACGGGTATAGTCTGGATAAACGCCAAGACGCGCACCAAGAACCTTGGTTTCCTGCGCGTTTGCGGTAGCCAAAAAGCCAATGCAGATCATCAGCGACAGACACAGTGCGGCAATCATCCGGGCGGATTTTTGTCCGACCAAGGACAGCTTTTCTGCCGTCGCATTTACCTGCGAACCCGTTTTAACTGATACCATCGCCCTGCTGCGTTAATCGTGATGATGCGGAGTACTCGTTTGCGCTTATAGCAACGCGTTGGTTAACGGGCAATTGACCGCCCATCAAACACACGACGCGAATAGCATGCCCGGTTTTGGTGTTCCTGGCATCGATGTAAACGGTAAAAACATTGCAGGATCATGGATTTGGCAGAAGGCATCCGTGATTGGCGCAATCGGGCGAAAAACTTTGCGATTTTCAATTCAACCGCAATAAAGTCATCGGACAACGTAACAAAACTGTTTGTCGCGCGACTTCAAAAGGGATATGTTGCACCCGAGATTCCTATGTCTTGCGGTGTGAACCTTATTAATCCGCCAGACTGAGGACGCGACGAGGCCAGTTCTCGGGTCGGTGTCTCGGTGACGCGGCAATTCCCGCTCCCGATAGAGCCCTCCCATTCAAGGCTGTCTTGGCGCGCTCGAGAATACGCAACCAATTTTTGTTTCAACACCAAAACCAGGTCCGAACCGGAAGAGCAGCCGAAACGCGATGAACCAGATATATACAGGACATATCGCGACCTTGATGGACGGCGCCTCCGGATACGCCGGTTTGTTTGCATACCAGCGCAACATCGCTTTACGCAGGAAACTGGCGGGACCTTCAGGAACAGGTTCCGAATGGTCAAACGCATGCTCATCGATGCAACGCACGCGGAAGAAAGCCGCGTCGTTGTTATTAATGGAAATCGCCTAGAAGAATACGACGTCGAAACTTCGACCAAGAAGCAAATAAAAGGAAATATCTATCTCGCGAAAGTGACGCGTGTAGAACCGTCCTTGCAGGCGGCCTTCGTCGATTACGGCGGAAACCGCCATGGTTTCCTCGCCTTTAGCGAAATCCATTCCGACTATTACCAGATCCCGGTCGCAGATCGCGAAGCCCTTTCGCGCAGTCATAGCGACGTCAAGGATGCCGACATCGTCGAAGACAATATCGGCGACGCATCCGAGGGCAGCGATACCCCGAAAAAAGAAAAGAAACCGGCCCGTACCCGCAATCGCCGCAAACCGCGTGCGAAGGCATCGGACGAAACCGCGGTTGAAACCGATGTAGAAGCACCGGCAACCGACGAAAATACCGATAGTGCGGCCACTGTTGCGGCAGACGCCGCGCAGGAAAATGACGCCGCGGCAAGTGACGATGCAGGCGACGAAGACGCAAAACCGCGCCGTCGTCGCACACGCAACCGTCGCAAAAAATCCGATGATGTCGAGGCATCTGGTGATGACAGCGCGGACGCATCGTCGAATGACGGTGACGATACCGATGGATCGGGTGGCGGTAATGCTGCCATGTCGGCCGAAATTGCCGAACTGACCGTTGATATCGAAACCGAACCGGCCGGTGCCGCCGAAGAAGAAGATATTGATGATCTGGGTGGCGATGACGGGGATGAATTCTCCGACAGTCATCGCCCGCAGATGCAGAAACGCTACAAAATCCAGGAAGTGATCAAGCGCCGCCAGATTCTGCTGGTGCAGGTCGTAAAGGAAGAACGTGGCAACAAGGGTGCCGCCCTTTCGACCTTCCTGTCGCTGGCGGGCCGTTATTGCGTTCTGATGCCAAACACCCCGCGTGGTGGCGGCATTTCGCGCAAGATCACCAATGCGCAGGATCGCAAGCGTCTTAAATCCATTCTGGCCGAGCTGGAAATTCCGGACGGCATGGCCGTTATCGTGCGTACCGCCGGTTCGGAACGCACCAAGGCCGAGATTAAACGCGACTTCGATTATCTGATGCGTTTGTGGGATCGTATCCGCGAAACCACCCTTCAGAGCCAGGCACCGTGCCTGATTTACGAAGAAGCCGATCTGATCAAACGTTCCATCCGTGACCTTTATGCACGCGATGTTGATGAAGTTCTGGTCGAAGGTGACGAAGGTTACCGGATCGCCAAAGACTTCATGAAGATGTTGATGCCGTCACATGCGAAGCGTGTGCAACCCTACAAGGATCAAGGCGTTCCGCTGTTCCACCGCTTCCAGGTGGAAAGCCAGCTTGACGCTATGCTCAATCCGGTCGTTCAGCTTAAATCGGGTGGTTATATCGTTATCAATCCGACCGAAGCACTGGTCGCGATTGACGTGAACTCGGGCCGTTCGACCCGCGAACGCAACATCGAAGAAACCGCATACAAAACCAACCTTGAAGCCGCCGAAGAGCTGGCCCGTCAGTTGCGCCTGCGCGACCTTGCCGGTCTGATCGTTGTCGACTTCATCGATATGGAAGATCACCGCAATCAGGCATCGGTTGAACGCAAGCTTAAAGAAGCGATGCGCAATGACCGTGCCCGCCTGCAGATCGGCCGTATCAGCCCGTTCGGTCTTTTGGAAATGTCGCGTCAGCGCCTGCGTCCGTCGCTTGTTGAGAGCGCCTTCGAGGTTTGCGCCCATTGCCGCGGTGTCGGCCTTGTCCGTTCGATCGAAAGTGCGGCCCTTCACCTTCTGCGCGTACTTGAAGAAGAAGGCATGCGTCGTCGTTCCGGTGCACTTACCGTGCATGTCGCAAGCGAAGTCGCGCTTTATATCCTGAACCGCAAACGCGATACGCTGGCTGAAATCGAACAGCGTTACGGCTTCACCGTCATGATCTTTGGCGATGACAGCCTGATTTCGCCAGATCACCGCATCGAACGCACGCGTGCGAAAAAAGGTGACGAGGAAGAAGCCCTGCCGGTTCTGAATACCGACAGCGTCTCGCTCACGGCGATTGAAGGCCCGGTTGAAGCGGACGAAGACGACGAAGAAGACGATGTCGCCGAAGCCCGTGACACCCGCGATCAGCGCGATGACGATGATCAGGGCAACAAACGCCGCCGTCGCCGTCGTCGCCGTCGTGGCCGCAATGATGATCGTGATGATCGCAATGATCAGAACGAAGCCGATGCATCCGATGATGCAGCCGGTGCGTCGGATCGTTCCGATCAGGACGATAACGAAGAAGATGACGACGACGAAGCACAGCGCAAACGCCGTCGTCGCGGCAAACGTGGTGGTCGCCGTCGTTCGCGCCGCCAGGAATTTGAAAACGCACCGCGTGTCAAATCGCCTGCCGATGATGCACAGGCAACCGCCCTTCGCCGGGATCGTGATCACAGCGCGCCGGAAGGCCATGCTGAAGACCAGGTTGTTGATGCCGACAGCGAAGGTCAGGACGCAGACAGCTTTGATCAGGAAGGTGTA
>NZ_JPWA01000062.1 GCF_003326475.1 Thalassospira xianhensis MCCC 1A02616 | reverse complement strand
GCTTGAGGCGCCGTCCTGATTGACGGCACTGCCGCGGATGATGGCATGGACGGGATCGCCATCGGCGATGGCGTTGCCAAGCGGTTTGAGGACAAAAACAACGCTGCCTTCGCCCATGCCGGTGCCATCCGCAGCATCGTCAAAGGCGCGGGTGCGTGCGGTGGAAGAATCAATCGTAAAGCCACCATCGGCATCGGGCGGGCAGGGGATCAGTTTTGCACCGCCGGCAAGGGCGATGGAGCATGTGCCGCTTCGCAAATTCTGGCAGGCCTGATGGACGGCGACCAAGGATGACGAGCAGGCGGTATCGATGATATTTGCCGGACCGTGCCAGTCCTTGAGGAAGGACAGGCGTGTGACCATGTTCGACGGCACGTTAAGGGCAAAGACCTGTTCGGCCCTGTCGCGTGCGACATGCTCCATAGCAACGCGCCATGCCGGGTTTGCCCCGCCACCGGCAAAAATGCCGACCTTTTTCCCGCGCAGGGCCTGCCCGCCATAACCGGCATTTTCCATCGCCATCAGAGCGGTTTCGATAAACAGGCGCTGTTCCGGGTCAATCAGGGCGGCATCCGCCGGGGCCATGCGGAAACGGCCCGGATCGAAGTCAAAGATGCGATCAAGATAGGCGGCTTCGCGGAAGTTTTTCGGAATAGGACGGCCGATGGCGGCCATCATGTCGCGGGTTTCATGATCGCGTTCGGGCGGAAGCGGACGCACGCGATCCGTGCCGCGGGCGACGTCCGACCAGAATGTATTGATATCGTCCGCCCCGGCAAGCTGAAGACCGATGCCGATTACCGCAATCGGTTCGTCGGTGGCAAGCTGGGCACCTTGTGCCGTTGCAAGATCATCGGTTGCGATATTCAACCCGGCCAAAAGTTCGGCCTGACGGGCGATGGTGGCGCTGGCAAACAGATCGGCGATGCTGACCTTGCCGGGCCAGCGGGCATTGATTTTTTCATGCAGGCGCAGGAGCAAAAGCGAGTTGCCGCCGACATCAAAGAAACCGTCTTCTCGATCCGCCAGTACACCGGGCAGGATTTCCTGCCACAGTCGTTGCAGAACCCGTTCCAGATTTGCAAGATCATGGTTGTCGGCATCCGACTTTGCCGCGATAGCCGGTTTTGGTTTCCGGTTGGCGACTTTTGGCGACCCTGCCATCGGTGTCCCCGAAAGGGCCTTTCGGTCGACCTTGCCGCTACTGGTGAGAGGCAGGTGATCAAGGGCAAAGAAACGCGCCGGGATCATATATTCGGGCAGGCGGGTGCGCAGATGATCGCGCAGGACACCAATAGTCAGTTCACCGTCACCCAGTACAAAGGCATGCAATTCATCAAGGTCGCCAACCCGCACTGCCTTGACCAGGGCGCGTTCAACCAGATCGTGGCTTTCAATCGTGGTTTCGACTTCGCCACATTCGATGCGGAAGCCGCGAATTTTGACCTGATGATCGATCCGGCCAAGATATTCGACCGATCCGTCTGCAAGGAAGCGGCCCAGATCGCCGGTGCGATACAGTTTATGGCCCGGATTGCGGGGATCATCGGGGAACTTTTCGGCACTCAGTTCCGGGCGGTTACGATAACCGCGTGCAATTTGCGGCCCGCCAAGTACGATTTCACCGGCGACGCCAATCGGCATGTCGCCCAGTTTGTCATCAAGGATGCGAATGGTGGTGTTGGCAATCGGTTTGCCGATGGGAACGATATCGGGATTATCAAGCGGCGAGCAGGCATGCCAGGTGACATCCACCGTCGCCTCGGTCGGGCCATAAAGGTTATGCAGTTCGGTCCCGAAGCGATCAAACAGCAGATCGTTGAAGCGCTTTACCAGTGCAGGATCAAGTGCCTCGCCACTGGCGAAAACGCGTTTGAGGCTGCCAAGGTTTTCGATATCGACCAGCCCGTGTTCAACCGAGAACAGGAAGCTTGCCAGCATCGAGGGCACGAAATGCATGGTGGTGACACCATGATCGCGAATGGTCTGGGCCAGTTGTTGCGGATCGCGTTCAACACCCGGATCGGGCAGGACAACGCGCGCCCCGGTCCATGACCACCAGAACAGTTCCCAGACCGACACATCGAATGTGATCGGGGTTTTTTGCAAAATGACGTCATCAGGGCCAATCGGGAAGGCATCCTGCATCCAGAGGATACGGTTCAGGACACCACGATGGGCGATTTCGACACCTTTCGGGCGACCGGTCGAGCCGGATGTGAACAGCACATAGGCAAGATCATCGGGTGCGTTGATCGCATCAGGGATATCGGCATCTTCGGTGCCATCGATGATCAAAACATTATCAGGGTCAAACAGATGCGCGAGATCGGCGGTGGTGATGACGCGCGGATAGCCAAGATCATCAAGCATATCCGCGCGGCGCTGTTCGGGGTGATCCGGGTCAAGGGGGCTATATGCCGCCCCACATAGAAGGATCCCGTGAATGGCAGCCAGCATATCGACCGAACGACGGACGGCGAGGCCGATCACATCGCCGGGCCCGACTGATGCCGCGCGCAGTTTTGCGGCAATCCCGGCCGCACGACGGGCGAATTGTTCGTAGCTTAGGGTCTCAGACGTTCCGGCAACAGCCGGTGCGTCTGGTGTGGCGCGGACCTGATCAAGGAACGGTTCGGAAATACTGCGTTCAATCGCAAGGTCAAGATTGGTGGCATTGAATTGATCAATCCGGGCGCGCTCGTCTGTGGGCAAAATCGGCAATTCGGCGATCTTGGTGCTTGATGACGTGGACAGGGCCGCAGCAGCAAGGATTTCAAGCCGGTTGAAAATCGCCTGAATAGTGGATTTGTCAAACAGGTCGGTATCAAATTCGATTTGGCAAAGCAGGGCGTCGTTCTGTTTGCTGAAATAGAATGCAAGATCGAATTTCGAGAACGGGAATTCGGTTTTCAGAAGCGAGAGTTCGGCATCGCCAAGCTTGCCAAGGTCGGGGATGCTGTCCTGCCAGGCGACCAGAACATCAAACAGCGGATTGCGGGCAGGATCGCGCGGCGCATTGACGGCGGCAACGACATCCTCGAACGGGGCGGCTTGATCGGACAAGGCATCAATGATGGTTTTGCCGGTTTGGGCCAGATGATCGTCAAATCCGGCGTTAGGATCGACATTCTGTCGCAGGACAACGGTGTTCACAAAGAAGCCGACCACGTCATCAAGGGCGGTCTGTTCGCGGCCCGCCACCAGCATGCCAAGCGGGATGTCGGTCTGCCCGCATTGGCGATACATCAGGATTTGCACCAAAGCGGTCAGAATGGAAAAGGCGGTTGTGCCGTGCCGATCCGCCGCGTCATTAATTAGGTGCGCGGTGTCCTCGCCAAAGGCAATTTCATGGAAATCACCCGCAAAACGCCGTGCCTTAGGCCGGCGGCGATCCGTTGGCAGGGCCAGCGGTTCAGGCAGGGGCAACAGCCGTTCTTTCCAGCGGGCCAGCAAATCCTTGCCGTCGGTCGAGCTTAAATAGCCATGTTGCCAGCTGGCAAAATCCTCGTAATGCCGGTCGAGCTCCGGCAAGGACGCGGCGGGGCTGCCGGTTTCGACGGCATAAAGGGCGGCAAGATCGCGCAGCAATGTCGGCATAGACCAGCCATCACAAATCGCATGATGCAGGGAAACCAGCATCCAGTGGCGATTGGGGGCAAGTGTGATCAGATCGGCCCGTGCCAATGGTTTGTTTTCAAGGTCGAACGGACGGACGGTTTCGCGCGCGATGAACAGGCGGGCTGGGCCTTCGTCCATTTGGTGGCGGCCAAGCACCCATGAACCGACCGGTGCCAGATACTGGCTGACGCCATCGGGATGATGCGGATCGGATTTGAAACGCAGACGCAGCGCATGTTGCCGTTCTTCAAGTTTATGAAGGGCGGCCTGCAAGGCATAGGCATCAATCGGGCCATTGATTTCAAACGCGGCCGGGACAGAATAAACTGCCATGTCGGGTTGCATGCGTTGCAGAACCCAAAGGCGCGCCTGTCCGCTTGAAAGCGGGAATTTCGGGCCGTCTGCCTTTGGAATCAGGAATTGTTTGCCATTCTGTTTATGGTTGGCAAGCAGGGTTGCTATCCCGCCGACTGTCCGGGCGACAAAGATATCCTGAAGTTTCGGGCGAATGCCGGTGGATTTTTCGAGCAATCCGGCAAGACGCATTGCGACAAGGCTGTGCCCGCCCAGGGCAAAGAAATCCGACGATGCTGTAATGTCCCTGTTGCCAAACAGGGCCCTGAATTGTTCGGCAACGATCTGTTCCAGTTCGTTGCTGGTGGCGGCGTTGCCGGTTTGGGGGGCAAGTGGTGCTGTGTTCGTCAGGGTATCAAGAAGCTGTTTGCGATCCACCTTGCCATTTACATTGACCGGCAGATGATCCAGCACGGCAAACCGTTCAGGGATCATGTAATCGGGCAGATTGCGGCCAAGGATTTGCATCCAGACAAGGCTGTTATCATGATCGGCGGCGATGGCGGCACCAAGGAAGGCATCGGCACCATTTCCGACAGGCATCACGCAGGCATTGCGAATGCCGTCAATCTGGCTCAGTCGTTTTTCAATGGCGGCAGTTTCAATCCGGTGCCCGCGAATTTTGACCTGCCCGTCACGACGGCCACCAAATTCAATCACGCCATCCGCCCGCCAGCACGCGCGGTCGCCGGTTTTGTAAAGGCGGTTTTCGGGTAAATGATCGAACGTGACGAATGCCTTGGCGGTGCGTTCGGGCGCACCGGAATATCCCAGCGCCAGCCCGTCGCCCGCGGCATAAAGTTCACCCCAGACCCCGGTCGGAACGGGTTGCCCGCCGGCATCAAGAATATAGGTGCGCGTATTGCCAATCGGCCGACCAATCGGAATGTTTGCCGATTTCACATCGTGCGGCGTGATCGGGTGGATACAGGTAAAGGTCGTGTTTTCCGTCGGGCCATAGCCGTTGATCAGGGTAAGGTCGGGGCAGGCGGCCATGACTTTTTGTAAGTGAAGGGGGCTTAGTGCCTCCCCCCCGGAAAGCAGTCTTTTGAGCGGAGCAAAGCAACCTGGCGCATCATCGGCAATACGGTTAAACAGGCTTGCGGTCAGCCACATGGTGGTCACACCGCCACCTTTAAGGGCATTCTGCAGGGCGGCTGGATCAAACAGGGTTTCGTTATCGATCAGAACCAGTTTGCCGCCATTCAGAAGCGGGGCCCAGATTTCAAGGGTTGCGGCATCAAAACCAAGCGATGCGGCCTGTGCCATGACATCGGTGTCATCAAACGCAAGGGCCCGATTGTTTACAACCAGACGGGCGACAGCCCGGTTGGGGATCAGCACCCCTTTGGGTGCACCGGTCGAGCCTGATGTGAACATGACATAGGCCAGATCATCGCCCGCACGTTTGGCAAAGGATGCATTTGATGTTGCGTTGGCGTCGGGAAGATGTGCGATGCGAACGCGACCAGAAATGCCCGACAGGCGATCAAATTCGGTGTTGTCGCACAAAAGAACATTGGCACCGCATTCTTCCATCAGGGTCGCAATGGCATCACCCGGCAGCGATTTATCAATCGGTAGATAAGCCGCACCGTGCCAGGCAATGCCAAGAAGGGTGATAATCGCATCAAGCGAACGATCCGCGGCAAGGGCGACGATTGAGCCGGGCGTAACATCAAGAGCATCAAGCCCTGTGGAAATGGCAGCGACCCGCTGCCCCAAAGCACTATAGGTGATTTTCTGATCGCGATCCTGCAGGGCGATCTTGCCCGCGTTGGCTGGGTTTGTGATCTGCCGGGCGAGCAATTCGCCAAGGCCGCAGTCACGCGGGTAATCCGATGCGGTATCGTTGAGCGAGATGGATAGTTGATCGCGTTCGTCTTCGGGAAGAATATCCACAAGACCAAGCGGCATTTCCGGGTTTTGGGCAAGCGCACGCGCAAAGGTCAGGAAACGTTTTGCAAAACGTTCGATCCATGCTTCGCCATAGATGTTGCTTTGATACTCGACGGCCAAAGATGTTTCCGCGCCATTTTTCGTCATGCCGACCATCAGGGGGAATTTGCCCGCCCCGAAGTCGAGATCTTCGATCACGAAGGGGCTGTCGCTGATTTCCATTACGTGGACGGCATCGAACGGCTGGCCGGTCGGGCCCTGTGCCGCCTTTGTCAGATCGTGAACCAGACGTGACAGGGGATAATCCTGCACATCGAGTATGGACAGGACCTCGTGCCCGACCTGTCTGGTCAGGGCATCAAGGTTATCTGCCATATCCGGTTTGATCGCGACGGGCAGGACATTCACAAAGCAGCCCATCGACTGCATGGTTTCCTTATCCCTGCGGCCGGCAAAGGGCAGCCCGATTATGGCTGTGCCGTTTTCCTTGTGCCGGGCGATCACGGCGATGGTGAGCGACGCCCAGAGTGTGGTCTGGGTCGTTTTGCGGGTATGGCTGGCAAGCTTTGCGAAAGCGTCGGCGTCAGCGCCTGTCAGCTCGATCAAAAGCCGTTTGCCACCACCTTTCCGATCCGCCGACGGGTCATCAGGCAGTCCGGTGGATAGCAGTTTATCGGTTCGTGCCGACCAGAAGTTCCGTGCGATTTCGCCGCGTTCCCGATCCAGATTGCGATGCGCATTGCGCACAAGTTCTTCGATATCGGGGATGTTTCCGGGGGTGTCTCCGGCAAGAATGCCACGAAGCTCTTTTTGCAGCAACATGATCGACTGGCCATCAAAGCACAGATGATCAATTGCAATGATCAGTTGCGGGGCTTGTCCGTTGTCCTGTTCGATATAGCCAAACCGGGCCAGAGGACCGGTTGCGAGATCAAAAAGACCATGACGGATTTCACGGGTAGTTTCGATCTTGCGCACCGTTACCGGCATGTGGGCATGCACACGCTGGATCAGTTGGCCGTCCTGTTCAACAAAGGTGGACCGGAGGGCATCATGGCGTTTGACAATAGCGTCAATCGCATCACGGACGGCGGTAAAACCGGTTCCTTCCGGGAGGGGGAAGCCGGTAACGATGTGGTAATTGGCGTTTATCGGCTGATCGCGCCTTGCAATCCATTGTCCTTCGATGGCGGGATGGGCCGGGAAGGATTTGAGGATCGGTCCTGCCGAGGTACCCTTATTTTCCGGTTCGACTGGTGCGCGTAGCAGGCTGATGATTTCAGCCTTCAGGTCACGGGTTTCGGATTTCAGGTCATCGTCAAACGCACCAGTCGGTGCATCAAAACAAAGATCGCGCCCGTTGGCATGCAGGCTTAGCACGATGTCGCGCTGACGGAGTTTATCAAGCAGGTCGCGTGCTGTTTGTGTGCGGCGTAACAACTGATCAGTATTCATTACAGCACTCCCTGTTCGCGTGTCGAAAGGGGGGCCGTTGGCGCGGGCGGGATGTTGGTCGGTGCGCTGTTTGTGTCAAAGGATGCAATCAGCTTGGCAATACCCGAAACCGTGCGGCCTTCGAACATTACGGCGGCGGGAATTTCGGCATTCAGGACTTCGGAAAGCCGTGTCGCGATCCGGACGGCAAATAATGAGTCCCCGCCAAGTTCAAAGAAATCATCATCCGGACCGATTGCCGGATCGCCAAACATATCGCGCCAGACCGCCTGGATGGTAAATTGCGCGTGTGTGTCGGACTGGATATCCGGCGCATCCTGTGCCGTGGGCATTGTGGTCTCCGCCGGGGCGGCGGAGACGGAGAAAGTTTTCGGATCGGCGGTCGTGGTGATTGTCTTATCCGGCCAGAACCGGCGCCGGTCAAAGGCATAGGTTGGCAACGGGATGCGGCGGGCGTTGGTGGTTTGGTTCACCCGGTCCCAGTCGGGCGACGTTCCCATGACCCAAAGCCGGGCAATCGCCGCAGCCAGTGCGGTTGATCCGGTGATTGCGGCATTTGTATTTCGGGTGGTGTCGGGGCCAGGGGCCGGTTGCAGGGCAATGCTGTTGCCGGTCGGCGTGCCATTGACAATGGCAAGGCGGCTTGCCGTGTTGCCAAAGCCGCATTCGACCATGATCGTTTCGGGCATTTCGGCCAGAAGTCCCTTGATGTTATCGGCAAAGCGCACCGCATTGCGCAGATGTTGAACCCAGTAATCGGTATTGGTGGCGTCTTCGGCTGTCAGCCAGTTGCCCGTCAGGTTGGACTGTATCGGAAGGGTTGGTGCATTCAGCCCGATTTTGGCGACCACGTTGCGGAATTCGTCCAGAACCGGTTCCATCATGCGGGAATGGAATGCATGCGAAACCACAAGCCGACGGCCGGATTTACCCTGTGATTTGATGTGTTCTTCAAGTGCGTCGATGCAATCGTTGCTACCAGCCACCACGCATTGACGTGGACCGTTGATTGCTGCCATCGACAGATCGGGGCCAAAGGCCGACAGAAGATCACCGACTTCGGCCTCGGTCATGGACAGGGCGAACATGGATCCCGGTTCGGTCTGCCCCATCAGGTGACCGCGCGTGACCACAAGGCGAAGCGCATCGTCAAAGGACATGATCCCACCAATACAGGCTGCGACATATTCGCCAATGCTGTGCCCGGCCAGTGCGGCGGGTGAAATGCCGTTTTCGATCAGCCAGTTTGCCAGCGCATATTCATAGATGAACAGGGCGGGCTGGGCGATTTCGGTGCGTGCCATGTGGTTTGAGGTTGCCGGGCTTTCATCACGCACGGTCAGTAATTCAAAAAGACCATCGGGGCCACCGGTCCGTGCCACTTGCTCGCAAGCATTGCGGATCAACGCTGCCGAAGTTTGATCTGCTTCATAAAGGTCGGCGGCCATACCCGGACGTTGTGATCCCTGACCGGGGAACAGGAAGGTGATGGACGGGATATTACGTTGGGCAACGGTCTGATGGCGTGCGGGTGATTTCGGGTTTGTCAGGGCGGAAATCGCAGTCTTGATATTTGTGGCAATGATCGCGGTCCGGAACCGGTAGGCGTGCCGCCGTGACAGGCTTTTTGCGACATCGGATATCGCAATGTCTGATCCGTTGCGGTCAAGCCAGCTTGCTGTGTTTTCCAGAAGTTTTTGCAAGGCGGGTTCGCTTGCTGCCGAGAAGGGCAGAACATGGGGAATATCGTTTTGTGACTTGGGTGATGTCGGCTCATCGAAACGGGGAGCTTCTTCGATGATGATATGAGCATTGGTGCCACCAACCCCGAAGCTGCTGACACCGGCGCGCAACGGCTTGTCGCCGTCATTTTCCAATGGCTGAACGGTGTTGTTTATTCGAAATGGTCCCTGATCCAGACCAAGGTTTTCGTTCGGTCGATTGAAATGGCAGGTTGGTGGGAATACCCGATGGCGGATTGCCAATACGGTCTTGATCAGACCTGCAATTCCGGCGGCACTGTCCAGATGGCCGATATTGCCCTTGACCGAACCAAGCCAGATCGGATGCGTTGGCGTTGCATCGGTTTTGGCAAAAACTTTATTCAGCGCGGCGATTTCTATCGGGTCGCCAAGCGCGGTTGCAGTTCCGTGGCCTTCGACAAAGCGGATGGTGGCTGGATCTATCCGGGCATCGGCAAGGGCCGTTTGAATAGCCTTTGCCTGACCATCGACAGAGGGCGCGGTAAAGGCGGCTTTTGCCGAGCCGTCATTGTTCATTCCGACACCTTTGATCACCGCATGGATGGTGTCCCTGTCGGCGATGGCATCATCAAGACGTTTCAGAAGGACAATGGCCGCACCGCTGCCACCTACAACGCCATCGGCCTTGCTGTCAAACGGGCGGCAGACACCGCTTCGCGATCCGATGCCACCCTGTGTGAAATAATATCCCCCGGCCGGGCTAAGCCCAAGCGCCCCCCCACCGGCAAGAGCGACACGGCACTGACCGGATCGCAATGCATCAACAGCAAGTGCAATATTGACAAGGCCGGTTGAACACGCGGTCGAGGATGCGATGGCAGGGCCGGTCAGGTTCAGCTTGTAAGCCAGCCGTGTGGCAGCGAAATCCTTGTCATTGCCAATTGTCATGCCATATCTGATTGCATCGGGGCGGGCGCGCAGGCGATCCTCCAGACTGTCGACCAGATAGGTCGGGAAACCGACGCCGACATAGGCACCAACCGGGCCGTCACGCGCCGGATCACAAGCCCCGTCTTCCAGCGCACCAAGGGCGACTTCAAGCAGCAGGCGTTGTTGCGGATCGGTTTCGATGGTTTCGCCCGCAGTCATGGCAAAGGGCGCTGGATCGAACATATCGATATCGTCCAGAATCCCGTGGCGGGCGACAAAATCGGCGTCTTCCAGTGCCGACGGATCGCCACCCATTGCGCGCAGACGCGAAATATCAACATCCTTTATCTGATCGACCCCGTTTTCCAGTATCGACCAGAATGCATCGCGATCATCCGCACCGGGCAGGCGCATCGCCATGCCGATAATTGCAATGTCATGATTTTCAGACCCATTGCGTTGGGTCTTTACCGGTTCGGCTTTTGCGATTTCGGGAACTGTCTCGTCGTCAGCACACATGTGAAGGGCAAAGGAATTGATCGTCGGGTGCTGGAATATTTCCACAGATGCAATGTTGCGCCCGGCGAGTTTTGACAGGGCAAACTGCGCGCGCGGTACCAGCAATGAATGGGCACCGGCTTCAAACAGGTTGGTATCAAATTCAATTTCGTCTGTTTCGATCAGATCCATCCAGATTTTGGCAATTTTTTCAGCCATTTGATAGATGCGCATCTGATCGGGTTTACGGGATGCGGGGGGCGATGTTTCCTGGACCACAGGCTGTTTTCCGCCTGGGGTCTGAGCGAATTCGGCAAGAGCCTTGCGGTCGATTTTACCCGATGGCAGCAAAGGAAGCGTTTCTACCCATTCAAGGCGGGTCGGAACGGCGGCGTCGGACAGATGTCGCGCCAGTTCGCTACGCACGGTTCCAATGTCGGGGCGTTTCGAAGGGTTCCCGTCCGGCAAAAGATAGCCGATCAGTTCGCCGCCATGGTTGTTTTTGACGTACAAGACAGCACCCCGCCCGACGCCGGGCACGTGCGAAAGCCGGTATTCGATTTCCCCGATTTCGATACGTTGCCCACGGATTTTGACCTGTTCGTCCGTACGTCCGTGATAGTAAAGCAGTCCGTCTTCTCCCCAGGAAGCCAGATCGCCACTGCGATAGAAGGTTTCGTCGGCCTCGCCGGTCGGATCCGTGACAAATTTTTCCGCCGTCACGGCGGGCATATTGATATAGCCACGGTTAAGTCCTGCCCCACCGAGGTAAATCTCGCCCGGGACGCCAAGCGGCACCCGTTTTCCGTCCTCATCAAGTATCCGGACAAACGCGCCCTTGTCGACGCGGCCAAGCGGGATGTGTTTGGTTTTGATGTCCCTTGGGATCAGATGGGTGGCGGCGTGGATTGTGGCTTCGGTCGGGCCATAACAGTTCCAGATATCGACCGTCTCGAAAACCGAATAAAGCCGTCGGGCAAGTGTCGGCTGTATGACTTCGCCGCCCGTGATCAGTCGGCGCAATTTGAAATCGGTATCTGCCGGAATGGCATCGATCACGCTTTCATAAAATGACGGTACAGACATGATATGGGTGACATGATGCCGTGCAACGCCGTTCCAGAATTTATGTCCGTCGCTGAGTATCGCATGGGTCATCAGCCACATACGATGGCCGCAGATCAACCCGACACAGAATTGATGCATCCACGGATCAAATCCGAGCGATGGGAAAAGTCCCATAATTTCAGGATTGCCGTTTTCATGTGATCCGATGCCGAATTGCGCAATGGCGACGTCGATCTTGTCGGCAAGGGATTGGTGATGAACGGGAACCGGTTTTGGTTGTCCGGTTGAACCCGACGTATGGAAGACAAAGGCAATATCGTCACCGCAAATATCGGCACGGACATCTTCCAAGACGGTTCTGCCGTCAATGCCCGGCACGGTGTTGATATCCTTCACCGTGATGGTGGTGTTGCCGATCTCGCGCCATGCGTCGGTGCTGTCACTCAAAACCAGTCGACAATCAAGATGACGTGTCATCGACGCATTACGTTCTACGGGCTGCAACGGGTCGAGCTGCACACAGACTGCCCCGCATTTCAGGATGCCGATCACAGTGGCAATTTGCTGCGCGCTCGGCGAGACATTCATGCCGACAAAGTCACCTGCTACAATCCCGCTTTGGTGCAGGTGATGCGCAACGGCATTGGCCATTTGGCCCAGCGTTGCAAAGGTGACTTCGCAGCCATCATCGGTGATCAGCGCGATATCGCCGGGGCGTGATGATATGGCGTGCTGAATTCGGTCAGGAATGAGTCGTTCGGGAACCGGTCGTGTGAATGCCGTGCCGCTTTCAAGTTTGCGGATAACGGCAAGCTCGTCCAATGGCGGTGCGGCAATCGTCGCAATTTCCTGTTCCGGATCGTCCAGTGCACGGGACAGGAAATTACGGAAACGGTGGGCGATGCGGGTAACGGATTTAACATCATGGCAAGCGGTATCATATTGCCAGATGATTTCGGCTTCCTGCCTGTCCGGGCTTAGGGCCTGCATCATATAGATCAGGCCAAGGTCGGTGACCGGCCCGTTATAGATATTGACCCGGCGTGTATCGAGCCCGGCAAAAGATAAGGGTTCTGCCCCGTCCAGACTGTTGAAAAAGGCACCGCCGCCC
>NZ_JPWA01000061.1 GCF_003326475.1 Thalassospira xianhensis MCCC 1A02616 | reverse complement strand
CGGGGCTGCCGGTTTAGCGCGCGGCGCGACGGCCGGTTCAGGCCGGTTAAGCGTGATCACCTGATTGGCGCCATCATCATAGGACGGGCTGGTGGTGACACCGGGGACACCGTAAAATTGCGACCGGGTCGGGATATCGTTGCTGCCGGCACCGTCAATGACAACGGTTTCAAATCCGTCACCATATGTCGCGCCGCCGACATCCTGCGCAAAGCGGTCTGCGGCAAGGAATTCAGAATGCGGACGGGTTTCGGGATAGATCAGGTCGCTGCCAGCGATCGAAATATGGTCGCGCGAAACCGAGGGTGAAAGATAGTTCGGTACGGTTGGTTGTCCGCCGACACCGTCGGCAACGTCCCAGTTTACCTGTACGCTGTCGTCAACGGATACGGGGGTGTATTGCTGTGCGGATGCACCGCCACTGACAACCGCATTACCGCCCAGTGCTGCCATGAATGCCAGCACCGAAATCTTGGAATACCCCTTCATCAAATCGCAGGCCCCTTGTTACCCTGTGTTTGAACACGTTGTTTTATAACGCACAGTTTTGTGTCGATCTTTTGGCACATTGTTTTTGTTCATTGTGCCACCCCGGTCCAGCCACCCCGATATATGATTGACCAGACGGCAAGTACCATAGCTTAGAGCTTGATGATGAACAACCGCTTTGACCTTTGGCAAAAGGCAGGATGCAAAAAGGGCATCCGTGCCAAAGCAGGGATGCCCTTTCAAAAAACGGTAATAAAAGCCGATACTTATTCGGTAATGGCTTTTTTAAGCGTCTTGGCCAGAACGGGCTGGATATAGTCGTTGGCGGCAACGACGCTGCCGGTGCCAAGCATGTTGGTGCCACCTTTGGCATCGCGGACATAGCCGCCTGCTTCGGTGATCATCAGAAGGCCTGCGGCAATATCCCACGCGTTAAGGTGCGCTTCCCAGTAACCGTCAAAGCGACCGGCGGCGACATAGGCCAGATCAAGCGATGCGGCACCCATGCGGCGCACACCGGCACAACGATCCATGACCGAATGCAGCTGTTTTTCGAACGCGGCGTGATCGCCATGTCCGATATGCGGAACACCGCATGCCAGAACGCATTCATTCAGGCGACGACGACCTGAAACACGCAGGCGACGGTTATCCAGATAGGCGCCAACGCCTTTTTCGGCCCAGAAGAATTCATCCTTGGCGACATCATAAATGATGCCGGCAATGATTTCGTCACCCTTTTGCAGGGCCACGGAAATCGCAAAATGCGGAATGCCGTGCAGGAAGTTGGTGGTGCCATCAAGCGGATCGATGATCCAGCGATGCTCCGGATCGGAGCCCTTGATTTCGCCGCCTTCTTCCAGAAGGAAACCATAGCCCGGACGCGCACGTTCGAGTTCTTCGCGCAGGCGTTTTTCGGCACGGTGATCGGCAGCAGATACGAAATCCGCCGGGCCTTTCATCGACACCTGAAGGTTTTCGACTTCACCGAAGTCGCGTTTAAGTCCATAGGCCGCCTTTTCGACGGCCTTGAACATGACATTGATATTTGCTGAACGACGGGCGGCGCCACGCACGGCTCATCTCCCGGTGTTTGAAAGTAAAAAAGGAAGGCCCAAGGACGGATGTCCTTAGTCTTTTGCACGCTCGAGATAGGTGCATTCGGTCGTGTTCACGACAACGCGCGTACCCGATTCAATATGCGGCGGAACGAGAATGCGAACGCCATTATCAAGAACGGCCGGCTTGAAGGAAGAAGACTGGGTCTGCCCTTTGACTACCGCGTCGGCTTCGACGATCTGGCAGACAACATGTTCGGGCAGGGTAACGGCAAGCGGTTCGCCTTCGAAGGATTCGATGGTAACAACCATGCCGTCCTGAAGGAATACAGCCGGTTCACCGACGAGTTCCGCATTGACTGTGATCTGTTCGAAAGTTTCGCTGTCCATGAAGGTGATCATGTCACCATCGGCAAACAGATAGGTATATTCATTCTGTTCCAGACGAACTTTTTCGACGGTTTCCGAAGCCCGGAAACGTTCGTTCAGCTTGGTGCCGGTACGAATGTCTTTGAGTTCAACCTGGTTAAACGCACCGCCTTTACCCGGCTTCACAGCCTGGCATTTTACCGCACGCCACAGGGCACCTTTATGTTCGATAAGGTTACCCGGACGGATTTCGTTGCCGTTGATTTTCATGGCACCAACCGTTCTTTCAGATCACAGATTCACGATGTAAGCGGGACACCCGTCCCATTAAAGTCGGGCTTAACTACCAGTTTGGCGAATTTGCTGCAAGCAGATTGATCAGGGTTTGCGCGCATGGCAAACCGTCATTCGCGCATGGCTGGCGCGAAATCCCTGCGGTCAAAAGGGGATAAACCGGGCTGGATTTCAGTCCGAGGCAGCGGCAATCGCGGCCTTGATCGCCTTTGCCCCGGCCTCAGCGCCGTCCGGATGGTTCCAGACTCCGCCCGTGACGGCAATGAAATCGGCCCCGGCTTCGACAATCGGGCCAAGGTTATCGGCCGTGATGCCGCCAATCGCGACACAGGGCACCGTGGTAAAGGTCGTCCAGATTTCGATGATTTCGGGGGTGACGCTGGTTTTGGCTTCTTTGGTTTGCGTCGGATAGAACGCGCCAAACGCCACGTAATCAGCCCCTTTTTCGCCAAGTTCCATGGCGCGATGGCGGCTGTCATAGCAGGACACGCCGACAATGTGTTCTTCGCCCATGATGGCGCGCGCCTCGGCGTAGCTGGCGTCTTCTTCGCCGACATGCACACCGTCAGCGCCCGATTTTTTGGCAATATCAGGGCGGTCATTAAGGATCAGGGGAATGTCGCGGTCCGAGCACAGCGGCAGGATCGCATCAATTGCCTTGCGGATTTCATCATCGGAAACGTCTTTGAGACGCAGCTGCAAACAATCAATCGCACCGGTATCAAGCACGGATTTCAGGCGGTCCGGAAATACGGCCAGATCGATTTTGGGCGGTGTCAGAAGATAAAGGCCGGTTTGGTCGTCTGCGTTCACAATGGTCATTCCTGATCAAAAACTGCGTATCATGTAACGTTTCGCGGCACTTTTGGCAATCACCCAGCCAAAAACGCCGCAAGCCGACGGTCAAGTTCCGCATCGGGTAGATGATCGTCACCGGTTTCGTAAATCCGGTCCGGGTCGGGCAGGGCGGTAATGACCCGGCATCCCGACCTTGATCCGAGATTTTCAAGCCGGGCTTTCAGATCATCGGGCAGATCGTCATCAAGCAATACCGCATCCAGCCCGGTTTCCATCGCGGCCAGAGCCGATGCGCGACGCCCGCGACAATCAAGAATGCCGTGGATGAGGGCATCGGGAAATTCGGTTCGTAATCTTCCGATCAGGGTGGCAAACCACTGCGCGCCAAGCGACGCGCCGGCATTTTCCGGCGACAGCAGATTGATCCGCGCACGCCCTGCCACAAGACCAGCGACACGGCAGGCCGATTGGCCGCCTGCCATGCCATGAATGCGAATGAAAAGGTTTGTGGTGTCTTTCATCGGGGCAAAATATCACCGGGTCGGGATTTGCCAAACAGAAAGGGCGACCCGAAGGCCGCCCTGATCCGGATCGATAGCTTCAAGTTCCGATTAAAGGAACTTCGCCATGGCAACGGCGGTATCGGACATACGGTTCGAGAAGCCCCACTCGTTGTCGTACCAGGACAGGATACGGACGAAGTTGCCGCCGATAACCTGGGTCTGGGTGACGTCGAAGGTCGAGCTGTTCGGATTGTGGTTGAAGTCAATCGAGACCAGCGGTGCATCGCAAACGCCAAGAACACCCTTGAGCGGGCCGTTTGCGGCTTCCTTGATCGCGGCATTGATTTCATCAGCCGTGGTGTCGCGACCGGCAACGAAGGTCAGGTCAACCATCGAAACGTTCGGGGTCGGGACGCGGATGGCGGTGCCATCAAGCTTGCCTTTGAGTTCCGGAAGAACCAGACCGACGGCCTTGGCCGCACCGGTCGAGGTCGGGATCATCGAAAGCGAAGCGGCACGGGCGCGGCGCAGATCCTTGTGCAGGCTGTCGACCGTGTTCTGGTCACCGGTGAAGGCGTGAACGGTGGTCATGAAGCCCTTGGTGATGCCAACGGTCTTGTTCAGAACGTCTGCAACCGGTGCCAGGCAGTTGGTGGTGCAGGATGCGTTCGAAACGATGATGTCGGATGCGCTGAGCGTATCGCTGTTAACACCGTAAACGACGGTTTTGATGTCGCCCTTTGCCGGGGCGGAAATCAGAACACGCTTGGCACCTGCGGTCAGGTGTTTGCCTGCGCCCGCTTCGTCAAGGAAGATGCCGGTGCATTCGAATGCGATATCGACATTCAGTGCGCCCCACGGCAGGTTCGCCGGGTCGCGTTCCGAGCAGACCTTGATCGCCTTGCCGTCGATGACAAGGTCGTTGCCTTCGGCTTTGACGTCATTGGCAAGAACGCCATGAACGGAATCGTATTTCAGAAGATGTGCGTTGGTGGCGACGTCACCCAGGTCGTTGATGGCCACGACTTCAACATCGGTACGGCCGCTTTCAACGATGGCACGCAGAACCAGACGGCCAATACGACCAAAACCATTAATCGCTACGCGAATAGCCATTCATCCCTCCAAAATTATGATGATTGGTACCTGGGGAGTATCAATCACGGCTTAGGGTTCAACCCCATAGAAAAAAGGCCGGATCGGCATATTACCGATCCGGCCCCTTGAATTAAACGAGTTCTTTGGCTGCCTTGACCAGCGCCTCGGCGGTGATGCCGAAATGCTCGTAAAGGACTTCGGCCGGTGCCGAGGCACCAAAGCCGTGCATGCCAATGACTTTGCCGTTGTCGCCAACGTATTTTTCCCAGCCGAAGACCGAAAGGGCTTCGATGGCGATGCGCGGCTTGTCGCCAAGGACTTCCTTGCGATATTCCGGCGACTGCGCGTCGAACAGTTCCCAGCTTGGCAGGGAGACGACGGCAGCATTGATGCCGTCGGCCTTGAGTTTGGCCTGTGCGTTCACGGCAATTTCGACTTCGGAACCGGTCGCGATCAGGGTGACCTGACGATCACCGTCGCAATCGGAAATCACGTAGCCGCCGCGTGCGACAAGGTTGTCTTCGCGGTATTCGGTGCGCAGGGTCGGCAGGTTCTGACGGGTCAGCGCCATGACGGTCGGGCCGGTTTCGTTGGTGATCGCCATTGCCCATGCTTCGGCGGTTTCAACCGCATCGGCCGGGCGGATGACGGTAACGTTCGGCATTGCGCGCAGGGACGCGACATGTTCGACCGGCTGATGGGTCGGGCCGTCTTCGCCAAGACCGATGGAATCATGGGTCATGACATAGACAACACGCTGGTTCATCAGGGCCGACAGACGGATTGCCGGGCGGCAATAGTCGGTGAAGACCAGGAAGGTGCCACCATAAGGCAGAACGCCGCCATGAAGTGCCAGACCATTCATGGCCGCAGCCATACCGTGTTCACGGATACCGTAATAGATATAGCCGCCATGATAGCCGCCATCAGCGGTGATCGGGGCCTGAACGCCGGTTTTGGTGTTGTTCGAGCCGGTCAGGTCGGCAGAGCCGCCGATCATTTCCGGGATTGCCTTGGTCAGGACTTCAAGAACGTTCTGGGACGATTTGCGGGTCGCGACTTTCGGCAGTTCAGCGGTGATCTGCTTTTTGTAGTCGTTGAACGCGTCGATCCAGTTTTCCGGAAGCTTGCCTTCGACGCGACGTTCGAATTCGTCTTTGAGGGAGGCTTCGAGATTTTCGAAACGCGAACCCCATGCGTCGAAATCGGCCTTGCCACGTGCACCGGCATTGCGCCATGCGTCGAGAATGTCGGCCGGAATATCGAACGGCTCGGCAGTCCAGCCGAGTTTTTCACGCGCACCGGCAAGTTCGGTCGCGCCAAGCGGCGAACCATGCGTTGCCGAGGTGCCACCCTTGGTCGGGGCGCCAAAACCGATTTCGGTCTTGCAGGCGATCATCGAGGGCGTGTTGGTGGTTTTTGCCTTGGCAATGGCGGCTTCGATGGCGACCGGATCGTGGCCGTCAATCTGCTGCACGTCCCAGCCAGCGGCTTCGAAACGTTTTTTGTGATCTTCGGACGTCGAAAGCGAGGTCGGGCCATCGATTGAAATGCCGTTATCGTCAAACAGGACGATCAGCTTCGACAGTTTCAGGTGACCGGCCATCGAAATGGCTTCCTGCGAGATGCCTTCCATCAGGCAACCGTCGCCGGCAATCACATAGGTGTAGTGATCGACAACATCATTGCCAAAGCGCGCATTCATGATGCGTTCGCCAAGTGCGAAACCGACCGAGGTCGCGATACCCTGACCCAGCGGGCCGGTGGTGGTTTCGATACCCGCGCCATGGCCGTATTCCGGATGACCCGCGGTGCGGAAGCCCATCTGACGGAAATTCTTGATCTGATCCAGATCGAAATCTTCGTAACCCGTAAGGTGCAGAAGCGAATAAAGCAGCATTGAGCCGTGACCAGCGGACAGGATGAAACGGTCGCGGTCGGGCCAGTGCGGGTGCTTTGGATCAAATTTCAGGAATTTGGTATAAAGAACAGTCGCGACGTCTGCCATGCCCATCGGCATGCCGGGATGTCCGGAGTTGGCTTTTTCGACTGCGTCGGCCGAAAGAAAGCGAATGGCATTGGCCATGCGGTTGTGTTCTGATTGCGTCGTCATTGGATGCGGTTCCTGGGGGTTTCGCGGTCGGGCGATGAAAACACTTTTAATACATTTATTCCATGTTAACGGAATTCGCGCGGAACATGCCCGCACAGGGGGCATCCGTCAACCGCTTCTGTGGAAAAACTGCGCCTGTTGTCCTGATTGCGGTTAACGAAAATGACAAACATGTCATATGGCCATGGTGCTTGTTGACGCGTCCCGATCTTGCCCCCTATGTTGCCAGTCGGTCCTGTGTTCCTTGTATCCTGTTGGTTCAGTGGACGGACCACATATCGTGCAGCGTGTCATGGCGGGCTTTTCCATACGATTTCCGGACATTAATCCGCAGGGCTGATATTTGAAGCCACGGATTTGTTCGGGAACAAATCAGCCTTTTTCATGACAAAGTCGGTTGGCAGGGTGGCCGATCTTGTGATCAGGAACAGGTTTCGCCTGTGCCGACCGGGTAGTTTAACAAAGCTGGATATTGAATATGTCGCGTTTGCTAGAAGCGAGTAACCGACTAAAAGCGGCCATCGACAGTCTTGATGCTGCCGCGGAGTCGCGTATGGCCAAGGACATCGGAAATCAATCCGATGCTGCCGGTGAAGTCGAAACCCTGAAGAGCCAGCTGGCTGCCTTGCGTCAGGATTATGACAAGCTCGCAACAGCAACCCAGACCGTCTCGGCCCGTCTTGACGGTGCAGTCGGGCAGTTGCGTCTGGTCCTTGATGATGATCGCGAACAAAGGCAGGCATAAATTCCATGGCACAGGTTTCAGTACGAATTAACGGGCGCAGCTATGATGTTGCCTGCGACGATGGCCAGGAAGAACGCCTGATCGGTCTGGCGCAATATGTTGATGAACGCGTGCGCGAGATCGCGGATGCGGTAGGACAGATTGGCGAACAACGCCTGTTGGTGATGACCAGTCTTCTGATTGCCGACGAGCTTAGCGATGTGCATGAAAAATTGCGCAATGGTCAGACAAGTGTCGCACCGGAACCCGGCAGCATCACGGCGGCCGAAGGTGACGCGATTGCGGAAAACATGGAAAGCATGGCTGTTCGCATAGAAGCTATTGCGCAAAAGCTTTCGCAGGACTAAGTTCCGGACGCTGACTGTTTTCGATGCGCCGTTCGCGGTGATCGGGCGCAGCAGCAAATCGGGGGCTGCCCTGTTCGTCAGGTTCGCTAATTCCCGGGGCCGATGCTCATTTCTCTAGGGAGCTGTCCCTGTCGAGGCCGTGGTCTCGTTATACGGCGCCCACCTGCACACGCAGGTCACGAGGAATTACCAAATGGCCAACGGCAGCGGTGGCTCCCACTTAATTCATATCCCCATCTAATTTATGTTGTGCATCAAACGGTGCGTCTGACAGGGGCATCGGTTACAGTCATGTCCGGATTTCGGGCGTGCGACGAAACAGGAAATACAATGCGTTTACTCCATCTCGGCGACGTTCTTGGCCAATCCGGCCGTACTGCAGCACTTGAAGCGTTACCGATGCTGCGGGACCGTCTTTCGGTCGATATCGCGGTGGTGAATGTGGAAAATGCAGCGCATGGTTTTGGCGTTACGGCCAAAATCTGCAAGGAATTCTATGATGCCGGTGCGGATGTCCTGACGACGGGCAATCATGTCTGGGATCAGCGCGAAATCATTGCCTATATCGATGAAGATGAAAAACTGCTGCGTCCATGGAACTTCCCCGACGGAACGCCGGGCAAGGGCGATTATGTTTTCAAAACCCGGTCGGGCAAAAAAGTTTGTGTTGTTAACATGATGGGGCGGCTGTTCATGGACCCGCTTTCGTGCCCGTTCCAGGGGGCGAACAAACTTTTTGCCAAACACAAGCTCGGCAAGAATGTCGATGCCATCATCATCGATTTCCATGCCGAAACCACGTCGGAAAAAATGGCTTTCGGGCATCATTGCGACGGGCGGGCGTCGCTTGTCCTGGGCACCCACACCCATGTTCCGACCGCAGATGCCCAGATTTTGCCGGGCGGAACGGCCTATCAGACCGATGTTGGCATGTGCGGGGATTTTGATTCCGTGATCGGGATGAAAAAGGAAAATTCGGTGCGCAAATTCATCACCAAAATGCCGACCGGCCGGTTCGAACCGGCAGACGGCCCGGCAACGGTGTGCGGTATTTATGTTGAAACCGACGATGCCACCGGCCTTGCCAAACGGATCGAGCCGGTGCGTATTGGCGGGCGGCTTAAGGGCAGCTGGCCCAGCGCATAAAAGACAAACATTTTCAATGCTTTAAAGCCCTGCCTGAATAGGCGGGGTTTTGTTTTGGAAAAATAGTTAGTAAATTTGCTAACTATTTCTTGCGCATGGCATTGGGATTTGTTACTTAGGCATATGGCTAACCATAATGAACAACTCGACCAGATGTTTCACGCCCTGTCGGATGCCACGCGTCGTGGCATGGTTGACAGGCTGTGCAAGGGCCCTGCGACGGTCAGCGAGCTTGCCGAACCGCTTGATATGGCGTTGCCGACCGTTATGGGGCATTTACGTGTGCTGGAAAACTGCGGGCTTGTCCGCAGTACAAAACAGGGCAGGGTTCGCACCTGTGAACTTGAACCCGAACAACTGACACAGGTGGAAATCTGGATCAATGAGCGGCGATCCCTTTGGGGGCGCCGGTTTGACCGATTGGGAGAATTCCTGGTGAATTCGGAACCGACAAACGAATAGCCCGTCATACAAGAACCGCGAAAATGGATCGGGCCAGCATAACAGCAGGAGCAGTACAATGACGTCCGCCACCAATAAAGCAGATGACACGATCGCACGTTCAGTCACGCATGCCATGTTCACAATCGAACGGGTTTATGACGCAAGCCCGGCCCGCGTTTTCAGGGCGTTTTCCGACGAGGAAGCCCATCATCGCTGGTTCGTTACCGAAGAGGGATGGGACGTTATTGAATATAATCACGATTTCCGTGTCGGCGGTCGTGAAGGCGGCCGTTTCAGCCAGGACGGCAAGGTGTTCTATTTTAACGACACGCTTTATCAGGATATCGTGCCCGATAACCGGATCGTCTTTGCCTACACGATGGATCGGGATGATACGCGCATTTCCGCATCGGTCGCGACGGTGGAACTGAAACCCGAAGGGGATGGCAAGACGCGCCTGAAATTCACCGAGCAAGGGGCGTTTCTGGACGGTTTCGACAAGGCCGAATTCCGCGAAGAAGGCTGGCAGGGATTGCTGGAAAAGCTTGCGGTGGAAATCACGGAACATGCCTGATTTCAGGTGCCGGAACGCAAAAGAGGCCCGAAATATCGGGCCTCTTTTTTGCCGGGATACGGGTTTTGGGGTCAGGCGGCGCGACTGCGGGCCTGCTGGCGAAGGTCTTCGAGGATGCCGTTGATGCGCGCGCGCAGGGCTTCGACCTTGTGCGAGGCATCTTGGGCGGTGGTCAGAACTTCGCCCGATAGTTGGCCGGTTTTGCCGGTTTCACTTGCGACATCATTGATCGAGGCGGAAACGGTCCGGGTGCGGTCGGCTGCACTGCGGACGTTTCGCGTGATCTCGTCGGTTGCCGCACCCTGTTCCTCGACCGCGGCCGAGATGGTGGTGGCAATTTCGTTGATGTTTTCGATGATGCGACCGATATCCTCGATGGCGGTGACAGATTCGCCGGTTGCCTTCTGGATACCGGAAATCTGACCGGCGATTTCCTCGGTCGCCTTTTCGGTCTGGTTGGCGAGGTTTTTGACCTCTGCCGCGACGACTGCAAAGCCCTTGCCCGCATCGCCGGCGCGTGCCGCTTCGATGGTGGCGTTAAGGGCCAGAAGGTTGGTCTGTTCGGCGATGTCAGTGATCAGTGCGATGACTTCACCGATGCGGTTTGCCGATTGCGACAGGCTGACTACCAACTGGTTGGTTTCCTGTGCGCGGTCGGCGGCATTGCTGGAAATGCGGGTTGATTCCGCCATCTGGCGGTTGATTTCCGCATTTGAGGCCGAGAGCTGTTCGGTGGCCGCTGCAACGGTTTCGACGTTGCCGGTGGCTTCCTGTGCCGAAGATGCTACATCTTCGGTCTGGCCGGAAACCAGTTCGGCACTCTGGCTCATTTGACCCGACACACCCTGAAGCTGTTCGGCGAGGGCAGCGATTTCACCCACGGCACTTTCGACTTCGTTTTGCAGGGTATCGGCAAGGCCAAGCAACTCGTCACGCAGGGCTTCGTTACGTTCACGGTTCAGGCGTTCTTCTTCGGCCTGAAGTTCGCGGACTTTCAGGGCGTTGTCCTTGAAGACCTCGACCGCACGGCCCATGGCAGTGATTTCGTCGTTACCCTTGACCGGGACGTCGATATCGAGATTGCCATCGGCCAGTGTGACCATGGTTTTCTGCAGACCAGCCAGGCGGCGCAGAAGGTTGCCACGGACATAGACGACATAAATGATCAGCGAGATCAGGATGGCCGCACCGGCGACGCCATACATGATCTGCGAGCTTTGCGCATTCAGGGTCTGGGTCGATGCGGCGGCGGTGTCGACATCCGATTGCAGGCTTTCAACCAGTGCTTTGACGCTGCTTTCCATGTCGGCGGCGTATTGCGCGCCTTGATCGACAATCTGCTGCTGGGTTGCGGCGGCTTCAAGGTCCTTGATCCGCAAGGCCGGGAGGCTGGCGTCGCCGATTGACAGGTCAAGCATGTCACCGACGATATTGGTGTAGAACTTTTTGAGTTTTTCGTTCTCGAGGCTTTCGATCAGTTTCTGCAGCGAAGCGAAGCTGCCGCGGACCTGCACGCTGATCACGGAAAGCCGGGTCGTATCGTTAAGCGAGCTTGATGTCAGGATCGTATTGACGATGTCGCTTCCCATACGGCTGAGTTCCAGCACCGGACCACGCGATGCAACGGCATCGTTCAGGTCATAAAGAAGTTTGGTGGTGCGGACCTGATCTTCGTAGGGCAGGGGATCGCCGGATTTGCGCAGGTCTTCGACGGAGGCATTGATCCCGGAAATGGTTGTCTGGGTGAAGGACAGAAGCGGCGTGATCATGCTGCTGTATCGCCCGCTTAGCTGCTGAAACTTGTTGAGTTTCTCGGCGATCTCGTCTGCGATGGCAAACCGGTTCAAAGTTATTGAATGCAGATTTTCCAGGGCATCGCGCAGATTGGCACTGTTGGTATCAATACCATCCAGAATTTCGGGTTGCAGATTTGTTTCACGCAATTGCCCGACATTGTCATCAAGCCCGGCCAGCAGCGTATCAAGTTCTGCTTTGACGATCTGTTCTTCGTCGGGGGTTTTCGATGCGATGATCCGCGGCGCGATGGCCACGATCTTTGCGCTGTCGGTTGCCAGTTGCTGTGCCGCGAACATCGGCGGCAGCTTTGAATGTGTGATGCCGGCAAGTTCGGTGCCGAATTTGCCAAACGATATGACGGCGACGGTGGCCGCCACGACGGCCATCAGGCCGACAAGGGCAAATGATGCCGCCAGTTTCCCCTGAACGCCGAAGCCTTTTGCGGTCTTTTTGACCGGCTTCTGGCGATCATCAGATTTGATAGTCTTTCCCATTGCTCACCTAACCCCGATTACGCATAACCAGCGCACCGGCTTCTGTCATGCCGGTAACGCGTCTGTTTGATTTTCCTGGATGGAACCTTCCTGTGGGTTCCGCATTCGGGGATATCCGCGATATCGGTTAGGAACGATAAGGATGCGGATAATTGAAGGCGGAAGTTTTTGTTTTTCTTATGTTGGGAAATTCTATAGCACACGCATCTGTGTAGAATAACCTAAATGTTCAGCTAATTTGCCAGCCTTGTCCATCTGGATAAGTCTTTTTGTACAAAAGCTTGTGGTTATGGTGCCAAACAAAAAGGCCCGCCATAAGGCGGGCCTTTGCACAAGAAGAAGTCTGATGGATCAGGAGGCGCGATCACGCGCCTGCTGACGCAGGTCTTCGAGGATGCCGTTGATCCGCGAACGCAGATTTTCGACCTTTTCGGATGCGGTCTGTGCGGTTGACAGAACCTGACCGGAAAGCTCGCCGGTTTTGCCGGTTTCACTTGCCACATCATTGATCGAGGCGGAAACGGTGCGGGTGCGATCGGCTGCACTGCGGACGTTACGCGTGATCTCGTCGGTTGCCGCACCCTG
>NZ_JPWA01000060.1 GCF_003326475.1 Thalassospira xianhensis MCCC 1A02616 | reverse complement strand
CGGCAAATTCGAACACGCAGCCGGTCACACCCCCGATGAAACCGGCCGCCCCGACAAGCCCGACAGCCGGCGCGTCAGAGGATGTTTCAACAGCGGGTAAAACCGCCGGAGATGTTTTGAAATCGATTGCCCCGATCTTTGATCCGTCCGGTAGTGACGGGGGCGGTGTCGTGAAACAGAGCGACATGGAACCGGTCGCGACACACGAGAGTGCGGGGCAGCCTGAAATTTCAAAAACCGGTAGCAAATAAAGGGTGTTGCACGTTGCTACTTCCGGTTAGTTCAGGTAAAGTTAAAGAATAAATTTTGCGTGCAGATCATCAACCTAAAGGTAGACATTCAAGAGGCGATAATGAGCGAAGCAGAAACCATCGAAGAGACTGAAGAAGTGGCCGTCGCGAAGGCGGAAGAAATTCGTGCACAGTCCCGTGACTGCATCCATCGTCATAGCGTTTATGCTGCGGTTGGTGGTCTTGTTCCGATCCCGTTCCTTGAAATGGCCACCAGCAGCACCATTCAGGTGCGGATGCTTGCAAAGCTTTGCGACATTTATGGTGTTCCGTTCTCCGAGAATGCGATTAAGAGTTCGATTTCGACCCTGGTTGCAACGGTTCTGCCGATGACCGGTGTCGGTTATGCAACGGCGGCACTGGTGCGCAAGGTTCCGGTTGTCGGCACGATCTTTGGCGTTGTCGCCATGCCGACCTTTGCCGGTGCCTGCACCTATGCGTTGGGTCGTGTTTTCGCCTGGCACTTTGCCAAGGGCGGAACGGTTGCCGATTTCGACGCCGATGAAATGAAAGGTCGTTTCAAGGACGAATTCGAAGACGGCAAACGCAAGGCGTCCGAATTTGTCAAAGGCGGCAAAACCACTGCCAAACCGGCAGCAGGTGCCACGACCGCCAAGGCCTGATTGATCATCAGGTTTTCAGATTGTATTTCGGGAATGCCCAAAGCATGCTTTGGGCATTCTTTTTTGTCTGTTTCTGATGACGCGTAAAAGGCCACCGCATGCCCCCGATCAAAACCCATCGTCTTGTGTTCGAGCGCCCGAAGGGCACCGGCACATTTGCGCCGTCCGATATCCTGCGGGCGACGCTGGCGGTTTTTGATCTTGGGGATATGGACGATGCCGGGTGTAAGAAACTGGCAGAAAGCCAGTTGCATACCGCCGAAAAAGCCCGGCTGGCGGGATTCAAGCATGATCGCCGCCGGAAAAGTTTTATCAGCGGGCGGTTGGCGGCGAAGGCCGCGTTGGCGGCCCATTTGCCGGGGATTGACCCGCAATCGATTGAAATCGGATCAGGGGTATTTGATCAGCCGATGATGGTTGGCGGCGGGGAAGATGTGCAGGGCATGTCGGTTTCGCTATCGCATTCGGACCGGTTTGCGGTGGCGCTTGTGTTTCATCGTGCCCATCCGCTGGGCATTGATGTTGATCTGCCGGCGATCACGGATGTGCCCGCAATTCTGGACGGGATCGCGCCCGATATAAGGACGATGATCCGCGCCCATGATTTGGATGATCATGGGGCGGCCTGCCTGCTTTGGGTTGCGCGCGAAAGCCTTGCCAAGACCATTACCACGGGGATGATGACGCCGCTTGAACTTTACGCGCCGTCATCGATCGAGCACAACCGGGGCTGCTTTGAGGTGCGGTATGCCAATTTCGGGCAGTATCGCACCATCATCTGGCCCGGTGCGCAGGGGTGGCTTGGCCTGACATTGCCGGATCAAACGCGGTTCGATCCGGTAAGCCTGCCCTGGGCCTGAGTTTTCAGTCCATCATTTCGATTTTTCAAGATGACGGCGAATGCGTTCGGCGACTTCGATCACGTGGGGATCGAACATCATTGTTCCATGGGTGCCCCCAACCCATTCAAGGGTCAGGGCATCGCCCGCGACCCTTTGCCAGCCGCTATATTGATCGCCTTCGATGCTGGGGGCTGCGCGGGTTTCGGTTGTCGGGCGCAACAGCAGGACATCAATACCGTCAATTTTCGGCGGGACATAATGTACGGCTGCCAGTGCGTTATTCTGGAACACTGCAAGCAGGCGGCGCATGGTGCCGCGATCTGCCTCGTCGGGCAGAAGGTCGCAATTCTTGCCGCGTTCGAGCAACAGGTCGATGCGTTCTTCGGGGGTGAGCGGACGCAATTCGTCAACCGTGACAAGGCCGAGCTCGGCAAAGATATCGGCAAGATATTCTGCCTCGCCCTTGCGCAATATGGCGCGGACTGCATCGGGCACGGCAATCGCATCGAGCAGGATGATATTGCGCACATCAATGCCGGCCTGCTGCATGCGAAACGCTGCCTCGAACGCCAGCAATCCGCCGAAGCTCCAGCCGATGACATGGATCGGTCCGTCGGGGACGGTTTGACGGATGGCGGGCATGTAGGCGGCGACCATTTCCTCGACCGTGGGCTGCAAATTCTGGCCTTCTTCAAGGCCCTGTGCCTCGACCATGTAAAGTGGCTGATCGGGGCCGAATTCACGGGCAAGGTTTTGATAGCACAGCACATTGCCGCCGACCGGATGGAAGCAGACCATTGGCGGTTTGGTTCCCGATGCATTGACGGTGACAATCGGGCTTTTGACATGCCTGGCGTTTTCGCGTTCGGAAATGCGGGCAGCAAGTTTTTCGACCGAGGCGCAGGTGAACAGATCACCCAGCGGGATTTTGACGTTGGTGAGTTTGTTGATTTTTGACAGGAACTGAACCGCAAGGACGCTGTGGCCGCCGAGTTCAAAGAAATCGGCGGTGGCGTCATCGATGGTACAATCAAGGACTTCGCCCATCAGGCGGGCGACGGTTTTTTCATGGTCACTGCCAAGCGGCTTGGCAGTGACACCCGTTACCTGATCGGTGTTTTCGGGGACTGGAAGGCGTGAAAGGTCGATCTTGCCATTTACGGTCAGCGGCAGGTCATCCATCGTGATCAGGTGGCTGGGCACCATATAGTTCGGCAGGGCCTGTTCAAGTTTTGCCCTGCATGCAGATATGTCGAAACCGGCATGGGCATCGTCATCGGTGACGACGTAAGCGACCAGAACAACATTGCCGTTCTGATGGCGGTCATGGGCGACCACGGCCGCGCGGCGGATATGGGGATGTGTCAGCAGGGCATGTTCGACTTCGCCCAGTTCGATGCGGTTGCCGCGAACCTTGATCTGACCGTCTTCGCGGCCAAGGAAAATGATTTCGCCATCACTGCGCCGCCGCCCCATATCACCGGTGCGATAGACACGGTTGCCGTTGGGGTCGGTCATAAATTTCTGCGCGGTCAGGATCGGATCGTTCAGGTAACCGCGCGCGACACCGGCCCCGCCAATGCGAATTTCACCCGGAACACCATCGGGCAACGGGCGGCCCATATCATCGCAGATTTCCAGATAAACACCCTGAATGGACTTGCCAATCGGGGGTGGCAGGATCTGTTTGTGGTTGTGGGCGGTCATCACATACTGGGCCGATGAAACGCAGCATTCCGTCGGGCCATAGGCATTGACCAGTTTGCGGTCAGTCTGACCGGGCAGGGCAAAGAAACGTTCGACCAGTCGGCTTGAAACAGCTTCGCCGCCCAGAACCACCATTCTTGCCGGACAGGAAAGCCGGTTTTCTTCCCAGTAATCCAGCAGCAGGGAAAACAGGCTTGGCGTTGCGTCAAGCTGATCAATGGCGTTGGTGACTATCAGGTCATGCAGGGCTTCGGGGTCGCTTCGTGTGGCCGATCCGGTGATGTTCAGGCAATGCCCGTTCAGGATGGCTGCGAAAATCTGAACGATGGAGCCGTCAAAGGCAAAGGGCGCAACACAGGTCAGGTTAAGGGCGCGGTCGGGATTATCGGCTCCGATCTGTTTTAACTGCGTATCGTGAACCGACTGGGCAAGGTTCACAACCGATCCATGTTCGATCATTACACCCTTGGGTGTGCCGGTGGTGCCGCTGGTGAACAGGACATAGGCAAGATCGTTTGCCGATGTCTCGGTTGCAGGGCGCTGATCGTTCGCGGCATTGAGCGCAGCCAGATCGTGGCGGCGTTTCTTCGGCGCAACCGGGTATTTTGCCGCATTCGATGTCAGGACAAAATCGAATGTGTAGGGGGCGGGATCAAACCCGTCGGCATCGATGGCGGATCGGCTGGCGGCAAAGCCGCCCTGTTCGCGTGCCCAGTCTTCAAGAAAGCATTGCGGGACAAACAGGTCTTCGAGGAAATCAAGCCGGGTGTTGTAACCCTTGCCCACCGTCTCGCGGGCAAACCGGGCCAGATCGGCAAGGTAATCATCGCGGCGATCCGCATCCCAGACATTGCCAAGATAAATCGCCCCGCCCGGTGCGAGCAGGGTTTTTGCCTTTGTCAGGACCGTGCGCAGATAACCGTAACCGGGGAAGTTTTCGATGACGCTGTTCATGATGATCAGGTCAAACGAACCGGGTTCGTAAACATCGATATCATGCGCGCCAAGCTGCCGACCGATGACATGTGTCATGCCAAGATTGATCGCCAGTGCCTCGGTCCGTTCAACGTTGCGGCGTGCCAGATCGGTCGCGACATAGGTGCCGACCACCGGGGCGACGTGTTTCATGGTGAAGCCGGACGCGCAGCCGATTTCAAGCACACGGGCATTGCGCGATACCAGACCGGCGACCTTGTTGCGCGCATTCGCCCCGAAGGCATCCATGGCACTTTGTGCAATTGGTTGCCCGGTAAAGGCGCTTTTCCAGCCACCAGCAAGAATGTTATCGGCATCATCCCCGGCCAGATGATCCCACAGTTCAACCGACATCAGGGAACCGTGATTTTCCGTCAGGGTATCGATATCGTCATGGTCAAGGCATAGAATATCGGTGACGGTTTTGCTGCGCCACTGCAACTGGTGCAGATCGCCGATATGGGCGCCTTCGGATATGATTAGCGGTAGTGCTGCATTGCGGACCAGAGTGGTGCGGCGGATTAGCGGCACATTCGGATCAAGCGGCACAAAGGCAAAACCGGCGTTGAGGACGCCAAGGGTTGCCGCGATGTAATGGCGGTTGCGCCCGGTCATCACGCCGACAAGCGAGCCAACGGGCAGGTTAAGACCGGCAATGAAATGCGCGATACGATTGCTTTGACGATCAAGGTCGGCATAGCTGATTTCGCCGGACTCGTCGCGGGTTGCGATGCGATGCGGGTAAGACGCCGCAATTGACGCAAACCGGTCGATGATGCTGCCGGTTGTTGCCGATGGCGGAACATCGGGTGTGCGATCCATACCGGGCGTTGGCGTATCGAGGGTTTCAAAATCGAAATCGGCGATTTTCATTATGCGTCCTTTTGGGCGTTTTGTGCGGCGGCAGCAGCGAATTTGCCAAGGAAGGCCAACCAGCGCTGCATGGTTTCCGCATCAAACAGATCGGTGTCATATTCAAGCGTAAAGCGCGCCTGACCGGCTTCTTCGGTCAGGAACAGAATGATGTCATGTTTGGCCGTCGTGTTATCGACAAAGGCATCCATATTGGATGACAGGATGCCCGCAGCATCGGGGGCAAGCAACGGCAGGCCGGATTGAGCCCAGCCGTTTTGCGCCAATCCGCTTACGGCTTCGAAGCGCTGATATTCGAACACCACATTGACCAGTGGCTGACGGTTGGATTTGCGTTTTGGCGCGACGGCCCGGACCAGTTCATCAAACGGGAAATCCTGCCGGTCCAGCGCATTGGCAATATTGACATGGGTGGCACGGATCAGATCGACAAGATCGGTATCGTCGTCAAGCTGCATACGGATTGGCAGGACATTGACAAAGAAGCCGATCAAGCCTTCGGTTTCGATGCGTTCGCGTCCGGCAACACCCATGCCGATCACCATGTCGCGTTGGCGTGTCAGGCGATAAAGCATGGCGGAAAACAGCGACAGACCCACCGATGACAGGGTTGTTTTGTTCTGGCTGGCAAGCTGGTGCAGGCCCGATAAAACATCATCAGGCAGGGCAAGATGCACATGCGCCCCGCGGAAGGATTGTTTTTCGGGTACCGGCCGATCGGTTGGCAGATTGATCTGTTCCGGCGCATTGGCAAGCTGTTGACGCCAGTAATCGGCGGCATCTGCCCAATCCTGTCCGGATTGCCAATGAGCGAAATCCTTGTACGTGATCGGAAGTGGCGGCAGGGCATCGTTACGTTCATGAAGAACGGCATCATAAAGCGCGCCAAGTTCATTAATCAGGATGCGCGACGACCAGCCATCACCGACGATATGATGGGTCATCAGGATCATCAGGCTTTCATTGGCGGCCACCCGGATCACACGTCCGCAGATCAATGGCGGCTGATCAAGGATGATCGGTGTTGCGGCCTCAAGCCTTGTCAGGCGCAGGGCTTCGCGGGCCGGATCGGCATGCTCCGCAAGATCATCAAACGCGACTGCGGGCGGGGTGGTGGCGTGGATTTTCTGCGTGATCGTGCCGTCATGTTCGGCAAAGCCGGTGCGCAATGTTTCATGACGGTCCACCAGCCGGGTCAGGGCCGATTGCAGGATATCGGTGCGTAAATCACCGGTGCAGCGGAATACATAAAGCATGCCATAGGCGCCGCTATTGCCATCCATTTTTGAAAGAAGATAAAGCCGTTTTTGCGCGTGGCTGGCCGGGTAATATTCCATTGTCGGTGCGGCCGGGATTTGGCCATTGCCTGTGGCGTGGATATTGATGGTGGCATTGTCGATATGGCGGGCCAGCCCGATCACCGTGGGATCGGCAAAGAAGTCGGCCATACTGATGCGTTTGCCGGTCCGGTCCGCAAGGCGGTTTACGATCCGGATCGCCATCAGGCTGTGACCGCCAAGCTGGGTGAAGCTGGCGTGTCGGTTACGGATCGGGGTTGCGAAAACCTCGGTAAAGACATCGCAAACCAGTTCTTGTGCCGGGTTGGCGGGCGGGGTGTCGGTGCCGCCGTCAAGCGCTATCGCATTTGATTGCGTGCGCACCGTTTCGAGTAGCGCCTTGCGATCCACCTTGCCATTGGCGGTGATCGGGATGGTATCGACGATATGCCATTTCGCCGGGATCATGTAGCCGGGCAGATGTGTGCCAAGCCACGTCATCAGGGCAGGGATATCGATATCCTGATCCTGTATCGTCTGAATGCAGCCGATGATGGTACCGCCGTCAGGGGCGGTGGCATCAAACAGGGCAACGGCATTTTTGATACCCGGTGCGGATTGAAGCTGCTGTTCGATTTCATCCAGTTCGATGCGGAAGCCACGCAATTTGATTTGATTGTCGTGGCGACCGCCAAATTCGATCCGGCCATCGCGGGTCCAGCGGGCAAGGTCGCCGGTGCGATAAAGCCGTTGGCCGGGCTGATCGGGATCGGGGATGAACCGTTCGCGGGTCAGGTCGGGACGTTGCCAGTATTCACGCGCCAGCCGCGCCCCGCCAATCATCAATTCTCCCCACACCCCGACTGGCGCGCGTTGACCGTTCTGATCAAGGATCAGGGTTTTGGTATGGGCGATGGGTTTGCCAATGATGGTGGCATCGGTATCACCCGACAGATCATTTTCGGTGATCGGGCCGACAACGGCGAAGGTGGTGTTTTCGGTCGGGCCATAACCGTTCAGAACCGTGATGTGCGGGCATGCGTTGATAAAGTTTCTGACATGCTGTTTGCTTATGGCATCCCCACCGACCATCAGGATATCAAGTCCGGCAAGGGTTTGGGGATTATGATCGACCTGACGGTTGAACAGGCCGACACTCATGAACATTTTCGTGACGCCAAATTGCGACAGGGCATCGCCGAATTTGACCGGATCAAGCAGATCATCATGGTCAATGACGGCGATTTCGGCGCCGCGCAGCAGAGTGGCCCAGATTTCAAAGGTCGAGGCATCAAATGCCAGCGGGCCCGCCTGTGCCACCACATCAGAGGCAACGATTTTGGCATAATCCGCACCTAATGCCAATCGACGTACCGCCCCCTGTTCGATCAGAACCCCCTTGGGCGTTCCGGTCGAGCCGGAGGTATACATGATATAGGCCGGAAGGCCGTCCGGGCTGGTCAGTTCGGGCAGGGTGAAATCAGTTGGTGTCGGGGCGATGTCCGCGAGATTGATCTGTTGCGGGGATGGGGTAACGGTTTCGGACAAGGCACCCAATGCACCCAGCGCGTCATGACCGGCATCATCAACCAGAACCAGTTTGGCACCGCTGTCGGCAAGGATGAATTGATTGCGTGCCGCCGGATAGGCCGGATCAAGCGGGACATATCCCGCACCGATGGCGGTAATCCCGAGAATGGCGGCAATGGCCGGGCGACCGCGTTCAATATGCAGTGCAACCAGATCACCCGGTTCGATCCCTGCGGTTTGCAGGCAATGGGCAATGGCGCACGCATTGGCATGCAGTTCCCTAAAGGTCCATGTGTCGTTGGTATCGCGGATGGCAGGGGCATCGGGGGTGATGGATGCCTGTCTGGCGAATTTCGCAAAGATCCCGGCATGCGCATCCGCATCAAGGCGGGTGTCGGGTTCTGGTCCCTGTTCCCAGATTTCGATATTGGCTTTCTGATCATCTGGCAGAAGATCAAGGGACGCAATCGGGGTCGTGCTTGCGGTGGTGTCCGCCGCAACCAGCTTTTGCAGGGTTTTCGTGAAGATGTGACCGAGTTCGATCATGCGGTCGCGATCGAACATATCGGCATAATAATCAAACGAGATGACCATTCGTTCCGGCAGGTCGCGGACAAATATCGCCAGATCGTTTTTGCATTGCTGCCGTCCAAGACCGATGGGGCGCATCGATTTGGCCTGATCATCCGGCCCGTAATCGCCTTGCGCATAGTTCATGTAAGACAGGGATACTTCCGAGAGCAGGGTGCGTTCAGGCTCGGCCGGTGGCGAAAGATCATCCAGCAGCAGATCTAGGAAATAGGCCCGATGGCGCAGGGCATCGATATGATGGTTTTGCACCTTGTGCAGAAGGGATGCGAAGGTTTCATCATCAGCAATCTGCATGCGGAGCGGCAGAAGCGAAACCATCATGCCCGGCACATTGCGGAAACCAGCACCATCGCGCTGATTGACCGGGACACTGATGACCAGATCATCGGTGGCGGCGATCCTGCCAAGGACGGCAAACCATGTCGTCATCATCAGCGAGAACATGGTGACGCGTTGGTCGGATGCGAATTTGCGCGCCGATTTCAGCACCGCTAGATCGATATCAAACGCGACGATTTCGCCGGTGAAACTGTGGATGGCCGGGCGCCTGCGATCAGACGGCAGATCCAGTTTCGGAAGCGGTCCCTGATAAAGGGAAAGCCAGTAATCACGTGCGGTTTCAAGCCGCTTCAGGCTTTCGGGTTGCTGGCTCCAGTACGCATAATCGCGAAGCTGATAGGGGAGCGGGGGCAAGGCCTGCCCGCGATAGATCGCCAGCAATTCCGACAGCAGCATTTCAATGGTAAAGCCATCGCAAACCGTGTGGTGGATATCAAAGAACAGTGCCTTTTGACCGTCGGCCGCACATAGCAGACGCCAGCGCGCGGGAATTTCCGTTGCCAGATCGAACGGCATGACAAGCTCTACACCGGCATCGTCAAGCGATACGGAAGCATCAAGTTCGATCAGCGTCAGATCGGGCAGGGCTTCGTTAAGTGGCAGAATTTTCATGACCCAGTCATCGCCATTGGCGATCAAGCGGGTGCGCAGGATTTCATGACGTTCGGTCAGGCGGGTGATGGCATCGCGCAGGCGATCAAGATCAACATTATCATCCAGCATGAAGGCATGCGGCAGGTTAAAGGCCGTGCCGAGATTGCCGCTTTGTTCGGCATGCAGAACCGAAACCTGTTCCGGGGCCAACGGATAGAATTCCATTTCGGGCGCGCAGCGGGGATCGGCTTCGACCTCGGTTTTGGTCTGTGCCGGTTCTGGTGCCGGCGACAGGGAAACGGGCGATGGTGTCGCTGTTTCAACGGATGACGATATCTTTGTGGCCAGTGCCGTCATCGTCGGGGTTTCAAACAGATCGGCAAGACCGATATTGCAGGCAAGTTCGGCATTCATGCGATCAACGATCTGCATGCCGGTGATGGAATCCCCACCAAGGGCATAGAAATCCTCGTCCGGGTCGATGGCGTCATAGCCAAGGATTTCGGCCCAGATTTTTGCAATCCTGTCTATCGGGGTGTGTGTTGCCCTGGCTGTTTCATGAAGTTCTGGCGTTTGCGCAATTGACGGGGCAAATTGCGCGGACAGGTCGGACACCGTCGGTGCGGCAAAAAGGTCCGAAATTGCCAGTGACAGTTTCAGTTCGGCATTGATGCGGTCGACTATCTGCATGCCGGTTATGGAATCGCCGCCAAGGGCAAAGAAATCATCATCCGGGGCGACGGCATCATAGCCAAGCGTTTCGGCCCAGATGGCGGCGATCCTTTGCGGGATATCCGGCGCGGATGCCGGTACAGATGGCTGTGTCGCTACGGATGGAGATACCGGTGCGGAAACGGGCTTTGCCGGTTGTGGGGGTGTTTCACCGGCAAGGGCGGGATCAAGCACGACAAGCTGTGCCGCGGTGCTATGCATGGCATCGCGCCAGAAGATCGGGGCCTGTTGCGGGGTGACACTGGCCCCATCCTGAAGCGGTACATTATGACGCGCCGCCATGCCCTGACCGGCAAGGGCGCACCAGTCGATGGTCAGGGCCGGGCGACCCTGTGACCTGCGGTAACGGGCAAAACCGTCAAGGAAGGCGTTGGCAGCACTATAGGCGGCCTGACCGGGCACACCGACGATGGCCGTCAGGCTGCCGAACATGACAAAAGCCTGCACCGGGTCATTTACGGTCAGGGCGTCAAGATGACGGGCGCCATTGATCTTGGCGGCCATGATCCCCTCGAACACGTCCATGTCCCGCACGGCCAGGAATCCGCCATCGGCAAGCCCGGCGGCATGGGCGATGGCCGTGATCGGGCCAAGGGTATTTCGGATCGTGGCAAGCGTATCGGACAGGGCGTTTTTATCGGCAACGTCGCAGGCATGGATCGATACCTTAATACCCTTGGCGCCAAGGTCGGCAAGTTTTGACTGCGCAACCGCATCAAGGCCGGTTTCGCCCCGACGTGCCAGAAGGGCGAGCGCGACTTTGCCACCCATCGCCATTTCTTCGGCAAGGGCCATGGCAAAGCCACCGGTACCACCGGTCACGATGCAGACGCCGTGACCGGGCCAGTTGGCCTTTGCCAGATTGCCCGCACCGGAAACCGGGCGGAGTTTGCGGCGATAACGCTTCTGATTACGATAAACCGAAACCGGATCGCGGCCCGGTCCGGCTGCCAGTTCACCACCAATAAGCGTGATGAAATCAGTACGTGCGATATCGGCAAAGCTCAAGACAAGTCGGGGTTCTTCGGTGCTTGCGGCGATGGCAACACCGGCCGCGGCACTTTGATCAGGATCATTGGGGATGGTGTCGCTATCGATCTGATAGCCACCACATCCGGTCACGACAAGCCGCATCCGTCCGCGCATGCCACGCAGCACATTGCGCAGGCAGCTGGCGGTGCGAAGGGCGATATCTTCGCCTGGTTGCAAGGCCAGAATGACGTTTTGCGCCGTTGCCAGCATATCCTTGCTGATGGCGTCGGGATGGGTGCGCTGGCAGGTAGCCGGCATTGGCCAGAAATCACCATCGGCAATCATGAGAGTGTTTTCAGGAACCGGTTGCGTTTCAACATTTTCCGACAGCCAGTCGATTTCAAGCAGTTCCTGCATGGTGGATAAGGTGGATGACGCCGTGCCGCTGCCATGCCGCGAGAAACGGATGCCGCGTATGGTCAGAAGCAGCTTCTGGCTTTGGGCATCAAAGAAGGAGAAGTCGGCCTGTCCCGGTTTATGGCGTTCGGTACAGACAAGGATATCGTCGGTAAAGGGCGCATGAAATGTGATTTCGTCAACGCCGACAGGAATGGAACCATTATCCTCTGCCGTCAGGATCATGCTGCATGCAATATCGGCCATGGCGGGATGAATGATCCAGTCACGCAGGTCGGCATGATATTGCGGTTTCAGTTTCAGATGCATCATCGCCATGGTTTCGTCCGCGCTGTATTGCATGGACACCCGGCAATCCCAACGGTTGCTGATCGTGATCGGCCCGTTCTGGGGGGCATAGGGGGCGATATTGGCCGTAAGGGTACATTTTGCGCGCGCATGGTCGAGCGACGGCAAACTGTCGTGATGACTGCTTTCCGGTGTATTATTGGCCCAGCGCGCGGTGGCAAAGACCGACCATTTGCCGTTTTTCAGGCGGCCACCCAGTTCGACAAGACCATCATTTCCAAGCATTAGCGTTGCTGTGCCATCGGGCAGAGCATTGGGAAGAAGGGTTTTTTGCCATTTCAGGTCGGAAATCCGCACGGCCGGATCGCCCGTGCCATTGCGGATAGCGGTGGTGATCATGGCAGGAACAGCCATGCCGACCAGTGTCGGTTGTCCGTTCAGATGATGTTCGCCCGTCGGCCAGAAGGACGGCGTGCCGACCGGAATGGCAAAGCAGCGCCCCCTTTCGGTTTCGAACGGGCCGGTCATGATGGCGATATCCGGTGCCCTGTTGCCACCAAAGACCGGTTTGCAGACGATTTTTGCAAATGACGCGTGGGGCAGGGATACGCGGCGCGCGCGAAAGTCGTCGGGCCAGACAAGATCGGCACCTTCGAGCCATTGGCGTGCATTGGCCATGGCATCGGCGAGATCGCCCAAAACCGCAGGGACAGACGATGCACCGGCGGCGGGTTTGGGGGCCGCGCAATGTGTCGTATCACCAGCGATCAATCCGGAAAGGGCGTTCAGAAGACTGTCGCGATCCGAAACCGCAACGGCGAAGCGATGCCTTAGCTGGTCGCGCCCGGTGGCAAGCGTGTGGCAGATGTCACGGACATCAAGGGTGGTGTCCTTGGCGATGGCGTGACGCAGCTTGGTGGCATAGTCGATTAATGCCGCCTCGTTGGCGGCAGACAGGGCAAGGATGAAGGTCCCGTTTTGCGCGGTTTCATCCTGTGCATTTGCCGCGTGTTTTGGGGCGGCTTCAAGGATCACATGGGCATTGATGCCACTTAGCCCGAAGGAACTGACACCAGCACGTCTTGGTGCGCCACGGTCCGCCAAGGGTTCAAGGCGGTTGGTCGGGCGCACCGGGGCGCGGGTAAAATCAATCCGGCTGTTGGGGGTTTCAAAGAAGGGTTGTGGCGGGGCCTGATCAAAGCGCAATGCCATGATGGCGCGTGCAAGACCAAGCGCCCCCGCAGCACCATCAAGATGCCCGTAATTGCCCTTGGCTGAGCCGATTAGCGCAAAGCCATGTTCATCCGTGCTTCCGGCGAAGGCACGGGTCAGGCCATCAATTTCAATCGGATCGCCAAGCGACGTGCCGGTGCCATGCGCCTCGATATAGGATAGCGATCCCAGTTCGATGTCGGCCGCGCGGGCCGCCTGCCGGATGACATCGGCCTGCATGGCCGGGTTGGG
>NZ_JPWA01000006.1 GCF_003326475.1 Thalassospira xianhensis MCCC 1A02616 | reverse complement strand
CGTGCGCGCCCCGGCAAGCCAGTTGGTGCTCGCCCGGGCGCACGCCCGAATGGTGAGCGCCGTTCTGAAAACAATTCCGGAAACCGCAGCAGGCGCGAAACCGCCTGAGGCAGATTTCCAAACTGATTGGTGCATCCACGCGGGATGCACCGTAACGCCAATCGACACTCTAAAGGAGATTTAAAGATGGCAACTGGTACCGTTAAATGGTTCAACGCAACCAAAGGCTTTGGTTTCATTCAGCCGGACGAAGGCGGAAATGACGTGTTCCTGCACATCAGCGCCGTTGAACGCGCTGGCATGAACCACCCGCAGGAAGGCGACAAGATCAACTACGAACTGCGCACCGACTCCCGTTCGGGTCGCGTTTCGGCTGACGATCTGACCGCTGCCTAATTCGGTTTGCCTTCGCTTGCGAAGGCGCTGATTTGCGAAACCCCCATCCGGGAAACCGGGTGGGGGTTTTGTTTTGCATGTCGTCTTTTACGGACGCAGGAAGGCGATATTGGCTCGCGTCGCCGCACTAAGCACATGAAAATGCATGGCATCGCGTGCGCCAGATGGATTGCGGTCGCGCACATAGCGCAAAATCTGTTCATGTTCGCGAAGAGGGGCCTTGATTGCCGCCGCATTGGCAAAGGGTAGCATCTGGTTTTCATGGATGGTTTGCGCTGTCGGAAAGATCGCGGCGGCAAATAGTGGATTGCCCGAGGCGGACAGCAGGATTTCATGAAATTCGGTATCGGCATTGGCGGCCGTAATCAGGTCGTCGGTTTCGAACGCGGCCTGCATGTCATCGATGCTGTGTTGAAGGGCGATCAGATGATCACGCGTGCGGGCCTGTGCGGCAAGGCCCGCGACATAGGGTTCGATCGCAAGGCGGAACTGATAGACCTGTGCGGCCTGGCGTTTCTGATTGTCATCGCGTGGTAATCCATCATGCGGATCTGCGACATAGGCACCCTTGCCGGCCTGAACCCGGATCAGTCCCATGGCTTCGAGTGTTGCGAGCGCCTCGCGCAGGCTGGCGCGGCTGATGCCAAGGGTTGTGGCCAGTTCGCGCTGGGCCGGTAAAGAGTCGCCGGGTCCTAAGTCGTTGCTTTTAATCAGGTTGCGAATGGCGCGCGCGGCGCGTTCCGGGGTGGTTTCAATGCGTGACATGCGGTTTCCATAACTGGTCTGACCAGTGGTGCCAAAATTTATCCAACACAAAAATCCAATATATTTAAGGGTTATAGCTTTAATCAGCTTGTAATTTTTCGCAAGTGCGAAATTTATCCATGGACAATAGCATAAATTTTATGCAGTTATTTTATGCAGATTAAAAATAAGTCTAATAATCCACTTTCATACGGGTAGAGGCAAATGAACAAATTTCTGAAATCAACCATCGCCGCGATTGCCATGATTGCGGCCCCGCTGGCCGGTGCATCGGCAGGCGCGCTTGATACCATCAAGGAAGCCGGCGTTTTGAAAGTCGCCGTGCCGCAGGACTTTCCGCCGTTTGGCACCGTGGGTGCGGACATGCAGCCCAAGGGTTATGACATCGATATGGCGGCGCTCATTGCAGATGACCTTGGCGTGAAGCTTGAACTGGTACCGGTCGCATCAAGCAACCGCATCCCGTATCTGACCACCGGCAAGGTCGATCTGGTGATTTCCAGTCTTGGCAAAAACCCGGACCGTGAAAAGGTGATTGATTTCACCGATCCTTATGCACCGTTCTATAACGGCGTTTTCGGCCCGGCTGATATTGCGGTTAAAGGTGCCGAAGACCTTGCAGGGCATTCGGTTGGCGTGACGCGTGGCGCGATTGAAGATCTGGAGCTGACCAAGATTGCCCCGGCGGATCTGGAAATCAAACGTTATGAGGATAATAACGGGACGATTTCGGCCTTTCTTTCGGGCCAGGTTGACCTGATTGCGACAGGTAACGTTACGGCGGCGGCGATCATCGAACGCAACCCGCCGCGCAAGCCGGAACCGAAATTCCTGATTAAGAACTCGCCTTGCTATGTGGGGCTGAACAAGGAAGAGGAAGCATTCAAAGCCAAGGTCAACGAGATCATTGCGGCATCGATTGCCGATGGCCGTCTGAACGCGATTGCCGAAAAGTGGCTTGGAATTCCGTTGCCGGAAAAGCTCTGATCCTGACTTGATTGCCTGACGGCTTCACCACTGACCGGATTGCTTGGTTTCAATGGCTTATAAATTCGATTTCGGTGCAATCGTTCCCCATTGGGAATTGCTGCTTGATGGGGTTGTTCTGACAACCGAACTGACCGTCATTGGGGCCGTGGTCGGCGTCAGTCTGGGAACTTTGGGGGCGTGGGCGCGCGCATCGCGTGCCCCCGTCATCAGCCAGATCGTCGGCATATATGTGGAACTGATCCGCAATACGCCGTTTCTGGTGCAGCTGTTCTTTATCTTTTTCGGGCTTCCGGCGCTTGGCGTGAAGCTAAGTGAATTTCAGGCCGCCGTTCTGGCGATGATTGTCAATCTTGGGGCCTATTCGACCGAAATCATCCGGGCGGGTATCCTTGCGATCCCCAAGGGGCAGATTGAGGCCGCCCAAAGTCTTGCGATGAACCGGGTGCAGATTTTCCGCTATGTCATTATCCGACCCGCGCTCAAGAAAATCTGGCCGGCTCTTTCAAGTCAGATCGTGATCGTCATGCTGGGTTCGTCGGTCTGTTCGCAGATCGCGGCCGAGGAGCTGACCTTTGCGGCGAACTATATCCAGGCCGTCAATTTCCGTGCTTTTGAGGTCTATTTCGTGGCGACGGCGCTTTATCTGGCGATGTCGGTTCTGCTGCGCTGGGTTTTGAAGATATTCGGTAACTTCCTGTTTGAACGGCGCAGTCATGTCTGAATTTACCCTCTGGGATATTGTTTATAACCTGCTGCTGGCCGCGCGCTGGACGGTGTTGCTGTCGCTTACGGCGTTTGTGCTGGGCGGGATTGTCGGGCTTTTGCTTTTGATGGTTCGAACTGCGGGTAATCCGTGGGTGATGCGATTGGTGCGCGGTTATGTCGAACTGTTTCAGGGCACGCCGCTTTTGATGCAGCTATTCATTGTTTTCTTTGGTCTGCCATTGATCGGGATTGATGTGTCGCCCTGGATCGCGGCGATGCTGGGGTTAACGCTGTTTACCAGTGCGTTTCTGACCGAAATCTGGCGCGGTTGCGTTGAATCCATCGGGCTTGGCCAATGGGAAGCATCGGCAAGCCTTGGCATGAATTTCCGTCAGCAGATGCGTTATATCATTCTGCCGCAGGCGCTTCGCATTGCGGTGCCGCCGACGGTCGGCTTTTCGGTGCAGGTGGTCAAGGGGACAGCCGTTGCTTCGATCATCGGTTTTGTTGAGCTGACCAAGGCCGGAACCATGATCACCAACGCGACCTATGCGCCCTTTACGGTCTATGGCTGTGTGGCCGTCATGTATTTCCTGATCTGTTTCCCGCTTTCGCTTTATGCCCGCCATCTGGAAGGAAAACTTCGTCATGTCGCTCGTTGAACTGCACGCTATCCACAAAAGCTTTGGCGAGCTTGAAGTCCTTAAAGGCATTGATCTTAAGATCGAGGAAGGGCAGGTGATTGCCCTGATCGGGAAAAGCGGATCTGGCAAAAGCACGCTTTTGCGCACCATCAACGGCCTTGAAACCATCAATGACGGGACGATCATGGTGGCGGGCAAGAAGGTTGGTGACCGCGATACGGATGTGCTTACGCTTCGGCTTAACGTTGGCATGGTGTTTCAGCAGTTCAATCTGTTCCCGCATTACACCGCGCTTGAAAACGTCATGCTGTCGCCGCAGGTCGTGAAAAAACAGTCAAAGGCCGAAGCCAAAGAAGTGGCCGAGGAAATGCTGGCAAAGGTCGGGCTTGCCGACAAGATGATGCATTATCCCGATCAGCTTTCGGGCGGGCAGCAGCAGCGCGTGGCGATTGCACGTGCCCTTGCCATGAAGCCGCGTGTGTTGCTGTGTGACGAGGTGACATCGGCCCTTGATCCCGAACTGGTGAACGAGGTTCTGGCTGTGGTCCGCCAGCTTGCCGAGGAAGGCATGACATTGGTGATGGTGACCCATGAAATGCGGTTTGCGCGCGAGGTGTGCGATAAGCTGGTGTTCATGGATCAGGGCCGTATTCATGAAAGCGGTGCACCAGAAGAGGTTTTTGCCAATCCGAAAACCTCGGAACTTGCCAGCTTTGTTGGCGGGCTTGCCTAAACGCGCCGTGCCCGGATTGTGACAATTTCACAGCTTTGCAATTAGGGATGTTTCCTATCGGCAGTTGATCATCTAAAACGTGCTTTGGGCTTTTGATGAGGGCGAGGGCACGAAATTGCGCGATCAGACCGGTACGGCACAGGATGACGGACATCCTGAAAGCGGAAATCTTCGGCCGGTATCTGGCGTAACCGCCTTTCTCGATCGCTATCCGTTTCTGGTGCTGGGCCTGCTTTTGATGGGGGCGTTTACGTCGTCCTCGGCAGCGCCACTTGGCGGGCTTTATGTCATCGAAGGCATGGGGGAGCCGCCATGGAAGGTCAGCATGGTGGCGATCGTTCAGGTTGTCGTAACCCTTCTGACCAACCGGGCATTTGGCCGTGCGATTGACCGTGCGGTGCCGATCAAGGCGCTTCTGATCACCAGTATTGTCTTTTTTGCCAGCGGTATGGCGATCCTTGCGACGTTTCAGATTTACTGGGTTTATCTTTGCTTTGCTTCGATCCTGCTTGGTGTCGGATCCGGTGCGCTGTCGGTGATGTATTCGTTTGGGCGACTGTTTGCCGAGCAGACCGGGCGCGACGTTGTCAAATTTAACGGGTTTCTGAGGATGCAGACATCGCTTGGCTGGATGGTTGGTCCGGCGGCGTCATTATCGCTGTTTGGCGCGTTCGGCTTTACGGTGACCTATTACAGCATCGCGACCCTTGGGGCGGTATGGTTTGTCGTGTGTTTGTTTATCGTCCCGGCGGCTTTCAAAACCCATCATCCCGGATCGCTTGTTACGGGCAAGAAAATCCCGTTCAATTTCGGATTGTTGCTGGCCTGTGTGCCGGTGTTTTTCATCGGGGCGGGGAATGTTGTTTTCGTAACCGCAATGCCGCTTTATTTCACGACGGAACTGGGGCTGATCGCATCGGCGGCTGGCTTTGCCCTGACGGTGAAATGTTTTGTCGAGGTGGTGGTGATTTATTACTGCGCGCATCTGATCAGAAAGATCGGCGAGCGCGGCGGTATGATACTGGCCGCCGTGCTTGCCGCGATCTTCTTCGGGCTGATCTATAACGCGACCAGCCTTGCCGATGTGCTGGTGCTTGGGGCCCTTGACGGGATTTATTACGGCATCTTTGCTGGGATCAGCATGACATTTGTTCAAAACTTCGCCCCTGATCGCCCCGGTGTCGCAACCAGTTATTATGTCAGCACCCTGTTCATCGGTGGCCTTGTCGCCAATCTTGCCACCGGCTTTATCGCGACGTGGTATTCCTTTCAGGCAACCGTTCTGGTAGCGGGTGGTTTTGCGCTGGTTGGGGGAATTGTTTTGATGGTGATGAAGGATGCCAAGGCGGCACATGAAACGCCAACAATCGCGTGACGGCTTGACTTTGTCGTTTGCCTGACGATTATCGCGCCATGTCTGAAAATACATCAAATAAAGCGGCGATGCGGCCGCGCATCCTTGTCGATGCGGATGCCTGCCCGGTGAAGGCGGAATGCGAACGCGTGGCCGAGCGCCATCGTCTGGAAATGATCATGGTATCCAATGGCGGGATCCGTCCGTCGCGCAATCCATTGATACGGATCGTGATTGTCCCGCCGGAACCCGATGCGGCCGATGACTGGATTGCCGAAAACGCCGTCAAGAACGACGTGATCGTAACCAACGATATTCCGCTGGCATCGCGGGGGCTTGAAATCGGTGCGCGTGTCTTGCGCCCGAATGGTCAGGAATTTACCGAGGCGAATATCGGCAATGCGCTGGCGGGGCGTGAAATTGCGGCCCATATGCGCGAAGTTACCGGCGAGCAGGGCCGCAATGCGGGCTTTACCCAAAAGGACCGGTCGAAATTTGCCAATATGCTGGAAGTAACGATACAGGCCGCCCTGCGCGGTTAAGCGCAAGGCGGCCTGCCACAGGTCCCGGCCGATCATCTGAGGGAGAGCGACCGGGCTTCCCCCCTGCGGAACCTGGTGTTCCTAGAACGGATAGTGGCGTTTGCCGCTTTGGATGGTGATCCAGCGCATTTCGGTGAATTCATCAATCGATGCCTGCGATCCGAACCGGCCATAGCCGCTGGCTTTTACACCGCCAAACGGCATCTGGGCTTCGTCCTGTACGGTCGGGCTGTTGATGTGACAGATGCCGCTTTCGATCCGTTTGGCAACTTCCATCGCGCGCGGGATGTTGGTGGAAAAGACGGCCGATGACAGACCATATTCACTGTCATTAGCGATGCGGACCGCTTCGTCTTCGTTACCGGCACGGATGACGACACAGACCGGGCCAAAGCTTTCCTCGGCATAAATCCGCATGGCGGGGGTGACGTGATCCAGAAGCGTCGCATCCATCAGAACGCCATCACGCGCCTTGCCGGAACCGGCGACCAGTTTGGCACCCTTGGAGACGGCATCCTCAACCAGTTCTTCGATCCGGTTGACGGCCTCGACATTCACGACACCGCCGAGAATATGTTCGGCCTTTGCCGGGTCGCCGGCGGTCAGCGTTTTGGCCTTGGCGGCCAGTTTGGCAACGAAATCATCGGCAACCGCATTGTCAACGATCAGGCGTTCGGTCGACATGCAAATCTGGCCCTGATTCATATAGGCCCCGAATGCGGCACCATTGACGGCTTCGTCAATGTCGGCATCGTCAAGCACGAGGAACGGTGCCTTGCCACCCAGTTCAAGCAGAACCGGTTTAAGATGTTCTGCGCCCAGCTTGGCGATGATGCGACCAACCCGGGTTGAGCCGGTAAAGTTGATGCGGCGCACCGCCGGATGGGCGATCAGGGTTTCTACGATTTCCGGGGCGTCTTCGGGGGCGTTGGTCACGACATTGACGACACCGGCGGGGGCGCCTGCCTCGACCAGACATTCACCGATGAGGCGATGCAGGGCCGGACACAATTCGGATGCCTTCAGCACCACGGTGTTACCGCAGGCAAGCGGCATGGCAATCGCGCGCGTGCCAAGGATGACCGGTGCATTCCAGGGCGCAATACCCAGAACTACACCAACCGGCTGACGAATGCCCATAGCCATCAGGCCCGGCGTGTCGGACGGGATCAGGTCGCCCTGAATCTGCGTCGTCATAGCACCGGCTTCGCGTAGCATATTGGCCGCCAGATGGGCGTTGAAGCCACCCCACATGCGGGTGCTGCCTGTTTCTTCAAGTACGAGACGACCAAAATCGTCGCCTTTGGATTCCATGATATCCGCGGCCTTTAGCAGGATTTTACGACGCGCGCCCGGACCCATTTTTGACCATTCCGGGAATGCGGCAGCGGCGGCATCTGCGGCCTTGCGCGCATCAGCGGGGCTTGCGGCAGCGGCGATGGTTGCGACCTCGCCAGTGACCGGATTTTTGCGTTCGAAGGTGCGGTTGTTCGAAGCATTGACGCCTTCATTGTCGACCAAAAGTTTGGCTTCATTCATGGTGATTCTCCTGATTTCTCAAGTTTCCGCGCTGTGTGGGTGGCGTTATGCGGTGGCAAGGCCCAGAAAGGCCTTTTGCACAGCTAGGTCCGATTGCAGGGCTAAGGCAGTATCCTGCCCGGTAATGGCCCCGTTCTCGATCAAATATCCCCGATCGGATATGGCAAGGGACTGGTGGGCGTTCTGTTCGACCAGAAGCACACCGACCCCGGTGTTTCGAATGGCTGCAAGCGCCTTGAACAAATCGCCCGTCATGATCGGGGAAAGTCCAAGGGATGGTTCATCAAGCAGCAGAATATCCGGATTGGACATCAGGGCTCGCCCTAAGGCGACCATCTGCTGTTCGCCGCCCGACATTGTGCGTGCATCCTGATCAAGGCGTTCCGACAGTTTCGGGAACAGGGTCATGACCCGTTCCAGATTGTCTTTTTCGCTTGTCCGGGCCCGTTTGGCAAAGGCACCGAGTTCCAGATTTTCACGCACCGTCAGATCGCCGAAAATTCCACGCCCCTCGGGCACAAGGGCGAGGCCCGCCTCGACAATCCTGTGCGCGGCAAGATCGGTCAGATCCTTGCCCGAAAGGGCGATGGCGGTGTTTTCATGTTTGGCAACCAGCCCGGCACAGGCTTTCAGCAGACTGCTTTTACCTGCGCCATTGGCGCCCAGCATTACAACAATCTCGCCACGATCAACCCGCAATGATACATCGCGAAGTGCGGTATGTTTGCCATAGGAAACAGACAGTTTATGGACTTCAAGCATGGCTGTCTCCCAGGTAGGCGCGAATGACTTCGGGGTCGGAAAGCACCGTTTCGGGCGGACCATCGGCGATTTTTGTTCCGGCATTCATGACTACGCAGCGGTCGCACAGGCTTCGGATGGCATCCATCACATGTTCGACCATGATGATGGTCAGTCCTTCGGATTTAAGCTTCCGGACAAGGGAGATGCCTTCCTGAAGTTCGGACGGGTTCAGCCCGGCGAGCCATTCATCAAGCAGCAGCAATTTGGGTTGCAGCGCCAGGGCTCGGCCAAGTTCAAGCCGTTTCTGATCAATATAGGTCAGATCACCGGCGGAGGTATGAGCGTGATCGGCAAGGCCTATTCTGTCCAGCAGAGTGATGGCCGCCGATTTCGCCGCATCCCCCCAAAGCGGGCCGGGGCGGAAGGCAAGTCCGGCTTCGATATTTTCGATACAATCAAGGTCGTGCAGGATACGCACAAGCTGGAAGGTACGCGCGATCCCTGCATGGCTGATCGCATGGACCGGAAGGCTTGTGATATCGCGTCCGGCCAGAACAACCTTGCCCTCGTTGGGCGATAAGGCGCCTGAAATCAGGTTCATCACCGTCGTTTTGCCCGATCCATTCGGGCCGAGCAGGCCGACGATTTCGCCTTCATGGACATCGAACCGCATTTGATTGACGGCAATCAGGCCGCCGAATGCTTTATGCAGGCCGGAAATCGAAAGAAGAGTTTTGGCACTCATGCTGTTTTCTCCTCTGTTTTCGAATGGCCATTGGATGGTGATGCCTTTTGGGGCGTCCGGTATTTTTCATAAAGTCCGATCACCCCGCCCGGCAGAAGATAGACAATCACCATGAAGGTAACGCCCAGCATGATGCTGAAATGGTTGGGGAAGTTCGCGGTCAGGACTTCAAACAGCAGGGTCAGAGGGATAACCCCCAGAAGCGGACCCAGCAACCGGCGCGGACCGCCAAGCAGCGCCATGATAACCACCTGAAAAGACAGCATCGGGTTAAAGGCAATCACCGGATCGATATAGGTCCAGCGTGGCGCCATGATGGCACCGGTCAATGTCATGAACACAGCGGACAGGACAAACAGGGCAACCTTCACGCGGGTGACATTGATGCCGCAATGCCGGGCAACCGTTTCATCCTCGCCTATGATGCGCAGCGCAAAGCCAAGCCGTGACCGGCCAAGAATGAAACCGGTCAGAAGCAATACGGCAAACAGGGTTAGGAGCTGCCAATAGATGTCATTCTGTGTGATATCGAGAAAAATATATCGGCCCATTTCACGTGTGACATTTACCTCGTACCAACTGACAACCTGGCGGACCAGTTCGGTCAGACCAAAGGTAAAGATCACAAAATAGACACCCGCCAGCCGCAAGGTCGAAAACCCGACCAGAAGGGCAAGCATGGTTCCGGCAAGGGCCGCACAGACCAGAACGACCGGGAAGGGCAGGACTTCGCCAAGGACGGCGACGGTGTATGCGCCGATACCAAAGAAAACGACGGTTGCAAGCGAGATATAGCGTGTCGGGCCGGAAAACATAGACCATGCGGTTGCCAGAACGGCAAAGCTGACGATACTGATGGCAAGCGACATGTAATAGCTGTCAACGAGTGACGGCAAGAATGCCAGCGCGGCAAAGATAACTGCCCCAAGAAATACCGGTTTGATGAAATCGGGTTTCAGAATGCAATTGATCATGACACGGTCCTCCCGAACAGGCCGGAAGGCTTGATAAGCAATACCAGCAGGAAGATCACATAGGTGACTGCAATCGTTAGACCCGGATCGATATAGGTTGCCACCAGTGCCTCGGCGATGCCAAGGATCAGACCGGCAACAAGCGCGCCGAGCATATTGCCGACCCCGCCCATGATCACGACGATCAGGGCCTTCATGGTAAAGGCCACACCCATTGAGGTCGAAAAGGTCAGGAACATGCTGACCAGAACGCCGCCGACGGCTGCCATCGCGCCGCCAAGAGCAAAGGCGAAGCAGGCGGCGAAATTGACATCGATGGCGACAAGTCGGGCGGATTGCGGGTCGACGGCAACGGCACGAAGGGCGGTACCCATTCGGGTGCGGGTCAGGACCAGATAGAAGCCCAGCCCGAATACCAGCGCAAAGCCCAGCGCAACCAGACGGTTTGCCGCAATCGCCGCACCAAACACATCGACCGCGCCATTCATGAAGTCATAGCTGTAATAATTGCCGCCAAACCAGACCAGCAAAATGCCCTGCACGATGAACAGAAGGCCGAAGGTCGCAAGGATGCTGTCGACTTCGAGCATGCCGCGGTTTTTGGCGCGCGCGACAAGCGGGCTTAGCAAAATGCGATAGATCGCCCAGTTCAGCGCAAAGGAGGCCGGAATAAAGATGAGAAGGCCGATCACCGGATTGATCCCGGCGGATGTCATCAGAACAAAGGCCGCGAAGGAGGCCACGATCACAAGTTCGCCATAGGCGAGGTTCATGATCCGTGAAACCCCGTATTGCAGGGTCAGGCCCATGGCGACAAGGGCATACATGCCGCCAAGGGTGATCCCTGAAAAGACTGCGTAACTTAACATGCAATTCTTCCCATTGGCGGGGTGCGCTTATTGCGCACCCTTCCAGTCCGGTTTCGGGAAGACAAGGTCATGCGCGCCTTCCATATCGGTCGGGGCGATACCGACAAACTTGCCATCCTGCCACTGACCGACCTGCCAGAAATTCTGGTCGCCCGGTTTATAAGTGCCAAGGATGGTATCGAAACCGCCCTTTGCCAGTTCGGCATTGACGGCTTCGCGGTCGGTCGAGCCCGCACGTTCAATCGCCTGCTGCAAGGATTGCAGGGATGCCCAGTTGACAATCGATGCCCAGCGATCCGGTTCGCGTCCGGCAAAGGCCACATGGCGTTCGATGTAACTGGCAATTTTCGGATCGGTTTCACTGGCGCCGCCCAGACTGACAACTCCCTCGGCATCGGCGCCAAAGCGGTCCTTGTAAAGCGGGAAGGCGGTGCCGACACCGGCATAGAAAATCTTGGGATTGAATTGCAGGACACGCGCCTGTTCGGTCAGGCCAAGGGTGCCGGGTGGGTAGCTGAAGGCGACAAAGGTATCCGCTCCCAGCGATTTTATTTCATTGACGATGGTTGCCAGATCCTGTGAGCCCAGCGGATAGGTTTTGTCGTAAACCAGTTCAAACCCGCGTTCTTCAAGGGCATCCCGGCCGGCATTGGAAAGTTCGATGCCGAAACCGTCGGCAACCGCGATCATCGCGACCTTGTCGTTGATCTTGCCGTCGGATTTAAGCTGTTCAAGGAACTTTACCATTTCGACAGCGTACTGTTCCCCGGTTCCTAACAGCCAGTATGAATTGGTCCAGCGTTTTGCCAGTTGCGGGGCCTTGTCCGTCACAGCGGTCCCGGCCAGATGGGCATAGCCAGCGCGATCAAGGATCGGTGCGACCGCAAGGTTAAGGCCCGTCCCCCACGGTGACAGGATAAAATCAACCTTGTCCTGATTGATCAGGCGTTCAACCGCGCGAACGGCTTCTTCTGAACTTGACCGGTCGTCATATTCGACGACTTCGATCGGGATCATTTTATCACCGACTTTAAGCCCGCCTGCATCGTTGATCTCTTTGGCCCACATTTCGTAGTTTGGAATGGTGCTGGTGTTTGCGCCCGGCGCACCCGGCCCAGTTTTCGAAATGGCATAACCGATACGATATGTTTCCTGGGCCTGTGCACCGAAAAGGGCGGCCGTGCTCATAAGGGCGGTTGTGGCCGCGGCAAGAGTCGCAAGGCGCAGGCGTGATGAAATCTGCATGCTTTTCTTCCTCCTGATTAATCGAGGCGGTTTTCCCGCTTTGGCGTTATTTCAGGAAGATAGGCATAAAAGATTTGTCATCTACTTTGATGTTCAAAGTAAATCTTTTGCGTATCCTCCCGCCCGTTTCTTCGCGTGTGCGAAATAACGGAAACGCATTATTCGATATATCTTGTTATTTTTGACGGTTCCTTGACCGCGATACTAGTAGGCGCTGGAATGTCTCTAATGTAAAGATGATGAAATTGACATTTTAAGATGAAAAATTGTACTATTTTACATATAACCATTTGGAATATTTCAGGGTCAAAATTGCATGGTTTCATCGGTGATGGCAGAAGACCATCGTCAAACGCCAATCGGCGGACAGTCGTTCGGCGACCCGGTACCAGTGACAACACAGGCGGTGATGGACCGGTTCGATCATGTGTTATCCGTGCAGGACTGGGTGATGAATGATCCCGGTCGACGGGATCGGTGCTATGCGGTTTTGATGTTGTCGGGGCGAGCGCGCATCCGGCTGCGTCAGGGCATGATTGATTGCCGTGCACCGGCCCTTGTGTGGCTGCCGCTTGGTGAAACACAGGCGATTTCGGTGTTGGCCGGGGCAGATGGCTATTTGCTGTCGGTAGCGGACGATCTGGTGGCGCGCCATTGCGGGGATAGTTTATCTGGCACATCCGTATTGCCGGGCGGAGGGCTGCCGTTGCGGTTTGCCGCCGATACGGTTCATAATGTCACCCCGGCGGAGGGCAGCAATAACCTGACGTTACTTGCGCGCAGCTTTGATGCGATCCGGGCGGAGCTTATGCAAAATGGGCTTGGTGCTGGGATAGTGGTTGGTGCGCATTTGCAGATCATTCTGACGATGGTTCTGCGTCTGGCCGAGGGAGTAATCGAACAGCGTGACAAACATCGCCCCGGCTCGATCACCTTCCAGCGGTTTTTGCAGGTGCTTGAACTGCATTTTCGCGAACATTGGAACATTGCCGATTATGCCACGGCCCTTGGCGTCAGTGAAAGACGGCTGGGGTCGGCGGTGATGCGGGCGACGGGCAAGCCGCCCCTGACACTTGTGCATGAGCGGGTTATTCGTGAAGCCTGCATGCGGCTGGAACAAAGTCCGCTGGCGGTCGCACAGATTGCTTATGGGCTTGGTTTTCGCGATCCGGCCTATTTCAGCCGGTTTTTCAAACGTTACATGGGCGAGGCACCCGGGGCCTACCGACGCCTGCGCCGGGCCGAGGAACGGGCGCGCGATAATACCTTTGCTGCGTGGCCATAAAGGCGAGGAGAGCCAAATGTCGCAGAATTGTCGTAAAGCCTCACAGATTTTTGATGCTGCTTTGCGATAGACTTGCCTTTTTTTGATCTTATTTGTCGGATCACATCGTAACATTAGTGAAATATGACATCTGACAGGATTGATTGGTGAGAAAAGGCAGGAATTTCATTCTGGGCCTGCTGGCAATGCTTGTGCTGCCATTTGGCATCAGCCTTGCGCAGGATCCCCCCGCCGAAAAGGCGGAAAAGCGCCAGACATGGCGTAATGCACCGCGACATTCATCGGGTGTTGCCCCTGATCCGGCAGCGAATGCCGATATTGCGATTGTACAGGTCATGGCGGCCCATACCTATGGCTGGCGCGGTTATTTCGCGGTTCATCCGTGGATCATCTATAAGCGGGCCGGTGAAACCAGCTATACGCGTTATGACGTGGTTGGCTGGGGCAGTGGCAACGTCGTGCGCAAGAACTATGCCTTGCCCGATGGCTTGTGGTTCGGGTCTGAGCCGCAAATTCTTGCCGATCATCGCGGTGAGGGTGTCGATGATCTGATCGATCAGGTCGAAGCCGCGATTGATAGCTATCCCTACCCGGATCAGTATCGCAGCTATCCGGGGCCAAACAGCAATACATTTGTCGCCCATATTGGACGCAACGTACCCGACCTTGATCTTGATATGCCGGCCAATGCAATCGGCAAGGATTTCCGTGCCATCACCGATCCGGTCGGGTTATCGCCTAGTGGGCAGGGCGTGCAGGCAAATCTGTTGGGACTGTTTGGTTTTTCCATCGGTCTTGAAGAAGGGATCGAGTTGAACCTGCTCGGCCTTAATCTTGGCATCGATTTCAATCGTCCGGCTCTGCGCCTGCCGTCTGTCGGGCGGCTGGGTATGGATAATGTCGCCCCCGTCGGCGATGTGGAACCGGTCGAAGCCGCCGAGGAAATCGGCGACCAGGCTGTCGTGGCACAGCCAAGCAGCTAGTCATAACAGCGTTCTGGCTGATTTATCTATTTGCAGATGACAATCAATCGCGTATTGGCTTGTGGTGTCTTTCACCATAGGCCGGGCGCATTCATGTCGGTTCTTTCCCGCATCCCGTTGCAATCAATTCCGAAAACAGTCTGGATACTCGGCTTTGTCAGCCTGTTGATGGATGTCTCATCGGAAATGGTTCAGACCCTGCTGCCGCTTTATCTGGTCAGTGGTCTGGGGGTATCGGCGCTTGCGATTGGCATGATAGAGGCGATTGCGGTGGCAACGGCAACCGTGACCAAGCTGTTTGCCGGTGTTCTGTCCGACATGCTTGCAAGTCGCAAATGGCTTGCGGTCGTGGGTTATGGTCTTGGTGCCTTGTCGCGCCCGATCTTTCCGCTGGCGGACGGGGTGGGGCATATTGTTACCGCCAAATTCATTGATCGTATCGGAAAGGGTATCCGAAGCGCACCGCGTGACGCGTTGATTGCCGATGCTGCGCCGCCCGATGCGCGAGGCGCCAGTTTCGGTTTGCGAAAATCGCTTGATACCATGGGTGGCTTTATCGGGCCGCTGATTGCGGTTGGTGTGATGCTGTTTTCCGGGGCCGATTTCACGCTGGTTTTCTGGCTGGCGGTTCTTCCGGCCGCGGCCGCGATCGGATTGCTGATTTTCGGTATTCGCGAACCGCAGAAACCCTATGTGGCAAAATCACGCCCGGCGATCCTGCGTCAGGCCGCGAAGCTAAACCGGGCCTGCTGGATGGTGATGATTGTGGCGGCCATCCTGATGCTGGCACGATTTAGCGAGGCATTTCTGCTTTTGCGTGCCGAGCAGTCCGGAATTGCCGTTAGCCTTGTGCCGCTGGTGATGGTGTTGATGCATGCGATCTATGGTTTGTGTGCCTATCCGATGGGTGTTTTATCCGACCGGATCGGACGAGGCGGGCTTTTGGCGGGCAGTATCGGTGTTCTTGCCACGGCCGATCTTGCAATTGCATTTTTGCCTGGAAAGGGCGGATATCTTCTGGGGATTATTCTTTGGGGGATGCATATGGGCATGTCGCAAGGATTGCTTGCGACCCTGATTGCCGATCATGCCCCGGCCGAATTGCGCGGTTCTGCGTTTGGCATGTTTAATCTGATCTGTGGTGGAGCGCTTCTGATCGGTAATGTTCTGGCGGGGGTACTTTGGGAATTTACCGGATCGGATATGACGTTTCTTGCCGGGGCGGGGTTCTGTGTGCTGGCGGGGGTGGCGATCCAGATGCTGCCGTTGGGCGGCGTGATTACCGGGCGAAAGCGGGATTAATCCTGTCATTTCGCAATGGCGGGTTTTCGGCGAGTTTCAAAAACCCCTCGTTTTACGGGTTCAGGAAATAAATCGCTCCGTTCAGCATAGTGGCGAAGCCAACCCAAAGTGCATAGGGAACCAGAAGCATTCCGGCCAATTGATCAATCCGCCAGAACATCGCGCAATTGATGATGATCAGGATCAGCAACGGCACAATATCAATCAGCCCCAGAAGCGGCGATTGCGCCCCGAAAAACAGAAATGACCATAGAAGGTTCAGGGTCAGTTGGACTGCATATACCGCAAACGCCCCCTTTGCCCCGTCAATCCCGCGCTTTAGCCAGACGCGCCAGCCGCTAAATGCGATCAGGAAATAAATCAGGCTCCATGCCGGGCCGAACAGCCAGTTGGGCGGATTGAAGAACGGTTTTTGCAATGCCGGGTACCAGTCATTGACACTGGTCGCCGTTACCGCGCCGCCTGCCGCCGAGATGATCAGACACAACACCATGAACGCAATCAGCGCAAAAACGCGCGTGCGGTGATTGGGCCGGAAGGCGGTTTCGGTGCTGTTGATCATCTTATGCCCCTGATTGCCAATTGACTTCCAATAGATTGGTGAAAAACGATTTTTCGCAAGGGGCGCAGTTTTGGATCAGCCAAAGGGATCATATGTCCCGAAGCTCCAGATATGGCCTTCGGGGTCACGTGCGGAATAAACCTTGCCGCCGTAGTCCTGTTCTTCAAGTGGCATGACGATTTCGGTGCTGGCGGCAACGGCACGGGCATAATGAAGATCGGCGTCGGGGACAATAATATAGATGCTTTGGGTTACCCCGCCAATATCGCTGGGGCGGCGGGTCAGTTTGCCATAGGCACTGTCGCGGACCTGACCCAGCATGATCAGGCCGTTGCCAAAAACCAGTTCGGCATGTTCGACAATGCCGTCCTCGTTTTGATAGATCGCGTGTTTTTCAAAGCCAAAGGCGCGGCACAGAAATTCGATAGCGGCTCGGGCATCATCATAATGCAGGGCAGGAATCACAACCCCGTGGATGTTGGACTCTTTTACGGAATGCGGATCGGTCATGGCAATGGCTCCGTTTCAATCGGTGCGTTCAATCCTGTCCGTTTGTGATTATGCCATATAACCCGCGACAAATTAAGTTGCGGAAGTGACTAAAATCACAGCCGAAACATGTGTAAATATAATATCCAATATTATAGTCTGATTATTCCGGAGCCTGCTTTGATTCAACTCATGGTCGAGGCGATGGTTAGGGGTTCCTTGAAAAGAATAAAACGTTGCCAACATGTCGGGGGATGACCCGGCACTGGTATATGGGGATGGAAATGTTCAATCTGAATTCAATGAAGATCGGCACACGAATGCTGATCATCGTCGCAGGGGCAATTCTTGCAGCCCTGCTGGTTGGGGCGTTCGGTCTGACCGAATTGCGCAGCAACATGCTTGAGGATCGCAAGGCCAAGACACAGAACCTTGTTGAATCAACAATCAGTCTGATAGGGCATTTCCATGCGATGGAACAGTCCGGTGAACTGACCACCGAACAGGCCCAGAATGCGGCCAAGGCGGCGGTGGCGGCTCTTCGATATGATGAAACCAACTATTTCTTTGTCTTTGATTATACGCCGGTTGTTCTTATTCATGACATCAAGAAGGATCTTGTCGGCAAGGATATGAGCAATTCCGTCGACGGATCGGGCAAACACCATTACCGCGAATTCGCCCGTGTTGCCAAAGAAGACGGCCAGGGCTTTGTCGATTACACCTATCAGGTGCCGAATTCTGACCAGCTCCGTCCGAAGCTTTCTTTCGTCAAGGCGTTCAAGCCTTGGGGTTGGGTTGTTGCCACCGGGATTTACATTGATGATGTGAACGCGGTCTTCATGCAGAGCATGCTGGTCATGGGGCTGGTTGCACTGGCGGTTCTGTGTGCGGTTGTTGGCGTGTCGCTGATGATCAGCCGCGGTATTACCCGTCCGCTTTATGCCATTTCGGAAAACATGCTGCGTCTGTCGCAGGGTGATCATAAGATCGAAGTCAAATACACCGATCAGAAAAGCGAGATCGGCGACCTGGCACGTGCGATGGATATCTTCAAATCGAAGACCATCGAAATGGAAGAAATGCGCGAGGCGCAAATCGCGCAGGAAAAACGTGCCGAAGCTGAAAAGCGCGAGGCAATGCGCCAGCTTGCTGACAGTTTCCAAGCGACGGTAGGCCGCGTTGTCGGGCAGGTGACAGAAGCATCGGGCCATATGCAGACATCGGCAAATGCGATGACGGATACCTCCAAACAGGTCGGACAGCGGTCGACCCTTGTTTCCGCAGCCTCGCACGAAATGTCGAGCAACGTGGAAACGGTTGCATCCGCAGCCGAGGAATTGAGCGCCTCAATCGCGGAAATCAGCAATCAGGTGGCGCAATCGTCAAGCATTGCCAATGGGGCGGTTCGGACATCCGAAGACACCCATCAGAAGATCGAACTTCTGGCCGAGGCGGCAAACCAGATTGGCGAAGTGGTTTCGCTGATTACCGATATTGCCGAACAGACCAACCTTCTGGCACTTAACGCAACCATCGAGGCGGCGCGAGCCGGTGATGCGGGCAAAGGCTTTGCCGTGGTGGCCAACGAGGTCAAAAACCTTGCCAACCAGACCGCCCGCGCGACTGAGGATATCAGATCCCAGGTCGGTGATATTCAGGTCGCGACATCCAACGCGGTAACGGCCATTGCCGAGATTGCCGAAACGATCCGCCGTCTTGACGGGGCGACAACCACGATTGCGGCTGCCGTTGAAGAACAGGGTGCCGCAACCCAGGAAATCGCACGCAATGTCGAACAGGCCGCACATGGCACGCGTGATGTTTCGGAAAACATCACGGGCGTCTCGTCGGCCGCCGATGATGCCGAAAAACTTTCGAACGAGGTGCTTGGCCTTGCCGAAGGGCTTGGACGTCAGGCGGCGGTTCTGAACGATGCCGTCGAAGCCTTCCTGGCCGAGGTTCGCAGCGCCTAAGTTGCGGGTTCGCTATCGACAATGATGCCGCCAGCCTTGTTAAAAGGCTGGCGGCTTTTTTATGATGCGGCTTTGCGGCCCCAAACCGGGAACGGATCGGTCAGGGATTTATAGCGGGCGGGGTCGAATTTTCCGGCATTAATCGCCTCGTCCTCGTCTATCAGGCAGTCTGCAAGACGGGCGCGCAGGGCGGCTTCGTGCATCTGACCGGCAAGACCGATAAAGACGATTTCCTGCCGACGGTCGCCAAAGGTCGGATCCCAGTTTGATAAAACTTTATCGCGCCAGTCATTGTTGTCGGGCCAGCGATCACGCGGTACGGCGCACCACCATGTGCCAAGGGCCTCGTGCTTTACCGCAGCCCCGGCCTGACTGATTTCGCCAACCCAGTTCGGGCGGGTGGCGATCCAGAAATGCCCCTTGGCGCGCACGATGCCCGGCCATTCGGAATGGATGAAATCGTAAAACCGTTTGGGGTGAAACGGCAAGGGGGTGCGGAAGGTAAAGCTTTTGATGCCGTATTCTTCGGTTTCGGGCACATGGTCGGCAAAGCCATATAGTTCCTTGGCCCAAAGCGGGTGATCCTGTGCACGTTCGAAATCAAACAGGCCGGTATTCAGGATTTCATGCGGATCAACCCGGCCATGATCGGTTTCGATGATTTTGGCATCGGCATTCAGCGCGCGAATGATGCCAAGCACGATTGTGCGTTCGTCTGTACCAATCAGATCAAGCTTGTTGAGCACAATCACATCGGCAAATTCGATCTGATCGACCAGAAGATCGACGATGCTGCGGTCATCTTCCTCGCCAAGGCTTTCGCCGCGGTCATTAAGGAAATCGGTGCTGCTGTAATCGGCGATCATGCGGGCGGCATCAACAACCGTAACCATCGTGTCCAGTTGCGCGATATCGCCTAGCGACTGGCCGTTTTCATCGCGGAAATCGAATGTTGCGGCGACTGGTAGCGGTTCGGATATGCCGGTTGATTCGATCAGCAGATAGTCAAACCGGCCTTCTTCGGCCAGACGGCGAACCTCAATCAAAAGATCGTCACGTAGCGTGCAGCAGATGCAGCCATTGGTCATTTCGACCAGCCTTTCATCCATGGCCGAAAGTGCTGCCCCGCCATCACGGATCAGGTCGGCGTCGATATTGACATCGCTCATATCATTGACGATTACGACGACTTTCAGTCCGGCACGATTGTTCAGCACATGATTAAGCAGGGTGGTTTTGCCCGCACCAAGAAACCCGGACAGAACCGTAACGGGAAGGCGTTGCATGGCGGTTCCTTTTAAATGTTATGTTATAACATAACATTTATCGGGTTTTGAGATATGAGGCAATAATGAAAATGCTCAGGTCGGATCAATGCTGGATCAACGCTGTGACGATGTCATCGCCATGCCGACGCATGAGGGGTGGGCATGGCGACAAGGACAAGGATCATGGCTGGCTGGTAACCGTGCGGATATCGGCAAGCAGGTTGTTGAAATAGGGGTTCCATGTCAGGCGGGCGTGATATTTGCCCGGCGTTATCTGGCCCCATGCCCCGAACCACAATGTTTCTGAGTCCTCTGGCACGGGAATGCCTTCCTGGCCGTTTTCAAACATGATGTGACTGCCACGCCTGCCATAATAGGGGTTCTCAGGCGTAAACAGCACGTTCATGTGGGAAAAGGTGCTTATGCGGTCATCAAGCAGATTACTGGAAAGCGCGGTCACACGGGTGTCGTCAAGGTTTGGCGGTGTTTCGCCGTACCAGACAAAACGCGACCGGGGATTGGTGAAGCGACTTTGGAAGGCATCGAGTGTGGCGACGGGATCAAGGACGCTGTCATGCTGGCTCATGGTGATCAGCACCGGGCGGTTAAAATCCGCGCGGGTCAGATCGTCCTGAACCTTGCTGACGGTCTGGTAATAAAGGCTAGCCCCGTGAGAAGGCAGGGATTGGTAATTGGGAATATTGTCTTCCGTGTCGATATCAACCCAATCCCACAGATATGAAATTGCCGGGGCGAGAAACAGATACCCGTTTGACGGATAAAAGCCAGGCGAAAACAGTAAAAGACCGTTCACATCTGGATCATGCGCGGCATAGCTGGTTACCAGATTTCCACCGGTTGAAAACCCGCCCAGCCAGACTTCGCCAACCTCGTTTTTCAGCAATGTTGTTTGGTGGGCAATGATCTTTTCCCAATCGTCGAGATACGGCAGCATTAGGTCAGCGGATTTCGTTCCGTGGCCGGGCAATAGGATTGACCGGACAAGCCATCCGTCCTTTGCCATGGCTGTTGCGATATCGCTGAAATACCACGGGCTGGAACCAAGCCCATGTACAAACAGAATGCCGCGTTTGGGTGCGGTTTCCGGGCGCATTTCAAAGGGCGCATTCATATCGATTTCAAGATCGCGGTCGTCGCTGATGAAGGCGCGGTGTTCGGAAATCCACGCGCGATTTTCACGCACATAGTCCGCAAAACTGTCCTGCTCAAAGGGCGGAAGATCTGCGGAAGGCTCGAAGCGCGGGGAATCCGGGGGGACTGCGCATGACGCAATCAGTACAAGACAGGAAACCAGCAGACAAAGGCGGGGAAGCATGAACCCTCCATCAATGTTTGTTCGGGCCATCGGACAGAGAGTCACAAACGCACCCTCCGGCCTGATCAGGCGGATAGTGCGTTGGCTGACGTGAACGCTTACGTTTTCAATGATTTGTGGATCAGTTTAAAGGTGTTTTTGACCGTAAGTCAATTACGTCGAATTCGCGATCATCCTTGGCATCCCCCGCCATTTAACTGATGGGAGATGCCGATTGCTGATGTTTGGGGATCAGTTATTTTTGGCGGTTTTTGCGGTCTGGCCAAACAGGACTTTCTTGTCCTCTTCGCTCAGTCCGTCTTCCTTGCGAAGACCTTCGCCAGCTTTATAGGCCGCGATGGTTGCAGGGCGCGATTTGATGTTTTCGAACCAGCGTTTCAGGTTGGGGAAGTCGTTCAAATCCTGCTGCTGTTTTTCATGGCTGACGATCCACGGATAACAGGCCATATCGGCAATCGAATAATCGTCACCAGCGATAAAAGTACGACCCTCAAGGCGCTTGTTCAGCACACCATAAAGGCGATTGGTTTCGTTGACATAACGCGTGATGGCATAGGGGATTTTTTCCGGCGCATAACCGCTGAAATGATGGTTTTGACCGGCCATCGGGCCAAGTCCGCCCATCTGCCAGAACAGCCATTCCATCACGGTTTTCTTGCCCCGCACATCAGTCGGCAGGAACTTGCCGGTTTTTTCTGCCAGATATTGCAGGATCGCACCGGATTCAAAAACCGTGATGGGATCACCGCCATCTGCCGGGTTCTGATCAATGATCGCAGGCATGCGGTTATTGGGCGAAAAGGCCAGGAATTCCGGTTTGAACTGATCACCAGCCCCGATATTGACCGGATGGATTTTATATTCAAGTCCGGCCTCTTCAAGGAAAAGCGTGATTTTGTGGCCGTTCGGCGTTGGCCAGTAATAAAGATCAATCATGGGGCGAAGCCTCCTTTGACTTTCGTGATGTGTGGCTCATCTCAAACTATGACCTTGCCAACACGTTTCTGATACGTCAATTTAAACTGATCATTCCATAATTCAAGGGCAGGCGAAAAATACGGTTTCGCCCCCCTTATCAGGAGAGCCCGATGATCCGCTTTTATTTCCATCCGACCCCGAACCCGGCCAAGATTTCGCTTTTCCTTGAAGAAGCTGGTCTGCCTTATGAAATCGTGCCGATCGACACCAAAAAGGGCGAACAGCACAGTTCCGAGTTTCGTGCGATCAACCCGAATGGCAAGGTCCCGGCGATTGTCGATACCGACGGGGCGGGCGGCAAGGAAACCCGGGTTTTTGATTCAAACGCCATCCTGATTTATCTGGCGGAAAAGACCGGAAAGTTTCTTGGTGCGGCGGAAGATCGTGGAGAATTGCTGTCCTGGTTGATGTTTATTGCATCGGGCCTTGGCCCGTTTTCTGGGCAGGCGGTGCATTTCCAGCATGTAGCACCGGCGGGCAACGATTACGGCGTGAACCGCTATCGCAAGGAAATCGAACGCCATTACAAGGTGATGGATGATCACCTTGCCCAGCGCGAATTTGTTGTCGGTGACAGTTACACCATTGCCGATATGTCGCTTTGGGGCTGGATCGAGCGGGCGGCATTCGTCATGAAAAGTGACGCGCCGCTTGACCCCTATCCGAACCTGAAAAAATGGTATCAGGGCATCTGCGCCCGCCTGGCGGTGGAGCGGGCACGCAAGGTTGGCAGTGAGCATGCCTTCAAATCGGAAATGGATGACATTGCCAAACGTGCGCTGTTCCCGTCGAATTACAGCTGATAATCCGATTTTAACAAAAACACCCCCAGTAGATGACTGCCGGGGGTGTTTCGTTTCACATCGGGAAAGATCAATCAGTCGGTGTTTTTCTGTCCGAACTGCTTGTTGAAATGCAGGACGAGCAACGTTACCGCCGCCCCCGAAAGCAGATACGCTCCAACGCCAATCGGGCCATAGGCCACGCAGAGCAGAAGGGCGATCAACGGGGCGAAACCGGCACCAAGCAACCATGCAAGGTCGGATGTCAGGGCCGAACCGGTATAGCGGTATTCGCGTTTGAAGTTCGATGCCAGTGTACCGGCCGCCTGACCAAAGCACAGACCCAGAACTGCAAAGCCACCCAGAACGATCATACCTTCATTGATGATGTTATAGGCGTAGAGAAGCGGCGTCAGAAGGGCACCGGCCGCGATGATGGCCGCCGAATAACCCAGCAGGCGACGACGGCCGATCTGATCGGCGATGAAGCCCGATGCGATGATGCCAAGGGCACAAAGCACCGCACCAACACCCTGGGTCAACAGGAACTGTCCCGGGTTGGCTGGGGTATAAAGTACGACCCAGCTAAGAGCGAAGACGGTGACCAGATGGAACAGCGCGTAGCTTACCAGCGGAACGAGCGCGCCAAGAAGCACTGTCCGACCGTTATGGCGGATGGTGTCGCGGACACGGACGGCCTGCAGTTCGTTCTTTTCAAGCAGACTTCCGAATTCTGATGTCGCCACCAGACGCAAACGGGCAAACAGCGCCACCACGTTGATCGCAAACGCAACAAAGAAGGCATAGCGCCAGCCGAATGCGAGGAAGTCCTCGGGCGACAGGGTCAGGATCAGGTAGGCAAACAGCGAGGATGCCAGAATGAAGCCAAGCGGTGCGCCAAGCTGTGGCATCATCGCGTACCAGCCCTTGCGATTGTCGGGCGCATTGAGCGCCAGCAGGGACGCAAGACCATCCCACGCGCCACCAAGTGCAAGCCCCTGCGCAAAGCGGAGTACACAGAGCAGATAGATCGCAAACATGCCCGCACTGTCAAAGCTTGGCAAAAAGGCCATCGCAGCGGTTGAACCGCCAAGCAGGAACATTGCAACGGTCAGCTTCGTGCCGCGGCCATACCGGCGGTCCACCGTCATGAAGACGAGGGAGCCGATCGGGCGGGCGATGAAAGCGAGCGAGAATATAAAGAAGGAATGGATGGTGCCGACTATTGCGCTTTCGCCGGGGAACAGAAGTTGGGGGAACACCAGCACCGATGCGATGCAATAAACGAAGAAATCGAAAAATTCCGACGACCGGCCGATAATCACGCCAAGCGCGATCTGACCGGGATCGTTGACTGTGCCAGCCGAGTGTTGGCGTGCGTCGCGTTCCAGACCCGAGGAGGTGGAGGTCGCTAAGGAATGAGTGGATTGGGTCACGCCTGTCTCCCTAAATATCTGACTTCATTGCTTCTCATTGGACCCTTCTTGATTGGATCGAGTCTAATTATAGACATGTGAATTGCAAACGTCAGTGTCAATTATTGTGTTGCGTTGCACAACGCATGGTTTACAACTTTTTGATAATTGTCATAAACACCAGCCTATGTTTGGCGGCCTGCTTGACATTGTTGCGGCGCAGCTATAGCAAGTGAGCGAAATTTTCTGCTGGTGAATTTGTGAAAAAAGTTCGCCGAATTTGTGTCTCTTCCGTGGAAGTTTGGAATTTGAATTCCTATATGCCGCTACGGTTGGGGTACGACGCGTGCCGGTCCGGTGGGCTGGTTATGCGGCTCGCAAGCATATGGTTGTTTGTGAGAACATCTTCCAGAGACTGACAAAGTACAAGCGCATGCTTTCAAAACTTGCACGCGGCGTCGCAATTGCTTCTGTGTTCACGTTACTGACCGGATGTAATCTGGTCGTGATGGACCCGTCTGGTGATATTGCGTCACAGCAAGCCGACCTTATCGTTGTTTCCACGATCCTGATGCTGATCATCATCCTTCCGGTGATGGCGCTGACTGTGTTCTTTGCCTGGAAATACCGTCAATCCAACAAGGATGCAGAGTACGATCCTGAATGGCACCATTCCACCAAGCTGGAAATTGTCATCTGGTCTGCCCCGCTTGCGATCATTATCGCGCTGGGTGCGATCACCTGGGTCAGTACACACACTCTGGATCCTTACCGCCCGCTGGATCGTATCGATGCGGAACGTCCGCTTGAAAAAGATCACAAGCCGATGGTGGTGGAAGTCGTTTCCCTTGATTGGAAATGGCTGTTCATCTATCCCGAACAGGGTATTGCGACCATCAACGAGCTGGCCGCACCGATTGATACCCCGATCCAGTTCAAGATCACTTCTTCCGGCATTATGAACTCCTTCTACATTCCGGCACTGGCGGGGATGATCTATTCGATGGCCGGTATGGAAACCAAGCTCCATGCCGTGATCAACGAAGAAGGTGTCTATGACGGGTTCTCGGCGAACTATAGCGGCGAGGGCTTCTCGCACATGCGCTTCAAGTTCCACGGGCTGAGCGACGCAGGCTTTGATGACTGGGTTGCGAAGGTGAGAGAGGATAGCCGCGGTCTTGGCCGTTCGGAATATCTCGAACTTGAAAAGCCGAGCATCGCCGAACCGGTTCATTATTTCGGCAATGTCGATCCGGAACTTTATCAGGCAATCCTGAATATGTGCGTCGATCAATCGAAGATGTGCATGAACGAGATGATGGATATCGACAGAAAGGGCGGCGGCGGTATTGCGGGGATCTATAACGTTATGTCGCTGACATACGATACCCCGCGTGAACGCGGCAGCCAGCCTTTGCCGTCAACCAAATCTTATGTGGCAACGCTTTGCACCACACCGTCAGGTGGTCTGAGCCAGGAAATTTCTTCGATCCCGTTGTTTGACAACGGTGTTGAAGATGACCGGTTCAGCCCCGTTCCTGCCGGTGTGTCGACAGGGTTCTGAAGCAGTGCCGGTTGATGTAAGTCGACCGGCCCTTCGCGGTTCGCGCACCGGCCTAGCCGGTGCGTTGCCGCATCGAAAAGAAGAGTAATCCGATGTTTTCAAATCCGGACCTTTTGCATTTTATATTTGGCCGGCTTTCACTCGACTCCTTCCCGATGTTCCACGAGCCGATTCTGGCCGTGACATTCGCGGGGGTTGTTCTGGGTGGTATCGTCGTTCTCGGCGCGCTGACCTATTTCAAGCTTTGGGGATATCTCTGGCGCGAGTGGATCACATCTATCGATCATAAAAAGATCGGTATCATGTATATCATTCTGGCCCTTGTCATGCTGCTGCGCGGCTTTGCCGACGCGATCATGATGCGTGCCCAGCAGGCGATCGCCTTTGGCGATGTTGCTGGTTACCTGCCGCCAGATCACTACGACCAGATATTTACCGCCCACGGCGTGATCATGATCTTCTTCGTGGCGATGCCGCTGGTGACGGGGCTTATGAACTTCGTCGTGCCGCTTCAGATTGGCGCGCGTGACGTCGCCTTCCCGTTCCTGAACAATTTCAGTTTCTGGATGACGACTGCCGGTGCGATCACGGTCATGATCTCGCTGTTTGTCGGCGAGTTCGCCAAAACCGGCTGGCTGGCCTATCCGCCGCTTTCAGACATTGTTTACAGTCCGGGCGTCGGGGTCGATTACTATATCTGGGCCTTGCAGATTGCGGGTGTCGGTACATTGTTGTCGGGCGTGAACCTGATTGTGACCATCGTCAAGATGCGCGCACCGGGCATGTCGATGATGAAGATGCCGGTCTTCACCTGGACCTCGCTTTGCACCAACATCCTGATTGTTGCCGCCTTCCCGGTTCTGACCGCGGTTCTGGTTCTGCTGTCGCTTGACCGTTATCTCGACATGAACTTCTTCACCAATGATCTTGGCGGTAACGCCATGATGTATGTGAACCTGATCTGGATCTGGGGTCACCCGGAAGTTTACATCCTGATCCTGCCGGCGTTTGGCGTGTTTTCCGAAGTGGTTTCGACCTTCTGCCGCAAACGGCTGTTCGGTTACAGCTCGATGGTTTATGCGACGATCGTTATTACCATCCTGTCCTATCTGGTCTGGCTGCACCACTTCTTCACCATGGGGTCGGGTGCCAGTGTGAACGCCTTCTTTGGCATCACGACGATGATCATCTCGATCCCGACCGGCGCCAAGATCTTCAACTGGCTGTTCACCATGTATAAGGGCCGCATCAGCTTTGACGTTCCGATGCTGTGGACGATGGGCTTTATGCTGACCTTCGTGATCGGTGGCATGACCGGTGTGATGCTGGCAGTGCCGCCGGCCGACTTCGTGCTGCATAACAGCCTGTTCCTGATTGCGCATTTCCACAATGTCATCATCGGTGGCGTGGTGTTCGGGATGTTTGCCGGTATCGTTTACTGGTTCCCGAAAGCATTCGGTTACAAGCTTGATCCGTTCTGGGGCAAAATGTCCTTCTGGTTCTGGCTGGTCGGGTTCTATTTCGCCTTCATGCCGCTTTATGTTCTGGGCCTGATGGGTGTTACCCGCCGCATGAACCATTTCGATGACGGCTCTTTGCAAATCTGGTTCATCATTGCCGCGTTTGGTGCGGTTCTGATTGCCATTGGTATCGCATCGTTCCTGATGTCGCTGGTCGTATCCTTCATCAAGCGCGAAGAACTGCGGGATGAAACAGGCGATCCGTGGGATGGTCGTACGCTGGAATGGTCGACCTCGTCGCCCCCCCCGGCATACAACTTTGCCTTTACCCCGGTCGTTCACGATCTTGACGCTTGGGCTGATATGAAAAAGCGCGGCTATGTCCGTCCGACTTCCGGTTTCCTCGACATTCACATGCCGAAAAACACCGGTGCCGGTGCGATCCTAGCCGGTATGTCGCTTGTCCTTGGTTTCGCGCTGATCTGGCATATCTGGTGGCTTGCCGCCGTCAGCTTCATTGCCCTGATCGGTACCGCGATTGCACACACCTTCAACTACAACCGTGATTACCACATCCCGGCCAGCGAAGTTGTTGCAACCGAAGACGAACGTACCGCCCTTCTGGCAAAGCAGCAGGCGTAAGGGAATGACAATGGCGAATACAACTGCCTCTCAGACCGAAGCGCCGGTCTTTTACCTGAAGGAAGAGCATCACCCGCAGAACGGGACGATGCTTGGCTTCTGGCTCTATCTGATGAGCGACTGCCTCATCTTTGCGATCCTGTTTGCAACCCATGGCGTGCTTGGCCGCAATTATGCGGCCGGGCCTTCACCGGCGGATCTTTTCGATCTGGAACTGGTTGCGATCAACACCTCGATGCTGCTGTTTTCCTCTATCACCTATGGCTTTGCCATGCTGGCGATGGAAAAGGGCAGCATCAAGGGAACCCAGATGTGGCTGGCGATTACCGGCCTGTTCGGTATCGCCTTCGTCGGGCTGGAACTTTATGAGTTCCATCACCTGTGGCATATCGGTGCCACCCCGATGCGCAGTGGCTTCCTGTCGTCGTTCTATACGCTGGTTGCGACCCACGGCCTGCACGTGACGTTCGGGATCATCTGGCTGGTCACCCTGATGGTTCAGGTTGGCAAGCGCGGACTGGTTCCGGAAAACAAGCGTCGCCTGATGTGCCTTTCGCTGTTCTGGCACTTCCTTGACGTGATCTGGATCGGCGTCTTTTCCGTTGTTTACCTGCTGGGAGTTCTGGGATGAGCACGCATTCTCATGCACATGATGACCATCACGGTCACGATCATGGCGACGGTGCCAGCCACGGCACTTTCAACAGCTATCTGATCGGTTTCATCCTGTCGGTAATCCTGACCGCCATCCCGTTCTGGCTGGTGATGGACGGGGTTCTGGACAGCAAGGTGGCAACCGCGGCCTGGATCATGGGCCTTGGTGTCGTGCAGATCGTCGTCCATATGGTCTACTTCCTGCACATGAATACCAAGTCCGAAGGCGGCTGGAACATGCTGGCGCTGATCTTTACCCTTGTGATCGTGGCGATTGCCATCGCCGGTTCGCTGTGGGTGATGTATCACCTGAACACCAACATGATGCCGCAGATGGATCATGAAATGATCCGAAGCTTCGGCTAGGCTTGGCTTATGTCATAGGGGGCGCGATACTTTTACCGGTATCGCGCCCTTTTTCGTTCCGATGATGTTTTGAAGGTCCAACGCAATGGCTGATACCCAATTGTCCACCGGTACACGACCGTCGACCAGAACCCGTATCGTGGTTTGCATTCTGGCCGCGATCCTGTTTTCAGGTTTTTCGGCACTTGGCATCTGGCAGGTTGAACGCCGGGCGTGGAAGCTGGATCTGATTGAACGGGTTGATGCCCGCGTACATGGCGATCCGTTAACCGCACCGGACCGGGCCGACTGGGAAAATGTCACCCGTGAACGCGACGAATACCGCAAGGTCACCCTGCTGGGCCATTACCGCAATGATCTTGAAAGCCACGTTTATGCCGCCACCGATTATGGTGCGGGATATTGGGTGATGACCCCGTTTGAGCGGGTCGATGGCACGATCATCATGATCAATCGCGGTTTTGTTCCGACAGACCGCCGCGAACCCGATAGCCGGGCCGAGGGCACGGTTTCGGGCGATACGCGGGTTACCGGCCTTTTGCGGATGGATGAGCCGGGTGGTACTTTTATCCGGGACAACGTGCCCGACGAAGATCGCTGGTATTCACGCGATGTGCGCGCCATGGCGGCCAAACGCGGCCTCAACCCGGATGATGTTGCACCATATTTCATTGATGCCGATGGCAGTAACAATCCCGGCAAGCTGCCGGTTGGTGGCCTGACGCGGATCAGTTTCCCCAACAATCATCTGATGTATGCCATCACGTGGTTTGGCATGGCGGCGCTGACGCTGGTGGCGGCCTGGATCGTGTTGCGACCACGTCTGCGCAAGGAAGACGATAGCGATACGGATTAAGGGGGCAATCGGTACTGAGGCTATGCCAGCTAGGGCCGCCGAGGTTGAACATCCCGAAATGAAAAACAGGCCGGTTTCATTTCCCTGAAACCGGCCTGTTTTGTTTTGTCATGTGGCTTTGAGGTGATCAGGGATTGGTATGATCAACAATTTCGCCGCGTGCCGGATAGTTTTTGGCAATTACGAAATCAAGCGCGCCAAGGATTTCGGCAAAGGATGGGCGGGCGAACGGCATGGTCTGCACCGTGCCAAAATAAAGCGTGCCATCGGGCCGGACAAGGAACAGACCCGGCTCGGAAAACAGGGCCGGTTCTTCGAACCCGGACGAGGTCACACCGTTACTTGACGAAATATACAGGCCCCATTCGCGCGCTTTCTCAAGACTAAGCCCATAACCGAGATCGATATTTTCAAGCGCCCATTTCTGCTTGGCCTCGGTCGCACGGTCTTCGGCGTCCGAGGACAGAACAATCACATTGACACCGCGCTTGGCGAAATCGGCCAGCTTGTTATCAAGGTCCTTAAGGTATTTACCGCAGATCGGGCAATGCAAACCGCGATAGAATACAACCATGGTGAAGTTTTCCGGCGTCTGATCGGCAAGCGACCATGTGCCGCCGCCAACAATTGGGACCGATAGGGACGGGACTTTCTGGCGGGGCATCAGGGGTGTAATCGCGGACATTTCGTTCCTCGTGACTGTTATCTGGCTGAATGAGGATAAATATGGAATGATCATTCTGGAATAACAATCAACAAATCGTCCTATCACCGAACTGTGATGAAGGCTGGTCTGCGATCAAAGTTTGCGGGCAACCACAAACCGGGCATGGTCAGACGCTGGATAAAGGCCGGTTTCGATGATTTCGAAACCCTCGCAGGCAATCATGGCGTCAAGCTCGCCATAGCGTAGGGAATTGACAAATGGCGCAAAGCCAAGCTTGCGCATGACGGCAATCAGAATGGCAAGAAAACGACCCGCTTCGCCAATACAGCCGGTTTTTGAAATGAAGAACCCGCTGGGTTTAAGCAAGCGATGAATGGCGCGGATTTCAGCGGGAATATCCCGGACAAGATGCAGGACATTAAACGCCAGAACCGCATCAAATACCTGGCCGGCAAGATTGCCATCGGACAGGCGGGTGGCCTGAAAGCGGACATTCGAATGGTTTCCATCGGCGAGCTTGTCCTGGGCAATGGTGATCATGGCGGGGGACAGGTCGGTTGCTGTGATATGTCCGACCGAGGGGGCAAGCAACAGGGCCGTTGAACCGGTACCGCACCCGATTTCAAGAACATCTTGATCCGGTGTCAGGTACTGACGGGTACGGTCCAGCGTTTCGGCATAAGCCGTCTGGTTCCTGACGGGCTTTCGGGCATATTTCGCAGCGGCCTTGTCCCAGAATTTTGTATCTTGGTCCATGCCATTTCCCGTACATGGTTGCGTGACCTGCGATGGATATACACGCAAAACGGGTGAATGTGAATTCACCCGTTGGAAGCTGGCCGACATTGTTCCGAGATCGGGGCGATCAATCGAGGGTGGACAGGATGGTATCGACGTAATCGGCCAGAGTATCCTCGTCCGCCCCGCGGCGCGCCATAAGATGTACCCCCTGAATGGAGCCCGCCAGAAACCGGGATAACGAACGGATGTTTTTGTCCCGGGCAATTGTGTCATGTTCCATGCCGCGACGAAGCGCACGGGCAAACATATCTTCGACCCGGCTGAATGCTGCCTGTGCAATCGCGGCAGTTTCGGGATCATGCGGGGCCAGTTCCATGCCGGAATTGACCATCAGGCATCCCTTGTGGCGGCCTTCGCCGCATCCGACGCGACTGGCATCGCGAAACGTCGCGATGATCGCTTCGCGGCCATCGGCCATTTCGCGCAGTTTGGCAAACCGGTTCGTGCTGATCTTCTGGCTGTAATGATCAAGAACGCGCAGGAACAGGGCCTTTTTGTCGCCAAAGCTTGAATACATGGAAGCACGGTTAAGCCCGGTTTCCTCGACAAGGTCCTGTACGGAGGTTGCCTCGAAGCCCTTGCTCCAGAAGATATTCATGGCGTTATCAAGAACGCTTTCTTCGTCAAATGCGCGGGGGCGGGCCATCAATGATCCTTTCTTGTTCCAGGAACTGGAATGAATGTTCTGAAACTTAAACAAAAATAGGCGTGAGAGCGCGCAATATCAACCGACAAAGTCAGAAACAACCGGTATTGCGCGCATCCCTGATGTCCGAGTCCGCAAATGGCGATTACGATTCCTTGCGCGTTGCGAGCAGGTCACGGATTTCGCGCAGGAGGGCGACATCCTCGGGCGTTGCGGGCGGTGGCGTTTCACCGGCCTTTTCGTCTTCTTTTTTCTTGGCCTTGTTGATCGCCTTGACGACGAGGAACAACACCCAGGCAATGATCGCGAAGTTAAGCGCAATCGTGATAAAGGCACCATAGCCTATCACTGCACCCTGTGCCTTGGCGTCGGCATAATTGGTTGCGGTTACCGCATCCGACAGGGCGATGAAATAGTTCGAAAAATCAAGGCCGCCAAAAACATAACCGATCACCGGCATGATGACATCCCCAACAAGGGATGTGACAATCCGCCCGAATGCCGCCCCGATGATCACACCGATCGCCAGATCGACAACATTGCCGCGCAGGGCAAACTTCTTGAATTCTTCAAACATGTTTACCTGTCCTCTTTCATTCTTGGTTTTATCGGACAGGTGGTTTGACGCCCTGCCGACAAAAAATTTTAGAATTGAAATGCGAAAACAGGAATTGTTTTGTTTGGTTGGAGAAAGTTACCCGGTCAACCTGTCACCCGGATGCGGTTCAACGTGACAAAGCTGTAATCCGGCCCATCGGGATTGTTGACGGTGGCACGCGCGGTTTCCTGCCATTTCTCCGCAGGTAGGGGATCAAGAAACGCATCGCCATCAATGTCGGCGTGGACTTCGGTCAGCTCGTATCGCGTGGTGTAGGGCATGGCGAGTTTGTAGATCTGTGCACCGCCCGCAATGATGACCTCGTTAACATTGTCCATGGCCGCAATCTGATCGGCAAGTGCAATGGCGCTTTCGATATCATGACAGACCCGGACATTTTCATGATCAAACGTCCATTCGCTATCGCGTGTCACGACGATGGTCGTGCGTTTGGGAAGCGGTTTGCCAATCGCTTCGAACGTCACACGCCCCATGATCATCGGCTTGCCAAGGGTAAGCGCCTTGAACCGTTTAAGGTCTTCAGGCAGGTGCCAGGGCATCCAGCCATCCTTGCCAATCGCACCGTTTTGGGCGGCGGCAACCACGGCAACCCGTTCGATCCGGTCGTTATTGTTCGCTGGCATCAGACGGCTACCTTGCCCGCGATATGCGGATGCGGGTCATAGCCGGTCAGTTCGAAATCGTCATATTTGAAATCAAAGATCGATTTGACCGCCGGATTGATTTTCATGGTCGGCAATGGGCGCGGTTCACGCGACAGCTGCAATTCGACCTGTTCAAGATGGTTGGTGTAAAGATGGGCATCGCCCAGCGTGTGGACGAAATCACCAACGCCAAGATCGCAGACCTGTGCGATCATCATGGTCAGCAGGGCATAAGACGCGATATTGAACGGCACACCCAAAAAGATATCGGCACTGCGCTGATAAAGCTGGCAGGACAGTTTGCCATCCGCGACATAGAACTGGAAAAGGCAGTGGCAGGGCGGCAGCGCCATGTTCGGCACATCGGCCACATTCCATGCCGAAACGATCAGGCGACGGCTGTCGGGATTGTTTTTGATCTGGTCGATCAGTTGGGTGATCTGGTCGATTGTTTCGCCGTTTGCCCCGCGCCATGACCGCCACTGACCACCGTAAACCGGGCCAAGTTCGCCGTTTTCATCGGCCCATTCGTTCCAGATGCGCACACCATTGTCCTGAAGATATTTGACATTGGTATCGCCCGCCAGAAACCACAGCAATTCATGGATGATCGATTTCAGATGCAGCTTTTTGGTGGTGACCATCGGAAAGCCCTTTGACAGGTCAAACCGCATCTGGTGACCAAAGACCGAGACCGTGCCGGTGCCGGTGCGATCTTCCTTATGGGCGCCGGTATCGCGCACCAAACGCATCAGATCGAGATATTGCTGCATGCCGCATCCTGTTGTTCGGAATCGTGTTTGGGGCAGCATAGTTGGCAATGGATGGGGCGGCAAGTCACCCGGTGACGGTATCAGGGCTTGGGGGCTGTATGGCAGGGCGTCGCTCGTTCGCTTTGTCGGCTTAAAGCTCGACCCGGTGAAAGTTTTTGCCAATTCCCTTGCGAAAGCAGGCCCATTTGACCTATATAGGGGCTGTCGGGGCAACCCGACTATGGCGTTACACGACTTGGCAGAATAGACATTACGGACCCGGGGGCGGTACCCGGCGGCTCCACCAACTTTCATCTATCTGACTTCGTCCGACTCAGGCGAAGATGTTGGGGCCGAAATAGGATCGACGTGTGTAGTAAAAGCCTCTGTTGGCGCTCGGCATGGTACCACCGTTATCGGGCTAATGTTTGTAAACGCAAACGACAACAATGCTCCGGTTGCTGTTGCCGCCTAAGCGGTACTAGCACCAAAGCGAAATTCCGATTGCCGGGAGCGGTAGTCTGGTGGGGGGATGGGGCACCTAGCAACAGAACGCCCCGCTCTTGTATTTCTCCCCGTCTCCGTTATGAATAGAAGCAATTCAATTGCGTCATCTGCAAATGACGCGATCAGGTGCCATATATAAATGACGGGTGCATCCTGAAATCGTCAGGAAACCCGCCAGACACAGGATTATCGATGCAGGAACCGGAAGAATTCCGTTACGACCTTATGGTCGATCAGGCGCTGCGCGGCGTGGTAAAGCAGATTCTTTCGCGCGTGGCCGAAGAAGGCCTTTTCGGCGAGCATCACTATTACATCACGTTCCAGACCAATCATCCCGGCGTTGCTTTGCCTGAAGGACAGCGCAAGGCGCATCCGGACAATATCACCGTTGTATTGCAGCATCGGTTCTGGGACCTGAAAGCGGAAGACGATCATTTCTCGGTCGGCATGAGCTTTGATGGCATGCCAACCACGGTGGTTGTTCCGTTTGATGCCATGCTGGCCTTTGTCGATCCGTCTGCCAATTTCATGCTGACCTTCAGTGTCGAAGAAGAAATGGGCGACGATGATTTCGATTACGACGAAGATGACGATCTTGACGCCGATCTGGTTGACGGCGATGAAGATGCAACCCCGCAGCTGGTGACCGAACCGGCCAAGCGTGGCAAAAAAAAGCCCGCCGAACAGGGTGAAAGCGGTGAAGTCATCGCCCTTGATGCGTTTCGTAAAAAATGAGTTTTAAAGGGGCGGGCATTTGGCTCGCCCTTTTTTCTTTCCCGCATGTCCGGTCCGGATTCCCGCCGATTGCCGGAAGTCTGTTCATCTAATGTATCGTGGAAATTTGCCGCGTTTGGCGTTATGAACGGCACAAATTAAAACAAACCCACCTTGTTTTTGAGAGAGACGAGAACTTATCCCATGAGTGATTTTGTCTATAAACCCATGTTCGAGCAGGGTAAGGACACCACCCCTTACCGCAAAATCGGTGACGAAGGCGTTTCAACCGTTGAGGTCAATGGCGAGACGTTTTTGAAAGTCGAACCCGAAGCGATTGAAAAACTGACCCTTCAGGCGTTTTTTGATTGCTCGCATTTGCTGCGCCCGGGCCATCTCGAACAGTTGCGCAAAATCCTTGATGATCCGGAAGCAACGCCGAACGACAAATTCGTTGCGATGGATCTTTTGAAGAACGCCAATATCGCGTCGGGCGGCGTGTTGCCAATGTGCCAGGATACCGGTACGGCGATTGTCATGGGCAAGCGCGGTGGCAAGGTCATCACCAACGGTGCGGACGAAGAAGCGCTGTCAAAGGGAATCTGGCGTGCCTATCAGGAACATAACCTGCGTTATTCGCAGGTGTCGCCGGTTAATATGTTCGAAGAAAAGAACACCGGTTCGAACCTTCCGGCCCAGATCGATCTGTATGCGACGCCGGGCAATGAATACAAATTCATGTTCATGGCAAAGGGCGGCGGTTCGGCCAACAAGACCTTCCTGTATCAGCAGACCAAGGCGCTTCTGAACCCCGAAAGCCTGCGCAAGTTTCTGGACGAGAAAATCAGAACGCTGGGTACCTCTGCCTGCCCGCCCTATCACCTTGCCATCGTGATTGGTGGAACATCGGCCGAGGCGGCCCTTAAGACCGTTAAAATGGCATCGGCACGTTATTACGATAACCTGCCGACCGAAGGCGGTGTGCATGGTCAGGCCTATCGTGATCTTGAATGGGAACAGAAGGTCCTTGAGATGACGCGCGAAATGGGCATTGGCGCACAGTTCGGCGGCAAGTATTTCTGCCATGATGTGCGTGTGGTCCGCCTGCCGCGCCACGGGGCAAGCTGCCCGGTGGCTATCGGCGTTTCTTGCTCAGCCGACCGTCAGGTTCTGGGCAAGATCACCAAGGACGGCATTTTCATCGAGGACCTTGAACACAACCCGGCAAAATATCTTCCGGAAGTGTCGGACGAACATCTTGATGACAATGTGGTCAAGGTTGACCTGAACCGTCCGATGGACGAAATCCGCAAACAGCTTTCGGGGTATTCGGTCAAGACGCGTCTGGCACTGACCGGCACCGTGATTGTCGCGCGCGATATTGCGCATGCCAAAATCAAGGAACGCCTTGATGCTGGTGAAGGCATGCCCGATTACATGAAAAACCATCCGGTCTATTATGCGGGCCCGGCCAAAACGCCCGAAGGCATGCCGTCCGGTTCGTTCGGTCCGACCACGGCGGGACGTATGGATGCCTATGTCGAACAGTTCCAGGCTGCCGGCGGTTCGTTTGTCATGCTGGCAAAGGGCAACCGTTCGAAACAGGTGAAAGACGCCTGCAAAAACCACGGCGGGTTCTATCTTGGTTCCATCGGTGGTCCGGCAGCGCGCCTTGCGCAGGATTGCATCAAGAAAGTCGAAGTCCTTGAATACCCGGAACTGGGCATGGAAGCCGTCTGGAAGATCGAGGTCGAAGATTTCCCGGCCTTCATCGTGATCGATGACAAGGGCAATGACTTCTTTGCCGAATTTGGCATCTGATTTCGGTATTACTGATTTGAAACAGGGCAGTGCGGGTAATCCGTGCTGCCCTGTTTTTGTTTGCGGCGGGTTATGCATAGCTGACCCACGGTCAAAATTCTTGCCTTGATTGGGGCTGCGTGGTCTGATTTTCGCAAAATCAACCCTTTAGCGGGAATGCTGATATGTCTCGAACTTCTGCTGTTGCAATGAACAGTGCAACAGAAAGCCGTCTGGTCGGTGTGACATCGGCCCTGGCGACGGTGACGATCTGGGCGGCGTGGCTTATTGTCACGCGCTATGCCATGACATCCGATTTTACCGCGGTCGATATCGGGCTTTTGCGCTTTGTCGTGCCGTTTGTGCTGCTGGCTCCGATCTGGCTTAAACGCGGGATCTGGCCCAAGGGGCTCTCGATTGCCAATGGCCTGATCATGCTGGTGGGATCAGGCGCGTTTTATACGCTTCTGGTGGCCAGTGCCCTGCAATATGTTCCGGCTAGCCATGTGGGCATTTTGCTGCCCGGTGTGATGGCGGTCTGGGCGGTTTTGATCGCGGTTGTAATGTTTGGCGAACGGCCGGGCTGGGTCAGGTTAACGGGTTATGCCACGGTAATTACCGGTATCGTCCTGTTGGCGGTGCTTAAACCCGGCCATTCGGCGGGCAGTACGATCCTTTACGGGTATGGACTTGTGTCGGCCGGGGCATTTATGTGGGCGTGCTATACCCATGCCATGCGCCAAAGCGGCCTTGGCGCGCTGGAAGCGGCGGCATTTGTCGGGTTTTGGTCGTTTGTGATCATGGCGGTGGTGGCCCTGTTTACTGGCACACACATCCTCGATGCGCCGATGGATGACGTGCTGTTGCTGCTGGTCACACAGGGCCTGCTGGCGGGATGCGTTGCGGTGGTGACCTATGGGCTTGCGGTGCGTCATATCGGATCGACGGGGGCATCGGCCTTTGGCGCGATGACCCCGGCATTGACCGCATTGGGTGGTGTGTTCCTGCTTGGCGAGGAAGGCAATCTTGCGCTGGCGATTGCGGTTGCACTGGTGATTTTCGGCGTGATGGTCGCATCGGGTGTTTTCCGCAAGGTCTGGCGTTAGTCACCTGCTACCAAACACATGTTTTAAGGCACCGGTGGCGGGATCATTCAGCCCGCTGCCGGTGCTTTTTTCTTTGGGATGCGCAGTTCTGCCTATGCATACAGAAAATTCTTTTCGCAGGTGCAAAATGACGTTAGCATCATATCCGTGATTGCAAAGGCGCAGTCACGAACAATCGGCAGGCAACGAGGCTTGCAAGACAATCGCGCGACCAGATGGCGTTATGCCGGGTCGATTTCAGATGTCCCATGCCTCGGAGAAGTTCAATGTTTGCCGGTTTTATGCGTTCCGTTTCCCCCGATGAAGACAGCCGTTCAAAACAGGGCTGCGAGGCCGGGCTTGGCGATATTTTACGCCTGTTGCGCACGGTTGGCACTATTGCTGATGAAGCACGGCAAAGGGAGGCGGCGATTGCTGGTATCCTTGACGCGGTTTGCGATTATTGCCGCTGGCCAGTCGGGCATGCCTATCTGCTTCGCGAAGACGATACATTGTCCTCGGCCAAAATCTGGTCGATCGGGCGGGGTGTTTCGCCAACTGATCTGACTGATTTTCGTGCGCAGTCAGAGGCCACGGTTTTCACCATCGGGCAGGGCCTGATCGGGTCGGTTGCAAAGACGGGGGAACCTGTCTGCATCGAAAACGTTGTGACTAAGGACGGCTTCCTGCGCGTCAGCGGGGCTGCCCGGAACGGGTTGCAGGGCTGTTTCGCGCTGCCGGTCAAAATGGCCGGTAAAGTGGTGGCCGTCATCGAATTTTTCAGTCGTGATATCGCCCGTCTTGATGACGAGATGCTTGAACTGCTTGGCTTTGTTGGCGGGCAGGTCGCACGCGTGCTCGAACGTGATGCGGTACTGGCCGTGCGCGAAAAACTGGCATCGGATTTTGAAAGTCAGGTGCAGGGTACGGTCGGGATGCTGGGTGCCGCGGTCAGCCAGATGCGCAGTGCGCTTGATGTGCTGGGCGAAAGCAACCGTCGGACGGATGCATGTGGCAAGGGGATTGATCAGGCGGCCCATACCGCCCTTTCCCGGATTGAAAATGTCGCCGGGCAGATGGATGCGCTTCAGGCGGCGTTGACCACGATTGGCGATGATGCGGGGACGAATGTGGAAACCACCCGTGCATTGGGGGCGCAGGCACGTGACATGCGCGATGAATTTGCCAAATTGCAGGTGCGTGCAGACGATGCGGGCAAGATGCTGGCGACGATTTCGGCCATCGCCAGCCAGATCAAATTGCTGGGGCTGAATGCTTCGATCGAGGCGGCACGTGTTGGCGAAGCCGGGAAGGGCTTTGCCATCGTTGCCAAGGAGGTCAAGGCGCTGGCGGGGCAATCCGAAGCGGCAACCGCCGAAATCGCCCAATGGATGGATGGTGTCACCGGGGCGATTTCTAAGGCCGGTGGGGATATCGACCGGATTTCCGATGCGATGGGCGACTTGCAGGCGCGTGCCGAAATCACCGCGGATCAAACCAGTGGGCAGGTTGAAATTTGCCGCACCGTTGCAGGGGATGCGCTTGATGCGTTGAAACAGGCGCGTGTGGTTGGTGCCAGTGTCTCCGATATTGCAGAGGCAATTTCCCATAACGGGCAGGTCGCAGGCGAACTCTCCGATGCGGCGCGGAACCTTGAAACGCAAGGATCGGAACTCAGCCACCGGGTGGAGGGCTTTGTCGGTCAGATCCTTGCGATGTGAGGGTTAGACTATCCTGTCGGGGAATTTCGATGTGCGCTTTGCCACCATGCGTGCCAATGGCGGACCAAACAGCAGCACCATGAAAAAGCGCGTTGCCTGTAGCACCAGAATGAAGGACAGGTCGACATTGGTGCTGGCCGCGATGATGGCGACCGAGTCAAGCCCGCCGGGGCTGGTGGCGAGATAAGCGGTCAGTGGATCAACATCCATGAAAATCACCAGCAAAACCGATATCCCGGCACAAAAACCGATCAGAACGAAAATCGAAATCAGGATTTTCGGCAGAGCGTACGCCGCGTGGCGTAAAACCGCAGGCGTGAACTTCAACCCGATCATCCAGCCGATCACGGCATAGGTCAGACCAAGAAACCATTCTGGCAGGACGATATCGACCATACCGGTGATGCTTAACACCATGACGACGATCATCGGCACCAGAAGCGGCCCCGATGGCAAACGTGACTTTGCCCCGACAATGCACAGGATGACGGCGATTGCCACTGTGATACCAAAATCGCCAATATCAAACGGGCTAAACCATTGATGCGGATGGGCCGCCGCCAATGCCGGATCGACCCAGAAATTGGCAACACTTGATGCCACGGCAACCACAATCACCACCCGGACATATTGCATGAAGGCCACAAGCCTGGCGTCGGCGCCAAAGGCCTCGGCCATGATGACCATGGCGGATGCGGCACCCGGTGATGATCCCCAGATGCCTGCCGTCCCCGGCAGGACCTGTTTGATGCAAAGAACCCAGCCCAGAAAGCTGCTGGCGATCAGGGTCAGTGCGGTAACACCCAGAACCAGCGGCCAGTCATGCATGAAAGATGTGATGATCCCGGCGGTCATCGATCCGCCGACCATGCAGCCAAGTACCGATTGTGCGCCAAGATAGATCGGTTTTGGCATGGCGATGGTGGCACCATTTGTACCCATGACAATACCGATAATCATCGGGCCGAGCAAAAGGGCCGCCGGGATATCCGCGTCATGCAGGATCACGGACAGCACAAGCGAAACACCAATCAGCAATCCCCATTGCAGAAGATATGGCATTTTGCCGAGCTTTTCCCGATCAGGGGGCGAGTTGGGTTTGGGGGGCTTGGGTGCGTGGGGCGCATGGGGCGAGGTATCTGGCACGGGAAAGCCTTTGTTTGGGGCGACAAGGTTATTGGGTGCTAAAGGTCAGTTCGGTTGATTGGCGGATGCGAGCGATGCGCGGCAGGATTTCGGTGATTGAAAACTGGTGCATTTCAACCGATTTGGTGGCGGTGGTATCCTCGGCAATCAAGATGTTATAGCCATGTTCCCACGCCGACCGGGCGGTGGATTCCACGCCGAAATTGGTGACAACACCGCCAAGGGCGATGGTGTCAATCCCGCGACGGCGAAGCTGCAGATCAAGATCGGTGCCGTAAAACGCGCCCCATTGATGTTTGGTAATGACAATATCGCCGGGTTGTATCAAGTCATCCACAAGGGTGCCCCAATCTTCGGGCGGGCATTTCGCCGGGACGGATGGCAGATCGACCATCTGGTGCGGGGCATCGGCCATGTCAGAAGACCAGTAAACGCGGACCAGAACGATGGGGGCGTTGGCCGAACGGAATTTGGCGATCAGATTGCGGGCATTTTCAAGCACCACATCACCGCTTCGCGGATGCAGGGGCTGGGCCAGAATGCCATTCTGCAGGTCGATCATGACAAGGGCGGTACGCGCCGGATCCAGCAGGATTTGGTCTTTGGGCATGGGGCACCTGATTGGGGCAAGGTATAGGATCGGGGCGGATGGCGACGCCGTTTGAGCCTGGCGCACTGCTTTGGGGAAGGATCATGATAAACCGAAACATCCTGATATGGCGAGTTTTTCGGATGAATAGCGGGGAAACAGCGGGCAGGCAGGGGATTGGGACTTGGCCCGATCAATCGCGATGGCTTATGTTTTTGATCGCCACAGGAACAGGGAAACCCGATTGTCATGACCATCGATTTTATCTTTGACGGGCCTGATGATGCCAAGCAGACCATTTTGCTGGCGCATGGGGCGGGAGCCGCAATGGATAGCCCGTTCATGAATGAAATGGCGGCCGGTCTGGCGGCATGTGGTTATCGCGTTGCGCGGTTTGAATTCCCCTATATGGCGAAACGCCGGGTGGACGGGCGAGAGCGCGGACCGGATCGGGCCCCGGTTCTGATCGAAACTTATCAGCAGGTTGTGGCACAGCTTGGTACGCCCGAAAAACTTGTGATTGGTGGCAAATCAATGGGCAGGCGGATCGCCAGTATGGTCGCAGATGACCTTGGTGTGCGTGGTGTCGTCTGCCTTGGTTATCCGTTTCATCCACCGGGGAAGCCTGAAAACCTGCGGACTGCGCATTTACAGAAAATGAAAACACCTACCCTGATCTGTCACGGAACGCGTGACCCGTTTGGCAGCCCGGACGAGGTGGCGGGTTATGGTCTTTCGGATGCGGTATCCCTGCACTGGGTTCCCGACGGTGATCATGATTTTGATGCGCGCAAGAAATCCGGCCACACACAGGCAGCCAATATTGCCGCAGCGGCAAGCGCGATGGATGACTTTGTCAAAGGAACAGGATGACGTGGTTTATGACGTCATCCCTTAAAAATCTGGGGTTATTGTGCCAGTAACCCCCCATAGGGATCATCGACAATAATCCGCCATACATTGCCGTTCATTCGTTTCAGGACAGAAACCGAAAGGCCCTTCTCATTGATTTGAATTCCATCCGGTGCCGTTCCCTGCATCGTCCATGGTGCTATGTGAAGGGCGGTATCATCGGTGACGAACACCTTGTGCCCGCCGTAATCAAAGGCCGGATTGATAGCAAAAAACTGAAGGAACTGTTCGCGGATTTCCCCGGCTCCGCTTGTGGCGGTACCGGGGGTAAAGGCAATAACCGCATCATGGTCGTAATGCGACAGAACGCCTTCGATATCGCGGTTCTCGAATGCCCGTGTCATTGACAGAACGGTATCAAGAACCTGCTTTTCGTCCGTGTTGATGACATGCTCGGGGTCGGCGGATTGCGCCGGGCTATTGAAACCCGGCAGCAAAAAGAACATCAGGGTTGGCAGGAATACCTTTTTCTTCATGACGCGCCTGCATCGGGTGGAAGGTGGCAAACGGCCTCGATATTGATGCCATCCGGATCAAGGATGAAAGCAGCATAGTAATGTTCACCGTAATGCCCCCGGATGCCGGGTGCTCCGTTATCGATTCCGCCTGCGGCCAATGCAGCAGCATAAAAGGCATCGACCGTGGGGCGGTCTTTTGCCTTGAAGGCGACATGGGACATATGCTGGTCGGCTTTCATATGACCGCCGAGCCAGAATGCCGGTCCGGCTTCATTGCCAAATCCGACAAAGGGCGTTGTGCCGGTGGCATCTACACCTTCTTCGTATTGGATCGATACACCTAGAGGGGCAAGGGCAGCGACATAGAAGGCCTTTGATTTTTCAAAATCCGACACGGGGAGCGAAACGTGATCAAGGATCATGTGTTTGGTTCCAGAATTTGGTTATGGTGAGCACGAATACTGGTGACGCGAAGGGGATCAGGCCGGGATGTTTTCGACCGGCATCAGGAAATCCTTGGCATATTCATCACTCATTTCGGCGTCCTGACTGGCGATATCGATCCTTACCCCATTGGGGTCAAGCAGGGTGAAATGACGCTGGCCCCATGGTTCGTCGCGCAGTTCGAGCGCAAATTCGAAACCCTTGGCGAGGAGTTCATCGGCGGCAGTTTTGGCGTCCTCGACGCTGATGCCAAAGATGCTGCCATCCCCCAGCGTCCTGCCATGGAACAGGGGTGGTTGTGTTGGATGGTCAGGCTTCATTAATCCAACCTGGACCTCCATGCAGTCAGGCCAGACGAGTTGGATATACCAATCCCCGGCAAAGACCGCGACGAAGCCGAGTTCTTCGTAAAAAGTCCGGCTTTCTGCCAGCTTTTCGGTGACGATAATCGGAAAGGCGCTAGTAACTCTCATTGATTTACTCCTGACGAATGTTGAAACCCTGTTCCCGATAATTGTCATGTTTGCACATGCCTCCTGACAGGAGCCTGTCAGGAGCGTTATGATAAATTCTCGGTCATGCTGAGAAAGGAGCGAACATGAGAAGGGCCGACCGACTTTTCCGTCTTGTGCAGATTTTACGCCGTCGCAAACTGTGCCGGGCGCGCGAACTTGCCGAGGAACTGGAAGTTTCCGAACGCACGATTTACCGCGATATCCGCGATCTTGCCGCGTCCGGTGTTCCGGTCGAGGGCGAGGCAGGGGTGGGGTATATCCTGCGCGATGGTTATGACCTGCCGCCACTGATGTTTGACGCTGACGAGATCGAGGCACTGGTGGTGGCCGCCCGCATGGTTCAAAGCTGGACCGATCCGCAAATGGCGCGTGCCGCGGGTGATGCACTGACAAAGATCGAGGCGGTCTTGCCGGAAAAAATGCGTGGCCTAATTGGCGGGGTGCCGATTGCGATTGCCGAAATCGCACAGGCCCCGATTGCGATTTCGATGCCTGATTTGCGGCGTGCCATCCGTGAACGGCACCTGATCAACATTGATTATACCGATGCCAAGGGGGATGACACCAACCGGCGGGTCTGGCCGTTGGGGATGCTGTTTTTTGGCACCATCTGGCTGTTGGCAAGCTGGTGCGAACTTCGCCAGGCCTTCCGCGTTTTCCGTGCAGACCGGATCAAGAACATGCAGATCACCGCAGATCATTTCCGACCAACACCGGGGCGGACATTGCGTGACTACCTGATTTCCGAAGGCGTCGAGGGGGAAATCCTCAATGGCATCGGCCGATAACGAATTTGTCCAGATGGTAAGCGAATTGTTATCCCCACAGGGAAACATCCGCCCGAACCGGATGTTTGGTGCATTCGGGCTTTATTGCGATGGGGTATTTTTTGCGATCATTGATGACGATGTGCTGTATCTGAAAGGCGATGAACAAACTGCCGGGGCCTACGATGCGCAAGGTATGGCACCCTTTTGTGTGCCATCAGGTCGCCCGATGACACTGTCTTATTTCGAGGTTCCGGGTGACTGGCTGGACGAGCCTGATCAATTGATGGAATTTGCCCATATGGCACTTGGTGCTGCGCATCGTGCGGCAGCGGAAAAGGTGGCCAAAGCCAAGCGCAAAAAATCGAAAACCGGCAGTAATGGGTAAAAGTTTTCAGGGAGATCAGGGACAAAATCATCCGATTGTTTGAGGTCGCATTGAAAGGGCTGCATTTGCCGCGGATTTTCGTATAAGATTTTCCTGTAGTAAGAAAACCTTTGGGAAAGCGCATCGGTGTGGCGTTAAAGGATTTGTGCCGGAGCATTGTCGGGACGTTCCGCGTTCGGGAAGATCAACCCGAACTGGTTCGCGCGCAGGTCAAGGCCCTCTCCCGTCAAATCCCGTTACTTTACATCCTGCTTTTTGCCAACGCGGTCGCGCTGGCTTTCACGCATTACGGAACTGCACCCGACTGGATGACGGTTTATATTCCAGCGGTTCTGGGGATTGTCTGTTTGATCCGCGGGCTTGCATGGATGCGCTTGCGTGATACGGCAAATGATTTTGCCAGTTCGGTCATACATCTGCGGCGTATCCGTGTTCTGGCCGCAGTTATCAGCATTGTTTTCACCGCCTGGGCGATCAAGATGTTTGGCTATGGCGATCCTTATCAGCAGGGGCATGTCGCCTATTTTATCTCGATCACCGTGGTCGGTTGTATTTTCTGCCTGTTGCATTTTCCGCCCGCCGCTCTTTTGGTGGTCATCATTGTTCTGGGCTCTTTCATCCTGCATTTCGGAACGACCGGGAACGAGGTCTATGTCGCGATTGCAGCCAATATGGCGATGGTATCCTTGATGATTGTCCAGATCATCCGAAGCTACTACGCGGCGTTTTCCGGACTGGTGGAATCGCAAATCGATCTGGAAAAGCAGCACACCAAAACCATCGAGCTTTCCAACCAGAACCGTGAACTGGCCTTTCGTGATGCCTTGACCGGTCTTTCCAACCGCCGCGCATTCTTTTCCCATCTTGACGAAGCGGTAGCACGCGCAAAGAACGGCGGGCGTTTTGCGGTTGCGATGATTGATCTGGACGGATTCAAGCCGGTCAATGATGTGCATGGCCATCCGGCTGGCGATGATGTGCTGGTCAAAGCCAGCGCCCGCTTACGCGACATTCTGGGACCGGATGTCTTGTTGGCGCGACTGGGTGGGGATGAATTCGGTGTGATCCTTGACGATATTACGGATGCCGCGGAACTGATCCGTATCGGGCGGGAACTTTGCGGAACGCTTAATGATCCGTTCGAGGTTGGCGGGGGAACGGTGCAGCTTTCCGCATCGCTTGGTTTTGCGACCTACCCGGCGGTGGCGCGTAAACCCAACGCCCTGTTCGAGCGTGCCGATTTCGCGCTTTATTACGCCAAGAAAAACATGCCCGGCCATCCGGTGCTTTTTGCGGCCCATCATGAAACCCTTATCCGCCATGACAGCCAGATCGAACAGGCCCTGCGCAAGGCCGATCTGGAAAGTGAATTATCAATTCATTACCAGCCGGTTTTTGATTTGCGCAGCGGCAGTTTGCATTCGATCGAGGTGCTCGCAAGGTGGGATAATGGAGAAATGGGTCGGGTTTCACCGGAAATGTTTTTCCCCGTGGCCGAGAAGACCGGGCTGGTCGGGACATTATCGACGATCCTGTTCCAGAAAGCCCTGAAATCCATGAGCGGCTGGCCTCGGGACGTGCCGCTTTCTTTCAATCTTTCGGCTCGCGATATTGTTTTGCCGGATATGGCACACTGGCTTATCGACCAGATAAAGTTCTTTGGGATTGATGCCGGTCGTTTGACCTTCGAGGTGACCGAAACGGCACTGCTGCGCGATTTCGTTTCGGCCCGTGCCAGCATTCGCTATTTGCGCCGGCACGGTGCAAAGGTTGCATTGGATGATTTCGGGATCGGGTATTCCAGCCTACGCTATGTTCATGAACTGGAATTTGACTGCCTGAAGATTGATCGCAGCTTTATCGAGCCAATTGTGACCAGTGAACGCAGCCAGCGGATTGTTAAAACCGTGATTGATATGTGCGAAAATCTTGGCGCAGATTGTGTGATCGAAGGCGTGGAAACCCCCGAACAGCGTGATGAAGTTCTGCGTCTTGGCGGGCATCTTGCGCAGGGGTTTTTCTTTGCCCGCCCATCGGCGGAACTGGATTGGGATGCCTTGCTAAATATGGCAAGCCGCAATCTCGCCGTAACGTCGACTGTCATCCGCTAAGCAGACAGGCACGGCATGCACCATTTCAGTCGATAGGTAGGTTCAAGCAGAAATAGGGCAAAACCGGCCGCGTCTTTGCCCTATTGATGTCAGTTTCCCGGTTAATCTTCCCGCAACCCAATCAAGGTATTCTTCTGGTCATCCGAAGTGGCATGTGGCGGTCTTTTGCCCGCGTCGCGAACCGGAATATGTCGGATACCGAGTTTGTCGCCGATCTAAGCAATTGAAACGACTCGTTGTTTTTATTGGCTATTGCAAGGATTCTGGCGAGTCGTTACGATTCGTCATCTCAGACGGGAACGGGGCTTCGGACAGATGTCAGGCCAGACGCATATTTCAGCCGGATTGGCAGCGGCGATAAGTGACGGCATCGATCTCGCGCCTGAAATTCGCACCCGTCTTCGCAATCTGATTGATACCCTGCCTGATCAACCCGCCAGATTGCGGGTAATGGGGCATGTTCTGCTGGATATGGGGCTTGGCAGTCTTGCACTTGATGCGTTTGGACGGGCCCTCTTGCTGGATGACCTTGATCCGGCAACCCATCTGGGACTGACCCGGACCTATTTGCAGAACGGGGCGCGTGAAACTGCGCTCGAACATCTTGAAATCGCAATCAGCCTGCGGCCGGATGCCCGTGAATTGCGTGTTGTCGCCGCCGATCTTGTCGGATGCCGCGACAAGATGCGCGCCTTCAATCAACTGGGGGCGGTATTGTCAGCTGATCCGGACCATGCCGGTGCCCGAAAGGGACTGGCTGCGTTAATCCGCTCGGTAATCACCAACCGTATCCAGGAAGACAAATCTGCGACCTGGAAGGTGTCCGTTGATACTGCGCGCGTCTGGGATTTGCAGGATTATATGCCTGCACAGGAACTTTCCCCGCCACAGCCGTGGTTCCTGAATTAACGATTTTCCGTGTTTTGTCCTCAGACCGAACTGTTTTGCCGGTTGGGTTGCAATGACACCACGGTAAAGTCGTCATGCAGTTTGACCGGTGCGCGGTCCATGAACTGATCGGCAAGGTGGGATGCCAGATCCGGCATGCCGCCGGTTTCCGAGATAATATCCTGCACCAGATGCAGCAGGCGTTCACCTTCAAGCAGCGCACCGTCATCAAGCACGGTTTCAATCAGGGCATCGCTGTATAGCAGCAGGAAGTTATCAATACCAAAGGCGGTTTCACGCGTTTCATATCTGGCATCGCGAATAACGCCAAGCGGAACGCCAGAGCCATCAAGAAACGTGGTCGAGCCGGTTTTGACATTGCCAAGAACCGGTGACGTACAAGCCGCACTGGCATAGCGGAATGTTTCGGCAGTACGGTTTATAATGCCATAAAGCATGGTCGCATATTGCCCAACCGGCAGCAGCCCCTTGAGGTGGCGGTTGAGGGATTCCAGATACGCGCCCGGATCATCGTCATGCCTGTCATCTGACCAGATCAGGGAATGAAGGCGAAACGTATTCAGCGCTGCACCAAGGCCGTGACCAGCGAAGTCAACGATGTAAACACCAAGTCTGTCGTCATCAATCGGGGCCAGTCCCCACATATCACCGCCAAGTTCGGATGACATCTGGAAGCTGGCGCTGATGGTCATGCCATAATCAAGACCGATACCACGATACTGTTCCGCCTTGGGAATCAGCATTTCCTGCATGTCGCGGGCCATTTCCAGTTCGGACTGGGTTCGTTCCTGATAGGCCTGCAGCTGTTTGACAAGCAGGCGATTTTCAAGATGGATGCGCGTGCGTGCGATCATTTCCGCCTTGTTGAGCGGTTTAAGAATAAGGTCGGTTGCACCATCTTCGAAAATCCGGGTCCGGCCTTCGTTTTCTTCAAGCGCGGTCTGTGCGATGATCGGGATTTCGGCAAATAGCGGATTGGCACGTAATGCCTTGCATACTTCGTAGCCATCCATTTTGGGCATGATGATATCAAGGATGATCAGGTCGGGATTGTGTCTGTGTGCCTGTTCCAGCGCGTCTTCGCCGTCCTTTGCGAAAACCAGATTTGTAAACCCGTCCGAGCGCAAATAGGACGCGATGATTTCACGCGATATCATGGTGTCATCGGCGATCAGGATCGTCGCATCACGCGGGTTCCGAAGATCACCTTGACCGGCGGCCTGTTCGGCGGCCTCCAGACCTGCGACAAAATTGGTATTGAGCGGCAGGGCTGCCGATGCATCGGGGGCAAAAGTCAGCCGGATTGTCCGCCCGCCACGATCAAAGGTGACATCGTGGCAAAGGCTTCGGATCAATGGCAGACCACGGCCAAAGGTGGATTCCGCACCGGGTAATTTTGGAACCGGGGTCTCATCGGGCGGGACAAAGCCGCTGCCCTGATCATGTATCGAAATTTCGACATTGCCATTGCGCCGCTTTTTCGCCGTCAGCATGATCGCGCGGCCACCATGGATCGGGGATGCCAAGCGGCGCGCCGTTTCCTCGCCCAGTTCGTTGAAGCGGTCCATCGACAGATGGCCGGTCGTATTCATTTCCAGATTGCCGTGGATCATCGAATTTGCAAACGCTTCCTGCACGGCCATTTCGACCGTCGGCGCGATGGTATCGTGAATGATGCCGCGATGGCGAAGGGCTGTCACGAATTTGCGTGCCATCGGCAGTTGATAGGCACTTTGCGTCGACATACAGACCAAAAGATCCCAGTTCGCACCCCGCTTGGCGGTTCGTAACGGCCCCAGATCACCCAGATCAAACCCGTCATAGCATTCGACAAAATAATTGCAGTTCAGGCGCACCAGCGCGCCAAGCCATTCTCGACCGGTTTCGGACGGTATCAGGCATAACTGATACCGGTTGCGGTGTTCAAAATCTTCGGGGCTTCGGCCAAAGAAAAGTTCCGCATGCGCGCCTGCGCCATCACCAAAAATGTGCCGCCCGCAAAGAACCTGCGCCGCACGGGTTTGGTCAAGCGGTTCGGCAACAGCAACAAGGGGGCGTGGATGGGCCTCGCCGGTTGCAGGCATGTATCAGTCTTCCAGCTTGAACAGGGTGTCGAAGCGGGCAACTTCGAGCATGCGTTTGACCTGTCCCTGCGCGCCTTTGAGAACGACCGTCGCACGCGACTTTTCACCTTCGTCACGGGCAAGCAGCAACATGCCAAGCCCGGCTGAGTCGATGAACTCGACGCCCGAAAGGTCAAGGATTTGTGTTTCGGCTTCCTGACTGCGGATTTCTTCGATCAGTTTGCGAAAACTGGAATGGTCCCCAAATGTAAATCGGCCATTCAGTTCGACCTTGATCGTGTTGCCGGATTTTTCGGTGGTGTAATTCAAGCCGTGATACTCCCGGATGCGAGCAATGTTACTGAAACTATGCCTTTTTTAACCAAAAGCTGATTTGTATGGGATAACGAATCAGCTGACTACAGGTTAGCAGTTGTGCATGTAATGTCACTATCGGTATGGTTGCCGATAGATGGTTAGATCGGGATGCGAACCACAAAATGCCAGATCAGGCACGCATTGTTGTTGTTGAAGACACCTTGTCGCTCGCGCGGGTGTATCAGGACTATTTGCGTGCGGATGGTCGCAAGGTCGAGCATGTCGTCAACGGTCGCGATGCAATCAAAAGGCTGCGCAGTGATCCACCAGACGTTCTGGTCCTTGACCTGATTCTGCCCGATATGGATGGTCGGGAAGTTCTGCGTGCTGCCCATCAGGCCGCACCGGAATGCAAGGTGGTTGTGATCACAGCACACGGTTCGGTCAATATCGCAGTCGAGGCGATGCGCGACGGGGCGTGGGACTTTCTTCTGAAGCCTTTCACTGCCGACAAACTTCGTGTCACGGTCAGTGATGCGCTTGAAGGCCGGACAGCGACCAATGATGCCGGAAAAAAAACGGACGGCGAAAATATCACCGACGAGATGTATTTTGACATCATTGGCGGATCGGACACGATGCATGATATTTATCGCATCATTGAAAACGCTGCCCCCAGCCGGGCAACGGTTTTCATTACCGGAGAGTCAGGCACCGGCAAGGAACTTGCCGCCGAAGCAATTCATCGTCGGTCCGAGCGCGTCAACGAACCGTTCATTCCGCTGAACTGCGGCGCGATCCCCAAGGATTTGATGGAAAGCGAGATTTTCGGTCATGTCAAAGGCGCGTTTACCGGTGCCGTGATTGATCGCGAAGGGGCTGCCCATAGGGCCGCTGGCGGAACGCTGTTTCTTGATGAAATTTGCGAAATGGATCTTGATCTGCAGACCAAGCTTCTGCGCTTCATCCAGACCGGGACATTCCAGAAAGTCGGTGGCAGTTCGATTGAAAGCGTTGATGTAAGGTTTGTGTGTGCAACAAACCGCGATCCGCTTGAAGAAGTACGTGCCGGACGTTTCCGCGAAGATTTGTATTATCGTCTTCATGTGATTCCGCTTCACATGCCGCCATTACGTGATCGCGATGATGATATCCTGCAGATCGCCAATTTCTATCTGCAACGCTTCACCCGTGAAGAAGGGCGTGATTTTCAACGGTTCAGCCCGGACGTGGCCGCCCTGTTTGCGCGTTATGCTTGGCCGGGTAACATCCGTCAGCTTCAGAACATCATCCGCAACATTGTGGTGCTGAATAATGGCACCGAAGTCACCATGTCGATGGTGCCCCGCCCGGTTAACAGCGGCACTGACGAAGAACGTTTTGGGTCGGGATCCATCGAAGCACCGCCGCCCCATCCGGTTGTGTCAAACGGATTGGAGGACGCCGGTCGATTTTGGGAAGGTGATCCGGACGCGTTGGCCTTCTTGGCCGGTGCGCGCAACCTGCGCGATGATACAGAAGCGCATCATATGGATACGGCTCCGGCCATGATTGGCGCGGATGGCCGGTTCGCGATGGCATCGATGCCCGCCGGGTTGCCGATGGATAGCCGTTATGCCGGAATCAAACCGCTTTGGCTGGTGGAAAAGCAGGCGATAGAAGAAGCGATTGCGCGATGCGGCGGATCAATCCCGCGTGCAGCGGATGCGCTTGGCGTCAGCCCGTCGACCATTTATCGCAAAAAGCAGGCCTGGGAAGAAAACGAGGCGAAATAGGCCGTCTAGTTTCTGAAAACTGCGAGAGCCCGTTCCAATCGTTGCCAATCCTTTTCCGGACCGGGCAGGCCAAAACGGATGCGGCCCGCATCATCATCAAATAATCGTACCAGAATACCCTGTGTTCCCAGATGGTTGGCAAGACCTGTGGCGTTTTTGCCGTGATAAAGCCGGAATAGTGACGTTCCACCAACCAAAGCCAGATCTGAATGTGCGTCAATCAGGGCATCAAGGCGTTTTGCATCGTCACACAGCTGATTGCGCATACCGGATTGCCATGCCCGGTCGCCAAATGCTGTGCATGCGATGGCAAGTGCGGGGCCCGCGATTGCCCATGGGCCTATCCGGTCAGTCAAATCCGCTGCCAGACCGGGACGCATGACGGCACATCCCAGTCGCAGACCTGCAAGACCGAAAAACTTGCCAAACGAACGCAAAACAATCAGGTGGTCGAGTTCATGGCACTTTGGACAGATGCTGTGTTCCGGACTGCAATCCATAAAGGCCTCGTCAATCAGAAGCCATTTGCCGTTTTCTGTCGCCATTCGGGCGAGTTCGGTCAGCGTGACTTGGTCAATCAGGCCGCCGTCGGGATTGTTCGGATTAACCAGAATGACAATGTCATCTCTGCCGCCCGGTGATCCCAGAATATCTGCAATTGCGGTCTTGCGGTTTTCCGGTGTTGTCATGACGGTTTCCGTCTTGAGCCCGGCGCGTCTCCAGCCCAAGGCATGTTCGTCATATGTCGGGCCAATGATATGGGCTGTTGCGCGTTTGCCCTGATCTGCAAACCAGAAGGGAATGGTCTGGATCAACGCCTGTGTTCCGGGGGCGCAAACAATATGGTTGATATCTGAAATGCCGTAATAGTCGGCGGCGGCCTGCTTTAATGCAATCAATTCGCTTGCCAGTGGCAGGCGTTGCCAGTGGATGGGATCAAAAGACGATATTGGCCACGAGGTGGCATTGATACCTGTTGACAGATCAAGCCATTCCTGCGGTGCAATACCATATTTCTCGGCTGCCTTGTCGATGGCGCCACCATGTGATGGGGATTGCAGGGTCATTTATGTGCCTTTGGCCGGAAATGGCGATGCAGAACAATAAAATAGAATGCTATCTGCGTAACGCGTGACAGGTTCGCGCGCAAGTCGGACTTGCGCGGGGGCAGGCGACTTCGTATCGTCCGCGAAAACCTGCTTTGGATTTCCGCCATGATAACCGCATTTCAAGCCTGCCAACGCGCAGGCTGGCTTTCGATCAATCCGCAATTGACAATTTCCGGCGATGATACCCGGATCGGGGACGTGCCACCAATCGGGGCCGATCAAGGCGGGTTTGACGGTGCGGTCCATTCGGAGCGGTTCTGGGAAGATGGGTATTTTCTGATCAGGGACCTCTTGCCCGTTGATAGCCTTACGGATTTGCGGGCCGGGATCGAAAACCTGGTGGCGAATGGCTTGCCACCTGCGATGATCTATCTTTATGACGAGGCGTGGCAGGTGTTCAGGCGACTTCGTCCGTTGCTGAACCATTTCCTGGGGGATCGGGTTAAGCTGCTTCCGCATTTTTGGGCCTGGCATGTCAATCCCGGGGAGGACGGGCGTGGATGGCCCCCACATCGCGATTATCAGGGGGAGAGTGCAATCGGCGATGACATGCTGATCAGTCTGTCGCTTTGGGTGCCATTGGGCATTGCAAACCCTGATAACGGCTGTATGTACGTATTGCCGCGTTCATTCGAAAAGTGTTATCATCAGCCGGTTGCTAAACCGGAAGATGTGGCTTTGCAAGACGTTCGGGCATTGCCAGCCGGGCCGGGGACTGTAATGGGGTGGCGACAGGATTTGTATCATTGGGGGGGACGGGCAAGTGCTTTTGCCAGCGAACCAAGGATTAGTCTGTCGCTTGAGTTCCAGAATGCTGCTTTCGATCCGATGGCGGATCGTTTGCTTGATCTGGAGCAGCCACCGGTCTTTCGTGAACGGCTTGAACTGATTGTGCAGCAATTTGCAAAATACCGGCATATGCAATTTATGGATGACAATACCCTGCGATGGGTCGACGACATTATTGTCGAACTTTCGGGTCGGGCGTGACTTGGCAGGGATATTGTTCCAATTGCCGTGATGGCACACTAACAACGGTCAAAAGACCAGAACCGGGGTCGATGCCAATATGCCCAAGATGCTGAGCCTTATCGGTATCGCGTTTCTTGCGTTTTGTATCATCAGCCCTGGTTTTCTGTTTTTCACGTCTCTTGACGATGATCTGGTTTCAGCAATTACCATTTCTGTTCTGGTGGTTGTCGAGTTTATTGCACTGTTGTCGATATGCATTGGCTGGATTGTTTTTGACATCACCAAGCGCAAACAGATTTTGTATGTCGCAGCCTCGATGGGACTGCTTCTTTTCAGCGATATTCTGGGTATTCCCAATCTTGTGTATGGTCGCGCCCTTCTGGGGCAGGAGCAGGCACTTGGATCCTTTACCGGTCTTTTGATCCTTGTTTTACGGCTTGGCTCGTTCTCGCTGGTGCTTATGAGTTGGTATATCGCGAACCGCCAGGAAAACAGGCCGGGTAATGATCAGGTATGGGGACTGGTACCGGGAATGATCGTGGCAGGCTGTGCCGTTCTGGCATTTCTGGTTTGGCTCTTGCCCGATGTTTCAAGTGATGTCGGCGGTGCCCTGCAAAATATCAGTACCCTGATCCTGTTTCCGACCATGGTAATGATTTTTGCCTGTGCCGCAGGGTATCTGGTCCGGTGCCATTACCGATTTACCCTTTCCGAAGCCTTGTTTTGTTTCGCGCTTCTGATCGGATGTTTTAATCATCTGGCGTTTTTTGCCTTCGGGCCGGAAAATGCCGATATTGTTGCGCGCTTTATCATTCCGTCCCGCCTGATCAGTTACAGTTGCGCGCTGGCTTTCATGTTGCTGGAACTGCGCAGCCATTATCGCCAGTCGTTTCAGGCAAGCTCTGCCAAAAGCGAATTCCTTGCCACGATGAGTCACGAAATCAGAACTCCGTTAAATGGTGTTCTGGGCATGGCGCAACTGTTACAGCAAAGCCAACTTGACGATGCGCAAAAGGAACGGGTCAGCGCGATCCTTTCGTCGGGGCGGGCGCTAATGGCGCTTTTGAACGATATCCTTGATATGAGCAAGATCGAGGCTGGTCGCGTCGAACTGGAAAAACGACCGTTTCACCCATCCGATATCACCTATGACCTGTTTCGTGCGATTGCCGATATGGCGCGCGAAAAGAACCTTTCCCTGCATTGCGATGATGTGGCCTTGGCAACGCGAATGTTTATCGGTGACGAGGTCCGGTTTCGTCAGATCCTTTGGAACCTGTTGTCAAACGCGGTCAAATTCACCCGTAAGGGATCCGTGAGACTGGAAGTCACGCACGAGGAAATTGTACCCGAACGTGTTCGACATCTGATTTCGGACGAGGAAGTATACCATTTCGCGGTTATCGATACCGGCATCGGTATCCCGCGGGACCGACAGGAACAGATATTTTCCCCTTTCAGTCAGGCCGATAATTCCACGATGCGTCAATATGGCGGAACGGGGCTTGGGCTTTCGATCGCGCGCAGTCTGACGGAGCTGATGGGTGGTTTTATGACCGTCAATAGTGCCGAGGGACAGGGCACGCGATTTGACCTTTGGCTGCCGTTCGAAGCCCGGGAATCGGAACTGCATGCGCAAGGTGGCAGCCAGATTGCCGAGGGTAATGGTGACAGTGTGCTTTCTGGCCGTCGCATTCTTGTTGCCGAGGATAACGAGATCAATGCCAATGTGATCCGCGGCTTGTTGCAGCGTCACGGACTGGTCGTCGATATTGTTCCAAATGGTCGGGAGGCGGTGCATGCCTTCCAGAACAATTCCTATGACGCGATCCTGATGGATGCCCATATGCCGGTTCTAGACGGAGAGGGTGCGACCCGTCATATTCGTGAACTGGAACGTGTCACCAGGGGGGGGCGCATTCCAATCATTTGTGTCACTGCCGAAGCATTCAGCGACCGGCATCGCGATTTTCTGGCTGCGGGAATGGATGAAGTCATGACCAAACCCGTTGAAGAACGCAGGCTTTATGGTGTGCTTTTGCGCTTCCTCAGAAGCCGCGGTGTTTCCCGTCCCGCTGTTTTGGATACGCGCGTTCCTGATCTCGCCGAGGCCGTAAATCCTATACCTGATTTAACCTTGGAACAGCCGGCGCCAAAGCCGGTTGTCGAAAACATTTCAGCCAAAGAGACCAAGATGAACCTGATAGACAAGATGCGCTTTGATGAAATGAGCAGTGCATTGGGTGCGGATCAGATGGCAAGCCTGATTGATCTGCTACCGGCATCCTATCAGGAAGAACGCGAAAAGATGATGGCTGCGATCACAGATGGTGATCGCGAAAGGCTTCGCCGTGCTGCACATACAATCAAGGGAATGGCGGCAAATCTGGCTGCTGAAAAGCTGTCTGCGAATGCACGCAGGCTCGAACTTTATGACGGCGACTTTGATACGGCAATTCACGACCAGATTGCCGAACTTGACCGTCTTGCCGAGGACACCGCCAATGCCATGCGTAAAGCCTTGCAAGACTGATTCTCGCAAATGAAAAAGACCGCGCTTTATCTGCGCGGCCTTTCTTCCCGGTCGGTCACTGTGGTGATTTAGCGTATGATCAGATCCAGTTGATGGCGTGAGATCGCCTCATTCCCGGTTTCCGTAACAATGACAGAATGTCCCGGACACATGGCGATGCCGCTATCGCTATCCATCAGGATCATGTGCAGGAAATACACCATGCCCGGTTCGGCAATCACCGGATTGCCGTGATAGAACATTGGCCAGTCCATCCAGTTCGGCGCGAAGGTCGTGCCCATTGAATAACCGCATGCATTCAGGCGGTGGGCCTTCATGCCGCCTGCATCGCAAACCCGGGCATAGGCATCAAACACATTGCCGATCGGATCACCCGGTTTAAGCGCCTCGCGGCAGGCGGCCATGGCATCGGTTGCGACCTTGTGCATTTCAACATGGCGTGATGTTGCTTTGCCTACCGGAATGGTGCGCATCATCGCGGCATGGTAATGCCGATAGGCACCTGCCCATTCCAGAGTGATCTGGTCGGTATCCGCCAGATGCTTGCGGCCCGTAAAATAACGGCACAGCAGGGCATCGCGCCCGGCGCCAATGATGAATTCATTGCCGGGATAATCCCCGCCGCCTTTGAAGATTGCACCCTGCATGGCGGCAAGAATATCGCCTTCGAAGGCACCGGCATGGACGGTTTCAAGGGCGGCATCCCACGCATCATCGGCAAGGCTGGCGGCGGTGCGGATATAATCCAGTTCGACCGGGCTTTTTACAACGCGCAGTTCTGATACCAGACGGGATGCATCGGTGAGCGTGCAGAAACCGTCAAGGGCGGCCTCAAGTTTTTTGCCGTTGGCAGCCGTCAGGCCATAGGCATCGTATTCCACCCCAAGCTTTTTGCCGCCACAGCCAAATTCGGCCAGCATATCACGCAGTTGCAGGGCTGGGTTAATATCCGGACCATCAACCCAGATACGAATGTCATCAATGTCGGATGTATGCTGTGCCTGACGCAAATCGGGCGCGCGGGTAATCAGGGCCACACGCCCGTCAGCCCCCAGATACAGACACTGGAAAAAGACATAGCCGAACGTGTCATATCCCGTCAGATAGAACATGCTTTCCTGACGAAACATCAGCAGGCCGTCCAAGCTGGCAGCTTCGAGGCTGGTAACCGTTTTTGCCCGGCGGGCAGCCAGTTCTGCGCGTTCAAAATGCAATGCCATTGGCATATTCCCTGATCGTGATTGTTGATTTGCCGATGACGCTAACAAACTCCGTGAACGGGAAATAGTAAAAATTACGATCCGATGATGTTTTATTGATAAATTATATTTATTGCCTCAAGCCCGGTAGAAAATTCCCGTTTCAGATCATGATTTTACCGGGGAAATCAGTAAATTTTATTCGAAAACATAGACATTCTGTCATTGCGCCCCACATCAAATGTAATGGCAGTGTCATAAAGGGCTTTGTAATAGCCCAATGCCAGTTCCGCTTAAGACCATCCCCTCAGGAGGCAAAAGTGGCTAGCTATCAGAAACTTTCTAGAACCACACCAGGAACGTCACCGCGAGACCGACAGTTCGAACCGGCCTATGAAAAATGGCGTCGCGATGATCTTTATTACCTTGCCAAACAGCATGGAATAGAGAACCGCGCAGACATGTCGACCGATGAACTGGCCCGGGCGTTGCGCGACATAAGATAGGCCTGTGCATGTTTGCCAAGATCAATCAGCATCACGCTTTTGCGGTGATGTGATGTTTTGTTGTGTCCGATGGCATCTCAACATCGCTTTGCAAGGTAACAGTAAGGTTAAATTTGCCCTTCAAGCTTGCCCGTTGCCAGACGTGCGGCATACCTTCCTTGTGGCGAACCGAGCCATATGGAGGGTCCCGTGAAGCCAGTGCAACTTGTTTATCACCGTGGTGACAGTCTCAACGCGCCCGAAAATACCTTTGCCAGCGCCGAAAGCGCGATTATTGCCGGGGCGGATTATATCGAGTTCGATGTGCATCAGTCCGCGGATAATGTTCTTTATGTCATGCATGACGAAACTGTGGACCGAACAACTGACGGTACCGGTGTGATCGCAGAAATGACAAGTGCGGAAATTGACCGTCTGGATGCCGGTTCGTGGTTCAGTCCGGCTTTCGCCGGTGAACCGGTTCCACGACTGGACGACTTTCTGCGTCGCCTGAAGGGGCGTGTTAAAATCTATTGCGAGATCAAGCAGGCGGATGCGGGCCGGGTTGTGGATATGCTGGATGATTTTGCGTTCGGCAATGACGTTTTTGTCAGTTCCTTTTCCGCCGACATCCGCACCGACTTGCGCCGGATTGCCCCGGATTTGAAACGCAATGTCCAGCTTCATGTGGCCGGCTCGCTGGAGCACGCCATCCACCATGAACAGGCGCATATCTTCGAGTTTCTGGAAGAAAATGTAACCCGGGAAGCGATCGAGGAGGCCAAGCGGCGCGGTCTTGAGACCATGATCTTCATCGATACGCCGAATGCCGAACTTTTTGCCAATCTTGTTGAATGGCAGATCGACTATGTCAATCTTGACTATGCGGCACTTTTCCGGGCGGTTCAGCAGGAAGTCCTGTTGCGTTTTGATGGGGCGGGGCTGGCATCCTGATCCTTACGTATGGGCTTAGTTGATTTGACCTTGTCGGCAATATTGGTTATTGCGGCGGCACTGAATATAAACGGGCGGTCGTCGTGCTAACACGGCGCCAAAGTCCTGTGACCAGTGTCGGGGGAATGATCTTTGAGGCTTGGATGTTGGCTCGCCGTATTGTGCCTGCTTTTTGTTGCTGCGCGCGCCGAGGCAAGCGGGGCAAACGATTTGGCCGAGCCGCATATTGCCTTTATCAATCCCGGCTATGGGGATCGCGGTTTCTGGAAAGATGTCCGCGATACCATGCAGGCGGCAGCCGACCAGTTCGGCTTTCAACTGACCGTTTTCGATAGCGACCGTGACTGGGCGATGATGGCCGAAAGTGCCAATCGCGTTTTTGCGATGAATCCGCCCCCCGACTATATTATCGCGGTCAACGAACATCAGCAGGGGACGCGTATCGTGCTTGAGGCGCAGGAACGCGGTATACCGGTTCTGATGTTGCTGAACGACCTGACAGAAGAGCAGAAGAAGCGATATGGTCGGCCAGGGGCGGAATTAACGACATGGATCGCCACCCTTGTCCCCGATAACGAACGTGCCGGATTTGAAATTGCCCAATCGCTGATTACGGCGGCACGCGATGCCAATAGGGGCCGGATGCCTGAAAATATCTGTCTGTTGTCACTGACCGGTGACAGCGTTACACCGGCCTCCCTGCTGCGCATTGACGGGCTTGATACCGCACTTGAACGATATCCGGTTTTGCGTGAACAGCGTCGTCTTGTCGCCAACTGGTCTTTCGAGGAGGCTTATCGTCGTACGGCCGACTGGCTTGCGACCGACGGTTGTCTTGACGCGGTTTGGGCCGCAAACGATAACATTGCCCTTGGTGCGATCAAGGCGATAGAAGAAGCTGGAAAAATCCCCGGGCAGGATGTTTTCGTTGGTGGTTTGAACTGGTCGACCGAAGGGCTTGAGAGCGTTGCTGCGGGCAAAATGACCATGACACATGGCGGGCATTTTCTGGCCGGTGCATGGATCATGGTATTGCTAAAAGACTATCTCGAAGGTGTTGAAAGATTAAGGGACAACCCCGAAGTTTTCTTCAGAATGCAGGCCGTAACGCCAGAAAACCTGCAAGTCTACCAACGTGTACTTGGGGAACGCGACTGGGACAAAATTGATTTTTCCCGGTTCAGTCTTGTCAACAACCCGGAACAAAGAGACTATCAGTTCGGGATCAAGGGGCTAAGCCCGGTATCGAAACGGGATTGAAACCAGTGGCCTTGCACTGGATAAAATGGCTGGAACAGAAAGGCTCAGGCGTGTCCAAGACAGGAAATGAGAAAGCGCAGGACCTGTCTGCACTGAAGCTTGGCAGTTCGGTGGCTGCAAGGCAGCTTAAATATTCCCTGTTTGCCGCGATATTGCTTGGCCTTATCATTACCGCCTTCCAGATTGTCAGCGATTATCGCTGGATTGGCGATGTTTATCGACAGGCCAATGAACGTGTTCTTGAAAGCAGTGTACCTGTTGCTAACGAGGCGGTGACAAAGAGGGACACCGATCTTGCCGAGGCAATCGTGCGCGGCATGATGGTGCAGCGTTCCGTTTCAAAAGTCACAATCACAAATGAGGACGGTTCGGTTCTGTATCAGCGCAAACGGGCAACGGGGGAAATTCCGGTTTCGAGGTGGGCCGAACAGTTGTTTGGCGGTTTGCAGACACGTGAAATCCTGTTGCCGGGGGATACGGGACCATCCTCCGGCTCGGTCGGGATGATGGTCGTCGAACTTAATCCGCAGGTTTTTGTGACTGTATTCATGTCCCGTTCTGCGTGGTCATTTCTGGCGAACATGGTGTTCGCCGTAGCCATGGCTGTGGTGTTTGCCGCACTCAGTTACTTTGTTTTTTCCCGGCCGTTGATAAAGCTCGCGCATTACATCGTCAAATCGGACCCGACGGATGTTAAGCACCCGTTTGAAATGCCCCCCATGCACCGGCATGACGATGAAGTGCAGTTGCTGGGATCGGTTACGGTTGGCCTTTTTGGTATGATCCGTGGCCAAATCGGCCAATTGCAACGTGCGCGTGACGATTTGCTTGATGCGAATGTAAACCTTGAAGCACGGGTGGAAAGCCGGACGCGTGAACTTAATGATGCTATGGGCAAACTTGAAGTATTGGCCTCGACGGACCCGCTGACAGGTCTTGCCAACCGGCGTGTTTTCATGACGCGTCTGGAAGAAAACCTGTCGATCTGGAAACGTCGCGACACGCCGATGAGCATCCTTTTGCTGGATATCGACAAGTTCAAACTTTTGAACGACACATACGGGCATCAGGCAGGCGACGCGGTTCTGGCATCCCTGTCGAAACTTTTGCAACGCAGCCTGCGCGATATTGACCTTCCCGCCCGCCTCGGTGGCGAAGAGTTTGCCATTCTGCTTCCGGGGGAAGAGAAGGAAGGGGCTATGATCCTTGCCGAACGCCTTCGTGCTTCACTCGAGCAGGACGCGGTTGCCTTTGGCGGCAAGCATTTGAATTATACGTCAAGTTTCGGTGTGATATCATTGCCGACGCAGGCAGCGATTGCAAAGATGGATGCTGAGATTGCCCGCGATGTGGCATTGCTGAAGTCACGCGAAAACTCGGATTTGGCAGATATTCTCTATTCGCTGGCCGATGAGGCGCTTTATCGTTCCAAGGAAACCGGCCGGAACCGGTGTACGTTTGCCGATTTGTCCCATTTATCAGTGCAGGTAAAAAGCTGAGGACAGACTGGCGTTACTGCCGACCGTCGTCATTACCCTGTCTGGAAATGCGTATATCGCGGTGAATTGAAACGCTCATCAGCAAGCCAAAGCTGACGAGAATGGTCATCATCACCGTGCCACCATATGACACGAGCGGCAGGGGCACACCCACCACCGGGATAAGACCCATTACCATCGCGATATTGATGAAGACATACAGGAAGAATGTCGATGTAATCCCGATGGCAACCAGACGACCGAACTGGTTGCGACAACGCAGGGCGATCACATAGCCATACATGATCACCATGGTGTAAAGCAGCAACAATGCCAGCCCGCCAACCAGACCGAATTCTTCACCCAGCATGGTAAAGATAAAGTCCGTCTGTTTTTCGGGAAGGAAGTTCAAGTGGCTTTGCGACCCAAGCATGTATCCCTTGCCAAACAAGCCACCAGACCCCAGAGCGATTTTTGACTGTGTGATATGATAGCCAGCACCAAGCGGATCATTTTCGGGATTAAGGAAAGTCAGAACACGGTTTTTTTGATAGTCGCGTAAAAACTGCCAGCCAATTGGAATGATTGCCAGAGCCGCACCAAGTATCAGGGCGAATTTCCAGACCCTTACACCAGCCAGCCAGAAGATCACACCGCCGCCCGCGATCAGCAAAAGAGCCGTGCCCAGATCAGGTTGGCGTAACACCAGTGCTGCAGGAGCCAGAACCATCAACAAAGGCGGAACCAGAAGCGGGATACGCCCGGTTTCCTCTACGGTCAGACCATGGAAATAGCGCGCAAGGGCTAGCACCAGAGAGATTTTCATCAGTTCGGAAGGCTGCAACTGGAAGAAGCCAAGATTGATCCAGCGTTGCGCCCCCATGCCGATATCGCCCTTGATTTCGACACCGATTAGCAGGATCAGCGCAACGAAATAGGAGAAATAGGCGAGTTTTAGCCAGACACGAATATCTGTAACCGCAATGACGATCATCAAGGCTGCACCAACGGCAAATCGCATCATCTGGCGTTCTGCCCATGGTTCGAACGATCCGTTGGCGGCAGAATACAACATGGCAAATCCGATCCCGGCAAGGGCCGCGATCAGCATCACCAGCGTCCAGTTCAGCATCAGAAGGCGACGGCCAATTGGCACGTAATCCGGATCTTCGCCGATACGGTATCTGCGCGATGCCATGTTTCTAGCCTTCTTCTTCGTCGCGGTCGCGCAGTGCCGGATGCAGCAATTCTGCGGTCGATGCAATATTGGCCGCCGAAATACCAGGGCGGGCGGATTTCAGTTCCTGCGCCTTTAGCAGGATGTCACGTGCAATCGGAGCGGCAATGCCGGAACCCGATCCGCCGTGATCGACGACAACCGCGCACGCATAGCGTGGATTATCCACCGGTGCGAAGGCGACAAACAACGCATGGTCGCGGTATTTCCACGGCAGTTCATCGTTATCAAGAACCCCGGTCGTCTGTCGTTCGCGCATTGTGATGCGGCGCACCTGGCTGGTGCCGGTTTTGCCAGCCATTTCCATGCCCTTGATGTCGATGCGTGACCGATGCGCGGTTCCGCGCAATTCATTGGTTACACCATTCATGCCGTCACGGATGCGCGCCAGATTGGCGCGGTTGACCTGCAGTTCCGGAAATTCTTCATTCTGGCGGCTGGTGATGCCTTCCGGCGTGACGTGGTCGCGGGTCAGGTGCGGTTTCACGGCCTTCCCGGATGCAATGCGCGCAACCATGGTCGCCAGTTGCAGTGGCGTTGCCAGAACATAACCCTGACCGATTGATGAAATCAGTGTTTCCCCGCCCTGCCAGCGTTTGCCAAGCTGGATTTCCTTCCAGTCCTTGGTTGGGATCAGGCCGGAACGTTCGTTGGGAAGGTCAATACCGGTCAATTCGCCAAGGCCAAGCTTGTTGGCCATGGCAGCAATGCGGTCGATCCCGATTTTTTGCGAAATTTCGTAATAATAGACATCGCAGGAATGTTTCATCGAGTCATGCATGTCGACCCAGCCATGCCCGCCACGTTTCCAGCAATGGAACCGCGCATTGCCAAGATCAAGATGACCGGGGCAGAAGAAACGCTGATTGGCGGTAACGACACCTGCTTCAAGTCCGGCAAGGGCAACGCACATCTTGAATGTCGAGCCCGGCGCATAGGTGCCGGTGATTGCCTTGTTGGACAGCGGTGAATATTCGTTATTGACCAGACTGTTCCAAAGCTTGTGCGAGATGCCATTGGTAAAAGCATTCGGGTCGTATGTCGGGTGTGATGCCATCGCAAGCACTTCGCCATTGTGGATGTCCATCACGACGGCAGAAGCGCTTTCCTTGCGCGACAGGCGCTGATTGGCATAACGCTGCAATTCAAGGTCAAGGGTCATGACAACGGTGCTGCCGCTGTCGCCTTCCTCGCGGTCAAGTTCGCGGATCACGCGTCCCAATGCGTTGACTTCTACCTGGCTGGTGCCGGCACTGCCGCGAAGGGCAAGATCATAAATCTTTTCAATACCGTTTTTACCGATCCGGAAACCCGGCAGTTCAAGCAACGGATCACCGGTCAGTTCTTTTTCCGAAACGGCGGCAACATAGCCCAGTGTATGGGCCAGATGTGGTCCTTCGGGGTAATCACGGGAACGACCGGCATCAATGATAAGGCCGGGCAGGTCAGGCGCATTGACCCCAACGCGGGCGACTTCTTCCCATGTCAGATTGTCGCGGACCGTTACCGGCACAAAAGATCGCCTGCGGGCAACATCGCGTTCAACACGTTCAATCGTATCGGGCCCTAGTTCAATGATCTGGTCAAGGATTTCCAGGGTCCGGCGCACATCCTGCGCCTGTTCGCGAACGATCATGATGTGATAGTTCTGCCGGTTGACCGCGACAGGCGCGCCAAATCGGTCGGTAATCAAACCACGCGGTGGCGGCAGCAGGCGGTGCGATATCCGGTTTTCGTCCGCAAGCACCCTGTAGCGGTCGCTTTCCATCACCTGCAGATAATACATGCGTGCAGCAAGACCGGTCAGCAATACACCCTGTCCCGCGCCGAGCATAAGGGCACGGCGGGTAAACATGCGAAATCTGTCTGAGTCACGGTGCCACATAGGCGTCGTCAAACCTGTTGGTCGGATTGCTCCGCCGGAATTCGGGAAACTTGTATGCCCGTTTTATCCTGTGCGGTGCTTGTTGAAAACTGTCTTTCCAGCATAGCCGCCAGCTATTGCCAAATTATCAATATTGACCGGTTTCCGCAGTTCTAAATATGGCGCAGGAGCGTATTTTGCGCACGCGCCAGAACCCACGCAACCAGCGGGAAAAGTGCCGCCGTCAATACATAGCTAATCAATGTTGCCTTGATCGGCAACAACGCCCCGATCAGCGCAGAACTCAACAGCCATTGCACGAGTAGTGCCGGGATCGCCACCAATGCAAAGCCCCACCACATCACGCTGAATGGCTTGTTATGGAAAAAGCGTCCCTGACTGGCAGATCCTGTCTGTACCAGCAACAGGACCAGCGAACTGACACCAAGCGGCAGCCCCGTCAGCAAATCCTGCAAGAGCCCCAGAAAGAATGCCGTTAATGCCGTCAGCAGATCCGGTCGGTTTACTGACCAGTAAAAGACCGCCATTAATGGCAGGGCAGGTGACGCGGTGCTCAGCAATGGTACGCTTACCGGCAATAAATTGAGCAACAGCAGAATGAAAACGCTGAATGCCGGAAACAGGCCTCGCGCAATGATATCCAGCCTGTGCCAGACACCGGGCTTCACGGAAGTTGGTCCGAAGGCTGTGCAGGGTTTGCCGTCGGCATGTCTGTTGCCGTATCATTCCCGTCATTGGGCACAATACCAACGCCGTTGGGGATAACGCCGTCACTTTGCATCTCGTTACGACGAATTGCCTGATCACTCAGGATCCCTTGCAGGCCATAGTCGGCAACACGCAGATATTCAAGTTGGTGGCGGCGGAACAATGGTGCGACACGTACGGCATTTTCCGAAACCGACGACACGACCCCAACCGGAATACCCGGCGGGAATGCGCCGCCATGGCCGGATGTCAGAATGCGATCCCCCGGTGCAACGGCGGCATCGGCCGTCAGGAAGGTCAGTAGCGGACGGTCTGTGTTGTCACCTGACAGGAATGCGCGATCGCGCGAATTTTCAACAATCACCGGCACGCGCGAATTGATATCCGTGATTAGCAGAACACGCGACGCCTGATACCCGGCTTCGGCGACACGACCGACAAGTCCCTCGTCGGACATCACAGCCTGTCCCTTGGATACGCCGTCGCGCGAACCGGCAGATACCATAAGGCTATGTGCATAGGCACCGCCCATATCGGCAATCACGCGTGTGGTTACAAGACGCAAGGGAGGCGGGCTGGTGTAGCCGGCAAGGTCGCGCAGACGCGCATTTTCATGCGACAGATTGCGGGCAACCTGCTGCCATGCCAGCAATTCGCGATTTTCGCGACGCAGGCGCTCATTCTGTTCGTAAAGATTAAACAGGTTGGTGGCTTGTTCGGTCAGCTCGTTAATGCTGGCTGCCGGGCGGGATACAACATTCATGATCGGCGAAACCAGGTCTGCCGAAGCTGCCCGTATCCGTTCGATCAGAACCGTATCGGCCTTACCCAGAAGCATCAGGCCGAATGCAGAAACGATCAGAAGAATGAAGGCGAAGCGGTGAAGCGCCGTACGTAACGGCGAAAAAATACGCTGCTGCGGACCGCCATGCTGAGCCACTATATTCCCCGCATTAGATCAGAAAGTTGTCCCGAAATCCCCGTGGGATATTCAACCTTAACGAAATCACCGAGTCGCGTCCAGTCAGGACATGACCCGGTGAGATGTTTTTTGCCATTTCGCTTTAGTAGGCGGTGTGCAGCACGTTGCGCAGCATCTTCTTTTCTTCGAGTGCACGACCGGTACCCAGCGCAACGCAGGACAGCGGATCGTCGGCAATCGAAACCGGAAGGCCGGTAGCATGACGCAGGACATAGTCCAGATTGCCAAGCATCGCGCCACCACCGGTCAGAACGATACCCTTGTCGACGATGTCGGCTGCCAGTTCCGGCGGGGTCTGTTCAAGGGCGACTTTAACCGCCTCGATAATGGCGGAAACCGGTTCTGCAAGGCTTTCTGCGATCTGGCGTTCGGAAATGATCAGTTCCTTCGGAACGCCATTCATCAGATCACGGCCACGGATTTCAACTGTCGCACCATCACCATCGTCTGGCGCACAGGCCGAGCCGATTTCTTTTTTGATGCGTTCTGCGGTGCTTTCACCGACCAGCAGGTTATGGGTGCGACGGATATAGGCGATGATCGCCTCATCCATCTTGTCGCCACCAACACGTACCGAACGGGCATAAACGATACCGCCAAGCGACAGAACCGCGACCTCGGTGGTGCCACCACCGATATCGACAACCATCGAGCCGGTCGGCTCGGTCACCGGAAGACCGGCACCAATGGCGGCGGCCATCGGTTCGTCAATCAGCCAGACCTTGCGGGCGCCGGCACTTTCAGCACTTTCCTGAATGGCGCGCCGTTCAACGGCGGTCGAGCCAGACGGAACGCAAATGATGACTTCCGGGCTTGCGAAGTTGCGACGGCCATGCACTTTACGGATAAAGTGTTTGATCATCTCTTCGGCGATGTGGAATTCGGCAATCACGCCATCGCGCAGCGGGCGAATGGCCTGAATGTAACCGGGCGTACGCCCGAGCATCTGCTTAGCTTCTTCCCCAACGGCAAGTACCTGTTTCTTGCCCTTTTCGTCGGTGATGGCTACCACGGATGGTTCGTTAAGGACGATGCCACGCCCTTTGACGTAAACCAGTGTGTTGGCGGTGCCCAAATCCACCGCCATGTCGGAGGATAAAACCCCAAGAAGCTTGGAAAACATTCCTGCCCTATGCCCCGGTTAATAGTAAAATCTTGAATACGAATGTACCGGCTTTGATAGCGTAACGCGCCAGTCGATGCACGAATAATCTGCTCAGGGAATTGAGGAATAATTAAGACGCGTCAGAAGTCTTGAAATAAGATGCAAAAAGATGATCCGCCATATGGAGTTGGCGTTTTCATTCAAGGTTTATCACCCTTGAGAATTATTCCAGTTTTACGCAAGAAATCCAGAATCAGGGCTGTTGTGTCCTGTCCTGTTTCTACTTTCAGAAATTTGCGAGTCGCTTGTTTTTCAGGCGTTTCGTCGCTTTGAAGCATTTTAAACATTACTGGTTCGCGGTCCGGACGCAGATCGCGATCCATGCGCCATTGGCACCATGCCGGTGGATTAAGCCGATCCCCCTTCACCGTCACCAGAAGGGCCGGAACGAAATTATCCATTTCCGACATGCATTGGGCACGCAGTCCCACCATCGCAACGAACCGTTGATCAAAACGTTTGGCATGACCGTGCCGATAGATCGCAAATTGGGCGGCCGCTGCCCCATATCCATAACCGAAAATCGCAATCCGGTCCGGATCGATGCCATCTTGAGCCACCAGATAGTCAAGCGCGCTGAGCGCATCAAATGCCCAATAGGTTACGCCATGTTTCGGATTATCAAGCGTGCCGGCCGTACAATAGCTTTGTGACGGGTGGGCTTGTCCGGGTGATATGCGAAGTACCGCAACCCCGGCATCATGCAGGATTGAGATCCAGTCTTCGGGAAAGCGATCATCACAATCAGGAACGACAATCACCGCGGCGGTTTTACCGTTTGTATCTGCAGGCGGGTAATAGAGACCCGGAATATCGAATTGCAGACTGGTATCGACCGCGGGAATGTTTTTGCCAGCATCTATCAGCCGCTGACGCAATCCGCTTCGTGGATAGGGCTGAGCCGGAATATCGACTTTCTCTGCGGTATCAATCGACGCCGCATGGGCAGGTGTCACCAGCGTCGCCAAGTTGACGGCGCAAAGGATAAACAGATACAGGGGCACATATCGGCGATGACGCGGAAGAACAGGGTTTTGGGTCATCATCTGTCCTCTTCGGATTGACGCCGCATTGTATCACGGAATGACTGTATTGGACTGTTCAAACAAAAAGGGGTGGCAAATTGCCACCCCTTGATCTTAAGGCCGGATTACAGCAATCAGGATGCCATGGCGTCCGGTGCGGTTTTCTGGCTTTTTTCGATCAGTTTGTTAACCGCTGTAACATAGGCCATACAGGACGCAACCACCGTGTCGGTGTCTGAGGCGTTGCCAACCACGGTGCGGTCTTCACCATCAAGCTTGACGGTAACGGTACCTTGTGCATCCGTTCCCTCGGTCACTGCATGAACCTGATAGAGTTTCAGTTTCCAGTCATGCGGGTAAATCGCCTTGATTGCGTTAAATGTCGCATCAATCGGCCCGTCGCCGACGGTTTTCGCGGTGCGGGTTTCGCCGTTTACGTCCAATTCCAGCTCAGCGGTTTGCGGACCTTTGGAGCCGCAGGTGACCGCCAGCGACACGAACTTGATATGCTCGTTATCGCGCATGCCGTCATCAACCAGTGCGACGATATCGTCGTCATAGACTTCTTTCTTTTTGTCGGCCAGCTCCTTGAAGCGGGCAAATGCGTCTTCAATCGCGTTGTCGCCCAGATCGGCAAAGCCCAGTTCCTTGAGCTTTTCCTTGAAGGCATGCCGACCGGAATGCTTGCCCATGACCAGGCTTGATTTGTTCAGGCCGATGCTTTCCGGTTTCATGATTTCATAGGTTTCGGAATTCTTCAGGAAGCCGTCCTGATGGATGCCGCTTTCATGGGCAAAGGCGTTGGCCCCGACAATGGCCTTGTTCGGTTGGACGACAAAACCCGACACGGCCGACACCAGACGCGACGCATTCATGATCTTGGTTGAATCAATTCCGGTTTCATACGGGAAGGCATCGTTGCGCGTTTTCAGCGCCATAACAATTTCTTCGAGTGCCGCATTGCCTGCACGTTCGCCCAGACCGTTGATCGTGCATTCGATCTGGCGAGCACCGGCATGGACAGCCGCCAGCGAGTTTGCAACCGCCATGCCCAGATCGTTATGGCAGTGAACCGACAGGATGGCCTTGTCGATATTCGGTACACGGTTAAACAGCATGGTCATCAGGTCGGCATATTCGGTTGGCGTGGTATAGCCGACGGTGTCCGGGATGTTGATGGTGGTGGCACCTGCATCAATCGCGGCTTCGACGCAACGGCACAGGAAGTCGTGCTCGGTACGCGACCCGTCTTCCGCTGACCATTCAACATCGTCAGTGAATTTGCGCGCCAGCGTCACACTCTCAATCACCTTCTCCAGAACGCGTTCCGGCTCCATCTGCAATTTGAATTTCATATGCAGGGGGCTTGTGGAAATGAAGGTGTGAATACGTTTATTTTCTGCCGGCTCCAGTGCCTCGGCGGCACGTTCGATGTCACCTTTGGCAGCACGTGCCAGGGAACAGATTGTCGGGCCTTTGATTTGTTTGGCGATTTCATTGACGGACCGGAAATCGCCATTCGATGCAATTGCAAAGCCTGCCTCGATGATGTCGACTTTCATTTCTGCCAATGCGTGTGCCACACGCAGCTTTTCATCCAGCGTCATCGACGCACCTGGGGACTGTTCGCCGTCGCGCAGGGTGGTGTCGAAAATGATGACGCGGTTGTCGTTAGCACTAGCCATTACAGTAATTCCTGATCAAGCGGGTCTTTGCCCGAAATTTGAAACTTCAATTTGGAAAGAGTGCGGGCCTTGTGGCGCGACTTGTTCCCCTGAGCTGCGGTAAATGGATCGACTTTTTGGGTGATCCGAACCGTCTTCGTACGCTCAGGGGCGGGTAAGTCGTAGCGACCCGAGCGCTGCGAGACCAAGGAGACCGAGAATTAGGTTTACAGCAGACAGCACAAAACCGCCCGGAGCATCAGCTTCGAAGCGATCGGCAATTGCAGGAATGTTGCAAATGTCTGCGGTCATCGGTCTTCATCAAATGGTATCGAAGTGCCAGGCTGTGCTGGCGACGCACCCAATTTCGTAGGACCGCCCGTCTAGGTCAAGTAATTTTTGTATCTTTGATGTGCTTTTAAGGGTGGAAATTAGCGTGATGGGATTTCCACAGACCCGTCCGGGGCCTTGCCTCATGGGATAAAGGGACATTGATCAGTTCCGCAAATTGCAGGTCTCCCATGCCAAAGATTGCGCTTGAAGTGTTCAAATTCTTGGTTATCTGTTGTGTGATTGATGCGAAATGCCCCAGACAATTTCCGATAACGTTTCGTATCAAGTGCCGCCACCAACTTACGGATATACACGATGGTAAGCCTGTCTTTGATCGGGGCCTTTATCCCGACGGCCTTTTTTGTCTCGATTACGCCAGGGATGTGCATGACCCTTGCGCTGACCATGGGGATGACGATTGGCGTGCGCCGTACCGTCTGGATGATGATGGGCGAACTTGTGGGCGTTGGCATTGTCGTGGTGGCCTCGGCCCTCGGTGTTGCGACAATAATGCTGGAATATCCGGCCGTCTTTTCGGTATTCAAGTATGTCGGCGGGGCCTATCTGGCATGGCTTGGTATTCAGATGTGGCGTTCGCGTGGACGCATGGCATTTAGCGCTGAAGTCGATGCCTCGCGCCCTGCGACCCCTTTCACGCTTGCCTCTCAGGGGTTTGTGACGGCAATTGCCAATCCGAAGGGCTGGGCGTTTATGGTGGCTTTATTGCCGCCCTTTATCAGCCTTGAACATGCTATAGCGCCGCAGCTTTCAGTGCTGGTGGCAATCATTCTGGTGACAGAACTGATCTGCATGACGCTTTACGCAACTGGCGGACGGTCATTGCGTCACTTCCTCGAAAAAAGCGGCAATGTTCGTGTCCTTAACCGGATCGCCGGGACGCTGATGATCGGCGTCGGGATCTGGCTGGCTTCGAGCTAAGGGGCTATTTGTTTGTAAAACCTCTTTAAAGTCGGATTATCCTGCCCTATATCGTTGTATAGAATTATTTGCAGGAAGAGCCATCATGCGCGAGTTGCGCTGTATCATTTTCGAGGAAAGCGAACTCATCAAGGCGCTGGTCGGATATCGTCGCCGCACCGGAAAACCTTTGCCGCCCGGTCAGATCGGAAAGCTTGAAATTCAAAAATCGCCTGAAATTGCAGCGCGGCTCAACATCATTGCCGATCATGGTGATCCGATTATCGTCCCGGCAGCGGGGGCCGAACTGGCGGCAGCACTGATTGCCTATTGCATTGATGTCCGCGTGCCCGTGCCGGCATCCTCGAAAAAGTCGATAACAATGATTGATGGCCATGTGGCGCTTAAAATCATGAAGCAATAGGGGCGGGAATACCCAAAACAAAAAGCGCAGCAGATGCTGCGCTTTTGCATTTTACGATGCCCACAAGCGAGGACAGCAACGGCTGTTACCACTGCATCATCTTGCCTTTGAGAGCCCCCATGCGTTCATCTTCATTCTTGAAGCTTTGGCCTGCGGCAATTCCGTCCTGCACCTTGGTCATCATCAGCCATTCCTTGACCTTCATGAAGCGTGGCGCAAGGAACTGGTAGGTGTCGCGCACCAGACGTACAGCTGCTGCCCCACGTTCCAGTTCCATGGTTTCCCAGCGTTCAAAAAGCGGCTCCCACGCGCGGAGACGGCGATAAAGATCGTCGCGCTTGGTGCGGATATATTGCCGTTGCGTTGTGAAGTTACGCAGGACCGACATGATTTCGCCGGTATTGGCGTCAATCTCGTCAAAGCTGCCTTCGAACTTTTTCATCGCGTCGTCAATCAGGCGGATAACCTGTGTAACAGTCTCCAGAACACCTTTTTCGTGGGCGTAGATACGACGCAATTCCTGCAGTTTCCGGTCGATCTTTTTGACGTTGCGATATTTGTCGCGCAGCGTTTCGACATAGGAAAGTTCCTCGGCCACCTGATGAACCAGATTGACGACTTCTTCGCGATTTTCACGGCCGATATTGAGCTTGTCGGCGACTTCATCAAAAGCCTGGTTGATCTTTTTCTTGGTCGCAGGGTCTTCGGCGATCTGCATCAGTTGTTCGGGATCCGTAATCAGTTCCTCGTTCCCGGACATCCAGGTGACAAGCTGCATGGTCAAGCGGTTATACGCGATCGCACGGTGGTCTTCGTCCACGTCCCATGATGCTTCGCCTGTTAGGACCTCCAGCGGTAAATCATCGCCGGGGCGCAGTACATTAACGAAATCCAGTGATTTGTCGACAAGGCCGATCAACTCGCCGTCATTTGAGTCTGGGTCAATCCCGAATTCCTTGCACACCGCTTTAAGGGGCAGGGATACAACCGATCCTTCGGCCATCTTCAGGACAAAAAGAGCCTCGTCCGAAAGGTCGGACTTTTGGAAATGGCATTCCTCGAACGATTTAAAGACCTTGTGTTCAAGATCCAGTTTCCGTTCGCGCGTCGGTTTGTTCATTTATTTGCTCCGCCCGGATTGGCGCTGCGCGTGTGATTTTTCGTCTGAGTTCTAAGATAACGCACAGACATTCAGTTTATCGCAGCAGGTCCGGGACTGGTAGTGTCCATATTCTCATACCGGCAAGGTCGTTTGGGAATGGTGCTTTGTTTCCGGTTTCAACCTGACTGATATGTCACTGTATCATAATGCAGGTATTTCTGCCTTCCTGTTTGGCTTGATAAAGGGCGCCATCGGCACGGTCAACAAACTCCAGTATATTCTCGCCAAGCTTATAAGACGTCAAGCCGATTGAAACGGTTAACTTCCCGAAATCCTTACCGGTTTTCTTATTGATAATTCTTTGACCTGAAACATTGTCACGCAACTTGTTGGCAAGTTTGGCGGCATTCTCGGCTGTTGTGTCCGGCAAAATGACAGAAAATTCTTCGCCACCGTACCGCGCAACGGTATCGGCACCCTTTGTCGAATTGACCAGAACGCGCGCCACAGCCTTTAAGACGCCATCGCCTGCGCGATGCCCGTGACTGTCATTGAAATTTTTGAAGTGATCGATATCGATCATCAAAAGGCTTAGCGGTGCACCGGTTTCCATCGTCGTGGTCACCGCATCGCGAAGCGACGCATCAAAATTCTTGCGGTTGGCAATGCCGGTTAATGTATCGGTCAGGGCATCCCGTCGTACCAGTTCCAGTTCACTTCTAACCCTGCGAACTTCGTTGTGATACTCGTCAAGACATCCGTTGAATTCACTATAACGACCATGTGCATCCCGCGTGGCACTTGAAAGCCCGCGCGTTACGTCGCGGGCAACTTCAAGCGTAACATCATCCGCGCTTAGCTGGTCGGAAGCATTGTCCAGATGCTCGCAGAAACCTTCTGTTTCGCGAATAACGTTATGAACGGCTTCCTCGACGCGCTCAACCGCGGCCTGCAATCCTTCAACCCCCAGATTCAGGCGCTGCTGCATGGCATGTGCGCCAAGAAACTTGTGGTAAATCCGGAAAACGGTTTCTTCGTCCAATTCCTGAGTGTTGCGTATCAAGACCTTGATCAGTTGGCTTAGCTCTGGAATCTCGTCGGTCAAATAGCTGTAAAATACGTGATAAACCTGCGGCGTAGGCTGCAGATTCAACTCGGCTATCAGCGTCATGACATTGTGCGCAATGTCGCGTGGATTGGCGATCTTTGTCGTAGCAGTCAATTTATGTTTTCCGATCCGGTCTTCGGCTTAACCTTTTTTGCTAACTGCTTGTGTCCCAACAGATCCGGTATTTTCCGGCTTGCTCTTTTTTTATATGTTGTGGCTGTGTGCTGCGTTTTACACATTTATTTCTATCTTCAACCGAATTGCATCGGCTTGTCACGAGAAACCGCGTTCCAAATCATGACAAAATCGAACATGCGTAACGGGATTCATGCGTGATGCCGAAAACCCCAACGGCTACAGGCATTTGTTTCAGTCGGTTGAATATCTCAATTTCATGTATCTGCTTTTTGCGAGCGGGAAAGTGGCGTCAGATATTGGCAAATGCGACCAACGAAACGCTATTTCGAGTGTCACGTGATTCGGAATGTAGCGGGCGAGTGAAATCGAAAATCTGGCTACGATTTCTCGACCTTGCACTTTGGCCCGATCTCTTGAATAGGAATACTCAAAGCGCCATATCGAGGCAACCACGAACGCATTGGGGCGCTTTGGTTGAAAATGATCTGTCCGCTACTCTCCCGTATCCTCGCTTTTGCCTTTTTCACTGCGGGATTTGTGCCGACGGTAAGTCTTGCCGACCATGACAAGTCTCGACTTGAGATCGGCATCACAATCCAGTTGGCCGAGGAGTGGAAGGCGTCTCTGACCACAACGCAGCGCTCCTTCTTTCAGGCGATGATAGAGCAACCCGAATTTCATCTAAATGACGGAATCCCATACAATCGTCTGATCGAGATGTTCGACAGTAAAGAGCTTGATTGTGTGGTTTTGCGTGTCCCGGCCTCCTTTGGAGGGGGCGATCACTGCGAGCGAGCATGTCGCGTTTGATCTGATCCTTTATATCCGGCGCGGAGATGATCCTGAAGCTCGTGACAGTCTTCTGATCGGGCATCTTGCCAATTTGCCACCGGTATCGGTTCCCTATGACAGCAGGATCGAATTTTATGGGATGCGCAGTCTGGAGCAAGGGGAAAAACTGCTGCTTGAAGGGCGCATCGATGGGCTCATCGCCCATGATGGGCGTTACAAAGATGAACAGGGTTTGATAGCGGCTCCGATCCCTCCGATTGTTCATGTTAGACTTGGTTTCGTTTGCCATGACACGGATTATGCCAGTTTTCTGCTTGGCCAGTTTGATCAGCGTGTCCGGACAATCCGTTCTGCGGGCGACCGTGAAGGGGCGATCTCAGAACCCTTTGAAAGTTATCCTCCGGTACTTTGATCGTCTTATCGGGCGTTGGCCGGTGACGGAGAATCGGCACAGCGATTGCTTTTTTACGTGTAAGTAAGCGTTTAAAAACAACCTGAATGTGCATTGAATTGTGAAAATGTTCACAGTTAATTTTAGTGCAACGGATGAGGGGCTAGGCGCTTCGTGGCCAGTTACCGTTGGCTTGATCAAGTTGAACGAGCTCGCCCCTTTGAGAGATTTGCTGTGATTAGTGACCGCTACTGATCCCCTGTCTCGCGCATATGCGGTGAATATTGTGCGATCTATCTGAAACCAAGAGGAATCCTTGCTTTGTGGGGTTTTCCCCTGTCGGGGATCAGTCTGCCTTCGCGCGGCTTGCTGTCACAGGTGTGAACACAATTAAAAATTCGTTTGAAATCAATGGACCTCCCGGCGCGATCTGGTTGTGCCAAGAGTTGACCGCTGATCAGCAAGCAATATTCGCGAAATACCGGCTAACCATCAGCGTTGAATAAAGAACTTCAAACATGAATTCGTTGCGTGAAGGCCGAAATTCGCGTAATTGTTGAAACGATGCAGTGTATCTTCGGGCTGCGTGGTTGCCTTCTGGTTGAGGGCTGTCAGGTTGCACTGAAGGTATAATGCAGGGACGCAACCTAAGCATTTTCCGGGTTTGGGAAATGCGATTACCAAAACTAAGGACGACTACGGATATGGCTACCGGAACGGTTAAGTGGTTCAATGCGACCAAGGGTTATGGCTTCATCACCCCGGACGAAGGCGGCAAGGATGCATTCGTGCACATCACCGCTGTTCAGCGTGCTGGTCTGCAGGGACTTGATGAGGGTCAGAAGGTTCAATTCGAGCTGATTGAAGGTCGTAACGGCCGCATGTCGGCAGAAGAACTCTCCATCATGTAATTTGATTTTGGATTGCAGCTTTTGCTGACAACCGTTAACGCGCCGGTCTCCGGCGCGTTATTCGTTTCAGGACCATTTTGCGTTAAACTTGTCTATTGCGCCCGTTTCAAACATCGCCATCAGGTTACGCCCCATGCGCCCGATCCGCTTGCCCGATCCTCCCAGCCATTCAGACGATGCCAAAATATCTGAATGGCGCAAGATTGTGCGCAAGGAATTGCTGGCATGGCGGGGCGGGATTGATCCCGCCATCCATAAACAATGGTCCTTGTCCGTTTGCGAAGGAATGGCGGTCATTCTGAATGAGCGGCCAAAAGCGACGGTCGGCTTTTATTGGCCGATCCAGAATGAGATCGATCTGCGCCCGGTGATTGGTGATCATATCGAACGGGGTGGAAAGGCTGCCCTGCCGGTCGTCCCGGGCAAGGCGCAGCCGATGTTTTTTCATGACTGGACGCAGAAAACAGGAATGGCGCCGGGGTTTGCCCGTATCCCCGAACCAGTTGGGACCAAGATGGTACCGGTCCATGTCATGGTTGCGCCTCTTGTCGGGTTTGACGGTCGCGGTTACCGGCTGGGATATGGTGGCGGATTTTTTGATCGGACACTTGCCGCGATGACGGTTCGCCCGCTTGTCATCGGCGTCGGGTTTGAAGCCACGTGTCTTGCCGATATTTTTCCGCATGAATACGACATCCCGGTTGACATCATCCTGACCGAGGCGGGCATGCGCCCGGTAACCGAAAAGGCAACTGGCGATGTCAACAGGGCGGAAGGATCGTCGCCGCCCTGTTTCCTGTCTTCCTGACCGGACTATTCGGCGGCCTGTATTTTGTGCCGGCCGTTACGTACCGGAACAATATTCTCTCGCGTTGCCAGAAAGTTCGGGCGTGGCTTCGTACCGCCAAATGGCGCAACCAGCCGGTTTGACATCGCATTATAAACGAAAAACAGGTTCGATCGCGGGTAGGGGGTAATGTTGTTGCCCGACCCGTGCAGTGTATTGCAATCAAAGATCAGAACCGACCCGGCCGGGCCGACCGGCGCGACAATCCCGTTCTCGTCGACCATCTGCGACAGGTTATCCTGATCAGGGGTGCCGATTTCCTGTATTTTCAACGAGCTTTTATAGTTCTGGTCGGGCGTTTCCCCGACGCAGGAAATGAACTGCTTATGCGATCCCGGGATCAGCATCAGTGGGCCATTATGGGCCGAGTTATCAGTCAATGTGATTGACATCGAAAAGGCACGCATGCGCGGCATGCCGTCTTCGGTGTGCCAGGTTTCAAAATCCGAATGCCAGAAGAATTCCTTGCCCTTGAAAGCCGGTTTGAAATTGACCCGCGATTGATGAATGTAAACATCGTCATCCAGAAAATGTTCGGCGATCGCGACCAGCCGGTCATCGGATATCAGGTGTGCGAATACGTCACTTTTATCATGGACGCGAAAAACGCTGCGAACTTCGTTGCTGCCCGGTTCTGAAACAACCTCATCATCGGTCGGATCCGAATTTTCAACCCGATCAGCTTCCCGGCGAAGCTCGGCGACTTCTTTTTCGCTGAAAACATTTTTGAGAAACAGAAAGCCGTTCTTTTCGTAAAATTTCTCATCCTCGGCCGAGATCATCGGGCAATGGCCATGATCGGACCAGATTACCGGATCAACACGATCGATGATTGTCGGACGTGAACAGTGACGGGATCGGTACATATCGGTAAGCATCTCATGCTCCTTTGTTGCCAAATGTGCATTCGTTGCCTGTGATTTGTCACAGATCGTATGACCACCAACGTAAAACACGGCGGCTGGTTCCCCTTAATGGCAAAATATCTTCTTGGCCGGTCGAAGACTGCCGATATCGGAAAATGACTGTTTTGCCAGACGCGACAATCAGCGTACTGCGTTACGTGAAAAATCAAAAATCTTTGGATTGGCGAAGGAGAAAGATGGCTGGGGAACCTGGACTCGAACCAGGACTAGCGGAGTCAGAGTCCGCGGGTCTACCATTAACCTATTCCCCAGCAGGGCTATGTAAGGGGTGATTTTTGTTCGGTACAAAATTATTGGACCGAAGTTCACCAAAGCCTGCAAAGCAGGTGAAGGCTGGCTGGGGAACCTGGATTCGAACCAGGACTGACGGAGTCAGAGTCCGTAGGTCTACCGTTAACCTATTCCCCAACAGAGCCTTGAACGCCGTGTGGCGTGGGGCGCTATTTATAAAACCGGTGGCACTTTGGCAAGACCTTTTTTCCCCGCCATGTGGTCAGATGCACATGCCTATGTGTTAAATGCATACGGGATTTGCCTTGTGCAACATTGTCGGTAAACTCATATGGATGATTCGCAAGACCGTCATATAAATGTCGTCTTGATGTGATCATTGAATTGGCATGTAACAGACAAGGCAGGTTTACAAAGGTGAAACAGGTATCTCCCCATAGCGACACGCACAGGGCTATCCGCCCTGACGGCGGTGCTGCCATGGTCGGAAGTGCCGTAATGGATGCGCCGTCTGCGGCGGCATCTTCAGGTCTGTCTGGTGACAGTCTGGTTGCCGAACGCCCTGTAACTGCCGCGACCAGCCATCCGCCACTTTATGCCGCCATTGATCTGGGCAGTTCGAACTGCCGTTTGCTGGTTGCCCGCCCGTGCAATGACGGGTTCAAGGTGATCGATGCATTTTCACGTGTTGTGCGCCTTGGCGAAGGTGTGCGTGAAAAGGGTTATCTGTGCCAGGCGGCCATGGATCGCGCGATTGACGCGTTAAAGGTCTGTTCGAAAAAACTGCGCAAGCATCCCGGTGCAAAACTGCATGCAGTGGCGACAGAAGCCTGTCGGACGGCCAAAAATCGCGATGAATTCGTCCGGAAGGTTTTTGACGAAACTGGTATTGAACTTAAAATCATCAATCCGGACGAAGAAAGCCGTTTGGCACTTCAGGCCTGTTCGGCTTTGCTTGATGAACGTCCCTATGCCGTGGTGTTTGATATCGGCGGCGGCAGCACCGAAATTTGCTGGATCAAGGTTGATAACATGGGCCAGACCCAGTGCATCGAAACGCTTTCGATGCCGTGTGGGGTTCTGTGCCTGACCGAACGTTATGCCGGGATCGAGCAGCGTCGTGAACGGTTTGAAGCGATGCGCACCGAAATCCGTGACCGCCTGCGCGATTTTGCCAGCCGCAATTGCTGTTCGGATATTCTTGATGACGGCAAGGTGCAGATGGTTGGTACATCGGGCACCGTGACCACATTCTGCGGTATTGCGCTTGGCCTTGAACGGTACGAACGTCACAAGGTCGATGGATCGGATTTGCGGTTCGATGATGCGGAACGCGTCACCGAATTGCTGCTGCGCATGGAAGCCGACAAACGTAAAGGCCATCCCTGCATCGGGAACCAGCGGGCCGAATTGATGGATGCGGGAGCGGCGATCTTTGCCGCGATTCGCGATATCTGGCCGCTGGCGACGCTAAAAGTTGCCGATCGTGGCCTGCGTGAGGGAATATTGGTCGATTTGATGCGCGCAGACGGTCATGCTATTGACCCATGCGATGCGCGACGTCATACAGTGTCCCATATTTCGGCCAATCCATGATCGGCGTCATGCCATCGGATCGTACTGGCCTTTAACACGTTTCAGTTCAGGTAAAGAACATGACCGACAATAGCAGCGGAAAAGGCGGGACGCGCCGCCGCAAGGGTTCAGCCATTGCCGCGATCGATACCGGCGCTCGGCGCGGGCTGCGGACGCGCGTCAAAAGTGCCAAGGGACGCAAGATTTCTTCGACCCGCTGGCTCGACCGGCAACTTAACGATCCCTATGTGCAGGAAGCCAAGCGCCTTGGCTATCGGTCGCGCGCGGCCTTCAAGCTGATTGAAATCAACAACCAGTTCGACTTGCTGCGTCCGGGCATGCGTATTGTCGATCTTGGGGCAGCGCCGGGCGGCTGGACACAGGTTGCGGTTGACATGGTCGGTTCAAAACAGGGACGTGGTCAGGTCGTCGGGCTTGATATTCTGGAATGGGAAGGTCTTTCCGGCGCAACCTGTTTGCAGGCGGACTTCCTTGATCCGGCGGCGCCTGACATGATCAAGCAGGCTCTTGACGGGCCGGTTGATGCCGTGATTTCCGATATGTCGCCCGAAACCACCGGCCATCGCCAGACCGACCATATCCGTATTATCGATCTGGTCGAGCATGCCCTGCTGTTTGCCGAGGAGGTCCTTGCACCGGGGGGGATTTTCATCGCCAAGGTGTTCAAGGGCGGTACGGAAAACGACCTTTTGAACCGGGTTAAAAAGAACTTCCGCGTTTCCAAGCATGCCAAGCCGCCGGCGTCGCGCCCGGAAAGCCCGGAAGCTTATCTGATCGCCACCGGATTCCGCGGGCAGAACAATGCCGCAGATGACATTGCCAATGCAGAGTTGCGCGAAGACGACGGCTGGTCGCCGGTCGGCTAAGTTCATGAAAAGGCAAAATGCAAAGCGCGCCACAAGATCGGCGCGCTTTTTTATTTGCAAAAATTCATATCCGTACCGTCGGGGTTGTGTCGGCTGCGAAATATTCATGAACCCGATTGCGCTAAGTCAAGAAGTACCCTGCTGGCATAATCTATACATTGGTCTAGAAAATAGTCTCCGTACCGGATGAAACTGACGCAAAACTGCGCGCCCCGGGCGGGGTTTCGCTATGTCAGGATCGGTTGTGGGACCATTGATCCGCAAACGGGGTGCAATTCATGAAACAGGATCAGCTTTTTCTGACCGGTGTTGAACGTCATTTTGGCGATAATGAAATTATCGTCAGCAAGACCGACACCAAGGGACGTATTACTTACGCAAATGATGTCTTTCTGCGGGTCGCAGGATATCGTGAAAAGGATATTCTGGGCCAGCCGCACAGCATTATCCGCCATCCCGACATGCCGCGCTGCGTGTTCGCCTTACTGTGGGACACGATTTCCAAGGGGCGCGAGATTTTCGCCTATGTGATCAATCGCTCGGCAAACGGGGATCATTACTGGGTGCTGGCCAATGTCACGCCGACCTTCGGACCAAGCGGCAACATCATTGGCTATCATTCAAACCGTCGGGTGCCGCGCCGCGACGCGGTCGAACAGGTTATTCCGCTTTATGCCGATCTTCGTGCCGAAGAAGAACGCGAACGCAATCGCAAGGACGGTATGGCGCGCAGTACACAGAAACTTGGCAACCTCCTGGGGCAGGCAGGCATCGACTATGATCAGTTTGTTTTCACTCTCTAATCTGCGACGGATTTTGATTTCTGGACTGGTACTGGCCTTTGGGTTGATCGGCGCCCTTCTGTCGGCACCAAACCATGCACCGCTTGTTTCCGCGATTGCGATTATCGGTCTTCTGGTTCTGGCTTTGATTGGCTCGATTGCCATTACCCGCCACAAGCGGATCATTGATGAACTGCACGATATCGTTCATGACGCTGCTGATGGAAAAATGGGTGTCCGGGTCAATAATCGTCAAACGCACGGTTATCTTGCCCCCTTGCAAAATGCGGTGAACCAGTTGCTTGATCTGACCGAGGCGTTCGCCAAGGAAGCCGCTGGCGCTATGGGCCATGCGTCGCGCGGATCCTATTATCGTAAGATCCTGCCAAGGGGACTGCGGGGTGATCTGATCGGCTATGCCGGGACGGTCAATGCGGCCCTTGATGCCATGCATGAAAAGACCAGGAGCTTCAGCTACAGTGCTGGGCGCATCGGTGATGATATTCAGTCGGTGGTTGGTTCGGTTTCCAACAGTGCAAAACAGCTAAGCGACAGTTCTGATTTCCTGTCCCGGCAGGTTCGCCGCATTGCCGAACAGGCCAACGATATGCGCGTTGCTGCTGACGACAGCACTGACGCCCTGAACGGCATCGCGGTTGCCACCGAACAATTCAGTGCATCCATCCGTCAGATCGGTGCACAGATCAATGGTTCGGCCGAACTGGCCGAGGCAGCGGTCAGCCGGGCCCGTGTTGCCGATAATCACATCACGCGTCTTGATGACATGGCGCTTCGTGTGACCAAGGTGGTTGAACTGATCACTGATGTCGCTGATCAGACCAATCTTCTGGCGCTGAACGCCACCATCGAGGCCGCCCGTGCGGGTGAAGCAGGCAAGGGGTTTGCCGTGGTCGCGACCGAAGTCAAAAACCTGGCGTCCCAGACATCGCGTGCAGCTGAACAGGTGATCGGCGAAATCGGTGAAATGCAGGCAATGACCCGCGAGGCGGTTTCATCTGTGCGCGAGATCAATGAAAAGATCAGCGAGATTGATAGTGGTGCCCGTCTGGTTGCCGAGGCCGCCCGCGAACAGACCGAAGTTGTCGGTGCGATCAGTGACCGGATCGATCAGGCGGTTCGACGGATGCAGACCATTGCGGCGATCCTCGCCGACGTCGCCAGCGGCACGACCGAGTCCGGTTCTGTCGTCCTGCAACTTCATAGCGAGGCGACAAATCTTCTGGGGCAGGCCGATTCACTTGATGGTGATGTACGCCGGTTTATCGACAAGGTGTTGAAGGTTCCGGATGCTGCGCCCGCGTAAAACAGGGGCAGGGCGGCTTTCGCTATTGCGGCAAAAGCTTGCTATACCTTGCAAAACAGCAGCATGATCCGGGCATGAAAAAGGGGCTGCGCCAGATAGCAGCCCCATCTACCAGTTTCTAACGGAACTGTCCGGATAATGCAGCAATAAAATAACAGGGCTGCTATGGCCGCAGAAAACTTGGCATAAAGGCCATAACGTGTATAAGTTCCGCGCCAACTCAGATTAACGAGGTGGCCCCGTATGACCCGCATTGCAGAAGCCCTGACGTTTGACGACGTTTTGATCAAACCCGCCGCCAGCGAAGTGCTGCCGGCACAGGTGCAGACCAACACCCGCATTACCAAAAATATCGACCTGCGCATTCCGCTTCTGTCGTCCGCAATGGACACGGTGACCGAAAGCCCGATGGCGATTGTTATGGCGCAGCATGGTGGTATGGGGGTCATTCACAAGAACCTCGATATCGCACAGCAGGCCGAAGAAGTTCGCCGCGTAAAGAAATTTGAATCAGGTATGGTCGTCAACCCGATCACCATTCACCCGGATCAGACGCTGGCCGATGCGCTGGACCTGATGGACATCAACCACATTTCCGGTATTCCGGTTGTCGAACGCGCCAGCAACAAGCTGGTCGGCATTCTGACCAACCGTGATGTGCGTTTTGCCTCCAACCGTTCGCAGCCGGTTTCCGAACTGATGACCCACGAAAATCTGGTCACGGTGACGGAAAACGTCGACACCGAAGAAGCCAAGAAACTTCTGCATCAGCACCGCATTGAAAAGCTTCTTGTGGTTGACGAAGCCTATCGCTGCACCGGCCTGATTACGGTCAAGGATATCGAAAAAGCCAAACTGCACCCGAATGCTTGCAAGGACGAAAGCGGTCGCCTGCGTGTTGCGGCGGCAACCGGTGTTGGCGAAAGCGGCTTTGAACGTGCGATGGCACTGGTCGAAGCCGGTGTTGACGTACTGGTCATCGATACCGCGCACGGCCATTCGGCCGGTGTGATCAAGGCTGTCGAATATATCAAATCAAAAGTCGGCAATACCCAGATCATCGCCGGTAACGTTGCCACCCCCGAAGCCGTCAAGGCACTGGCCGAAGCCGGTGCGGACGCGGTCAAGGTCGGCATCGGCCCGGGTTCGATCTGCACCACCCGTATTGTCGCCGGTGTCGGTGTTCCGCAATTGACCGCCATCCTTGAATGCGCGGAAATCGGTCACAAGCTTGACGTTCCGATCATCGCCGATGGCGGTATCAAGTTTTCGGGCGACATTGCCAAGGCAATGGCTGCGGGTGCCAGCACCTGCATGGTTGGCTCGCTTCTGGCCGGTACCGACGAAGCCCCGGGTGAGGTCATCCTTTATCAGGGCCGTTCGTACAAATCCTATCGCGGGATGGGCTCGGTCGGTGCCATGGCACGCGGGTCGGCAGACCGTTACTTCCAGCAGGACGTTCAGGACAATCTGAAACTTGTCCCCGAAGGCATCGAAGGTCGTGTTCCCTACAAGGGCCCGGCAGGTCAGATTATTCATCAGATGGTTGGCGGTCTTAAGGCATCGATGGGCTATACCGGTTCGGCAACGCTTGCCGATTTCCGTGAACGTGCCCAGTTCGTTCGCATCACCAATGCGGGCCTGCGCGAAAGCCATGCCCATGACGTGACCATCACCCGCGAGGCCCCGAATTACCGTCCCGGTAACTAATCGGGGCACGCTGATCAATTGGCTGGGCTGCCTTGCGCTTGTCGCTGTTGGCGAATGGCCCAACCCATGATATCAGCGGGCACAAATTTCAGGTGGCGGCAGGCAATCCTGCCGTCATCGCCTTTTTTATCGTATGGTGTTTACTTGAGTTCCCATATCGGGACAGGAACATCACACTCAGACAGGTTGGACATTCGTTTTGAAACCCGGTGCACGTATCGCGGCTGTCATTGAACTTTATGATGGCTGGACCCAGACCAGAGACGACGCAGACCGCGTCATTTCCGGCTATTTTGGCAATCGCCGTTATATCGGTGGTGGCGATCGTCGCGAAATCAGCGAACGTTTCTATAACCTGATCCGCCATCAGGCGCGTCTGGGCTGGTGGCTTGCCGAATGCGGATATGAGTTTCAGGACGGTCGTGCGCGCATGATCGCCGAACTGGTCTTGCAGGACAAACGCAAGGCCGAAGACATTTCAAGCATGTTCAATGGTGAGGAGTTCTGCCCGAACCCGCTGCATCCAGCTGAAAATCATCTGATCAACAAGCTGACCGGCAAGACGCTTGATCATGACGGCCAGCCAGGTGCGGTCAAAACCGAATTGCCGAAATGGCTTTATGCCGAACTGCTGAAACTCCATCACGAAAACCTTCCGGCTGAAATGGCGGCCTATAATCAGCCCGCCAAACTTGATCTGCGCGTTAACCGCCTTCAGGGCACGGTTGAAGACGCAATCAAATCGCTTGAAGCCGATGGCATCCACAATATCGAAAGAACGCCTTATGCGCCCAACGGCCTACGTCTGCCGCTTGGTGTGAATATGCTGGTTACGGCGGCCTACAAGGACGGCCTGATTGAAATTCAGGACGAGGCATCGCAGATTTGCGTGCGTCTGGTCGATGCCAAGCCGGGCATGCATATCCTTGATATGTGTGCGGGCGGTGGCGGCAAGACGCTTGGCATGGCATCCGACATGCGCGGCAAGGGTCGTATCCTTGCCTGCGATACCCATGGCGGGCGTCTGGATAATTCGCGCAAACGTGCCAAACGTGCCGGTGCAGGTGATTGCATTCAGCAGCGCATCATTTCCGATGAACGCGATAGCTGGCTTCGCAACAAATCCGGTTTCTTTGATCGTGTTCTGCTTGATGTTCCCTGTTCGGGGCTTGGCACCCTGCGCCGTAACCCGGCGCTGCGCTGGCGTATCGGGCAGCGCGATATTCGCACCCTGATGGCAAATCAAAGCAAGATTTTGAAGGCCGGTGCGGCAAAGGTCACCAAGGGTGGGCGCCTGATTTACGCGACCTGTTCGATCATGCCCGAAGAAAATGAACGTCTGATCGAAACCTTCATGCGTGATCGCAAGGATTTCAAACCGGTTCCGATCAGTGAAATCTGGCCCGATGCCCCGAAATCCGTTCCGGTACCGGGTGGCAAGGACAAGCCGTGGCTTCGCCTGTCGCCTAATGTTCATGGCACGGACGGTTTCTTTGTTGCGGTGTTCGAACGTACAGCCAAAGGCAAGGTGAAATAATGACAATGGCGGCCACGGTCATCGCAAACACCCCGATGTCCGATGCCGCCCTTGGTCTGCTTGCAAACTGTAAAATTGCGACAAGAAAAATGGCCCTGTCCCGAATGGGGACAGGGCCAGTTCTTTTCACAAGTGCATTTTACCGTGAACGCTATGTGAAGATTGGATCTTCCACAGATTACCCGGCCGGTTTTTTATTCCGTTTTGGGGGCAGCTTCGCCACCGGTGGTGCCGCCGTCATCCTGCGGCATCAATTCCAGCGGGCCGCTATCGTCGCCAGCATTGCCATCAAGGCCCTTCATGCCCGGAACTTCCTGATTGTCGTCCGGCAGGACGGTGTTCGGCGCTTCGCCGGTTTCGGCCGCCGGGGCATCAGGTGCCGGGGTCATGGTATCGCTGTTCTCGGTACCGGTTTCAGTGCCAAACAGCGACGCGGGGTTATTGGTCTCGGACTGGGTCATCGCGATGGCCGTTGCCGCACCGGCGACCAGAAGAAGGCCAGCGACGGCAAGCGCGATTTTACTGCCTTTGTTCTGTGTCATTTGTCTGTGTCCCTTTGCATGGTCAAACTTGATTTGCTCATGATTTCTAATTCTGTCGGACGCGGTTATCTCCGTGCTCCGTTGGAAATCAAGTTACAGACGCATTGCGCAGGAAAAAGGGACCAATTGTGCTCTTTTCGGGGGCGTTCCGGCAGGAAAAGGCCGCAATTGTCCCCAAATGCCGGAATTCGGCATCAGAATTTCATGAATGCATCCCAAGGTAACCGTTTGCGCCGGGTTGCCGAGACGGATGGTTTGGCGTATGTACGGCGCAACCCCATACTCGACGGAGATACGGCCCGATGACAGATCGCGTGCTGATTATTGATTTTGGATCGCAGGTCACCCAGCTGATTGCACGCCGCGTGCGCGAAAGCGGTGTATATAGCGAAATCCACCCCTTCAACAATGTCTCGGATGCTTTCCTTGACGAATACGCGCCCAAGGCAGTGATCCTGTCAGGTGGCCCGGCATCGGTCCATTGGGATAAGGCACCCTCGGCCCCGGCAAAGGTCTTTGAACTTGGCGTGCCGGTGCTTGGCATCTGCTATGGTCAGCAAACCATGGTCAACCAGCTTGGCGGCAAGGTCGCAACGTCCGATCACCGTGAATTCGGTCGTGCCTTTGTCGATGTCATCGAAGACTGCGCGCTGTTCACCGGCATCTGGGCCGAAGGTGCCCGCGAACAGGTCTGGATGAGCCACGGCGACCGTGTCGATGCGCTTCCTGACGGGTTCCGCGTTGTTGGCAAATCTGAAGGCGCACCGTTTGCCGCCATCGCCAATGACGACAAGAAATTCTACGCCGTGCAGTTCCATCCCGAAGTGGTCCACACCCCGCATGGCGCGCAGCTGCTTAAGAACTTCACCCACGGTGTTGCCGGTTGCTCTGGCGACTGGACGATGAATGCCTATAAAGACGACGCCATTGCCAAAATCCGCAAACAGGTCGGTGACGGCAAGGTCATTTGTGGTCTTTCGGGTGGCGTTGACAGCTCCGTCACCGCAGTTCTGATCCACGAAGCGATTGGCGATCAACTGACTTGCGTGTTTGTCGATCATGGTTTCATGCGCTCGGGCGAAGCCGACCAGGTCGTCACCCTGTTCCGTGACCATTACAACATTCCGCTGGTCCATGTTGATGCGTCCGAAACCTTCATTGGTGCGATCGAAGGCGAAATCGATCCGGAAACCAAACGCAAAACCATTGGCCGCCTGTTCATCGAAGTGTTCGAAGAAGAAGCCAAGAAAATTGGTGGCGCCGATTTCCTTGCACAGGGGACCCTTTACCCGGACGTCATCGAAAGCGTGTCTTTCACCGGCGGCCCGTCGGTCACCATCAAGTCGCATCACAATGTCGGTGGCCTTCCGGAACGCATGAACATGCAACTGGTCGAACCGCTGCGTGAACTGTTCAAGGACGAAGTCCGTGACCTTGGCCGTGAACTGGGCCTGCCCGACAGCTTTGTCGGCCGTCATCCGTTCCCAGGGCCGGGCCTTGCCATCCGCATCCCCGGCCAGCCGATTACGCGTGAAAAGCTCGATATCCTGCGCAAGGCCGATGCGATCTATCTCGAAGAAATCCGCAATGCCGGTCTCTATGACGCCATCTGGCAGGCCTTTGCAGTACTGCTGCCGGTCCGGACCGTTGGCGTGATGGGCGATGGTCGTACCTATGACTATGCCTGTGCGTTGCGTGCTGTCACCTCGACCGACGGCATGACCGCCGATTTCTTCGCCTTCCCTCCGGAACTGCTTGGCCGTATCGCCAACCGGATCATCAACGAGGTCAACGGTATCAACCGCGTCACCTATGACTATACCTCGAAACCACCGGGAACGATTGAGTGGGAATAAGTTTTCCGATTATCGGAGACAACAAACGGCGCGTCCATTGGGCGCGCCGTTTTGTTTTGTGATAGAGTTCACGTCAAAATTGCATTAATTATATCTAATAAAATTCTGGGATTGGGAGGCCCTATGTTTTCCGAGATTATCGCTCAGGCAGCAGAGCTCAAAAATGCGGCAGATCAGATGATAACTGCATTGCAGGATGCTACTGCAAATGATGGATCACAGTTGATTTCGGGCGATATTGTTTTTGGTGAACAAACTCTGGGTGACGTTTATTCGAACATTACATCGGTTGTTGAGCTATCGTCGTCCCTTCCAGCAAAAGCATCGGGTCCTCCTTTTCCGAGAAGAAGTATCGGTGCAGTGGTAACCAATTTGCAAAGTGCAGTAACAGAATGCACTAATATCGTCTCAGATGTGAGTTGGGTGAAGCAGCAAGGTTTTACTTCGGTAGACGAAAACGTAGCAATTATGCGCACGGCAAATGGGCAGAACCGTGATCTGCGTGGACGGTTTCAAAATATCGTTAAGTATCTTGAGGCAACGACTGAACATTTGTTGTTGTTGAAGCTTGCTTTCGGCGGCCAGTCAGAAAATCCATTCTCAGGGTTGAGGCATAGCATTAAAAAAATGCTCGCGGAATTGGATGAAGCAAAACGTGAAGTGAGCAGTATAAAGCGAGTTGCTAAAGGAGAGGCTACGAAAGCTTCAACGTCAAGCATCGGAGCGGCAAGTGCCTTGGCTGAAGTTCAAAAAGCCCATGCGGAACTCTCTGGAATTTTGACTGACTGGCAATCAAAGTCTGACGAAGTTGAAAACCTGTTGCAGAGAGTGCGGACTAATGAGCAGCAAGCTACTGAGCTAGGGGGAAGAATTTCGGCATTTGATCCTGATTTTGAAGGGTTCAAACTTAACTTAAGGGAAGTTCAAGATACGCTCGTTGCAGAAAAAGAAGCAGTTGAGAAGTTCCTTGAGGATAATCGATCCGAGCTCGAGTCATTGGTGAAAAATGCCATGGAAGTTCGGAAGGAGCATGAAGAAATTGATGAACAGAGCAGAAAATTGCTCGGGCTCGCTACCTCTGCGGGATTAGCAAATAGCTACGCTGCTGCTCGAAAAAACCTGGACGGACCAATTTCAGTTGTACGGTGGGAGTTCTACGGATCAATAATATTTCTTTTTGTTTCCGTACTTTGTGTTTTCAACGCGTTACCATTCGTAAACGGCTATATCCAGTTTCCAAGCTTCGTAACGGGAGATACTACGGATTTCGGTGTCGCTGCGTTGCAATTTCTTGGTGCAATCTCGGTCCGAATTTTTGTGTTATTACCTTCGTTGTTCTTGTTGGGGTTTGCGAGTAGTCGGCATCGCCAACTATTCACCTTACAAGAGAGTTATAGACACAAAGAAACACTGGCGGCATCTGTGGCTTCCTTTAAAGAGCAGGCAGGCGAAAACTACGAGAGTGCGATTGCAGCAGCGGCATTCGAGGCGCTAATCCCAGATGCAACGGAAATTGATCCTAAGCGTCAAAATGTTGATCAAGGTGGATCAGGACCGCTATCTCGGTGGCTTCGTCGAAATATTCGAGATGCTGTTCGAGATATGCGAGTGATGCGGAATGGTGAAGATTGAAGATACTCAGTTTTTGGTAGGCCCATCCGACCCGCAATCGCCTGTGGAGTTACACGCATTTGACAGCACCTGCTGAACACTGCGCTGCCAGTTAAAGGTCAGGCAGGAGGACAGCGACAGGGTCGCAAATAGTGCGGCGATAAGGGCAAGGTGGCGCATGGTGGCCCCCGTTTCCTTCGGATGGTTCAAGCCGGTATCAGGCGACGACATTGTACCAAAACCCGGTCGCAATGTCGTCGGTACAGGGGTTGCGCGGCGAAGCCCGCAATCAGATCTTTTTGACGAATTCGGATTTAAGCTTCATCGGGCCAAATCCGTCGATCTTGCAATCGATATTGTGGTCGCCTTCGACAAGGCGGATATTCTTGACCTTGGTGCCGACCTTAAGTGGCTGTGACGCACCCTTGACCTTCAGATCCTTGATGATCGAAACCGTATCGCCATCAGCAAGGATATTGCCATTGGCATCCTTGTATTCGGTTTCGTCTCCGCCTGCTGCGGTTTGCTGCGACCATTCATGGGCGCATTCCGGGCAAATCAGCAATTCGCCATCTTCGTAGGTATAGGGCGACTGGCATTTGGGGCAGGGGGGCAACGTGCTCACGGCAAATCCTTGGGTAAAAGCGTTAAGTCATGACCTTACCCGTTCCGGTCTGGCCGCCTATCTCGTAACGCCCGAATTCCTGATTGTCGAGAGATTGCGCCAATATTAGGTCCCAAATAATTGCAAGGCAAAGATCAGCATCGCAAACAGGCTGACAAAATAGGCAATGGAGCGCACACCATTGATGCCCGGAAGGCGGGTAATCCCGGCAAAGTAGAACCCGGCATGGGCAAAGCGGGCGATGGTAAAGACAACCGCGCAAGCCACGGTGACAGTGTTTGAAATACCGATGGCGTACGCGACCAGAATGATGATCGCAAACGGCACCAGATTTTCAAGATGGTTCTGATGGGCACGAAGGCCGCGGGCGGCCAGTCCCTGCCGTTCGGGCAGGTTATCACGATTGCCCATCAGGCGTTTGCCGCCGACCTGCCTGCCATAGGACCAGTTGTAAACCCAGGGAAATGCAAGGCAGAAAAGAGCATTAAGGACGAGAAGGGCAAGTTCAATTGGCAAGGAAATACCTTTGAGTGAGGGTGTTTCCCTGCCATACGCAGGAACAAGGGAAAGCGATCACACTTTTGCGCAATGGGGTTTGCACATTCATCCAAAGGTGATCGCACTTAAAGTGTTTATTCCTCGGCAGCCTTGCGAAGGGCCGGGAGCCCGACACCGGCCGTTTCAAATCCGCCATCGGCGGCGATTACCTGGCCCGTAACGTAGCTTGCCTTGTCGGAGCATAGAAACGCAATCACTTCGGCGATTTCGCGTTCGCTGCCATACCGGCCAAGCGGCATGGCATCAAGATAGGCCGATATGATTTCCGGCGAATGCACGGCCATGGCAAGCTTGGTCTTGACCGGGCCGGGGCAGACGCAATTGGCCCGAACACCAAAATCACCTAGTTCAATCGCTTGCTGTTTGGTCAGATGAATGACAGCCGCCTTCGATGTGCCATAGGCCACCCGGAGGGTCGATGCCCGAAGCCCGGAAATCGAGCCGATATTGACAATCGCGCCCTTGGTCTGCTTGAGCGCAGGGATCGCTGCCTGCGAAACAAGAAAGACCCCGTCAAGGTTGGTTTCCATGATCCGACGCCACGCGCTGAAATCGGTTTCATGGATCGGCAGGAAATCGGCAACCCCGGCATTGTTGACAACCGCATCAATCCGTCCGAACTCGGTCAGGACCTCGTCTATCATCAGATCGACCTGTTCAGGGATTGATACGTCATATTCAAATGCCTTGGCATTTGCGATATCGCGACATGCGCTGCGAAGTTCCGCGCTGTCGCGATCAATCATCGCAACCTGCCATCCCAGTTCAATAAAAAGATGTGTGGTGGCAAGTCCGATGCCGCGTGCGGCACCTGTTACGAGGGCAACCTTGTTTTCCATTCACGTCTTCCCTGATAACAGCCGTTAAACAGGCTGCCTTGTTTCTTATGAAGGACGGCCCCGTGTTGACGGGCCCGTCATGATCACAAGAGCTTACAGGTCGTCGGCAACGAATTCCAGAAGATCACCGGGTTGGCAATCAAGTTCCCGGCAAATCGCGGCGAGTGTTTCAAACCTGACCCCGCGTACCTTGCCTGATTTCAGAAGCGACAGGTTCTGTTCGCTCACCCCGACCCGCGCAGCAAGGTCCTTGGATTTCATCTTTCGCAGGGCAAGCATCACGTCAAGACGGATAATGATCGCCATCAGACGAAGCTCCTGTTCTCGTCCTCGATCCGGGTGGCTTCTCCCAATACCCACGCAATCACCAGAAGCAATCCACCGAGAAACAGGGTGCTGGCCTCGGCATCGCTGAGCCCGATTGACAGCATCCGTTCGCCTTCGGGGCGGGTTATGGTCGCCAGCACGGATGTCAGTGCGCCTGAAAGCGGCTTGATCAGCGTTTGCGCCATAAGGGCCACGGAAAATGCTTTGAGATGGGCAATCGGGGCAGGCTGGAAAATATGGTTTTCGGCAAAGGACAGGAACATCTTGCGCAACCGCCAAAGCCCATAGGCCATAACAAGTGTCGGCAGCATCATCGATGCCATCACGGCATATTTCTGCCAGCCGGAAAGGGCGCGCAATTCTTCGAGGCTTATGGTCATCTGACTGGCGCTGGTATCAACCCAGCCATCCACATGCCATATCAGCGGCACGAGGCAGATTTCAAAGACAACACCGATAAGGCATACCCAGCCAAGAATGCGGCTGACGGTGCGGACATTTTTTAAGGTATCGGACATGGCGGGGCTCCATCCGGAAGCATTCGGGTGACATTAAAATGACGAATCGTATTTATTAATTAAAATAAAAAATGAATTTTTTAACGATAAGAGTCAATTCTGTTTTTTGCCCATAACCGGGTTTGTGCCGTTGCACGGAGGATGCCGAGCCAAAATGCAGACAAAAAAATGCAGCCGGGGCGGTTGAGAAACCCGACTGCAAAAGGAAAGGCGGGGACGGGAGGAAAACCCGCCTCAGGAAGAGAGGGAGACGAAAAAGTCTGGCTGCTTCCAGCGCGGCGTCGTTAATGCCGTTCGGAAGAGATCATCGCGTCCCAAGCTTCCTGCAAACGTTGCTTTGCTTCACGGAAACGCTGCAGGGATTCTTGCGGGATATCGTCGCTATGATCCTTTATCTCGCTCCAGGCGGCATCCATGTCATCCCACGCCTGAACAACCTCACTCGGAAGTTTTTCAAGGCCGCTATCGGATTCTCTGCAATGTGCAGTAAGGCCGAATTCCCAATCCTTGAATTCCTGATGGAGCTTGGCGTGCTCCGGAATGGGGCGGGCTGTCATGGGAGCCTCCTTTTGCTTTTCCAGACAGTTTCAATCTGGCGTGTAATCGTGTCATCGATTTGCAATGAAAAGGCGATTTTGGGGCATTTTAACCACAAGGCATAAAATCCCGGGCTTACTTGCCCGTCATGTCGTTCCACGCCTTTTCAAGCTTTGCGGTTGCCTTGTGGAACTGCTCTGCAGTGGTATTGCTTGCCGCATCACCTTCGGCTTTAAGCTTTTCCCATGCCTCATTCATCTCGTTATAGGGGCCGGTAATCTCTTTGGGCAGATTTCCGACCTGCATGTCGTTTTTCGCACAGTAACCGGCCACATTCCGTTCCCAACTGTCACGGGACTGGCGCAGATTGAAAATGTCGAGTGCTGTTTGCTCTTGCATCGGTGCGTCTCCTTGCTCCGGTTGGCACTTTCGATGGTGTGTCATACCTGTAACGTTCCCTGTCGGGTGGAGTTCCATGCGCGCAAACATCAAGTCCCCTTGCCAAGTGAAGCTGGGCATGGAAAATAGGGGGATGTCACAAAGCAAAACGAAATCCCGCAAGGTCGAAATTGCCTCGGCGCGTCCCGTGATCGCCGGGGCTGAAAACGGCAACGATTGTCAGGAATGTGATACCGCGGCACGTCTTGGCCTTTCCACCGAACAGGGCGAAGCCGTAACGCGTGACGCATCACGTGCGACCGGTCATAACCTGTCGTTACCCGATATCGAGGCGGCGGCAAAAATCTTTGCGCTTCTGGGGGATGCCGGGCGGTTGCAGCTTGTTCTGCGCTGCATGGAAAAACCGCAAACCGTCGGCGAACTTGCCGAGGCATCGGGCATGTCCCAATCCCTGACCAGCCATCATCTGCGTCAGTTGCGCGATCAGCGCATTCTGGCATCGGAACGAAACGGGCGTCATATCTTCTATCAGATTGACGACGAACATATTTCCCGTGTTGTTCGCGATGTCTTTGCCCACGTCACGCACGATTAGGCATTCTGCCCCCGGGGTTCGGGGGCGGATCGACAATCGGGCGAATATGTTCGACGAATGATCACCCGGCCTGCGTGGTTTTCACATTGCACTTGCGCCAAATTACCGTCATAAACGAATGGCTTGGTTTTTCCCGCTCTGCTCGGGGTTGGGAAACGAAGAGGGAATTTGGAAAGCCGTCTGTTTGACGGCCAAAGCCAAAGCCGCCCCCGCGACTGTATGCGACGAGTGCCCGCCATCATACCACTTGCGAAAGCAGGGAAGGTCGGCGACGCATGAAGACCCGCAAGCCAGGAGACCTGCCAGGCATGGACCCGAACCGACTGTCGGGTGTGACAGCAAAGGAGATTTCTATGACCACGCAGACCGCGGCATTTGCCGCTTCGAAAAAATCCGTTCTTCTGCCGATCCTTGCTTGCGCCGTTTTCGGCCTTGCCGTTGTCTTTGTCACCGGCCACGTTCAGGCGGATCTGCTTCATGACGCGGCACACGACGTGCGCCACGCGACCGGCTTCCCCTGCCACTAAGTCATGTTCACACGCATAGTAACCAGCGCGTTGTTCGCTGGTGCTGCAGCGGGGCTTATTGCGGCCCTGCTACAGTTGTATTTTGTGCAGCCCGTTTTGCTGCATGCGGAGCTGTATGAAACCGGTGCCCTTGTGCATTTCGGCGGAGACGCGGTTAGTGCGCATCAGGATGTCGGCGGCATTGATCCGCTGCGTGACGGGCTAAGCGTCCTGTTCACGATGCTGGTCTATACCGGGTATGCACTTATACTGGTGGCGGCCATGGCCTTTGCCGAAAACCGTGGTCATGTGGTGACGGCGCGCAATGGCATCATTTGGGGTATTGCCGGTTTTGCCATAGTACATTTTGCACCGGGCTTCACCTTGGCGCCCGAGGTTCCCGGTGTTGCTGCGGCCGATGTCTATGACAGGCAAATCTGGTGGTTCGCGACTGTGGCAACCGCGGCACTTGCGGTTTGGCTGATTGCCTTTGGTCGCAACTGGCTCGCGTGGGCGGCGGCGGTTGTTTTGCTTCTGGCGCCGCATGTTATCGGTGCACCGGAACCCGATCAGTTCACCGGTCCCGTGCCAACCGAACTCGGCGCGCTGTTTGCCGCGCGTGCCTTTGGTATCGGGGCGGTCGCCTGGATATTGACCGGCTTGTTTGCCGGGCATTTCTGGCGGCGTGAAGCCGACCGGGAAGCGTAAACGCAATCACATTGATCAGGCGCGGTATATTCCGCGCCTGTTTTCTTTCATTGATTTGTCTGGATAAACGAAATGTCACGTTCACTTGCCCTTTTCGGGATCGGGCTTGTTTTTGGCGGCGGGATTGGTTTTCTGGTGGCGGCGGGAAATGGCATCACCCTTGATGGCCACGACCATTCTGATCCGCAGGCGCACGGCGGAAGTACGCATGGTGACGCACATGGCGCGATGAATATGACTGGTGCCCACGCCAGCCATGATGCCATCATTTCGCTGTCCGATGCGGTTGATGCGCCAAGCCTTGATGTTGCCATTGCGCCCGATCCGGTCAGTGGCTGGAACCTGCATCTTTTGGTGCAGAATTTCCGTTTTGTCCCCGAACATGCCAGCAGTCCCCATATCCCGGGCGAGGGGCATGCCCATGTCTATGTTAACGGCACCAAGATCGCCCGCTTGTATGGCCCGTGGCTTCATATCGCAGATCTTCCGGTGGGAGATAACGAAGTCACGGTAACGCTGACGGCCAATGATCACAGCCAGCTTGCCGTCGGTGATAAGCCGCTGCGTCAGACAATGACTGTTTCGGTTGCCCCCTAATCAAAGGGTGGGAATACGGGCCTTAAGACAAAATCGAAGACGTCCGCAGCCGCGTGCATCTTCGATCCATCCATCCGGGGCGCTCAGATACGCCCGGCAGGTGGCAATGATATCGTCAATGTCGTGACGCGCCGATAATCCGGCAAAAAGATAACTTGCCCGTCCGGCTCCCTGAAGCGCAACCGATGTCGGCTCGCTGCATGATCCCATACAGTCAATCTGTGTGATTTCAAACGCTTCGGGCAATTCCGCCTGATCAAGTGCTGTGCCTAACTGCCGCGCAAAACCATCCACATCGATAAAATCCGCCTTTGAGGCTGGTTCAGTATCGGGTGCTGGCTGGCAGGTTTTACAAATGACAATACGGGGCATCGGGCGGTCGGCCTTGGTTCTTAAATCAGGTGGTTACTATGGCCGCAGTGCTGGCGTAATTCATCAACTTTTTCGGGGCGTCGGGCATTGTGTGTGATAACATTCAAATCATGGTTTGAATGTTCTTGACTCCACGACATATGAATTGTTATTTGAATATAGCGCATGAATATAAATTTGAATGTTGGCGAGGTCCAGTATGTCCGTCATCGCAAAATGGGATCAATTCCCGGCCATTGGAAATTGTGAAAGCTGTAAGTCATCGCTGATTGCGGCTCTGAACGATGCCGTACCGGGGCAAAGCTTTGTTGCTGCTGCCGATGGATTGCACGCGCAATCCGAACTGAGTGGCAAGGAACAGGGCAAGGTTGACGATGTGCTGGCCCACCATCGTGACGGCGTTTCGCATCGTCATTGGGCCGTATCGGGCATGGATTGCGGGTCCTGCGTGGCGAAAATCGAAACCGCGCTTTCCAAACGTGATGGCGTGCAATGTGTCGATGTGTCGATGATGCGCGAAACGGTGACGCTGGGTCTTAGCGACGACAGTGCTGAAACGCGTTCCGATATCAGCAGCATGCTGACCAAACTGGGTTATCCGGCAAAGGAAAAGACAATTCCGGGGGCGGCGAAATCATCCGCAGCCGCTTGCTGCGCTGGCGGCTCCTGTGGTTCTGGCAGCCAGACTGCGACGGATAATGCCGCGTCGGAAGATACGGATGCCGATGACAAATCCCTGCTGCGCAAACTGGCCCCCTGGCCGGAAGCCGGGGACGAAATTGCATGGGCGGCGGTCTGGCTTATGCTGGGCGGGCTGGTTGGCTGGCTGGTTCCGGTCACCGATGCTTATGCCATGTCCATTGCCTCGATCATCGCGGCATTGCCGGTGATGAGAACGGCGTTCCGTCTGGCGGCAAGTGGCGCATTCTTTTCCATCGAACTGTTGATGAGTGTCGCGGTTCTTGGCGCTGTTGCAATCGGCGAAAGTCTTGAAGCCGGTATGGTCGTATTGCTGTTTGCGATTGGCGAAAGCCTTGAAGGTGTTGCCGCGGGGCGGGCACGTAGCGGTGTCAAATCGCTGATGAAACTGGCCCCGGAAACAGCACGGCGGGTTTCGACGTCTGGTAGCGGCTTTGATACGGTTGCGCCATCTGATTTGGCACTTGATGACGTGCTTGAAGTCCGCCCAGGCGAACGTATTCCGGCCGACGGTGTCCTGACCGATGGGGCCGCCGAAATTGACAATAGCCACCTGACCGGTGAATCCGTGCCCGTCCCGTCCGAACCGGGGGACGAGGTTTTTGCCGGTGCCATTATCACCGATCGGCCCGTACGTCTGCGCGTGATCCGTGCGGCCGGGCAAACCATGCTTGATCGCGTGATCGAGCTGGTAGAACAAAGCGAAAAGCACAAGGCACCGGTCGAGCGCTTCGTTGCCAAATTCGCTCGTATCTATACGCCAATCATCATGGCGCTTGCGGCCCTTACGGTCGTTGTTCCACCGGTTCTGTTCGGGCAAGGCTGGGAAGAATGGATCTATCGCGGGCTGGCCCTGCTTCTGATCGGCTGCCCATGTGCCTTGGTGATCTCCACACCGGCGGCGGTGACATCGGCCCTTGCCCGTGCATCCAGGATCGGCCTGCTGGTTAAAGGCGGTGCCGCGCTTGAGGCTATCGGGGCCGTACGCACCATGGCGTTTGATAAAACCGGCACGCTGACCGAAGGCAAGCCGAAGCTGACGGCAATGATGTCGGTGGGTGATATGGACGAGGACCGGCTGCTTGCCATTGCCGCCGCCCTTGAAACCGTAACCTCCCACCCGCTGGCAAAGGCGGTGGTCAATGCGGCGACGGACAAGAAACTTGATCTGCCGGAAATCACCAATGCGCGCACCATTGCCGGTGCCGGGGTCGAAGCCCGGATTGATGGTGCGCTTTATCGTGTGGGAGCGGCCAAGCGCCTTGATATCGAACCGGCTGCCGAAGTTGCCGATTGGCTTGCCGCACAGGAGGATGCCGGTAGCACGGCCGTTGTCGTCCTGCGTGATAACGATGTTATCGGTGCACTCGCTTTGCGGGATACCGCGCGTGCGGATGCTCAGGATGCGCTTGCCAAACTGAACGCCTTGGGCATCAGCCCGGTGATGCTGACGGGTGATGCCGAACGCGTTGCCAAACGCATGGCGGGTGAACTTGGTATGGACTACCGGGCGCAGCTTCTGCCCGAAGACAAGCTGAACATACTGGCTGATTTGCGCAATGATCCGGCACGGAAGGGGCCTATTGCCATGGTTGGTGATGGCATCAACGACGCCCCGGCGCTGAAATCGGCCGATGTCGGCATCGCAATTGGCGGGGGCACCGACATCGCCCTTGAGGCCGCCGATGCGGTGGCGGTTAAGGACCGGCTGTCGGATGTCGTCAATCTGGTAACGCTGTCCCGCACCACGCGCCGCGTGATCCGCGAAAATATCGCGCTGGCGCTGGGGCTCAAGGCTGTCTTTCTGGTCACCAGCATCACCGGTCTGACGGGACTTTGGCTGGCGGTGATGGCCGATACCGGTGCAACCGTTCTGGTGACGCTTAACAGTCTTCGCCTGCTGATCGCGTTGCGCAACCGCTGATCCCTGCGCCGGGCGAACTACTTCAGAAAATCATGGAAAGTCGGTCGCTATTGCATCTCGTGGTAGCGGCCGATTTATTTTTTGCTACCTCGCGCGTTGCGACTCCCGATCTTCTCCGTGTTCTTGTTCGCCGTTTCGCGCAGAAATACTCGGATAACGGCCTGCTCTGACAGGATGCACAGGTCATCACTTCCATAAAAGTCCGCACATCAGATCGGCCGGGTGCCGAGGTCACTACATTGCGAAAGCCAAGGAAAACTGCGGGTTTCGCAAAAGCGAATTGACATGGCTAGATTCTGGTCTCAAATTAAATCCGTAACAACGATATTAATTCCGGTATAACGGAATTGACCGGGACTCATCAAAAACGGTTGGCTCTTTTCATCAGCGGAGACAAACATGACCTTCTTAAAAACAATCGCAGTCGCGGCGCTTATGACCGCAACTGCCGGATCGGCCATTGCACAGGAAGCCAGCAAGCTTCAGCAGGTTCTTGATCGCGGTCACCTGATCTTGGGGACCGGCTCAACCAACCCGCCATGGCACTTCATTGACTCGGATAACAAGCTCAAGGGCTTTGACGTTGACATGGGTCGCCTTGTCGCCAAGGCCCTGTTTGGCGATCCCGATAAAATCGAATATGTCCAGCAGTCCGGCGATGCCCGCATCCCGAACCTTGTGACCGACAAGGTCGATCTGACCTGCCAGTTCATGACGGTGACCGCCGAACGCGCCCAGCAGATCGAATTCACGATCCCCTATTACCGTGAAGGCGTTGGTCTGTTGCAGATGGAAGGTGGCGACTACGCCGATTACGAGGCGCTCAAAGCTGCCGGATCGGACGTTACCGTTGCCGTCCTTCAGAACGTCTACGCCGAAGAAATGGTTCACGCTGCCCTGCCAGAGGCAGAAGTCGATCAGTATGACAGTGTGGATCTGATGTATCAGGCGCTAAATTCCGGGCGTGCGGATGCTGCCGCAACTGATCAGTCGGCATTGCGCTGGTTCATGGTCAAAAACCCGGGCCGTTACCATGACGCCGGATATGGCTGGAACCCGCAAAGCTATTCCTGTGGCGTGAAGCCGGGCGATCAGCGTTGGCTGAACTTCGTGAATACGGTTCTGCACGAAGGCATGACCGGTGTTGAATTCCCGTTCTACGCCGACAGCTTCAAAACCTGGTTCGGCACGGAACTGTCGGTGCCGCAGATCGGCTTCCCCGTCGAATACAAATAACCTAGCAGCATCCGGGAAGAACCGCTTTGAACTACGATTTCAATTTCAGCGTCATCTGGCGCAATTGGGAGCTGCTGGCGCAGGGCCTTGGCCTTGGCTTGTTCCTTGCCCTTGTTTCGATTGCAATCGGTTGCGGGATCGGACTTCTGGCGGCTTTCGGGATGCTGTCCCGTCACCGGGTTTTACGCTGGATCGCAGTGGCTTATGTCTCTGCGATCCGCAATACCCCGATCCTTGTCCTGATCCTGTTCTGTTATTTCGCATTGCCCCAGCTCGGCATTGCACTCGACAAGATACCGTCCTTCATTTTTACCCTGTCGATCTATGCCGGTGCCTATCTGGCGGAAGTTTTCCGTTCGGGCCTTGTCGCCTTGCCCAAGGGCTTGCGCGAAGCCGGGCTTGCCATCGGACTGACGGAACTGAAAATCAAAATCCACATCATCATTCCGGTGATGTTGCGCAATGTGTTGCCGTCGCTTTCGAACAATTTCATTTCGCTGTTCAAGGACACGTCGCTCGCAGCCGCCATCGCGGTTCCCGAACTGACGTTTTATGCGCGCAAGATCAATGTCGAAAGCTTCCGTGTGATTGAAACATGGATGGTTGCGTCACTGATTTACGTGGTGGCCTGCTATGTCATCGCGTGGTTCCTGCGCCAGCTTGAACAACGTCTTGCGGTTCCGCGCTGAAAGGCTTTCACATGAATTTTTCTCTTTTCCTGACCGAATTGTGGAATGCCCGGATGAACCTGCTGGCCGGGCTTGGTGATACGGTTCTGATTTCCGTCGCATCCGTGCTGCTTGGAACGTTCCTGGGCGTTTTCGTCGGTCTGGCGATGACATATGGCAATAAGCCGACCCGGTTTGGGGTGCGCCTTTATATCGACTTCCTGCGCGGTACGCCGGTTTTCGTTCTGATACTTGCCTGTTTTTATATTCTTTCGGTTGTCGGGCTGGATCTTAGTGCGTTTCAGGCTGGTGTGCTTGCGCTGACGATGTTCTGTTCATCCCATGTCGGGGAAATTGTCCGTGGTGCGTTAAAGGCGATCCCGGCCGGTCAAACCGAAGCCGCCAAGTCAATCGGGCTGACTTTCGGGCAAACCTTTGCCTATGTCCTGCTGCCCCAGGCCCTGCGCCAGATACTGCCGACCTGGGTCAATACCGCGACCGAAATCGTCAAGGCATCGACACTGCTGTCGATCATTGGTGTGGTTGAATTGCTGCTGGCAACCCAGCAGGTCATTTCGCGGACCTATCTCAGCCTCGAATTCTATCTCTTCGTTGGTTTCGTCTATTTCATTCTGAACTTCCTGATCGAACAGGCCGGCCGTGCTGTCGAACGCCGCATCTCGATCCCATAATGAGGCAGCCATGTCCCCCATTCTGACAATTACCGATCTTCACAAAAGTTTTGGTGATCTCGAAGTCCTCAAGGGCATCGATATGACCATGCAAAAGGGTGATGTCGTCTCGCTGATCGGATCATCGGGTTCGGGCAAGACAACCCTGTTGCGCTGTGTGAACCTGCTTGAAGATTTCGAACGCGGTTCCATCGAACTGGACGGCGAAGCCATCGGCTACAGACACGACGGTGGTGAACGCCGCCGTCTTTCCGAACGTCATATTGCGCGTCAACGCGCCATGACCGGCATGGCGTTTCAGCAGTTCAACCTGTTCCCGCATATGACCGCCATTCGCAATGTCATGCTGGGTTTGACCAAGACCAAGAAAATGGCAAAGGACGAAGCCTATGCCATTGCCGAAAAATGGCTTGAACGGGTTGGCATGATTGAACGACGTGATCATTTCCCCGGTCAGTTGTCTGGCGGACAGCAGCAGCGTGTCGCGATTGCGCGCGCGATTGCGATGAACCCGCGCATCATGCTGTTTGACGAAGTGACATCCGCCCTTGATCCGGAACTGGTCAAGGAAGTTCTGGCCGTTGTCCGCGATCTTGCCGATGACGGAATGACCATGCTGCTTGTCACCCATGAAATGCGCTTTGCCCGCGATGTTTCAAGCAAGGTCGTGTTCATGCATCACGGCCGTATCCACGAAGAAGGTCCCCCCGAACAGATTTTCGGCGCGCCGGAAACAGACCGGTTGCGGGGCTTTCTTGCTAATTCTGAAATGTGATTGAAGACCAGGAGATATTGAATGACCATCAAAAGACACGGTGTCGGTGAAGCAAAAGGAAACGGTCAGAAGGCGCTGCCTTTTGCAAAGGCTACGGAAGCCGATGGATGGCTTTACGTGTCCGGACAAACGCCGATGCGTGATGGCGAAGTTGTTGGAAATGGGATTGTCGAACAGTCCCGCATTGCTATCGAAAACATGCTGAAAATCGTCGAGGATGCCGGATATAGCGCAAGCGATATCATGCGCATTGGCGTCTGGCTTGATGATGCCCGCGATTTCTGGAGCTTCAACGGCGTCTTTCAGGAATATTTCGGCGATCATCCGCCTGCGCGCGCTTGCGTTCAGTCTTCAATGGTGGTGGATTGCAAGGTCGAGGTCGACTGCATTGCCTTTCGCAAGGCATAAGGACCTCTATCCAAAGAACTGATCGTCAGCGAAGAGGGGACTCATGAAAGAAGGGCAAATACGGAAACGGGCGCGCGGTATTGATCGGGCGTTTGATATTCTTGATCATTTGCGCTCTGTCAAAGTCTCGCAACGGCCTGCCGAGATCGCCCAGGCGCTCGGCGCGCCGACCTCTACGATCTATGATCTGATCAGCGTTCTGCTGGAACATGGTATGCTCGAGGTCACCGATGCCAACGGATCGGTGTTCCTTGGGCGTCGTGTTTATTTCCTTGGGCTAGCCTATCGCGAATATTTCGATCTGACCCGCGAAGCCGGTGTCGTGCTGGATGAAATCACCGCCACCACCAAGGAAACATCGCAGTTCTGCATGCTGGACGGCAACAAATACACCGTTGCCCTGCAACGCGAAGGTAGCCGTCCGTTCCGCATCAGCGCCAATGTCGGGGAACGCACTCCGATCCCGTGGACGGCGTCGGGGCGGCTGTTGCTTGGTCATCTAGGCGATGACGAAATCCGCGATCTGATTCCGGCAGACGATTTTGTCCTGCCCGATGGCAGCCACACCGATTTTGACGCCTATATCGCCGAAATCCGGCAGGCGGCAAAAGACGGGTTCTTTTCCTTCGACAGTATCGTCGACACTTTCACCCATTGCTTTGCGGCTCCGATCCGTGATCAGAACGGCGTGTGTGTTGCAACGGTATGTATTGTCGCGCCAAAGGATGATGCCCGCAAAAACTATGCGCAATATCGCGATGCGCTGAAGTCCGCCGGTGACAAACTATCCCACAATGTCTGATCGCTTATCCGTCCGCACATAATATCCGTGCATGAAACGGTGCTGCTTTTTTTTCGGGGCTGAAAAGAGAAAGCGGCGGTTATCGTTTCCCGCATCGATAACCACCGCTGTTCCACCTTGAGAGGCCTGCGGGGAGAGAGACCCGCAGGTGAGAGACAAGCCTTTTGGGGACAAGTGCGAATGGGTTGCATTCGCGGGCTGTGTCGAGACCCGTTATAGGTCAGGAAAAATCACTGCGCAAGTGAAAATCGTTCGCATTTGCATAAAATTTTTGGTTGAGAGTTTGCTGGCGTTTCTATCCCGACTAAAATGGTTGGTTAATATCGCGGTTTCCTGCGGATTTTAGGCTGTCAAAATCAAAAAGGCCGCAGGATATATGCGGCCTTTTTGATCGGATTAAGCGACGATATTTAGACGGAAATGCGCCGCAGATGATTGTCCCAATGAAGCGATTTAAGCGAATCGTCGGGCAATTCGACGCGTTTCCGGCGAATCGCATCCATACGCCACCCATTGCCAAGCCCGCTGGTGCCAACGAACTGGCCTGCAACATCTGTCGCGGCGAGGCCGCAGCCATCCGGGGCGGCGATATGGGTCAGGAAGCCCGATGTTTTGACATCCCAGAACGTGATCAATCCGCCGCGTGGGCAGGAAATGCCAAATACCTGTCCCGATGCGTCAAAACGCACCGATCCGCAATATTGCCGCATACGCAATTGGACATTATCCGGGGCTTCGATCGGACGGATTTCGCTACCCGGCTGCCATAGCCCAACCAGCGGCACCTGATCGGTCAGTTCCCCCTGATACTGGAAGCCCGCCGCAATTGTCCCATTGGGGGCGACATCAAGATGGCGGATGGATAATTGATGCCAGTCGGCTTTAAGTGCCGCCTGATGGATCAGTTTGCCGGTATGCCGATCAATGATCGACAGGTTCGGTTCCATACTGTCGATATTAAGGGCGGTGCGACCATCAAAGTCCGGGTGGGTGTGCAAGCCACCATTGGCAATCACAAGGCTTTGGCCGTCGGGCATCAGGTGCAATTCGTGCGGTCCGGTGCCAAAGCTGTCAAATTCGGCAATGCGGCGATATCCGTCATCGGCATCCCAGACGGAAACAATCCCGCGGGCATGATCAAAATCATTCTCGGTGATATACAGGAACCGGCCGTCATCGGAATAAACCGCGTGTCCGTAAAACCGCCGGTTTTCCGGGCAATGCAGCTTGGCGCGGACCTCCCCGGTGTGCCGATCAAGGATCAGGCCATAAAGACCCGGCCTGCGTTCAACCGCCGCCACATCGACATGGTTTGGGCGCAGGCCAAGGTCGTGACCTCGCCCGGGCAGGGCCTGTTCAAACAGGATTTTGCCATTGGCGTTGAACGCGCTGACATAAAAGTCATCATGATCCCCGGCACTCGCGGAAATATAATGCGCCCGGTCTTCAATAGATGCAGGTGCTGCAGCACGCGCAATGCTGATCGGCAATAGGGTAAAGGCCCCGCCAACACCCATGAGTTTCAAAAACTCGCGTCGTTGATGTTCCATTTTCCGGCCTCCTTTCGCCTAGTCACCGTCAAGTGCATTAAACCCGCCGCCCAATTGCGTCGTGCCGCCAACATCTCCCTCGACCAGCGTATTGACGAAGCTGACCTGCTCGGCAAAGTCGGCGAGTTTCTGATAACCATCGGGCTGATCAAGTAATTCGACAATTGAGGCTGGCAATTGATCAAGTCCGTCCGTCATGGTCTGCCAGTTCAGCCGGAAGGACCGGTCCAGAAGGCTGCTGTCGATCAGGGCGGAAAGACCTTTGCCTTCTTCGCCGGTATCGCCCCACTTGCCGTCATAAATCGCAAACAGCCCGGTCAGGTTATGGGCAATGTTGCGCAGGGATCGTTTTGAAGTCGGGCTTTCAGCACGGCTGGCTTTGGCGTCCTTTGGTCCGTCGCCAAGCGGGCGACCGAGTTTTTGGCTCGCAATGATCAGAAGTCCTTCATGAAGGGCACGATAAAGGTCGGTCGCGGCAAATTTTGCATCCGGGTAATCCATGCTGTCCGGGCCGGCTTCCATCATGCCTTGGGCAAATGTTGGCCACTCGTCAACCAGTTCACCGGTCATGCGTTCCAGATTGGCGCCAATGGCCCCGCCATAACCACACAGGAACACGCCATCCTCGTCATCGTCCAGAAGCTTGGGTGACAGCTTGTCGTCAAACAGGACCTGTTCAAGCGCCGGGAAACCCTGCAACGCGGCACTGGTTTCGGCGATTTTTTCCCGGTCAGTATAGATCGCTGGTTTATCAAACATCAGTTTGCGGAACTGCCTTGTCGCCGTTCCATGTTTGTCGGGCCAGTATTCGATATGCTGATCACGGCCGTTGGCAATCAATGGTCCCATGCGCCACGGCTGTACTTCCTGCCAGATATCCATGGCGGCATTGAAATCCTCGCGCACCTCGTCAAGGCCGTCCTGATCGGGCTCGGCACAGAAATCATCGATTTCGTCGGACAGGTTCGCGGTCGCGTCATGCAACGCATCAAGCTTGGGCGGCATGACCACCCCCAGAAGATGTTCAAGCACCGGGCGGTAATTTTCATCTGGGATATCGGCACGTGCACCGGGCGGTGCCAAGCCCACTGTCAGCAAGGCAGTTGCCCCCAAAAGGGCGACTTTGCGAGTGCGACACAGGAAAGGCATGATATCCCCCGAACATTAAGGCGTATAAAACAAGGCTTACAAAGACTTCAGAAACGCGAGCAACTTGCTGCGATCCGATGATGGCAAGAATGTGACGGCGTCGCGCGCGGGTTTTGCCTCGCCCCCGTGCCACAGAACGGCTTCCAGAATGCTGCGCGCACGCCCGTCATGCAAGTAACCGGCGCGCGGATCCACTTCCTGTGCGCGGCCCAATCCCCAAAGGGGTGGCGTGCGCCATTCCGTTCCGCTGGCCCCGGCTTCGGGTCGGTGATCGGCAAGACCGTCACCCATATCATGCAAAAGCAAATCGGTATAAGGCCAGATCACTTGCCCGGATTGTTCCGGCATATCGGAACGTTCCGGCAATTGATAGCTTGGCGTGTGGCAGGCACTGCAACCGATTGAATTGAAAATCTCACGCCCCGCGATCACGTCCGGATCGGATGCATTTCGTCGTATCGGCGGCGCTATGTTACGGGTGTAATAAAGCACAAGGTCGGTGATCTGATTGTGCGCTTCCAGATTGTCAAATTCCGGATCATTACCATCCGGTGCACCACGACATAGCGTCTGGGCTTCGGTGCAGTCGCCATGTCCGTTTGGATATAACGGGGTTGAAAGCCCGATATCAAACTGAAATGCGTTCTGGTTCTGCTGATCAAGGCTTGGCATTCCGGCCTTCCAGCCAAACCGCCCGATGGCAAGTTCGCTCTTTGCAATATCCCAGACACGATTGACCCGGCCCGATATGCCGTCGCCGTTGTCATCTTCGGGATCAGCGCTCGCAAGCAACACTTTATCGGGAATGGCTTCCAGAAGCCCAAGCCCGATCATCGGTGGCGCAATGCGGGGCGATATCATCACATTGTCATGCAACGGCCCATAGGCCAGATCATCCATGCCATAGGTCGGATGGCGCAATTCGACCATGCTGCCATCGGCAAGCTCGATGGTCTGGGTATCATAACGGACCGTCACCTTGCCTTCGGCCGGGATGCTGGGGATCGAAAAATCCTGAAACTGGCCGCCATAGACCGGATCGGGCAGGGTGGATGCGTGACCCGATGCCAGCAATTCCCGATCCGTATCATTTTGCGGTGGGATCGATAGCCGCAACAACATCGACGTCGCCCCGGCGGATGGATCGTTTTCATCGACCGGATGGCCGCGGCCATTGCGGATATGGCACCCGTTGCACGCGCGCGAATTAAATAGTGGCCCCAAACCGTCTGCTGCCTTGGTGCGCGTGGGGGCGGTTACCCAAAGCCTTTGAAAAAGGGCCTCGCCAAGCTTGAAATCAAGCCGCTTTTCAAAGGTCATATTGGCCGAATGATGGGTGAATGCCATTCGCCCGGATTTCTTTTGCCATGTCGTCGCCCCACCCGGCAGGGCATCGGCGGGGGCGGTTTCATCGGCAAATGCCGGTGTCATTGCCCCGAAAACAAGGGCGGTCGCAATCATGAAACGGGAAAGGCGCATGGCGGGAAGCTGCATGGAATTCTTCTAATCGTAAAAGCGAAACGGCGGGAGAAAAATTCCCCCGCCGTCGGACTCATCTGGGGTATGCCCCCGAATGCGGATCGTATCTGATCAATTGATCGAGGTCGGATTGTCGAGGCTGTCCGAACCTTCGAACTCGATCCCGTCAACGCCAATCGCGGCAACGATCTGTTCGATCGATTTGGTCTGATCGACAAGCGCATCGACAAAGGTCTGAACAACGGCATTGCCGTCTTCATTGTCCATCGCGATCAGCTGGTCGAAATGCTCGCCCGCCTGTGCGCGGCTGACCATGGCTTTACCGGCCAGAACCGATGCCGCCAGTTTGGCGCGCAGTTCGGTATCAAGGCCTTCATCCTTGGCGGCAACCATGTCCGAAAGCGATGCGCCTTCGACGACCGATCCATCAACACGGGTATAACGGCCAAGGTAAACGTTCTGGATACCCAGCGCGTCATAGTAGTGCGAATTGTGGGTATTGTCCGAGAAGCAGTCGTGCTCTTCTTCCGGATCATGCAGCAACAGGCCGAGTTTGGTGCGCTCGCCTGCGAGTTCACCATAAGACAGCGACCCCATGCCGGTCACAATCGCGGTCAGACCCGGAACACCGTCGCCTTCCATAACGGTTGCGCGTGCTTCGCCACCATCGGTCCACTGTGCGGTCATCCATTCCAGATCGGAAACCAGAAGGTCGCTTGCGGCTTTAAGATAAGCGCCACGACGGTCGCAATTGTCGTTGGTGCAGGCATCGCCTGCGGCATAGTCGGTCCATGCACGTGCACCGGCACCGGCTTCGGTCCCGTTCAGGTCCTGACCCCACAGAAGGAATTCAATGGCGTGGTAACCGGTGGCAACGTTGCTTTCAACGTCGTCAATTTCATGCAGGCTTTCGATCAGTGCCGCATCGATCGTTGATGCATCGATGGTTTCACCGGAAATGCTCAGGCTCGGATTGGCAACGACATTGGCGGTATAGGCCGGGTTTTCTTCGTTTTCTTCGCCGTAAAGATCGGTTTCGACATAATCGATCAGACCTTCATCAAGCGGCCATGCGTTAACCTTGCCTTCCCAGTCATCAACAATCGCATTGCCGAAACGGAAAACTTCGGTCTGCTGATAGGGCACTCGTGCGGCCAGCCATGCGGATTTCGCATCATCGAAAGTCGCCTGCGACGGATTGGAAACCAGCGCATCAACAGCGGTCTGAAGCTGTTTTGCGGTGGTCAGCGAATCTTCGTAACCGGCATGTGCGATATCGGCATAGGTGGTCAGGACGTCTTTTGCGCCCGGCGCTGCATAGGCCTGTGCGCCAAGGGTGGTTGCCAGCGCAGCAATCCCGAGAATTTTAGCGAATTTCATAGGAGTTCCCATCTGTCCCTGAAGGTGAGCCAAGGGCATAGCCCGTTATGCTTCCGGATAATTGTTACTGCTTGTGATAATGATTTGCAAACCTCAAATATCTCAACAAGCAGATTTTCCACATTTTTTGCTGTGATAACCACAATTTGACCTGTATTTGCCACCGGTTCAGGGCATCATGATCCGTACAGAAGCAGAAAAGGGGACTGCCAATGAGCGACCAGACCAAACCGCATCAGACGCAAACGGAAAATTCGGAACCGGAAAAGACCGTCCGGCTTTGGGACTTTCCTGTCCGCCTGTTTCATTGGGCATTGGTGGTCGCGATTGCGACATCCTGGTGGTCCAATCAGGAAGTGATGATCGATATCCATGCGATTTCGGGATACAGCGTGCTGGCACTGGTCCTTTTTCGCATCATCTGGGGATTTGTAGGCAGTTCGAACGCGCGGTTTTCAGATTTCCTCGCCGGTCCGGGCAAGGTGATCGGTTATATGCGCAAACTGCCCAACGGTTCGGTTCGTGATCTAACCTATCCGGGGCATAATCCGGCGGGGGGCTGGATGGTTGTGGTGCTGATCGTGCTGGTGGCGATACAGGCGATAAGCGGCCTTTTCACTAGCGAGGATACCTTCCTGTTCTTTGACGGTCCGCTGGTTGCCTATGTCAGTTCCGATTTTGCCAGCACGATGAATTTCATTCACCACACAAACATTAATCTTATCTACGCAGCGGTGGCACTGCATGTTCTGGCGGCGATTTTCTATCTGATGGTCAAGCGCGAAAATCTTATCGGCGCAATGATCACGGGTGTCCGGAAAGTCCCTGAAAGCATTGCCAACAGTTTCACGCAAATCCGCTTTGCTTCCCCCATCCTCGGGATCGCGATTCTCGTTGTTTGTGGTCTGGCGGTGTGGGGAATGGTTATCATTGCCAGAGGCGGGTGAAATATTTTATCATATCATCATACTAAATCGGAAAACGTGTTGCGTTGCGGTAAGTTACTGAGTTGACCGTCATAATTCGGCGGACATTAAAACCGAAAAATGCGATATATACCGAAATTTATGTATCAGTATTTTTGATATAAAACAAATTACTTGATATATAAATTTCGTGTTCCTAGGCTGACCTCATCAAAGAACAAAAGACAGGTGAGGAAACAGTCATGCGGGCACGCGCAACCATTCACAGGGACTTTACAATCGCGACTGTCGACAGGCGGGTTTATGGCTCGTTTCTCGAACATATGGGCCGTGCGGTTTATACCGGTATTTATGAACCCGGCCACGAAACCGCCGACAAAAACGGATTCCGTCAGGATACGCTGGAACTGGTTCGCGGGCTTGATGTGCCGATTGTACGCTATCCGGGGGGCAATTTCGTTTCGGCCTATAACTGGGAAGATGGTATCGGTCCGCGCGATCAACGCCCGACACGTCTTGATCTGGCATGGCGGACCCGCGAAACAAACCAGATGGGGGTCAACGAATTCGCTGATTGGGCAAAGCTTGCCAATACAGAAATGATGCTGGCGATGAACCTTGGTTCACGCGGGTTGGAAGATGCACGCAACTTCCTTGAATATTGCAACCATCCCGGAGGAACTTATTGGTCGGACCTGCGCAAGTCCCATGGCTATGCCGATCCGCATGATGTGCGTATCTGGTGCCTTGGCAATGAAATGGATGGTCCTTGGCAGGTCGGTCACAAGACCGCACGGGACTATGGACATCTTGCCAACGAGGTTTCCAAGGCCTTCAAATATTTCGATCAGTCACTTGAAACCGTGGTTTGCGGGTCTTCGAACGACAAGATGAAAACCTATCCCGACTGGGAAGCCACGGTGCTTGAAGAAAGCTATGACAGTGTTGATTACATCTCGCTGCACAAATATTTCGGCAACGAGGAAAAGGACACGCTGAACTATTTCGGCCGTGCCGAAGAACTGGACCGCTATATCGTTACCATCGGCGGCGTGATTGATTACATCAAGGCCAAGAAGCGTTCCAAAAAGGATGTCAAAATCTGTTTTGATGAATGGAATGTCTGGTATCACGACCGTAAAACCGATGATCAGCGGATCAAGGAATGGGACTGGCCGGTCGCACCAGCCTTGCTTGAAGAAGTCTATAATTTCGAAGACGCACTTCTGATTGCCAGCCTGCTGAACGTATTCATCCGTCGTTCTGACCGCGTCAAGATCGCCTGCATGGCGCAGCTTGTGAACGTCATTGCCCCGATCCTGACGCGTGAAGGTGGGCCGGCATGGGCGCAGACGATTTATTATCCCCTGCAGTTCGCATCAAAGCACGGGCGGGGTACGGCGCTGAATGTCAGTGTGGATGTCCCGCGCTACGATTGTGATGTATCGCAGGACGTGCCTTATCTCGATGCGTCGGCTGTGCAGGCCGAAGATGGTAAGTCTGTTGCGATATTCCTGATCAATCGCCACCTCGACAGCGACCTTGGTCTTGATCTGTCCCTTGAAGGATTTGGCAAAACGAGGGTGATCGAGCATGTCGAGCTGTCCGGTCACAAGCTCGAAGACCGCAATTCGATTGACGCACCGGATACCGTAACTCCGAAAAAGGGCAGCGGTATCGGACTTGAGGATGGCAAGCTCGCCGGAACGCTCAAGCCGCTGTCCTATCACATGATCCGAATTTCTCTTGATGCATCGGCCTGATGGTTACGGGCTGGCCGGAAGTGCCGGTCAGCCCGTCGTCATATCGGGTTCAGACTTGGGAGGATTACGGAAATGTCCGGTGTTACGCTGAGCAATATCAAAAAGGCCTTCGGGCCGGTCGAAGTTATCCATGATGTGAATATCTCGATCGAACAGGGCGAGTTCGTCGTCTTTGTCGGTCCGTCGGGCTGTGGGAAATCCACGCTGCTTCGAATGATTGCCGGGTTGGAGGAGACGACAAGCGGCGTCATTGATATCGAAGGGCAGGATGTCACCCATCAGGAAGCTGCCAGGCGCGGCGTATCAATGGTGTTTCAATCCTATGCGCTTTATCCGCACCTAACGGTTTTCGACAATATGGCCTTCAGCCTGCAAATTGCCCGTCGTCCAAAGGATGAAATCCGGGCCAAGGTCGAAGAAGCAGCACGCATTCTGCAACTTGATCAGCATCTGGATCGCAAACCATCGCAGCTTTCCGGCGGACAGCGTCAGCGCGTTGCCATCGGACGTGCCATTGTGCGTCAGCCAAAGGTCTTTTTGTTTGACGAACCTTTATCCAACCTTGATGCCGAACTACGCGTTCAGATGCGCATGGAAATCTCCCGTCTACACAATCAGATCGGGGCGACAATGATTTATGTCACCCACGATCAGGTCGAAGCCATGACGCTTGCCGACAAGATCGTGGTCCTGAAATCGGGTGTCGTGCAGCAGATCGGATCGCCTCTTGATCTTTACGATAATCCCGATAACCAGTTCGTCGCCGGTTTCATTGGTTCGCCGAAAATGAACTTCTTAACCGGCACTGTCGCCAAATCAAATAGTGGCGCATCGGACACTGTGAATATCCGATTGGATGAACCCCCAAACAGTATCGTTTCGCTGACCCTTTCCGGACCAGTGCCAAAAGTCGGTACTGCCGTCACGCTGGGCATCCGTCCGGAAAATGTCGAAACCGGTGACGTGACAGACGCCGATGGGCACGCCGCGGAACTAACGCTTAAAACCGAATTTACCGAAGAACTCGGTGGGGTCAGCTACGTCCACAGCCTGACCGAGAGTGGCGCGCGCGTAACAATCGAACGCCGGTCGGATCGCAATCATATCGCACAGGATCACATATCGGCGCTCTTGCCGACACGTCACCTGTTTCTGTTCGATGCCGATGGTGCGCGCCTGCGGTAACGCCGCAGCCCACCGGACTACAGTCGCCCGAAACGGGATGCAATCATAACAAGAAACCTGTCAGGGCATTTCAGGCCGGGTCTCATCACCCGGCGAACGAGGAGGAAACGTCGTGAAACATTTCATCAAGGCCGGTCTTTCGGCCGCTATCCTGATAGGCGGTTCTGCCATCGCCAGCGCCCAGACCCAGATTACCTGGTGGGATTTCCTTGAAGGCGGCGATGGCGTGCGTATGAAGGCACTGATCAAGGAATTCAACGAAACCCATCCGGATATCAATATCAGTTCAACCACACTGGAATGGGGCGTTCCATTCTATACCAAGGTTCAAACCGCAACGGCGGTCGGTCAGCAACCCGATATCATGACCTATCACCTGTCGCGTTTCCCGCTGGCCGTGCCGCAGGGGCAGTTGCGCCCGATCAGTGATGATGAGCTGGCAGAGGCCGGGCTGTCGCCCGATGATTATTTCCCGTCAAGCTTCAACGCGGCCAAGGTTGGTGATCAGCTTTATGGCCTGCCGTTCGATATCCATTCCATTGTTCTTTATTACAACAAGGACGCGCTTGATAAGGCCGGCCTGCTTGGTGAAGACGGCAAACCAAAAGGGCTGGACGGGCTTGAAAACTTCAACGCAGCCCTTGCCAAACTTGAAGAATCCGGGGTCGAGGTTCCGCTGTCTCTGCATACGGATGAAGGCGGATCAATGTGGCGTGTATTCTATACGCTGCTTGCCCAGCAAGGCGCGCCATTTATCGAAGATGGCGAAATCCTCCCCGGCGATGCGGGGCTAAAGGCGCTGAATGCGATGACCAATTGGGTGGCATCGGGTTATTCGCCAGAGCTGATTTCCTACGAGGCATCCATCGCGCTGTTCACATCGGGTCGTGCCGCCATGCATATCAATGGTGTATGGGAAGTCCCGACAATGAAGGATCTGGCCAAGAACGGCGATCTTGGTTTCGAATGGGGTGCCATTCAGATCCCCGTTCTGATGGATCAAAAAGCGACATGGGCAGATTCTCATGCCTTCGCCATCCCGCACAGCGAAGCCAATCCGATTTCGGCTGAGAAGGTCAAGACCGTCCTGCAGATCATCGCATGGATGAACGAACACAGCCTTTCATGGGCTGATGCCGGGCATATACCGGCTTTCAAGGCGGTTGCCGAAAGCGACGAGTTCAAGAAAATGGAACCGAATGCGACCTATTCCGCACTTGCTGAAACCGCTGTTTTCGATCCTGAAATCTCGATTGCCGGTGTCGCCGGGCCGATTTACGAAGCCACGCAGAATTTCATTGTTCCTGCGCTCAACGGGCAGCTTGACCCCGAAGATGCGTTGGACATGGTGCGTGACGAACTTCAGGGCCTGGAACTTAACTGATCATCGGTGACGGCGGTGGCTGGCATTCCTCCCTTTGCCCGCCATCGCTGCCGGTGATCCCTTGCGTGACTTTCATGGCTATGGGGCGGCATCAATGCGATTGAAATCCCGAAACAGAACAGTAACGGCCTTGCTGCTGATTGCGCCATTTGTGATCTGCTATCTCGTGGTCTTTGCCTATCCGGTTTACAAAATGTTCGCGATGAGCTTTACCAACGCGCCCTTGATCGGTGAAGGTGAATGGATCGGGCTCGACAATTATATCCGGATGTTCGAACACAAGCTGTTCTACACCTCGGTCTATAATACGCTTTATTTCGTGTTGCTGACGGTGGTGCCCAATACCCTGATCGGGCTTGGCATCGCAATGATGGTCGTCCGGCTTAAAGGCTGGATACAGGCTGGCATTCTGGTGCTGTTTTTCATGCCCTATATCCTGCCGGTGACAGTCGTGACACAAATCTGGCAGTGGGTTCTTGATCAGCAGTTCGGGGTCGCTCAGCCCCTGATAGAGGCCATCATTGGCCGCCGTATCAGTGTATTCCGCGATCCGGTATGGGCAATGCCGATGGTGGCACTCGTAACCATATGGTGGACCAACGGGTTCAATGTGTTGCTGTTCATTTCAGCCCTGCGCAATATTCCCGACGATTACTACGAAGCCGCATCGCTTGATGGTGCCAGCCGCTTGCAGCAGTTCCGTCGTATCACGTGGCCTTTGCTGTGGCCGGTAACTGCGCTGGTTCTGACCCTGCAACTGATCCTGCAGCTCAAGATTTTCGATCAGATTTACCTGATGACACAAGGCGGGCCGTTCAATTCGACCTATGTGTTGTTGCAACTTGTCTATCGCGAGGCGTTCGGGCGCAATCAGGGCGGTTACGCCTCGGCGGTTGCGGTGGCGTTGTTTGTCATCATCGTGGCGGTTTCGGTCCTGCAATATCAGTTGCTTAAAGCGCGGGGGAAATAATGATGGGACGCATTTCGCCAAGCAACATCCTGCTTCTGATCTTTACCCTGATCGCTGCCTGTGCATGGGCATTCCCGCTTTACTGGGCGATTGTCACATCGCTGAAGCCGGAACCGGAAGTCGTTGGCAGTCTATCGTTCTGGCCACAGACATTCGATATTTCTTCCTATGCCTTTGCGTTATTCGATACCAATCTTGTGCGCTGGTACATCAATTCCATCGGGACGTCGGTCCTGATTACAGGCATAGTCATCATGATCAGCATGATGTGTGGTTATGCCCTGTCACAACTGGTCTTTCCGGGCCGTCGGGTGCTTTTTCTGGTGGTGCTGGCAAGCTTTATGGTGCCATCACAGGCACTGGTGGTCTCGCAATTCGTGCTGATGCATAAATTCGGCATGGTTAATACATGGGGTGGGATCATCCTGCCGCAGGTGATCATTCCGGTGGTTGTGATTGTTTATAAGCAGTTTTTTGATTCTGTGCCCCGTGAACTGCGCGAGGCTGCCAAACTTGATGGTTGTGGCGAATTCCAGATTCTGTTCAAGCTGTATCTGCCGTTGAATTGGGGGATTACAGCAGCACTTTCGATCATCACCTTTATCATGTCCTGGAATAACTTCCTGTGGCCGTTTCTTGTTACCACTTCGGAAGAAATGATGACGGTTACTGTCGGTATTACGCAGGTCGGTGATTCGTTCGGCGTCCAGTATGCGCGTGACATGGCGGTTGCCGTGATGGCAGCTATGCCAGTGGCTGTTGCATATCTGGTTTTCCAGCGCCGCGTAACACAGGCGATCATGTTGTCATCGGGGATCAAGGGATAAGTTGGCTGTCGCCATTCTTGGCTATATGCATAGTCCGCATATGCATTGGTCGATGGATCGGAAAAGCTGAAGGGAACAATAAAAAGTCATGCAGACAAAATTACTGACAGTCGATCCGGTAAAAGACGCCGACATTGTTCAGGGCCTGGCATCGAAAACCAGGATTGATATCCTGTATCTTCTGCGCAAACACGGCCCGCAAAATGTCAATGAAATCGCCGATATGATGGGATTGCCGCAATCGACTGTTGCAACCAATATCAAGACGCTTGAAAAGGCTGGATTGGTTGAAACCCAGACCATGAAGGCCAAAAAGGGCAATCAGAAAGTCTGTTCGGCAGCTTACAGTGAAATCTATATCCGCTTTGATGCGGATAAAACCAGCTCGGACGATGATCGGGTTGTCGTGAGTATGCCGATTGGCCTGTTCACCGAATTTGATGTCGGACCACCATGCGGAATGTGTTCGGCCGAACGGATCATCGGTGTGCTTGATGTGCCCAATGTCTTTCTGGATCCGCAACGGATGCAGGCGGCGCTTCTATGGTTCACGCGCGGACATGTCGAATACAAATTCCCCAACAATGCCAAGGTCACCGGACGGTTGCCAAAGCGGATTGAGATCACTGCCGAGGTTAGTTCGGAAACCCCGGAAACCAACGCCGAATGGCCATCGGATATTTCGATCTGGATCAATGGGGTGAATGTCGGCATATGGACGTCACCCGGCGATTTCGGTGATCGGCGAGGCCTGTATTCCCCCGGTTGGTGGAAGCTGGAAGGTTCGCAATATGGTCAGCTCAAGACCTGGGTGATCGATGAAAGCGGTACCTGGATCGACGGCAAAAAAATTTCCGATCAAACGATCCATACGCTGGAAATCATGGATCATCACTCGATCCGGTTCCGGATCGGGGTTGATGAAAATGCCAAAAATCCGGGCGGGGTAAATATCTTTGGTCGCGGGTTCGGCGACCATGATCAGGACATTACCATGACGCTTTATTTCTAAGGCAAATATCGCGAAAATAAAGAAATCCCCGAAAGGCTTTTCCTGTCGTGCTGCCGGGGGAGGGCAGCATGGGGGGGATGACAGGGCCTTTCGGGGACGTCCGAGCTTGCTCGTGCCCGGTATCTTCGATCTGTTACTTCGAACGATATTCGTCGTGGCAGCCTTTGCAGGATTTGCCAAGTTCGCCAAGGGCGGCACCCATTGCGCCCTTGTCACCGGCTGCGGCTGCAAGGTTCATCGCCGCGGTTTTCATTTCCGGAAAACGGCCCGAAAAATCGTCCCAGTTTGTCCAGACATCCGGTTTGGCAGTTGTTTTTACCGATGCGTCCGCAGTGTTCTGCTCGAACGCGGCCGGGGCGGCAGTGGCGGAAAACACAATGCCATTGGCAAGGTTGCGGATCACACCATCGGGCAGTTCGCACTGGCCCTTCATGTAGCAGCCAAGTGTTCCCATCGCACCACCGATGCCATCCATCAGCATCTGACGGGTTTGAACGGCTTCATTATCCATTGCCTCGTCGGCCTGTGCAGTTCCAAATGCCCCCAGACCAAGGGCGAGGGATGCGGTCATCAAACCTGCGGTCACAAAATGCTTCATGGCTCTCTCGTTGGTTGTCTCTTCGAAACTCTCTGACGGATCCGGGGCTCTGGCGTGCTGCCCCGGCTGTTTTAATTCTTATATTAAGGTCATATGCATTGTTGCCTATGACTTGCCGCTGCGCTTAGTCTCCCAATTGCGCCCCGAAATTCGGAATCACAACCGCGTGATCACCGAATAATTATTGTAAATGACGTGCACAAGGAAACGCCCCCAAATGTCCGCTGTGTCCAACGCCGCCCCCGATGCCAGCCTTTCCGAAGGCAGATCGCGCGCCCGCAGGCTGATCGCCGACTGGAACCTTGATAAGGCATTCATCAATGGCGAATGGGTACGCGCTGATTCGCGCGAAGCTATTGATGTGTATGATCCGGCAACCGGCAAGGTGATCGGCGATGTGCCCTTCATGCGCACCTCCGAGGCACGGCGTGCGATTGATGCCGCGGATGCGGCATTTCCGGCATGGTCGCGCATGCTGGCAAAGGAACGATCCGGTTACCTCAAACACTGGCGCGATCTGCTGGAACAGTATCAGGAAGATCTGGCCGCTCTGATCACGCTGGAACAGGGTAAACCCTATGATCAGGCGTTGCGCGAAGTTGTCGGCGCCATTGCCTATGCCGAATGGTATGCCGAGGAAGCCAAACGCGCCTATGGGCAAACCATGCCCGCGACCCAGCGCGACCGGCGCGTGGTGGTGCAAAAGCATCCCGTGGGTGTCGTGGCGGCGATCACGCCATGGAACTTCCCGCTGACCATGGTCGTGCGCAAATGTGCCCCGGCGCTGGCGGCGGGGTGCACAATTGTTGTCAAACCCGCTGAAGATACCCCGATTTCCGCCCTGGCCGCCGCCAAACTTGCCGAAATGGCCGGCTTCCCGGCTGGGGTGTTTAACGTCGTGACCGGCCAACCCATGCCGATTGGCGAGGCCCTGACAGGTGATCCGCGCGTACGGATGCTGTCCTTCACCGGCTCGACCGAGGTCGGCAAACGGTTGATGGTGCAATGTGCGCCGACGGTCAAGAAGCTGTCGCTGGAACTGGGCGGCAATGCGCCCTTCATCGTGATGGATGATGCCGACATCGATGCCGCCGTGGCCGGGGCCATGATTTCCAAATTCCGCAACAGCGGCCAGACCTGCGTTTGTGCCAATCGCATTTTCGTGCAGGACGGGGTCTATGAAAGCTTTGTCGAAAAATTCATCGCCGCAAGTCATGCGCAGACCATCGGCAACGGCTTCATTCCCGGTACGGATATTGGCCCGCTGATCAATCGTCAGGCGGTGGCAAAAGTTGAACGATTGATCGATGATGCGAAAAAACGTGGCGCGACCCTGCATTACGGTGCTGACCGCCCCGAAGAAGGCCATTTCATCCGGCCGCTGGTGATGACCGATGTATCCCTTGATGCCGATTGCTTTAACGAGGAACTGTTTGCCCCGGTTGCGCCGATCTATCGTTTCAGGACCGAGGCCGAAGTGATCGAACTTTCCAACCGGGTGCGTGCCGGTCTGTCGTCTTACCTTTTCAGTCGTGATATCGGCCGTATCCAGCGGATCGCCGATGGGCTTGAAACAGGGGTGGTTGGTATCAACGATGGCACCACGTCCCACGAAGGCGCGCCGTTTGGCGGGGTGAAGGAAAGCGGGCAGGGCCGCGAAGGCGGTCATTGGGGGCTGGAAGAATATCTTGAACCCAAATATCTGAATTATGCCCTGGGCTGAACCCGCAAATATTCACTGACTTTCGTGCGATAATTCGAAGATCGCAGAACGGCAATTATGCGCACCACTATTGCCGTTCTCCGATTTCTTAATCAGCCATGCAAAATTGAACGGTGTGCGGTTCCCGGAATCGAGTCTGCAATTTAAAACCGTTTTGTCGGCAAATTGCCATTTAAGACCCCGTTTGAAGCATCAGAAACGCCCTGTTTGATCTGCCTCAATCCCTTTATATGCAAAGGATAGAGGTCTAATTGATCTGGCCTGTTCGGATTGTGTTTGAACTGTGTAAAACGGGTCGGGGAAAATTTCGTTCAAGTTGAATGGCTTATTTGTCATGAGACAATCATGCGTCTTTCGCATGAAATGATTATGACAGACTTGTGTCTGTCTATGCGTCAAATGCATGGGTGAGGTGAAAAAACTCGTCTCGTAGGATCGAATAAACAGGCGTACACCGGCTTCAGAACAAATCAACGCGAAACCGGAGCGCACATAGCTCCGCCTGTTATGGAAAGGATAAAGCCATGCGTCGTTATGGTGATTACGATCTGACCACGCTGCAGCGCGAAGCCGAAAAACTCCGTGCTCAGGCGATCCGCAAAGCCGTTGTTACTTTGGCCCGCAAAATTGCTTCCCTGTTTGGCGGTAACCGCCTTCCGGGTGGCCGTCCGGCTGGTGCCTAAGCTTAACGCTTGGCGATGAATACCGGGTCGAACGACCCAAGAAACACCCCCGCATTCCTCCCATGCGGGGGTGTTTTGATTCCAATCTCCACCACAGGGCTTCACGCCACCGTCCGGTCCCGCTATTAAAGGGAATAACCAGATAACTCGATTGCGGAGCGTGCCTGATGAAACTTGCCCACTATGCCTTTGGCGAAGAAAACCGTGACAATGGCACGCTTGTGATCCTGCACGGGCTGTTCGGGCAGGCGCGTAACTGGACCGCCATCGCGCGGCGTCTGGCGGAAAAGTATCATGTGGTCACCGCAGATCTTCGCAATCATGGCCGGTCCGACTGGGACATGAACATGACCTATCCGGCGATGGCATCGGACATCGCCGAACTGATCCGGGATGTTGCCAATGGCCCGGTCCACCTGATCGGACATTCGATGGGGGGCAAGGCATCGATGGTGCTGACCCTGTCACAGGATGCGGATCTGGTGGCCGATCTGGTTGTGGTTGATATTGCGCCTGTGACCTATGATCATGACTATACCGGCTATATCAGTGCCATGAAGTCTGTGGATTTCGATGCAGTATCGCGGCGCGCCGAAGTCGAAGATGCACTTGTCAGTGGCGTTTCGGAAAAGGGCGTGCGTCAGTTCCTGGCGCAGAATGTCGCGACCGACAAGGAAACCGGCAAAATGTCATGGCAGGTCAATATTGATGCCATGGCCAACCACCTTTCCGACATTACCGGCTGGCCCGAAACGGTGGGGGGCAGTTTTGATCGCGATGTGCTGTTCATATCGGGTGCCAATTCGCATTATGTCGATCCCAAGGATCGCGATCACATCAAGTCGCTGTTTCCCAAGGCGGCCTTTACCAGCATCAAGGGCGCCGGCCACTGGGTCCATGCCGAAAAACCCGATGCAGTATTGCTGACCCTGTCTGCTTTTCTGAACCGCTGACGGATATTATGCCATGACCGACCTTCCGACCCGGCTTCCCAAAGGCTGGCAGCTTCCCGAAAGCAACGATATCCGCGTTCAGAACATCGAATGCCTGTCGGATAACTGGTATCACCTGTATCGCGTCAGCTTTGATCTGCGCCGAAGCAACGGCGAATGGCAGTCCCAGCAACGCGAAGCCTATGACCGGGGCAACGGGGCGGCCATCCTGCTTTATAACCGCGCGGCTGGCACCGTGATCCTGACACGGCAATTTCGCCTGCCATCCTTTGTGAATGGCAATGAAAACGGCATGCTGATCGAAGTTCCGGCAGGGTTGCTTGATGATCGTGATCCGGCATCCGCCGTGATTGCCGAGGTCGAAGAAGAAACCGGTTACAGGATCGGCAAACCGCAAAAGGTGTTTGATCTGTTCATGAGCCCCGGTTCGGTCACTGAACGCCTGCACCTGTTCGTGGCCGAAGTCACAAGCGATCATCGCGCGGGCGAGGGCGGTGGTTTGCATGAAGAGGGCGAGGACATCCACGTGCTTGAAGTGCCCTTCAGGGACGCACTGGCCATGATATCGGATGGCCGCATCCGGGATGCCAAAACCGTCATTCTGTTGCAGCATGCCGTGTTAAACGGCCTGTTTGACTGAGATTCCCGAGAAGCCAAAGGAGAAACAGATGTCCGGTTTTCGCAAGGATCATGTTCATTGGTCCGATATCGCTCAAAACTGGATCGCCTGGGCACGTAAACCGGGGCATGATGCCTTTTGGCAATTCCGCAAAAATTTTGCTGACTTTGTCGGCCCGGGAACCGGCATTGCACTTGATGTCGGTTGTGGTGAGGGGCGCGGTTCACGGCTTCTGGCCGAACTTGGCTATGACGTCACGGGCATTGACCCGGTAGCCGACCTTGTTCTGGCGGCGCGTGAAGCTGCCACCGACACCAGATCGTCCTATCATATCGCACCGGGCAATGATGTGCCCTTTGACAATGAAAGCTTCGATCTTGTGCTGGCCTATAACGTTCTGATGGATGTGGATGATCTTGCGGGTACGCTGGATGAAATTCGCCGTGTCTTGCGTAAGGACGGGGAATTGGTGATTTCGATTGTGCATCCATTCAGGGACCGTGGCCGCTTTGACGGGACGGCTCCTGATGCCCCCTTCGTCCTGACGGGCAGTTATTTCGGGGAACGCCGGTTTGAAGGCAGCGAAGAACGTGATGGCCTGATCATGCATTTTGCCGGATGGTCGCGGCCGCTTGAGTATTACATCAATGCGTTGGGCAAGGCCGGGTTTGGTGTATCGGCCATGCGTGAACCAGCTCCCGATCAGGCCGATCGTGACATGCTCAAACAATGGTCGCGTGTGCCACTGTTCATGTGGCTCAAGGCCCGTCCTCTTTGATCATTGCATCTCACCACGGCAACTCATTGCCATCATAGGCAAAGAATCCGCCGCTTTGTGATGGTTGCAGCCCGTCAATCACCATCAACATATTTGCCGTTGCCTGATCGGGGCTTTGCACATTGAGCCCCGATTTGGCAAACGGGCCCGAAAGGCCGGTATCGACCGTGCCGGGATGAAGGGCGATGCAGATCGCATTGCGTTTGCTGCGTGCAAGCTCGATGGCGGTGCATTTTACCAACTGGTTCAATGCGGCTTTTGCTGCCCGGTAACTGTACCAGCCGCCCATCCGGTTATCGCCAATGCTGCCAACCTTGGCCGACAGGGTGGCAAATACCGATTTGCCGTCACGTGGCAAGAGTGGCGTGAAATGTTTCATCAGCAAGGCTGGACCGATGGCGTTGATCAGAAAAGATTTCGCCATGTAATCGGCATCAATCTGGCGCAATGATTTTTCCGGCTGAAATACCTCATCATGCAGATAGCCGGTGGCATCGATGATCAGACGCACGGATTGGTTCTGTGCGGATGCCTGATCGCGAACAAAGGCAGCGGCATTTTCGATGCTGCCAGGATCGGCGAAATCGATGGCGGGTTCGGTGCCGCGCGACAGTTCGATCACACCATCAAACCGGCCACAATCGCGAAGATGTTTCACAAAGGCCCGGCCAATACCGCCGGTCGCGCCGATGACGATTGCGATGCCGGCTGTATCGAAGCTTTGCAATTTGGGTACTGGCGTTCCCTGCATGATCTGATCCCCGATCCGGTTTGATGTTCTGCCTGTTTTACGCGGGTAAAATTGCCTCGGTTCAGGGATTGTCACAGGGTCGGATACCACCCGTCTCTGATGCGTCAGTTATCTTTTATCTTTCGCAAATCAGGGACAATCCAATGCCATATGTTTTTACCCAGGCCGCCAATACCGAAGCCATTGCCGAATGTGAATGGGGTAAGGCAGCGCAGATCATGTTTACCGGCTTTTCATCGTGCATCGGGATCATAGCAATCAAGAACAATGAGGTTATCGGTGTGCATCTACCGCTGCACGATGGCAATAGTGCAGTGACCAACGGCGATATTGATACGGCAATCGGATTGCTGGACGGCGGCGCATATCCGGTCGTGATCGGATCGATCAGTGCATGGGAAGCATCGGCTGCCGCTGTCTATCAGCATCTGGTCGATACACTGCACCCGGTTGACCAATACGCCTATGGCGACGGGACCTATGGTGGCGAAATCGTCAATGGCAGGATTCAGCCGCGCTTTTGACGTCAAGCCGTCTAATGATCGGGGCGGGAACACATCCCCATATCCCCTGTCTCGGGCATCAAAGCCAAAAGCCGCCCCGGATAAGGGCGGCTTTTGAGTGTTTTATTCGCCTAAATATCGGGGTGCAGCCTATTCGGCAGCTTCGATCCGGGTCATGTCCGGCGCACTTTTGCGGCCTTTGCCCTGCTGATCGTGACGGCGGATGAAATCCTTGATCCGCGGGCTGATCTGTTCGCGCCAGCGACGGCCGTTAAACACGCCGTAATGGCCAACACCCTTCTGGATGTGATGCATGCGCATATTGTCGGGCAGATTGGTGCAAAGCTTGTGGGCCGCGCGTGTCTGCCCCATGCCGGTGATATCGTCGCGTTCGCCTTCAACCGTCAGAAGGGCGGTCTTGGTGATGGCCGATGGTTCAACCAGAACCCCCTGCCAGCGCATCGTGCCTTCGGGCAGCTGATGTTCGTGGAACACGGCTTTCAGCGTCTGAAGATAAAACTCTGCACTCATATCCATGACGGCCAGATATTCGTGATAGAAATTGCGCTTGGCATCGGCACTTTCGCCGTCACCTTCGACAAGATGGGTGAACATCTCGTGATGGGCGGAAACGTGCTTGTCCCAGTTCATGCTCATGAAACCGGCAAGCTGCATGAAGCCCGGATATACGCGGCGCATCACCCCGGCATGGGGCAGCGGCACGTGCGTAATCACATGGCGTTCAAACCAGTCGAGGCTGTGCTGCTTGGCAAAATTGTTGACCTCGGTCGGGTTTTCTCGCGTATCGACCGGGCCGCCCATCAGGGTCATCGATGCCGGCTGGCAGGGCTCGTTCCCCGCTGCCATCAGTGATACGGCGGCAACCACCGGAACCGATGGCTGGCACACCGCCATAAGATGGGTGTTCGGGCCAAGCTTGCGCAGGAACTGCATGACATAGTCGATATAGCTATCAAGGTCGAAATGCCCCTGATGCACGGGAACCATGCGGGCATCGATCCAGTCGGTGATGTAAACATCATGATCAGGCAGCAATGCCTCGACCGTGCCGCGCAGCAGCGTTGAAAAGTGACCCGAAAGCGGGGCCACGATCAGAAGCCGTGGATCATCGGGCTGATTTTTAAGGTGATCGGTTTCACGTTTGAAATGCAAAAGATTGCAGAACGGTTCGCTATGGACGATTTCCTCGGTCACGGCGACGGTTTCACCATTGATGATCGTGGTATCAAGACCGAATTCCGGTTTGCCATAACGGTGCGTGATATGGGTAAACACATCGAACGCAGCGGCGGCCGCACGGCCCTGATGGGTATAGGATAGCGGGTTGACCGGATTGCGCAGCCACTTCTTGCTCGCATCCGCTGCCATGCGCAACGGGCTGATGGTGGCGTGCTGCAATTCATAGAGATGGTACAGCATTAATCTCTTACTCCCCGGCGATGCAAAGGTTCGGTGGTGGGGTGCATCGACCGTGTTGGTCCCCGGCTGCATTTTTCCGAAAGGATTTCCGGTGGGCAGGCCTTCTGATTTTCGTAAGTCCCGCTCCCGCATATGGCCGCTTTTTGCGGGTGACCATCCGGGGATCAGATCATTGCGGGCTAAGGCTCCGCAAAATCACGATAAACAGAAATCCTGCAATTCATCAGAATCCTACGATACTTCAGGTTTCAATCAATAGCCTAAAAGTATGATGAATTTCCAAACTTTCGTTTTTCACCTTGATTCAAACCAACATTCGGGGTGCTGTCGAGTTAAATTTTGCGATGCAGCGTAAGTTGTTGCGTTGCAATAATAGTTTTTGCCCGAAAGACGGGGGGAATTCGATTTGAACTATACATTGGTCTAGTATTTTGGGGACTCGAAGCCAGCAAAGAGCCCGACAAAGAAAAACGCTGCTGTCGGGGAAACAGCAGCGTCAAGTGGCGCGGAATAACGAAAGTAATATGCAAGTTACAATTCACAGGACCCGGATCGATGGATGAGGGACGACCGACAGACGGGACAGGGTATGGGTGCGGGGTTGCCTGCCGGTCGTCACCCTGGATGGGAAGTCCATCCGGGTCTCGTAAAAGGTATGAGCTTTGATCAGATCAGACCGCGAAGGGTTTGCGCCATTCCCAGTCCGATCACGAACAGGAAAAATCCGGTGCTTCCGACCACGGCAACCGTGCTGCAAAGCTCGTTCAGGCGGTTCGGATTTTCAAGCAACTTCATCATGGCTGTATCCTCCTCAATCTGTCTGAAGAAACCATAATGATCCTGTTTTGTTCTCGCAAGAACAAAATTAGAACAAAAGCCGATAAAATATATAAGTTATTGATTTTTAATGGAATTTATATGGTCTCAATGTTCTCGTTTTTCGAAGGAAAATGAGAACATTGATGGTGCAGGGCCGGTATCAGGTTGAATGAAACCCGCAGAAAACAACGCTTTTGCACGAGTCTTACGGGATGATGGACCATAGGGGAATGGAAAACAGAACATCATCGCATTCCCGATGTTCTGTCGTACCACGTTGGTGGACTATTCGGCAGCGGATGCCGGAATGGCGGTGCGTCGGTCCGGAACACCGTCTACCTCGCTTGGCAGCGGACGGGCCGGAACGGCACCGATGCGGGCATCGGGCATTGGCGGGTGATCGGGGAACTGGCCGTGAATACGAATGTTCTCGCGATAGTCGCTGGCTGATTTTCCACGATACTGGCGAAAACGCCGGTTGAAGTTCGAAAGATTGCTAAAGCCGTTATTTTCGGCGATCTGATAGATCGGAAGATCGGTGCGCGATAGCTGCACACAGGCCCGCGAAATCCGGTATTCGTTCAGATATTCGACAACACTGCGCCCGGTATAGCGTTTGAACAGCCGGTAAAAGCTGCTTTCACTGACCCCGGCAACATCGGCAAGCGATGAAACCCGAAGCGGTTCAGCATAATGGGCATGAATGAAGGCCAGTGCGCGATCCACCCGGATAGATTCACTGTTTTTTCCGGCTTCGCCGCCGAAATTGGCCGAGGCCAGCGGTTTGTCGATTCCGGCAAGCAATGCTTCAAGCAGTTCGATCATCAGGATGAAACGCTGTCGCGGTTTGGCATCATCAAGATGCGGGCATATTTCCTGAACGCGTGCGATGGCTTTGTCGGTAAAGGAAAGGCCGCGGCGTCCACGGGCAAACAATTCGTGGAAATCGGCAAATTCAACAAAATCCCGTGTCAGGTTTTCCACCCATTCCTGCGACAGCCAAAGCACATAAACCTCTATCGGGCGCGACGGATCAATGCGTTTGCATTCCCAAAGATGGGGCAGGTTGGGGCCAACCATGGCGAAATCCAGCCCGTCAAACGCCTGCCGGTGATCGCCGATCAACCGCGATCCTTTGGCATTCAGCGTCAGGGTCATCTCATATTCGGGATGCTGGTGCCAGTTGCAGCGAAAATCATCCCAGACATAGTGAAAATAGCCCCAGCTATATCCCTGTGGATTTGTGATCCGTTCCTGGATGATCCGCATATCGTCCTACTATTCGTGTCATGATCGCCGCGAATTTGCAGAATAGTATCATCCTTTGAAGGATATGACACTTTGAAAAGGTGCGATCAGGCGTATCCTTTTTCAATCGGGTGGTTCTGTAACAGGCAGTGGGCCCGAATAAAAAGAACAACCAAAAGCAACAACAGCAGCTGCCAAAAGCTGTATGGGAAAACCGATAACATCCTAGGGAGGTCTCAATGACCTTGATGAACAGACTGCTCGCAACCGCGGGCGTTCTTGGCGCAGCTTTCGTGATGGCCAGTTCGGCCAATGCCGCAAAAATTTCTATTTCCTGTGGTGCCGTCGGGCAGGAACTTGCGCTTTGCCAGGAAGGTGTCGATGCATGGGCAAAGCAAACCGGCAACGAAGTCGCGGTGATCTCCACCCCGAATTCCACCACCGAACGACTGGCCCTGTATCAGCAGATTCTTGCCGCCGGATCCTCCGACATCGACGTATTCCAGATTGATGTGATTTGGCCGGGGATCCTTGGCAATCATTTCATCGACCTTAGTGAATATATGGCAGACGAAGCCAAGCAGCATTTCGAGGCCATCGTCACCAACAACACCTTTGAAGACCGTCTGGTCGCGATGCCGTGGTACACGGATGCGGGGGTTCTTTATTACCGCAAGGATTTGCTGGAAAAGTACGGTGAAAATGTTCCCGAAACCTGGGAACAACTGACTGAAACCGCCCGGAAAATCCAGGAAGGCGAACGCAAGGCCGGCAATGACAAGATGTGGGGCCATGTGTTTCAGGGGCGTGCCTATGAAGGCCTGACCTGCAACGCGCTCGAATGGGTGGTTTCGTTTAATGGCGGCTCCGTGGTCGAGCCGAACGGCGATATTTCGATCAATAATGATCAGGCCAAAAAGGCAATTGAGACCGCTTCAAACTGGATTGGCACCATTTCCCCCGAAGGCGTTCTTGGTTATGCCGAGGAAGAGGCGCGCGGTGTGTTCCAGTCGGGGAATTCGGTCTTCATGCGCAACTGGCCCTATGCCTGGGCGCTGGCCAATTCGGCAGACAGCCCGGTCAAGGGCAAGGTCGGTGTTGCTGCCCTGCCCAAGGGAAGCACCGATGGCCGTTCGGCAGCAGCCCTTGGTGGCTGGCAGTTGTCGGTTTCGAAATATTCGGAAAATCCCGAACTGGCGGCTGATCTTGTGAAGTTCCTGACATCTTACGAGGAACAGAAACGTCGCGCGATCAAAGGGTCCTATAACCCGACCATTGCCGACCTTTACAAGGACGAAGAAGTCCTTTCTGCCAACCCGTTCTTTGGCGATCTGTATGAAACATTCACCAGCGCGGCGCCACGTCCGTCGACGGTGACCGGTTCGAAATACAATCAGGTATCAAGCGAATTCTGGCAGGCGGTGCATGCATCCTTGTCTGGATCACAAACCGTCGATCAGGCGATCACCGGGCTTGAACGCAACCTGAAACGTGTGAAGCGTTCCGGCTGGTAAACGGGCCTTGCAGTGCCGGGGGCGATGGTCGCCCGGTACTGCCCCGATCCTGTTTTCGTGCCGGTTTGCTTTGGCCGGTTTGATGGATGGCGGTCATGGCCGATCATCCCCCTTCAAGATCAAGAGCGGTTCCCATGGCGCAAGCTTCGTCCCTGACGCGTGCAAGACGGCGTTCGGCATGGCTGTTTCTAACACCGATGCTGGTCATTCTTGCCTGCGTGGCCGGTTGGCCATTGCTTCGGACTTTCATCTTCGGCTTTACCGATGCCAATCTGTCCGATCTTGGCGGTTACAGTTTCGTCGGGTTTGAAAACTTCTATGCCGTTTATGACGGCGAGAAATTCGGCCTTCTGGCCGACCCGGAATGGTGGCAGGCAGTCTGGAACACGATTTATTTCACCGTGATTTCGGTTTCGCTTGAAACGGTGCTGGGTATCATTGTGGCCCTTGTCCTTAATCAGGAATTCAAGGGGCGCGGTCTGGTTCGGGCAGCGGTTCTGATCCCGTGGGCGATCCCGACGATTGTATCGGCCAAGATGTGGAACTGGATGCTGCATGACCAGTTCGGCATCATCAATGATCTTCTGATGTCGCTGGGGCTGATTGCATCGCCGGTTGCCTGGACGGCCAATCCCGATACGGCAATGGTCGCGGTAATCATGGTCGATGTCTGGAAAACCACGCCGTTCATGGCGCTTCTGACACTGGCAGCCCTTCAGATGCTGCCAAGTGACTGTTATGAAGCCGCCCGTGTCGATGGCATTCATCCGGTCCGGGTGTTTTTCAAGGTGACGTTGCCGCTGATCAAACCGGCATTGATGGTCGCCGTGATCTTCCGTGCCCTTGATGCATTGCGTGTGTTTGACGTGATTTATGTTCTGACGCCGAACAATCCGAACACCATGACCATGTCGGTCTATGCCCGGCAGCTTCTGGTCGATTTTCAGGAAGTCGGATATGGCTCGGCGGCGTCAACACTGCTGTTTCTGGTCATCGCCTTTTCGATCATGGCCTACATGATGATCGGTCGGGTCCGGCTTGACGAGGGGGGACATTAACATGAACCGCAATGTCAAATCCCTGATGATGAAGGCAGGGTTCTATCTTCTGGTGGCGGCCATCGTGATCTTTGCCGTTTTCCCGTTTTACTATGCGATCCTGACCGCGTTCGAAACCGGATCGGCCCTGTTTGACGTCAATTACCTGCCCGAAAGTTTCAGTTTCTCGAACTATCTGTCGGTGTTTGAAGGGCAGCCGTTCGGTCGCAATATCTTCAATTCGATCTTCGTCAGTGTGATGGTTGTTGCCCTGTCGCTTTTGATGGGAGTAACGGCATCCTATGCGCTTGCGCGGGTTAAATTCGCCGGGCGTGGCCTGTTGCTGGTGACGATCCTGTCGGTATCAATGTTCCCGCAGGTCGCCGTGCTGTCGGGCATGTTCGAACTGATCCGGGCCGTCGGGCTTTATAATTCGATGTTCGGGCTGGCAATTTCATACATGATGCTGACCCTGCCATTCACGGTCTGGATCCTGACCGCCTTCATGCGCGAATTGCCGCGCGAGCTTGAAGAAGCCGCTGTGATGGATGGGGCCAGCCCCTGGACCGTGATCACGCGCGTGTTCCTGCCGGTCATGTGGCCTGCCATGGTGACCACCGGGCTTCTGGCTTTCATCATGGCATGGAACGAATTCCTGTTTGCCCTGACCTTTACCCTGACCAATGAACAGCGCACCGTGCCGGTTGCCATCGCCCTGATTTCCGGGGCCAGCCAGTTTGAAATGCCATGGGGCAATATCATGGCGGCATCGGTGATCGTGACGGTCCCCCTGATTGTTTTGGTCCTGATTTTCCAGCGTCGCATCGTGTCCGGCCTGACGGCCGGGGCTGTCAAAGGCTGATGCGGCTTCTCGTCCCACATGACTTAAGGTGACTTAAATGGCTTTGGCCGGAAATCCTGACTGGTGGCGCGGTGGCGTCCTGTATCAAATCTATCCGCGCAGTTTCTTTGATTCGAATGGCGATGGCATTGGTGATCTGCCCGGCATTACCCAGAAACTGGATTACATTGCCGATTTGGGTGTCGATGGCATCTGGCTGTCGCCGTTCTTTACCTCGCCGATGAAGGATTTCGGCTATGACGTAGCGGATTATCGCGATGTCGATCCGATGTTCGGAACCTTGGCCGATTTCGACCATCTGGTTGAAAAGGCGCATTCGCTTGGCCTGCGCGTCACCATTGATCAGGTCCTGTCGCACAGTTCCGATCAGCATGTCTGGTTCAAGGAAAGCCGGTCATCCCGCGATAATCCCAAGGCCGACTGGTATGTCTGGGCCGATCCCAAACCGGATGGCACGCCGCCCAATAACTGGCTGTCGATTTTTGGCGGTTCGGCATGGAAGTTCGATACCACCCGGCAGCAATATTACATGCACAACTTTCTGGTCAGTCAGCCGGACCTGAATTTCCATAACCCGGATGTGCAGGCCCAGTTGCTTGACGATGTGGAATTCTGGCTGCGTCGCGGGGTGGATGGTTTCCGGCTTGATACCGCCAATTTCTATGTCCATGACGCGGAACTGCGCGATAACCCGCCATGGGTTCCGGGCACGCACCGGCCCGAAGGTGCGCCAAAGGAAAATCCCTATACCCGCCAGATGCATGTCTATGACAAAACGCGGCCGGAAAATATCGCGTTCCTGCAAAAACTGCGTGCGGTTCTCGACAAATATCCCGGTGCCACGACGGTCGGTGAAATCGGGTCGGACAATTCGCTGGCGACCATGGCGGAATATACCGCCGGGGGCGACAAGCTTCACATGGCCTATACGATCAATCTGTTGGAAAGCCCGCTTGAAACGCCGTTGATCCGCGGAATGTTGCGCAATGTGTTTGACGTTCTTGGTGATGGCTGGCCGTGCTGGGCAGTGTCTAACCATGATTTTGTCCGGGTTGCGACCCGTTGGGGCAGGGATAAAGGCGGCGATAATGATGCCCGCCTTCGCATGATCCCGGCCCTTTACACCACATTGCGCGGCACACCCTGCATCTATCAGGGGGAGGAACTTGGCCTTGAAGAAGCCGTCGTCCCCTATGAATTTCTGCAGGACCCATACGGGATTGAAATGTGGCCGGAATTCAAGGGGCGCGATGGATGCCGGACCCCGATGCCATGGATGAATGCCAATATCCCCCATGGTGGTTTCACGACAAGCGATACGCCGTGGCTGCCGGTCCCGCAGGATCATAGCGGGCTTGCCGTGGCCGAACAGATGGATGATCCCAATTCATTGCGCAGTTTTTATCGCGATCTTTTGGCCTGGCGCAAAATCCATCCGGAAATCATCGATGGCGATATCGAGATGCTCGATATCGATGACAATGTCATCGCCTATGCCCGGATGGCGGGCGTGGTCCGGACCATCTGCGTGTTCAATACGACACCCGATGCCCGGACCGTGACCTTGCCCGGGCGTTCGGATGCGAATTTCGCCCTTAACAGCGGATCGGTTACCGGCAATCAGCTTTCGCTGCCGGGCTGGGGCTTTTATTTCGGAACGATATAAATCGACAAGTCGAGGGAGGAACCCGCATGTCGGAAGTGGTTCTTAAGCAGGTTAAAAAACGTTTTGGTCCGATCGAAACCATTCACGGTGTCGATCTGAATATCCGCGATGGCGAGTTTTGCGTGTTTGTCGGCCCGTCGGGGTGCGGCAAATCGACCTTGCTGCGCCTGATTGCCGGGCTCGAAGATATTAGCGATGGGGAACTTTCCATTGGCGACGAGGTCGTCAATGACAAGGCACCCAAGGATCGTGGTGTTGCCATGGTGTTTCAGTCCTACGCGCTTTATCCGCATATGACGGTCTATGAAAACATGGCATTCGGCCTTGATCTTGCGAAAAGAACCAAGGACGAACAACGCGAACGCGTGATGGCCGCGGCCAGGGTGCTGCAACTTGAAGAATTGCTGGACCGCAAGCCAAAGGAACTTTCGGGCGGGCAGCGTCAGCGCGTTGCCATTGGCCGGGCGATTGTGCGCAAACCGAAAGTCTTCCTGTTTGATGAACCGTTATCGAACCTGGATGCCGGTTTGCGTGTGCAAATGCGGATCGAATTGACAAAACTTCATGAAAAATTGAAGTCCACGATGATTTATGTGACGCATGATCAGGTCGAAGCCATGACAATGGCTGACAAGATCGTGGTTTTGCGGGCGGGCTCGGTCGAGCAGGTCGGGACCCCGCTTGAACTCTATCATCACCCGCAAAATCAATTTGTTGCGGGCTTCATCGGGTCGCCTAAAATGAACTTTGTTCCGGCGGTTGTGATAGAGGTTTCGCAACAAACTGTTACGGTTAAACTGGATTCCGGTAAAGAGGTGACGCTGCCTGTTGATGGCAGTGGTCTTGACGCCGGAGATCGTGTAACAGTGGGCATCAGACCGGAACATTGCAGCCTTGCCGATCAGGACACGGCATTGCTGTCAGGAACGGTCGAAGTGGTTGAACATCTGGGCGAGGCGGGTCTCGTCTATGTGCAGGCCGGTGGCGATGAACTGTTCGTTGCCCGTGTCACGGGTGATACGGCAATTGTAACAGGATCATCCATTGGCATTCATGCCCGGGTGGAAGATTGCTATCTGTTCGATCAGAACGGACAAGCCAGACGGCGCCTTGATGTGGATAACGAACCGCTCAGAGCCCAGCTGGCAACAGGATAGGCGGTGACGGGGCGAAAACCCGGCGCCTGCCAACACGGTAAATACCGTGGCCCGGTCGTTTGCCAGAGCCCTTCGGGCTCGGGATCCCACCTTTACGACGGGGAGGAAACGAGTGAGAGCAGTTCGCTTGGAAGGCTTAGGGCAAGATGACACAAACGACGACGCAGCGCCAACGGCTGAAGCATCGTATCGCTGATATCGTGATTTTCGGTGGGACCGGAGATTTGGCGTTACGCAAACTTTTCCCCGCACTTTACGAAATGGAACGTACCGGGCGTTTCGATGATTCCACCCGTATTTTCGGCGCCTCGCGCAGCGAACATTCCGATGAAGACTTCCGCGCGAAGCTGGAAGAAGCCGGACAAAAATACATTCCCAAAGGCGAATTTGACGCCAAGGTCTGGAAAAAGTTTGCCGCGCGCATCGCCTATGTTCAGGTTTCCGCCGGGGATGAAACCGGCTTCAAAATCCTGCATGAAAAACTTGCCGATCAGCCGGATCGGGATCGCGTCTATTATTTCTCGACCAGCCCGTCGCTGTTTGCTGATATGGCCTTTAACCTTAAGAAGGCCGGTCTGGTAACGCCGAATTCGCGCGTTGTGCTTGAAAAGCCGCTGGGCCACGATCTTGAAAGCTGCCGTGAAATCAACGGCCAGATCGGTGAAGTCTTCGAAGAACACCAGATTTTCCGTATCGACCATTATCTTGGCAAGGAAACGGTGCAGAACCTTCTGATCCTGCGCTTTGCCAATGCCATGTTCGAACCGCTGTGGAACAGCGCGCATATCGATCATGTGCAGATCACGGTTGGCGAGGAAGTCGGCGTCGAAGGGCGCTGGTCCTATTATGACGATGCCGGTGCGATGCGTGACATGGTTCAGAACCATATGTTGCAGCTTCTCTGCCTTGTCGCGATGGAAGCCCCGCATGTTCTCGATCAGGACGCGGTGCGCGATGAAAAGGTCAAGGTGCTCAAGGCACTGAAACCGATCAATGATTCCAATATCGACAGCGCCACCGTGCGCGGCCAGTACCGCAATGGTGCCGTCGGTGGCAAGGAAGTCCCGGGCTATCTTGAAGAAGAAGGTGCCAATATCGACAGCACCACCGAGACCTTTGTTGCCATCCGGGCCGAACTGAACAACTGGCGCTGGGCCGGGGTGCCGTTCTATCTGCGGACCGGTAAACGCTTGCCGAAACGCCATTCGGAAATTGTCATCCAGTTCCGCGATGTGCCGCATCAGATTTTCCCGCTGGCAAAATCCATGACCAATTATCAGGCCAACCGCCTTGTTCTGCGTTTGCAGCCTGATGACGGCATTCATCTGGTTCTGAATACCAAGAACCCGGGGCCGGGTCTTGTGCGCCTGCGTCCGACCGCGCTGAACCTGTCCTTTGCCGAGGCCTTCGGCGGGCGCAGCCCGGATGCTTACGAGCGTCTTTTGCTGGACGCGATTGATGGCAATAACACGCTGTTCGTGCGTCGCGACGAACAGGATATTGCCTGGCAGTGGGTCGATGCCATTCAGGAAGCATGGCAAAGCAATCACATCACGCCCAAGGGGTATACCTCGGGCACGTGGGGGCCTTCGGCGGCCATTGCGCTGATCGAGCGTGACGGCCGGACCTGGAACGAAGAAGCCGGGTTCTGATGACATGCGGGTCGCCTTGCCTTTTGGTGGGGCGGCCTTGCGTGACGATGAACCGGTTCCCAATTTTCTGGACGAAGACATGACAAACGAACGCATTTTCCAAAGCGGCGATGACATGCTTGCGGCCATGGTCAAGGAAACCGTGGAACGCCTTGAATTCGCCATTGCCACCCGCGGCCATGCCAGCATGGCGGTGGCCGGTGGACGTTTTCCCAAACCGCTCTTTGAAAAACTCTCGGCCGTCAAACTGGATTGGTCGAAAGTCACCGTCACCCTTGGCGATGATCGCTGGGTGGGGCTGGATGACGATCAGTCAAACGAAAAGCTGGTTCGCGATCATTTCCTGATCAATGAAGCCCAGCATGCGCGTTTTGTGTCACTGAAAACCGGTGACGCCAATCCCGAAGACGCAATTTCAACGGTTTCAAGCCGCCTTCGCACCGATCTGAGCTGGCCGCTTGATATCGTGTATCTGGGCATGGGTGATGATGGCCATACGGCATCCCTGTTCCCGTCATCCGCGCCCGATGCCCTGCAAAAGGGACTTTATCCCGCCCATGGCGAACTGGTTGCCGCCGCGCGCCCGACCGTATCCCCGGTCCCGCGCATCAGCATGACTTTGCCCGCCATCCTTAATGCCCGGTATATTGGCATCCATATTACCGGACAATCCAAATGGTCGACCTTTGAAACCGCGAAAAACGGCACCGAGATCGAAGAAATGCCGGTTCGCGCAATCTTGCAGCAGACTGACATCCCCGTCGATCTGTGGTGGAGCGCCGAGAACCCGAAAGGCTGAACCCCATGAAACGTGAATTAGAACAGATTACCAAACGCATCGTCGAACGTTCCAAGCCCACCCGCGAGGCCTATCTGGAACGCATCGAAGCCGCCGCGTCCGACCGTCCGCATCGCTCATCCCTGTCATGCGGCAACCTCGCCCATGCGTCTGCTGGCTGCAGTGCGGCGGACAAGGAACGCATCAATGGTGACGAAGGTGCCAATCTGGGCATCGTGACATCCTATAACGATATGCTGTCCGCCCATCAGCCACTGGGCGTTTATCCCGACCGCATCAAAAAGGCCGTGTTCGAAGCCGGCGCAACCGCACAGGTTGCCGGTGGCGTGCCTGCCATGTGCGATGGCGTGACACAGGGCCGCCCGGGGATGGAACTGTCCCTGTTTTCGCGGGATGTGATTGCGATGTCGACGGCGGTATCGCTGTCGCATGATGTGTTTGATGCGGCGCTTTATCTCGGTGTCTGCGATAAAATCGTACCGGGTCTGGTGATGGGCGCACTTGCCTATGGTCATATCCCGGCGGTGTTTGTCCCGGCCGGTCCGATGCCGTCCGGTTTGCCCAACAATGAAAAGGCCCGCATCCGGCAGCTTTACGCGCAGGGCAAGGTCGGTCGCAAGGAACTGCTCGAAGCGGAAACCGCGTCCTATCACAGCCCGGGGACCTGTACCTTCTATGGTACGGCGAACTCCAACCAGATGCTGATGGAAATCATGGGCCTGCATTTGCCCGGTGCGGCGTTTGTTAACCCAAACACCGATCTGCGTGATGCCCTGACCGAAGAAGCCGCCCGTCGTGCGCTTCAGATCACCAAACTTGGCAATGATTACCGTCCGGTTGGCAAAATTCTCGATGAAAAGGCATTCGTGAACGGCATTATCGGTCTGCTTGCGACCGGTGGGTCGACCAACCATACCCTGCATCTTCCCGCGATGGCACGTGCGGCGGGTATCGAACTTCGCTGGGAAGATTTCGATGAATTGTCGCGTCTGATCCCGCTTCTGTGCCGCGTTTATCCGAACGGGCAGGCCGATGTGAACCATTTCCACGCCGCGGGCGGCATGGGCTTTGTGATCAGCGACCTTTTGAAAAACGGTCTTCTGCATCCCGATCTTCAGACCATCCATACCGGCGGCATGGCGGCCTATGGCACCGAGCCGTATCTGGATAATGGCAAATTGTCGTGGCGTGATGCCCCGGCCACCAGCCATGACGAGGAAATCCTGCGTCCGGCCGAAAAGGCGTTCAGTGCCGATGGCGGCCTTCGCATGCTGGCGGGGAACCTTGGCCGTTCGGTGATCAAGGTATCGGCTGTGAAGCCTGAAAACCGCGTGATCGAAGCCCCGGCTGCGGTCTTTACCTCGCAGGAAGAAATGATGCAGGCGTTCAAGGACGGCAAACTGCATCGCGACGTTGTCTGCGTTGTCCGTTTCCAGGGGGCCAAGGCCAATGGCATGCCGGAACTTCACAAACTGACGCCGCCGCTTGGCGTGTTGCAGGACCTTGGTTACAAGGTCGCCCTTGTCACCGATGGCCGCATGTCGGGCGCATCGGGCAAGGTCCCGGCGGCAATCCATGTCACCCCCGAAGCCATGATGAATGGGCCGATTGCCAAGGTGAAAGACGGCGATATCGTGCGTCTTGATGCCGAAACCGGCGAACTGATCCTGAATGTGACCGAGGCCGAACTGGCCAAGCGTGAATTCGCAACCTTTGATAACAAGGCCGAACATCAGACCGGTTTCGGTCGTGAATTGTTCGGTGTCTTCCGCGAACATGTCGGACTGGCCGAACTGGGTGCCAGTGCGGTGCTTCCGGGGGCAGCCGAGGTCGAGGTAGCATAATGCGGCTGGTTGGTGATATCGGCGGTACCAACGCCCGCTTTGCCTGGATTGACGAAAATGGAAATCCGCAATCACCGATGACATTGCCGGTCCGCGATTATGCGACCATCGGCGATGCCATGCGGGATTTCATGGTGAAAACCGATTGCGCAGATCTGAATGAATTTGCGGTTGCCGTGGCCTGCCCGGCATCCGCAGACATCATCAAATTCACCAATAACCCGTGGGTGTTTTCCAAGGACGCGCTCAAGGCCGAATTTGGTCTTGATCGTCTGGTAGTGGTCAATGATTTTACCGGTCTTGCGATGTCCGTGCCTTATCTTGGCGACGAAGACCTGATCACGCTGTTTGATGGTCCGGGGCGCCCGGGATTGCCATTGGCGGTGATCGGGGCTGGGACCGGGCTTGGCGTTTCGGGGCTTCTGCGCCATGACGATCACTGGATTCCGATCCAGGGCGAAGGCGGCCATGTGTCACTGCCCGCCGTTGATGATCTCGATTATGAAATCGTCAAATTCCTGACGGCTGAGCTGGGCCGTGTGTCGGCCGAACGCATCCTGTCGGGGATGGGGCTTGAAAACCTTTATCGTGCGCTTGCTGCCATTGACGGGATCGACGTGACACCGCTCAGTGCCGCTGAAATCGTTGAAAATGCCATGCAGAAAAATGATCCGCTTTGCCTTAAGGTTCTGGATCGGTTCTGTCTGTTCATGGGCGGGGTGGCCGGTGATCTGGTCCTGACGCTTGGCGCATTTGACGGCGTATTTATCGGTGGCGGTATTGGTCCGCGCATTGCCGACTTTATGAAACAAAGCGGCCTTAAGGATCGCATGATCGCCAAGGGCCGTTTCCATGATTTAATGAATGATGTGCCGGTGCGCCTGATGACGGCGAAATACCCGGCCCTGCTCGGTTGCGCCAAGATTTTGACGGCCTGACCGAAAACTGGAGGATACCTTATGAGCCTTTCGTCACGCGAAATTCTGTCCAAGGCACCGGTCGTGCCGGTTCTGGTGATCGAAGACGTCAATGATGCCGTTCCGCTTGCAAAGGCGCTGGTTGCCGGTGGTTTGCCGGTGCTTGAAATCACGCTGCGCAGTGCCGCGGCCGAAGAAAGCATCCAACGCATCATCGCCGAAGTACCAGATGCGATTACCGGTGCCGGGACCGTGATCAATGCCAAACAGATGGAACGCATGGCCGAAATCGGTTGTGCCTTTGCCGTTTCTCCCGGCCACACCGACGGTCTTCTGAAGGCCGCCAAAGATACCGGCGTTCCGTTGCTCCCCGGTGCTGGCACGCCTTCGGAAATCATGAACCTGATCGATCATGGCTATGACATGCTGAAATTCTTCCCCGCCGAACAGCAGGGTGGTGTTTCGATGCTCAAAGCCCTGTCCGGGCCACTGCCGCAGGTCAAATTCTGCCCGACGGGTGGTGTGTCTCTGGCAAATCTTGGTGATTATCTGGCTCTGCCAAACATCATCACCGTCGGTGGTTCGTGGGTTGCCCCCAAGGACGCGGTCAAGGCCGGTGACTGGGCAACCATCACCCGCCTCGCACAGGAAGCGACCGACAAGGTTGCCGAACTGCGTGGCTGATCGACCCTGATAGACGACTGTAAAAAAGGAGCCCGTAACGGGCTCCTTTTTCATTGGTGGGGCGGGGGATGTTAATCAGACAATGCGTGTAACGCGCCACTGGTTGCCATCAAATGTGCGTTGCAGCCCGACATCGCGAAGCTGATCGTCGCTCAGATGTGCCATCACTTCGCGTTCGTTTTTGCGTTTGCGGGCTTCGGCCGAATAGTTGGTGATCTTGTTGATCAGACGGCCAAACGGCACGCGGTTGGCGATCGGGTCGGTGCGGATGTCAAAGTCCTGTGCTTTGGTCGGGGGCCGATAGGTCATGGTATCCTCCTGATTTCCAAAAGGCCGTATTCTGTCGATGCCCTGATCCTCTCATATGCAAAATAAAACGGGAATTTGGTTGTTTCGCAGATTTAATGTGCAAAAATAAACGGAACTGATGATCTCTGGTCATATGAACTGGTCAAGCACATGAATTGGAACGACCTGCGTTATTTCCTGATCCTTGCCGAGGAAGGCAGCCTTTCAGGGGCTGCCCGGCGGTTGCGCAAGGAACACACCACCGTGGCGCGGCGGATCGAGGCCCTTGAAGATGCCGTGGGAACCAAGCTGTTTGACCGTCTGCCACGCGGCTGGCAATTGACCATCGCCGGGCAGAACCTTGTCCCGGTGGCCGAACGGGTCGAGGCCGAGGCGCTCGGCTTTGAACGGCAGGCCAAAGGGGACGAAGCCGCCCACGGTGTGGTGCGCATATCGGTTCCCCCGGTTGCTGGGCGGGTTTTGTTTGCCCCGCGTCTGGCGCAATTGCTGACGGCACACAAGGGGCTGGAATTTGAAATTATCGGTGCGTCCAACGTCGTCAACCTGGCCCGGCGCGAGGCCGATCTGGCAGTGCGTATGGTCACCCCGCGCGAACCCGGCCTGATCACCCGCAAGCTGGTTGAACTTGGCGTTGGCCTTTATGCCGCACGGGGATATAGCGCACGCGTGCCCGAACAGGATTGGGAATTTTGCGGCTACGAGGATACATCCTATGGGGCGGCCAAAAAGGAATGGGTGCGCAATATTATGGGGCGTGAACTGCCCTGCCGTTTCCGGGCGGACGATACCGAATCCGTGCGTCAGTTCATCGCCGCCGGGCATGGGGTGGGGGTGTTGCCGCGCTATCTGGCGGACGGGGACGAACGGCTTGAACTGATCCGGGCCGATACGACGGGCGAAAGCCGCGAAACCGCATGGCTGGTTGTGCATCCCGATATGCGCCGGTCCCCCGGTGTACGACTTGTCATGGATGCGCTGATCAAGGCTGCCGACAGCATTTCGGCAGAATTTCAGGTGTGAAAAACAAAAAGAGACCCCGTGCTGTGTATCTGCGCGGGATCTCTTTTGCTGCCTGAGGGAGGCATATCAAAGCGTGTCGATTGCCAGAATGAAAGGGTCAGGAACCCTGATCAGGCACCGCCTTGAATCTTTTAATAATTGTCGCGGGATACATACCCGCTTTCACTGCGTTCCAGTCCGATATCGCACAGTTGATGATCCGACAGCCGGTTCAGTGCCACGCGGCTTTGATGGCGTTTGTACGCGGCCAGCAGGACATCAATCGCAGTCGTCGCAATTTGCGAGACGGTGGGGCGCGAGGGGCGGTTCAGCCGGGCATTGGCATCGCATTCGATATGATGGGAGACGGCCATGTCGAAATCTCCTTGTTCGGGGGCTCGTTTGATATGGCCTGATCATGACATGCGCATAAATCTCATGTAATTCCGATAAAATGCGCTATGATTGTGCAAATTTGCGCAATCCGGGATGGGGCATCATGAACTGGAACGATCTGCGATATTTTGTCGTGTTGGCAGGTGAAGGCACGCTTTCCGGTGCCGCCCGAAAACTCGGCAAGGATCACACCACGGTCGCAAGGCGGATCGACGCCCTTGAACAGGATGTCGGGGCGCGGCTGTTTGACCGGCTTGGAACGGGATGGTCATTGACCGATGCCGGTGAAAATCTTGTGCCGGTTGCTACAAAGATCGAGGAAGACGTCCTTGCCTTCGAGCGTCAGGCGCGTGGTGATGAAACCGCGCATGGTGTAGTGCGTATCGCGGTTCCGCCGCTGGCAGGGAGGATATTGTTTGCGCCGCGCCTTGCCGAACTTCTGAAAGATCAGCGTCATCTGGAATATGAAATCCTTGGCTCCAGCGTAATTGCCAATCTGGCACGGCGGGAGGCCGACGTGGCGGTACGCATGGCAACTCCGGATCAAAGCGGGCTGATTGCACGCAAGCTGACCAACTTGCGCCATGCGGTTTACGCCATGCGGGGCTATACCGCCACTGTGCCGGAAAAGGATTGGGAATTTTGTGCCGACGGACGCAACACCTTTGGGGATTACAAGCAGGGTTGGGTATGGGAACAGCTTAACCGCAAATTGCCGATGCGGGTCAGATCGGACGATACCCATACCGTGCTGGCCTTTGTTGCCGCGGGATACGGGCTTGGCCTTCTGCCACGTTATCTGGCGGACGAGGATGACAGGCTGGAACTTGTCACCGATGATGTGACCAATGAACTCCGCAAGCCGGTCTGGCTGGTCGTGCATCCCGATATTCGCCGCTCGCCCGCGGTGCGGATGGTGATGGATGCCCTGATCAAGGCAACCGAAGCCATTCCAGACCGGTATAAATGCTGATGGGTAAAGGTTTTTCTGATCGGATAACTGATCAACCTTGCCAATCTGCACGTATCAATGAATGGCTCGGGATCAATCATCCCGGAAATGGTACATTGGCACGTCGCAGGATCGCGGCGGGCGATAATTGGCGGATGGCATGGGGACATCAACCCGGGATCTGGAACAGTTTCTTGCACGTGCGGCCGACGGCGATATGGACGCCTTCGGGCATCTTTATCATGCGACATCGGCGAAACTTTTCGGCATTGTCCTGCGTATCTTGAAAAACAGGGCCCAAAGCGAAGATATCCTGCAGGAAATCTATGTGCGGGTCTGGGAACGTGCCGGTGATTTCGAACCGGGCCGTGCGTCGATCATCACCTGGATGGCAACGATTGCGCGTAACCGGGCGATTGACGCGCTGCGCTGTGACAAACGTCATGACGCGGTGGTTGATGACTTCGATATCGATCAACTGGCCGATCACGATGATCTGTCGGTTGCCGATGAGGCCGAACGCAATGATGACCTGCGCCAGCTTGAAATCTGCCTTGGCGGGCTTGATGATGATCGCCGCACAATGGTCAGGCTGGCCTATCTGGACGGATTTTCGCGTGCCGAACTGGCAGAACGGTTTGCCCAGCCGGTCGGCACGATCAAGACATGGCTGCATCGTAGCCTGAAACAATTGAAGGAATGCCTCGGATCATGACCGACCGGGAAGATATCGACATGCTGGCCGCGGAATATGTGTTGGGAACACTTGATCCCGACATGCGCCGCATTGTCGATGAACGCCGGTCGCACGAGGATGATCTGAATGCCGCGATTGCTGATTGGGAAAAACGCCTGTCGCCATTAAACGGGCATTACCGCGATGAAATGCCGTCGCGCGACCTGTTCCCGGCCATTCGCGCCCGTATTGAAGGCGCACGCGCGCAGGCGGATAATATTGTCGAAATCGATCTGCTGAAACGCAAGCTTGCCCGCTGGCGGATCGGGACATTTGCCACCGGTGCACTGGCGGCAAGCCTGATGGTGGCGGTTCTGGTATCGGATTTTGCCAGCCCGGTTCAGGACCGGCAATTTGTCGCCGTCTTCCACCGTGACGATACCCAGCCCGCCTTTGTCATGAGTATCGATCTTGATACCCGTGCCGTGATCATCCGCCCGGTATCCGCGACCCTTCCCGAAGGCAAGACCTATCAGCTATGGATCGCATCCGATCAATTGGGCCCGGCACCAAAATCGCTGGGGCTGCTTGAAAACGCATCCGTGCCGACAACACGGTCGCTGGGGGAATTTGATCCGGCCCTGCTGCGCAATGCGACTTTTGGCATCAGTCTGGAACCCGAAGGCGGATCGCCAACCGGGCGTCCGACGGGGCCTGCCATTCATGGCCGCCTGATCCCGGTCAAACACTGATTTCAAAAAAAAGTTTCCCGATCTGAAACCCGGCCGGTCTGGCCCGCGTAGCTTCGATGCGCGCAACAAAGCGCGACACGAGCGGACGGCAGACAAACAGCCCGTCCCGGTTCAACAGACAAGGAGACTTCAAATGCTGGTGACCAAAAAGATGTTCGGTATTCTCGGCGGGGCGCTGATGGCCGGTGCCCTGACTGCCGCCATTCCGACGGCTGCCAATGCCATGGGGCCGATGGTCGATGCGATGGATCAGGATGTTTCGGGCGGAACCGTCAGTGCATCAAAAATCATGGCCGACGAAAATGGCTGGCTGGTGGTGCATCGCACCGATTCCGCGATGAAGCCGGGCCCGGTTGTCGGTTATGCGCCGCTGAAAAAGGGTGAGAACATGGATGTTACCGCCATCCTGCAGGAACCGGTCAAATCCGGTGAAATGCTGATGCTGATGATCCATTCCGAACAGGGCGGTATGAAAACCGGCTATTTCGAATACACGCTGGGTGCCAAGGAAGACGGCCCGATCAAGCCGGATGGCAAACTGGTGATGAAAGTCGTGACCGCCGAATAATCGGGTTGGTCCTTTAAATCAAACGGCCCGCAGGCAATCTTGCGGGCCGTTATCTTTTACAGCCAGCCAAGCTGCCGGGCCGCCGAAAGCAGCAGCAACAAGCCAAAAAGGGTAATCAGCGCGGCACCTGTCAGGCCGACCCCGCGGCGCAGCCAACCGGACGTGCTTTCCGAAACACTGAAAAGATGCTGGGTGCCGGTCCGAATGCCGATGGCCGCCAACCCGATCAAACTGATGGTCAGCGCCACACCGACAGCCATGGCAAAGGCCGAGGCAATCCCGATCAGGAACAATCCGTTTGCCAGCGTAAACAGCAGCACCAGTATCGACCCGGTGCAGGGACGCAGGCCGACCACAATCCCGCCCGCAATCATCTGCCAGCGGGACTTGGTGATGGCGTGGCCATGGTTATGCTCATGCTCATGCTCATGCTCATGCTCATGCTCATGCTCATGCTCATGCTTGTGATGCTGATGGTCTGCATGATCATGTTCGTGATCGTGGTCATGATGATGTGCGTGGTCATGTGCATGGTGGTGATGGTGATGGTCATGCCCGCCGTGATCGCAACAATCATCACGTCCCTGCAAAATACGGATACACATCAATCCGCCCAGCCCGGCAATCAGTGCATAGGACACGGCTTCCAGAACCAGCCCGTTCTGGGTAATCGCCGCCGGTCCAAGATTAAGGATCAGGGTCAGCGACCCGACAAGAACAATGGCCGTCACCGCCTGAACGCCGGCAATCAGGCTGCCCATGGCAACACCCTGTTTCCATCCGGCATCACGCGACAGGAAATAGGTGGTTGTGACCATCTTGCCATGGCCGGGGCCTGCGGCATGAAACACGCCATAGGCGAATGAAAGCGCGATAATAGTCAGTCCCGGCCACCATGCATCGCCGGTTTTGGCACTGCGCAATGTGGCGGTCATTTGCCGGTTAAGCTGCGTCTGGATCACCACCACCTGACCGACAATATCCGATAGCCATCCCGGCAGGCTGATCAGGCTCTCGCCGTCATTTTGTGTCGTCTGATCGGGAGTATTCGGAGCCTGCTCGCTGCTTGTGCCGCGGCCCAGAAGGTTACTGGCTTGTGCTGCGGCCTGATTGCTCGGCAGAAACGAAATCGCCAGCAGAAAGGCCATGATCAGAACCGGCATCCGCAACCTCGTTCTGGCAGGCAAGGTCGGCGCGTATTGGCGAAACCAGATCAAAATAGATGCGGTTCTTTTCATCTTCGCTCATTTCATAGTGGCATTTGAGATGGCGGTTACCCTTGAACAGGATCGGATCAACCTGGGTAAAGGCAACATCAATATAGAATTCCGCATCATATACCGACAGGGCAACGGCATCTTTTATCGGGTCAAGCGGCTCTTTAAGCGTCAGGGTGAAATCGTAACTCACCCGACGGTCATCGGTAATATCGGCCTTGAAGTCCGTTGCCCCGGCAAAGGTCACAAGCTCCTCGTTCCGGCGCAGATGCGTCAGCCATGAAACTTCGGAAAGCAATGCAAACGCATTGTCGTGAACATCGGTGTTTTCTTCATCAAAGAACCGCAAATCATGATTTTTGTCGAACTGGTCAATCAGTGTCAGGCTGAACAGATCATCAAACACCCAATGCAGCCGGATTGCGGTGATTTTGTCGTCTTCAAAAATCATCTGCGCATCTGCATCGATCCAGACATGCGGATGGGCCGATGCCGGCACGCCTGATCCGGCCCACAGGACGGATGCAAGCATACCGGCAACAAACGTCTTAGGACTGCGACAGGCAGTCAACCAGTGCTTCCACATTCTGGCGAAGGATGTTCTGATAGGCATCCGGTCCTGCCGGAAGGTCCGCCCCCAGCGGGTCAAGCGTTCCGATATGCGCGCCTGTATCGGCAACCACAGCCTCGACGATGGCCGGGCGGAATTGCGGTTCGGCAAAGACGCAGACGGCATTGCTGTCGCGGATTTTGTCTTCGATCTCATGCAGGCGCTTTGCTCCGGGTTTCTGTTCCGGTGAAACAGTGATCGAACCAACCGCATTCAGGCCAAATCCCGCTTCGAGATACTGATAGGCATCATGGAAAACGACGAACGGCTTGCTGCGCACCGGTGCGAGCTGGCTGTCCAGATCATTCCCAAGTGCATCAAGGCTTGCAAGGAACTTTTTCAGATTGTCCTGATAGGTGCCTGCGTGATCCGGGTCGATTTCACCCAGTTCGGCGGCAATCGCCTTTGCGATAGACGCACCATTGGCCGGATCAAGCCAAAGATGGGCATCAATACCGTCTTCATCATGGTGGTGATCTTCTTCACCTTCATGGGCGTGATCATGATCGTGATCGTGCTCTTCGGCATGGGCGTGCTCGTCATGGCCATGCTCATCATGACCATGCTCGTCATGATGTTCGTCTTCATGGTCCTCGTGATCATGTCCTTCGTGATCATGGCTATGCGATTCCCATGCGCCACCTTCGCGCATCGCCCGGACGGTCAGACCATCAATATCGGCCAGTTCAAGCTGATGCGCATCGCCCGAAAGGGTCGCCAGCGGTTTTTTAAGGAACCCTTCAAGAGCATGCGACACATAGATAACCAAATCGGCTTCCTGAAGCGATCTGGCTTCGCTGGGGCGCAGCGAATAGGCATGGGGTGACGATGCACCATCAATCAGAAGAACCGGTTCACCGACACCCTGCATGATCGCACTGACAATGCCGTGGATCGGTTTGATCGATACGACGACCGATGGATTCTCGGCTGCCTGTACCCCATAGGGCAGGGCAAGCAACGGCAGGGCAAGCAGGGCGCGACGAAGGGCAGAAATTGGCATGGCATCAATCCGGTTCGAAACGGGGGAATGGCTATTGGTGAGGTATTATTTGTTATGTTATATCATAACGATTCGTCAAGCGATAAATCCCCTCGTGATCCGGTTATGCCTGTTTGAACCTAATAGGGATTTTTGTTTGATCCCGATAAGCGAGTTTCGTCTCCGTAACGAAAAATCCGCATCCGTAGTTGAGTTCGGGTTTTTGGCGGATTTCGGCGCGAAACCAACGTTGGGGAATGGAAATGATATAAACGGGTCTGCACGATCAGACCCGCACACCCTTGCCGAGCTTTTTCTCGATCCGGCTTTGGATGAATTCGAAAATCCCCGAAAGCGCCCAGTAAATCAGTGCTGCTGAAATCAGCATTTCCATATATTTGAACTCGGACCGGCCATGGGTCCGCGCCAGATACATCAGCTCCCATACGCCCATCACGGACACCAGGGACGAATCTTTCAGCATCGAAATGAACTGGTTGCCGGTCGGCGGGATCACCAGCCGCAAGGCCTGTGGCAGGATCACCAGCCGCATGACCTGATAGGGTTTAAGCCCGAGTGACAGCGCGGCCTCGGTCTGGCCTTCGGGAACGCCTTCGATGCCTGCCCGGAAAATCTCGGCCATATAGGCCCCGTAACATAGCGACAGGGCGATGATCCCGGCCGGGACGGCGGAAAGAACGATGCCGACCTGCGGCAGGCCCAGATAAATCAGCATGACTTGAAGTAACAGTGGTGTTCCGCGAAAGAACGATGTGTAAAAGGTCGAAATGCCATAAAACACGCCGTTCTTCGATAAACGCCCAAGGGCTGCTGCCAGGGCCAGCACTGTCGCGCAAAAGATCGACACCAGCGAGATGAAAAGTGTCAGCACCGCACCCTGAAGAAATTCGCCTTCAAGCCTGAGTCCGAGCAGGAAGGGCAGGCGCGAGCCGATGAAATCAAAGCTGAGATCAAAGCTGTAAAAGAACAGGGCAAAACCCAAAAGCAGTTCCGCCCAGATGATCGTGGTCTGGACCCGGAAGGGCAGATTATGCAGCAGCCGAAAATTCAGCCAGATCACCCCGCCCATCACGAGGGCCACGATGACATCGCCAATCATGTTATCCATGCCGATCCAGATGCCCGGCTGGGCCGCCATCAGGATCACGCCGCAAATCCCCGAAAATAGCCCAAGCGGCCAGCCGGGGCCGGCATTCGTTCGGGGGCGGGATGCGTTTTCAGGCAGGGGCGTGGTCATCGGCGCTGACATTTTCATGAAATTGTATAAAACTGCGTCAGAACTACACAAAAAGAGAGTTTTAGGAAATGGGCTTTCACAAAACCGGGATGTTTCTGGCCGGGGTCACCTTTGCGATCATGCCGCTTGCCAACGGGATGGCGGGCGAAACCCTCGATCGCGTGATGGAAACCAGAACGCTGGTCGGTGCGACGGCCGATGGCTATCCACCTGTTGCCTTTACCGATGAAAACAATCAGCTAACCGGTTTTGATGTCGAAGTCGCGCGTGAAATCGCCAAACGGCTTGGCGCGGAATTCAAACCGGTGACGCCCGCCTGGGAGGCACAGGTTGCCGGACGCTGGGCCGGGCGGTGGGATATCGCGGTCGGTTCGATGACCCCGACAACAGCACGCGCCGACGTTCTCGATTTCCCGGCGGTCTATTATTACACCCCGGCAATTCTGGTCGCGCACAAGGACAACACAACCTATCAGTCCGCATCCGATCTGGATGGCAAGGTGGTCGGCGCCTGTGCCGCCTGTTCGTATGAAGATTACCTGCGCAAGAACCTTGTGATGGATGTCGAAGGCGTGCCGCCCTTCGAATACGAAGTCACACCGGGCCGTATCCAGACCTATGAGTCGGACGGCATGGCTTTTGATGATCTGCGTCTGGGCGATGGTGTGCGCATTGATGCGGTTCTGTCCAACGTACCAACAGTAACCGCCGCGATTGAAAACGGGATGCCGTTTCGCATGGTGGGCGAGCCGCTGGTCTATGAACCGCTCGCCATCGCAACCGACAAGGGGGATGCGGAATTCAATGCCAAAATCACCGAAATCGTCGATGCCATGCGGGCAGACGGAACGCTAAGCGCCCTTTCGGAAAAATGGTTCGGGATTGATCTGACCACGGTGAAATAGCCGATCCGACCGCCCGGTCAACAAAGCCGCCCGCAATCACCCGCAATCAAAAGTCCGGGCGGCTTTTTGCTATAACGGCTCAGGACGGCGTCATGCCCTTCAACCAGGGCAGGAACCCATCGAGAAACCTTGTGGTCGCGGGCATGAAATGGCTGCCGTGATGGTACATCGGGTCGAGCGTGGTGACGATCATCCGGCCCGACGTGGTGACCGTATCGTCATAAAGAACCGATCCCAGATCACCGACATCGATCAGCGATACCGCACCATCGGGCACGATAAGATGTCCGTGATGATGCCACGTCGCATCCGCCAGCGTGATGTGATCAAACAATGGGTGATCAGGCGCGGTTACGTGAAGGCCAAGGCTGCCGCCTTCTTTCCACCACCAGAAATTGGTCGGGGTGAAATGCCATTCGATCCCCGAAATCCATTCCGCCGGTCCGGTCGATCCCATGATCACAAGCGTCCTGCCGCTTTCAAGGAACTGCCTGAATTTTTCACGATGCGGCCGCAACACGGACGGATCGGTACGGCATGACACAATCAGCGTGTCATAATCCTCAAGCACCGTATCGCCAAGTTCACGGGTATAGATCACACCATCGAAAAAGTCGCGATAGCGCGGTTCGTAAAGCGTTCTGTGGTGGTAATAGGTCCCGCCATCAAGGGCTGCGATCCTGCTGGTCATAATGCGCCTCCCTGTCCGTTATCATCTCCCCCGGCCCATCGGCAAAGCTGCGGCACGATCCGTGCGGTGCTGTCCCCTGATCCGGCATACATCCATAAATCATTGCCTGCATGCATCAGGATGCGCCCGCCCTCCGGGCGATGATAAACCCAGTCACACGGCAGCCGGTCCGGACCAACCCCTTGCAGGGCAATCGCCCCTTTGGGCGGCGGGTTGTAACCCCGGGCATAAAACCCCGCCACACCGCGCCGGAATGTCAGGTGCTGCGTATCCACGCCTTCGAAAACCGGGTGATCGGCAAGACGATGAATGATCAGGTTTTCAAGCGACTGGCTTTCAAGCGGAACAAAAGTCTGGAATTCCGGCAACATCGGCCATGCGACATGCCCGTTAAACACAAGCGTCCCGCCCTGGGTAAGGAACCCCTCGATCTTCGTCGTCAGCGTCCCGAAAAAACGCTGATCAAGATGGGCTGGCAACATCAGGGCGGCATAGGGCGAAAGATCGATATCCGTCAGGTCGTAATGATCGATCTGTGCTATGTCGGGCGCATGATCACCCACATCGGGCAAATCATCCCCGGCCCCCTTGATCGGATTTATAAACAGGCAAAGTCCCATGGCTGTTTCCCGCAAGATAACCGTGCAAAATCCCGTCCCCGGCGATAATGCCGGGGACGGAAAGATCGTCAGTCTTTCGACACACTCTTGAAGTCATAGAAGAAGCCGGACGGATGGATGCGATAACCTTCAACATCCTTGGCCGAAGCCCCGACCGAAACCTTGTGCACCAGCGGAATGATCGGTGCATCGTCATGCAGGATATTCATCGCCCTGTGATAGGTTTCGTCCTTTTCCGCGCCGGGCGAAAGGGTCCGGCCGGTATCGACCGCCTCGTCAAAACCGGCATTGTTCCAGAACTGGTAATTCAGCCCGGCTTTGGAATGGAACTGCGATTTAAGGTGCAGGTCCGGATGGCCGGTCATCTCCGGGGTCCAGAACACGACCGAAATGTCGTATTCACCGCGCTTGACCAGATCAAGCATCCCTTCCCATGTATACATCTGCACATCGGTGGCGATACCGTTCTGGTTCAGAAGGGCGGCGAGTGCCTCGGTAATCGCGGGCATTTCGGTCCGGCTGGAATAGCTGAGGATACGAAGTGTCAACGGCGCGCCATCCTTTTCCCATTTGCCGTCATTCTGTTCATATCCGGCATCGTTCAGAAGCGACGTCGCCAAACCGGTATCAAGCTTGAAGGGGGCATCGGCCTTGGGCGCCCAACCAAATTGCGGGCCGAAAAAGTCCCACGCCGGTTCGCCAATCCCGTCAAGCGCACCCTTGACGATCAGATCACGATCAACCAGCGCATTGACTGCCTGACGAAGGCGCACATCCGAAAGCGGGCTTTTGTCCCCGGCATTGAACGCACCGTAATAAAGCCCGGCAATCGGTTTGGAATAGACCTTGAAGTTTTCATCGCGTGACAGACGTGCCACATCGGATGGCAGCATATTGTCGATGAAATCAACCTCACCGGCCTCAAGGGCCAGGGTGCGCGAATTGTGATCGGGGATGAACCGGTATTCGACTTTCGAAAGCGCCGGTTTTTCACCCCAATACCCATCAAAACGCGTCACGATGGTGCGGTCCTGTTTGCGGTATTCCTCGAACTTCCAGGGGCCGGTGCCGACCGGTTTGACGAATTCACCTGCATCATTGAACGATGCCTTGGCATAAATGCCGGTGATCGCGTCGGTCAACTGGTTGGGAAGTGCGGCAAACGGCTCGTTCGTCTCGATCGCGAGAACCAGCGGTTCGGCCACCGACATCTGCTTGATGTTCAAAAGGTCGGCGGCATAGGGCAGAAGCGCAATCACCCGTTCGAGCGAGTATTTGACTGCCCCGGCATCAAGCTTTGTTCCGTCATGGAAGACGACATTTTCACGCAGGTTGAAATGCCAGACAGTCGGTGAAACGCGTTCCCACGATGTAGCAAGACCCGGAATGGTATTCAGGTCATAATCCAGTTTGACCAGCGTATCGAGGATCTCGCTTTCATTGAAAAAGCGTGACCGGCGCGGCTGCATTGCCAGCGGAAGGGCTTCCCACATGGTGCCGACAACCAGCGTATCCTGTTCGGTTGCGGCTGCTTTCTGTGGTGCGGTTGCGATGGCACCGATTGCCAGTGTTGCAAAGGCAAAAGTGCAAAGGGTCTTCCTGAATATCGTCATAATGATCCTTCTAGTGAAGATAGTTGATCTGACTGAGCCGGAAACGATCGCCAAGCGCGTCTCCAAGCAGGTTTACGGCAATGACAAACCCGGCAATGGTCAGGCCAGGCGCAAGAACCAGCCGCGGGTAATCGCGAAGATAGTTGCGGGATTCAGCAATCATCAGGCCCCATTCCGGCGTGCCCGGTTCGACACCAAGTCCAAGGAAACTGAGCCCGGCAAAGGACAGGATCACCCATGACATGGAATAGGCGCCAAGGGTCAAAAGCGGCCCGATGATGTTGGGCAGGATATGGCGTCTTGCGATCCGGTGATGCGTTGCGCCAAGTGCCTCGGCTGCCATGACATAGGGCTTGGCCCGTTCGACAATCACCGCATTGCGAACGATCCGGGCATAGTCGGTCCAGTGAATGGCAATCAGGGCAATGATAACGGCGTTAAGTCCAAGCCCCAGCACCCCGGCGATGATCATGCTGATTGCCAATGCCGGGAAAACCGAAATACCCTCGCAGAACCGCATCAGGATGCGGTCCGGTGTCCCGCCGATCATTGCTGCAACCGTGCCAAGCAGACTGCCAAACAGGGATGACGCAATCACCACGATAATCGCCGATGCGGTGGTAAGCCGTGCGCCATAAAGCAACCGCGAAAACACGCAGCGCCCCATCGCGTCCGTACCCAATGGATAATCCAGACTTGGCGGCTGCAACCGAAACAGGAATTGCGCCTGATAGGGATCATGCGGTGCAAAAAACGGCAGGATCAGGATCGCCACCATCACCGATACGACAATGGAAGCATACATATTGCCATTCCGGCCAAGAAGGGCTGTCAGCTTTTCGTGGGCGACGGATTTGGGGACAAAGGATCGTGCCAGCATCTAGACGATCTCGCGCGTTCGGGGATCGTAAACCGATATGGTGATATCGACGACCAGATTGACCAGAATGTAGGACGCGGCAATCAGAAGGAAGCAGGCCTGTATCGCCGGATAATCACGATTAAGCAGCGATTCCACCAGATACCGTCCGATCCCCGGCCACGCAAAGAGCGTTTCAACAATGATCATGCCATCAAAAATCCGGGCAAATTGCAGCCCGGAAAATGTCAGAAGACCCGGTACGATATTGGGAATGGCATGATGCAGAACCACGCGCCGCCGTCGCCCGCCCTTGGCGCGTGCGGTGCGGATGTAGGGTTTTGATAATTCTTCCAGAAGACTGCTGCGCACGAACCGCGACAGAACGCCGGTGATGGATGTCGCAATCACAAGGGTCGGCAAAATGGCATGCTGCCATGTGCCGTGCCCCCCGGTCGGCAACCAGCCCAGCGCAAGCGAAAACAACAGGGCAAGCAGCAGCGAGTACCAGAAATTCGGGATCGACATGCCGATCACGCTGATGATCCCGGCAACCCGGTCAATCTTGCTATCGGGATAAATCGCACACAAAATGCCGATCGGCACCGCGAGTAAAAGGGCAACCGCCAGTGCACAGATCGCAAGGATCAGCGATTGTTCGATCCGTAACAGAATGTCGGTGATAATCGGCTCGCGGGTCACAAGCGAAAGGCCAAGATCACCCTGCATCAACCCGCCCAGCCAGCGCAGATACTGCACCGGCAACGGATCGTTCAGGCCATGCGTATCGGCAAATCGTGCAACCTGCGAAGCATCGGGTAGGGTGCCATCCATCTGCGCCATCAGCAGGACTTCGGCAAAATCACCGGGCATCAATCGCAGCAGGGCAAAGCCCGCAACCGAAACGGCAAGCAGCAGAACAAGAGCATGTGCAATGCGGGCTGCCAGGCGGGACGCCATCGGATCGATTTTCCATCTTGCGCTATGAACCGGGAATTCGAAACCGCACCGGGCACGGTTCGAATTAATATCGCAAGTAATATGCAGTTGCATTAAAATGATGCAACTGATTTCCATTATTAATTAAGTAACTTATGAGTATGTTGATTGTATCTGCTGATAAGACACAATCTTTGGGTGAGGCTATGCCAAAATCACGGTTTTAGATGGATAAGTTTGCTGTCTGATACAGCTTCAGGTTTTCTTTGGCGCGTAAAAAGGCAAATCCGGTTTCGCCGTGCTCCAACGAAACGGATCGGATTCTGGGGCGGCTAAACTGCGGTAATGCCAGGATCAGCTGTTGGCAAGGTCTTCGGGGGTATAGTCCATTTCATGCAGGATTTCGCCGGTCTCGTGGTCGACTGCCTGTAATGTCACACCATATCCCCACAACTGCCCGATATAGCCCAGCGTCATTTCCGCTTCGGACTTTTCAAGCCGGATACCGTCATGTTCGGTATGCTGGATGTAAAGCTGCCGGTTGCCACGAATATCAACATCCACCACCTGCATGTCCGGTTCGCGGACTGAAATATCATGCATGCGCGCCAAGGCCCGGCGCACCTTGCGATATCCATTGTCGTCATGGATGGCCGCGACTTCCAGATGCGGGCTGGAACTCAGATCCTCGATCAGGAACATCCGCATGTCGCGCATCAGTTTGGGCGACAGGAACTGCAGGATGAAGCTTTCATCGCGGTAATGCGCCCATGCTTCTTTCAGGGTTTCGATCGGCTCATTATTGCCCGCAATATCGGGGAACCATTTGCGGTCTTCCTCGGTCGGGTCGACACAGATGCGGTGAATGTCCTGCATCATGGCAAAGCCAAGCGCATAGGGATTGAACCCGGAATAGCGCGGATCATCATATTCGGCCTGAAACACGACGCGCGAATGGTAATCGATGAATTCCATCATCGCACCTTCGGAAATCAGGCCCTTGTCATACAGGCTGTTCATGATCGCGTAATGCACATAGCACGCACAGCCTTCATTCATCATCTTGGTCTGTTTCTGCGGATAGAAATACTGCCCGATATTGCGCACGATCCGCAAAATCTCGCGTTCCCAGAGCTGCATGGACGGGGCATTTTTTTCCAGAAAATAAAGCAGGTTTTCTTCTGGCAGGCCAAACTGCGCTCGGCGTTCTTCCATCCGCATTTTCCGGCGCATTTCATCAAGGTCTTCGTCGTCCTTTTCGGCCTGGGGCAGGGTGCGCCACAGATCGTTATAGGTCTCATCCTCGTATTTCGCGCGTTCGCGTTCGCGCTCAAGTTCCTCGGCCAGATTGGGTTTTTCCGGGTGCGAATACCGGTTTACCCCCTGTTCCATCAGGGCATGTGCCGCATCCAGAACCCGTTCGACCGCATCAAAGCCGTACCTGTCCTCGCACTTGGCGATATAGCGTTTGGCAAATTGCAGATAATCAAGGATGCCTTCCGCATCGGTCCATTGTTTGAACAGGTAATTGTTCTTGAAGAAATGGTTATGGCCAAATGCCGCATGGGCAATCACCAATGCCTGCATGACGATGGTGTTTTCTTCCATCACATAGGAAATGCAGGGGTTGGAATTGATCACGATCTCATAGGCAAGGCCCTGATATCCCTTGCGATACATCACATCGTCGCGCACGAACCGTTTGCCGAACGACCAGTGGTGATACATCAACGGCATGCCGATGGATGAATAGGCATCCAGCATCTGCTCGGATGTGATCACCTCCACCTGATTGGGATAGACATTCAGCTTCAGTTCGTTGATCGCGATATCCTCAATCGCGTCATAGGTGGCTTTCAGGGTGTTGAAATCCCAATCCGCACCGGAAAACAGAAGTCCGGGCGCGCTATCGGATGCGGCTGTTTTTTCCATGTCCGCTTTGGTCGTGCGTTTCTCGGTCATCCTTTGACCCCGCTTAGTTTTTCTGCACGGTTCTTGGCAAACAGTTCCCGGAAGACCGGGAAGATATCGGCGGCCTTGGTTACCCGTTTAAGGGCAAATCGCGCATTGGCGCGGGCAACCGGGGCATAGGCCTTCCAAAGGGCGGTTTCTCCTTCGGCGGACGAAAAAATCTCGGCCTCGCGCTCGTCGGTGATTTCGATATAGGCGTAATACTGGCATTTCGGCAAAAGGTCCTCGGCCAGCAACGCCGTGCATTTCGCCCCGTCATTGGAATAATTGTCCCCGTCCGATGCCTGCGCGGCATAGATGTTCCACTGATCGGTCGGGTAACGATCTTTCAGCACCCGTTTCATTTCCTCTAACGCGGTGGAAACGATGGTGCCGCCGGTTTCGCGTGAATAGAAAAATGTTTCTTCATCCACCTCGGCTGCCCGCGATGTATGGCGGATAAACACCACATCGACATGTTCGTAGCGGCGATGCAAAAACAGATGCAGCAGCATGAAGAACCGTTTCGCCAGTTCCTTCATCTGTTCGGACATCGATCCCGACACATCCATCAGACAGAACATGACGGCCTGGGTATTCGGATCGGGGATTTGCTGAAACTGGTTGTATCGCGTGTCGATGGGATCAATGAACGGGATCGCCTTCATGCGGCGCTTGGCTTCTTCAAGATCGGCCAGCAACATGTGAAGGGTATCCTCATCGGGCTTGGTCAGTTTGCCGGACGGGCGTTTTTCGGCCTTGGCCTGAAGGGCGGCGATTTTTTCTTCAAGGTCGCGGATTTCGGCGGTTTTCGGGCGGCGCAGGCCAATCCGGCGCGCCAGAGAATTGCGCATCGTGCGCACAAGGCTAAGGTTGGCGGGCGTTCCGTCCGATGAAAAACCCGCGCGCGCCGTGCGAAAGGCGGTGGTCTGTTTCAGGCTTTTTTTCAAAAGGTCGGGCAGTTCCAGATCTTCGAAAAAGATATCAAGGAACTCGTCACGCGACAGGGTGAACTGAAATTCGTCTTCACCGTCGCCATCGGGGCTGGCTTGTGATCCGCCCGCACCGCCATCACCACTTTGCGGACGCGCGATCCGGTCGCCAGGGACAAACTTTTTATTGCCGGGCAGGACATAATTACGATCCCCGCCGCGTCGCGCGTGATGGAAGCCCGGTTCATGCAGGGTCTTGCCCGGGATGGTGATGGAATCGCCGCTATTGATATCGGTGATGCCGCGGGTGCGGATGGTGTCTTCTACTGCTTTTTTGATCTGTGCTTTGGCACGCCGCATAAAGCGCTGCCGGTTGCCAAGGCTTTTGCCTTTCGGGTTCTTGCGGCGGTCGACGATATAAAGCATGGGCAATCACATCCTTGCTTGCGCATCTGTCGTTTCGAGAACCCCGGCCGGCGGCTCGTTGGAAAACCGTCGACCGGGAACTCGGTGCACCGGGCGGACAAGGGGACAAACCGCCCGGTGCGGGTCGGCAAAGCCGCAGCTTGGGGCTCAACCGGCCTTATTGACACGCATGTACCATTCGACCAGACGGCGGGTCTGACGTTCGGTATAGTTACGATCAATCATGCGTTTGACGAACTCGTTATGCTTCTTCTCGGTGTCGCTGTCTTTTTTCGACCCGAAGGAAATCACCGGCAGCAGGTCTTCGACCTGGCTGAACATGCGTTTTTCGATGACTTCGCGCAGTTTTTCATAAGACGTCCATGCCGGGTTCTTGCCCTTGTTATTGGCACGTGCACGCAGGGCGAACTTGACGACCTCGTTACGGAAATCCTTCGGATTGGCGATACCCGCCGGTTTTTCGATCTTGGAAAGCTCCTGATCGATGATTTTCCGATCCAGCAACTGACCGGTATCTGGATCCTTGAAGTCCTGATCCTCGATCCATGCATCGGCATAGGCGACATAACGGTCAAACAGGTTCTGGCCGTAATCGGAATAACTTTCTAGATAGGCCTTCTGGATTTCCGCCCCGATGAACTCCGCATAGCGCGGTGCCAGCTCGGATTTGATGAAATCCATATAATCCTTCTCGCGTTCCTCGGGATATTGTTCGCGCCGGATCGCCTGTTCCAGCACATACATAAGATGGACCGGGTCGGCCGCGACCTCGTGGGTGTCGTGGTTGAAGGTTTCCGAAAGCACCTTGAAGGCAAACCGTGTCGAAATGCCGTCCATGCCCTCGTCGACGCTGGCGGTGTCGCGATATTCCTGCATCGACTTGGCTTTGGGGTCGACATCTTTCAATGTCTCGCCGTCATAGACCCGCATCTTGGAATACAGGTTTGAATTCTCGTGTTCCTGCAAACGCGACAGGACCGAAAACTGTGCCAGCATTTTAAGCGTACCGGGCGCACATGCCCCCTGTTCCAGTTCGGACCCCTGCAACAGCTTGTCGTAAATCTGTGTTTCCTCTGTCACCCGCAGGCAATAGGGGACCTTGATCACGCTGATACGGTCGATAAAGGCCTCGTTGTTTTTATTGGCCTTGAAGGTTTGCCACTCGGCCTCGTTCGAATGCGCCAGAATAAGGCCCTGGAACGGGATCGCACCAAGGTTTTCAGTGCCGATATAGTTACTTTCCTGCGTTGCCGTCAGCAACGGATGCAGCATCTTGATCGGGGCCTTGAACATCTCGACAAATTCAAGAAGCCCCTGATTGGCGCGGTTAAGCCCGCCGGAATAGCTGTACGCATCCGGATCGTTCTGGCTGTAATATTCAAGTTTGCGGATATCGACCTTGCCGACCAGCGACGAAATATCCTGGTTGTTCTCATCGCCCGGCTCGGTTTTGGCAATCGCAATCTGACGCAGGCGCGACGGGATCAGCTTAACGACCGAGAATTTCGAAAGATCGCCACCAAACTCGTCCAGCCGTTTGACCGCCCAGGGCGACATAAGCCCGGTCAGGCGGCGTTTGGGAATGCCGTATTTGTCTTCGATCGCATCACCCATCTTGGCCGGGTTAAACAGGCCAAGCGGACTTTCGAAAACCGGGCTGATCTGATCGCCAGCTTTGAGCACATAGATCGGCTCGACTTCCATCAGTTCCTTTAACCGTTCGGCAAGCGAACTTTTACCGCCGCCAACCGGGCCTAGCAGGTAAAGAACCTGTTTGCGTTCTTCCAGGCCCTGGGCTGCGTATTTGAAGAAACCGACGATCCGTTCGATGGTTTCTTCCATGCCGAAGAAATCCTCGAAGGCGGGATATCGTTTGATGGTGCGGTTCAGGAAAATTCGGCCGAGACGGGAATCGGTCGAGGTGTCGATCATTTCGGGTTCGCCGATTGCCTTGATCATCCGCTCGGCTGCGGAGGCGTAGGCCGATGGATCATCGCGACATAGATTAAGATAGTCCCGGATGGTTAGTTCGGTTTCGCGTTTTCCGTCATAGCCTTCCGCATACAGCTCGAAGATGTCCTTGTCTTCAGCCATGGCGCGGTCTCCTTTCCAACGTTATCGCACTTCTGTCAGATGTCGTTTCCTGTATTCTTTTGATCTTGGGGCGTACCGGCCAGATGGCGGGGCCCGATCCTGTTGTATGAGTGCGGCGGATTTTGCTGCACTGCGGTGGCATTGAAAATAGCCGCCGTTCATTCTGTCTACGCCCGAAATAAACATCTCGTTTAAGCGGGCGGTGAGTAAATAAACTAATGAACTTTATTTAAGGTTCGTTTAAAGGTCTGCCAGATATTGGCAAAGAAAACGGCTTTGATGACTTTTTAGAATGGCTTGCAATATTTGCAACCAGCGATGGAAATTTTGCAGCCCCGGCATGCGGCGGCCAAAAGTCACTTTTTGTTGCGGGCAGACGTTGCCGGTGAATGCACCCGGATATGGTCTGCTCCTGTAACCTTGTCCCTTTGACGTGGGGCTTCCGGTTTCATTCCGCAATGCCCAACTTCCGAATATTGTTGGTAAAAACGCATGCGAAACGATCAATTCAAAGTGACCGGACCCGACATCGGGAATAGCTTGCCCGGGCGGGGAAAACATCCGCCGTACCCATTTTGCAATTGCACAGTCGAACAGCAAAATTATATCAGTTCTGTCTTTCTACTGTGCGCCAAACCCGCCCCGAAGGGAAGTATCGAATGACCGATGGTAGCGTGAATTTCGTCGAAAGTGGTGAACTTGATCACCTGATCGCACAGGGCAATGTGACCCTGATTGATGTCCGCGAACCCGACGAATTTAAGTCCGGCCATATCAGCGGGGCGATCAATATGCCGACCTCGAATTTCGACATTCCGGCACTTGTCGACCTTGCCGACGATAAAGAGACGGATCTGGTCTTCATTTGTGCCGTCGGACAACGATCTTTTGGCGCCGCCAACGCCGTTTTGCCCCACCTCGACTGCAAGGTGATGAACCTCAAAGGCGGCCTGCAAAGCTGGATCCGCGACGGATTTGACCTAACCCAAGCCTAACAAACGCCACGCGCCTTTCCCTCTATCCGCCATCGTATCCACAGCCCGAACACCAAGAATCGCAAACCAAACTGGAACAGGTCCTCTAGGCCAACACGCCTACCCACAGACCCTCTCCCTTCCTCATCCTCATCCCTTCCTCGTATTCTCCCTTCCTTGTTCTCGTTCTCGTTCTCGTTCTCGTCCTAGTCCCCCCACTCCCGCTCCATACGCCACCTCCTCCAACAACCACATCGATTCTCGTTGACGATTTCTCATATATGGGATTAATTCCCATGTTGTCGAATTTGAGGTGATGGGATGATGGATCGGAGGATTGCGGAGCGGTTGGGGGCGTTGCGGGCGGAGCGGGGATGGTCGCTTGAGGAGCTGGCCGCACGCAGTGACGTCAGCCGGGCCAGCCTGTCGCGGCTTGAGAATGGCGAGGTCAGTCCGACAGCGCATGTTCTGGGCAAGCTTTGTGCCGCCTATGGCCTGCCGATGTCGCGCCTGATACAGATGGTCGAGGACGAGTTCAAACCGCTTGTTTATCGCGGTTTGCAGCGGACCTGGGCCGACCTGGAGACCGGTTTTTTCCGACGGACGGTTTCGCCACCCGCGCAGGGGCTGATGGCGGAAGTCATCGAATGCGAACTCGATCCCGGCGCACGGATCGAATACGAGGGATCACCACGCCCAGGGCTTGAACATCATCTGGTGATGCTGGCAGGGCAACTGCATATCACGGTGGAAGGCAAGGCCTATGTGCTGAATGTCGGGGATTGCCTGCGATACCGGCTTTCAGGCCCCAGCAGCTTTGAAGCCCCCGCCGATAAAGGCGCGATCTATCACCTTTTCATCGTATGAAAGTATGAGGCCCCCAAAAAAATGAGCGACAAGATCACCATTGCAAGCTTTGACGCCGATCAGCTTGAAAGCCACCTGGAGGCGTTTGGCGAGATGCTGCATGCCTGCGTGCATGACGGGGCCAGCATCGGATTTATCGAGCCGTTTGATGCCGCCGCCGCAATTGGCTTCTGGCGCGACATGGTTCTGCCTGCGATGCGGGGCGGCAGACGCGATCTGTTCGTGGCGCTGTTAGACGGCAGCAAGGTGGTCGGAACCGTGCAGCTTGATTGCGCCACCATGCCCAATCAGGTCCATCGTGGCGAGGTCTGCAAACTGATGGTGCATCCGCACTATCGCCGCATGGGCATTGCGCGGAAACTGATGGAGGCGCTTGAGAGCCGGGCGTTTGAACAGAGGCGTCACCTGCTGACACTTGATACGAGAACAGGCGACAGTGCCGAGCCGCTTTATGCCTCGCTCGGTTTTGAAACGGCGGGCGTGATCCCGGCCTATGCCCGCGATCCGTTTTCCGAAAAGCTGAGCGCAACGACGGTGATGTATAAGCGGCTTGCCAATTAACGCGCAGGTGAACGATTCCCGTATTCTGTATTCAAAACCGCTTTTCTGGCATGCCAGATTGCGTAGAAAAAGTGAATAATCAGCCCGATTATTCACTTTTTGCATTGCAGCATGTGATTGCCGGGCAGGGCGCTTTCCCCCGGAACAGAAGACCTTCATGCTGCTGTGCAGCGCACTAAGGGTTAATGCGTGTGACAGTGGTATGACCAAAACATCTTGAATGCCAAACCGGGTTGAGCGCATCTTTGCGCCTGAAAGCTTTTGTATAAAATAAAAAACCCCGGAGGACGTTCGTCATGAAGAAATTTGCCCTTGCGGCGGCCCTGATGGCTGCCGTTGGTTTTACCGGCATGACCCATAGTGCCATTGCAGCCGATCTGACATTGCGGATTTCGCTGCAACTGCCGATGAAAAGCCACCTTGGTCAGAACCTTTTGATGTTCAAGAACGAGGTCGAGGAAAAATCGAACGGCGAGATCGCGGTCGAGATTTATGACAGTGCGCAGCTTTACAAGGACAAGGAAGTTCCCGCCGCCGTCGGTTCCGGGGCGATTGAAATGGGTGTGGCATCGCTGACCCGTTATGTCGGTGATGTTCCGGCGGTCGACGTGTTCTATCAGCCGTTCCTTCTTGATTCCGAAGAGAAAGTCCGTGCCGCGGTTGCCAAGGGATCGCCGGTGCGTGGCCCGCTTGACGAGGCGATTGCCGATACCGGCGCGACCGTCCTGTGGTGGCAGGCATATGGCGGATCGATCATGCTGTCGAACGGTGGCCCGATCAAAGGCCCCGAAGGTCTTAAAGGTCAGAAAGTCCGCGTATTTTCCAAAACCCAGGGCGATTTCATTTCAGCGGCTGGCGGTGCGCCGACCCTTATTTCCGGGTCCGAGCAGTATATCGCCTATCAGCGTGGCACGGTTGATGTCGGCATGACCGGCATGTCGGGCGTCAAATCCCGCCAGCTTTGGGAAGTCATGGATACCGTGACCGCCACCAACGATGCCGATGTTGAATTCATCGTGGTGATCAATACCGATTTCTGGAACGGCCTTTCGGATGCGCAGCGCGACATCATTTCGACCGCGGCAATGAATGCGGAAAAAGACGTGCGTGATCGAATGTCATCGATCGAAGCCGAAGCCTATGAAGAAGCCAAAGCCAACGGCATGACCGTCTATACCCCGACCGAAGAGGAAATGGCGGCATGGCGTGAAGTTGCCAAACCGGTTTACGAGGAATTCCTCAACCATACCGGTGATCTGGGCAAGCAGGTCTTTGATGCGGCCAGCAAGCTTTAAGCCTTGCCGGTGATTGCAAACTGAACTGCCAATAAAGAAGACATCATCGCATTTTCGGCGGCCCCGCCGTTGCGGTGATGTCTTTTCATCTATTCACCAGTCTCTCATTTCAGGAGGCGGTCGCGACCGGAGGCCACCATCCCGGCACGGCCAGGATTTTTATCATGTTTGATCGTTTGATGCTTTTGCTGGCCTGGATCGCGGCCCTGCTGTTTGTCGCAGCGGGCGTGATGCTGACCTATGAGGTCGTGGCCCGTTATTTCTTTATTCGTCCCACCATCTGGGCGGCAGAGCTTTCGCAGCTTTGCCTGATCTGGGGATCACTGCTTGGCATGCCCTGGGCATTGGCGGCACGGCGGCATATTTCCGTCGATGCGGTCACCCGGCTTTGCAAGCCGGGGATGCGCCGTTTGCTTGAAATCATCGCGATGGCGGTGGTTCTGGTGTTTTCCGTTCTGGTGACGATCAAGGGCTGGGACATCTTTTTTGAAAGCTTCGAGCGCGGCCGCACCAGCGGCACGATGCTTGACCTTCCGGCGTGGGTTGCGGAAATCCCGGTCGTGATCGGTTTTGCGCTTCTGGCTGTTCAGGCCGTCATTGAAATTGTCGGCGTGATTCGCGGCAAGGATATTCCGGAAGGGGCGCACGAATGACGATTATCCTGACACTTGCGGCAATGTTCGCCTTGCTGCTGATCCGTGTGCCGGTGGCCTTTGCGCTGGGCGGGCTTGGTCTTGGCATGCTGATTATTGGCGGCTTTTCGCCGCTGATGGCCCCCCAGGCGATCTTGTCGACACTGGATGGTTTTATCCTGCTGTCGGTGCCGCTGTTCCTTTTGATGTCCAACATCCTGCTGCGTGCCGGGGTCGGCAATGACCTGTTTGCCGCGGTCAGCGCATGGGTCGGTCATTGGCCGGGCGGGCTTGCGGTGGCGACCATCCTGTCGTGTGGCGTGTTTGCCGCAATTTCAGGATCGTCGGTGGCAACCGCAGCCACGATTGGCACGGTCGCCATCCCGGAAATGGTCCAGCGCGGCTATAACAAGCGTTTCGTCTATGGCCTGATGGCGGCGGGCGGCACACTTGGCATCCTGATCCCGCCATCAATCCCGATGATCATTTATGGCTTTGTCACAGAAGAATCGGTGATTGCGCTTTTCCTTGCCGGGGTCGGGCCGGGCATTGCGTTGCTGTTGCTGTTTATCGTTTATTCGATGATCTATGCCCGGTTTGGCGGGCAGGAACGCGAACCCAAACGTGGATGGGATGAACGCAAGCGCGCCACGTTAAAGGCCCTGCCTGCCGTCCTTCTGGCGGTGCTGATCATATCGGGGATCTATTCCGGGGCCTTCACCCCGACCGAGGCCGCGGCCATCGGCTTTGCCGCTGCCCTTCTGATTACGGCGGCGATGCGGGTTCTGACCTGGAAGGCGTTGAAGCTTGCGATTTTTGATACCATGGCGACCACGGTTGCGATCATCCTGATCATTGCCGGGGCCAAGGTGTTTGGCAAGGCGATCACGCTGTATCGTATCCCGCAGGATATCTCGATGATGATCACCCAGGGGATCGATACCGAACTTGGCTTTATCCTCGTCGTGACGGTCGTATTGCTGATCATGGGGCTGGTGTTTGAAGCGCTTTCGATGGTGCTGATCATGACCCCGGTTCTGTTGCCGGCGGCCCTGGCACTTGGCTTCGATCCGATCTGGTTTGGGGTCTATATGGTGATCATGGTTGAATGTGCGTTGATCACGCCACCGGTGGGGCTCAACCTTTATGTCATTCAGTCGGTGGCGAAAACGCGATTGGGCGAAGTGGCGCGCGGTGTGTTGCCATTCCTGCTTCTGATGTTCCTGACCGCGGCCATTCTGTATGTCTGGCATGATCTTGCCCTGTATATTCCCTTTAAACTGTGAAGTTACCAATGATCAAACAAACGTCACCCGCCGATAAACTCCGTGCGCTTCTGGCAACCGGCGATCTGATCACCATGCCGTGCTGCTTTGATGCGTTGTCGGCGAAACTGATCGAACAGGAAGGTTTTGGCCTGACTTTCATGTCGGGCTTTTCGGCCGCTGCATCGCGGATCGGCGAACCTGATCTTGGCCTGATGTCTTATGGTGAAGTCCTTGATCAGGCACGCAACATCACCGATGCGGTTTCGATCCCGGTAATCGGTGATGGCGATACCGGATATGGCAATGCGATGAATGTGAAACGCACCGTGGCGGGCTTTGCCAAGGCAGGCTGTGCCGCGGTGATGATCGAGGATCAGCTTGCGCCGAAGCGTTGCGGCCATACCAAGGGCAAGGAAGTTGTTGGCCGGGACGAGGCGTTTGATCGTATCAAGGCCGCCGTCGATGCACGGGAAGCCGGGGCGGATATCCTGATACTCGCGCGTACCGATGCCCGTCATCAGCATGGTTTGAGCGAGGCGATTGACCGGGCCGCGAAATTTGCCGAACTGGGGGCGGATATCCTGTTTGTCGAAGCCCCGAAAACGGTTGCGGAAATGCGCGAGCTTTGTGCCGCACTGCCGGGGCCGAAAATGGCCAATATCGTCGAGGGCGGCGAAACCCCCGATCTGACACCCGAAGAACTGAGTGATATCGGCTATCAGATCGCGGCCTATCCATTATCGCTTATGGCAGCCGCGATGAAGGCGATGGTCGAAACCCTGCAATTGATGAAGGCGGGCAAGCCGCGCACCGATATGTTGATGGATTGGGGCCAGTTGCGCAATCGCATCGGCTTTGATGCCTATTACGAGGAATCGGAACGCTATGCGACGTCGAAACGCGGGTAGGGGACGAGAAGTAATCTGATATTACGTCAAACGGCGCGCGAGAACCCCCTCGCGCGCCGTTTTGCGTTTTGAGTCCGGTGATCATCAGTCCGGAACACGGGCGATGACCTTGATTTCGAAATCAAACCCGGCCAGCCAGTTCACCCCGATTGCCGTCCAGTTCGGATAGGGGGATTCGGGGAAGACGTCACCTTTCACCTTCATGATCGTTTCAAACTGATTTTCGGGATCGGTGTGGAAGGTCGTGACATCGACGATATCGTCAAGCGTGCAGCCACCTGCCTTAAGCGTTGCTTCAAGATTGGCGAATGCCAGACGAACCTGTGCCTCGAAATCCGGTTCTGGGGAACCGTCGGTTCGGCTGCCGACCTGACCTGAAACGAACAGAAGGTCGCCCGATTTGATCGCCGCGGAATAGCCGTGTTCGGCATAAAGGGCGTGCCGGTTGGCGGGGAAAACGGCGTTACGCTGTGCCATGTGGATTATCCTTTGTGTCTGTATGGAAAATGTTGATGCCGGTTTTATCCGGTTCAGGTCTTCAGCCCGGAATGCGGGCAATGACCTTGATTTCAAAGTCGTACCCGGCCAACCAATTGACACCGATTGCCGTCCAGTTCGGATAGGGGGCTTCGGGGAAAACCTCGCCCTTTACCTTCATGATCGTTTCGAACTGATTTTCGGGATCGGTGTGGAAGGTCGTGACATCGACGATGTCGTCAAGCGTGGCACCACCTGCCTTAAGCGTTGCTTCAAGGTTGGCAAATGCAAGGCGGACCTGTGCCTCGAAATCCGGTTCGGGTGAGCCATCAGAGCGGCTGCCGACCTGACCGGAGACGAAAAGAAGATCGTCCGATTTGATCGCGGCGGAATAGGTTTGATTTTCGTAAAGGTCATGCCGACCGGCGGGGAAAATGGCGTTACGCTGTGCCATCTGGATTTCTCCTTTTATGTGTGTCTGAAAATGCTGCCGACGGAGTTGTATCCGGCGTGCAATTTCACATACGATGCGTATATAAAAATCAGATACACGGCGTATGTCAAGTTTTATATACGTGACGTATGTGAAATGATATATGTCAGGCAATCAAAAAGGAGACATGCAATGGCTGTACGACGTCGCCAGGAAACGATGGAAGAAAACCGCGAAAAGCTTATTTCCGCGGGGCGCAAGGCATTCGGATCACAGGGATTTGCCGCATCATCGATGGATGAGATGACGGCATCGGTTGGTCTGACGCGGGGCGCGCTTTATCACAATTTCGGTGACAAGAAGGGGCTGCTTGCGGCCGTGGTGGCGCGGGTCGATGGCGAGATGGTCGCACGCGCCCAGGCCGCCAGTGCTGATGCCGGGGACGAGTGGGAACAGCTTCTGGCCGAAGGTGCGGCCTATATCGCGATGGCGCTTGATCCCGAGGTGCGCAGGATCGTGCTGCTGGATGGTCCGGCCTTTCTGGGGGATCCGTCGCACTGGCCGAGTCAGAATGCGTGTCTGGAAGCAACGAAACAGGTGGTCGGGAAATTGATCGCGGACGGCGTTATGAAGCCAGTTGATATCGATGCGGCTGCGCGTCTTCTTTGTGGTGCCGCGCTGAATGCGGCCTTGTGGGTCGCAGACAGCGATGATCCGAAATCAGCCTTGCCCAAGGCGGTTGATGCCTTCAGCCTTATGGCCGAGGGGTTTCTGGTCGAGAAACGATAGTGTCCCCTGGCGGTAAGACGACAATGCCAACGTATTGAGTTTGTCGTACCGCTGACTGGATGCCCGCCTTCGCGGGCATGACGTTTGGGGGCCTTTACAAATCTGCCCGTCGCTCCCGCGGAAGCGGGGGGCGATCGTGCCGCGGTTTCGATGCCGGGGCAGGGAGAGATTGCACGGGATTCCCGTTCCCGTGTTACCGAAAAACTGGCACTATCGCGCAAATCCCGCATGACGGTCCAAACCGCCAGCCACCATAAAATCCGAGGACGCGATGGAATATGTCCCCTATCTTCTGACCGCCTATGCGATTTTTGCCATGGCGGTAATGTCGCCCGGTCCGAATTTTCTGGCGGTGACAAGCGCCTCGATGACGGTGTCGCGCCGGGCGGGACTGGGGATTGCGCTTGGCATCGGGACGGGTACGATCTGCTGGTCGACGATGACGGTTCTGGGCCTGACCGCGATCCTTGCCGCGTCCGAGGAAGTGGCGATTGCCCTTCGCTGGATCGGCGGTGGGTATCTGATCTATATGGGGTTCATGGCGCTTCGCAGTGCCTATAAAAGCCGGGGGCAGGGGCTTGAGGTTCCGGTGTCGGATGCGAAGGCGGATCGCCCTTTGTGGCGCTATGTCCGGCGCGGACTTCTGGTGCAGATGAGCAATCCCAAGGCTGCCCTTTTCTGGTTTTCGATCATGTCGATTGTGCTTCGGCCCGATGCACCGGGCTGGGTCGGGCTTGCGATTGTGCTGGGCACGACGACGTTTTCATTTGGTTGGCATCTAGCGCTGGCGTGGTTCTTTTCAACCGAGGCCGTCATGCGCGTTTATCGCCGCGCCTACCGCGCCATTCAGGGCGTGATGGGGACGGCGTTTGTTTTGCTGGGTGGGCGGATGATCGCGAACTAGATCATCCATCAGCCAAAAGAAAACCCCGCAGCCAAAAAGGCGATGCGGGGTTTTCTTTTAATGGTGCCGGCAGAGAGACTCGAACTCCCAACCTTCGGATTACAAATCCGCTGCTCTACCAATTATAGCTATGCCGGCCAAGCGGCGCGAAACATAATCCGGGCCGTTCGCGAATGCAAGACTTTGAAACAGGGAAAAGATCAGAAAATTGCTTCCCTGAAAATCACGGTCCTGTCGCGGTTGTCCGCGCGCTGTGATGCCGGTTTGGCATCACGGGATTCGCCAAAGGTTTTCAGCCGCGTGTCCGGTACAGTTCGTAAAGGGCAACCGCGGCCGCGTTCGATACGTTGAGGCTTTCGATACGGTCCGACATCGGCAGTTTGACGAGGAAATCGCAATTTTCGCGCGTCAGGCGGCGCAGGCCGTCACCTTCGGAGCCCATGACGATTCCGACACGGCCCTTCAGCTTGGCCTCTGCCAGGGTCTGTTCGGCATAACCATCCATGCCCGCCAGCCAGAAGTGGGCGGCTTTGAGTTTTTCGATGGTGTGGTTGAGGTTGCCCGCATGAATATAGGGCACGGTTTCCAGCGCGCCGCTGGCCGATTTGGCCAGAACGCCGGTTTCCGGCGGGGCGTGACGGTCGGGCACGATGACGGCAGCCGCACCAAAGGCGGCCGCACTGCGGAGAATCGCACCGACATTGTGCGGGTCAGTGACCTGATCAAGGATCAGGACCGTGCATTGTTCTTCATCGCGGGTATCGGCGATCAGTTCTTCGACGGAAATCTGGGGCAGGGGGGCGCAATGCATGGCCATGCCCTGATGGACGGTGCCCGGCGGCAGCATTTCATCAAGATCTGTGCGCCCGGCGGCGTCCAGCTGGACATCGGTGCGTTCGGTATCGGCGAGGGCGGCAACGATTTCGTCGCGCACGGCCTCGGACGCCCAGATTTTGTGAATCGTGCGTTGCGGATTGTAAATCGCGTTCAGAACCGGATGACGGCCAAACAGAATCAGGCGCGAAGCGTTGCTTGCATTGCCGCCGTCACGACCGCGTTTTCGTCCGCGACGCGAATTGCCGTCACGTTTATCATCGTCTTGCGGGAAGCTGTCGCCCGGACCCGTTCCGGTCGAACGGTTGGCAGAACGTGAATTGTTGCGACGCGACATAATGGCGGAAACCTCCGGACGGTAAGGGTGTGAATGCACTTTGTTTCGCTTTGGAACGAAAGCATGGGGAACATATAGGAAAGGAAATACGATTTCGTGTTTTTTTTGCTGTTGACAAGGAAGGGCCCTGCAACGTATTCCCTCCCTCGCCGAACGAAGCCGGGGGTTAACCCCGACAACGTTTTGACCCTGATGGAGGGGTGGCAGAGCGGTCAAATGCAGCGGACTGTAAATCCGCCGACTTAGTCTACGCAGGTTCGAATCCTGCCCCCTCCACCATTCTCTCGCCCTCGCGAGAGCTCGCAAAGAGAATATGCGGGTGTAGCTCAATGGTAGAGCAGAAGCCTTCCAAGCTTACGACGAGGGTTCGATTCCCTTCACCCGCTCCAGATTTTATATGATCCCGTCGGCTCGTGCGGTGGGTTCTTACGTGTTTTTTTTGGTTCGGATTAGGATCTGAGTGTAATGGCTAAAGAAAAGTTTGCGCGTACAAAACCGCACGTGAACGTTGGCAC
>NZ_JPWA01000059.1 GCF_003326475.1 Thalassospira xianhensis MCCC 1A02616 | reverse complement strand
GCCTTCGGGCATGGCGGCGCAGTTGAGCGCCAGAAATGGCTGATCGGCCCGGTTGCTGGCCCGGTGGCAGGCGCGGGCGAAAAGCTCCTTCCCCGTGCCGGTTTCGCCGAGGATCAGAAGCGGGGCATCGACCGATGCCAGTCTTTTTGCCTGTGCCTTGACCCGTGTCAGAACCTTGCTTTGGCCGATGATGTCGTCAAATCCGGTGTGGCTGCGATCCTGAAGGGCGGTCATGACGCGGCCAAGGCGTGCGGCCCGATGAAACACCATGACCCCGCCCCATGGTTCATCATCGGCAGCATCGGTGCCGTCATCGACATGGCCGATGGGTTCGACCTGTAGCAGATAGGTCTGCCCGCCCAGTGTGACCTCGCGTTCCGGCAGGCGGAAATGGCTTTGGCGCAGATCATCAATATCCGGGTCGGTCAGGAAATCGGCCAAGGGCCGGTCACGCAGCGGGGCATCGGGGGAGCCTGCGATATTTTGCGCGGCGGGGTTGGCCTGTGCGATCAGGCCGTTGGCATCCACCGCGATCACCGGATCACCAAGGGCGGCAAGGGTTGCGTGCAATTGGGCGCGCCTGCGTTCGGTCGGCAGGCGATCAATCGGTTTGACGTCCTCGATGCCGGGTAACTGCATCAAACGATGGGCCAGAAGCGGAAAACGTTCCGGCCGGATTGCCGGGATATCGGCAAAGATATGATGGGTTGTGACCTCAAAGGCGCGGATATCGAGTTTGAAATCCGCCAGCACATTGACGACGTCCCGCGTGATGCCGACCCTGTTTTCCCCGGTGATTTCAAAACGCATGGATGTACCGAAATGTTTACACTGTAACGAAAACTATACAGTCGTAAGGGACTGTTTTCCAGTGGTTTTGGCGAAATGCCGCGGTTGGGAAAGGTTTTCGTAAACTTAAGTTTACACTCGGGCGATGCAGGTTTTTACCAAGTATCTGAAATGACAGGGTTTTCAATTCTGGCACGGGCCTTGCGGTTATGGAGGCAGAATACTTCAAACAACGGGAGCCTTTCATGTCTGATCCGCGTCGCACCAAATCCGGTTTTGCCACCCGCGCCATCCATCATGGTTATGATCCGCAAAGCCATAATGGCGCGCTGAACCCGCCGGTTTACATGAGCTCCACCTTCGCATTCGAAACCGCCGAGCAGGGCGGGCGGATGTTTGCCGGTGAAGAACAGGGCTTTATCTATTCGCGGATCGGCAACCCGACGCTGGCCCTTCTTGAAAGCCGTCTGGCGGTGCTTGAGGGCGGTGAAGCGGCCCTTGCAACCGCATCGGGCATGGGGGCGATTACGTCGGTCTTCTGGACCTTCATTGCGCCGGGCGACGAGATCATTGTCGATCGCACCCTTTATGGCTGCACGTTTGCCTATTTCCGTCACGGGCTTGAGAAATTCGGGGTCAAACATACCCATGTCGATCTGACCGATCCGAAGGAGCTTGAAAAGGCGATTTCGGACAAAACCAAAATCGTTTATTTCGAAACCCCGGCCAACCCCAATATGCGTCTGGTCGATATCGAAGCCATTTCCGACATCGCCCATAAACATGGTGCGAAGGTCGTGGTGGATAACACCTATTGCACGCCGTATCTGCAGCGCCCGATTGAACTGGGGGCTGATATTGTCGTGCATTCGGCGACCAAATATCTGGGCGGTCATGGGGATCTGACGGCGGGGGCGGTGATTGGCCGTGCGGAAGATCTTGAACAGGTTCGCCTTGTCGGCCTGAAAGACATGACCGGTGCGGTCCTGTCGCCGCAGGATGCCAATCTGGTGATGCGGGGGCTCAAGACGCTTGAACTTCGCATGGAACGCCATTGCGACAATGCCGAAAAAATCGCGGCCTTCCTTGAAAACCACCCGAAGGTCGAAAAGGTTTTCTATCCCGGTCTTGAAAGCTTTGCGCAATATGAACTGGCGAAAAAGCAGATGGCCCGCTTTGGCGGCATGATCGCGTTTGAACTTAAAGGCGGGATCGAAGAGGGCCGCAAGCTGATGAATGGTCTTAACATGATCACGCGCGCGGTCAGCCTTGGCGATGCCGAAACCCTGATCCAGCACCCGGCATCCATGACCCATTCGACCTATACGCCCGAAGAACGCGCGGAGTATCAGATCACCGATGGCCTGATCCGTCTGTCCGCCGGTCTTGAAAGCATCGACGATATTCTTGCCGATCTTGAACAGGCGCTGGACGGGGATCAGATGGCGATTGCCGCTGAATAATCCGGCATTTTCAGGCATTTCCCGAATAAGGGAGGCGGACTGCAAATCCCCCAAACGATTTGCGGTCCGCATAAGGTTGCGCATGGTGTGGGTGCCGTTCCACGCCATGCGGCAACCGCCTTGGCAGGGTTAGAGCCTTTTCCGTTTAGATTGAAGCGATTTTGCTCGTGTTTGGCGAACGGTTTTGCAAGGCACAGCGCGCAAGGGCGATGCGGGGCATCATTCAAGCGGTGTAACGTAGCGAAACGTCGCCAAACCCGAACCCTTCGGGCCGGGACATTCTTCTGCCCCGCAGCGTCAAGGATCTTGACCGTAGCCCCGCTACGCTCTGCGATCCTTTCCTTGCAGGACAGAAGAATGCTTCCGGCAAAACGGTTCAATCTAAACGGAAAAGGCTCTAAGGCATCCCGAATCGGGATTGAAGACAGCCAGAAATCAATTCCGGGCCTGTGTGCCACATTCGACGAATTTCAGAAAACTTGCGTGGGCTGAACGAGGGTTTTTTGAAAGTTTCGTCAATCCTGCGATTTTTGTTGCTTTCGCTTGATTGGCGCTTCGTAGCAGCAAAAATACGCAAATCCATACCGAAATAAGGCGTGCGGCAATACCGGTGCAACCGGGCCGAAACGCCAGCGAGAGGCGAGATAAAGATGTCAGCACAAAACAGCACACCTGAAATTGGCGAAATGATCGAAGCAACCTCGACCGGGCGCGTGGCGGCCAAGGATCTTGAGATGCTGGGCCAGATTGAGAAAAAGGTGCGCTGGCTATCAAGCTGGACCATTCATAATGCCAACCATATCCGCCCGAAGCGCGATGGCATCAAGGTCGGCGGCCATCAGGCAAGCTGTGCATCGATGACCACATTGATGACAGCACTTTATTTCAACGTCCTGCGCCCGCAGGACCGGGTGGCGGTCAAGCCGCATGCCTCGCCGGTTTTCCATGCGATCAATTACCTGTTTGGTCGCCAGACCAGGGAAAAGCTTGAAAACTTCCGCGCATTTGGCGGGGCGCAATCCTATCCGTCGCGGACCAAGGATGGCGATGTTGTCGATTTTTCGACCGGATCGGTCGGGCTTGGGGCGGCGGTCACGAACTTTGCCGCACTGACGCAGGATTACCTGCGTTACAAGGATATGCTGCCGCGTGGCGAGCAGCCCGGTCGCATGGTTGCGCTTGTTGGCGATGCGGAGCTTGATGAAGGCAATATCTATGAGGCGCTTCTTGATACCTGGAAGCATGATATTCGCAATGTCTGGTGGGTGATCGATTACAACCGTCAAAGCCTTGACGGCATGATCGATGCGCATCTGTTCCGCGTGATCGGCCGGTTTTTCCGGGCGGTCGGCTGGAACGTGATCACCATCAAATATGGCCGCAAGCTGCATGATGCTTTTGCCAAGCCGGGTGGCAGGTCATTGAAAAAATGGCTGAACGAGGCACCGAATGATGTCTATTCCGCCCTGACTTTCCAGGGGGGTGCGGCATGGCGCAAACAGATCCTTGGCGATATGCCGGGCGACAATGCGCTGGCAAGTCTGCTTGGCGATTATGATGACGATGCCCTGCATGACCTGATGACCAATCTGGGCGGGCATTGCATGGAAGCGGTTTTGAATGCGTTTGATTCCGTTCCCAATGACAAGCCGACGATCTTTATCGCCTATACGGTCAAGGGTTATGCCACCCCGCTTCAGGGGCATAAGGACAACCATGCGGGCCTTATGAATGTGGCCCAGATGGATGCGTTCAAAAAACAGAACAATATCCAGGACGGGCAGGAATGGGATTATGCCGCCGGTCTTGACGTGGCCGAGGACAAGGTGCGTGCCTATATCGATGCAGCACCGTTTAATGACGGCAAATCGCGCAAGAAGCTCGCGACCGTGATCGACATTCCCGAGATGCCTTATGCGCGGGTTGATACATCGAGCACGCAGGAAGTGTTTGGCAAAATCCTGAACGAGCTTGCGAAAATGAAGGATAGCGATCTGGCGGACCGGATCGTCACCACATCGCCCGATGTCACGGTGTCCACTAACCTTGGCGGGTTTGTGAACCAGCGCGGGCTGTTTGCGCGCGAAAATCTTGCCGATGAATTCCGCGAACGCAAGGTGCCCTCGGCCCAGAAATGGATCAGATCGCCCGAAGGCCAGCATGTCGAACTTGGCATTGCCGAAAACAACCTGTTTTTGAACCTTGCCGCCCTTGGCCTGTCGCACAGCCTGTTTGGGCAGCGGCTGTTTCCGATCGGGACGCTTTATGATCCGTTCATTGCACGTGGCCTCGATGCGCTGAATTATGCCTGTTATCAGGATGCGCGTTTCATGGTTGTCGCCACGCCAAGCGGTATTACGCTGGCGCCCGAAGGGGGTGCGCATCAGTCGATTTCAACCCCGATGATCGGCATGGGGCAGCCCGGCCTGACCAGTTTCGAGCCAAGCTTTGGCGACGAACTTGCGACCATCATGGGCTGGTCATTTGATCATCTGCAAAATCCCGACGGCGGATCGGTTTATCTGCGCCTGTCGACCAAGCCGTTAGCACAGCCGGAACGTGATCTTTCCGAGGCCACCAGATCCGAAATCGTCTCGGGTGGTTACTGGCTGCGTGAACCGGGCGAAAATTGCAAAATGGCGATTGCCTATTGCGGGGCAATGGCCCCCGAAGCCATTGCCGCATGGGAAAAACTTGAAGCCGATCATCCGGGGATTGGCCTTCTGGCGGTGACCTCGACCGACCGGCTTTATAACGAATGGCAGGATCTGGAACGGGCGCGGCTTGAAGGAAAGGCCGATGGTCGCATGGCCCATATCGAAAACCTTCTGAAACCGTTGGCATCCGATGCGCGCCTTGTTACCGTGATCGACGGTCATCCGGCGGCATTGGCGTGGCTTGGTTCGGTCCGCGGTCACGCGGTCGCCCCGCTTGGCGTCAATGCGTTTGGCCAGTGCGGTGACAGCATTGATCTTTATAAATATTATCAGATCGACACCGATGCGATCATCCGCGCGACCAAACGCTGGGATTGATATCCATCTGGAAATCTGCGTTAACGGCCGGGAAATTCCCGGCCGTTTTGCTTTGCGGGCGGAAATGTAATCGGGGTCACTTGCGCTGGCCCCAGGGCGCACACACATCTGCGCGCTGTATGCTGTGACAATATTGATCATTGGCGCATTTTGGGGGCTTTGTTTATGGAATATCTGATGTTGCTGGCGGGCCTTGCCGGTCTGTTTTTCGGGGGCGAGGCGCTGGTGCGTGGCAGTGTCGGGATCGCGCAACGTCTGGCGATGCCGCCGCTTCTGATCGGTTTGACCGTGGTTGGCTTTGGCACATCGACCCCGGAATTGCTGGTTTCGGTTGATGCCGCGTTGCGCGGGGTTTCCGATATTGCACTTGGCAATGTTGTTGGATCGAACATCGCCAATATTCTGCTGATCGTTGGTGTGTCGGCCCTTGTCTGGCCGATCCGGGTTTCTGGCGATACGTTGAAACGTGATACGGCGGTGATGATGGCAGCCGCGATTATCCTTGTGCCGATCTTTGCCTTCGGGATGATGGGGCGCGTTGCCGGGGGGATCCTGTTTGCATCGCTTGTTGCTTACCTCGTGTTTGCCTATCGCCAGTCGCGCAATGCGCCCAATGCGCCACTTGCCGATGGGGGTGATCTGCCGGTTCCGGCGCGTGGCTTGTGGCTGTCGCTGATCTGGGTGATTGGCGGGCTGGTGGCGTTGATGTTCGGCGCGCGTTTCATGGTCGATGGGGCGGTGACGATTGCCCGGACCTTTGGCGTGTCAGAAGCCTTTATCGGGCTTACAGTTGTGGCGGTGGGGACGTCCCTGCCGGAACTGGCGACCTCGTTAATCGCGGCCTTGCGCAAGCAGTCGGAAATTGCCATCGGCAATATCGTCGGATCGAACATTTTCAACATTCTGGGTATTCTTGGCCTGACGGCCATCATTGCCCCGATCCCGGTTGCCAGCCGTTTCCTGACCTTCGATCTGCCGATCATGATCGCGGCGTCGCTGGTTCTGACTTTGCTGTTGCGCCGTCAAACTGTCGGGCGGGGGATCGGCATTGTGATGCTTGTCGCCTATGCTGGATATGTTCTGACCGCGCAGTAATATTTCCATCTGGTGAGGGTGCGATCCCGCCTTTTGCAGGGTGTTGCGATCAAGGGCCTTGCTGGTAAAAGTTCAAAAGGAGGGCCAGGTGCCCTCCTTTTTGTTTGGCGTTTATCGGCTGCCGATATTGACGGGGATGCGAATTACAAATACTAGAAAAAATCGCATTTATAAAAAATTGAACAATAATGAAATGTTCAATAATGGGCCGGAAATGAACCAATCCTATGAAAATTCGCAATCTTCGCGCGCTTTATCCGGCGATACCGGCCAGCACGCATAAGGAAGCCATCCGTGCCGGGTTCGGGGCGCTGATCGGGCTGGGGATTGCCGGTTTTGTTCTGTCGTTCCTTGATCTGCAGGATGCGGGGCTTTATCTGATTGCGCCGTTCGGGGCGTCATCGGTGCTTTTGTTTGCCGTGCCAAACAGCCCACTGGCGCAGCCGTGGTCGGCGATTGTCGGCAACTCTGTCGCCGCCCTTGCCGGGGTTGCCGTTTGCTATGTGATCCCTGATCCGGTTTTGCGGGTGGCGGTGGCTGTCGGGCTTGCCATTACGGTCATGATCCTGGCGCGTGCGGTCCATCCGCCGGGCGGGGCGGTTGCGATGGTTGTTGCGATGAACCCGGATATCGCAAACGAGCTTGGCTTTCGGTTCGCCCTGACACCGGTTGCTGCAATCACGGCCATTCTTGTTTTGACGGCGGTGCTGTATGCCCGGGCAACCGGGCGGAAATATCCGCTGCGGCACTTTGATGACAAAGGCCCCTATCAGACAACGGACCGTTCCCCGATTGAACGGCTTGGTCTGGACGAGGGGGAGCTGAATACGATTTTGCAGCAATATCGCCAGTCACTGAACCTTGGTGTCGAAGACCTCGCGCGCCTGATCGGGGCGGCTGAATTTCAGGTCGCCGCCCATCGCGCCGGGCCGATCACGGCCGGTCAGATCATGTCGCGCGATCTGGTGACGGTGAATGCCCAGACCCCGCTTAGCGAGGTCGCCGACCTGTTCCGTCGCCACGGGTTTACGTCATTGCCGGTTATTCAGGATGACGGACGTTTTATCGGCGTGATTTTCCAGATCCATCTGATCCGGCGTGCAACCGAAGACGCCCTTCGTCTGGATCGCGGGTTGTTGGCGGCGATGGCGCGCCTGATTGATCGCCGTCGCAATGTCCCGATCCGGGCCATCGAAATCATGTCGGTGACAGAGCCGCGGGCAACGGCCAACACCCCGATTGCCGCCTTGCTGCCCCTGATGGCGGATGGGGCATGTGATGCTGTCCCGGTCCTTGAAGATCACCGGATCATCGGCATTGTCACCCGAACGGACCTTATTGCTGCTTTGGCTCATGCCGGTCTGAAAGGCTAGCTAACGTCGAAGGTGTCGATCAGAAAAACGCCTGCTTGATGCCGTCGATGATGAACTGGACCGCAAGGGCGGCCAGGATCATGCCGAGCAGGCGGGAGATCACGGTCGCCCCGCGTGGCGTCAATGCGTTTGGTCAGTGTGGCGACAGCATCGCGCTATATGACCATTACCAGATCGAAGCCTACGCCATTCTGCGTGCAGCAAAGCGTTGGGATTGACTTGTTTCAATTATCCCAAGGTAGTGATTTGTACAGAGAATGCATCTTTTTGAAGCATTCCTCGAATGGTGGAAGTTCTGCTAACTCCAATGCCAGCGTATGCCACTGGGATTTAGCCCGAGATTGTATCTCAGGGTCGTCCATTGTGTCTGGCATAGGAGTAATGCCGCGGGTCTCACATTTTTGCAGCAGTGTTTGATGTATTTCTTGTAAGTCGAGGTCACTAAGCTGGTTCGTTTCTATAAGATAAGAGATGTCATAGACATCCTGCCTGCGAGAGCGGTTTCGAATTGGTTGCTGGATTAAAGCGCGAAGTTTCTCTGCTATCAGTTCGTGTATTGTGAATGCTCTAATCGCAGCCATGCCTTCTGTCAGGTTGAGTTCCTGAAAGGCATAAACTTGATCCCGAAAGCTGATCTCAAGTTCCAAGGTGTTGGTTGATCTGTTTTCGGCGAGCTTTGCTTCGTCTTTCGATCCTCGAGTGGCATACCCAATCTTGATGAGGAGCGCTGGAAACTGATGTTCTTCGAAATTCAATGGCTTGGGGAGCTTTTTAACCGATTGAACTTTACAGATCAGGCTTGGATAATTCAGTTTAATTGCTGCTTTGGGGAGGTGGTTGTTAAGTTCACCGACTAATATCGCTTCTAGCTCTTTGGGTTCGGGTATCGCGGAAAAATCCACATCCCCAGTGACGCGGTCACTTTTAAAGGCAAGTGCCATTACAGCTCCGCCCTTCAGTACCAGTTGCTGGTTTAGTGTGCTTGATAACCCGATCGCGGTTAGTGCAATTTCAGTAACTTGTCGTTTCTGATACAGTGACGGGTCTTGTCTAGAGCTTTCGACCCATCCTCGGATGTCTACATCAACTCTCTGGTATCCCGTTGATTGTGGTGCCTCTGCTTCAGTCGACATTGATTGAAATCATCCATGTTTCGGAATAATTTGCGCTGTAATCATTTTCCGGGTCGAGTTTCTGCGAGCCGCCCCTTTGGGCATTTGTTTTCCATAGGGTAATTCTGGGGTCTGTGATTTCCAAGACCTCAGTGAAGATATAGCCAGCGCGAACCTTAATTATTTTGCTTTTGTGCTTATTGATGGCTTCAATGATTTCGTCTGCCCAAATGGTGGCTTCTTTGGCCCAAACATCCAGCACGTGCCTCATGCCGCCGCATAGTGCCGGTTGAAGCAGCATATCGGCGAAGGTCTGTCCAATTGTCGTGATGCGTGTTTCTTCACCAGCCAGTTTAGCCGGTTTCCAAGGTGAACTGGTTGTGTGTGTGCTTACTTTTCTTCTTCGTACAAACTCGTTGTAGTGAGGGCGAAACATCAGCTTTGGTTCAAAGGTGGCAAGTGATGGCAGGTCTTTCTTGATGCGTTCTTCTTGCATTGAATTCCAAAGCTTGCGTTTTGGGGTGGTTATTTGAAGAGCCTCCGGGCTTCTGTTTGTGAGGCCGTATTTGTGCATTGCGGATAAGTGGGAGACATATGAAAATGGATCAGAAATGCAGATAATTTCTTCTGCGCTGCCTGCTCTGGTTGACTGGGTTACGCGCCATACAAATGAGCGAAAGTTTGAATCTGGCACAAGTGCTTGACGTTCTTCCATTCGCTTGATTGCATTTCGAGCGCGTGGGTAGTCCCAGTTGTGAGGCAAGCGTTTTAAAAAATGTTCTCCCCATTTCTTGGTAAAAAAGATCCGTTCGCCAAGAACGAAGAAGTCATAGAAAGTTATAATAGGTAAGTCACGGGCTAGTAGTGCTTCTTCTAGTGCATCAGTGAAGTTCATCTGCTCACCACATGTATATGTCCTAAGGACATATACATGTGGTGAGCGGTAAAGTCAAGCTTTGTTAACTGATTGCCTTGATGGGATTGACATACCACGTCCTCATCTATATGTCCTAAGGACATATAGATGAGGACGTGGACTACTGAGCTGGTTCTCATTTTCTGGGCAAGTTTTTGTAGTCAGAAAAACGCCTGCTTGATGCCATCGATGATGAACTGGACCGCAAGGGCGGCCAGGATCATGCCGAGCAGGCGGGAGATAACCGTGGCGACCGTCGGGCTCAGGCGTTTGGCGACCAGATTGGCCAGCAGGAACATGGTCAGCGCGCAGAGCATGACAAGGCCGACAACCGCGACGACGCTGACCTGCATCACCACGCTGTTTTCATATTTGCCCATTAGCAGCATCACGGTCGCGATGGAACCGGGGCCGGCAAGGAACGGGATCGACATCGGGAAGATCGAAATGTCGTCGGGCTCGTCTTCTGCCTGTGCCGGTTTGGCATCGGTGATCTGCTGATCAAGTTCGTGTTCGTCTTCAAGTTCCTGATGAACCTGTTCGGCGCGCTGGTTGCGTTTCTGGCTGCGGCGTTCAAACAGCATTTCAAGCGCGATCAGGAACAGAAGTGTTCCGCCGGCAATCCGGAAGGCCGGCATATGTATGCCAAAAATGCCAAGCACGCTTTCGCCGATAACGGCAAAGGCGGCAAGGATCAGGAAGCTTGCGATGCAGGCCCGGATCGCCATGCGGCGGCGATGTCTGGTATCGGTCCCCTGTGTGAGGACGATGAAGACCGGCACCAGCCCGATCGGGTCGATGATCACAAATAACGTGACAAAGGCCGGGATCAGTTCGCTCAGCATGTCGAGGCTTGGCATCTGGTTTCCTTTGTCCGTTCTTGGGGGTGATTGGTCTTCATAGTGCCAATTGCAGCGGTGTTTGTCGCCGCAAAACTGGGGCCGTATATCGGCCCGGCCGCGCAAGGTAAACCTTTATGTCGGCTGCAAAATGCAATCGGCCTGTTACGTGTTTTCGTGATTTTAACGGTTGCGGCTGCGATTGCGCCCGTATCGTCCGGCATTTTCCGGCCAGTCGATATAATCAACGGGCTTTTTACGTATCCATCGGATGAATGTCTGCATGTCGGGATGGGGGATGATTTTTTCGGGTGTATTGAGATCGCGTGCCAGCGTCGTTTCATCAAACAGCCGATGGATCATGCGATGACAGACGCGGTGCAGCCATTCGGTATCCGTGCCGCCCTTTGATTTTGGTGTCCAGTGATGCCGGTCGACACTGTCGCCTGCGACCATCATCCGCCCGCAAATCGGGCAGGGACCAAGTTCCTGATCGGGTTTGGGTGATACCGGCATGAAAGAAGCACGTCGTTGTTGTCAGGTTGGGCTAGTTTGCGCCGGGCGGACGCCGGTTTTCAAAGAATTTCTGCCATGTGCCCGGTTTGAGGTCGCGCAATGCCCGGATGCGGGCACCGACCGAGGGATGGGTATCAAGCAGGGATGGCGGTTGCGTGCTGCGATAGGCGATCAGGCGCAGGCGGCGTCGATTGATCTGATCGATATGCAAAAGCGCATCGATCATGTCTTCGGGGCCGTTCAGAAGGTCGCTTGCGCCGTGATCGGCAATGAATTCACGATCCCGGATTACTGCGCGCTGCAACAGGAAGCTGATCGTGGGGACAGCCCCGAAAATGATGATCATCCATGCTGGCGGGTTCAGATCGCCAAAGATGAAAACCATCAACCCGAATAGGGCCACCGTCCAGGTCGCGCGATACAGCACATCGGTCATCAGAAGGATGCGGGTATCGCCATGCCATGCGTGGGCGATCTCGTGCGCCAGAAGGGCGCGCATCTGGCGCGGGGAAAGGTCATGCAGGGCGTCGCTTGATATCGCGATGGTGGTGTCCTCGGCCGTGCCGGTGGTGATCGCATTGACCCCCTTGCCCGGCAGAAGGAAAAGTTTGGGCAGGTAATCCAGCCCGGCACGCCTTGCCAGCATGGCCGCCATTTCGTGAATGGCGGGGAATGATCCGCTATCGAGTGGCCGGGCACGCAGAAGCTTCATCAGGATTTCGGGCGAAACCATGGGGGCAAGCATCAGCATCAGCGCAACCGCAATTGCAGCCGAAATCGCCATCGACAATCCGCCCAGCATCCATGCGCAGGCTGCAAGAACACCCGCCATGCAGGCCATCAACGGAAAGGTGTGCGAAGCGCCCCCCGGACTGATGGCAAGAAAGCGTTGCAGGAAGCCGGGGAGATCTGACTGGTTGTTTTCGTCGTTTTCCATGCGGTTTACCGATTCTTTTTCCCTGTTTGAAAAGTTGTTCCTTTGCGCCGGAACAGCAAGGGCAGAGAATTTCCCGGCAGGTGGTGTCAAGGTTATGTCAAAAGCCGTGGTATGGATTTGAGATCGCGCAATTCAAACCGGAAAATGGATGATTTCCAGTATGTTGCCCGTGAATTGCGGCCATCGGTTCGATGGCAGGGCGTTGCGGGCGGGTCCGGATTCGCAGCCAATGATCGCATCGGGTGACGTGCGAAAGGCGGCATTATTGCCCGCAAATCGTTGAACTTCCTTAATTTGTTAACACATCCTTATATGTTGCCCTAGAATAGTGCTTATGCAATCGGATAGGTGGCTCGTAACAGGTTTGTCGCGGGGCGTTTGGCGCGTGCACCATATTTGATATGATACAAGACTTGCTGCGAACGGGGTTTCGGGAAGGAACGCAATGACCCTGCTGGACAAAATCCAGTCGGTCCGCAAGGCGGGCGCGACACGGGAAGGGGATCGGACCCCGCTGGAACGGGTGTTCTGGCGGTCGATTGCCCTTGTCGGCGGATTCAGCATGGTCATCAACATGCTGAACATGGTCATCCCGATCTATTCGATGCAGGTATTTGACCGTGTCCTTTCCAGCCGCAGTGTCGATACGTTGCTGTTGCTTACCCTTGGTATCGGTCTTGTCCTGGTGTTCATCGCGGCGATGGAACAGTTGCGTTCCCGCCTTTTGATCCGGGTTGGCACCGCACTTGATCTTCGGCTTGGCGGCGATCTGTTTGCCCATGTCGTGCAGCAGGCCGCACGCGGCAACAATATGCGTCAGCGACCGTTGCGCGATCTTTATGGTCTGCGCGGGTTTCTGACCGGATCGGGGCCCTTTACCCTGATCGATTTCATGTGGGCGCCGGTCTATATCGGTGTGGTTTTCATCTTTGATACCCGTCTTGGACTTGTCGCCTGTGCCGGGGCCGCGATCCTGATCCTGATTGCGATTGCCAACGAGGCGGCGGCAAAGATTTCCGTCGACCGGTCCGAAGAAAGCCAGAACCGGGGCATCGCGCAGGAAGAAACCTATATCCGCAATGCCGAGGCGATGGAAGCCATGGGCATGACCCCGTCCGCGCGCCAGCGCTGGCAGGCGGACCAGTCCGATGCACTGTATTGGGAAGGTCAGGCCAGCCGCCGGGTGGGAACCTCGACCACGCTTTCGCATTTCATCCGTCTGGCGATGCAGGTCTGCTTTATCGGGGTTGGCGCCTATCTGGTGCTGACTGAGAGCATCACGATCGGGATCATGGTGGCCTCCATGATCATGGGGATGCGCGGGCTGGCGCCATTTGATGGGGCGGTTTCGGCATGGCGGAGCTGGAATTCGGCACGCAATTCGTTCGAACGGCTTAACAAGATCCTTTTGGATAAACGCCAGACGAATACGGCCCCGCTGCCACGCGGGCGCGGTATGTCGGTGACTGTTGACCGGCTGGTTTTTGCACCACCGGGCAGCCGAAACGTCCTGTTCAAGGGATTTTCCTTCAAGACCGGACCGGGGCAGGTGATTTCCATCGCCGGGTTCAACGGGGTGGGTAAAACCGCGCTTTTGAAGCTGATCATGGGCATCTGGGTGCCCGGATCGGGATCGGTCAAACTTGACGAGATCGAAGCATCGCGCATTGATCGCGGTGAACTTGGCCCGCAGGTTGGTTATCTGTCGCAGAACCCGTTCCTGTTTCCCGGGACGATTGCCGAAAATATCGCGCGTCTTGGCAATGCCGAAATGCGCGACATCATTCAGGCGGCCGAGCTTGCGGGTGCGCACAAATTCATCCTTGATCTTCCCGATGGCTATGAAACCCGGGTTGAACGGGGCGGGCGCAACCTTTCGGGCGGGCAGCGCCAGTTGATTGCCCTTGCCGCTGCCCTGTTCGGGCGCCCGCGCCTGTTGTTGCTTGATGAGCCGACAACCGCGCTTGATGACAATGGTGTTGGTCATATCAGTGCGCTGATTGACATCGTGCGCCGGGCCGGGATCACGACCTTTATCGTCAGTCATGAACGCGAAATTCTTTTGCGGGCCGATGCGATCCTTGCCCTTGCCAACGGGCAGATTCAGGTCGTGCCGGTGCGGGCCAAGGCCGATCAGATGATCGCGCCACCACCTGCACCCGTGGCATCGCCTGCTGCCGAACCGGCGCGTGACGGACAAATGCGGATCACCCCCAAACGGATTGCCGTGCCCAATCCGGATGCACCGCGCCCGATCATTGAAAAGAATTCGTCGCAGAATCAAACGCCTGAACAGCCGCCCCTGCCCGCGGGCATCATGCCAACGCCGACCCGCGCACAGGCCAGCCGTGCCGCACAGGCCAAGG
>NZ_JPWA01000058.1 GCF_003326475.1 Thalassospira xianhensis MCCC 1A02616 | reverse complement strand
CCACCATTGGGCGGCAATGCTGCACGGCCCGGAAGGCCGGCCTGACGGCTCAGGCTTTCGGACGCCTTGAAACGGTCCAGCGGCTCGTCGGCAATTGCTTCGTCCGCGCCCATTTCAAACTGCCAGATCAATGCCTGCAGCGGGTCGAGGTTATTTACATCAAAATCTGTAATTGGTTTGCTCATCTACACAGGAACGGTGTATGTTGCGGCGCACTCGTTGGAATGGCGCATGGATTTAAATCGACTTTAACGATTTTGGATCACTTGCACCATATACAAACGCGGCTTAAATCGGTACACCTATACCGATTAACCAATGAATGTGAGAAATCAGGGCTTGGGCGAGACTCTGATCGGTGAATACCGGCTTGTGACCCATACGGACGGAAACAGTCCGAAACGGTCGGCAGCCAAAGGAGAGAGGCCATATGGAACGCGAATCCATGGAATTTGACGTGGTTGTCGTCGGTGCCGGTGTATCCGGTCTGTCGGCTGCCATTCGCTTGATGCAACTCGCCCAGGAACATGAAAAAGAAATCACCGTCTGTGTGGTGGAAAAAGGTTCCGAGGTCGGCGCGCATACGCTTTCCGGTGCGGTGATGGAACCGCGTTCGATGAACGAACTTTTCCCCGACTGGAAAGAACGCGGCGCACCGCTGAATGTCCCGGCTGGCAAGGACGAGTTCCTGATGCTGAGCGAAACCGGCGGCATCAAGCTCCCCACCCCGCCGCAGATGCATAACAAGGGCAACTATATCGTCAGCCTCGGCAATGTCTGCCGCTGGCTTGGCGAACAGGCCGAAGCCATGGGGATCGAAGTTTATCCCGGCTTTGCTGCCGCCGAAGTCCTGTTTAACGAAGACGGTTCGGTCAAGGGGATCGCCACCGGCGATATGGGCATCCAACGCGATGGCACACCCGGCCCGAACCACGAACCGGGCATGGAACTGCATGCGAAATACACCTTCTTTGCCGAAGGCTGCCGCGGCTCGCTGTCCGAACAGCTGATCAAAAAATTCGACCTTCGCAAGAATTCCGATCCGCAAACCTATGGCATCGGCATCAAGGAACTGTGGGAAGTCGACCCCGAAGTTCACGAAGAAGGCAAAATCACCCATACCACCGGCTGGCCGCTCGATAAAAACACCTATGGCGGGTCGTTCCTGTATCACCTGGATAACAATCAGGTGGTGGTCGGTTTTGTCATCGGGCTTGATTACGAAAACCCGCATCTGAGCCCGTTTGACGAATTCCAGCGTTTCAAAACCCACCCGAAAGTCCGCAAGATTTTCGAAAAGGGCCGCCGTATTTCTTACGGCGCGCGTGCGCTGAACGAAGGCGGTTTCCAGTCGATCCCCGATCTGGTCTTCCCCGGTGGCTGCCTGATCGGCTGTTCGGCCGGTTTCATGAATGTGCCGAAAATCAAGGGATCACACACCGCGATGAAGACCGGCATGCTCGCCGCCGAGGCCGCGTTCGAGGCGCTAACTGCCGAAACACCGCCCGCTTCGATGGAAAGCTACCCGGAAAAGCTTAAAAACAGCTGGGTCTATCCCGAACTGCACAAGGTCCGCAACATCCGCCCAAGCTTCGCCAAATGGGGCTACTGGGGCGGCATGGCCTATAGTGCGGTCGATACCTATCTGCTCGGTGGCAAAGCCCCCTGGACCTTCAAAAACCACGCCGACCATGCCTGCCTGAAACCGGCGGCCGACATGCCGAAAATCGACTATCCGAAACCGGATGGGAAAATCAGCTTCGACAAGCTGTCGTCGGTGTTCCTGTCAAACACCAACCACGAAGAAGACCAGCCGATCCATCTGACGCTCAAGGATGCAAGCGTGCCGGTCGACGTCAACCTTGCCGTCTATGACGGGCCCGAAGCCCGCTTCTGCCCGGCTGGCGTTTACGAATTTGTCGAGGACGAGGATAAAGGCGGCAAACGTCTGCAAATCAATGCGCAGAACTGCGTGCATTGCAAGACGTGTGACATCAAGGACCCGACCCAGAACATCGTCTGGGTGGTACCCGAAGGGGGCGGCGGCCCGAACTATCCCAATATGTAATGCTTTAAAAAAGGGCCGCATCATGCGGCCCTTTTTCGTGATCCTGATGATCGATATGCGCCCTATTCCGGGGCATAGCCAAATGCGGCGGGCGGATTGGCCGCTGTTTCGGTCCAGACACTTTTGGGCTGCATATATTCCATCAACCCTTCCTTGCCGCTGGATCGGCCATAGCCACTGGCACCAAATCCGCCAAAGGGCGACATGACATTGATCGTCTTGTAACTGTTGATCCAGAACGTCCCGGCCCGGACATTCGCCGCCATCCGGTGCGCCCGGTCCACCGATTGCGTCCAGACAGCCCCGGCCAGACCAAACTTGCTGTCATTGGCAATCGCAACCGCCTCGGCCTCATCTTCAAACGGGATGACCGAAACCACCGGACCAAAGATTTCCTCGCGCGCAATCGCCATGTCATTGCGCACATTGCCCAACACCGTCGGACGCAGGAAATAACCCTCCTCGCACCCATCCGGGCGAACGCCACCGGCCAGCAGTTCCGCGCCTTCTTTCTGGCCTGCTGCCACCAGTCGGCGCACCGTCTGATATTGCGCGTCATTGTTGATCGGGCCGATCTGGGTTGCGCTATCCATCGGATCACCGACCGGAATGCGATTGGCCCCATCGACCAGCATATCAAGGAAACGGTCAACCACATTTCGCTGCACCAGAAGACGCGATCCCGCGACACAGCTTTGCCCCGCGCCGCTAAAGATCGCGGCCTGCGCACCAATCACCGCACGTTTAAGGTCCGCATCACCAAACACGATATTGGCCGACTTGCCGCCAAGCTCCAGCACGCAGGGCACAATGTTCTGTGCGGCTTGGGCCGCAATGATCGCCCCTGTGCGCGGCGACCCAACGAAAACAACCTTGCGCGTCACATCATGGGTGGTCGCCGCAACCCCGGTCGTGGTGCCAAGCCCGGTCAGAACCGTAATCACCCCATCGGGCAAACCGGCCTTTTTGGACAAAACCCCAAGGACCAGCGAGGTTAACGGCGTCATTTCGGACGGCTTCAGAACCGCCGCATTGCCGGTGCAAAGGGCTGGGGCCAACTGCCACCCGGCGGTAAAGATCGGCGCATTCCACGGCGTAATCTGTGTCACCACGCCATAAGGTTCGGGACGGGTATAGTTCAGATGGCTGGTCGGAACCGGGATCACATCACCATGCAGCTTGTCGGCCCAACCGGCGTAATATTCAAACATCTCGGCAACTTTAAGCACCTCGACCTTTGTATCGCGGATCGGCTTGCCCGCGCTCATGGTTTCCAGCAACGCAAGCGCATCCAGATGATCACGCACCTGCTGCCCGATCCGCCACATGATCCGGCCACGTTCGGCTGCCGTCATGCCCCACCAGACTTTCTGTCCGGCACTCGCGGCTTGCATCGCCGCATCGACAACGTCCGCCCCGGCATCCTTAAGCGTCAAAAACGCCTTGCCGGTCGCCGGATCGGTCAGGTCGAACATATCACCGCGTCCGGGCATCATCGCCCCATTGACCCAGCTTCCGATCTCATCGCTGCCAAAAAACGGCACCATCGCCTTGTGATAGTCACGCGCCATCATTTTGGAATCACTGCTCATGATTTGGCTCCTTTTTCGGCAGGATCACATTCGGTGATACGGTTGAAATCGGCATTGTCAGACAGCAGTTCCTCACTCGCCGCCCAGATCTGCCCCGCCAGTTCCGAAACCGGCATCGCAACCTTCTTGTCCTTGGCCAACGCCATGGCAAGGCGCACGTCCTTTCGCATCAGTCCCATGGTAAAACCGCTGTCAAAGGCACCGTTCATCACCCATTTCGGATAATTGACCTCGCTGATCGCACTGCGGCCCGATCCGGCATTCAGGGCCGCAATCAGGTTTTCGGTGGTCACCCCGGCCGCATTGCCAAGCCGCACCGCCTCGCTCATGGTCAGAAGGTGGCTTGCCACCAGCATGTTATTGACGATCTTCACCGCATGGCCGGCCCCCACCGGCCCGACATGGGTAATCTTCCCGCCCAGCGAGCTTAGGACCGGCATCGCACGCGCCACATCGGCATCCCCGCCGCCAACCATCATGGTCAGATTGCCGCTATTGGCACCGGCCGGGCCGCCGCTGACCGGCGCATCAATCAGGATATGGCCCTGTGTCCGCAGGATCGCATCAAGTTCGCGGGTTACATCGGGTTCGGACGTGGTGGTATCAATCACAAGCCTTGGGTCAATATCACGTCCGCCAAGGCCCTCATCACCGCCAAGAACCTTGCGCACATGGTTTGCCGTCGGCAATGACAGGATGATCGTCGGGCACGCCTCAAACAATTCGGACAGGGCCGCGACAATCGTGACGCCCGATGCGGCGGCCTTGGCCTGACATTCCATCGAAACATCAAACCCGATGACCGAAAAGCCATCCCGCAACAGGGTGCGCGCCATGCCCAGCCCCATATTGCCAAGACCAACGACACCAATGGTGCCGGTTTCTGGATTACTCACGATAAATGCCTCTTTGCTTTCAGACAGCCGGGCTCAGCCGGTGAAGACACGCGCCTTCCCGTCACGGCACCAATGCGGTCCGATGTGATTTTTTGATTTTGCACCCCGACTTTCCGGTGGATACCCGGTGAACTCAAGATCAATTGCCGGAACATGTTGTTGCCGAAACAGCAACACATGTGGTCTGATTAGGTGATCAGCTTCACAAGCACCAAATATCCGCCACCCCAATCAGGCACCACCACCATGAAGATCGACGACAAGCCGCTGCGTTATTTCCTTGCCGTGTTCGAGGCCGGCTCCATCCGCACCGCGGCCGAAAACCTGCGCATCGCCCCATCCGCCATCAGCCGCCAGATCGCATCCCTCGAAGCCCATCTTGAAACGCTTCTGATGGAACGCACCAAACGCGGCATCATCTTCACGGAATCGGGCCATATGGTTGCCGCCCATGCCAGACGCCGCTTTGAAATGGACGAGGCCTTTTCGGTCGATCTGGCCGCCGCCCGCGGTGCCATCGCCGGAAAGGTGCGCATTGCAACGGGCGAAGGATTTGTCGTCGATCTGGTCAATCACGTTGTCCGCCCGCTTCGCGATGAATTCCCCGATATCCGCCTTGAAATCGACGTCGCGGGTACCGAAAAAATCACCCACGGCATCCTGCGCGATGATTACGATATGGGGCTTGTCTTCAACCCGCCGCGCAATCCCGATCTGGAACTTCTGGCCGAGGATCACGCACCGCTTTGCGCCCTTGTCCCGCCGGGATTTGATTTGGCGAAAAAGGAAACCTGTACGCTTTCCGATACGCTGAATTACCCGGCGGCTTTGCTGAACCCGCATTTTGGCGTTGCCAAGCTTCTGGCAAATGTCGATCACGGCAACCGGGTGGCGCGGGATGCGTTTCTGACCGCCGATTCGATCAATGTCGCCGTCCATTTCGTGCTATCGGGGGGCGGCATCACCTTTCTTCCGGCCTTTGCCGTATCGCGACAATTACGCAGGGGCGAGGTCGTGGCGATCCCCCTGACCGACCATTTTCTCGCCCGCGTTCCATCACATCTTCTGGTGCGCAAGGGACGCCCGAAAACCGCCGCCGTGCGGGCGGTTACCGGCATGATCCGCGACCGGATGGAGGCCTTCGGCTCCGCCTGGTATCCCGAAGAACACGAATAGCGTCAAAGCACCTGTTGCCGTTCCGGCAACAGAAGCATCCCAAAATGGCACTTGCTCCACCCCGGTCGAGTTTTCATTGTCGGACAAAATCCCCGGCGCCAAAAATGGCAAAATTGTGAAATCTGCCAATGCCGGGATACCGCAGGGATGATGCAACAGTCTGGCCTTTTTGACCGTGGCCATGGTTGCGTCGAACACGCCACGTCAAGGAGATTGGGAAATGAACGCGCTTCGGGGACAATTGGAGCTTTGGCGGCTCCACCTCGCCGTTATCGTACTCGGCGCCATCGCCGAACTGATCGGCATTCAGAAAATTCCGTTGGGCATCGGCGCGATCCTGCTGCTGCCGCTGCTTTATGCCTTCGTCATGGCGGCATTGATGAACCCCAATGTCATGCCGAAATTCGGAAAATTCATCCGCCAGAAGGAAGTCGCCGCCGCATCGCCGCTGATCGTGATTGCGATCATGCCGTTCATTGCGAAATTCGGCACCACCATCGGACCGGCAATCGAAACCATTATCGCAGCCGGCCCGGCCCTTCTGTTGCAGGAACTGGGCAACCTTGGCACCATCGTTCTGGCCTTCCCGCTTGCGGTCTGGGGCCTGAAAATGGGCCGCGAGGCCATTGGCGCAACCTTCTCGATTGCGCGTGAACCCAACCTTGCGATCATCGCCGACCGCTATACGCTCAAAAGCCCCGAGGGCACGGGTGTGATGGGCGTTTACGTGATCGGCACCCTGTTTGGGACTTTCATCTTTGCCATTCTGGCATCGCTGTTCGCCAGTGCGGATGTCTTTGATCCGCGCGCCCTTGCCATGGCCTGTGGCATCGGCAGTGGTTCGATGATGGCGGCCTGCACCGGCGCACTGACCGAAGTCATTCCGTCCATGAAGGACGAAATCCTTGCCCTTGCGGGTGCCAGCAACCTTCTGACCTATGCGACCGGGCTTTATGCCGGCCTGTTCATCGCCCTTCCGATTGTTGAAAAACTCTACAACGCGACCGCTGGCAAGAACGACATCGCCACCGCAAACAAGAAGGAGGCCTGATCATGTCCGAGAACGCAATTGCAATGGAACGTACCCGTCCGAACATTGATCTGACAGATCACGCCGTCACCCTTGTCATCGTCTGCCTTGTCGGGCTGGTGATGAATACCGTCGGCCCGGCCATCCCGCTTGCCGATGGCTTTGTCGGCATGGTGGTGATTTATCTGATCACCATGGTCGGCCTGCTTCTGACCCGCTTTGCACCGTTCTATCTGCCTAGTGTCGCATGGATTTCGCTGGTCGGTATCCTCGCGACCCTGCCCTGGACCCCGGGTTCGGAATGGATCGTTGCTCAGGCCAAATCGGTCAACTTCCTGGCCCTTGCCACTCCGGCCCTTGCCTATGCCGGTTTTGCGATTGCCAAAAAGGAAATCGAAGTCGCCAAGCATTCCGGCTGGAAACTGGCACTGGTTGCCTGCCTTGTCTTCCTTGGCACCTATGCCGGTTCGGTTCTGGTGGCCGAACTGATCCTGCGCCTGCAAGGTGCCTGATCACACACCATATCAACGGGGGCGATAACGTCCCCGTTTATCGCGGGGCTCTGACGCCCACGATAAGACCCCCGCTGTTTATATGACACACGACAGAGTATGCAGATGACAGTCTCCGCTTCCTCCCTTCATCCTCGTGCCACCCAACTCGTTGATGAATTTACGGCCTGGCGACATCATCTGCATGCTCACCCCGAAACCGCGTTCGAGGAAAAGCTGACCAGCGCCTTCGTCGCGGAAAAGCTGCAATCCTTCGGGCTGGAGGTCAAAACCGGCATCGCCAGAACCGGCGTGGTCGCCACCCTTCAGGGCAAAGGCGGACCCGGAAAACGTATTGGCCTTCGTGCTGACATGGATGCGCTTGATATCCACGAAACCACCAATCTGCCCTATGCCTCGAAACATCCGGGAAAAATGCATGCCTGCGGCCATGATGGTCATATGACCATGCTGCTTGGTGCGGCCAAAATTCTCGCTGAAAATCCCGATTTCACCGGCACGGTCGATTTCATTTTTCAGCCTGCCGAAGAAAACGAAGGCGGCGGGCGCGAAATGGTCGAAGAAGGCCTGTTTGACAGCCACCCCGCCGATGCTGTCTATGGCATGCATAACTGGCCCGGCCGCGATGTCGGCACCATGGCGATGAAGCCAGGTCCCATGATGGCCAGCTACGATATCTTTGAAATCGCCATTGAGGGTCGCGGCTGCCATGCCGCCATGCCCCATCTTGGCCGAGATCCGATTACCGCTGCCGGTCAGGTACTTCTTGCCCTGCAAACCATTCCGGCGCGCAATGTCAATCCGCTGCAAAGTGCGGTGATCTCTCCGACCCAGATTTTCGCGGGCGACACATGGAATGTCATCCCCGATACCGCCACCATCCGCGGTACGGTCCGCACCTTCGCACCCGATATTCAGGATCTGGTCGAAGACCGGCTTAAAACCGTTGCCGATGCCACCGCGCGCGCATTCGATTGCACCGCGCGCGTCATGTATCAGCGCCGCTATCCCGCCACGATCAACAGCGAAGCCGAAACCGCCATTGCCTTTGCCGCCGCCTCACGCGTCGTCGGCGCAGATCAGATCGACCAGAACCCGGAACCCTCCATGGCAAGCGAGGATTTCGCCTTCATGCTCAATGCAAAACCCGGAAGCTACGTCTGGCTTGGCAACGGCCCGACCGATGGCAACTGCCTTCTGCATAACGCCGCCTATGATTTCAATGACGATGCCATCCCCTATGGTGTGAGTTACTGGATATCGCTGGTCGAGGAATGCCTGTCAGTGTGATTTTCTGACCGAAATCTCGCATTTTTCTTGTCTAAGTCACAATCTGCGCGTTCAATGTCCGCCCTTTTTTGACTGGCGATGGATGTGTGATGGAAATCGCGATTGTAACGCTTGATGGTTTTAACGAGCTCGACAGCTTTGTCGCCCTATCGATCCTGAACCGGGCCAAGGGCAATGGCATTCGTGCTGTCATTACCGGGCCCGGCCCATCCGTAACCTCGATGAACGGGGTCGAAGTCAGGATACAGGAACCGTTATCCTTCACCGCCACCGCCGATGTCGTCCTGTTTGGCAGCGGCATCCACACCCGCGATCATATCAATGATCCCGACCTGATGGCGCAAATCCACCTTGATCCGTCGCGTCAGATGATCGGTGCGCAATGTTCGGGGGTTCTGTTCCTGCACAAACTGGGCCTTCTGCCCGCGACCATCACGACCGATACCCAAACCCGGTCCCTTCTGGCGCGTACCGACACGGTCCTTGAAGACCGCCCGCTGGTCGCACAGGGCAATATCGTCACCAGTGGCGGCTGCCTGTCGTCACAATATCTGGCGGGATGGGTTCTGGCGCGTGCGCTTGGCACCGGCAGGGCGATGTCGATTCTGGAATATGTCGCCCCGGTCGGCCAAAAATCGCAGTTTGGCAAACAGGCCCGCGACATCATCGTGCCGCAGCTTGATGTTCCGGCCAAACGCCCGCTTTACTGCTAGGCGCATCACATCACGACAACGTTTATGACCGCGACACAACCACCTGTGGGAAGTTGCCGCACAATCACGTATGCTGCGCCCGGTAGATATCAAGCTGAATGGCAAATGCTTTGCCTTATATTTGCCGACTAGTTAGGGTTAGCTCAACAAAAGTTAGTGGCCCGCATTGAAGGCAAAAAATGCGGCCGGTTGCGAATTGCAGACGCAGGACAAGTTTTTGAAACGCCATCTGTTAAACATCGTCATTCCGATGACGGCTCTTGCCCTTTCGGCCTGTGGCACCATGCCCCAACGCGCTGATCGTGCCGAGTTCGATTATCCGCAAAGCAACAGCTTCTCGGGCAACTTCCTCGCCGGCAAGGCGGCCCAGATTGAAAACCGCACGGATTATGCCGCGCGCTATCTGTTGCGTGCCTATGAAATCGACCCGGGCAATGATGATCTGCGCCGCCGCGCCTTTCTGGCTCTGATCGCCGAGGGCCGCATTGCCGATGCCGAACCGGTCGCGCGCGTGCTCGTCGATGAAAACCCCGAAGACCTGTTTGCCGTGATGGCCGTCATGGATGCCGAAATCCGCAATCAGGATTATCAGGCCGCCCTTGATGCCGTATCAACCCTGCCGCAACGCGGGATCACGGCCCTGATCGTGCCGCTCGCCAAGGCATGGATTTATACCGGCCTTGATCAGCCGCAAAACGCCATGGCCGCCCTGAACGAATTGCAGGGCAACGGGTCGCTCAATCCGCTGTCGGAATATCATCGCGGTCTGATCCTTGCCTATTTCAATGACCTGAACGCCGCCGAAGTCGCCCTCGCCAGCGCCTATGGCGATCCCGCCGATGCACCGCTCCGCGCGGCCGAGGCATTGGGGTCCGTCTATGAACGCAAAGGACAGACGCAAAAGGCATCGCTTTTGTATGAAAGCTATATGGATCGCCATCCGCAGTCCCTTGCGATGCCCTATCACCTTGACCGTCTGGCAAAGGGGGAGCCCCCCACCAGCGTCATCCTGACCCCGGCATCGGGTCTGGCGGAGGCCTATCTTGATATCGCGACCCTGCTCAGTCAGGAAAACGCGGTTGATCCGGCCCTGCTCATGGCGCGCTATTCGCTGTCGCTGCGCCCCGGTGATGACATTACCCGCCTTCTGGTCGGCGAGATCATGGAAATCCAGAAACGCTTTGACGCAGCCGTCATTGTGTATGAATCGATCCCCAAAGACTCACCACATAGCTGGAACGCGCGCCTGCGTGCTGCGGCAAGCTATGAACAGCTTGGCAAAACCGACGATGCGATTGCCCTGCTCGAAACCATGGTCAATGAACGCAGCGACCGTCCCGATGCCCTGATCCAGCTTGGCGATATCCTGCGCATCGATCAGGACTTTGCTGGTGCGGCCAATGCCTACGACCGAGCGATTGAACGTCTGGGCGGGGCCGATACTGTCGGCTGGCGTCTGCTTTATCGTCGCGGCATTGCCTTTGAACGTGCCGGAAACTGGACCCGGGCCGAGGCCGACTTCCTCAAGGCCCTCGAACTTGAACCCGATCAACCCTATGTCATGAACTATCTTGGCTATAGCTGGGTCGATATGGGCAAAAACTTCGATCAAGCCGAAGACATGCTCAAACGTGCCGTCGAACTGCAACCTGACGACGGTTACATCATCGATAGTCTCGGTTGGGTCTATTACAAGCTCGGCCGCTATGACGATGCCGTCGAACAGCTTGAAAAGGCGGTTGAACTCAAACCCGATGATCCGACCATCAACGATCATCTGGGCGATGCCTACTGGCAGATCGGTCGCTTCCACGAAGCCCGCTTCCAGTGGCACCGCGCGCTTTCGTTCAACCCGACTGAAGAACTGCGTGCGGATGTCGAAGCCAAGCTTGACGGCAAAACACCCCATGTTGGCGCGGTTGCCGCAAACTGATTGATCGGGGATATCGGGCATATGTCTTCGACCCATACCGAACCGGCCCCGGCCAAGCTGAACCTGTTCCTGCATGTCACCGGCAAGCGCGACGATGGCTATCACCTGCTTGATAGCCTCGTCTGCTTTGCCGATTGCGGCGATGTGATCACCGCAACCGCGCGCGATGATGCCGAACTGACCCTGTCGATCACCGGCCCGATGGCAGGTGTCCTTGCCACCGGCAATATCGAAGACAACCTGATCCTCCGTGCCGCTCGCCTGCTTCGGGCAGAGGCGAATGTGACGCAGGGTGCCGACCTGACACTTGAAAAAAACCTGCCCGTCGCATCTGGCATCGGCGGCGGATCGGCGGATGCCGCCGCCGCCCTTCGCGTGCTCTGCCGGGTCTGGCAGCTTGATATCCCGACCACAGAACTTGAAAAACTCGCCCTTAAACTCGGTGCCGATGTGCCGGTTTGTTTGCATGGCAAGACCGTTTTGATGCAGGGGATCGGTGAAAAACTGATCGATCTGCCGGAATTGCCCAACCTGTCGCTGGTGCTGGTCAATCCGGGCAAGGCGGTTTCAACGCCCGAAATATTTGCCGCGCGCGATGCCGGTTTCACCGAAGAAAACCTTTGGGATCGCACGGCACGGTTTAACAGCGGGGCATCACTTGCCGCCGCCCTTCAGGACTGCCGCAACGACCTGACCCTTCCGGCATCGGGCATTTTGCCCGAAATCTGTGACGTGCTCAATGCGCTGGCCCGCGAAGACGGCTGTTTGCTTGCCCGCATGTCAGGCAGCGGGGCGACCTGCTTTGCGATTTACGACACCGAAAATCAGGCGGAACGTGCCGCCCACGCGATTGCCGAAAGCCAGCCCGACTGGTGGGTACAGGCCACCGGAATTCAAACGACCGAGGATCGCGCACGCGCACAAATCGGCGCATCCTTCCCGGCCTAAATCCCCGGCAAAAAAAGGTTCAAATAGAGGGTTGCACTCCGGCGCGGGGAACGCTATTTTCCGCGCCACACACGCTGATGGGGCGTGGCCAAGTGGTAAGGCATCGGTTTTTGGTATCGTGTACCGTAGGTTCGAATCCTACCGCCCCAGCCAAGACAAACCGCTTTGAGGTTTTCCTCAAAGCGGTTTTCTTTTTTCTGGTGATTGTGTTGGACAGAATACGTTAATGGTACTCATTTGGCTTGAAACTGAATCACGAACATTCACCCTAGGTGGCTTCGTACTTGAGCATCTAATCAGACCTAAACCTTAAGCTCCATTGCTCCTTAATCAATTTCTCAACAGAACTGGAAGATGGGTCCCTTATGAATATCTTGTGACCGGGCATGATTGCTTCCGGAAATTGAATCGTCTCGGAGAGAGCTTGCGAAAACGAATTACAAATTCCGATTGTGTTCTGAATTATAAATGATAGCCAAGCTCTCAGCGAGACACCCTCTGCTAACAGAAATGCATTTTCTGGCCATTCGAATACGTGAAATGGTTTTTCATTTGGTTTGACACAAAACCCCGTGTCCGTAACCAAAACAGATTTGCTTGCAGATAAACCATGCAAAATTTCTGTGCGAGCATGCCGCACATACTCAAAGAACTCAGCCGAGGCTTCATACGTTTGCGCTAGTTTATCTGGAATAACATACTTTCTTGTAATCTGCTCAGAATCTTGACGAGTGTTGTTTTTAAATATCACCTTTTGAAAAGATTTCTCTGGAAGTTTGTTTTGCTTCCTAATTTTCTCCTGTTCTTCGTCTAAAAGTTCCACAGTGTTATTCCAAAGCCAAGACACGTACTGCTGCAGCAAGTCAAAGACCGACCGAGATACGGTAAGCACAAACTCAATTTCTGACTGCACAAAAGATGAAATGATAAGAGGGTCGATTGCCTGACGAGCATCGAAAAAATGGTCGAGCTTTGCAACTGAGGCACACAAAAGATGAAAATCATTTTCGAGCGCAATCAAATGAGGACATACTTCCGGCCAACTGGCACGCTGCCAACCAAATTCAAGAAACGGAAGAAGCAAATCATGCGGCTTAGCAGGTTGCTTTCCTGCATAAAGTGAATGGGCCGCATCGACCATCCGTCCTCTCATGAGTTTTCCACCGCCAACGTCGAACCACAAGTGCCACTCCTCGTTTTCCCACAGGGGCATCAGGTTTAATTTTCGCCTTTGAAGTTGCCGCAGGTTCAGGTGGTTCAGTTCTGACAGGCAGAACTTCTGCCCATAATCCATTGCTTTGATCCTTTTAGAGTTTGTCTCATGATCACACGCAAGCTGGCACAATTCACCCTGATTTACATATGTTGTTGCCTCATTCCAAAAGGACCTTTTGTCATGAACAAACTGATATCTAATGCGGTAACAAACATTCTATCTTTCTTTGACTTAAGCGGCTCCAGCTTAATCGGCTCTGCTGCAGGAGATGCATTTTTAAGAGTCATGAATAAAAGAATATCTGCGGCCCGAGATGTCCTCCTTGAGGAACTAGAGAACGGAAAAGTACTGCCAAACACAGTAATTGACGAAGATGAATGTGTTGCAGTTACTTACCGATATAGCCGAGCAGCGATGGAGGGTACAGCTCGCCTCAATTTAAGACTTCTTACCAAAAGTCTCATAGGTGACCTAAATGAGTCCCGGTTATCGGCAGACCGTTTCCTCTACTATGCAGATGTCATTTCTTCACTTACCCGTGCTGAAATACACCTTATCGCCGCCCTCCTCAAAGCAAGAGCAACAACTACAGAGGATCAATACTATAGTGTTGCCCATGCAAGCACCGCTTACGAACAAGCTTTCAATCTTCTGGTCCCGCACGTCTTCCGAGACGGCCTAGAACTAAAGGTCTCTGCTGCAGCTTTAACACGCCACGGACTTGTTTTCTCTTACGGCGGTATCGGTGGGGGAACAACTTATGGCCTTTCCCCGCTAGTTGACGAATTTATGTCGCTAGCTGAATTCGAAGACGCTCTTAGAAAAGAAGGCATAAAAGCTTCCGGCGACTAATATCCCGTTTCAAAACCCCGCCATCACCACCTTAAGCCGCCGCACAATATCCCCATCGGTCTCCACCCGTCCGGCGGCGTAACCGTCCCCCACCGGGTTCGCTTTCTTACACGATGCATGCAGTTCCGCCGCCCCGGTTGTGCGCAGCAATTTTGCCGCATTTTCCGGCGTGATGCCCGATCCGGGCAGGATCGTGATCCGCCCGTCTGCCTGCGTGATCAGGCGCGCAATCATGTCGGCACCCTGTTCGGCGGTTGGCTGCTGGCCTGATGTCAGGATGCGGTCAAAGCCAAGGTCGATGGCACCTTCAAGCGCGTCAAACGGATCGGGCACCGCGTCAAACACCCGATGCAATGTCGCCCCAAGCCCGCCCGCCACGGACAGAAGATCGGCCAGCATGTCTCGATCAAGCCGCCCGTCCGGCATCGCCGCCCCAATCACGATCCCCTCTGCCCCGTGGTCACGGGCAAGGGCGATGTCATGTTTCATCATCTCCACGTCAGCCGGGCCATAGATGAAATCGCCGGGTCGTGGCCGGATCATCACCTGGCAGGGTACGGGAATATCGCGCAAATGGGCCAGTGCCCCGGCACTTGGCGTCACCCCGCCGACCGCAAGGGCGGCGCAATATTCAATGCGATCCGCCCCGGCGCGTACGGCCACCATCGCATCGTCAAAACTTTCAACACAGATTTCCAGAAGCGGTTGTGTTGCGGTCATCATACGCCCGCCCCGCCATCGAGAAGATGCAGCATCGCC
>NZ_JPWA01000057.1 GCF_003326475.1 Thalassospira xianhensis MCCC 1A02616 | reverse complement strand
CGCGGCGCGCCAAGGCGCATATGCCGGACATCGCGACGCGCCCGGGCAAAGATATCACGGGCCAGTTCGGAAAACCGCGCATGTTGACCCAAATCGGCATCGAAGGGCACGATATAGGAAAATGCCCCTGGCGTCTGGCGTTCGGCCCGTCCCAACCGGTTCAGAAGCGGCATAGTGACGGTCGGGTGTTTGATATGGGTGATCTGCCCAAGCAGGATGAAATAGGCGGCCATGACAATGGCGGTCGGCGATGTGCCGCAGGCTTTGGCTGTTTGGGTCAGTCTGGCGAGTTCCTGACCATCTAGGGTTTGTTCAAGCCGGGCCTGAACCAGTTTTCCCGACGGTTTGTCGGATGAAAACCGCGTAATTGTGTGATCGTCTTTCAGGCGTTCCTGCCAATAGGCAAGATCGCGTTGGAAAGCTGGTGTTTCGTGATAGGTCGTATCGGCGGTGATAAAATCGAGATAAGACCCGAATGTGCTTTCGGGCACAGGGGTAGCGGATTTAAGCGCACTGTATATTTCTGCTGCGCGCATTGCCATCAGATGGCCTGCATATCCGTCACAGACCAGATGATGATACACCCGAACCCACCAGAAACGCCCTTTGCCCAGTTGTAATAGGCGGTGGCGGCAATGGTGCCCGTTTTCCGGATCAAGCGGACGGCGGCGGATTTCTTCGACTTCGTGATGGGCGATCAGAACCGGATCGTCGGCAAAACTTAAATCGATGACGCTGTAATCGGTTTCGCGGCAGGTATCGGCGAAGAACTGGAAGGGATTGCCGCCTTCGGATCCAAAGCGCAGGCGAAGGGCGTCGTTTTCCTGATCGGTTTGGACGATTGCCTTGTGAAGGGCAGGAATATCAAGATCGCCGTCAAAGCGAATGACGCTGCAAATATTGTAATTTGCGCAATCATCCCCCTTGGCCCAGTCAAGCCATATGCTTGCCTGCGGCGTTGTAAGTGGTGCTCCCTGCCGTTCTGTCCCCGGCGCAAACGTATCTGCTTGCTTGTGCAACGTCTGACCTTCCAAACGTTGTTATCGCCATATTGTGACAGGCCTGGTGTTCCTGTTCGCCAGGTTATTCACGCGACCGCGTCACAATTGGCTGTTTCCCCCAACCATATCTGAAAGAATATGGCCGTGATCGGTCCTGTTTTGCAAGAGACTGTCGTGAAAAATTGTATGTTAAATAAATGAAAATGCAGCCAAAGGTTGGGTTCGTGTCAGCCTCCGAACGTTAAACATCTTTATCAGAATCCCCTGTATGCCTTCGATACCAACACCAAACGTATAGTATTGAATTGCCTGCAGCTATTGATGACCGGGTTCGGTAAAAGGCAGGATATAGGTCGCCTGACCGGCAAATTGCCGGTGAAGATTGATCAGCCGGATCGATCCAGAACAAAATGGTCGCGTGCGGCGCGTGCGATTCGTGAAATGTGATCGGCAACGAAGGATCGTCGTGCGTCGAGCGAAGAAGGCATCCCGATGGAGGAAACCCTCCTGTGATATGATGTGGTACATACAGATTGGTGTCGTGCCGACGATTTGAAATCACGGCCTTTCCATGGAACTGGTTTAACGTTTTTTGGAACTTCCGGCCTGTTTTGGATGTTTGACAATCAAGGCAAACATCCAAAACAGGGACGAGACAATGCCTGCGAAATCCAAAGCACAGCAGATGGCGGCCGGTTTGGCGCTTTCGGTCAAACGAGGCGAGAAGAAGAAAAGCGAGCTTAAAGGTGCTGCGAAAGAGATGGAAGAAACCATGTCCGAAGCGGAGCTTGAAGAGCTGGCATCGGGCAAGCGGAAGGGCAAGCCCGAACATAAGTCGGAGTCTTAAGCCTTTCCGGTGATGTGGGGCTGGTTGCCGCGTTACATATCCTTGACCGTTACACGCCGTTCCTCGCGGGCCGACAGGGCAACCGCGTGGATGACTTTTTCGAATTCAAAGGCATCGTCAAAGCCCGGATAGGCGGCGTGATTGTCGCGGATGGCACGCAGGAGGGCGGCGGCCTCGATGACCTTGAGGTCGTTAAAGCCAAGCTGATGGCCCGGTGCGGGACAGAAACTGCCATAAGGCGGATGTTCGGGGCTGGTCAGGATGGTGGTGAAGCCCTGTTTGGCGGTCGGGCCGTCATTGCGGTAAAGCTGCAATTCGTTCAGCCGTTCCTGATCAAAGCACAGCATGCCCTTTGTGCCGTGGACTTCCCATGCCAGTCGGTTTTTGCGCCCCCAGGCGGAGCGGGAGGTTGAAATGCTGCCCTGTGCGCCATTGGCAAAGCGGACAAGGGCGGTTGCCGTGTCTTCGTTTTCGACCTTTGCCCGGCCCGATCCATCGGCAAGCGGTCGGGTTTCATGAACGGTCTGCATATCGGCAATCAGGCTTTCGATCGGGCCGACAAGGCCATAGGTCATCGATACGAGATGGCATCCCATATCCCCCAATGCACCCAACCCGGCATCGGCAATCGTGCTGCGCCAGGTCCAGGGCAGTTCGGGGTTTGCCTGATAATCTTCGTCCACCCAGCCGCGAAAATGCACGATATCGCCAATCACGCCTTCACGGACCAGTTTGCAGGCATGGGTGAAGGCGGGGTTTTTGATGTAATTATAGCCGACCATGGTTTTCACCCCGGCCTTACGCGCCGCATCGCGCATCGCGCGCGCCTGATCAAGGGTCAGGGCCAGTGGCTTTTCGCAATAGACATGCTTGCCCGCCGCAATTGCGGCCAGCGCCATGTCAAAATGCAGCATATTGGGGGTGGTGATCGACACGATATCGACCGCCGGATCGACAATCAGGGCCTTCCAGTCATCGGTGGCGCGGGCAAAGCCGAACTGCTCGGCCATGGTTTGGGCCTTGTCCGCCGGTGTATCGCACAGCAGTTCAAGCCGCACATCGGGAACATCGCCCATCACGGCGCGCACCGCGCCAAATGCAAGCGCATGCGCCTTGCCCATGAAGCCGGTGCCGATAAGACCAATACCGATGGATGCCATTTCGCTGGACTCCCTGCCTGTATCAAAATAGAATTTTTATTCTATAAAATGGATGATCATGGAATACATCCAGCGTCAAGCAAAAACAAAAACAGGAAACCCGTACGCCATGACGGAACAAACCGCGCCGGTCTCGCTTGAGGAATTCAATCATCGGCTGGCTGAAATATCGGAGGCAATGCCCAAAAGATTGAGGCAATGCGCCGAATTTGTCGCCCAGAATACTGACCGTATCGCGGTTTCAACCGTGGCGGAACTTTCCGCCGGGGCGGGGGTGCAACCATCGGCCTTCATGCGGTTTTGCCAGTTGCTGGGCTTTTCGGGTTTTTCCGAAATGCAGAAGATGTTTCGCGAAACATATGCCCAGAAATGGCCCGATTACGCGACGCGACTGGAAAATCTGCGGGCAAGCGGGGCCGATAGCCCGAGCGCGCTTCTGGCCGAGTTTGTCGAGGCCGGGCGGCTGTCGCTTGAAAATTTGGCGTCGTCGATTGATGCCGGATTGCTTGAAGAAGCGGTCAATGTGCTGGCAGCGGCCCCGATGATTCATATTGTCGGGTTCCGGCGGGCATTCCCGGTGGCGAGTTATTTATCCTATGCGTTTGAAAAGATGGATATTCCGGCGGTTTTGCATGACGGGGTGGGGAAGCTTAACCCGCGTCATGCCATTCGAAAGGGCGATGTCATGATTGCCATTACCTTTGCCCCCTATTCGCAGGAAACCATTGATCTGGCGGCCTATGCACGGGGACTCGGCAACCCGGTTGTCGCGATTACCGATACCATGACCAGCCCGCTTCGGCGGATTGACGCCCTGACACTTGCGGTATCGGAAGTTGATGTGGGGGCGTTCAGGGCGCTGTCGGCCACGCTTTCGCTGGCGATTTCGCTGGCGGTGGCGATCGGGGCGAAGCGCGATCAGGCTGTGCAATAGAAAAAATTTGTTGCATCAAAATGAAAATGGAATAAAAATTCCATTCATCGCTTTCGGGGTTCCTAACGCCCGCAAGCGAGGCCCGGTAAAAGTGACGCCTTAAGAAATCACAGGCCGGACCGTTCACTGAACATTCAGTCGACGCATCGGGGCGCAACATGCGGCCCCGTTTCAAAGCCACTAGGGAGGCTAACGATGAAGAAGACTTTGACCGCAATTGCGGCCGCTGCCATTGCCTTTGCCGGATTTACAGGGACTGCTTCGGCAGAAGACGAGAAATTCGTTCTGATCAGCCATGCACCGGACTCGGACAGCTGGTGGAACACCATCAAGAATGCCATCAAGGTCGCAGGCGACCAGATGGAAGTCACGGTTGATTACCGTAACCCGCCGACCGGTGATCTGGCCGATATGGCCCGTATCGTTGAACAGGCGGCCGCCACCAACCCGGACGGGATTATCGTTACCATCGCCGATTTCAACGTGCTTAAAGGCCCGATCATGGATGCGGTTGATCGTGGTATTCCGGTGATCACGATCAATTCCGGCACCGTTGAACAGTCGGCCGAGCTTGGCGCGCTGATGCATGTTGGCCAGCCGGAATATGACGCCGGTTTCGGCGCAGGCAAACGGGCCGCTGCGGCCGGTGCGAAATCATTTGTCTGTGTGAACCATTACATCACCAACCCGGCATCGGTTGAACGTTGCCGTGGCTTTGCCGATGCGCTTGGCGTCGAGCTTGGCAGCCAGATGATCGATAGCGGCATGGATCCGTCGGAAGTGAAGAACAAGGTCGCGGCCTATCTGAACACCAATTCGGATGTCGATGCGATCCTGACACTTGGCCCGAATTCGGCCCATCCGACCCTGGCCGCCGTTCGTGATGCCGGTCTTGCCGGTCAGATCATGTTTGGCACCTTTGACCTTTCGGGCGAAATCGCCGAAGCGATCAAAAAGGACGAGATCAATTTCGCCATTGATCAGCAGCCTTACCTTCAGGGGTATCTGCCGGTCGTTATCCTGACCAACTATGCACGATATGGTGTTCTGCCGTCCGGCAACATCAATTCCGGTCCCGGTTTCATCACCAAGGACAATATCGCGCTTGTTGAAAAATACGCTGGCGAATTCCGTTAAGCATTCCTCCCGTCAGGGGGTGGGCAGCGTGCCGCCCCCTGGCAAAACTCACCTGCCATTAAAAGAGTGATGTCATGACGGACGAGCGGCTCAAGCAAGTCTCAACCCTTCGACGTGCCATGATCCGACCGGAACTGGGTGCTATTTGTGGCACGATCCTGGTCTTTGTATTCTTCTTCATGATCGCGGGCGATAGCGGCATGTTCTCGCCCGAGGGGGTGCAGAACTGGGGCGTGGTTTCTGCGCAGTTTGCCATTATTGCGGTTGGTGCCTGCCTTTTGATGATTGCCGGCGAATTTGATCTGTCGGTCGGATCAATGATCGGTTTTGCCGGGGTGGTGATTGCCATCCTGTCGGTCCATCTGGGATGGCCGGTGTGGCTGTCGATCATTGCGGCCTTTATTGTTTGTGTCGCCCTTGGCGCGCTAAACGGGTTCCTTGTGATCAAGACCGGACTGCCAAGCTTTATCGTCACACTTGCGTTTCTTTATATCCTGCGCGGTCTGACCATCTGGTTATCCATCCTGACCACGCGCCAGACGATTATTGGTGGGGTCAAGGAAGCCGCAGAGGGCGATCCGCTGGCGTTCCTGTTTGGCGGGGTGATTTTCAAGGATCTGTTCCAGTGGTTTGCCGATCTTGGCCTGCTTGATACCTTTACGCGCGGTTCGCGTGAGGGGCAGCCGGTTGTCGAAGGCCTGCCGATGCTGGTGGTTTGGGCGGTGGTTCTGGTGATTTTCGGGCACTGGCTTTTGACCAAAACCCGTTTTGGTAACTGGATTTTCGCATCCGGCGGGGATGCGCAGGCGGCGCGTTATGTCGGGGTTCCGGTCAATCGGGTCAAAATCCTGATGTTCATGTTTACCGCGTTCTGTGCCACGGTTTTTGCCACCTGTCAGGTGATGGAATTCGGTTCGGCCGCAGCAGACCGTGGTCTTTTGAAAGAGTTCGAAGCGATTATCTGTGTGGTGATCGGTGGTGCGCTTCTGACCGGGGGATATGGTTCGGTCATCGGGGCGGCACTTGGCGCGCTGATTTTCGGTGTGGTTCAGCAGGGGCTGTTTTTTGCCGGGGCTGAAAGTTCGCTGTTCCGTGTGTTCCTGGGCGGTATTCTGATCCTTGCCGTCATCATGAACACCTATATCCGCCGCATGATCACGGGAGAACGGTGATGAGCACGCCACTGATTGAAATGAACAATATCGAAAAGCATTTTGGTCCGGTGATTGCGCTGGGCGGGGTGTCGTTCGATGTGATGGAAGGCGAGTGCCATTGTCTTCTGGGCGATAACGGGGCGGGCAAATCGACCTTTATCAAGACCATGTCGGGTGTGCATAAACCGACCAAGGGCACGATGAAGGTCAGCGGCAAGGAAATCACCTTCGATAGCCCGCGTGATGCCATGGAAAACGGTATTGCAACGGTTTATCAGGATCTGGCGATGATCCCGTTGATGTCGGTGACGCGCAATTTCTGGATGGGGCGTGAACCGCGCAAAAGTTTCGGTCCGTTCAAATGGATCGATTTCGATCAGGCCAATTCGGTGACATTAAACGAAATGGCGCGCATGGGGATTAACCTGCGCGAACCGGAACAGGCGGTCGGCACCCTTTCGGGGGGCGAGCGGCAGACGGTTGCGATTGCGCGTGCGGTCTATTTCGGGGCCAAGGTCCTTATTCTTGATGAACCGACATCGGCCCTTGGCGTGCGGCAGACATCCAATGTCCTTGCGACCATCGACCGTGTACGCAAATCGGGCATCGGGGTGATTTTCATTACCCATAACGTGCGTCATGCCATGGCGGTGGGCGACCGTTTCACGGTTTTGAACCGCGGGCAGACGCATGGCACCGCAAAGCGGGGTGAAATCAAACCCGAAGAATTGCAGGATCTGATGGCGGGTGGTCAGGAACTGGCCGAGCTTGAAGGGTCGCTTGGGGGGACGATCTGATGAAAAAGCTTGATGTCATTACCATCGGAAGATCATCGGTCGATCTTTATGGCGCGCAGATCGGCGGCCGACTTGAGGATATGGCATCCTTTAGCAAATATATCGGCGGATCACCGACCAATATGGCGTGTGGTACCGCACGGCTTGGCCTGAAATCGGCGCTGATTACGCGGGTCGGGGACGAGCATATGGGCCGTTTCATCCGTGAACAGCTTGTGGCCGAAGGGGTGGATGTGCGCGGGGTGATTACCGATCCCGAACGCCTTACAGCCCTTGTCCTTCTGGGGGTGCGTGATCAGGAACAGTTTCCGTTGATTTTCTATCGCGAAAACTGTGCCGATATGGCGCTGTGCGAGGATGATATTGACCCCGAATTCATTGCCGATGCGCGGTGCGTCACCGTCACGGGGACGCATTTATCGCATCCGCGCACGCGGGCGGCCGTGCTGAAGGCATTGAAACTGGCGCGGGAAAACGGGGCCAAAACCGCACTTGATATCGATTACCGGCCCAATCTTTGGGGATTGTCCGGGCATGGTGACGGTGAAAACCGGTTCATTGCATCGGACAAGGTCACCAAGGAATTGCAATCGACCCTGCATTTGTTTGACCTGATTGTCGGGACCGAGGAAGAGTTTCACATTGCCGGTGGCACGACCAATACCCTTGAGGCGCTTGAAAATGTGCGGGTTACGTCGCATGCGACATTGGTCTGCAAGCGCGGCCCGATGGGGGCGGTTGCCTTTACCGGCAAGATTGGTGCAAATCTGGATGACGGTATTTCCGGCCCCGGTTTCCCGGTTGAGGTGTTTAACGTCCTTGGCGCTGGCGACGGGTTCATGTCGGGTCTGCTTAAGGGCTGGTTGACGGATCAGGACTGGGAAACGTCGCTTAAATATGCCAATGCGTGCGGGGCGTTTGCCGTATCACGGCATGGCTGCACGCCAGCCTATCCCAGTTGGGAAGAATTGCAGTTCTTCTTTAAGCGGGGGATCAAAACCCCGGCACTGCGTCATGATGCGGAGCTTGAGCAGATCCATTGGTCAACCAACCGGATTGGTAACTGGCCGGAAATGCGGGTGTTTGCATTTGATCACCGGATGCAGCTTGAAGACCTGGCCGATGAGGTTGGTGTTTCCCGCGACCGGATCGGCCCGTTCAAGGAGCTTTGCCTGCGTTCCGTGCGGGATGTGGCGGGCGACAAATCGGGTTATGGCATTCTGTGTGATCCGCGGCTTGGGCGTGATGCACTTTATGCCGCAGCCGGTACCGGACTTTGGATCGGGCGGCCGGTCGAACAGCCGGGATCGCGCCCATTGCGGTTGGAAATTGGCCCGGATATCGGCAGCAAGCTTGCCGAATGGCCGGTCGAGCATGTGGTCAAGGTGCTGTGTTTTTATCACCCCGATGACGACGCGGCGATGAAGGCCGATCAGGAAGAAACCATCAAACGTCTGGCCGATGGGGCACGGGCCAACCGGTTGGAATTCCTGTTGGAGGTGATCCCGTCCAAGGTTGCGGCATGTGATGATCAGACGACGGCAAAAATCATCGAGCGGTTTTATGAAATCGGGGTTTATCCCGATTGGTGGAAGCTGGAGCCGATGAAGTCGGACGCGGCATGGCGTCATGCCTGTGACATGATTTCGCGTCATGATCCTTATTGCCGGGGCATCGTCGTTCTGGGCCTTGAAGCGCCCGAAGCCGAACTGGTGGCAAGTTTCGAAGTTGCCGCCAAGCATGAGATGGTCAAGGGCTTTGCCGTCGGGCGGACGATCTTTGCCGGGGTTGCGCGCGACTGGCTTGCGGGTAACATTGACGATCAAACAGCCGTTACGCAGATGGCGGAAAAATATCGCGCACTTTGCACCACATGGGACGCAGCGCGCAAAAAATCGGGAGGAGCGGCATGAAAACCGTTCGATTAACCGCCGCCCAAGCCATGGTGCGGTATTTAAGCAAACAGCAGAACGAAGACGGTGTAGCGTTTTTCGGCGGGTGCTGGGCGATTTTCGGTCATGGCAATGTCGCCGGGATTGGCGAGGCATTGCACGCCATCGGTGATGATTTCCCGACCTGGCGCGGCCATAACGAGCAGGGCATGGCCCATGCCGCCATTGCCTATGCCAAGGCATCAAACCGCAAGCGCGCCATGACGGTCACGACATCGATCGGGCCGGGTGCGACCAATATGGTGACGGCTGCGGCCTTGGCGCATGTCAACCGTCTGCCGGTTCTGTTTGTGCCCGGTGACGTGTTTGCCAATCGCGCACCTGATCCGGTTTTGCAGCAGGTCGAAGATTTCGGTGATGGCACGATTTCGGCCAATGATTGTTTCAAACCGGTCAGCCGTTATTTTGATCGCATCATGCGCGCCGAGCAGCTTTTGACCGCCCTGCCACGTGCCATGGCAACCCTGACCGATCCGGCCGATTGCGGCCCGGTGACATTGGCATTCTGTCAGGATGTGCAGGCAGAAGCCTTTGACTGGCCCGAAAGTTTCTTTGACGTCAAAACCTGGAAAACCCTGCGTCCGCGCGCCGATCTGGATCAGCTTGACGCGGCGGTGGCGGCAATCAAGGCGGCCAAACAGCCGATGATCATTGCCGGTGGCGGGGTGCATTATGCCGGGGCCTGCGATGCCTTGGCCGAGTTCGCCCATCGCCACAATATTCCGGTCGGGGAAACGCAGGCGGGTAAGTCCGCCATGCCGTGGGATGATGAGCTTAACCTTGGTTCCATTGGGGTTACGGGGGCGAGCAGTGCCAACGCGATTGCCGAAAAATCCGACCTGATCATTGCGGTCGGGACACGATTGCAGGATTTCACCACCGGAAGCTGGGCGCTGTTCAAGCATCCGGACAGGCGTATTCTTTCGATCAATGTCGCGTCCTATGACGCGGCCAAACACAATGCGATTGCGGTGACGGGAGATGCCAGGGTGACACTGGCCGAGATCGGCGGGATGCTGGGCGATTACCGGGCACCGGCGATTGATGCCGGGCTTAAACCCAATTGGATTGCGGCGGTGGACAAGGTGACGGCAACGCCGACGGGCAATGCCCTTCCGACCGATGCGCAGGTGATTGGTGCGGTTCAGCGCAGTGTTGATGACGATGCGATTATCGTCTGTGCGGCGGGTGGTCTGCCCGGCGAGCTGCACAAGCTTTGGAAGGCGGCAAAACCCAACGGTTATCACGTTGAATATGGCTTTTCCTGCATGGGATATGAAATTGCCGGTGGGCTTGGCGTCAAGATGGCACAGCCCGACCGCGAGGTCGTGGTGATGGTCGGTGACGGGTCCTATATGATGATGAATTCCGAACTGGCGACCAGTGTGATGCTGGGCCACAAGATCATCACGGTGATCCTTGATAACCGTGGCTTTGGCTGTATCAACCGGTTGCAGATGGCGACCGGCGGGGAAAGTTTCAACAACCTTCTGGATACCGCGCGCCATGTGGTGCCGTCCGCGATTGATTTCACCGCCCATGCCGGATCGATGGGGGCGATTGCCGAAAAGGTATCGTCGATCAGCGAACTGGAAGCGGCGATGGAACGTGCGCGCAAGGCGGACCGGTCATACGCCATTGTCATTGATACCGATCCCCTGCCAAGCACCGATGAAGGTGGCCATTGGTGGGATGTTGCCGTGCCCGAAGTTTCGGTTCGGCCAACGGTGAACGAAGCACGCAAAAATTACGAAGCTGCGCTTAAACAACAGCGCCCCGGAGATTAAGAAAATGATCCTTTACGGTACCAACCCGATTGCCTGGTCCAATGACGATGATCAGACGCTGGGTGCTGAAATCAGCCTTGAAACCTGTTTGTCCGAAGCAGGTGAAATCGGTTTTGACGGGATTGAAAAAGGCCACAAGATGCCGACCGAACCGGCGGCATTGAAGGCCAAGCTTGACCCCAACGGGCTTAAATTCGTTTCAGGCTGGCATTCTCTTAATCTTCTGACCCATTCGGTCGAGGACGAGAAAAAGGCGATCCAGCCGCATCTGGATTTGCTGAAAGCCATGGGATGCAAGGTTTGCATCGTGTGCGAAACCAGCAATGCGATCCATGGCAACGACAATGCAGCCCTGTCTGATAGTCCGGTTTTGGCGGCGGACAAATGGGCGAAATTTGGTGCGGATGTTGAGGCGATTGCCGCCTATTGCGCCGATCAGGGCGTGACATTGGTGTATCATCACCATATGGGCACGATTGTTGAAACGGCGGATGAAATTCATGCCTTCATGGCCCATACCGGCCCGAAAACGCACCTGTTGCTTGATACCGGGCATGCATGGTTTGGCGGGGCCAATCCCGAAGAACTGGCAAGCCGTTATATGGATCGGGTGGCGCATATCCATTGCAAAAACGTGCGTCCGAAAATCGCCGAGCAGGTCCGCAATCAGCATCTGAGCTTCCTTGAAGGGGTGCGGCGTGGCGTGTTTACCGTGCCCGGTGATGAAGACGGGATTGTTGATTTTGAACCGGTTCTGAAAATCGCGGCCGAGCATGGTTATTCCGGCTGGCTGGTGATCGAGGCTGAACAGGACCCGGTCGTGCGCAATCCGTTCAAATATCAGTCGATGGGGCTTAAGGCGCTTCGTGCGATGGCGCAGAAAACCGGACTGGATAAGGGAGAAGCCTGATGGCCGATCTGCTGAGAAAACCGTCGGGGACCCGTGGAAAGGTCCATGACATTACCGCCCAAAGTGCCAATTGGGGCTATGTCGGGTTCGGGCTTTATCACCTGAAAGCCGGTGAAACGGCAGCCGAGCCGACGGGCGACCGCGAAGTGATTTTGGTCCTTGTCGAAGGCAAGGCAGAAATCGCGGTGGGCGATCAGAATTTCGGGGAACTGGGCAAACGCATGAGCGTGTTTGAACGGATTCCGCCAGCCTGTGTCTATGCCCCCAATGATGCCGACTGGAATGCCAAGGCCACAACCGATTGCGTGTTGGCGGTCTGTACCGCACCGGGCAAAGGCAATTATCCGGCCCGCGTGATCAGCGATATCGAGATGGTCGAACGCGGCAAGGGCGCCAATACCCGATACATCCATCCGATTGCGATGGAGGAAAAGGATATTGCCGACAGTCTGCTTGTGACCGAGGTGTTCACCCCGTCGGGCAACTGGTCAAGCTATCCGCCGCACCGCCATGACGAGGATAATTATCCCGACATGACATACCTTGAGGAAACCTATTATCACCGGCTTAATCCCAAGCAGGGCTTTGGTTTCCAGCGGGTGTTTACCGAGGATGGGGAGCTTGACGAAACCATGGCGGTTTCAGATGGCGATGTGGTGCTGGTGCCCAAGGGGCATCACCCGTGCGGCAGTCCTTATGGCTATGAGATGTATTATCTGAATGTCATGGCCGGGCCGATGCGCAAATGGCGGTTCCAGAACCATCCCGATCATGACTGGATTTTCCAGCGCGACAGCAAATAACCCGTTTTCCGTATTCCCGTCTTCGCAACATTTGTCCTTTCAGGATGTCAAACATGCTTAATATCGGACTTCTTGGTGCTGGCCGTATCGGCATCACCCACGCCAAAGCCGTTCAGGCCCTGCCAAATGCCAAAATCGCCAAGGTTTTCGACCCGGTTGATGCCGCGGCGGAAAACGCGATTGCCCTTACCGGGGCGACCCGTGCGACGGTCGAGGAAATCATGGCGGATGGCGATATTCACGCCGTTATCATTGCCACCCCAACCGACCTTCATGCCGATCAGATCGAACTGGCCGCACGGGCGGGCAAGGCGATTTTCTGTGAAAAGCCGGTCGATCTGGATGCCGGGCGGGTGCGCGATTGCCTTAAGGTGGTCGAGGAAACCGGTGCGGTTCTGATGGTCGGGTTCAACCGCCGTTTTGACCCCAGTTTTGCCCGCCTTCGGGCCGAAATTGATGCGGGCGCGATTGGCGATGTTGAAATGGTGCAGATCACGTCGCGTGATCCGTCCGCGCCGCCGGTTGATTACATCAAACGTTCGGGCGGGCTTTTCCGCGATATGATGATCCATGACCTTGATATGGCGCGCTTCCTTCTGGGAGAAGAAATCGTATCGGTCTATGCGACCGGTGCGGTCCTGACCGATCCGGCGATCAAGGCGACGGGCGATGTCGATAGTGCGGCGGCGACCCTTCGGACCAAAAGCGGCCGGATGGCGGTGATTACCAATTCGCGCCGTGCGACATATGGCTATGACCAGCGCATCGAGGTGCATGGATCAAAAGGGCTGGTCGAGGCCGGAAACCATCGCACCACGTCGGTCACGGTGGCGAACGGGTCGGGCTATACCGCCGAACCGTTGATGGATTTCTTCATGTCGCGTTATGCCGATGCCTATCGGATCGAGCTGACGACTTTCTGTGATGTGGTGGCGGGTAAAACCAGCAATTACCCGAGCGGTGCGGATGGCCTGAAAGCGTTGATTCTGGCCGATGCGGCGCTTGAATCGCTTTCGACTGGCAAGGAAGTTCTGGTCGGGTAAGCGAAAAAAATCGCCGACCACGTCAAAAAGTTCTTGATTTGTTCTATTTGGTCTGCTATAAGAACCAAGTCAACACCAGAATTGCGCCCGTCGGGAATTTCCCGGCGGGCGTTTTTGTTTTGGCGTATGTGATGTGCAGTGTGCGGCGGGCAGCCAGATTGACGGTTCGTCGGGTCGGTATTATGGCCACGGGCGGCGATTTTGGCCGTCTTGCTGGCGGTCAAGCGGGGGACAAACGGCAGTCAAAAGCAGTCAAAGACGGCCAAGCGGGAGAGTTGCGCCCGGTTTGCAGGCTGTTTGAGCGCCAGTTGAGCGTCATTTTGGTGGCTTTACGCCCGAGTTGCGCCCGGTTTATGCCGGGTCGCGGTGATGTTGGATAAGGGCCGGGTTCGGGCACCTTTCCGGGGCGGTGAAAGCCCCGGATTTCAGGTGTTCAGGCGGTCTTTTTTAGGTGCATCGGCCCGCCCTTGTGGCGGGGGAAGCCGTAGCCGTTGACCATCACGACATCGATGGCGTCGGGGCTGTGCGCAATGCCTTCGGTCAGGATTTTTTCGCCTTCTGCCTGCATGGCAGACAGGATGGTTTCGATAATTTCGGCATCGGAAAACGGGCGGCGTTTGATGCCCTTTTTCGCCGATTCAGCGATCACCAGTTCATCGACAACAGGATCAGGGAAAGCTTTGCCATGTTCATCATAGCGATACCAGCCAAGGCCATTCTTGCGCCCGAAACGGCCCATTTCGCAGAGATAATCCCCAAGCGCGACATAGCGTTCATTCGGGTCGCGGGTGGGGGCCAGGCGTTTGCGTGTGGCCCATGAGATTTCGAGCCCGGTCATATCCTGCATGGCAAACAGGCCCATCGGGAAACCGAAATTGGTCATGGCGCGGTCAATGTCAGACGGGAGAGATCCGTCTTCGAGCATGTATTCGCAATGTTTGCGATAGGCCGACATGATCCGGTTGCCAATAAAGCCATCACACACCCCGCAAGGGACCGCGATCTTGCCAAGGCGCTTGGCGAAGGCAAGGGCAGTTGCGAGTGTTGCGGGGTTCGCCAGACGGGTGCGGACAACCTCAAGCAGTTTCATCACATGCGCCGGGGAGAAGAAATGAAGGCCGATCACCCGTTCGGGATGGGTGCAGGCAGTCGCAATCGCATCGATGTCGAGATAGGAGGTGTTGGACGCCAGCACCGCATCGGGTTTGCAATGGGCGGACAGTTTGGCAAACACGTCGTGCTTGACGCCCATGTCCTCGAACACGGCCTCGATCACCAGATCGCAATTGGCAAGCGCTGCGTAGTCCTTGCTGCTGACGAGGTCGCCCAGAAGCTGATCATGGCGGGACTGGGTGATGATGCCGCGTTTGAGCGACCCGCCGAGATGATGGCGGACATTGGCAATGCCGCGTTCACAGGCATCATCATCGCGTTCGATCATCACCACGGCATAGCCGGCCAGAAGGGCGGCGGTGGCGATACCGGCCCCCATGATGCCGCCGCCAATGACGCCGATTTCG
>NZ_JPWA01000056.1 GCF_003326475.1 Thalassospira xianhensis MCCC 1A02616 | reverse complement strand
GTGCCAACGTTCACGTGCGGTTTTGTACGGGCAAATTTTTCTTTAGCCATTTCTAACTCCGTTTATTCTGGCTTCGCCTTAGCCGGCCGACTTGGCCTTGACTTCGTCCGCAACTGCCTGCGGGACGTCGGCGTAATGATCGAACTGCATCACGAACTGGGCACGGCCCTGGGACATGGAACGCAGCGTATTGACGTAACCGAACATGTTCGCCAGCGGGACAAACGCGCTAACAACGCGTGCAATACCACGGGAATCCATGTCACGGACCTGACCACGGCGACTGTTAAGGTCACCAATGATGTCGCCCATGTATTCTTCCGGCGTCACAACTTCGACACTCATGATCGGCTCAAGAAGCTTCGGACGAGCTTTTGCGAGACCTTCACGGAATGCGGCACGAGCTGCGATTTCGAAGGCCATCACGCTCGAGTCAACGTCGTGGTATGCACCGTCGGTCAGGGTGACCGAGAAGTCGGTGACCGGGAACCCGGCGATCACACCGCTGTTAAGCGAGGTTTCAAGACCTTTCTGAACGCCCGGAATGTATTCCTTCGGAACGTTACCGCCAACGACGGTGTCCTTGAAGGAGAACCCGCTGCCCGGTTCACCCGGGGTGAAGGTCAACTTGATACGTGCGAACTGACCCGAACCACCCGACTGTTTCTTGTGGGTGTAATCGATGTCGACTTCCTGGGAAATCGTCTCACGATAAGCAACCTGCGGCGCGCCGACGTTTGCTTCGACTTTGAATTCACGCTTCATGCGGTCGACGATGATGTCGAGGTGAAGCTCGCCCATACCGGAAATGATGGTCTGGCCGGATTCGTGGTCGGTTTTAACGCGGAACGACGGATCTTCCTGTGCAAGACGTGCAAGGGCGAGACCCATTTTCTCCTGGTCGGCTTTCGATTTCGGCTCTACAGCGATTTCGATAACCGGATCCGGGAATTCCATACGCTCAAGGATGATCGGCTTGGCAGTGTCGCAAAGGGTATCACCGGTGGTGGTATCCTTCAGACCGACCAGAGCAACGATGTCGCCCGAGCAAGCGTATTTGATTTCTTCGCGGTTGTTTGAATGCATAAGCAGCATACGGCCGATACGTTCTTTCTTCTCTTTGACAGAGTTCAGAACGTAAGAACCGGCTTCAAGCATACCGGAATAAATACGAACGAAGGTCAGGGAGCCAACGAACGGGTCGCTCATGATCTTGAATGCAAGACCGGAGAACGGTGCTTCGTCGTTCAGCGGACGTGAGTCCGGCTCGTCTTCGGTGCCCGGCTTGATGCCGCGCACGTCTTCGATGTCGTCCGGAGCCGGCATGTAATCGATGACGGCATCAAGAAGCGGCTGCACGCCTTTGTTCTTGAACGCAGTACCCAGAAGGACCGGAACCAGTTCGCCTTTCAGCGTACCTTTACGGATGCACTTCTTGAGAACTTCCTCGGACGGCATTTCGCCTTCGAGGTAAGCTTCCATGGCAGCTTCGTCACACTCAACAGCCTGTTCGATCAGAGCTTCACGGTACTCTTCAGCCTGGTCTTTGAGCGAATCGCGGATGTCGCGATATTCGAATTCAGCGCCGAGGCTTTCGTCTTTCCAGACGATTTCCTGGTTTTTCACCAGGTCGACAACGCCTTCGAATTCCATTTCGGAACCGATCGGCAGCTGCATGACAGCTGCGTTGGCACCGAGACGGTCTTTGATCATCTTGACGCAGCGGAAGAAGTCCGCACCGGTACGGTCCATTTTGTTAACAAAGCACATACGCGGAACGTTGTACTTGTCAGCCTGGCGCCATACGGTTTCGGTCTGCGGTTCAACACCGGAAACGGCATCGAAAACAGCGCATGCACCATCGAGAACGCGGAGCGAACGTTCAACTTCAATCGTGAAGTCAACGTGGCCCGGGGTATCGATGATGTTGATGCGGTTGTCTTTCCAGAAGCAGGTCGTCGCAGCAGACGTAATCGTAATGCCGCGTTCCTGTTCCTGTTCCATCCAGTCCATGGTTGCGGCGCCGTCGTGGACTTCGCCGATTTTATAGGACTTGCCGGTGTAGAATAGAATTCGCTCGGTGGTCGTCGTTTTACCAGCATCGATGTGAGCCATGATGCCGATGTTGCGATACCGAGAGATCGGAGTACGTTGTACCATAATCGACTCTTGATCTTGAGGTCTGAATTACCAGCGGTAATGAGCGAAAGCCTTGTTGGCTTCGGCCATACGATGGGTGTCTTCGCGCTTCTTGACGGCCGAGCCACGGTTGTTGGCTGCGTCCATCAGTTCACCGGCGAGACGACCGACCATGGTCGTTTCGGAACGCTTGCGAGCAGCGTCAACCAGCCAGCGAATGGCCAGTGCCTGACGGCGCTCGGAACGAACTTCAACCGGAACCTGGTAAGTAGCACCACCAACACGGCGCGAACGCACTTCGACGTTCGGCTTGACGTTGTCCATGGCTTCATGGAACTGGGCAACCGGATCGGCACCCTTGCTTTCCATAACTTCCAGTGCACCATAAACGATCTTTTCTGCGGCGGATTTCTTACCGTCGAGCATAAGGCCGTTCATGAATTTGGTCAGAACCTTATCGCCATATTTGGCGTCAGGCAAAACTTCGCGCTTTTCAGCAGCGTGACGACGTGACATCTGAGCTGCTCCTTATTTCGGGCGTTTCGCGCCGTATTTCGAACGACGCTGTTTACGGTCTTTGACACCCTGCGTATCGAGGGTACCGCGAATGATGTGGTAACGCACACCCGGCAAATCCTTTACGCGGCCGCCACGGATCATGACGACAGAGTGTTCCTGCAGGTTGTGACCTTCACCCGGAATATAGCTGGTGACTTCGTAGCCGTTGGTCAAACGGACACGAGCAACCTTACGAAGTGCCGAGTTCGGCTTCTTCGGGGTCGTGGTGTAGACACGGGTGCATACGCCGCGTTTCTGCGGGCAGGCTTCCAGTGCCGGAACCATGTCGCGCTGGGTGCGCGGAGTCCGCGATTTGCGGATCAACTGGTTAATAGTGGGCATTAACTTTCCCTTTGTACTTTAACGGACGCCACAAGGGCGCTGCTCTATCGACGCACGACGAACGACCGCATGCCTTTGCAAATCCTGCAAACGCAAATACGGACCGCCCATTACGCAGGATCACCCTGCCCTCGACGGCCGTTAGAGTCGCACTCAAGCGACGGGGGGCAAAACCGCCCGTTGCCAAGCAATTTGGCACCGACACAGCTACACCCCCCGAGATTCGGTGGGCGCATACTAGTGACGGCCCCATTTCGCGTCAAGCAAAACCCTGTGGGCCTTCGAGTTGGCGCTTCAAACGCCGAGGCGAACCGGTGCATCGATAGATAATTCCCGGTTCGCCTCTGATTCTTTAACAAGCTTGCGCGGCGATATTACTCGCCGGCTGGCAATGACGGGGACTCGGCATCGGCCTGCGGGCCGAAATTGTCGCCGATTTCCTCTTCTGCCTCGATCTGTACATTCTTGTCGCGTTCGGCGGCCAGTGCACGGAAGCGGTTCATCACCGCACCGGTACCTGCCGGGATCAGACGACCCACGATCACGTTTTCTTTTAGACCGATCAGGGTATCGGTTTTGCCCGATACGGCTGCTTCGGTAAGAACGCGCGTGGTTTCCTGGAACGACGCGGCCGAGATGAAGGAATGCGTCTGGAGCGATGCCTTGGTGATCCCCTGAAGGACCGGTGCAGCTTCGGCCAGTTCGCCGCCTTCTTTAACGGCACGTTCGTTTTCGGCATCGAAATCGACACGGTCGATGATTTCGCCAACCAGAAGCGTGGTGTCACCGGTTTTGGTAACTTCCACTTTCTGAAGCATCTGACGAACGATGACTTCGATGTGTTTGTCGTTAATCTTCACGCCCTGCAAACGGTAGACTTCCTGGATTTCGTTGACCAGGTAGTCGGCCAGTGCCGGGACGCCCATAACGCGCAGGATATCGTGCGGAACCGGCGAACCATCAAGCAGCTGATCGCCCTTCTCGACGAAGTCCCCTTCCTGAACGGCAAGGTGCTTGCCTTTCGGGATCAGGTATTCGACCGGTTCGGTCAGACCGCTATCCTCAAGCGGATGAACGATCACGCGACGCTTGTTCTTGTAGTCCTTGCCGAACTCAACACGACCGGCGATGTCGGCGATGATGGCGTGGTCCTTCGGCTTGCGCGCCTCGAACAATTCAGCCACACGCGGCAGACCACCGGTGATGTCACGGGTTTTCGAGCCTTCGCGCGGAATACGTGCAAGCACGTCACCGGCGTTGACTTTCTGACCGTTCTCGACCGAGAGAATGGCATCAACCGACAGGAAGTAACGGGCTTCAAGACCGTTTTCCAGGTTGATGACCTCGCCGTTTTCGTTACGCAGCGTAACGCGCGGCTTGAGGTCGGATGCCTTCGGCATGCTCTTCCAGTCGATAACCGTTTTCGAGGCGATACCGGTCGCTTCGTCATAGACTTCGCGAATGGTTACGTTCTCGAGAAGGTCGACATAGTTCACATAACCTTCTTTCTCGGTGATGATCGGCAGGGTGTACGGATCCCACTCGGCCAGTTTCTGGCCACGCGTGATCTGGTCACCGTCATCAGCAAGCAGTTTCGCACCGTACGGGACGCGGTATTTCGCACGTTCACGGCCGGTTTTGTCGATCAGCAGGATTTCGAGGTTACGCGCCATGACGATCATGACACCGCTCGAATTCGTAACAACCGCACGGTTCTTCAGTTTGACGGTCGCATCGAAGTTGGCTTCGACACCCGAAACTTCCGCACCACGCTGTGCCGCACCACCAATGTGGAACGTACGCATCGTAAGCTGCGTGCCCGGCTCACCGATCGACTGTGCGGCAATAACACCGACAGCTTCACCAATGTTAACCGTGGTACCGCGTGCCAGGTCACGACCATAGCAATGGCCGCAAACGCCGGTTTCGGCATCACAGGTCAGGACCGAGCGGATACGCGCCATTTCGACGCCTGCTTTTTCGATCAGATCAAGGTGATCTTCGACAACCATTTCGTTCTTCGGAACGATGATTTCGCCGGTTGACGGATTGACAATCTCGTCAGCGGTGAAACGACCGAGGATACGATCAGACAGCGTCTCGATAACTTCGCCGGAATCGACAACCGCAGCAATGTCGAGGCCGCGTTCGGTACCGCAATCATGCTGGGTGATGATGCTGTCCTGTGCGACGTCGACGAGACGACGGGTCAGGTAACCCGAGTTCGCCGTTTTCAGTGCGGTATCGGCCAGACCTTTACGGGCACCGTGGGTGGAGTTGAAGTACTCCTGCACGGTCAGGCCTTCTTTGAAGTTCGAGATAATCGGGGTCTCGATGATCGAGCCATCCGGCTTTGCCATCAGGCCACGCATGGCAGCCAGCTGACGCATCTGGGCGGCAGAACCACGGGCACCGGAGTGCGCCATCATGTAAACCGAGTTCACATTGTCACCTTCTGCCGTTGCCGAGATGACTTTCATCATCGCTTCGGAAACGTCATCGGTGCACTGCGACCAGGCGTCGACGACCTTGTTGTATTTCTCACCGCGGGTGATCAGGCCGTCCTGATACTGCTGCTCGTATTCCTTGACCTTGTCATGGGTCGCACCAACCAGGGTTTCCTTGGCTTCCGGAATGATCATGTCATCCTTGCCAAACGAAATACCGGCTTTGCATGCCCAGTTAAAGCCAAGACCCATCATGCGGTCAGCAAAGATAACGGTCTCTTTCTGGCCACAGTGACGATAGACGACGTCGATAACGTTCGAGACGTCTTTCTTGGTCAGCAGCTTGTTGATGGTCGCGAACGGAATGCGCGGATGACGCGGCAGCAGTTCGGACAGCAACATGCGGCCAACCGTGGTCTGAACACGGATGGTGATCGGCTCGTTATTCTCGTCGACGGTTTTGTAACGTGCATTGATTTTCGAATGCAGGGTCACAACACCGGCATCAAGAGCCTGTTCGATTTCGGCGATATTGACGAAGGACATGCCCTCGCCCGGCTGACCGTCGCGTTCCATCGAGATGTAGTACAGACCAAGGACAATATCCTGCGACGGCACGATGATCGGTTTACCCGAAGCCGGCGAAAGGATGTTGTTGGTCGACATCATCAGGGTACGTGCTTCAAGCTGCGCTTCAAGCGACAGCGGCACGTGAACGGCCATCTGGTCACCGTCGAAGTCGGCGTTGAAAGCCGTACAGACGAGCGGATGCAGTTGGATTGCCTTACCTTCAATCAGGGTAGGCTCGAAAGCCTGGATACCAAGACGGTGAAGGGTCGGTGCACGGTTAAGCATGACCGGGTGTTCACGGATAACCTGTTCAAGGATATCCCAGACTTCGGCACGCTCTTTTTCCACCATGCGCTTTGCAGCCTTGATGGTGGTCGCCATCCCGTACAGCTCAAGCTTCGCATAAACGAACGGCTTGAACAGTTCGAGCGCCATTTTCTTCGGCAGACCGCACTGATGCAGTTTCAGGTTCGGACCCACGGTAATAACCGAACGACCGGAATAGTCGACGCGTTTACCCAGAAGGTTCTGACGGAAACGGCCCTGCTTGCCTTTAAGCATGTCCGACATCGATTTGAGCGGACGCTTGTTGGCGCCGGTGATCGGACGACCGCGACGGCCGTTGTCAAACAGCGCATCAACCGATTCCTGAAGCATACGTTTTTCGTTACGCACGATGATATCGGGCGCACGAAGCTCGATCAGGCGCTTCAGACGGTTGTTACGGTTGATCACACGACGGTAAAGGTCGTTCAGGTCGGACGTTGCGAAACGGCCGCCATCCAGCGGAACCAGCGGACGCAGTTCTGGCGGAATGACCGGAATAACTTCAAGGATCATCCATTCCGGACGCGCACCGGACTCCTGGAAAGCTTCGATCAGCTTCAGGCGTTTGACCAGCTTCTTGCGCTTGGCTTCGGAATTGGTTTCCTTGAGGTCGATTTTCGCGGTTTCGCGTTCGTCATCAAGATCAATCGCAGCAAGCATGTCGCGGATGGCTTCGGCGCCGATACCGGCACGGAAGCTGTCTTCGCCATACTCTTCCTGTGCGGTCATGTACTGATCTTCTGAAAGAAGCTCACCCATCTTGAGCGGGGTCAGGCCCGGCTCAATGACCACATAGTTTTCGAAATACAGAATGCGCTCAAGATCCTTGAGCGTCATGTCCAGCAGCAGACCCAGACGGCTCGGCAGCGACTTCATGAACCAGATATGGGCAACCGGTGCCGCCAGTTCGATATGGCCCATACGTTCACGACGTACTTTGGCCAGAGTCACTTCGACGCCGCATTTCTCACAGATAATGCCGCGATATTTCATACGCTTGTACTTGCCGCACAAGCATTCGTAATCCTTCACCGGACCAAAAATGCGCGCACAGAACAGGCCGTCGCGTTCCGGTTTAAAGGTCCGGTAGTTGATGGTCTCCGGTTTCTTGATCTCGCCGAACGACCAGGAGCGGATACGCTCCGGGCTGGCGATCTGAATCCGGATCTGATCGAAGCTCTGGGTGCCCTGCGGCTGCCCGAAGATCTTCATCAACTCGTTCATAAAGGCTCTCCCGCTATGCCCGGTCTCGCCGGGTTTCGCCAATTTCAGGCCGAAAGATGCTTAATGGCGGACGGGATACCCGAATGGTACCCGCCCGCCAAGCTATTAAAGGTCGTCTTGCTCGAGCTCGACATTGAGACCCAGCGACCGAAGTTCTTTAACGAGAACGTTAAAGGATTCCGGAATGCCTGCCTCGAAGGTGTCTTCGCCACGAACGATCGCCTCATAGACCTTGGTACGGCCCGAAACATCGTCCGACTTGACAGTAAGCATTTCCTGGAGGGTGTAGGCAGCACCGTAAGCTTCGAGTGCCCACACTTCCATCTCCCCGAAACGCTGGCCACCGAACTGTGCCTTACCACCCAGCGGCTGCTGGGTAACAAGCGAGTACGGACCAATCGAACGGGCATGGATCTTGTCGTCGACCAGGTGATGCAGCTTGAGCATGTAGATGTAGCCCACGGTCACCTTGCGATGGAATTTCTCACCGGTACGACCATCATAAAGGTCGACCTGGCCAGAACCATCAAGGCCTGCTTTTTCGAGCATGCGAACCACATCAGGCTCACGTGCACCGTCAAAGACCGGGGTTGCCATCGGCACACCACGACGCAGGTTGTTACCAAGCTCGATGACATCGCCATCGCTCAGCTCTTTAATGCCGGTGACGTATTGCTCGTCCTCGTACACTTCATTGAGCTTGCCACGCAGGCTGTCCATCTCGGCACGACCATCGGCAACAGCATCGACAAGCTCGCCGATCTGCTCACCCAGACCACGTGACGCCCAGCCAAGGTGGGTTTCAAGGATCTGGCCGACGTTCATACGCGACGGAACACCAAGCGGGTTCAGAACGATATCGACAGGCGTACCGTCTTCGAGGTGCGGCATGTCTTCCATCGGCATGATGCGCGATACGACACCCTTGTTCCCGTGACGGCCGGCCATCTTGTCGCCCGGCTGCATTTTACGCTTAACCGCGACAAAGACTTTGACCATCTTCATCACGCCCGGCGGCAGTTCGTCACCAGCCTGAAGCTTGTCGACCTTGTCGTCGAAACGAGCCTGCAGAACAGCGATCGATTCCTCGAACTGTTTCTTCAGGGCTTCGATGTCGGACATGACACTGTCATCGGCAACGGCAATCTGACGCCACAGACCACGTGCAACACCCGAAAGGGCGTCTTCGGTGATCTCGCCATTCAGACCTTTCGGTCCGTCGACCAGGGTCTGGCCAAGCAGCAGGTTTTTCAGACGACCATAGAAGTTGCGTTCCAGGATCGCACGTTCGTCATCACGGTCTTTTGCAAGACGTTCGATTTCGGAACGTTCGATTGCCAGGGCACGTTCGTCCTTGTCGACGCCACGACGCGAGAACACGCGGACTTCAACAACGGTACCGAACTGTCCCGGCGGGACACGCAGCGACGTATCACGGACGTCGGATGCTTTTTCACCGAAGATGGCGCGCAGAAGTTTTTCTTCCGGCGTCATCGGGCTTTCGCCCTTCGGCGTCACCTTACCGACAAGGATATCGCCCGGTTTGATTTCCGCGCCGATGTAAACAATGCCCGCCTCGTCGAGGTTTTTGAGCGCTTCTTCACCGACGTTCGGAATGTCACGGGTGATCTCTTCCTGACCCAGCTTGGTATCGCGGGCCATGACTTCGAATTCCTCGATATGGATCGAGGTATAAACGTCATCACGTGCGATACGCTCGGACAGAAGGATGGAATCCTCGAAGTTGTAACCGTTCCAAGGCATAAACGCGACCAGCACGTTACGACCCAGAGCCAGTTCTCCCATATCGGTACACGGACCATCCGAGATGATGTCGCCCTTCTGGACAACATCGCCCACCTTCACCAGCGGACGCTGGTTGATGCAGCTGCCCTGGTTGGAACGCTGGTATTTCAGCAGGGTGTAAATATCGACACCCGATTCCGATGCCGCGATGTCACCGGTTGCGCGGATAACCATACGGGTCGCGTCAACGGATTCAACAACACCGTCACGGCGTGCGATCAGGGTTGCCCCCGAATCACGTGCCACCGGAACTTCCATACCGGTACCGACATACGGTGCCTCGGAGCGGATCAGCGGAACCGCCTGACGCTGCATGTTCGAACCCATCAGAGCGCGGTTCGCGTCATCGTTCTCAAGGAACGGAATGAGCGCGGATGCGACCGATACCAGCTGCTTCGGCGAGACGTCCATAAGGTCGATCTCTTCGGAGCGGGCCATATAGTGGTCACCGGCTTTACGGGTGTTGATCAGTTCGTTTTCGAAGCCGAATTCCTTGGTCAGCGGTTCGTTCGCCTGTGCGATGACATAGCGACCTTCTTCGATGGCCGAGAGATAGATGACTTCCGGGGTAACCACGCCATCGACAACCTTGCGGTACGGGCTTTCGATGAAGCCGTACTGGTTGACGCGGGCAAAGGTCGCCAGCGAGTTGATCAGACCAATGTTCGGACCTTCCGGCGTTTCAACCGGGCAGATACGACCATAGTGGGTCGGATGAACGTCACGAACTTCAAAGCCTGCACGCTCACGGGTCAAACCGCCCGGTCCAAGTGCCGAAAGACGACGCTTGTGGGTGATTTCCGAAAGCGGGTTGGTCTGGTCCATGAACTGCGACAGCTGCGAAGAGCCGAAGAATTCACGAACAGCAGCCGCAACCGGCTTCGCATTGATCAGGTCATGCGGCATGACGTTGTCGATCTCGACCGAGCTCATACGCTCGCGGATCGCACGTTCCATACGCAGCAGGCCAACACGGAACTGGTTTTCCATCAGCTCGCCGACCGAACGCAGACGACGGTTGCCAAGATGGTCAATATCGTCGATTTCGCCACGACCGTCTTTCAGGTCGATCAGAACGCGGACGACTTCCAGAATGTCTTCACGACGCAGAACACGAACCGTATCCGGGCATTCCAGATTAAGGCGCGCATTCATTTTCACACGGCCAACAGCCGAGAGGTCGTAACGCTCTGCATCAAAGAACAGGCCTTTGAACATGGCTTCCGCACCCTCGATGGTCGGCGGTTCGCCAGGGCGCATGACGCGATAGATGTCCACAAGGGCTTCTTCGCGGTTGCTGTTCTTGTCCAATGCAATGGTGTTGCGCAGATACGCACCGACATTGTTGTGATCGATCATCAGCAGACGAACGGTGTCGACACCCCATTCTTTCAGCTGCTCGAACACACCTTCGGTCAGTTCGTGGCCGGCTTCGGCAAGAATTTCACCGGTTTCGCCGTCAATCTGGTCTTCTGCCATGAACCAGCCACTAAGCTGTTCTTCCGGCACCAGGATGTGTTTGACACCCTGCTCGACAAGCTTGGCAGCCGAACGCTTGGTGATCTTGCTGCCTGCGGCGGCAACGACTTCACCGCTGTCGGCGTCAAGCAGGTCAAAGACCAGCTTCTGACCGATATAGCGATCTGCATTGAAATCGGTAACCCAACCATCCTTGGTGCGGCGGTATTCTGCCGACTCATAGTAATAGTTGAGGATTTCTTCCGGCGTCAGGCCTTCGATTTCCGACGGATCGACAGAGCGGCCTTCTTCGGCACGCTGTGCACGCAGGGCCTGGGACTCTTCATTTTCAAGAGCCATAAGCAGCGTGGTCGCCGGCAGTTTGCGGCGACGGTCGATACGGACATACAGGATGTCTTTCGCGTCGAACTCGAAATCGAGCCACGAACCACGATACGGGATCACGCGCGCAGCAAACAGGTACTTGCCCGAGCTGTGGCTTTTGCCCTTGTCGTGGTCGAAGAAGACGCCCGGCGAACGGTGCATCTGCGAGACGATAACACGCTCGGTGCCGTTCACGATAAAGGTACCGTGTTCGGTCATGAGCGGCATGTCGCCCATATACACGTCCTGTTCCTTGATATCGCGGATCGAACGTGCACCGGTATCTTCGTCAATATCCCAGACGACCAGACGCAGTGTCACGCGCAGCGGCGCGGCAAAGGTCATGCCACGCTGACGGCACTCCTCGGTATCGTATTTGGGCTGCTCCAGCTCATACGACACAAATTCGAGGGTTGCGCGCTCTGAGAAATCTTTAATCGGAAAGACGCTCTTGAACACTTCCTGGAGGCCGGCATCGTCCCGCTGCTCCTGCGGGGTACCAGTCTGCAAAAACTTGTCGTAAGAATTCTTTTGAACCTCAATCAGGTTCGGGAGCGGAGCGACTTCGCTGATCCGTCCAAAGCTCTTGCGGATGCGCTTTCGACCGGTAAAGGACTTATCCATCATCGTTCCTTTAATCGCGCCTCCCCACACCGTCGTAACTCGTTCGTCCCCGTGCCACTATGCAAAAAGCATACAGCACAACGACGCCCGAGCCCCGTACGGGGCGGGCGTTCACTTGATTATGACCGTGGATGTTATGTGACATCCAACATGAATGAGATCACTGATCCCTCGGCTGTCGACGCCGTCAAAGATAACCTCTGACCTAAACGGCCTTACGTTATGTACGATTACCTTTGGCAGCGTCAACCGTAAATTTCCTTTTCGCGTCCCGACAGACCGGACACCCATTGCCCGCACCGTAGAGACGGATAGGTCGGCGACCCGAAGGCCGCCGACCCAAACCTTGGCAAGAAGCCGTCGATTACTTGAGTTCGACGGTTGCGCCAGCTTCTTCAAGCTGCTTCTTGATCGACTCGGCTTCGTCTTTCGACGCGCCTTCTTTAACAGCTTTCGGTGCGCCTTCGACCAGGTCTTTGGCTTCTTTCAGACCAAGACCGGTGATTGCGCGAACTTCTTTGATGACGTTGATTTTCTTGTCACCAGCAGAAGCCAGGATAACGTCGAATTCGGTTTTTTCTTCTGCAGCAGCAGCACCGGCAGCAGCGCCACCAGCAGCAGCAACAGCAACCGGAGCAGCGGCGGAAACGCCCCACTCTTCTTCGAGAAGTTTGGAAAGCTCTGCAGCTTCAAGAACGGTGAGCTTCGAAAGCTCTTCAACGAGTGCCTTAAGATCGGCCATTTGTATAAACTCCTAGGCTTGAACTTGGATAAGTTGGTAAATTGGGTTACGCGGCTTCGCCTTTTTCGGCGTATGCCTTCAGCACCTGGGCAATCTGGGCCGCCGGCTTGGAGGTCAGCGTAGCGATACGCTGTGCCGGGGTCTGGATCATACCCACCAGTTTCGCGCGCAGTTCGTCCAGCGACGGCAGTTCTGCCAGAGCTTTAACGCCCTGTTCGTCCAGAATCTGTTCACCGATGGCGCCAGCAACAAGAACGAGCTTGTCATTGGCTTTTGCGAACGTTGAGGCCACTTTCGCGACCGACGCAGGATCAGCCGAATAGGCGATCGCGGTCGGGCCGGTGAAGTGGTCTGCAAGACCAGCAAATTTGGTGCCTTCCAGAGCAAGTCGCGTAAGCCGGTTTTTGGTGACCTTGAAGCCCGCACCAGCATCACGCATCTGCGCACGAAGAGCGGTGATTTCCGCAACCGTCAACCCTTTGTACTGGGTAACGATAACGCCTTCCGCACCTTCGAACACTTCGCGCATTTCTGCTACGAACTGTGTTTTATCATCGCGGTTCACTTTAAGTCTCCGACATTGCTTATTGCCCTGAACCCCATGGGGGGTTCACAGACGTGACCAGTCCTTTCGAACCGGTCTGTGACGCCCGTCCGTTTGCCAGATGTCCAAGCCTTTTGTGATGCCCCGTTACGGGGAAAACTAAAAACCGGAACCTCTGCCTATGCAGGAGATTAAGAACGGCAGATACCGCTCACCTGCAGTCTGGGACAGACAGGTAGAGAGGATCTTGCAACCCTCTCCGGTCCTGACCGGCCGCATGCGACCGGTCAGAATTCTTGAATTACTTCGATGCTATGTCCGCAATCGACAGTTTCACGCCAGCGCCCATGGTCGAGCTGATGGCGGCGCGCTGCAGGTATACACCTTTTGCGCCTGTCGGTTTTGCTTTGACGATCGCAGAAACGAATGCCTTGGCATTTTCAACAAGCTGTTCTTCGCTGAAGGACGCCTTGCCGATACCGGCATGGACAATACCATTCTTTTCAGCGCGGAACTGAACCTGGCCAGCCTTGGCATCGGAAACAGCCTGGGCAACATCCATGGTCACGGTGCCGAGTTTCGGGTTCGGCATCAGGCCGCGCGGGCCCAGAACCTTACCGAGACGACCGACAACAGCCATCATGTCCGGGGTTGCAATAACGCGATCATAGTTCAGATCGCCTTTCTGCATTGCTTCCATCAGGTCTTCGGCGCCAACAGCGTCCGCACCAGCTTTCTGGGCTTCTTCTGCTTTGGCGTCTTTCGCAAAGACAGCGACGCGCATGGTTTTACCGGTACCATGCGGAAGCGAAACAACACCACGGACCATCTGGTCTGCGTGACGCGGATCAACACCAAGGTTCATTGCGATTTCAACGGTTTCGTCGAATTTCGCTTTTGCACCATCCTTGACGAGCTTGACCGCTGCGGTCAGTTCGTACTGGGTGTTACGGTCGATGCCCTCATAAGCCTGGGCAAGGCGCTTACCAGTCTTGGCCATCGTCTTACTCCACAACCTCGAGGCCCATAGCACGGGCAGAACCTTCGATCATCGCCATCGCGCCTTCAACGTCAAATGCGTTGAGGTCAGCCATTTTGGCTTCCGCGATTTCCTTGACCTGTGCTTTGGTCACTTTACCGATGTAACCTTTACCGGTCGTACCGGAACCTTTCGGAATGCCTGCTGCCTTTTTCAGGAAGTAGGATGCCGGCGGGGTTTTGGTGACAAAGCTGAAGGAACGGTCGGAATAAACGGTGATGACGACCGGAATCGGCATACCGGGTTCCATCTGCTGGGTCGCTGCGTTGAACGCCTTGCAGAATTCCATGATATTCACGCCGCGCTGACCAAGAGCCGGGCCGACGGGCGGCGACGGGTTGGCTTTGCCGGCGGGAATCTGCAGCTTGATATAGCCGTCGATTTTCTTCGCCATTAGAGTACCTCATTACAGAAGCGCGCGGTACGGTCATGGCTGACCTCCCGCGCTTTAAAAACTGCCTGCATCACGCAGACAGAAACTTCACTTGTATCAGCTCGTCAGAGCTTTTCGACCTGGGTATATTCCAGCTCGACCGGGGTTGAACGACCGAAGATCGAAACCGACACCTTAAGGCGCGAACGTTCTTCATCAACCCCTTCGACGACACCGTTAAACGATGCAAACGGACCGTCGGAAACACGGACTTCCTCGCCAACCTCGAACGAAATGGTCGACTTCGGACGCTCGACACCTTCCTGCACCTGATGCAGGATGTGCTGGGCTTCCTTTTCGGAAATCGGCATCGGCTTGCCACGGCTGCCAAGGAAATCGGTGACCTTGGCGGTGTTCTTGACCAGATGCCAGCTCTCATCCGTCAGGTCCATATTCAGCAGCACGTAACCGGGGAAAAACTTCCGCTCGGCATTGACCTTCGCACCGCGACGAACCTCGACAGTTTCTTCCGTCGGAACCAGGACCTCTTTGATTTCGCCCTCAAGACCTTTCTTGATGGACTGCTCGCGGATCGACTGGGCGACTTTTTTCTCAAAACCCGAATGGACGTGCAAAACGTACCAGCGATGCGCCATGACTTAACCCCCGACACCAAAGATCAACTGAACGCCCCAGGCGAGAAGCTGATCGACAACAAAAAAGAAAACAGACGCCAAAGCCACCATGACGAAAACCATGATGGTCGAAACGGTCGTTTCCTTGCGGGACGGCCACGAGACCTTTTTGGCCTCGGTGCGAACCTGCTGTACGAATTGTGCCGGCGACGTTTTAGCCATTGTCGGGGTTACACCGCTTTCAAAAATTCAATTCCAAGACCCGGGTAAATGGCAGGAGCGGAGGGACTCGAACCCACGGCCCTCGGTTTTGGAGACCGATGCTCTACCAACTGAGCTACACTCCTACAAGGTAATCAGAAAGTTGAATTTCTTCAGGTCTTTCCGACACAGTCCTGCCCGGGCGGCAGGGTGTGCGGGCGGCTTATATCCGCCCGCACATCAAAGATCAAGCACCCAATGGTGCAAATCTTCAAAAATTATTCGATGATTTTCGCAACAACACCGGCGCCGACGGTACGACCGCCTTCACGGAT
>NZ_JPWA01000055.1 GCF_003326475.1 Thalassospira xianhensis MCCC 1A02616 | reverse complement strand
CCTGCGCGGCATAGGCCGGAACGCGGCGCAACCCATGTCCGCCCTGTCCTGCGGCCTCGGCCGTGATCAGGGCCGTTGCCACCGATCCGGCATTGTCGGGATCAACGTTGCAACGCAGCAGGGTATTGCACACAAGCGCATGTGCATCAGACAGGGCAAGCTTCATGATGATGACCTTAAGATAGTGACGCGAAGATCGTGGCGGGCCCGGATACATTAGCCGCCAGAATGCCCCGACGCAAAGGTCTTGTGCGCTGCAACCCCGCCAAACCATTACAACAACACTATAAAACCGACCCTCGGATATGCTAAAATTTCGCCGCAAAGTCGTATGAGTATCCCGGCACGGTTCACGCTGCCCCACATGCAGCATTCAGACCGAGACAGATTCCAAACACAGGATATTTCGAATGCGCAAAGTAACCTCATTAACCTTCGCCGCATTTGGCATCGCCAGCAGCCTGTGGCTTGCCGGTTGCGCTGCCACAACCAAACCGGCCGAGGAAAAATCCCCCGCCGACTGGTCGGCCATCGCTGGTCGCGACTGGCAGCTGATGCGCATTGAGGCGAAAGACAAAAGCCTGACCCCGATGACCCCGATCCTGGCCAGCGTCAACTTTACCAATGACGGAAAAATTGCCGGATCGACCGGCTGCAACCGCTATTTCGGCAGTTACACCCGCAAGGACACCGCCCTTGATGTCTCCCCGCTTGGCAGCACCAAAATGATGTGCATGGAAGACGCAATGGAGATCGAGGATGCCTTTATCGCCGCAATGGCAGATGTCAAAGGCTGGAAAGTGCAGGACGGCGATCTGATGCTGGTTGATGGCAGTGCCAAATCGATCATGACGTTCGAGCCGATCCAGCCATAGGCAAACGCGATAACACGAACCCGTAAAAAAGGGGCGCAGTGATTTGCGCCCCTTTTCCTTTGGTCTGTCGCCCGGATCATCGCGGTTCGCTACGCAATCCCTGAATGATGGAATAGCACGCCAGCAACAGCACGATGGCAAACGGGAACCCGGTGGAAACCGCCATCGCCTGCAGGGAGCCAAGCCCCCCGCCCAGCAGCAGCGCAATCGCAACAAGCCCCTCAAACGTGCACCAGAATATGCGCTGGGGCACCGGCGCATCGACCTTGCCGCCCGCTGTAATCGTATCGATCACAAGCGACCCGGAATCCGATGACGTGACAAAGAACACAATCACCAGAACAATCCCGATAAAGGACGTGATCGCCTGCAACGGCAATTGTTCAAGCATGGTGAAAAGCTTGATCGGAAGGGCCGCATCGGCAATCGCCTGCACCCCTTCATTGACCATATGCACCGCCGTGCCGCCAAACGCCGTCATCCACAGCACGCAAACCAGCGACGGAATGATCAGCACACAGGTAATGAATTCCCGCACCGTCCGGCCGCGTGACACGCGCGCAATGAACATGCCGACAAACGGCGACCACGAAATCCACCACGCCCAATAGAACGACGTCCAGCCCTGGCTGAAATTGGTATCTTCACGCCCGACCGGGTTCGAAAGGGCGGGCAGATATTCGACATAGGCCACAAGACTTGTGAAAAAGCCCTTGATGATATCCATCGTCGGCCCGACCAGCACGACAAACAGCAGAAGAAGGGCTGCCAAAACCATATTGATTTCCGAAAGCCGTTTGACCCCGGCATCAAGCCCCGCCAAAACCGAAATCAGCGCAACCCCGGTAATCGCGATAATCAGGACAACCTTCGATCCGTCCGAAACCGGTATGCCAAACAGGAATTCAAGCCCGGCATTGGCCTGTTCCGCGCCGAAACCAAGCGACGTCGCAAGCCCGAACAGGGTGGCAAACACCGCCAGAATATCAATCACATGCCCGGTCCAGCCCCAGACACGCTCGCCAAAGATCGGATAAAATACCGACCGCATGGTCAGCGGCAGGCCCTTGTTAAACGAAAACAGCGCAAGTGCGAGCGCCACCGTCGCATAGATCGCCCAGGGATGAAGTCCCCAATGGAAAATCGTTGCCGCCATGCCAAGGTCAAAGGCGGCGTCCGCATCGCCCATCGCCCCGCCAAGCGGCGCCCAGTCCGTGCGCGCCCCGCCATCACCGACCGTGGCACCGCCCATCGATGTGGTAAAGTGCGAAATCGGCTCGGACACGCCATAAAACATAAGGCCAATGCCCATTCCGGCCGCAAACAGCATGGCAAACCAGCCGCTATAGGAATAATCGGGCACCGCATCCTGCCCGCCCAGCCGCACCTTGCCGAGCGGCGAGACAATCAGAAACAGACACAGCAAAACAAAAACATTCGCCACCGACAGGAAGAACCAGTCAAAGGTCGATGTCAGCCAGCCCCGCAGGTCATTGAACATCGGCCCGACACTTTCCTGAAAGGCCAGCGTCAAAAACACGAATGCAACAATCGATAACCCCGAAATCAGAAAGACCGGGTTATGGATATCAAGCCCGAACGGCCCGATCTGTTTGGTGATGTTATCCTGCCCGATCTCGTAATCGGTATCGATCGGATTGGCCGCACCATCCGGGCTTTCAATGCCCGTCTCGGCATTCGATCCCATGAAAATCTCCCTTGAAAAGCAATTTTGCGGCCACCCCCGGCCGCAATTTTTCCGGTTTGCCTGCTATTAACGCACCAGAAACACGGAATGATCCCAATGCGTCGCAACATATCCGCCGTGGGATGCAAAAATATGATCCGCAATACCGGGCACATGGGATGCCATAACGATCACATCCGCCTTGGCTTCCGTTGCCGCATGGACAATGATTTCGCTCAGATCAATCGCCGGATCATGTGAAATACGGGTCATGCCCGAACAGTCGATACCGGTCTTTTTGCCCTGCTCTTGGGCAAAAGCCGCCATCTTGCGATCATATTCTGCCGGATTATGCGCAACGGGGGACGGTGTATTCGTCCCGACCCCGAAAAAGCAGATTTTGGCATCATAATGCTTTGCCAGATCCGCCGCCGTCGAAAGCGCCTTTTCCAGCTTGTCGATATGCGTCAGATCCACGGGTACCATGATCTTGCGATACATTCCCTGCCTCCGTTCTACGGGTGCCCTAACGGGCAAAACACACCTTCGAAACAGATGAGGCGAACAAGACTATCACCAGAACAGGAAATTATCAAAATCCCCATCGCGGGGGGATTTTACGCCACGGGCGAATACAGGAATGAACCTGCAATAATCAATCAAAAGAAACCGCCAAATAATTCCGGAAATTTATCGGCCCCACTAAATCAGGATCATTTGATATTGCGCGGAAATTCGCGGCAATATCCGGAACATTATTATTCTGCCGCCATGCGCTTTATCGCATCACACAGGAATTTAAATCCGTCCGCCGCCCCGTCGCTCATATGGCGCGCACGTAACCAGCCATGGATCATTTGCGGTTCCTCGCGGTAGGTCACATCAATCCCGGCCCGGGCAAGGCGCGCGGTATATTCCCGCCCGTCATCACGCAGCGGATCAAAATAGGCCGCCGTGATATAGGTCGGCGGCAACCCGCGCAGATCCTCCGCCGATAACGGATAGGCCAGCGGATCATCCATCGGCGCCTTCAGGACATCGCGATAATAAATCACATCATCGGTGCTTAAACCGGGGGCGGATGCCATCTGCCCATAGGATGGCCAGCCAAGGTCCCCGCCAAGGGCCGGATAAATCAGGACCTGCCCGATCACGCCTGTACCAAGCCCCTCGTCGCGCGCCCGGATCGCAAGCCCACCGGCCAATGTCGCCCCGGCACTATCACCAATCAGGACGACCTCCGCCCCCGCCGACAGCAAATTTCGCGCAACCGCAAACGCATCCTGATGGGCGGCGGGCCAAAGATGTTCGGGGGCCAGCCGGTAATCGACCGAAATCATTTCTGCCCCGACCGCATCGGCAATCTCGGCACAGATCGCATCATGGCTATCAAGCGACCCGACGATAAACCCGCCACCATGCAGGTAAAGCAACTTGCGCATCGTTCTGATTTTGGCCGGGCGATAAATCCTGACCGCCACCCCGGCAATATGATCATCACAGGTCAGAAGCCCCGGCGGATGGGGATAGGCAAAGGCATCACAAAGCGCGCCATACCATCTGCGTTGCTGCGCAATATCGGCGGCAACCGCATCGGGCGGATAAAACCGGTCGCAAGTGGCTATGAAGTCACGGATGCCTGCTTCGTCGGGCATCGGGCTATAGGCGATATCCGGCACCGCCTGATCGGACCCGTCCATGTCGCACAACTTCCCCAATGATGTTTGATGGCTCTGACCGCAAGCCTAACGCGTTCGACCCTGCTGTGAAAAGCGGGCAATTATGGCTTTTGCCACCAAAACCCGAAAAAGCCTAAAGCGAAACCGCCTCGACCGTTTCTTTGAGCAACGCCGCACTGCGATGAAGGGCTGCACTTTCCTCCGCATCCAGATCGGGGAAAAGATCGGTAACAATGCCCTTCGCCCCGATCACACGCGGAATCGAAAGCGCGACATCGGCCACCCCTTCGATCTCGCGATTGACCATCGATACCGTCAGGACTTCCTGCTGATCCTGCGCAATCGCCTTGACGATCCGCGCAAGCCCCGCCCCGATCCCATAATAGGTCGCCCCCTTGCCCTTGATGATCTTATAGGCCGCATTGCGCACCCCATCATCAATCCGCGCCCGCACATCAGCGGTAATCGCCGATCCGACCTGGGCGGCAAACCCCGCGAGCGACAGCGACCCGGCCCGCGCATTCGACCATGCCAGAACCTCGCTATCGCCATGCTCGCCAAGGACATAGGCATGCACCGATTGCGGCGAAATGCCCAGATGCCGGCCCAGAAGGCTCCTGAACCGCGCGGTATCAAGGATCGTGCCCGATCCGATCACTCTGGCGGCCGGAAGCCCCGAGAGCCGCACCGTAATCTGGGTCATGATATCAACCGGGTTCGACGCGATCAGCAAAATCGCATCCGGTGCGACCCGCAACACATTGCCCACCACATCGCGAAACACCGCCGCATTACGTTCCAGCAACGCCAAACGCGTTTCACCGGGCTTCTGGCTGACTCCGGCGGCAAGGATCACGACCGACGCCCCGGCAAGCTGATCATACTCCCCGGCCTCCACCACACAGGACGACATGAACGGCACCGCATGGGCAATGTCTTCGGCCTGTGCAATCGCAAGTTCGGCATTGCGGTCAACCAGCACGACCGAACTGACCGTCCCCATCACGGCAAGCGCATAACCCGCCGAACTCCCGACCATCCCGGCCCCGACAATCCCGACCTTCATCACAAACCCCTGTCATAACAGCATTATTTCACCGCCCGATTATCCCGCCCCGTCCCGCCGCTTCACAAGCAAAAACCGAACACACGCAAAATCCACCCGCAATAACATCGACAAAATCTATCGAAATTAAAAAAAATAACTATTTAACCTATGCACTCAAAACGCGTTAGCCTGCTTGACAGCATCGCCTGACATGACGCCCAATGATTTAACAATCTCGTCTTGTTGCGATCACAAGTTTCGACATTACCTTGAACAGGGAAGCATCACGCCGAAATGTTCACCAGAATGTTCAAATATTCCTGCGGTCAATATGACCGGCTCACGACCCGGCGGGAGAGAGACACCAGAAGTCGATAAACGTCTGCCTATTGGGGATGCCCCATCATGCCGCAATCCGCAGATATCGCCTTGGGTAAAACCTGACCGGGTCAGGAAAGCACGAACAGCCAGCCATTACGGGAGAGAGAAATGGACGGAAAACAGACAACAGGGAAATGCCCGGTCATGCATGGCGGTATGACCGCACTGGGCACCACGGTCATGGATTGGTGGCCAAATGCGCTTAACTTCGACATCCTCCATCAGCATGACATCAAGACCAATCCGCTGGGCAAGGATTTCAACTACCGCGAAGAACTCAAAAAGCTCGACGTTGAAGGCCTTAAAAACGACCTCCGCGCGCTGATGAATGAAAGCCAGGAATGGTGGCCTGCCGACTGGGGCAGCTACGTTGGCATGTTCGCCCGTGTCGCATGGCATTCCGCCGGTTCCTACCGTCTGGCCGATGGCCGTGGTGGTGGCGGCACCGGGAACCAGCGTTTCGCCCCGCTCAACTCCTGGCCTGACAACGTCAACACCGACAAGGGCCGCCGTCTTCTCTGGCCGATCAAGCGCAAATATGGCAACAAAATCTCCTGGGCCGATCTGATGATCCTGGCCGGCACGATTGCCTATGAAGTCGCTGGCCTTAAAACCTATGGCTTCGCCTTTGGCCGCGAAGATGTCTGGCACCCGGAAAAGGACACCTATTGGGGTGCGGAAAAGGAATGGCTGGCACCAAGCGACAGCCGTTATGAGGACATCACCCGCCCCGACACCATGAAAAACCCGCTGGCGGCTGTCCAGATGGGCCTGATCTATGTGAACCCGGAAGGGGTGAACGGGCAGCCCGACCCGATGAAAACCGCCGCCCAGGTCCGCGAAACCTTCGCCCGCATGGCGATGGATGACGAGGAAACAGCGGCCCTGACCGCTGGTGGCCACACCATCGGCAAATCGCACGGCAATGGCTCGCCGTCTGACCTCAGCCCCGAACCAGAAGCCGCCGACGTCGAATATCAGGGCATCGGCTGGATGAAAACCAATGGCCGTGGCATTGGCCGCGATACCATGGTTTCGGGCATCGAAGGCGCATGGACGTCCAACCCGACCAAATGGGATATGGGCTGGTTCGATATGCTGTTTGGCCATGAATGGGAGCTGAAGAAAAGCCCGGCTGGCGCATGGCAGTGGGAACCGGTGGACATCAAGGAAGAAGACATGCCGGTCGATGTCGAGGATCCCTCGATCCGCTGCAAACCGATCATGACCGATGCCGACATGGCGATGAAGGTCGACCCGACCTATAACGCCATCTGCCAGAAATTCATGAAGGACCCGGAATATTTCTCCGAAACCTTTGCACGCGCATGGTTCAAACTGACCCATCGCGACATGGGCCCGAAAGTCCGCTATGTCGGGCCGGACGTGCCTTCCGAAGACCTGATCTGGCAGGACCCGATTCCGTCGGTGAACTATATCCTTTCCGATGCCGAAATCGCCGATCTCAAGGCACGATTGCTCGCCTCTGGCCTCTCCAGTGCCGAACTGATCAATACCGCCTGGGATTCTGCACGCACCTATCGCGGATCGGACATGCGCGGCGGTGCCAATGGCGCACGCATCCGTCTGGCCCCGCAAAAGGACTGGGCCGGGAACGAGCCCGAACGCCTTGCCAAGGTTCTCAAAACCCTGGAAGGCATTCAGGCCACGCTCACCAAAAAAGTCAGCCTTGCCGACCTGATCGTGCTCGGTGGCACGGCGGCGGTTGAAAAGGCCGCGAAAGATGCCGGTGTCAACATCACCGTCCCGTTCGCACCGGGCCGCGGCGATGCCACCGACGAGATGACCGATGCTGCAAGTTTCGAGCCGCTCGAACCGCTGGCCGATGGCTATCGCAACTGGCAGAAAGACGATTATGCGGTTTCGCCCGAAGAAATGATGCTGGACCGGACCCAGCTCATGGGCCTGACCGCCCCGGAAATGACCGCACTGGTCGGTGGCATGCGCGTTCTTGGCACCAATCATGGCGGCAGCAGACACGGCGTCTTTACCGACCGCGTTGGCAAACTGACGACCGACTTCTTCGTCAACCTGACCGACATGGCCTATAGCTGGAAACCGGCGGGCGACAACCTTTACAACATCGTTGATCGCAAAACCGGCCAGACCAAATGGACCGCCACCCGCGTTGACCTCGTGTTTGGCTCAAACGCCATCCTGCGCGCCTATGCCGAAGTCTACGCCCAGGACGACAACCACGAGAAGTTCGTCAAGGACTTCGTCGCGGCCTGGACCAAAGTCATGAACGCGGACCGGTTTGATCTCGCCGCGTAAGGGCTTACGCCCTTGAAATGATCTGGATTGGAGCTTTTGGGCTCTGAACGAGAAACACCCCCGGTCGTGAGGCTGGGGGTGTTTTTTTTGAGAGGAATAGTGCGATTCTAGGACCGATAACTTAGAGCTCATCGCAAGTTTAAAATCATTCAATAGCCTATAGCAAGCACCAACATTAGAAAACCTTTATTTATGCTATGTTTAGTCTGTAGATATATTGTCTTCACAATCGCATAAATATTCGATGAACGAACGAAAATCACTTCACATTTTAATCGCTACAAACATTCGTCATCGTCGGCAGATGCTCGGGTTGTCGCAGGAAGAGCTCGCAGACAATTGCGGTCTTCATCGCACATATATTGGTTCGATTGAAAGGGGCGAGAGGAATATCACCGTAAACACGTTACAGCGAGTAGCAGAAGCCTTGAGCTGCTCGGTAATAGACCTTTTCTATAGCGGAGACATAGAAAATGAATTCTAGTTTCGGGGGAGGAAAGCTCCCTGGAAAAACTCGTTATGCGGGACGACGTCGAGCAATGACAAGAAAGTCCGGTTTTTCCGTTCACAAGGAAACTACAGGCGGCGAGTTTAGTCGGCAAAATGTGGCAGCCCATGCACTCGCCAAAGGTGAAGAAATTGAAGTATCGTTCTATATTGACGGGCATCAACCAGGAGATTTTCTCGGTTTCGGAATGTGGTTCTGGCACTCTGATGGAATTGAAAGTGAGCTGATTGGGTCCCCATTTATACCGACATGGACAGGCTACAGCTCTCTCTCATGGAATAAGGTAGGAAGCATCTGGGAAGCTAGTACCTCCACACCTGTCAGTGTTGTTTTTAAACTAATTGCAGTTGAAGCAGGAAAGGCTTCATTCTATCAGCCACTTTGTGGTCGGCTAAAACATAAACACTATGAAGATGCTCCCCATCGGTTGATGAAGAACATGTTTGAAACCGCGCCAGAAGCGATCTTCGTTGATGATGAAGTAAACGCCTCTGTTAATATTTCATTCCCCGATGGCTCGGAAACTGAACACGCTGAAATAATTCTAAAATCCTGCAATCGCTGTGGCAGATACCTTCCTATAAACATTATTAACGAGCGCAATCACCTAAGCTTCACCAACCACTGTGTTGCAGCCCATCGACGACCATGTCAGCATTCGTCCTTTGGCAAGCTCCGTAATGTGGAAAATCAAAGTGAAATCCTACACCTTGACTACGGATACCAATTGGAGTGCCGGTTCTGCAAAAAGTTTGAAGTCAACGCTGCTCATAATCCCCAGCGTTCTCCGGGGCAAATGAAAGAAGACGGCGCGCGACGCCGTGCATTCGAATTACTACTTGAAACACTGTTTGAGGGTTCCCCACAGCTTATCTACAGACATAAATTTTCGTCTGAGCTCGCCGAAGACATCTGGGAAAAATTCCAAAGAAGATGCTTCAATTGTAACACTTATTTGCCCAATGCTCGGGCAATGCACCTCGATCACACCCGCCCTCTAGCATACCTTTGGCCCCTCGACGAAACAGCAACTGCACTATGCAAGTCTTGCAATAGTCAAAAGCGTGACAGAATGCCTACTGACTTTTATGTCAAACATGGTCAACTCGAAGCATTGGCCCAAAAAACAGGTATATCCCTAGAAGAACTAAAAAACCCCAAGCCAAATGAAACTGCTATTGATCTGCTTTTAGCAAGAAAGCACTGGTTTTTTTCTACATTCTTGACCAGACCCGAAATGTGCAAAGAACGAGAAGGGAAAATTGCAGGTGAACTTGTTGTGAAGGCCCTACAACGTGTTTTAGCTAGTAGCGAAAAGCACCAATTTGTAAACCTTCAAGATGAGTATGCTCAGCTCCGAGACAAATAAGATCAACTAAGCTTAGGTACAAGAACCAAGTATGAGTGCCCTGTCACAGCTCCCTTATCCCGGATACCATGTAATTCGCAGTGCTCAACACTTTCAGTAAAACAATCCGCAACGCTGAACCATGGATCCACTCGCAGCGCGAGTTCTGCGCTCATGTTGCACTTTTTACTCTCTCCTAGATGAAGCACCATAATCCCGGTCGACTTCAATCGTTCGCGAGCAGAGGCGAAAAATTTGCGGTACACGTTCAAATCAAATCTTTGTTTTGTTTCGACATAGTCTGCGGGCCGTACATCGAAATCCGCGCGCTCCCAACCCGAGAACCAAAACCGCATCCAATTGGTCATATAGAAACGTGTCGAAGCGAAAAATGGGGGGGATGTAATGATCACATCCGCAGCTGGTATTTCTGCTGGCCAAATTTCAGTACAATCACCTTGCACTGACCCTCCAAAAGAAGGCTCACGTTCTACAATTTCCAATTTCAAGCGATCTAACTTTGCTCGCAAACGTGGCATGAGCGCACGATACTCAAAGGGCCCCGTTGGACTATACGGAGTTACGGGATGACTATTTCGACTTAGTGCATACGGTCGATTACCATGCAGCAAATGCATCGTACTGGCATAAATCAATGCCCATTCTGCTCCGCTGTCCCAAGATGAGAGAAAGAAGCCCCTAGCTGCAATAATTTCACGAAGTGTATCGGAATGGAAATATTCAGGAATCGAACCATTGAACTTGATTGCAGCAGTGCTGCTAAGATCATCATCAGTAAGTTTGTAGTGGTCAATACATGCCTCAAGGTCACAAAGAATTTGTTCAACCATGCTCCACGACGGATTTCCTACTTTTCCAAGAGTTAGCACGTGACCAAGACGCGATATGTCTATCCCATACCCAGATCGCCCCATACGGCAAGCCTCGAACGGGATAGTGCCACACCCTGAAAATGGATCTACAATCACATCATTCGGCTCAGAGAAGCAGTGAATAAGATGGTGAGCAAGAGACGGCTTCATTTTACCTTGATAGGAACACATGGAATGAACCGCTCCGCCCCAGCCGCGACCTGAGTAAGGAGGTTGTTGATGCGGAAATGTCTTCTTAAAATCTTCCCATTTCAATACCCACCCCCCAGAGTTATTACGCTCTGTACTATAGCGAACATCATTCGACATCTTCATTATCTTCGTTTCTCTAAAATCAGGAGTTGCTGCCGAACCGCTTGCCCCCCTTTTGATATTCTTTTCCTAAGATGAATCCTTTCCTTGGTCCGGAAACCAATATCTTCTGCAACCTCAACCAAAAGATCATCCGTCGGAACACGAACGCCTGCGTAAATGCTATCGCCAATGTCAATACAAAGTAGTCCCTCATCACTGAGACAGGCCCCAAGAGCCTTGATAGCGTTATGCATATCCTTAAAATAGCCTCCGACCATTTTCGATATACGCTGATCGTAAGCCTTTTCTTCAAGCTCGCGCACAACCTGTTCAACGCCTTTTGTTACAGGTTTCCAATCCGTTTTTGCGTCAACATCATTGATACCCGACGTAATAACCTTATCCCTCAATCGTCGGAGATCAGCTTTTGATCGAAGCTCGCGAATATACCAAAGCTCTAGACGAGCGTTGCGAATATAGTTTGTACCATTAAGATAAGGTGGACTGGTGATTACACCATCCCACACACCCTCCACTGCCTCTCGCAGGTCTCCTGCTGAGGCACAAACATATTTCGTTTCGGCTTGCAATTCCGATACGTCAACAATATCGACTGCCTGCTTAAGAAGATGTTCTCTGACTGCAGCAATAATACATTGCGTCCCTAAGAGCTGCTCTTTCGGCGTTTTAAAACGAAGATCACCAGACCGCTTCAAAAGAGAGCATTTTATAAGGCTAGCTAGTACTGCGAGTGTAAGGCACTTGCTAATATGGCCGCCATCTTCCTCAAGTTCATCGATTATCGTTCTCAATCGAAGAATGTTCTCAAACTGCGTAGCTTCAAAAAAGACACTGCCCCCAAACGTCACCTCATATGACTCGCGGAGGCCTGCGTCCGGTTTTACAGAATGGACGAGAGAATTTAAGCCAAATGTAAGATCGGAGATATTCTTCGCCAATTGTCTCCGGCCTGTAGCATTCATTCGTAAGATTTCGAGCTTGGTTTCAATTACGAAAGCCATAGCCGGATTCACTTCAGAATAGGCACATTCAATACCTTTTTGCCCCAGTACAATAGGTGTCGTACCGCTACCTGCAAATGGCTCGAGGATTCGCCGTGCCGCAGGAAAATATTCCTTCACGACCCCTTCAACAAATCGGGGTGAATATCCTTCTAAGTACGGGAACCAAGAATGGAGTGCTGCGCGCGAATTATCTCTAAAGGTCGCATCTAGAGGAGCAATGTTGATTTCCTTACCATCACGCCCCCCCCCATCCGTTCCAAAAAAAAGATCAGTCCGGATCGCTACAGACGAATTTTCCAAGAAAAAGTTCCCTTATTGTTCTCGCGCCATTTCAACCTGCTCGTTCATGTTTTCTTTGTGGCTCCCTTCCCCATCATAAAAGGTAGATCATATTGACCTGGGTTCTTTTGGTATTCGTGGATAAAATCTGTAATTGCCCGTCGACCAATCCATGCTAGAGACACTTGGAATCGTTCCGATAACTCTAAAAGAGCTGAGTATTCAGCAGCGTCAAGGTTGACTGTTATCCTATTTTTCACGCGTACCCTCAATTTCACGATGCATAGTGCAGCACATCGCAGCATTATGCTGCATTTTCTTGTAAGTTGGAAGCTAGTTTTCTCGCAATGTTTTCATTTTAATCTACTTCACTCTCTATACTGGGCAAAATCATCGCTCACTCAACACAGGCCTACGCAAAGAACTTATACGTACGGCGAGGCCCCAATGCCCGCTCCGATCACTTCCGGCCATGAAGGCACTTTCCGGCAATTCTGGCACGTCCCCACCCCGGACACACCTCGGGCGTCTGCCATCCTCGCCAACGGACGGTCTCCGGGCCCAAGACCCGCTCCGGTCACCTCCGGCAATGGCAACACTTCCCGCAACCGATGGAGCCCAGATACATTTCGGGCGTACGGCCCCCACTGGTCAACCATCGACGGGCCACAGCTCACTGCTGCCCGCTGCTGCCATTGCTGCCGCTCCCGGCAGATTTAACTTCTCCCTCCTCAACAAGACGCACCTCTCCCGTCATGACAAATGATCGGGTTAGTCTTCTTAATCCTTGGGCAGAATACCGCCGTAATGGCTCCGCCATCCGCCGATCCATATCCTGCGGAGCACCCCGCTGCCCTTCCCGTGTCTGTGTCCGTATCTTTGCCGCTGCATCCTGATACCCTCTTTGATTCGGCCCCAAACGCAAAAACCCGCAAAGGCACTGGGCGCTTTGCGGGTTTCGGTCCGGGCGGTTTTCTCCCGTTGACTTTTCTTTTATGCCATAAATAAAAGAACAAATCAAGAACTTTTTGAAGAAAATTTATATGCCGCCGTAAAGGGCCGCGGGCACTCCGCCCAAACATATGGTCGGCGGCCATATGTCCGAGAGGACCATCCGAACGACCGGATATGCAGTATCGGACGCCAGAACCCACCCCTGACGATATGACTTCTGTGGCTTGATCTTGCAGGAGTAAATTTCATGTCGCGTTCGGCCGAACTCCGTTCCGCCCGTAAAGACCCATCAGACCAGACGCCGGGGGTGCTTCCCGATGGCGCGGCTCTGCGCACCATACAGCGCCGACGAAAACGTGTTCTTCGCATTGGCGTTGTCGTGCTTCTGGTTCTTGTTGCCGGAAGCCGGGCGATGGCGGAGCGCCAGAGCGAGCTTCACGACATGATCGAAGCCACCGGGCTGTTTGCGATTGGCGTCTGCATCTTTGGGCGCGGCTGGTGCTCCCTTTATATCGGCGGGCGCAAGAAAACAGAGCTTGTCACCACCGGGCCTTATTCCAGCTGCCGAAATCCGCTTTATGTTTTCAACATGATCGGCGCATTCGGTGTCGGCGCACAAACCGGCAGTATCATGCTTGGCTGTTTGTTTGCCGGCCTGTGCTGGATGGTGTTTCGCAATGTTGTCGCGCACGAAGAGGCATTGCTCTCAGAACGTTTTGGCAAGGCATTCCGGCGCTATCAAAATACCGTCCCGCGCTTTCGCCCGACCTGGTTTCGCTGGCGGGACGAGGAAAACCTGCTGTGCAAACCGGCACTGTTTTTATCCACAACACGCGATGCGATGTGGTTTCTGGTTGCCGGACCGATATTTGAGGGCATCAAGCTGATGCAGGATGAGGGATGGCTGACACCGCTGATCTATCTGCCCTAGCTATCGAACCTCAACAGGCTGCCCCGGGTTGGCCTGTTTGGCCTGAAGCGACTGGGCGGCCGGGCGGTTGATAGCGGCGGATAGATGTCCTGTCTTTTATCCCACCCTGTATCCCACCTTGCGGTCTGTGCCAATCCCCCGAAGGAGCATCTCTTTTGCCCGTTGATCCGATGTCTGGTGCACACACGGGCGCGCAAGCCCCCCATTCACGCCAACATGATGACGAAAGCAATACCCGAACTGCACACCACAACAATAGCGGATTAGAAATTGACATGAAACCGACCGAAAAACCCCAACATAGCCTCACAATCGGACGCCGCAGTTTTCTGGGTGGTGCGGCGGCACTTGGTGTTGGTGCCGGATTGGCCGCACCCGCCATTATCTCCCGCGCGGCTGCGACAGAGACGTCCTCGATCATCGCGTTGCGAGACCACGACCTGCCCTTTATCGCCACCGAAGAAACCTATACCACCGACGAACTGATCGCGCTCAACGCGATTAACGATGATCACGTAGAATACCTCAAGGAAACGGGTCTTGCCGAACTCGGCCCTGGCCGCATCGGTGCCATGGATCAGGCGGGGATCAATGTTCAGATCCTCTCCGCACATACGCCGGGCGTGCAGGATCTCGCGGGTCAGGAAGGCATCGATTTTGCCTATCGCCTCAACAGGATGATTGCCACGGGCCCGATGGTCACCTATCCGGCGCGGTTCCGGGCCTATGCAACCCTGCCGCTGCAGGACCCGGCGGCATCAGCAGACGAACTGGAACGCGCCGTTCGCGAGGATGGCTTTGTCGGTGCCATGACCAACGGCTTCATTGGCAAAAAGTTTCTCGACCATCCCGATTTCGAGCCCCTTCTGGCACGTGCCGAGGCCCTTGGCGTGCCGATATACCTGCATCCGGGTTTCCCGCCCAAGGAAGTCTTCGACATTTACTACCGCATTACGCAACCCGGATATAATGACGAGTATCAGGACTATATTCTCAGTGGTTCAGGATATGGCTGGCATCAGGAAGTGCTTACGCAATGCCTTCGACTGATCATGACCGGGGTGTTCGACAGATTCCCCAAACTGCAGATGATCATCGGCCACATGGGAGAGGGCCTTCCATTCTACTACGAGCGTATCGTCGGGGATTTGGGCGATGTGACCGAAGGCTCGCTCAATAAGCCTATCGGGCAGTATTTCAATGACAATTTCTGGTACACGACCAGCGCATTTTTCCAGGATGAACTGCTTCATCTTTTGCTGAGATACATCAGCGTGGACCGCGTGATGTTTGGAACCGATTATCCGTTTGCCGACATGAAGCAGGGCACCGACTGGTTTCGCGCAGTCGACCTGCCCCGTGAAGCCAAGGAAAAAATTGCGTTCCGAAATGCGGGAAAACTGTTCGGCATAAAGGTCTGATCCATTCGCCCGTGCCACTGCGGGCGGGTACCCCCCCGCCCAGACTGCGCAGGGCGAAATACGCGAAATGCGGTGATGGCGTAAGCCCAAGACTGTTCCTGCGGGCAACAAAAAACCCTGCCACCGAAGGTGACAGGGTCTTTTTATTGGTTGCGGGGGCAGGATTTGAACCTAC
>NZ_JPWA01000054.1 GCF_003326475.1 Thalassospira xianhensis MCCC 1A02616 | reverse complement strand
GCGGCCCGCCACGGCGATAGGCCGCCGGTCCCGGATTGGCACCGGCACTGTCCGGCCCAACGCGGAAACGCGCGCCATCGAAATGCAGGATCGACCCGCCACCGGCCGCAACCGTATGGATTTTCATCATCGGGGCGCGCATGCGCACACCGGCAACCTGGGTTTCGAAATCGCGTTCATATTCGCCGTCATAATGCGAAACGTCTGTCGATGTGCCCCCCATGTCGAACCCGATGACCTGGCTGAAACCATCCATCTCCGCGGTCCGCACCATGCCGACAACACCGCCCGCCGGGCCCGACAGGATCGCGTCCTTGCCCTGGAACTTGGCGGCATCGGTCAACCCGCCATTGGACTGCATGAACATCAGCTTCACACCACCCAGTTCACCGGCAACCTGATCAACATATCGGCGCAGGATCGGCGACAGATAGGCATCAACAACCGTGGTATCGCCACGCGACACCAGTTTCATCAACGGGCTGACCTGATTGCTGACCGAAACCTGGGTAAAGCCGATCTCGCGTGCAATCTCGGCCGCCGCATTTTCGTGTGCGGTATAACGATAGCCATGCATGAACACGATGGCACATGCCCGGATCCCGTCATCAAACGCTGCCTGCAAATCCTTCCGCAGGTTTTCGCGATCAAGGGCGGTCAGTTCCTCGCCCTGCGCGTCAAAGCGGCCATCGGCCTCGATCACGCGCTCATACAGCATTTCCGGCAGTTTGATATTGCGATCAAACAGTTTTGGGCGGTTCTGATAGGCAATGCGCAGCGCATCGCGGAAACCGGTCGTGGTCACCAGAACCGTGCGATCCCCTTTACGTTCAAGCAGGGCATTGGTCGCAACCGTGGTGCCCATCTTGACGGCTTCGATCTTCTCGGCCGGGATTTTCTCGCCCGCCGGAACGTCCAGCAATTCGCGAATGCCCTGAATGGCGGCATCGGCATAACGTTCCGGGTTTTCCGACAGCAGCTTGTGCGTCAGAAGGCTGCCATCGGGCTTGCGGGCCACGATATCGGTAAAGGTACCGCCGCGGTCGATCCAGAACTGCCATTTCGGCTGTCCCGTGGTCTGGTCAGTGGTTTGCGAAGCGGGCGAATTTTGGGTGTGCGAAGCCATGATGCTTACTCCTTCAGCATCGTATTCAAACAAATCTTGCGAATGCGCCGACCGTTAAACGGCGCGGGTCAGCCGTTCATTTTCTGCGGAAGCCAGGTGGCGATTTCGGGGAAGACCGTAATCAGCAAAACCGCCAGCAAAAGCAGGAAGAAGAACGGCAGGGAAGCCAGCGCAATGGAAAACAGGTTTTTGCCCGTAAGCCCTTGCAGAACGAAAAGGTTGAAACCGACCGGCGGAGTGATCTGCGACATTTCGACCACCAGCACCACATAGATGCCAAACCACAAAAGATCGATCCCGGCGGCCTGCACCATCGGCAGGATCACCGATGTGGTCAGAACCACCACCGAAATCCCGTCAAGGAAGCAGCCCAGCACGATAAAGAACACCGTCAGCGCGGCCAGCAGCGCATAGGGCGAAAGGTTCATTTCCGCGATCCATGCCGCAAGTTCGCGCGGAATGCCGGTAAAGCCCATGGTCACGGTAAGCACCGCCGCCCCGGCAAGGATGAAACCGATCATGCACGATGTGCGCGTCGCCCCCATCAGGCCGTCAATAAAGCTTGCCCAGTTCAGCGACCCGCTGATGGCTGAGAGGATCAGCGCACCAACCACACCAAAGGCCGCGGCCTCCGTCGGGGTGGCAATCCCGCCATAGATCGACCCGATCACCGCAGCAATCAGCACAATCACCGGGATCAGGCGGCCAGACGCCCGGACTTTTTCAACAAAGCTGTAAACCGGCCCGGCAGGCGGCATCTTGTCCTTGTTTAGCGTCGCCCAGATCATGACAAAACCCATGAACAGGATGATCAGCATCGCACCGGGCAGGATGCCGGCAATAAACAGGCGCGCAATCGAAAGCTCGGCCGAAACGCCATACACGATCAGGATGATCGATGGCGGGATCAGAAGCCCAAGTGTCCCCGAACCGGCCAGCGTGCCAAGGATCAGCCTGTCGGCATAGCCCTGCTTGCGCAGTTCGGGGATCGACATCCGGCCAATGGTGGCCGCCGTCGCCGCCGACGAACCCGATACGGCGGCAAAAATCCCGCAGCCCAGAATATTGACATGCAGCAAGCGCCCCGGAAGCTTGTTCAGCCAAGGTGCCAGGCCGGTAAACATATCCTCGGACAGCCGCGACCGGAACAGGATTTCACCCATCCAGATAAACAGCGGCAGCGGTGCCAGTGACCAGCTTGCAAGCCCCGACCACGCGGTCGTCGCAATGATCGGCCCGGTCTGCGCGCTGGTAAAGAATTCAAGTCCGATGACGCCGACCGCAAATAACGACAATGCCACCCAAAGCCCCGCCCCAAGGAACAGGAACATGATCCCCATAAGGATCAGGCCGATTTCAAGTACACCCATGACCGTCCCCCTATTCCGTCAGTTCGCTGGTTTCACGCGTCGCAAAGCCGGGCTGCCGACCGCGCGCCACATCAAACAGTGCTTCAAGCATGGCGATGGTAAAAACAACCAGTCCGAACGCCATCGCGGCCTGCGGAATCCAAAGCGGAAAGGCCAGAACACCGGGCGACGTATCGCCATACGAAAAACTTTCTTCGGCCAGAACCGCCATCCAGTATGCGAAATACCCGCCTAGGAAACTGGCTAGCGCAAGCGTGATGGTTTCGATTACCCGGCGCAGACCACCCTTAAGATGGGACAACACGATCAGAACCCGGATGTGCGTACCCGCCCGAAGTGCCGGACCAAGGGCCAGGAACGTCCCCGCCGCAAGCGAGAAACCGGCAAGCTCGTTGGCATCATGCACGGCAATTCCGATAAACCGGCCCAGCGACGACGCCAGGATCAGCAAGGCGATGGCAACCAGAAAAACGGCTGCTAACCCCGCACTGAATTTGAACAAATAATCTAATGATCTGCGCACAGCAGTCCCCTTTCCGCCCGCGGGATTTCCCAGTGGTGGCTGACAAGGGCAAAGCCCCTTCGGACAGTCATATCATGAATTTCGGCGGGGCGTCCCGATCCGGGCATTTTCACCCGGATCGGAAAACGTGGTTTCGCGCTTACTTCTTGAAGGCGTCGATGATGGCAGCCCCGGTATCACCGGCTTCTGCCTGCCAATCGGCAACCATCTGTTCGCCAACCTTGGCAAGACCAGCTTTCAGCTCGTCGCTCGGTGCGGCAACATTCATGCCGTTATCGGCAAGAACCTTTTTCTGCGCATCGGTTTCGGCCATGCTCATTTCCCAGCCACGGGTTTCGGCTTTGGCGGCTGCGTCCATGACGGCTTTCTGAACTTCCGGCGACAGACCGTCGAACGACTTGGCATTGACGATCACCATGTTTTTCGGAAGCCATGCCTGAACGTCATAGAAGTTTTCGACAAAGTCCCATGCCTTGGAATTCGCACCGGTCGAAGGCGAAGTCATCATCGCTTCGACAATGCCGGTGGCAAAGGCGGTCGGGATTTCCGGAACCTCAACCTGGGTGCCAACCATGCCGGTCAGATCAGCCAGTTTCGAGGTCGCGGCGTTATAGGCACGGAATTTAAGACCTTTGAGGTCTTCAACCGTGTTGACCGGCTTTGCGGTATAAAGGCCCTGTGCCGGCCATGCGACCGCATAAAGAACCTTCAGGCCATCAGCCGCCAGCTTTTCCTCAACCGCCGGGCGCGATGCTTCCCAAAGCTTTTTGGCTTCGTCATAGCTGGTCGCAAGGAACGGGATCGCGTCAACGCCGTAAACCGGGTCTTCGTTCGCCAGAAGCGAAATCAGGGTTTCGCCGGCCGGAACCAGACCACGCTGCACCGAACGTTTGATGTCCGGGTGCTTGAACAGCGAACCACCGGAATGAACCGTGATTTCAAGTTCACCGCCGGTCGCTTCTTTCACGTCCTTGGCAAATTCGATGATGTTCTGGGTGTGGAATGTCGCATCCGGATACGGGGTCGCCATATCCCATTTTTCGGCTGCCATGGCAAAACCGGCCGACATGGTCATCGCGGCAACTGCAACGGTGGAAAGTGCCTTTTTAAGCATCAGTCAAGTCTCCCTGTGTGTGATGAGGCCGACATGCATTTTCGCGCGCATCTCGTGACTCCGAAGTAGCCTCCCAACAGAACGGTCACATTTTACTGATAAATTGTCAATGTTATTTCATGGCTGATATGCATAATGCGGGAAACTACGCAGGATATTTTATCGGCATTGCCCCACCCGAACGCCGATCAGAACGCCCCACCAATATGATATTCCTCGATTTATGGCCGTGTGCTAGTGTCCCGGCAAATAACAAACAGGGAGAAAGCCCGTGCATGATCTTTCGGGGAAATCGGTCTGGATCACCGGTGCCGGTAGCGGCATTGGCGAGGCCATTGCAAAATCGCTTGCCGCGGCGGGCGCGCAGGTCGCCCTGTCTGCACGGCGCGAAGAAGCCCTTCAGAAGGTGGCAAACGAAATCACCTCAGATGGCGGAAAGGTCGAAACCCACCCGCTTGATATCAGCAACAGCGATCAGGTCGCGGACGCCGCCCGCAACATTCAGGCGTCCTTGGGCAAAATCAATGTCCTGATCAATTGTGCCGGCATGAACAGCCCCAAACGGCATTGGCGCGATCTTGATATCGCCGACTGGCACCGCATCGTCGCGGTCAATCTCAATGGTGTCGCCAACACGGTTTGCGCGACCCTGCCGGTCATGCGCGCGCAAAAGGACGGGCTGATCATCAATATTGCGTCCTGGGCGGCAAAGCATGAATTCCCCGTCGCAGGCCCGGCCTATGTCGCATCCAAACGCGGCGTTGTCGACCTGTCGCACAGCATCAATCAGGAAGAAATGCACAACAATATCCGTTGCTGCTGCATAAGCCCCGGCGAAGTCGCCACCCCGATCCTTGATCAGCGCCCCGTCCCGATCAAAGAAGACGAACGCGCCCTGATGCTAAAGCCCGACGATCTGGCCGACATGGTCACCTATGTCGTCGCGGCCCCCGCGCGGATCTGCTTTAACGAAATCATCATGTCCCCGACCCATAACCGGACCCTTCTGCCCCAACCCTAAGGTCGGGACGCCCTAACGCAGACATGAAAAAGGCAGCCCCGATAACCATCGCGCTGCCTTTTGTCTGCTCTTCAGAAACTCTGGAAGTTAATCACATCGCACTCGCCGCACGCGATGCCTGATCATAAACGCCCGAAATCGCGCGCAGCGTCTTGGCCACATCGCCGACTTCCTCGTGATTGACACCCAGCCGCTGGAACGTCTCGATCAGGCAGGCCTCACGGACGTCACGGTATTTCTCGCACATTTCGCGGCCTTCCTTGGTCGTCGAATAATGCACTTCCTTGCCGCGCTTGATCCCGTCAACCAGACCCAGCTTGCGCAGTTTCTTAAGCGAGTAATTCACCAGATGGCTGTCTTCGACATTCAGAACGAAACACACCTCCGACAGGCTTTTTTCCCGTTCGCGTGAATTGACGTTATGCAGAACAAGGATATCAAGAACCGAAACATCGGGCATCCCGGCGGCGCGCATGCACCGCACCATCCAGCGGTTAAACGCATTACCCGACAGGATCAGGGCAAATTCAAGCTCGGAAAGCTCGGCAGCACGCTCTGATACAAGATGCGAGGATGATACAATACGTGGTTTGTCGGTGCGTGGTGTGTCGGTCATGCGGCGTTCCTGAAATCCCGGTGTTAACTTTCGCGATGCACTTTGCGGCATTCACTTATACGCTTTGTCGGGATTTTATCGCAAAAAAAGCAGCCTGGACAAGCCCAGGCTGCATATCATTACCGACATTTCGTTATCAAAGTGATCGCATCCGTTCCAGGAACCCGTCGATCTGGCCGCGCAAATGACCGCTTTGCGTGCCAAGATTATCGGCCGAACCATGCACGTCATTGGCAGCAACATTGGTTTCCGCCACCGCCGCCGATACGCCCTGCATGGCAGCTGATATTTCCTCGGTCCCGGCGGCGGCCTGTTCGACATTCTGCGAAATCTCGCTGGTCGCAACCGTCTGTTCCTCGACCGCGGCGGCAACCGCAGCAGCCCGTTCGCTGATATCGGAAATCATCCGAACGATTTCATCAATCGCCTCGACGGCCAATCCGGTCGCCTGCTGGATACCGGTGATCTGGCTGGTGATTTCATCGGTGGCCTTGGCCGTCTGATTGGCGAGGTTCTTGACCTCGCTCGCCACAACCGCAAACCCCTTGCCGGCATCGCCCGCACGGGCGGCCTCAATGGTGGCATTCAACGCCAGAAGGTTGGTCTGCCCGGCGATATCGCTGATCAGGCCGATCACTTCCCCGATCTTGAGCGCCGCATCATTCAGCCCCTGAATGTTTTCATTGGTATGGCGCGCACGTTCGGTTGCCGATTGCGCCATGTTCGATGTTTCGCTGACCTGCCCGGAAATTTCATTGATCGATGCCGCAAGTTCGGTTGCGGCCGTCGCCACAAGCTGCACGTTTGACGACGCCTCCTCGGTCCCCGATGACACCGCCATCGACTGGTTGGCCGCCGTATCGGCACTGCGCCGAAGAACGTTTGACACCTGATGAAGCTGTTCAACCGCGACGCCCACCTCGGCCATGACCGACACCACCGCCTGATCAAACTCGCGGATATACTGTTCCTGCGTTTCCATGCGTTTGCGTCGACGCTCGTCCGCCTCGCGCTGGGCGGCTTCCAACTTGACCCGCTCGATCCCGTTTTCCCGAAACACCAGAACCGCCCGCCCCATCGTGCCGATTTCATCCGCCCGATTGACTTCATTGATTTCGACATCAAAGTCGTTATCGGCAAGCCGCGTCATTTTGCCGGTCAATCCGGTAATCGCCCGCACGATCGCCTTCGACAGCAAGACGGACAGAACCAGCAACGCCAACGCCCCAACCACAAACATCACCACCGTCGTGATCAGGCTGCGGCGCGAAATCGCTTCGGCCTCGGCCTTCATGGCCGCCGAAATGGCGGTGATATCCACGCTTAGTTGCTGAAGAACCGGCTCGGCTTCAGCGTAATAATCGCTAAGCTTGGTCAATTCTTCCTCTCGCTTGAGGATCCCGTCGGCCAGCGCCTTGAAATCCGCCACATAGGATTTCATCAGATCGGCAATCTTCTGTTTCTCGGCGGCGGGAATGCTGTCTGCCGCCGCCAGTGCCGGGCCAAATTCCGCCAGACGGGCATCCATACGTTCGACATATCTCGGATCGATGCGTGCCAGAAAATCTTTCTCGTGACGGCGCATCATCAACATGATGATCGTCAGTTTGTCGGCCTCGTACTGCGCAAGGGCTTCTTCAACATTATGAACCGATCCGCGCAGGCGTCCCAAAAGTCCGCTTTCCTCGTTCAGCCCGATTTCGCGTTGCAGATTGGCAATCGTCTGGAATTCGGCGGCATAATTGTCAAACGACGTCTCGATCATCGAAATTTCGGCATCAAACCGCGCAAGCGCCGGGTCGTCGGCCAAGGACTTCAAACCGCTTTGAACGGTGGCAACGGTTTCGGCATGGGCGGCAACGTATTTTTCGTCAAGCCGCAACAGAAAATCCTTCTCGCGCCGTCGTGCATTCAGAAATTCGCGGGCAATCTCGTCAACGATCAACCGATCCTCAAGCGCCTGTTCCGCCTGCGCTTCGGCACTTTGTCGCTGATTGTCGGCCACAAACAGAACAACCGCAACGATGGCAAAGATCGATAATGCTGCCACCCCGATCAACGAGATTTGATAAATCAGCTTCATACGCGATAAGAAATTCATGTCATTTTCCCCGACAAGAGCAGCCAGAAGGCACAATCCACCCTTAAAAAGGTATGGAACTTGTTCGAACGGTGGGGCTTGTGGGCGAAACCGGCATCTTGTGCGTTTCTGGTCTGGCCCAAACCTGTTAGTTGGGTGCCCGCCCCCAGGTTTACAGGGGCTGAACGCAATCTTTTTTGTTTTCAAACACCTGCCCGGAACAAACAAACCGGAAAAACAAAAGGCAGCCCGGTTTCCCGAACTGCCTTCTGACGCTTCACATGGCTGCCGGTTAAAGCGACCGCATCCGTTGAAGGAAGGTATCGATCTGGCGGCGCAATCCGCCGCTTTGATCGCCCAGATTTTCGGCTGATCCCCGTACATCGCCTGCCGCCGCATTGGTATCGGATACCGCACTTGAAACGCCCTGCATGGCGGCTGAAATCTCGCCGGTTGCCGCTGCCGCCTGTTCGACATTCTGCGATATTTCGCTGGTTGCAACCGTTTGCTGCTCAACGGCTGCGGCCACCGCCGATGCCCGTTCGCTGATATCGGTGATCATGCGAACGATTTCATCAATCGCATCAACGGCCGAACGCGTTGCCTGCTGAATGCCGTTGATCTGGGCCGAAATATCTTCGGTCGCCTTGGCGGTCTGATTGGCAAGGTTCTTGACCTCGCTGGCAACCACGGCAAACCCCTTGCCCGCATCGCCTGCGCGCGCCGCCTCAATGGTCGCGTTCAGCGCCAGAAGGTTGGTCTGCCCGGCAATATCATTGATCAGCCCGATCACCTCGCCGATCCGAAGCGCCGCATCATTCAGGCCCTGGATTTCCTCGTTCGTGCTTTGCGCCTGTTCACTGGCCGATTGCGCCATGCTCGATGTTTCCGTCACCTGACTGGCGATTTCATGGATCGATGCCGAAAGCTCGGTGGCCGCCGTCGCGACAAGCTGCACATTTGACGATGCTTCCTCGGTCCCGGCCGAAACCGCACTGGATTGTTCGGTTGCGGTATTGGCACTGTTGCGAAGGACCTCGGACACCGCATGCAATTGTTCAACCGCGCTGCCAACCGCCCCCATCATCGTGACGACTTCGGTATCAAATTCGCGGATATAGCTTTCCTGCGTTTCAAACCGTTTTCTCTGGGCTTCCTCGGCGGCGCGCTGATCGGCTTCCAGTTTCTGGCGTTCCACCCCGTTTTCACGAAACACCAGAACCGCACGTGCCATTTCGCCAATTTCATCCTTGCGATCAACCTCGCCCAGATCGACATCAAAATCGTTCCTGGCAAGCCGCGTCATTTTGCCGGTCAATCCGGCAATTGCCCGCACAATCGCACGCGACAGGATGATCGAAAACACCACCAGCAACACCGCACCAACCACAAAAATCCCAATGGTCATCATCAGGGTGGCTTGCGCGATCTGTTCGGTTTCTTTCTGAATGCGTTGCAGGTTGGTGCCGATATCCGCACCTAGCTGTTCCAGAAGCGGTTCGGCATTGCTGTAATAGGTGCTCAGTTCATCCAAAGCTTCGGCACGCAGCAGCATGGTCGCCGACAGGGTTTTGAAATCCTCGACATAGGATTTCATCAGATCGCCAATCGATGCCTTCTTGTCATCCTTGATACTGGTCGCGGCACTTAATGCCTTCAGAAACTCGGCCAGCCGGTTATCCATCTGCGCAATGATCCCGGCATCGGGATAGGCCAGAAAATCCTTTTCAAGGCCGCGCATCATCAACATGATCATCGACATGTCCTTGGTCTGGCTCAGACCCAGCATCGCCTCGAATTTTGCAACTTCGGCCAGCGCATTTTCAATATTCTGTGCTGCCGCATGCAGGCGCCCCAAAAGCCCGCTTTGACCATCAAGCCCGATCTCGCGTTGCAGGGCGACGACCTTCTCGAACGCGCCTGCATAATTGTTGAACTCGGTCGTGATCAGGTCGATATTTTCGCGAAATTCCGCCAATTGCGGATCATTGCCCAGAACTTCCAGACCGCTTCGGACCGCCGCAACCGTCTCGCCGTGGGCGGTGACAAATCCCTCATCAAGGCGCAGCAGGAAATCCTTCTCGCGGCGCCTGGCATTCAGGAATTCGCGCGATACGCGGTCAACAAGGATCTGATCGGAAATGGCGTTTTCGGCTTCCTGTTCTGCCGACTTTCTATGCTGATCGCTGACAAATAAAACCCCGGCAACAAAAACGAAAATCGCCAGTGCCACCAGTCCAACCAGCGATATCTGATAGACCAGTTTCATCCTCGATAGAAATTTCATCTTTCCCCCCATTCATTATTTTTCTCTCCCTAATTCAACTCTGGGGTAAATATTGTTACGAAAAACGTAATATTCCAGATAAATGTCCTAAAATCCCTGTTTCATAGACTTAAGGACTAGTATCGTCCGTACTCTGTACTATCTATTGCGCTTTGCCTGTCGGCACTCTGCCGTTTTGGCGCCGGATTGATGTCCTTTTCGCAACCAAGAGCCTGATCAAAAAGCATGAGCATCTGGGGTAAAATCATTGGCGGTACTGCGGGCTTTGCCCTTGGCGGTCCGCTTGGCGCCATTCTGGGGGCGGCGGCCGGTCATGTCGTCGACAGGATCAAACACAATATCCGGACCGCCCGCATTGGCGGCTATACCGGCACCGCACAGGGCAGTTTCCCCGGCGGGCAGGATGCGCGTCAGGTCGCCTTTGCCACCGCCGTTGTCGTATTGTCGGCCAAGATGGCCAAGGTCGATGGCGTGGTGTCGCGCGATGAAATCAACGCCTTCAAGCGCGTGTTTCATATCCCTCCGGGCGAGGAAAAGAATGTCGGCCGCCTGTTTGACATGGCGCGCAAGTCATCGGACGGTTTTGAACCCTATGCGCAGCAGATCGCCCTTCTGTTCCGCGGCGAACGTGCACTGCTCGAAGGCATCCTCGAAGCGCTCTATCAGATCGCGATGGCCGATGGTGCCCTGCATCCGGCCGAAGAACAGTTCCTGCACAAGGTCGCAACCATCTTTGGTTTTGCCGATGTTGATTTTGATCGCGTGCATCACGCCTATACCCGCCCCGGCGGGGCTGACTCCTATGAACAGCTTGGGCTGGGGCGCGATGCCAGCGACGATGACCTCAAGGCCGCCCATCGCAAACTGTCGCGCGAAAACCATCCCGATACCCTGATCGCCAAGGGCATGCCGCCCGAATTCATCGAACAGGCAAACGACAAGATGGCCCGTATCAATGCCGCATGGGATCAGATCCGCAAGGAACGCGGCATTCGCTAGTTTGCCACGCACGTCTGCCCTGCATGCAATGATTTCCCTTGCAAGATGCCGCGATTTGCGGTTTGCAGGGGGCACATTTTTGTGATCTCAAGCTTATCGGTTTTTCCATGGCGCCACCGCTGATCAATATTAACGATATCCGTCTGACCTTTGGCGGCAACGATCTGTTTTCCGATGTCTCCTTTGCCATCGGCGAACGGGATCGCCTGTGCCTTGTCGGGCGCAATGGCGGCGGGAAATCGACCCTGCTGAAAATCATTGCCGGCGAAATCGAGGCCGATGGCGGCGAACGTTTCGTTCAACCGGGCTGCAAGGTCGCCTATCTCAATCAGGAACCGAAATTCGATGGTTTCGCCACGGTCGAGGATTACGTCCTCTCGGCTCTCGACGAACACGAAATCGATTACGCCTATCGCGTCTATATGCTGCTGGACTCGGTCAATATCGATCCGCAGGCCGACCCGACCAAACTCTCGGGCGGTGAAGGCCGCCGCGCGGCAATTGCGCGCGCCCTGATCGCCGACCCGCAGGTCCTTCTGCTGGACGAGCCGACCAACCATCTTGACCTGCCAACCATCGAATGGCTCGAGGGCGAGATCAAAAACTTCCGCGGGGCGGTTGTCGCCATCTCGCACGACCGCGCCTTCCTGAACGCGATTTCAACCGGCATTCTGTGGCTTGATCGCGGTGTCATGCACCGCACCGATCAGAACTTCGCGAAATTCGAAGAATGGTCCGAGGAAATCTTCCGCAAGGAGGCCGAGGAACGCGCCAAGCTTGATAAACTGATCGCCCAGGAAACCGTCTGGTCCGTACAGGGCATCTCGGCACGGCGCAAACGCAACCAGGGCCGTCTGCGCCGCCTTTATGATATGCGCGAAACCAGATCGCAGCAGATCGAACGCATCGGCAATGTATCACTCGCCGCCGACGCCGGCAGCACCTCGGGCAAGGTCGTGATTGAGGCCACCGACATCACCAAATCCTTTGGCGACCGCACGATCCTGACCGGTTTCTCGACCCGCATCCTGCGCGGCGACAAGGTCGGCATCATCGGCCCGAACGGGGCGGGCAAGACAACCCTACTTAAAATGCTGACCGGGCAGCTTGAACCCGATAGCGGCACGATCAAGATCGGCACCAACCTGAATGCCAGCTATTTCGATCAGAAACGCGCCGCCCTTGATGACACCATGACCCTGTGGGATACGCTGTGCGATATCGGCGGCGATCAGGTCATGGTGCGCGGCAATCCGCGCCATGTCGTAAGCTATCTGCGCGATTTCCTGTTTGATGAAAAACAGGCAAGAAGCCCCGTTGGCGCGCTGTCGGGTGGTGAACGTAACCGTTTGCTTCTTGCCAAACAGCTTGCCAAACCAACCAACCTTCTGATCATGGACGAACCGACCAACGATCTCGATATGGATACGCTCGATCTGTTGCAGGAAATGCTGGCCGATTACGAAGGCACGCTGCTTCTCGTCAGCCATGATCGTGATTTTCTGGATCGTGTCGTGACCTCGTCCATCGTGATGGAAGGCAACGGCATCGCCACCGAATATCCCGGCGGCTATTCCGATTACATCGCGCAACGCAAACTGTCCTCGGCCCCCGCCGTGGCCGAGGAAAAGCTTGGCAGCACATCGGGCAAGGGCGGCAAAAAATCCGCCCCCGCCCCGGCGGCAAAGCCCAAGCCGACCGGCAAAATGAGCTACAAGGACCAGCGCGAATACGACAATCTGCCCGGCCAGATCGCCAAGCTCGAGGCCGAGATTGCCGAAATCGAAGCCGCCCTGTCCGATGGCAGCCTGTTCACCAAGGACCCGAACGCCTTCCAGAAAAAGGTCGACCGCATGGCCGCCGCCCGGGCAGAGCTCGAAGCAGGCGAAGAACGCTGGCTCGAACTCGAAATGCTCCGCGAGGAACTCGGGCTGTCATAAGCCCGGGACCGCCGCCAAAGGCAGGCTCGCATCCCTTGCACCCTTTGGGTTCAAACCGTAATCTTCTGATCGAACATTGCGGGGAATAGCCATGCGCGGCACGGTAAAACAGGATGCAATCGACGCGATTTCCAGACTACCCGATGATGCCAGTATGAATGACATCATGTACCGGCTTTACGTGCTGGAAAATATCCGCCGAGGGCAGGATGACATCACATCGGGCAAATACCATGACATGGACACGGTAAGGGCCAAGCTTAACTCTTGGTAACCAATGCTTTACGGCACTATTCGGATCGGTCACAATTTACCCGACAACTGAAAACAATTCACTTGTCGGGTTTCCCTTTCCATCCGATGAAGGGGCATACCGATAAACCCGCAAACGCGCCACCAGCGCCAATGCGCCACTGCCGAAAGCCCGTGCCATGCCCCTCAAAGCCGTTCTGATGGCCCTGTCCGTTGCCGTGATCTGGGGCGTCAATATGCTGACCGTCAAAGGCGCGGTCGGCGAAATCCCGCCCCTGATGCTGACCGCGATCCGCTTTGGGGCGGTTGCCGTTCTGCTGCTGCCCTTCACCAAAATGCCATCCGGCCGCTTTGGCCGTCTCGCCATTCTGTCGGTCGTCTTTGGCACCGGCCATTTCGGGGTGCTGTTCTTTGCACTGTCGATGCTTGATGCCGGGCCGGTGGCGATCATCATTCTGCTTGGCGTGCCGTTTTCCTCGATGCTGGCGACCTATTTCTTCAATGACCGCCTAGGCTGGAAACGGCTTTCGGGCATGACCCTGGCCTTTGCCGGGGTCATGATCATGTTCTGGGACCCGACCATGACCGACCTGCAATTGCCCCTGTTGCTGGTGGTGTTTGCCGCCTTCATGTGGGCGGTTGCCAATGTCATGATCAAGAAACTCGGCAATATCGATACTTTCCAGCTTAACGGCTGGATGGCGCTGATGGCCGCCCCGCAATTGCTGATCCTCTCGCTTGTGCTGGAACCCACGGCTGTTGATGCAATCTTTGATGCAAGCTGGGTCGCATGGGCCAACACGACGTTCACCGTCGTGATGTCGTCCATCGTGGCCTATGGCTTCTGGTATCATTTGCTGAAAACGCAGGATGTGAATGTGGTGGTGCCGTGGTCATTGCTCGCCCCGGTCATCAGTGTCGCCGGATCGTTCATTGTCTTTAACGAACCGATCAGCACCCTTAAAATCATCGGCGGCCTGACGGTTCTGGCCGGTGTTGGCGTGATCATGCTGCGCAAACCGCCGCAGCAACAGGAACAGGGAATGGACTGACCCGCAATGCCCACAATGTCTGCCGGAAACAAGAACCTCAAGGACTGCATCATCGCCCACCCCTCGCCCAATTGCGGCGACCGGCCCGGTGATGCCAAGGGGGACCGCAAGGTCGATATCCTCGTCCTGCATTATACCGGCATGCAAAGCGGTAAGGCCGCGCTGGATCGTCTGTGCGATCCGGCGGCCTCCGTCTCAAGCCACTATCTGGTCGAGGAAGACGGCACCATTTTCCAATTGGTCGACGAGGATAAACGCGCCTGGCATGCCGGGCGCGGTCAGTGGCAGGAATGCGATGATGTGAATTCCAATTCCATCGGCATCGAAATCGTCAATCCGGGTCATGAATTTGGCTATCGAGCCTTTCCCGATCTCCAGATCGATGCGGTCATCGCGCTATGTCGCGATATCCTGACCCGTCATGATATCAGGCCTGATCGCATCATCGCCCATTCCGACATGGCCCCGGACCGCAAGGAAGACCCGGGCGAGCTTTTCCCGTGGGATCGGCTTGCCGCCAATGACATCGGATTATGGGCGAGCGCGGAACCAACGAAGGATGGTGACGCCTGCACCGAAACCGAATTTGACGCAATGCTGGATCGGCTGGGATACGGGCCAAACGATGCGCTTAAACGCCGCATCGCCTTTCAGCGCCACTGGCGGCCGTCCGATATTTCGGGAAAGCTCGATGGTGAATGCACCGCGATCTTGCGCGCCCTTCTTGCCAAAGCCGGGCGATAGGTCGTCCGTCTACTGGGCAATCAGCCCGCCCGGATTGGCAATCGGCACGTCCGACAATCCGACATAGCGCGCAAAGCCGACCCGGCTGAAACCAAGATGCCGACGATAGATATCATCCACCACCCCGTTCACCAGTCCATGCGCCATTTCCCGGTCAAAATCATTGATGACCGATGCCAGTTCGGGCCGAAGGCTCATATACCGCTTGGCCGTCTCGACCGCCGGACGCAATACCTTGAACTCCATCAGGCTTTTCTGATCCCCGCCACTGAACCGCAGGCAGGCAAGATCGGTAAACAGCACATCGACATAATGCCGTTTCAGCATCTCGTAACCCTTGGCATATTCGGCGACTTCCACCGGATGCATGGTGTCATTGGCAAGGATTTCCTCGGGATAAGGCTGCCCGATGACTTTAAGCCAGTTGGTGTTATCAAGGCTTTCCGGCCCGTCATAGATCGCAACCGTAAAGCTTGACCGCACAATCGCCACCGTCACCCGGCTGACAAGGGACTCGGCCGATGTCACAAGCCCGGTTTGATCCGCCATCGACAGATCATCCAGCAGCAAACCATCCACCGCCCCATAGCGGATTGAAAAATGGCAGCGTGCAAGCGGCATCTGCACAAACGTCACCGAATGCCCGGCATCTTCCAGAAAACGGGTCGCCATATCCACCGCAAGCCCGCGGGCAACGCCCTGATCGTCATAGGCATAGGGCGTCCATTCGTCATAGCACAGGCGCACGTCTTTTGCCTGTGCGACCAACGGCACAGCACAAAAGATCAATATCGCGCTTAAAACCCGAAGCGCCGCACCCATGGCCAATCCTTCAAATGAAAATCCGGCATCATCCATATGAAACCGGAAACAGGACATACCCCCTTACGAGGGATATGGCAAACCCGCAGTTTTCCGGGCTTCCATGCATTTTTCACATGGTTAAAATAACGATCGTATAAGCCCCTGTAGGCACTGCTTTTTCTTGACGACGGGGTCAATGTCACCTACATCACGCCCACCAGATGGCCGGATGGCCGCCCCTGTTCTTCGGAACGGGGGAGGAAAGTCCGGGCTCCATGGAAATACGGTGCCAGTTAACGGCTGGCGGGGGCGACCCTAGGGAAAGTGCCACAGAAAGCAAACCACCTGATCGCGCAAGCCATCAGGAAAGGGTGAAAGGGTGCGGTAAGAGCGCACCGGTCCTTCAGCAATGCGGGACGCATGGTAAACCCCACCGGGAGCAAAACCTAATAGGAATGGTCGGCCGGATGCTTCGGCATTGTCGGCAGGCGGGTTTCCGCGCCACCATTCGGGTTGGTTGCAGGAGGCGTCCGGCGACGGGCGTCCCAGATGAATGGCCATCCAGTGCGGTTCGCCGCATGGACAGAACCCGGCTTACAGGCCATCTGGTTATTTCTTTTCTGATGCCGATAAAAAATCC
>NZ_JPWA01000053.1 GCF_003326475.1 Thalassospira xianhensis MCCC 1A02616 | reverse complement strand
GGGGACCTGCCCCGCCGTCAAATGCGTAATCGCGCGATCCGCCTTAACCGCGTTCCGCGATGGATTGCGCGAAATACTTGTCGGCATCTTCCTGGGTGCCGACGTCAAAATTCGCTGCCGTCTGATCCTTGATGATCTTGCCAAGGGTCGGCATCACCTTGCGGTCCACCTGGCTATCAATACTCCAAAGCTTGGAGCGCATCAGCGATTTCGCACAATGCAGGAACGCTTCCTCGACCCGGATCCTGATCACCGTGATCGGCGGTTTTGGCGTATCGGCAAAATGGGCAAGCAATTCGGGATCATTATGGATTTCCGCCTGCCCATTCACACGCAGCGTATCGTTGAAACCGGGCACGAAAAACAGCATCCCGACCTTCGGGTTTTCAATGATGTTCGACAGCGTATCAACGCGATTGTTGCCCGGACGGTCGGGCATCAGAAGCGTGTTGTCATCAAGAACCTTGATAAAGCCCGGCCCGTCGCCGCGCGGGCTGACATCGGCATTGCCCTTGGCATCGGCTGATGAAATCACCGCAAAGGGTGTCAGTTCGATAAAATGCCGGCAATGCGGGTCAAGTTTCGGCAGCGCCTTTGAAACCGCCAATTCCATTGGCATTCCATAAATCTCGCGCAGTTTTTCATGGGTGTCGATTTTTGTCATGGGGCGCACCTTTTGCGGGAATCAGATGGGGAAACTGCGTCACCGGGAAACGCAAGTCAATCGCATTTACCCCCGATCACCTGTTCCGTCGTGCAAACTTTGGCAAACTCGCCATTCAGGCTCGCCAGCGCCACATCATGCACAAGATCGGCACCAAACACCCGCCCGTCGGGCAGTTTGCGTTCAAACGCAAAACACGCATCGCTGACAATCGTCACCTCAAAGCCAAGGTTCGCTCCCATCCGCGTTGTCGTATTCACGCAATGATCGGTCGATATCCCGCAAAGGACGATCCTTGAAATACCCCGCGCCCGCAAATCAGCCTCAAGGCTTGTACCGATAAAGGCCGAATTGACCTGCTTGCCATAAACCGCCTCGTCATCGGCCGGTGTCGCAAACTCAATGAATTCATGCCCCGGATGATCGGGATAAAGCCGCGATGTCGGCGTGGTTGAGTCGTGATGCACATGGATCACCGGCCATCCCATTTCGCGCCAATGCGCCAAAAGCGTCGCCCCATTGGCCTCGGCATCCGGGTTGTTGCGCTGCCCCCAATAATCAAGGTCGGCAAAGCCCTGCTGCCAATCGATCATGATCAGGGCTGTATTTTCGTTTTTGGTGTCGGTCATTCTCAATCTCTCCGGCTTATGTGTCTGTTGGCCCTAGATTATCCGATCGCCAAATGGCATAAATGACAACAACCCCTCCTTTCAGGACAAGACCGCACGATGCCCCGGCTCGCCAATCCGCCCCGCCTCCCCCGACTTATTGTTTTCATCCTCACCCCGCAAACCGTGATGCTCGATGTCACAGGCCCGCTTCAGGCCTTTCACGAAGCCCGCGATCCGGCAACAGGCACCCCGCTTTACCGCACCCTTCTGGCCTCAAGCCACGGTGGCCCGGTCATGACCGATACCGGCATCGCCCTTGATACCGTCGCCCTTGCCGATCTTGATCCGGGTGAAATCCACACCCTGATCGCCGCCGGGTCCGATGAAATGCTCGATGCCCTTGACGATGCCAATCTGATCGGCTGGCTTGAAAAATACCGGGGTAAAATTGCCCGCATCGGGTCGGTCTGTATCGGGGCGTTTATTCTCGGTGCCGCCGGGATGCTCAATGATCGCGCCTGTGTGACGCACTGGCGCTGGTGCGACCGCCTGCAAGCCATGTTCCCGCAAAGCCGCGTCGCCCCCGATCCGATCTTTGTTCGCGATGGTCCGGTCTGGACGTCGGCCGGGGTGACGACGGGGATTGATATGGCGGTCGCGATGATCGAACAGGATCTTGGCCGGGACGCCGCCCTTGCCGTTGCACGCAGCCTGATCGTCTTTATCCGCCGCCCCGGCGGGCAATCACAATTCAGCCTGCCGCTTGAACATCAGGCCAATGACAGCACCGGGCGCTTTGATGACCTGCATGGCTGGATCGCACAAAACCTTCAAACCCGCCTTTCGGTCGAAGACCTCGCCGAACAGACGGGCATGAGTCCGCGCAACTTTTCGCGCACCTACAAATCCGCCACCGGCCTAAGCCCGGCCCGCGCGGTCGAACTGATGCGCCTCGAAGCCGCCAGAACAGCCCTTGAACAAACCGAAAAACGCATAAGCCAGATCGCAATCAATTGCGGCTTTGGCGATGACGAACGCATGCGCCGCTGCTTCGTCAAACATCTGGGCGTCGCGCCAAGTGACTACCGCGAACGATTTAAAGCCACCACCTAAAGCCACCCTTTCCGCTTGAAATACCAAAGCGGAAGAACAGCCGACAGCACCATCAACCCAATCGCCAGCGGATAGCCGAACTGCCAGTCAAGCTCCGGCATGACTTCAAAATTCATGCCGTAAATGCTCGCAATCAGGGTCGGCGGCAGGAAGGCAGCCGCCGCGACCGAGAAAATCTTGATGATGTTGTTCTGTTCCAGATTGATCATGCCCAGCGTCGCATCGAGCAGGAACGTCACCTTGTTGGCGATGAAATTGGCATGTTCGGTGATCGACACGATATCGCGCGAAATGGTTTTAAGCCGCGTCTTGGCATCCTTTTTAAGCCGCGTCTGTGTTGACAGAAACAGCCCCAGCCGATGCAGGTTCAGCAAGCTGTCCTTGGCCTTGCCCGAAAGGTTCCCGGCCCGTCCGATACGGCGCAGAACCGCCCGGTGATCCTGATCATGGGCCGGGTCATCGGGATTAGCAAAAACGATGTTCGATAATCCCTCAAGGTCGGCCGCCGCCTGCTCCATGATATCGGCCAGCCGGTCGACAATCTGCTCCAGCAACCCGAACAGAACCGCCTCGGCACTGGATGCCAGCGACGGGCTGCGATTGACCCGCCGGATAAAGGTCTTGAACGGCACCGGGTCGGCATAACGCAGGGTAATCAGCGTTTTCTTGACCAGAATAAAGGTGATCGCGGTCGTTTCCGGCTCGTCACTATTGGCCTTGTTTAGCACCGATACCGTCATGAAAAGCGCGCCGTCTTCGTCATACAACCGCGATGAAAGCTCGATTTCCTGCATTTCCTCGCGGGTCGGCACTTCGATATCGAACCGCTTTTCGATCTCGTGGATTTCATCATCGGACGGGTTCAAAAGGTCGATCCAGACCGGCGTGCGTTCCGCCTTTAGCGGCTTTGCGACACTTCCCGCACTGTTAACTTCGCCATCAACAGCATCGCTGCTACTGACCAATGCAGCATCGTCCGCCGGTGCCGCCGTATCGTCCGACGGGGTCCGGGCCGGGGCAAAAAACTCGTTGCTGTCCATGGTCACTCTCCATTCGCGCCAGATCACCGGCCAGATCACTGGATATTGCCAGATACCTGCCCGATACCGGTCTATTTGGGGCTTGTGCGTTTCATGTCATATGCCCGGCGGGCATGTTTTGTCACGCGCCAAGCCATGACAAATCGGTTAAACGCCACCAGGGCGCGCCATCCCCGCTATTGAAACGGCAAAACCGTCTGAAATTCGAACGGATCAATGTCCGGATCGTTCCCGCGCTTTTCATCAAACTGCGCCTTCGCATAGCCAAGGAATTCATCCTTGCTGATCATTTTGTCAGAATTGGCATCAACACTGCCAAACAGCAATTCCAACCGCCGGCTTTCGGTCCGCAACCGCTGGCGGTTGGCTTCGGGCGATCCTGGCAATGCCTCGACCGCGGCAAATTCACGCCCCACCAGAACACTGTCGCCATTGATATCACGCCGCCGGAACATCCAGCTGGCATAGGCTGCGGCCTCGTCCGCACTGATCCGCGCATCGTGATCCATGTCGATCGGATGATATTGCTGGCGATACATTGTTACCTGTTCGGGGATGCCGGTTACGGCGGCACTGGCCGCATTCTGCTTCGCCAGCGCCTTGGCAATCGCATCCTCAAGCCCCGGAATGGCTGCCGCACCCGTGCTGCCGGTGCCGGTACCCGTCGGCACGCCTTCGCCATCCTCAAGCCCGCCAAGACCGTTTAACGCACCCAATCCGCCAAGCCCGAACTGCCCCATCAATTGCGGATTGTTCTGCAATTGCTGCATGATCAATGGCAATAACTGGCGCATTTCCGGCGACGTCACCTCGGGCGAAATCGTCGCACTGCCCTTATCCATTTGAAGGCTTTGGGCATATCCCGGCACCCGAATGCCAAAAACCGCCACAACGGCACAAGTCATTAACAATATGGCAGCTTTTTTCCGCAACACTCGTTCCCTTCGCCTGTCCTGACGCCGCCCCGCATCAGGATCATCATCATAGCATATCAGCACGGATTGGATCGCGGGCAACATTGCCCCATCAAAACCGATTAACGATCAAATGCCAATCCCCGAAGCCGGGATCAGAACCCAAACCGGATCATCGCCATGTTGCGTGAAATGCCTCTCCGTCATCCCGTGATATCCCATGCAGGACAAAAATGGTCTGCGAATGGATTTGCATGGGCGGGCATGGGGATGCGTGTGGGTTTTGATGGGCGACACCCGAAAATCACCCGGAAAACGGTTACTTTTAGCCCATTACCACCCAATTCCGATATGCCCCAAAGCCGCAGGAAACCACATTATTACCCTATTTGATCCCATCAATTCCCATTGACCCCCATCAAATCCCATGGTACCCCATAAGTAGGCACATTTACGGTGTCATGCGGGGCATATCCATTTCGACGCGGAAACTGATCACTCTCTGGCGGTTCGAAATGGTTTTTTGATCAGGGGAATGGCGAAGTGCTGTTCACAGGAACGCACATTCACAAGCTGGACCGAAAAGGGCGCGTCTCCGTGCCCAAGCGGTTCCGTGCGACCCTGGAACGCGAAACCTTCGCTGGCATCTACCTGTACCAATCCCACAAGGAAGCCGCCCTTGAAGGCTGTGGCGAAAGCCACATGGACCGCATTGCTGCGTCGATTGACGAACTGGCGATGTTCTCGGACGAGGCAGATGACCTTGCCGATACCATTCTTGGCGCGTCGCACATGCTGCCGTTCGACGGCGAAGGCCGCATCATTCTGCCCCCGGAACTGATCGAATTCGCCCGCATCGAAGATCAGGTCGCCTTTGTCGGCCGTGGCCGCACCTTCCGTATCTGGAACCCGGAAATTTTCAAACCGCTGCAGGACGCCAGCCGCACCCGCACCTTCAATCGCGGATCGACCCTCAAACTGAAACCGGCATCCGATTTCGCGCCGGGCAGTCGCCCCGCTGCCCCGACCGGCGAAATCGCCCCGGATGAAGAGGGGGACGCGTAATGAGCATCCATGACCTCAGCTTCGCCACAGGCGATGGCCCGCACAAGCCGGTGCTATTGCGCGAAGTTCTCGATGCCCTGGCCCCCAAGGCGGGCGAGATCATGGTGGACGGCACTTTTGGCGCGGGTGGATATTCCCGCGCCATTCTCGATCATGCGGACTGCGAACTTTACGCCATTGACCGCGACCCGACCGCCGTTGCCACCGGCAAGGCAATGGAAGCCGATTATGCCAATCGCTTCCACATGGTCGAAGGCTGCTTTGGCGATATGGGCACGCTTCTGCCCGCCGCCGGCGTGGATCAGGTAGACGGCATCGTCCTTGATATCGGCGTATCCTCCATGCAGCTTGATCAGGCCGACCGCGGATTTTCCTTCCGCGAAGACGGCCCGCTGGATATGCGCATGTCGATGTCCGGCCCGACGGCCGCTGATTTCATAAATACCGCCGACGAGGAAGACATCGCCAATGTCATCTATCGCTATGGCGAGGAACGCGCATCGCGCAAGGTCGCACACAAGATCATCGAAATGCGGGCCGAGGCACCGTTTGAAACCACCCTGCAACTGGCCCGCGCGGTGCGGTCGGTCGTGCGCAAATCCAAGGACGGCATTGATCCGGCCACCCGCACCTTCCAGGGCCTTCGCATTTACGTCAATGACGAGCTCGGCGAACTGGAACGCGCCATGCAGGCGGCTGAAAACCTGCTCAAACCCGGTGGCCGTCTGGTCATCGTGACCTTCCATTCGCTTGAAGACCGCAGTGTTAAAACCTTCATGAAGGAACGGTCCGGCGATCCGTCGAAAATGTCGCGCCGCCTTCCGGGCGAGCCAGAGGTCGCAACCCCGACCTTCACCACCCTCACGCGCAAGGCCGTGACCGCACAAAAGGACGAACTGCGCGCCAATCCGCGTGCGCGCTCGGCCAAACTGCGTGCGGTTGCCCGCAATGAACAGCCCGCAACAATCGGGGGGCGCAAATGACACGTGCCATGACCTTTATCGGGCTGTTTCTGACCATCGTTATTGGTGCTGGCACCTATTGGGTGTCGCACGAAGTCGAACGCCTTGAAAAACAGTATGCCGTCATCCAGTCGGACATCCTGAACGAACAGGAAACCATCCACGTCCTTGACGCGGAATGGAGCTACCTCAACAGCCCGCAGCGCGTTGAAACGCTCGCCAACACCTATCTCAAACTCGATCAGATCAGCCCGCTTCAGATGGCAAGCATCGATGACCTGCCCGAAAATGCCGATCTGCATCAATACCGTCTTGATAAATTCGGCGAAGCCGTGGCCTTCCTGCCGGTGCCGCGTGCGCGCCCCGATGAACTGGCCCCCGACGAAGCCGCCGAAGCCATGATCATCAATTCCCCCTCCCTTGCCGCAACCCGGTCCGATGCGCAGGAGGGCATGGAATGAGCTTCTATCGTTTCTCATACTGGCTGCGCGGTGATCGCCCGGAACTCAGCCCCGACCAACGCGAACGTCACGCGATTGAAACCGCGCGCAACCGTATCTTCATTACCGGTGCGATGTTTGCCATCGGCTTTGTCTGGATCACGGCGGGTCTGGTCGATGCCACCGTTCTGCGTCAGGGCAACGAACCCGAAATGGCATCGGGATCGGACACCCGCGAACTTAAAACCGAACGCGCCGACATCGTTGATCGCAACGGCATGCTGCTTGCGACCGATCTTCCGACCAATTCGCTTTATGCCGATGCCCGCGTGATCAAGGACCCGGTCGGATCGGCCGATCAATTGCTGACCGTTCTGCCCGATCTGGATCGCGATACGCTGATCCGTCATTTAAGCTCGCAAAAGGCCTTCGTCTGGATCCGTCGCAACCTGACCCCGGAACAGCAATATGCCGTCAACTCGCTTGGCGTACCGGGCCTGAATTTCCAGCGCGAAGAACGCCGCGTCTATCCGCATGGCCGCCTGTTTGCCCATGTGCTTGGCTTCACCGATATCGACAATAACGGTATCGCCGGCGCCGAACGCAAATTCGATAACGAATTGCGCATCAATAACGGCCCGCTGCAACTCTCCCTTGATACCCGCATTCAATACGCGCTCGAGGAAGAAGTCGAAAAGGCAATGAAGACCTATGACGCGGTCGGGGCGACCGGCATGGTCATGGATATCTATACCGGCGAAGTGCTCGGCATGATGTCGCTGCCCGATTTTGATCCGCACCGCCCCGGTCAGGCCCCGGCGGACGCGCGCTTTAACCGTGCGACGCTGGGCGTTTATGAAATGGGCTCGGTGTTCAAACTGTTTAACACCGCGATTGCGCTTGAAACCGGCACCGTCAATCTCGATAGCATGTATGACGCCTCCCAGCCGATCCGCGTCGGACGTTTCGCCATTAGCGACTATCGCGGCGAAAACCGCTGGCTGTCAGTGGCCGAGATCATCAAATATTCGTCAAACATTGGGTCCGCCCGCATCGCCCTTGATTTCGGGACCGAGACCCAGCGCAAATATCTCAAGAAATTCGGCATCCTCGACACACCACAGATCGAGCTGCCCGAAGTCGGCTCCCCGCTTGTGCCCAATCCGTGGCGCGAAGTGAACACCATGACCATCTCCTTTGGCCATGGTCTTGCCGTGACACCGCTTCAGGTCGTCAGCGGCATCTCCGCCCTTGCAAATGGCGGCATTTTGCGCCCGGCAACGATCCTCAAACAGGACGGCGCACCGGCGGGTGAACGCGTAATTTCCCGGCAAACCTCGGACAAGATGCGGCGCCTGATGCGCCTCGTCGTGACCGATGGATCGGGCAAAAAGGCTGAAGTTCCGGGTTACTTCCTTGGGGGTAAAACCGGGACGTCGGAAAAACTCGTGAACGGGCGCTATGTCAAGAACGCCCGCATGTCGACCTTTGTCGCCGCCTTCCCGATGCAGGACCCGAAATATGTGGTTCTGGTGACGCTGGACGAGCCCAAAGGCACCAAAGAAACGTATGGATTTGCCACAGCCGGTTGGGTGTCCGCCCCGGCAGTTGGCAAGGTTGTGACACGTATTGCTCCCCTTCTGGGCATTGAACCGGCGAATGCGAAGGCGCCGGAGATCGAGCAAGCGCTGCATATCGACCTTCGCAAGGGGGAGCGCAAACTTGCGTCTTTCTGAACTCATGGCAGGTGATCAAGCGGCACTTAAACATGCCGACGGACAGGACCCGAACATTACGGGCCTGACAGCAGACTCACGCACCGTGAAGGATGGCTATCTGTTTGCCGCCCTGTCTGGTGCCAAAACCGACGGATCGAAATACATCAATGATGCGATCCGGCTAGGTGCGGCCGCCATCCTTGCAAAGGACGGCACGCCCAAACCCGCCGCCGCAACGGTTCCCCTGATCCCGGTGGAAAACCCGCGCCAGCGTTACGCGCAACTGGCCGCGCGCTTCTATGGCAAACAACCGGCCAATATCGCGGCCATCACGGGTACAAACGGCAAAACCTCCACCGCCGTTTTCACCGAACAGCTCTGGACGATCATGGGCAATATGTCGGGCTCGATTGGCACACTTGGCATTCGTGCCGCCGGTGCGAAAATCCCCGGCTCGCTGACGACCCCCGATCCGGTCGCACTGCATCAAAGCCTTAGTGAAATGGCTGAAATCGGTGTCACCCATGTCGCGATGGAAGCCTCCTCGCACGGGCTTGATCAGCATCGCCTTGACGGGGTCAAGGTCACGGTTGCCGCCTTTACCAACCTGACCCGCGATCACCTTGATTATCACGGCAATTTCGAAAAATACTTTGCCGCCAAGGCCCGCCTGTTTGCCGATCTTCTGGCCGAAAACGGCACCGCGGTTCTAAATGCCGATGTCCCGCAGTTCAAAATCCTGCGCTCGATGTGCGAAGGACGTGGCATTTCGGTGATGTCCTATGGCCTGGCCGCCGATGATATCAAACTGCTCGAAGCCAAGCCCGATGCCACCGGCACCAAGCTTAAGCTCGCCATCGAAAAAGGCGAATATGGTGTGCATCTGCCCCTCATGGGCTCCTTCCAGGTGATGAACGCACTGGCTGCCCTTGGCATCGTCATTGCGTCGGGTGCCGATGTCGATGATGCGGTTGCCGCCCTTGAAAAGCTTGAAGGTGTCCGGGGCCGCATGGAACTGGTTGGCAAAACCAGCTTCGGCGCACCGGTCTTTGTTGATTACGCCCACACGCCTGATGCACTTGAAACCGTGATCAAGGCCGTCCGCCCGCATGCCAAGGGCCGCATCATCTGCGTCTTTGGCGCAGGTGGTGATCGTGACACCGGCAAACGCCCGGAAATGGGCCGTGTGGTCAAGGAAAACGCCGATATCGCCATCATCACCGATGACAATCCGCGCAGCGAGGACCCCGCCAAAATCCGTGCCGCGATCAAGGCCGCCTGCGACGGTGCGGTTGAAATCGGCGACCGGGCCGAGGCGATCAAACGCGGCATTGGCATCTTGCAACGCAACGATATTCTTATTATTGCCGGAAAAGGCCATGAAAGAGGCCAAATTGTCGGCGATACGGTTCTGCCGTTCGATGATGCCGCGGTCGTGCGCAACATCCTTCTGGGCGGTAACTGATTGATTTTAAAGCCAGCCACGACGCCAAAGATCGTGCTGGATGCGGATACGAAAGAAACCCAAAAATGACCAAGGCTGTTTTATGGACGGCAAAAGACGCCGAAAAAGCCACCGGGGGCAAGGCAACCGGCAACTGGCAGGCGTCGGGCGTATCAATTGACAGCCGCAAGGCCGCCAAGGGCGATCTGTTCATCGCGCTGAAGGGCCCCCATTTCGACGGTCACAAATTCGCACAGGCCGCCCTTGATAACGGCTGTGCCGCGGCCATGGTGTCGGACACCAAAACCCTTGGTAATGGCGCACCGGCCCTTGTGGTCGATGATACGCTTGATGCGATGGTCCGTCTTGGCCTTGCCGGGCGCGAACGGTCCGATGCCAAAATCATCGCGATCACCGGCTCCGTCGGCAAGACCGGCACCAAAGAGGCCCTTAAATACGTTCTGAACGAACAGGCCCAGACCCACGCCAGCCCGGCCAGCTTCAATAACCATTGGGGCGTCCCCATGAGCTTGGCCACCCTGCCGGTGACGGCCGAATATGGCGTGTTTGAAATCGGCATGAACCATCCCGGCGAAATCAGCCCGCTGGTCAAGATGGTCCGGCCCAAAGTCGCCCTGATCACGACGGTCGTCGGCGCCCATACCGAATTCTTCAAGGACGAAGCCGAAATCGCGCAGGCGAAGGCGGAAATCTTCGACGGTCTTGATGCCGATGGCACCGTGATCCTCAACCGCGACAACCTGCATTATTTTGCATTGGCGCGTCGGGCCAAGGAACTCGGCATTAAAAACATCAAATGCTTTGGCACCGATGCCATGGCCGATTACCGCCTGTTCGAGGCCAACATTGTCCCCAATGGCTCTGCCGTGCGTGCGCGCATCGGCGGCCGCGATATCGAATATTTCATCGGCTGCCCCGGTGAACACTGGGTTCTGAACTCGTTGGCGGTTCTCGCCTGTGTCGATGCGATTGGCGGCGATGTGCTGCGCGCCGCACAGGATCTGGCTGATTTCACCCCGCCTGCCGGTCGCGGTGAAACCCATATTCTGCCCGTGCCCAATGGGGCTGACGGCACCTATACCCTGATTGACGATGCCTATAACGCCAATCCGACCTCGATGATGGCGGGGCTGAGCGTGCTGGCCCAAAGCAAGCCCGAAGGATCGGGGCGCAAGATCGCGGTGCTGGGCGATATGCGCGAACTGGGCGACGATGCGCAAAAACTGCATGCAGACCTGCATCAGCCACTGGTTGCGCTTGGCATCGAACGTGTTTATACGGTCGGCCCGCTGATGGCCAACCTTGCGGAAACCCTGCCGGGCGAGCTCCATGCCGGCCATTTTGACGCCGCCGAAGACGCAATTGACCCGATAAAGGCCGATTTGCAGGCGGATGACGTGGTTTTGGTCAAAGGATCGCTTGGCATTTACGTTTCGAAAATTGTCTCGGCCTTAAAATCACCGGATGGCGCATCTGGCGCTGCATCCAAAGCTAAGCCGTAGAAGGAACCCCCGGGGCGATGCTCTATAATCTGCTTTATCCGCTGGCCGACCAGTTTCCGATCTTCAACCTGTTCCGTTACATCACGTTTCGGACCGGCGGCGCGATTATCACATCGCTTATTCTGGCCTTTGTGCTTGGCCCGTCCCTGATCAACTGGCTGCGCTCCAAACAAAGCGAAGGTCAGCCGATCCGCGATGACGGCCCCGAAAGCCATCTTCTGACCAAAAAGGGCACGCCGACCATGGGCGGCCTTTTGCTGTTGCTGTGCACATCCATCGGCACTTTGCTTTGGGCGGATCTGTCCAATGCCTATGTCTGGGCGGTGCTGCTGGTGACCATCGGTTACGGCTTCCTTGGCTTCCTTGATGATTTCCTGAAAGTCTCCAAACGCAATACCAAGGGCCTGCCGGGCAAACTCAAGCTGCTCGGCCAGTTTTCGATTGCCGCGGCTGCCGCATGGTGGATTTCCACCAACACCGCCGATCCGCTGGCAACCGCCCTTGCCTTCCCGTTTTTCAAGAACTTCCTGCTTGATCTCGGCTGGTTCTTTGTGCCCTTTGCCATGTTTGTCATGGTCGGCGCGTCCAACGCGGTCAACCTGACCGACGGCCTTGATGGCCTTGCCATCGTGCCGGTGATGATTGCGGCGGCAAGCTTCGCGCTCATCACCTATCTGATCGGTAACATCCAGTTTGCCGAATACTTACAGGTCCATTATGTCGCGGGTTCGGGCGAACTGACCATTTTCCTTGGTGCCCTTGTCGGTGCTGGTCTTGGCTTCCTCTGGTATAACGCCCCGCCTGCCATGGTGTTCATGGGCGATACCGGGTCGCTGGCCTTGGGCGGTGCGCTCGGTGCGGTTTCGGTTGTCACCAAACACGAACTGGTCCTTGCCATCATTGGCGGTCTGTTTGTTCTTGAAACCCTTTCTGTGATCATTCAGGTCGGCTCGTTCAAAATGACCGGCAAGCGCGTGTTTCGCATGGCGCCGCTGCATCACCATTTCGAAAAAAAGGGCTGGCAGGAACCGACGATTGTCATTCGTTTCTGGATCATTGCCGTCATTCTGGCCCTTGTCGGGCTGGCAACGCTTAAACTCCGTTAAGTTAAGGACATCCCGCCTTGATCGACCTGTCACATCTGCGCGGCAAAACCATCGCGGTTCTGGGTCTGGGCAAATCCGGACTGGCCAGTGTCAAGGCACTGGTCAATGGCGGCGCCATCGTCTGGGCATGGGATGACAACGCGGAAAGCCGTGGCCAGCTCGAGGCATTTGGCCTTGCCCCGATCAATCTCGCGGAATGTGACTGGACCGAACCCGATATGCTGGTCATCAGCCCCGGCATCCCGTCCACCTTCCCGACACCTCATCCTGCGGCCGAAAAGGCCCGCCGCGCAGGCAAGCCGATTATTTGCGATGTCGAACTGCTCTGCACCGCCCTTCCCGATGTGCCCAGCATCGCGATCACCGGCACCAACGGCAAATCGACCACGACCGCCCTTACCGCCCATATCCTGTCCAACGCCGGGATCAAGACACAGGCGGGCGGCAATCTCGGCAATCCGGCCCTGGGATTTGATCCCGCCGATCCTGATGACTGCTTCGTGCTGGAACTGTCATCCTATCAGCTTGAACTGCTTCATGACGCCAGCTTCGATGCCTGCGGCCTGCTCAACATCACGCCCGATCATCTGGATCGTCACGGCGGCATGGATGGCTATATCGGTGCCAAACGCCGCGTCTTTGCACGTAACAAGGGCCCGAAATGGGCGGTGATTTCGGTGGATGATGATCCGTGCGCGCGCATGGCGGTTGAACTCGCCCGCGAAGGCGGTCGCCGCGTGATCGAGGTATCGGTCCATAAACCGGCCCCGCACGGCATTTACGTTGAAAATGGCTGGCTGATCGATGATCTGTCGGGCGCACAGGCCCGGATCATGGATCTGGTCACGGTCGCCCATATGCCCGGCGTCCATAACTGGCAAAACATTGCATTCGCCTATGCCCTTTGCCGGGCGCGCGGGGTCGTGGCATCGAAAATCATCGAAGGCATCATGACCTTCCCCGGCCTCGCCCACCGGCAGGAACGGCTGGGCATGGCTGATGGCGTGACCTTTGTGAATGACAGCAAGGCCACCAATGCCGAAGCCACCGCCAAGGCGCTGTCGGCCTATCGTGATATCTACTGGATTCTGGGTGGCAAGCCCAAGGAAGGCGGCATTGACGGCCTTCAGGCATTCTACCCGCAAATCAAAAAGGCCTATCTGATCGGTACGGCCGCCGATGCCTTTGCCGAAACGCTGGGCAATGACCTGCCATGGCAGAAATGCGAAACGCTGGATCGCGCGAACGCTGCGGCGTTCCTTGATGCCAAGGAAGACATCCAATCACGTGCGGTCGATATGCCGGTCGTGCTGCTCTCGCCCGCCTGCGCATCCTTTGATCAGTTCAAAAGTTTCGAAGCCCGCGGCGATGCCTTCCGCGATCTGTTTAACGCGCTGGCACATGCCGGGCAGGAGAAACCATGAAAACCCTGTTTGGCAACAACACCAACGGCAACATCGCCTTTTCGCGTGCCGATACCTCGGTACTTGGCATCTGGTGGTGGACGGTGGATCGCTGGATGCTGGCCGCCGTCATCCTCTTGATGGGGATTGGCGCGCTGCTGGTTATGTCGGCAAGCCCGCCGGTGGCGGATCGCATCAATGTCGACAGCTTCCATTTCGTCCGGCGTCAGTTCGTGTTTCTCGGTCTGGCCGCGATCTGCGCATTCGGCATTTCGCTGCTCTCGATCAAATGGGTGCGGCGTCTGGCCTCGATCATGTTTCTGGGCGTCATCTGCCTTCTGATCATCACTCCCTTTGTCGGCTCGGAAATCAAGGGGGCGGTGCGCTGGATTCACTTGGCCGGGATCACGCTGCAACCCTCCGAATTCCTCAAACCGGCCTTTGCCGTCGTCATTGCGTGGATGCTGTCCGAAGGCCGTCTGAACCCGAACTTCCCGGGCTATATCGTCTCCTGCATGCTGCTTGCGACCTGCATCATCTTACTCATGATCCAGCCCGACTTTGGTCAGACCGTGGTGGTCACCGCCATCTGGTCGACCCAGATTTTCCTGGCTGGCCTGCCGATGGTGCTGGTCTTTGGCCTCGGCCTTGGTGTGGTTGGTTTGGCGGTTGGCGCCTATCTGGTCCTGCCGCACGTGCAGTCGCGTGTGGACCGCTTCCTTGATCCGGCATCGGGCGATAACTATCAGATCGACCGCTCGATGGAGGCCTTCATGAATGGCGGCCTGATGGGGCAGGGCCCCGGCGAGGGATCGGTGAAAAACTACCTGCCCGACGCCCATTCCGACTTCATCTTTGCGGTTGCGGGCGAAGAATTCGGCCTTCTGTTCTGTGTGCTGGTGGTGGGCGTCTTCAGCTTCGTCATCATGCGCGGCCTCTCGCGCCTGATGGGCGAACGCAACCTGTTTGTCGTGCTGGCCGTCACCGGCATTCTGGTCCAGTTCGGCCTGCAGGCGGTAATTAACATGGCCTCCACCCTGCAACTCGTCCCGCCAAAAGGCATGACCCTGCCCTTCATCTCCTACGGCGGCTCCGCCACCATTGGCATCGCGATCGGCATGGGCTTCGTTCTGGCCTTAACGCGCAAACGCCCCGGCGAATAAGCAACCGGCCCAACACACCCCACAAAACAAAACCACCGTCACTCCCGCGAAAGCGGGAGTCCATCTCGCCAAACGCTCTCACTTCCGCATCCGGCCTTCTTGAGCACGGAACCGGCATGGGTTCCATTTTGGCCTTGACGCCACCGTCAATAAAATCGATTATGTACCGTACACGGTACAGATCGGGATCATATGAAGAAACTTGAAGCACGTTTCTTCCGGACCCTTGGCGGGATTGAACCTGTCCGGGAATTTCTCAAGGAACTTGCGCCACAAGACCGTAAAACGCTCGGCATGGACATCGCCACCGTGGAATATGGCTGGCCTGTCGGCATGCCAGCCTGCCGGTCACTCGGCAAAGGTCTTTGGGAAGTCCGCAGCAACATTTCCGACAAAAGGATTGTCAGGGTTGTTTTCTGCATCGCCGACGGACAAATGCTTTTGCTTCATGCCTTCATCAAGAAAACGCAAAAAACGCCCCAAACCGACTTTGACCTTGCTCTGACGCGGAAGAAGGAACTGGAACAATGACCAACCATACTGGCTCTTCTTTTGACGACTTCCTCGAAGAAGAAGGCATTCGCGAAGAAGTCGAAACCGTGGCCATCAAGCGGGTCCTCGCGTGGCAACTGCGTCAGGAAATGGAAAAGCAGAATCTGAGCAAGGCCGAAATGGCCCGCCTGATGAAAACAAGCCGCACCCAGCTTGAACGCCTGCTTGATGACACCAACGACAAGGTGCAGCTCGACACGATCCAGCGCGGCGCCAAGGCCGTCGGCCGCATGCTCAAGCTCGAACTGGTCTAAGCCCCCACATCTCCACTCTCTCGTCACTCCCGCGAAAGCAGGAGCCCCAACACAGCCTGCCCGACAGTGCATAGCTGCCCGGTTGATTCCGCATATTGACATATCGGAAAATCCCGATATATTTCGCGTCATGGAAATGCTCGAAATATTCAAAGCCCTCTCGAACCGGACCCGCCTTGAAATCCTCAAGGGCCTGAAAGAGCCTGCGAAGAACTTCCCTCCGCAGGATGAAGGTGACGTCAATACGGTTGGAGTTTGCGTCAGCAGTATTCAGGAAGGTGTCGGACTGTCACAATCGACAGTGTCCGATTACCTTGCGACGCTGCAACGGGTGGGTCTGGTGGAAGTCAGACGCATCGGGCAGTGGACCTACTACAAGCGGAACGAAGCAACCATCCGCGCACTTGCCGAGGCGATCGGAAAAGAACTGTAGTTTTTTTGTCCGAATATATCGAGAAATTGCGATATCCCTTTTTGCCGAAATAAGGCACCAAAATGAAAGTCCAGACAATGAAAGCTCAGATACTCAAATCCTTTGGCGGCCCGGAAGCATTCGAACTTCAGGACGTCGCCATGCCCGTCCCGCAGGCCGGACAGGTCCTTGTCCGCGTCCACGCAACCTCGATCAATCCGCTGGATTATCAGGTCCGGCGCGGCGACTATCCCGACTACGTGCCCCTGCCCGCCATTACCGGGCATGACGTTTCCGGCGTCGTCGAAAGTGTCGGCCCCGGTGTAACCAGCTTCGTCCCCGGCGATGAAGTCTGGTACACCCCGCAGATTTTTGACGGGGACGGAAGCTACGCCGAATACCATGTCGCTTCGGAAAAAATTATCGGTAAAAAACCGGCCTCGCTCAGCCACCTTGAAGCCGCCAGCCTGACGCTGGTCGGTGGAACGGCGTGGGAGGCACTGGTGGTGCGTGCGGGCCTTCGGGTCGGTGAAAGCATCCTGATCCACGGCGGTGCCGGCGGTGTCGGCCATGTTGCGATCCAGGTCGCGAAAGCCATCGGGGCCAAGGTCTTCACCACCGTGCGCGAAGACAACTTCGAATTCGCCCAAAGCCTCGGCGCGGATGTCACCATCGACTACACAAAGGAGGATTATGTCGATGCCATCCTGCGCGAAACCGATGGCAACGGGGTTGATGTCATCTTTGACACCATCGGCGGCAATACACTCGCCAAAAGTGCCGATGCACTGGCCCAGCTTGGCCGTGTCGTCTCGATTGTCGATATCGCACAGCCGCAGAACCTGATCGAAGCCTGGGGCAAAAACGCCAGCTACCACTTCGTGTTTACCCGCCAGAACCGGGGCAAGCTTGACGAGCTAAGCACCCTGATCGAACGCGGGCAGCTTCGCCCGCATGTCGGTGCCGTCTATTCACTCGCCGACATCCCGCTTGCCCACGCCCGGCTGGAAAACCCCGATAACGGCCTCCGGGGCAAAATCGCGATCAAGGTCGCCCCATAACCCGGCAACCACCCAAACAACACCCCGACAACGCCGCACCTTTTGGTGCGGCGTTCTGCTTTCCACGCTAAAGTGCAAAATCTGCTGCCCCAAACATCACACCAAGGCCCCACCATGATCGATATCCAGCACGCCGAACCCCGCCACCGCACCGGATGGGAACGCCTCTGGCGGCAAAACATCATCCAGTTCGGCGCACCCGATATGCCTGACGACGTGATTGATGGCCTGTGGCAGCGCATCCTTGATCCCGATCACCCGATGCAGGCCTGGCTCGCACTAGATGACACCCAATCAAATGATGATCAATCCGTCATCGGACTGGCCCACCTCATCATCCATCCGCACACCTTCACGCTGCGCAATGTCGCCTATCTCGAAGATTTCTGGGTATCACCCGATCACCGCAGCCGCGGCATCGGCGGCCTGATGATGGCCGCCCTGCAAGAACAGGCAAAGCAAAACAACTGGCTCCGCCTCTACTGGCTCACCGCCAGCGACAACCACGGCGCCCAACGCCTCTATGACCGGCTGGCAAAACGGGTTGATTCGGTGCTGTATAAGATTGATGTGGTTTAGACGGCCAACCCATTGCAGCAGCATTTTGTATTTGCGATTTGTACAAAAATTACAATACTCGGTTATTGCAACCCAAAAAAAGAAAGATCGATATGAGCGAAGGACTCGAAATTACTCTTAAAATCGTATCAATACTTGCGGGTATTCTTGGAATTATCTTAACTATCATGTCAATAACAAGACATAATTCAAAAGGAAAACAAGAATTTTTTCAGAAAATATTCGTAGACAGCAACGTAAATGAATTGCATGACTACGCAATAGAAAGAAGCTTTTTCGAACTGCATGGCATAAACTCAAAAGCAAGCACTATTAAATTTCTCCTATCAAAAGAAAACCCTTTCAAGAAACTATCTCAATATAAAACATCAAAAATGTTCATGAAAGAAACAAATACAAGAAACGGAAAAATAAAATCAATGAAAATAAAAAATTTCTACGACGAAAACTATATAACATTAACAATATTTGGAACAATTTTATATTTTATATTCTTCTCATCATCATTTTATCCATACTCATGGTTTAACAATTTAAATCAATTTGGAAAAAATCCTGAAATATACTTGTTGATATTTCTTTCATTCACATGGTTCACGGTATTAATGACACTGGCGCTTATAACAGCCAATTTGGTTCAGAGCCTGATAACAGCAAAAGAACTTTCCAAGTCAATTAATAATCAGTAACCAACCTACGTATTACGTGCTTTACCCTTACAGGAACGCGGTATTTCCACAGTCTAGCGGTCAAAACCAAATCCACCCCAAAAAAACGACAAAATCCTCCCCTACAAACACCCGCGCTTGAAGGGATGTTAACCTTTCTCGGGTTCTGATAGGGGCAAACCGTCGTTGCATATGTGGATCTGATGACCGACATCCAGAATATTGAAGTTTCCCCGATGGAACACCCGTTGGCAGGACAGGTGATCGCCCTGACATCGGGCGGCACCGGCGGCCATATGTTTCCGGCGGTTGCACTGGCGCGCGCCCTTGTCCGGCGCGGCGCGCACGTGCTGTTTTTCACCGATGCCCGCGCTTCGCGCTATACCGAGGGGGTCGAGGGGGTTGAAACCATCATCCTGCCGGCCGGTGGCATTGCCGGAAAGGGTCTTAAGGGCCGCCTAACCGGTGCGCTTCGCCTTGGCCTTGGCACGATGAAAGCCCGATCCCTTCTGAAAAAAATGCGGCCTGCTGCGGTGATCGGCTTTGGCGGTTATGCCTCAATCCCGGCAACGCTTTCGGCCAAATGGCTTGGCATCCCGTTTGCCATTCATGAACAGAACGCGGTTCTGGGCCGGGCCAACCGGATGGTTGCGGGTGCCGCCCATCGCATCGCGACATCCTTCCCGACGATCAAGCTGATCGCGCCAAATGACGAAGCCAAGGTCATCTGGACCGGCAACCCGATCCGCCACGAAGTCGCAGCCCTCGCCAGCACCGAATATGATGCCCCAACGGCCGAGGGCCCCGTCCGCCTGCTGATTACCGGCGGGTC
>NZ_JPWA01000052.1 GCF_003326475.1 Thalassospira xianhensis MCCC 1A02616 | reverse complement strand
CGGCGCAGCACGGCGCGCACCCTGCTTGGATGCGGCGTGGCATCCGCGGTTGCGGCGTCTTTCAATGCGCCGCTGGCGGGTGCATTGTTTGCCCACGAGGTTGCCCTCGGTCATTATGCCCTGACCGCATTTGCACCGATTGTTCTGGCATCGGTGACCGGTACGATCATCACCCGGCTTTATTTCGGCAGCGACATTGCCTTTCTGTTGCCGGCCAACGAAATCCAGTCGTTTCTGGAATTTCCGGCCTTTGCGCTTTTGGGGATTGCGGCGGGGATCACCGCGATTTGCGTAACACGTGCCATCCCGGTTGTGCAAATGGCGGCCAAGGCATCGAAAATTCCGGGCTGGTTGCGACCCGCCGTGGCGGGGCTTGTGATCGGTATTGTTGCGATCAAGTTCCCGCAGATTGTCGGCGTTGGTTACGGTGCGATGAATGATGCGCTTTACGGGGCGTATGGCTGGTCATTTCTGGTGCAGCTTCTGATCGTGAAGGCCGCAATGGTGGCGATCTGCATCGGCATGGGCTTTGCGGGCGGGATTTTCAGTCCGGCCCTTTTCCTTGGTGCGATGCTGGGTGGGGCATTCGGGGTGACGGCAACGGCGATTTTCCCCGATCTTTCATCGGGGTACGGGGCCTATACACTGGTTGGTATGGGGGCGGTGGCGGCGGCCATGCTGGGCGCGCCGATTTCAACAACCCTGATCATCTTTGAACTGACCGGCGACTATGCCCTGACCATTGCGGTGATGGTGGCATCGGTGATTGCATCAATTGTGATGGACCAGTTCCAGGGCGGATCGTTCTTTGCCTGGCAGCTTAAATGCCGGGGGCTTTCGACCCGCTGGGGCCGGGAAATGAATTTGCTGCGCATGATGAAGGTCGCCGACATCATGAAGGCGGAATATCAGACCGTGCCGCTCGGCGACGGGATGCCGTCCATTCGCGAAAAGCTGATCAATGCGCCTTATTCCGAACTGTTTGTGATTGATGATGATGGCCGGTTGCACGGTACGATCACACTGGCCGATTTGCGCCATGCGGCGTTTGATCCGGAAATGGGCGAAGAAGTCACCGCAGGGCAGGTCGCCCGATCCAAGCCGCCGGTTCTGCTGCGTACTGACAGCATCGAAAAGGCCGTGCGTCTGATGGAACAGACCGGCGAGGAGCACCTGCCGGTGATCAATAACGAGGAAGAACGTCTGATGGTCGGTTTCGTCCATGAAAAGGACGCGATGATGGCCTATAACAACGCGCTTCTGGAACTGCAAAGCGAAGAACGCGGTGATGCGCCGCCCAAGCTGTTCTAGGGTCTTTCCCGAACGTGACAGGCAAAAAAGGCCGCCGGTTTGATGTCTGAGCCGGCGGCAGGTTGGGGTTCTCGCTTCGTCGAAGAGACCCGGTGTTACATGGTCAATTACGCCATAAGCTGCGCCATCAGGCGGTTGTCGAACGGTGTTGCGCCATTGCCGACGGTGGCGGCGTCATCGCCTGTGCTGCTGGTCTGGCTGCTGGCAGACGGGGTTTCGTCCGCCGGGGCGGCAGCCATCAGTTCGGCAAGGCTGACAATGCCGTCTTCGTTGGTATCAAGCGGGTCGTAATTTTCGGTATCGGATGTTGCGGCACTGTCACCACCAGATGAACTGCCCGTGCTCTCGTCCGCAGTTGCCGTGGCCGTTGTGGCACCGGGTGGTGGTGCCATGCTTGTCAGGTAATCGTCTTGGGAAATGCTTTCAGCATCACTTCCCGACATCATGGACCACAGGTTTTCAGCCATTTCATCGCTGACATCGTCGGGTTTGCCTGCCAGGAATTCGTCCTTGGTCAGGGTGCCGTCATCATCGGTATCAAGGTCATTAAACAGTTGCTGCGCGTCAAAATCGCCATCGGAGGCCGATGTATCCGTGCTTTCCTGCATTTCCAGCAGCATGGCTTTGATCTGATCGGAAAGCTGATCAACGCTGCCCTGTCCGTTGGCAGCAATTTCCGAAACCGCGTCGACCGCCTGTGTCGAGGCGGTGCTTTGCGCGCTGGTCAGGGCGAAGGCACCGATGCCTTCTACGCCGCTACTGCTTTCGGTAGACTGGCTGCTACCGGTCGACTGTGTTTGGCTAAATATTTGCGCAAGACTGGCACTCAGACTGTCGATGCCGCTCATCAGGGGCTCCTTGCGTGGTGATTGTCGTTATGACTGTTCACGCAAGGCGCAGGAAAAACTGGCGCAGAAAAGCAGGCGGAAAAATATTTTCAGGGAAAAAATTGGTCGACGTTCCTGATTTGTTGCACAATAAGCAACCCGATATCGCCACTTGATTGAATGCCAATACTGGCCCCGTTTGCAGAGCATGTTATATATCCCGACATGATGGATGATCCCTTTGAAATCGATGAATTCGCCGCAAGCCCGGAAATGCGCCTTCAGGACGCACCCGCACCCGATTACCTTGCCAATCTGAATGCCGAGCAACGCGAAGCGGTCGAAACGCTTGATGGTCCGTTGCTGGTACTGGCAGGTGCCGGGACAGGGAAAACGCGCGTTCTGACGACCCGTCTTGCCCATCTGCTGGAAACCAAGGGACAGACCGAGCGCCTGCATCCGCAGCAAATTCTTGCCGTGACCTTTACCAACCGCGCGGCCAAGGAAATGCAGGAACGTGTCGCCCATGCGCTGGGCCGTCCGGTTGAAGGATGGTGGCTGGGGACTTTCCACTCGCTGGCCGCCCGCCTGTTGCGCCGCCATGCCGAATTGGTCGGCCTGCAATCAAACTTCACGATCCTTGATAGCGATGATCAGGTCCGCCTGCTTAAGCAGATCATGGATGCCGAACAGATCGATCAGAAAAAATGGCCGGCCAAGCAGCTTATGGGGATCATCCAGCGCTGGAAGGACAAGGGGCTTTCACCCGAACGGGTCAATGAAAGTGTCGAGTTCGCCAATGGCGGGGCCAAGTACCTTTATAAAATCTATCAGGAACGTCTGGCGGTTCTGAATGCGGCCGATTTCGGCGATCTTTTGCTGCATTGCCTGACCCTGTTTCAGAAACATCCGGAAATCCTGCGCCGTTATCAGGAAACCTTCCGCTATGTTCTGGTCGATGAATATCAGGATACCAACGTGGCCCAATATCTTTGGCTGCGCGCGCTGGCGATGGTTCATCGCAATATCTGCTGTGTCGGTGATGATGATCAGGCGATCTATAGCTGGCGTGGGGCCGAGGTCGGCAACATCCTGCGTTTCGAGTCCGATTTCCCCGGTGCGAAGGTTGTTCGGCTGGAACAGAATTATCGTTCCACCCCGCATATTCTGGCGGCGGCGTCCAAGCTGATTACCTTTAACGATGGTCGTCTGGGCAAGGAGCTTTGGACTGAACTTGATACCGGCGAAAAGGTGTTCGTCAAAGGTGTCTGGGATGGCGAGGCCGAGGCGCGGCTGGTTGGCGAGGATATCGAAGCCCTGCAAAGCCGTGGCATCGGTGCATCCCAGATGGCGATCCTTGTCCGCGCCGGGTTCCAGACCCGCGAGTTTGAGGAACGGCTGATCACGCTGGGTATCCCGTACCGGGTTGTTGGCGGACCGCGTTTCTATGAACGTCAGGAAATCCGCGATGCGCTGGCTTATATCCGCATGGTCGCCCAACCCGATGACAGCCTTGCGTTTGAACGCATCGTCAATGTGCCCAAGCGCGGGGTGGGGAAGGCCACCTTGCAAACCCTGCATCAATATTCGCGTGATCAGGCCGTGTCGCTTCCGGCGGCGGCCCTTGATCTGATCGGGACCGAGGAACTCAAACCCAAAATGCGTCAGGCGATTGGCGGATTGCTGGGCGATTTCAAACGCTGGCGCGAAATGCTTGAAACCACATCGCATGTGGCGGTGCTTGAAACGGTTCTGGATGAAAGCGGCTATACCGATATGTGGCGGACATCGAAGGAAATCGATGCGCCGGGCCGTCTGGAGAACCTCAAAGAACTGGTATCTGCGATTGGCGAGTTTGAAAACCTGACCAGCTTCCTTGAGCATGTGTCGCTGGTGATGGAAAACGAACAGAATGCCGATCAGGAAAAAGTCACCATCATGACCCTGCATGCGGCCAAGGGGCTGGAATTTGACTATGTCTTCCTGCCCGGTTGGGAAGAAGGCGTTTTCCCCCATCAGCGCGCCATGGATGAAAGCGGCGTCAAGGGACTTGAGGAAGAACGTCGTCTGGCCTATGTCGGCATCACGCGTGCGCGCAAACGTGCCACGGTTTCCTATGCGGCCAACCGTCGGATTTATAACCAGTGGCAATCGGCCCTGCCGTCACGCTTTGTCGATGAATTGCCGGACGAGCATGTCGAACGCATCAGCGACACCGGCCTTGGCAATCATCGTGGCAATGTATCGCCCGGTGCATGGGGTGCCGACGACTGGATGAAAATGCCAAGCTGGGCGGATAATAAACCGGCGGAAAGCTATAACCCCTATGGCGGGACCGGCGAGCGCCGGTTTGCCAGCGCGGGATGGCAGGACCGGGTGCGCAAAAACGTGATTGATGTAAAGCCGGACGGTGAAACCAGCTACACCACCAGTTCGAAATCATCGAAATACAAGGTCGGCGATGCGGTGCGTCATCGCAAATTCGGCCCCGGTACCGTGAAGGCGGTCGATGGCAACAAGCTTGAAATCCATTTCGAGGGTGTCGGCACGAAGAAAGTGGTCGACAGTTTCATCCTGCCGGGTTAAGCCGCCCGGACATTATTTCTGGTGCGGTCAAACGGCCGCCGCAATCTTGCGAGAAGCGATATGACCGAAACCGTTCGTTGCTATAATTTCACCTTCGAGGTTGATGGCAAATATGCCCCGGCCTTTGCCGAGGCGTTGTATGAGCATTGCGATGCCCTGTCGCATTTCGAACGGCCGGGCGATCCGACTGCACCCTGGAAGGTCGAAGGCTTTTCGGGTGATCATCTTGACAAGACCGCGGTTGAAACCGCCGTATCATTGATGGCGTCTGCGGTCGGTGTCGACGTGCCGGTGGTCGAATTTGGCACCTACGAGCCCAAGGACTGGGTTAGCGACAATCTGCGCAGCTTCAAGCCGATTTCGGTTGGCCGGTTCTATGTCCATGGCTCGCACTGGGAAGACGGTATTCCGGTGGCCAAAACCGGTTTGCAGGTCGATGCCGGTCTGGCATTCGGTTCTGGTGAACACCAGACGACCAAGGGGTGCCTTGCGGCAATCGACTGGATCGCCAAACATTCGTACCGTTACAACGCGCTTGATATGGGCTGCGGGTCCGGCATTCTGGGCATGGCATGTGCCAAAACATGGCGCTGCCCGGTGATGATGGCTGATATTGATGCCGCATCGGTGCGCGTTGCCCGTGAAAATGCCCGGATCAACAAGATCACCGATCTGGTCACCGCGATCCATTCCAACGGTTTTAGCGACGTGCGCATCCGCAATGCCGGTTATTACGACATTGTGTGTGCCAATATCCTTGCCCGCCCGTTGCGCCATATGGCACGCGACCTGCGCGGTACGTTGGCGGAAGGTGGTTATGTGGTACTGTCGGGGCTTCTGTCCCATCAGGAACAGTTTGTCCTGTCGGCCTATCGCGATGTTGGCCTGTCGCTGGTCAAGCGTTTCCCGGTCGAGGAATGGACGACGCTGGTGGTTGGCTAAGCCACCAGCAAAGCACTGACAAACCGGTAAATCCCGAACCCGCCAAGGATCACGATCAGCAATCCGACGGCGATCATCAGGGGTTTGTGGGGTATGATGCGGACAAGCACGGCGGCAAGCGGTGCGGCGGGTACGCCGCCGATCACCAGTGCCAGTGCCGCCATCCCGAAACTTTCCAGTCCGAAATGCCCCGCAAAGGTCACGGTGATCATCACTGTCACGAAAAATTCCGATGCCGCCGAGGTGCCCAGCATCCGGTGCGGTTCGGCATGGCCACGATAGACCAGCGTGCTTGATACGATCGGCCCCCACCCGCCGCCGCCAACCGCATCAAGGAACCCGCCAACCAGACCAAGCGGGGCAAGCCCGCGCATGGCCGCAGGCGGTTGTACCTTGCGCACCGCCTTGGCAATGACCAGAACGCCCAGTGCGCTTAGGTAAAGGGCGACAAACGGCGCAAGATATTCCCCGATCCCCGATGACAGCAACGCCGCCCCGGCAGCGCCGCCGATGGAACCGGCAATCGCCAGTGTCCTGACCATTTTCCAGTCAACATTGCGCGCGAAATGATGTGATGTGCCGGAAACGGCGGTGGTGAAAACCTCGGCGGCGTGCACTGTGGCACTGGCTTGCGCCGGGGGCAGGCCGATGCTGATCAGAAGCGATGTCGATGTCAGGCCATAGGCCATGCCAAGCGCACCATCAACAAGCTGTGCGGCAAAGCCGATCAGAACGATCCACCAGAAAAAGTCGTCCATTTATGTGCGTTGCTCCAACAAGAACACAACGCCGGAATTGTATCGACAGGCCGCGTTTTTGATATCGGCAAATGCGCGGCTGGCGGAATGCCCGTCATGCATAAATGCCGCAGGACATTTTTGTGATTGTCGGGGTGATAGGGCCGTCTGCGGCCGGGCTTATCGCCCGCCCGCCACATCAATCAGCGCCCCGGTGACATAGGATGCACTATCTGACAGCAGCCAGTAGATCAGATTGGCGACCTCGTTTGCCTTGCCCGCGCGCCCCAGCGGGCAGAACGGGCCAAGTTCGGCAACCCGTTCCGGTCGGCCGGCACTGCCATGGATATCGGTATCAATAATGCCCGGCCGCACGGCATTGACGCGAATGCCTTTGGGGCCAAGTTCCTTGGAAAGTCCGATCGTCAGGGTGTCAATCGCGCCCTTGGAACCAGCATAATCAACATATTCGCCCGGTGATCCCAGTTTGGAGGCCATCGAGGATACATTGACGATTGAACCGCCCGCATGTGACAGGGCGCGTGCAGCTTCGCGGGCCACGATATAGGCCCCCAGCACATTGGTATCAAACACCGATTTCATCCGTTCGATGCTCATATCCGCCAGATCGCTTTTGGGGGCGACGATCCCGGCATTATTGACCACCGCATCGATTGTGCCGAACCGGTCAAGCGTTGCCTGAAACAGGTCCAAGACGTCCTGTTCGTATTTCACGTCGCATTTCTGGGCGAAAACATTGCCGGTTCGTCCGGCCCGTTCGCACAGCGCACAGGTTTCATCGGCACTTTCCTTGTTGCCGACATAGCTGATGGCGACGTTCCAGTCGTTTTGCGCACACAGAATGGCGGTGGCGCGGCCGATGCCGCGTGATCCACCGGTGATCAGAACGGTTTTTGTCATGGATGTTTCCCCGAAAATCAACGTCGGGCGATACTATGGCGCGGCTTTTACGCTCTGGTCAAAAAGAAACGGCCCTGCTGTGGAGTAGCAGGGCCGTCTCAGAGGGAAAGACAAAAAAGACCGCAAGGATCGTGAACCTTCGATCCTGCGCTTCGTCCAATGGCATCAAAGACCTTCGCGGGCGGGATTGATCCCTATTCCCTGTCCGTTGCTTCCATCGAAAGGGTCTGACCCCGATGATGGCTTTCAGCATCGTCTGCCAGAAGGGCAGGGCCTGTATCAAGGCCGAGCGCGGCTCGTTCCGTAAGGGTGAGGCGCTCTAGACCGTCATAGGCCGTCTGACGACGACGCGATTGAACAACGTTCTGGACAGTAATTGGAAAACGGATCACCGTTTTGGTCTCCTGCAAATTGACGTCCCGACGGGCCATCTTTTTGTCACGCGCCTGTAATAGATTAAACATCTCTTAATTTGCATTGCGAAGCTTGCAGGGCTTTCATACCCATCATGCATGTGGTGGTATAGGCGTAATGCCGGTGTAGTTTACCGGTCGTCCGATTGGTGTGTCCTGCCACGTTTTCTGGCATTCCATCTTGCAAGTGATCGGCGAAAACCCTTAGATAGCTTTGGTCGGATGCTGCCCCACGCACAGAAACGAGGATTTTGATGACCCTTCCCGGCGATACCCAACTTGCTGCCATGCTTGAACGTGACGGCGTCAACAAGGACGTCACTGCCATTGTCGATCTGATTGACGGTGTTATTGCCAGTGCCAATGGCGATACGCGAACCGACTGGCTTGATCTGGTCGGAGGCAAGCTTGGCGATGATCTGAAATCGGCCCTGCTGGTATTGCGCGATGAACGCAAATCGGAATTTCTGTATGCCAAGGATGGCTATGATGCCGCGGCCCGGATCGAAGCGCTTCGCAAATATCTTGCCGCCAAGGGTGTCGATGGCTTCGTCGTTCCGCGATCAGATGAACATCAGGGCGAATATGTTCCGGCCTGTGCCGAACGTCTGGCGTGGCTGACCGGCTTTACCGGATCTGCCGGGGCCGCCGTGGTGCTTGCCGACAAGGCCGCCGTGTTTGTCGATGGTCGTTACACCATTCAGGTCCGTCAGCAGGTCAACCGCGACATTTACGAATATCGTCATCTGGTCGATGAACCGGTTGTCGGCTGGATTCACGACAATCTGAAATCCGGACAGAAACTGGCCTATGACCCCCATCTGCATACCGTGCAGCAGGCCGAACATCTGCGTGGTGCGTGCGAGGGTGTTGGTGCCGAACTGGTCGCAATCGAGCCCAATCCGATTGATATTCTCTGGCATAAACAGCCCGCCATGCCGGTTGCGCCTGTACGCCCGCATCTTTTGGAACATGCCGGTAAATCAAACTCGGAAAAACGCAAACAGATTGCCGAAATGCTCGAAAAACTCGAATGCGACAGTGCGGTGATTTCCGCACCCGACAGCATCGCATGGCTTCTGAATATCCGGGGGGGCGATGTGCCCCATATTCCGCTGCCGCTGGGATATGCCATCATCAATGGCGATGCATCGGTTGATCTGTTTATGGATGAACGCAAATTTCCGGCTGAAACCATCAAATGGCTTGAAAACGATGCGACCATCCGCCAACCGGGCGAACTGGAAGAAGCCCTTGGCGCGTTGGGTAATCAATCCGTCCGTCTGGACGAGGCAACCGCATCCGACTGGTTGCGCATGAAGCTTTCCGATGCCGGGGCAACCATGCGGATCGGCCGTGATCCGGTGGCGTTGCCCAAGGCTTGCAAGAACGAGGTCGAGCTCGAAGGATCGCGCAAAGCGCATAAGCGCGACGGCGAAAAGATTATCCGCTATTTCGCATGGCTTGAAGAAGCCGCAGCCGATGGCAGCATTGACGAACGCATGGCGGCAGACAAACTTCTCGCACTTCGTGCCGAAGACCCCATGTTTCGCGATACCAGTTTTGAAACCATCCCGGGCAGCGGCCCGAACGGGGCTTTGTGCCATTATCGCAATACTCCCGAAACCAATCGGAAATTGTCACCGGGCGAAATTTTCCTGATCGATAGTGGCGGGCAATATCTGGACGGGACCACCGATATCACCCGTACCACCGTGATCGGGCAACCGACCCAGGAACATCGTGATCGCTTCACCCGTGTGCTGAAGGGGCATATCGCCCTTGCGCGTGCGATTTTCCCGGTCGGCACCACCGGCCAGCAGCTTGATACCCTTGCCCGTGCGCCGCTTTGGGAAGCCGGGCTTGATTTCGACCATGGCACCGGGCATGGCGTTGGCAGTTACCTTGGCGTTCATGAAGGTCCGCAACGGATTTCCAAGGCCCCGAACAAGATCGCGCTTAAACCCGGCATGATCCTGTCGAACGAACCGGGTTTCTATAAGGAAGGCGAATATGGCATCCGGATTGAAAACCTGATCGCGGTTGTCGAAGTCGATGGCCCGGTCGGGGCCGATCGTCCGATGCTGGGCTTTGAAACGCTGACCTTCTCGCCGATTGAACGCAAACTGATTGATCCGGAACTGATGACCAAGGATGAATTGCAGTGGCTGAACGATTACCACGCACAGGTCTATGCCATGTATGCCGACGATCTTGACGAAGATCTTCTTGAATGGCTGCAAAAGGCAACGGCACCGATCAAGAAACGCGTGGCGTAAGTTCGGTCTTCAGGCAAGGCGCATTGCAAAACCATCCCGACATATCGGGGTGGTTTTTTCATTTTAACACGCCTGACAGCGCGGTCTTTTTGCCTTATGAATAAAACATTGGATCGATTCAATTGCGGGCATGACCCCAAAAGAAAATAAGCAGGAGGAATAAATGGCGTCAGTGGAAGAAGGCTGGAATGCCAATCCCGCACGTTACAACAATGCAACCTATAACCGGTCGGGCAAAAGCGGCCTGATGCTGCCGCAGATCACGCTGGGCCTTTGGCAGAATTTTGGCGGTGTTGACGTTTTTGAGACGCAGCGCGCGATGATTCGGCGTGCCTTTGATCGCGGTGTCATCCATTTCGATCTTGCCAACAACTATGGCCCGCCCCCCGGATCGGCCGAGGAAAACTTTGGCAAGGTGCTGGCAAAGGACCTTAAATCCCATCGTGACGAGCTGGTGATTTCAACCAAGGCGGGTTACCGCATGTGGCCGGGGCCATTTGGCGAGTGGGGTTCGCGCAAATATCTGATTTCAAGTCTGGATCAAAGCCTGTCGCGGATGGGGCTTGATTATGTTGATATCTTCTATTCACATCGCGTTGATCCGAATACACCGCTTGCCGAAACCATGGGCGCACTCGATCAGATCGTCCGTTCGGGCAAGGCTCTTTATGTCGGCATTTCGTCCTATTCCGCTGAAATGACCCGCAAGGCGCAGGCGATCCTGTCCGATCTGGGCACGCCCTGCGTCATTCATCAGCCATCCTATTCGATGCTGAACCGCTGGGTCGAAACCGAAGGACTGCTTGATACCCTGTCCGAGCTTGGCATTGGCTGTATTGCTTTTTCGCCGCTTGCGCAGGGGCTTTTGACCAATAAATACCTTAATGGTGTGCCGGAAAATTCCCGTGCGGCCCTTGAAGGATCGTTCCAGTCCGGCATGCTGTCCGAAGACAATCTGAACCGCGTGCGGGCGCTGAACGAAATTGCCAAACGCCGTGGTCAGACACTGGCACAGATGGCGATTGCATGGGTGCTGCGTCGCCCGGAAATCACATCGGCCCTGATTGGGGCGCGTCATGTCGAACAGCTTGATAACAGCCTTGATGCCCTGAAAAATCTTGAATTTAGTGCCGAGGAACTGGCTGAAATCGACAAATACGCGACCGATGGTGGCCTGAACCTGTGGCAGAAATCATCTGATTCCGAAGCCCCGGTCTGATGGCTTCAAAGCCTTTACATCAAACCCCGGTACGTTCTTCGTGCCGGGGTTTTGTTTTTTTAATTATCCGCCATCGGCATGGTGCCCGCCAGATCGCGCAATGTATCGAGCACGGCCTTGGCCCCGGTACTGAGCGGGCGGTCCTGAAGCCAGGACAGCATCACCTTGCGCGACAATTGCGGATTGACGATCCGCCGTGCCTTGAGCCGCCCGGTCGATAATTCCATCACCAAAGAGCTTCGCGGCAAAACCGTATGGCCCAGATCGCGATGCACCAGATCGACCAGAACCCGCAAGGCATCGGCTTCGACCACCGGGGTCAGGGGGCGACCGGCACGAAATGCTGCTTCCTGCATCTTGGCGCGCAACCCGTGTTTCGGGGTTGGCATGATCAATGGCAGCGCCAGAACATCTTCATAGGCAATTTCGGTTTCGCCTTCGCCAACGCGCGACGGATGGGAAATCAGAAACAGGTCTTCGCGCCACAATGGTTCGGCATGCAGGCTGCGTGATATCATGCCGTCATGCAGGATGCCGATATCAAGCCGCCCTGATAACAATCCTTCCTGCACGTCACCTGTCAAATCCTCGGCAATCGAGATGTTCAGATCGGGATAGCGTTCACGCAACGCTTCGACCAGCGCGCCCGTAATGACAATCCCCGCACTGGGCGGCACACCGACATGAACATGGCCGGTCACCTTGCTGCGTCGGGCCGACAGATCGGCCTCAAGCCGCGCGAGATCGCCGAGAATAACCCGTGCCCGTTCGGCCAGCATCTGACCGGCTTCGGTCAGTTTTACGCCCCGCCCGGTCCGTTCCAGCAGGCGGGTATCAAGTGCTTCTTCCAGAAGGTTAAGCTGCCGGCTAAGAGCTGGTTGCGACAGGTTAAGCCGGTCGGCTGCGCGCGACAAGCTGCCAAGTTCGGCAATGTGAACAAAGCTTCGAAGCTGTTTGATGTCCATTTATCTGCAATCCAGAAGGAATATGAACCGGCGGATGTTTTGTTAGATATAGCAAACCCTGATATCTGATAACATTTAATTCGAATTGAATAATGGCTATGCGCGGCAGATAGTTAAGGTCGAGAGAGACCGGAGACAATAATGACAAAGCCATCCGCGCCAGCAGATGCCAAATCCGTGGCAAAGCCATCGGGTTCGGCCCTGACCCTTGTATTGCTGTCGACTGTTGCATTCGCGATGAAGGGGCTGTTGGCGAAATACGTTTATGCAACCGGCATGACGGTGGATGGTTTGCTGCTGTTGCGTTTTCTGATCGCGATGCCGTTTTTCTGGATCGGTGTTTATCTGTTTGGCAAACACCGCCCGGGTGAACGCACGATGAAGCCGGTCGATATTCTCTGGGGCGCACTATATGGCGGGCTGTTCTTTGCCGCTGCCCTGTTTGACTTTACCGCTGTGTCGGTGATTGATGTCACCGTCTCGCGGATCGTGCTTTTCACATTCCCGGCCATCGTCCTGATCCTTGAATGCCTGCATAAGTGGCGGCTTCCTCCCTTGCGCCAGTTTGTCTGCTTTGCAGTCACTTATTTCGGGTTGGTACTTGTTCTCGCCCCCAACGGGATCGGTGCTGTTTCAGATCAGCTTTGGCTGGGGGCGTCCCTCGCGTTTGCCTCCGCCCTGACTTATGCCTGTTATCTTTATTTCGGGCAGCGGATGATTTCGGTCATTGGGTCAATGCATTTTGCTGCCCTGGTCAATACCATGGCCGGTGTATCGATGATCATCTATGAACTGGTTGTGACCAAGCCGCTGAACCTGAATTTTGACGGGGTTTTGTGGACGGCGGGCATTTCGATCTTTTGCACTGTGATCCCGTTCTTCCTTCTTTATGAAGGCATCCGGCGGATCGGCGCGACGCAGGCCGCGCTGATTTCGCTTTCGGGGCCTGCCATGACATTCTTTGCCGCGTGGCTGTTGCTGGGCGAGGTCCTGACAGCGCCACAGGCGCTTGGCTTTGCTGTGGTTATTGTCGGCGTTGCGTCGATCAAGAATGGCGTCACACTGGCTGGTCTTGGCCGGTTGCTGGCCCGGCCGTTCTTTTCGGCAACCGGTCGTAGTTCGGGTGATGCCAACGCGGCAGACACGGACCAAGAACCAGCAGCCGATGTAGCGGGTAAAGGCGCCTGATCGCGACCCTTATTCGTCACGTTGCCAGCGGCGGACTTCTGTCTGATGTTCGGGTAACCGTTCCCCGCGCCGCCATAGCAACGGGTCGATAAACTGTCCGGCCCATGCACCGGCACGGCTCTGCCGCGCACTGTTTTCAACCGAACCATAAGACGGCATTTCATCGGTTCGCGCCACGGCCATACCGCGTGCAATCAGGCCCTGACCGATATCCTGACCATTGGCATTGCGACAGATCGCCATATTTCGGTGATAGCGGTTCTTGCCCTGCACCTTACATGTGATTGGCCCGGCGGCGATCAGATTGGTGATGACCTGCCAGGCATCCGCACCACAAGCGGTGGTCTGGCCATTCACAAGGCATTTCTGAAACCGTTCCAGCGCATCCGCACCCCAAAGATCGACGCGTTTGAACCCGAATTCCAGCGTATCGCCATCAACGGCACGCGCCTTGCCGACCAGCTCGTCAAAATCGGGATCGGCATGGACAGGGGCAGATAACGTCGCCCAGATCGCAACGCTCAGGCAGGCTGCACGGACGAAAGGTGCGGCAGGCATATCGGCCCCTGATGTGTCAGTAAAGGTCGCTATAGCGGATTTCATCAAGCTGGGCGAAAACGATCTTCCATGTCTCATCCTGTTTGAGCAGGGCAAAGGCATAATCACAATCAAAGATCAGATTGTTTTCCGAATTGCCGAACCGGAAGGACACAATGGCGCGCGATCCGCCGGGCAGGGCGGAATGCTGTTCGACCAGCATCGATTTGGCCATGGCCAGATCGGCGTTTTTCAGTTCGTCAAAGAACGACTCATTGTATTTATGCAGATCCTCTACCGAGCCGATGGCATGTACACCCATCAGGTCATTGATCAGGCACGGGAAATTGTAAAACGCGTCAAGGGCGTCTGCTTCGAATTTAAGATGTGCATCGACATAGCGGCGAAAAAAGCTGCCCAGGTCTTCCATCGGATACGTTTTCCTTCCGCTATGCCCGTGCTGATCATTCTGCGATCAGATCAAGCCATCCTTGTTCATCCAAAACAGTAACACCTAATTCTTCTGCTTTCTTTAATTTGGATCCCGCACCCGGTCCTGCAACCAGAAAATCTGTTTTCGCTGAAACGGAACCGGCCACTTTCGCGCCAAGACTTTCGGCCTTGACCTTGGCCTCGTTGCGCGAAAACAGTTCCAGCTTGCCGGTAAAGACAACCGTTTTGCCGCTAACGGGGCTGTCTGTAACCTGCGGGGCTTCGACATCTTCGATGGTCAGAACGGCCTGAAGGTCATCAAGAACATCTCGGTTATGTTCTTCTGCCATGAATTCAATCAGGTCATGGGCCACACTAGGGCCGATCTGGTCGATATTGATCAGGTCGCGCAACGCATCACTATCGGGCGTTCCGGCATCATTCATTGCCGTGCGCCATTCCGCGATCGATCCGTAATGCCGGGCCAGAAGCTTTGCGGTGGCCTGCCCTATCTGGCGGATACCAAGGGCATAGATAAACCTGTCCAGCGGCACCGTACGCCGTTCATTGATGCTGGCAAACAGTTTTTCGGCCGATTTATCGCCCCAGCCTTCAAGCTTGCGAAGGGCATCACCGTGCTTTTCCTCGATCCGGAAAATATCGGCCGGTGACTGGACCCAGCCAAGGTCAAAGAACGCCTCGATATGTTTGCCGCCCATGCCTTCGATGTCGAACGCATTACGCGATACAAAATGCTTAAGACGTTCGACTGCCTGCGCAGGGCAGATCAACCCGCCGCTGCACCGTGTGACGGCTTCGCCTTCTTCGCGTATGGCATGGCTGCCGCATTTCGGGCAGGTTTCCGGGAAGTGATAGGGCACGGCATCATCGGGGCGTTCATCGACAATAACCTCGACCACCTGCGGGATGACATCACCAGCACGCTGGATAACAACAAGGTCATTGACCTGCACGCCCAGCCGTTCGATTTCATCGCGGTTATGAAGGGTCGCGTTGGATACCACAACACCGCCCACCGTCACGGGTTCAAGCCGCGCAACCGGGGTTAATGCGCCGGTACGGCCAACCTGGATATCAATCGCCTTGACACGGGTGCGGGCCTGTTCCGCCGGGAATTTATGGGCAATCGCCCAGCGTGGTGACCGGCTGACAAAGCCAAGCCGCAACTGCAATTCGAAGTCGTTGACCTTATAGACAATGCCGTCGATGTCGTAATCGAGTTCGGCGCGCTGATTGCCGAGTTCCTCGTAGAAGGCCATGATCTCGTCGGTATTGTGCAAAAGCGTTGTGTGGGGATTGGTCACAAAGCCCCAGCCTTTGATCTTGCTGATGAAATCCCAATGCGTCTGGGCAAGGCTTTCAGAAAGTTCCCCAAAGCTATAGGCAAAGAAACGCAGCGGACGTTTGGCGCTGATGGTCGGGTCAAGCTGGCGAAGCGACCCGGCGGCGGCATTGCGTGGATTGGCAAATGTTTTGCCACCGGTTTCGGCCTGCGTTTCATTCAGCTTCTGGAAGGCCGAACGCGCCATATAAACCTCGCCACGGATTTCAACGACATCGGCCGGCGCATCTTCTGGCAGGGTTTTTGGGATATCGGTAATATGGGTGACATTGGCGGTCACGTCTTCGCCCTCTGTCCCGTCGCCACGCGTTGCCGCACTGACCAGTTCGCGGTTTTCATAACGCAGCGACAGCGACAGACCATCGATCTTGGGTTCACCAACGATTTCGACCGGACTATGTGCTGTCAGGTTCAGGAACCGGCGAATACGGGCCAGGAAATCAACAATGTCCTCGCGCGAGAATGCGTTGGCAAGCGACAGCATCGGACGCGCATGCTTGATTTTGGCAAAACCATCGGCCGGTGCGGCACCAACTTCCTGTGTCGGGCTGTTTTTCTTGAGCGTCGGATAGCGCGCCTCAAGTTCGATCAGGCGATTGAACAGCGCGTCGTATTCCGCATCGGGAACCAGCGGTTCGTCATTGATATAATACGCTTCGTTAAAGCCGCGAATACGGTCGGAAATTTCGGCATGTTGCTGGCCTGCCTCGGTCCGGGTTTCGGGCATCTCGGGGACAATGGACGAGGTTGACCCTTGTTCGGCGCTCATATTTCTTTTTATCCGTATTTAAGAGGCTGGAACGGGCAGTGGGGATGACCCCGCGCAAACGTTCTAGCGGGGTTGGTCTAACAGGCTGTCTGCCGCAGCACGGGCTTCGGCGGTGATCGAATGTCCGGCCAGCATCCGCGCGATTTCCTCGCGCCGGGCACCATCAACCAGCTCGTTCACACGGGTTACCATGCTGCCGTCATTTTCGCTTTTGGCAATGTTGAAATGGGTGCGTCCGCGGGCGGCAACCTGCGGGCTGTGCGTGATGACAAGGATCTGGCGTTCTTCGGCCAGCAAATGCAGGCGTTCGCCAATCGCAGCCGCCGTCGCTCCGCCAACACCACTGTCGACTTCGTCAAATACAAGGCTTGGCACGGCAGAAACACGCGCCAGAACCACCTTAAGCGCAAGCAGGAAGCGCGAAAGCTCGCCTCCGGATGCGATTTTGTTCAGTGGTCCGGCCGGACTGCCGGGGTTGGTGGCGACCATGAACTGAATGCGGTCGATCCCGTCGATGCCCCATTCGTTTTCTTCCAGCTCGGCAATGTCGGTGACAAAGCGCGCCTTTTCCATACGAAGCGGCGGCAGTTCGGCATTGATCGCGGTATCAAGCGTTTCGGCGGCGGCTTTGCGCGCACCGTGAAGCTTTTGCGCGGCATCAATAAAGGCCGCGCGGTGTTCGGCGACCGCAGCCGTCAGGCGCGACAGTTCCTTTTCACCGAATTCAAGCTGATCGATCTGGCTGCGGTAATCCTTCATCAGGCCATTCAGCCCATCGACCGGCACATTGTATTTGCGGGCCGCCGCGCGCAGCGCAAAAAGCCGTTCCTCGACATTTTCCTGCTGTCCGGTATCGACATTCAGATCGGCAAGGGTAACCGATATCGCACGCGATGCTTCTTCAAGCTCGATCGCGGCCCGGTCCAGTGCCTCGATAATCGGTTCGAACCGGCCTTCGGCCTTTTGCAATTCGCGTTCAAGATGGCGCTGCGCACTGCGAAGTGCACTTTCGGCCCCTTTGCCCCGCGAAAGTTCGCTTTCGGCATCGTTAAGGGCCGCGACAAGCTTTTCCCCATGCATCAGAAACTGGCGTTCCTCGGCAAGGCGTTCTTCCTCGCCTTCTTCGGGGCCAAGCTTTTCAAGCTCGTCAACCGCATGGCGCAGCCATTCTTCTTCTTCGCGCGCCTTGTTGATCCGGTTGGTGGCCGCAGTCAGTTCCTTTTGCGTGTCGCGCCATGCGCGCCACTGATCCCGTACCGCAAGGGCAAGACTGCCAAGATTTCCATGGGCATCAAGGGTCGCGCGGTGGGTTGTCGGGTCCAATAATCCGTGCTGGTCAAACTGTCCCTGAATTTCAACGCAGTAATTGCCGACATCGCGCAAAAGTCCGACTGAAACCGACTGATCATTGACATAGGCGCGCGACCGTCCGTCCGAGGTGACAACGCGGCGCACGACCAGTTCGTCGTCTTCAACCTCGATATCCTGTTCGGCCAGAAGCCCGTAAACCGGATGACCGGCGGGCAGGGTGAAGGTCGCGGTGACGCTGCATTTATCCGTACCATGACGGACAAGGCCGCTATCGGCACGCGCACCAAGTGCCAGACCCAATGAGTCGAGAAGGATCGATTTCCCCGCACCGGTTTCCCCGGTAAGCACACTAAGCCCGTCGCGGAAATCAAGGTCCAGCTTGTCGATCAGAACAACATTTCGGATGCTAAGCCGTCGAAGCATTGCGGGATACTGACATTGTTAAAACAGGTGCGATGGTGCCCGTCAGGCGACGTCGCGACAAGCAGAGTGCCCAATCGCAGCGCGCCTTGCAAGCTTTGGCAGAGCGCAAAATTCGAGGCATACCTGTGTGCCGCAGGAAAGAGCGAAAAATGTTGAAAAACAACTGACAAGAAATAGGTGTTCTCGATGCGTTCTCGTGCTCTAAGTCACGCGACGCGGCAAGAATCAGAACCAGTCACCGAGTGCGGTGGTGGTCGAATGCCACCAGCTTTCGCTCTCGCGGGTGTTCAGGCCATCACCAACCAGAAGATCGTATGAATCTTCATACCAGGGGCTGCCGGGGAAGTTGTGGCCCAGAACTGATGCCGTGCGTTTGGCTTCACCCTCAAGACCAAGTGCCAGATAGCTTTCGGTCAGACGGGCGAGTGCCTCGGGCACATGGGTGGTGGTCTGGTATTTATCCAGAACCGATTTGAACCGGTTGATCGCCGCCAGATATTCGCCGCGATCCTGATAATAACGGCCAACACTCATTTCCTTGCCGGCAAGGTGGTCGACCGTCAGATCCTTTTTCAGTTTCGCATCGCGCGCATACTGGCTGTCGGGGAAACGGCGGATCACGTCATCAAGTGAATCCATTGCATGCTGTGTCATCTGCTGATCGCGGCCGACGTCGGAAATCTGTTCGTAATAGGACAGCGCCTTGAGGTAATAGGCATACGGCACATCCGGGTTGGCCGGATGCAACGAGATGAAGCGATCAATCGCGGTGATCGCATCGTCATATTTGTTGTCCTGATAATAGGCATAGGCCGACATCAGCGTCGCCTTGGTTGCCCATACCGAATAGGGGTGCTGACGTTCGACTTCGTCAAATGCCTCGGCGGCTTTCTGATATTCCTTGGCATCCAGAAGGTCCTGCGCGCCATTGTAAAGTTCGGAAACCGGGCGTTCGACATATTCCGGTTTGTCGTCGCTGGAGCAGGCCGCAAGAAGCAGGGCCAGACCACAAGCAGCAATAACATTCTTGGCGGAAGCCTTACGAAGCACTGTGACGTTTCCTTAAGCTTTGTGACGCATTCAGGTGGAAATTTGCCGGACTATATCATGCCGGTATGGGCATAGGGCAAGTAGTTGTGTGCCCTTTGCAGGTACTTTTCTGGTGCCCTGACGAAATTGTAATTGCCACTGTGCAAACCGTGGTTGCAAAACACAACAAAAAAGCGGCCCCGAAGGACCGCTTATGTAGATAAGACCTGTTCACAGGATCGGCTCAAGCCGTTGCAAGAACGGGCGTTTCAACCGCATGAAGGGCAGATTTGCGCATCGGTGCAACACGCCATGCGCTTGCATCGGCAAACAGCGCTTTCAAAAGCAGGTTGTTGACATGATGCCCGGACTTGTACGCCGTGACCTTGCCCTGCAATTGCTTGCCGGCGGTGTAAAGATCGCCAAGGGCATCAAGAATCTTGTGGCGGACGAACTCGTCATCATAACGAAGACCTTCCTCGTTCATGACTTCGTCACCCGAAAGCACAACCGCATTGTCAAGTGAACCGCCGCGTGCCAAGCCCATCGACCGCATGGCTTCGACTTCGTGAAGGAAGCCAAAAGTACGGGCGCGCGCAATATTGGCAACAAACACGCCATCATCGAATTTCACCGACATGCGCTGGTTGTTGATTGCCTTGCTGGCGAAGTCGATTTCGAAATCGACTTCAAAGCCATGACCCGGTTCGATCCGTGCGGTGCAGCCCTTATATTCGACTTCAACCGGTTTCAGGACCTCGATCACCTGACGCGGTGCGTCCTGTTCCTCGATCCCGACACAATCGATCAGGAAGTTGAACGGTGCGGAACTGCCATCCATGACCGGCACTTCGTCGGCATCGATATCGATCAGAACGTTGTCTATGCGGCTACCGGCGAGGGCCGCCATCAGATGTTCAATCGTGCCAATCTTGATCCCGGCATCGCGGTCGCCAAGGCAGGTGCAAAGCTGGGTATCGATCACGCCATCGTAACGTGCCGGAAACAGCGGCTGGCCATCCAGATCCACGCGGCGGAATACGATACCGTGATTTTCAGATGCAGGGTGCAGGGTAATGCGGATTTTATGACCTGAATGCAGCCCGACACCGGCACAGCCGATCGATGCTTTAAGGGTGCGCTGGCGTACGATATCCTGATCGGATATGTCCGAAGACGTAAAGGCCGCGCTGAGGTCTGTAATCTTATTCACGGGAACCCCCAGAAGAGTCAGGTCAGTAAGTTATTCATCAAATGCGCTATGTCAGGCGCATCGGGGTGTTAACCCCATTTCTTAGTGTCAGACCCTACAGATACTGTGACAAGAGGACAAATCACTCTTTGTTACGCTTTGTAAGCGACTTAACGTATTGAAAAATATAAAATTAATTTCGAAAGACCGGAAAAATACAATTTCGGATTACAATGTTCCGAGGGTTTCACGTACAGGTTCCGCATTTAAAAAAAGGGGAAGGCCAAAGCCTTCCCCTTTTTCGCGCGGAGAATGTCGTCAGTTGGCCTGACGACGCAGGAAGGCTGGGATTTCCAGAAGGTCGTCAGACGCATTCGACGTCTTGACGCGGGAAGCTGGATCCGCCTTCAAGGAGTGGTTTGCGGTCTCGCCAAGCGACATTTCGGTCTGGCGCGGTGCCGGAGCCTGCGGCTGCGGATGTGCCTGACGCGGTGCTGCGTGGTGAGACTGTTCCCCATGATCGTCGTGTCCACCCTTGTTTTTGCCAAACAGGGTCCGCAGGCCAAAGCGCGGCGGGGTTGCGTTCTGGGCATCTGCTGCTTCGAACACATCCGGGCTGTGGTTTTGTTCTGCATCGCTCGGGCGGGCCGGACGCGGCGGAATAAAGGCCATGTCACCGTTTTCTTTCGGCTTTTCGGCCGGGGTGAAATGCTGTGCCGGACGCGAAACCGGCTTCGGCTTCAGAACGGTCTGGCCCAGTTCGATTGAACCGGTATCGGACGCCGGCTGATTGCTCAGTTCCGGTTGCTGTGCGCTGCCGGTTGCGGCAAAACGTTCGGCCGGAATTTCGTCAATCGATGCACCGCCCTGATAACCGTCATGTGCACTGGCAACGGCGGCTTCCGGGGCGCTGGCGACGGCTGC
>NZ_JPWA01000051.1 GCF_003326475.1 Thalassospira xianhensis MCCC 1A02616 | reverse complement strand
GCACCGTGCTGGCCAAAGGACGGGGTTGCCGGTTTTGCTGCCTGCTCGACCGGTTTGACCGGGGCGACCGAAACGGTGGTCGGCTGCGGGCGACGGACTTCCTCGGCATCAATGCCCGTGGCAACCACGGAAACGCGAAGCGCGCCTTCGATGGTCGGATCGAAAGTCGAACCAAAGATGATGTTGGCTTCCGAAGCAACTTCCTCGCGAATTCGGTTCGCGGCTTCGTCGACTTCGTAAAGGGCCATATCCATGCCGCCGGTGATGTTGATGAGGACCGCACGTGCGCCCTTCATCGAAGCATCTTCCAGAAGCGGATTTGCAATCGCGGCCTCGGCGGCCTCAAGGGCACGTTTCTCGCCGGTGGCTTCGCCGGTACCCATCATGGCTTTGCCCATTTCGCTCATGACGGTGCGAATGTCAGCAAAGTCAAGGTTCACAAGGCCCGGAACCATCATCAGGTCGGTGATCGAACGCACGCCATTGCGCAGAACGTCATCCGCCATCTGGAAGGCATCTGCGAATGTGGTTTTTTCATTCGCGACCCGGAACAGATTTTGGTTCGGAATGATGATCAGCGTATCAACATATTGCTGAAGCTGCTCGATCCCCTGTTCGGCGGTACGCATGCGGCGCGTGCCTTCGAAATGGAACGGTTTGGTAACGACACCAACCGTCAGAATGCCCGCTTCCTTGGCAGCACGTGCAATGACCGGGGCTGCACCGGTACCGGTACCGCCGCCCATGCCCGCGGTGATGAACACCATGTGGCTGCCTTCAAGCTGGGCCTGAATGTCTTCGATGGATTCTTCTGCGGCTGCACTGCCCGCATCGGGACGTGCACCGGCACCCAGGCCTTGCGTGATTTTACGGCCAAGCTGCATCTTGCGTGCGGCTTTGCTCTGGCTCAGGGCCTGTGAGTCCGTGTTGGCAACAACAAAATCACAACCTTCAAGTTCGGATGCGATCATGTTGTTAACAGCATTGCCACCGGCGCCACCGACGCCAATAACCGTAATCTTCGGTTTCAGGTTTTCTTCCGTTTCAGGAACGGAAAAATTGATCGTGCTCATTGTTTGCTCTTCCTCTCCGCGCTTTAGAGCTCAAGATCGGCGCAGCCTTCCCTTTGCCACGCTACGTCTCAGGTGTCCCCCGGACATTAGACCTTGGCATTCGTTTTAGCGGGCAAAGAGTTATTGCCGTGTTAATAACAATGGAAGATTTCGAAAAATTATCGCGTTTTTGCGTTAAATAATTTTCGTGTCGCGCAAAAAACGTATTTCGACCGACCAGTTTCGGATATCGACCCCGAAAATTTCCCGGTTTCAGAAGTTCTCCTTGAACCACGCACCAAGTCGGCCCCAGCGCCCACCAGACTGGCGGATCTGGTTCATGGCTTCGCTTAGCGGGTCGTTCTGCTGCTGAAGGGCACGCAACAACAAACCGGCACAGGCCGAAAATGCCGGTCCCGCGGTTGCTTCGGCAAGGCCTGATACACCGTGTGGGGTGGCAATGGTTGCGGGACGTTCAAACATCTGGCTTGCCAGATCGGCAATCGCGTTAAGCTGGCTGGCACCGCCCGTCAGAACGATGGAACGGCCGCCGATCTGCGAGAGGCCATGTTCGTCAAGCTGATCGCGGATCAATTCAAACGTTTCTTCAAGGCGCGGTTTGATGATGTTTATCAGCATCGAGCGCGGCACATGATTGACGTTGTTTTCGTCTTCGTCGCCGATCACCGGAACAGCAAGGATTTCCTGATCGTCGGAGGGGGATGTCAGCGCACTGCCATGCAGTGTCTTCATGCGCTCGGCATGATTAAGCGACGTGTTAAGCCCATAGGCGATGTCGCGCGTCACATGCGCCCCGCCAACCGGTACCGTCGCGGTATAGATCACCTGGCCACCATGGAATACGGCAACGCTTGTGGTGCCGGCACCCATATCAATGACAGTCGCGCCAAGGTCGCGCTGATCGGCGGTCAAAGCCGACAGGCCCGATGCCAGTGGGGTGACCACCGTTTCCTCGATCCCGAGATGACAACGGCCCAGAAGGGTTTCCAGATTGCGAAGCGGGGCGGTCTGGGTGCGGACAAAATGCAGATCAAGCCCGACAACCGACCCGTACATGCCGCGTGGATCGCGCAGACCCGTCGCTGCATCCACCCGGAAGCCCAGCGGCACTGTATGGATCAGTTCGTCGCCTGCCTGACGCAGGACGGCTTCTTTCTGATCATTCAGTTTGCGGATTTCAAGATTGCCGATCGGACGTGACCCCAGCGGTAATTCAACCGTATGGGTTTCGGATTCAGGGCTGCCACCCGACAGATTGACGATGACCGACTCAATTGTCTGACCCGCCATCTTTTCCGCCGCATTAACCGCGGCCAGCACAACTTCCTGTGCGGCATCAAGATTGGCGATCGATCCGCTTTGCAGCCCTTTGGACATGTTATGCCCTATGCCGATGACTTTCGGGGCTTCGCCCTTTTCACGACGGGCAATAAAGCAACAGACCTTGGACGTGCCGATGTCCAAGGCCGCGATCAAGCCTGATCTGGTTTTGCTGCGTGCCAATTGAATGCTCTGAACTTTTTTAAAAATTATGATCTGATTTCTGTGCGCCAAATCTTATGCCGGTTTTCGCTCATAAGCTGTTGCAAATTGGTTAAGGCAGGGTGGAGTCTTCTGCATTCTTGTTTTCGGCAGCTCATCGCAGGCTGTTTTGCGATGCAAAAGCATGTGTCGATCAACCACAGGTTTCCTGCCCGCTGAGGGTTTTGCTGTACTGCAACGTTACAGGAGCCGCTTGACTCCCATCTGTAACGTTGCAGTAATCAACTGCCAAATTAAAAAACCAACAGGGAGGAAACAGTATGTTTCTTGGCAAAATGTCACGTGCCGGTATCGGTATGATCGCGGCACTCGGTCTTTCAACCAGCATCGCATCCGCGCAGGAAAGTGTGGAAGTCCTGCATTGGTGGACGTCGGGCGGCGAGGCAAAGGCGCTTCAGGTTCTTAAAAAGGACCTCGAAGATCAGGGCGTTTCATGGAATGACATGCCAGTCGCTGGCGGTGGTGGCGAACAGGCGATGACCGTCCTGCGCGCACGTGTCACATCGGGCAACGCCCCTACTGCCGTGCAGATGCTGGGCTTTGACATCAAGGACTGGGCAGGCGAGGGCGTTCTGGCCAATCTGGACGAACTGGCCGCCGAGGAAGGCTGGGAAGATGTTGTTCCCGAGGCGCTTAAAGGTTTTTCAAAATATGACGGTCACTGGATCGCTGCCCCGGTCAATGTCCATTCAACCAACTGGGTCTGGGCCAACAAGGCGATTTTTGACGAACTTGGCCTGAAACAGCCGACCAACTGGGACGAACTGATCGCGGCCCTCGATAAGATCAAGGAAGCCGGTTACACCGCAGTCGCCCATGGTGGTCAGGCATGGCAGGACGCCACCATCTTTGATGCGGTTGTGATGGCAACCGGGGGCCCTGATTTCTATCAGGCATCCATGATCGATACCGACCCGGATGCGCTGGGTTCGGATACGATGAAAACCGTGTTTGACCGGATGGCGCAGCTGCGGACCTATGTTGATGACAATTTCTCGGGCCGCGACTGGAACCTTGCGACCGCGATGGTGATCAACAAGGAAGCCGGTGTGCAGTTCATGGGTGACTGGGCCAAGGGTGAATTCCTGAATGCCGGCAAAGTCCCTGATACCGATTTCCTGTGTTTCCGTTTCCCCGGAACCCAGGATGCGGTGACGTTCAACTCCGACCAGTTCGTCATGTTCCAGGTTGGTGAGGATCGTCGGGATGCGCAGTTGAAACTGGCGTCTGCGGTGATGTCGCCAAGCTTCCAGTCGGCATTTAACGTGGTCAAGGGCTCTGTCCCGGCCCGTACCGACGTTCCGAATGACGATTTTGATGCCTGTGGCAAGAAAGGCATGGCCGAACTGGCTGCGGCCAATGACAAGGGCACATTGTTTGGCTCTATGGCGCATGGCCATTCGGTTCCGGCCGGGGTCAAAAACGCGATGTATGACGTGATTACCGCGCATTTTAACGGCGAATATGACAGCGCTACCGCGGTCGAGGAACTCGTCAACGCGGTTGAATCCGCTCAATAAGACCAAAAACGAAACCGGCGGCCGGATAACATCCCGGCCGCCGGACAAAGTGCGGAGCATCACCCATGCAATCATCCTTGCCCGGCAAGGCACAGGCAACCCTGCGGGAGGTTCTGCCCCGTTTGGTGCTGAGCCCTAGCCTGTTTCTGATCCTTTTATTCGTTTACGGATTTATCATTTACACCGGCTACCTGTCGCTGACCGACAGCCGGATGCTGCCCTCCTACGAGCTTGAGGGATTTGGCAACTATGCCAATCTCTGGGGGCAGAGGAACTGGCTGATTGCCCTGCAAAACCTTGCGATTTTCGGCATTCTTTACATTGCGATCTGTTCGGTGCTGGGGCTGGTTCTTGCGATCCTGCTGGATCAGAAAATTCGCGGCGAAGGCATTTTGCGCCCGATCTATCTGTATCCGATGGCGCTGTCTTTCATTGTGACGGGCACGGCATGGAAATGGTTTCTTGATCCGGGGCTCGGACTTGAAAACACCATGCATCTTTGGGGGTGGGAAAGCTTCACCTTCAACTGGATCAAGGATCGCGACATGGCGATCTATACCGTGGTGATTGCCGCGGTCTGGCAATCGTCCGGGTTTGTCATGGCGATGTTTCTGGCGGGTTTGCGCGGGATCGATAATGAAATCCTCAAAGCCGCCCAGATGGATGGTGCCAGCCGCTGGAGCCTCTATACCCGCATCGTCATTCCGCAATTGCGTCCGGTGTTCCTATCGGCCTTTGTGGTTCTGGCCCATCTGGCGATCAAGGCCTATGACCTTGTCATTGCGCTGACCAATGGCGGGCCAGGACGGGCCACCGAACTGCCCGCGACATTCATGTATTCCTATACCTTCACGCGAAACCAGATGGGGGTTGGCGCATCGTCGGCAGTGATCATGCTGGCGATGATTGCCTCGATCATTGTGCCCTATCTTTATTCCGAACTTCGGGAGCGCCGCTGATGTCGCGTTCAACACAACCCTCCTTTGGCACCGGAAAGCTCCTGCGTGCGGCTCTTTATGCGGTCCTGATCCTGTTTGCGGTTTATTACCTGCTGCCGCTGTTTGTCATGCTGGTCAATTCGGTCAAGACGCTGGATGAAATCCGTGGCGGCAACATGATGTCGTTTCCCGAAATGTTCACCTTCGAGCCGTGGCTGACTGCGTGGTCCAAAGCCCAGATCGGGGTCGAGCCGACCGGGTTAAGCCCGTATTTCATCAATAGCATCATGATGGTGGTGCCAGCGGTGGCGATCTCGACCGCCCTTGGGGCGCTGAATGGTTACGTTCTGACCAAATGGCGGTTTCCGGGGGACAAGATCATTTTCGGTCTGATGCTGTTTGCCTGCTTCATCCCGTTTCAGATCGTGCTGATTCCGATGGCGCGCGTGCTGGGCATGATTGGTCTGGCGGGTACGACCAGCGGGCTGGTTCTTGTGCATGTGGTTTACGGGCTTGGCTTTACCACGCTGTTTTTCCGTAACTATTATGCGGCATTCCCGGACGAGCTGATCAAGGCGGCCAAGATGGACGGAGCCGGGTTCTGGCGGACCTTTACCCGAATTCTCCTGCCCAGTTCCGGGCCGATCATCGTGGTGACGGTGATCTGGCAGTTCACCAATATCTGGAATGACTTCCTGTTCGGGGCGTCATTTGCCGATTTTGATTCGATGCCGATGACGGTTGCGCTCAACAACCTCGTTTCATCCTCGACCGGGGTCAAGGAATACAATGTGCACTTTGCCGGTGCCGTTCTTGCCGCCCTTCCGACACTGATCGTTTACGTCGTTTCCGGGCGCTATTTCGTGCGCGGATTGATGGCCGGTGCGGTCAAGGGTTAGCTCATAAAAAGACTTACAGGGAAGTTATCATGTCCTTTCTGCAAATCGACAAGGTGTGCAAAAGCTTCGGCCCGATCAAGGTTCTGCGCGACATTACGCTGGATGTCGAAGAAGGCGGTTTTCTGGTGCTTGTCGGGCCGTCGGGCTGCGGCAAATCGACCTTGCTTAATACAATTGCCGGGCTGGAAAAGCTGACAACCGGGGAAATTCGCATTGCTGGCAATGTCATTGATGACCTGCCGCCGTCGGAACGCAATATCGCGATGGTGTTTCAAAGCTATGCGCTTTATCCCAACATGAATGTCGGGCAGAACATCGCGTTTGGCCTTGAAATGCGCGGCATGCCAAAGGATGAACGCGACGCCAAGGTCGCCGAAGTCGCCAAGACGCTTCAGATCGAGCATCTTCTGGATCGCAAGCCCGGCCAGCTTTCCGGCGGGCAGCGCCAGCGCGTTGCGATGGGCCGGGCACTTGTGCGCAATCCGCAGCTTTTCCTGTTTGATGAACCGTTATCAAACCTTGATGCCAAGCTGCGCGTTGATATGCGCACCGAAATCAAACGCATGCATCAGACATTCGGCACAACGATTGTCTATGTTACCCATGACCAGATCGAAGCCATGACGCTGGGCACACGTATCGCGGTCCTGAAGGACGGCATTGTCCAGCAATACGGCACCCCGGCCGAGATTTATAACGATCCGGCCAACCTGTTTGTCGCCGATTTCATGGGATCGCCCGCGATGAACCTGATCCCTGCGACGGTGCGGGGCAGTGCGGTTGAAATGGCGCGGGCGGGCGAAGAGCCGCTGGTGCTTGAATTTCAACACCTGCCCGCGGATGTCCGGGCGCGGGACGGGCAGGAAGTCATTGTCGGCATCCGGCCCGAGGCGATTACCGATGCCGATAACCGGGCACTGGTCCGCGATGGGCAGCAGGCGGTCAGTGCGTCATGCAGGATTGATGTGGTTGAACCGGCCGGGGCGGATATTTTTGCCATCACGTCGCTGGGCGGCAAGGAAGTGGTGACCCGCCTGCATCAGGACTGGAGCGGGCAGGCCAACAGCCACGCCGAACTGGTGTTCAACCTTGAAAAAGTTGTGTTTTTTGACCCCGAAAGCGGCGTAAGACTGCGCTAGGTCCTGACCCTGGAATACCCCACGGAGGCTTTGACAACTGTCCGATCACGATCTTGCCGGGAAGGTTGGGCGCCCCGCCGCCCAAACCCGGCCGACCCTTAAAACCATTGCGGAAATGACCGGTCTTGGCGTGACGACGGTGTCGCGCGCGCTTAAGGATGCGCATGATATCAGTGCGAAAACCAAGCTGCGCGTGCGCAAGGTGGCGGACGCCATCGGCTATCATCCGGACCGGGCCGGGGTGCGGTTGCGGACGGGAAAAACCAATGTTATCAGCCTGATCCTTGATCAGACCGACAAGGTGCCGGAATTTGCCAGACGGCTGATCGTTGGCATTTCAGACGTGATCCGCGGCACGCCCTATCACCTTGTTGTGACACCACAATCACGCAGTGATGACCCGATGGACCCGGTGCGTTATGTGCTTAATACCCGGGCTGCCGACGGGGTGATCATCACCCATATCAGGCCCGATGATGAACGCGTGCAGGCCCTGAGCCAAAGCGGGCTGCCGTTTGTGGCGCATGGCCGATGCCTTTCGGCACCCGATCATGCCTACCATGATTTTGATAACCGGCTGTTTTGCGAGATGGCGGCAAGGCGTCTGATTGCGCGGGGGCGCAGGCGGCTGGCACTGCTTTCGCCGCCGTCGGAGTTTTCATATTATCAGGAAACGCTGGCGGGGTTGGCGGCGGTGGCGGAGGCAGAAAATGTGCCTTTTCAGGTGCTTGGTGGTATCGACCTTGACAGCAGCAGCGAGGTTTTGCGCCAGGCCGGCATGGCATTGCGCCATCAGGATTATGTGCCCGACGGGGTGATTTGCGGCAGCGAACTGTGCGCGATGGCGCTGATTGATGGCATGATCCAGTCGGGGATGGATGTCGGGCGGGACATTGATGTGATCGCCAAGGAAACGTCGGATTTGCTGAACTTTACCCGGCCCCGGATCGACAGTTTGCGCGAGGATCTGATCGTGGCGGGGCAGCAATTGGCGACCCATTTGCTGGACGTGATCGAGGGGCGGGAAGGGGCAAATCTGCAATCGCTGAGCGCGCCGATCCCGGTCTGGCGCAACGATGTTTAAGGGCCGACTTCCCGGATTTATTGTTCACTTAAAATGAAAAATAAGATCGATTATTCATTTTTGGTTGTTGATCGCTTTTCGGGCGTGAATCATCGACCCGTTGAAGCGTGAAAACAGCGTTTTTATTTGTATGAGGAATTGATTTTCAAAACCGGCATTTCAGGCAGGTTTTGACCCCCGCCTGCCAGATAAATCCCGGAAAACTGCCATTAATTCTATTTGTATGAGGATTTTTTCGGTGGGCTTTGCGGGCAGGGCATGTGGCGTCGGGCAGCGTTACCTTTTTTGGGTGGCTTGGGGGTGGGCGGCTGCCCCGAGGTCAGGTGGACAAAGATGGGGGCGAGTGGGTGGGGGCGACAAGTGCATTGCGCGCCCATGAGAGCTAGTCAAAGCGGTCGCGTGCACATGGTCTGCCTCTTTACCCCGAGACAGATCGCGGCAGCGAGTGCGGGCAAGTTTATCGGGGTGTCTTGCCCGCCCCGGTGATCCGCGCGGGGATAGGGACGCGCGGACCAATAGGTCAGTCGTCAGCCGAAATCCAGTTGTACTTTCATGGATTGGCTGCGATCCGAGGCAAGGTCGAAGGCGGTTTTGGCATCCCGGAAGGGCAGGACCGAACTGATGATCGGTGAAACGTCAATGACCTTGCGGTCAATCAGTTCTGCGGCCTGGGCAAATTCCGCATCAAAGCGGAAGCTTCCGATCATTCTGACTTCTTTGGTGACGGCGAGACTGAGCGGGAGTTCGCCATTGCCGCCAAGGCCGACCGTGATGATGGTGCCGCCCGGTTTGACCGCGTCAAATGCATTGGCAAGCGCCTGTGGACTGCCGGAGCATTCAAAGACCACATCCTGAGTGCCCTTGTTCATGCCGAGCGTTTTGAAGTCATCGGCATTGCGGGCAACATCAATGCAGCTATTGGCACCTGCCTTTGCGGCAACATCCAAAGCGGCCTTTGACAGGTCGGTCGCGGTAATCCAGTGCGCCCCGGAATGGGCGGCGGCCAGAATGGTCAGGCAGCCGATGGGACCGCAACCGGAAACGAGGACCTTTTTCCCCGAGAGCGCCCCGGCCTGACGCACCGCATGCAGGCAGACGGCCAAGGGTTCGCTGCAAGCGGCGTGTTCCATGTTGATGTCGGGGGACAGTTTGACCAACTGTTCGGCGGGCAGATTGATCTGCTGTCGGAACAGGCCCTGTTGATGGGGAAAGCGCATCGCGCTGCCAAAGAAACGCATGTCGGTGCATTGGTTGCGCATGTTCGCGCGGCAATACTGGCATTGGTTGCATGGCATGGAGGGATTGACCGCGACCTTGTCATTAACGGCAAGGTCGGCAACGTTTTTGCCAACGGCAATGATCGTACCGGCGACTTCATGCCCCAGAACCATCGGTTCGCGGATTTTAACCGTGCCAAAACCGCCGTTATGATAGTAGTGCAGGTCGGAGCCGCAGATGCCGCCCTTGTCGATCTGAACGGTTATCGTGCCCGGTTCCGGTGCGCCGGGCTGGTCGATCTGATCGACACGCAGGTCGTGGGGTGAATGTATGACAACAGAGTACATGTAAGATCACCTTAAAGAACGGAAATCATGCCGCCATCGGCATAGATGATCTGACCGTTCACATAGTTGGACGCATCCGAGCAGAGATAAATCGCCGTGCCGATCAGCTCGTCAGGCCTGCCCCAGCGCCGTGCGGGGGTGCGTGCCTTGACCCAGGCGTCAAATTCCGGGTTGGATGTGAGGGCCTCGTTCATGTCTGTGAGCATGTAGCCCGGCCCGATCGCGTTGGCCTGAAGGCCGTATTCGCCCCATTCGGCGGCCATCGCCTTGGTCAGCATTTTGATGCCGCCCTTGGCGACGGTGTAGGGGGCGACGGTGGCGCGCGCCAGTTCGCTTGTCAGCGATCCGATATTGACGATTTTGCCATGCCCGCGTTTGACCATGCGTTTGGCGGCTTCGCGGCCAATCATGAAGGCGGATGTCAGATTGGTATCAATCACGCGCTGCCAGTCGGCGGTGTCGAGTTCCAGCATGGGTTTGCGGAACTGGATACCGGCGTTATTGATCAAGATGTCGATCTGCGTACCGGCCGCGTCAAAACGGTCAAAGGCGGCCCTGATTGCGGCTTCGTCGGTGACGTCAAACAGGGACATATCGACTTTCATGCCGGCATCAGACATTTCCTTGCAGGCCTGCGACAGGCGTTCGGAATTGGTGCCGTTCAGGATGACGGTAGCCCCGGCCGCAGCCAGACCTTCGGCAAAGGCGCGACCAAGACCGCGGGAAGAACCGGTTATGAGCGCTGTTTTACCGGCGAGCGAGAAAAGTTCCAGAGACATGTTTCCTCCAACGGGCTTTTATTTTCAGGCTTTGCTTTCGCGGACGGTCAGGTCGCTGCGATCAAAGAAGGATTTCTGCAATTCGACGCCAAGGCCGGGGCCTTCCATCGGATAGACATAACCGTTTTCGATTTTCGGAACAGCGGTCACCAGTTCATTGTACCAACCCTTATAGAAGGCGCGGACACTTTCCTGAATGAGGGTGTTTGGCTGGCTGAACGACATGTGAATCGCGGCGGCAAAACCAACCGGTCCGATGCAGTCATGCGGGGCAAACGGACGATGCCATGTTTCTGCCAGTGCGGCGATTTTCTTGCCTTCGGTAAGGCCGCCGGTCCAGCACAGGTCAACCATGACCACATGGGTTGCATCGCGGTCGAGCATATCCTTGTAGGGCCAGCGCGATCCCAGTGTTTCACTGGCACAGGTCCAGACATCGGTGGATGCGGCAAATTCAGCCAGCGCTTGCGGCGAGTTCATGCGGATCGGGTCTTCGTACCAGGTCGGGCTGAACTGTTCGAGTTCGCGGGCGATCTTCTTGGCGGTCGGCAGGTTCCATTGGGAATGGAATTCCACCATGATTTCCATTCTGTCGCCCACGGCCTTGCGGATTTCTTCGAAGGGACGGATCGCCTTTTTCATCTGTTCGGCGGTAATGTACTGGCCGCGCGTTTCGGCCGCCATCGGATCAAATGGCCAGATTTTCATGGCCGTGATGCCGGATTCCAGAAGGTTTTCGGCCAATTGGGCGGGGCGGTTCATGAAACCGTCCAGATCCTCATAGGGGCCTTCCGGTTCGCCAAGGTTCCAGTTCGATACGGGTTTGATATTGTTGGTGCGGACATAGCGATAGCCGGCACAGGTGTTGTAAATCCGGATTTTATCCCAGCACAAACCGCCCAGCATCTGATGGACGGGCTGGTCGCAGACCTTGCCAAAGATGTCCCAAAGGGCAATGTCGATGGCAGATGCGGCACGATATTCCGCGCCCGTCGATGACTGTGCCATCGGCAGGTTGACCATTTCCTTGTGCAGGGCTTCGATGTGAAGGGGGTTCTGCCCGATCAGGCGTCCTGCCAGCGTGTCGTGAATGTGTGCTTCGACAGCACCCGCACCATAGAAGGTTTCGCCAAGACCGGTAATGCCCGCATCCGTTTCGACATGGACCCACAGGACATTGGAAAATTCGTCTACGCGGTAGGTTTTGATTGCTGTGATCTTCATTTTCTTATCCGAATTCAGATTAATTGAGTATTTCCGGGAGCCATAGCGCGATGGACGGGAAGGTGAGCATCAGCGCCAGGAAGGCGATCTGAATGAGCATGAAAGGCCAGAGAGACGCGAAAATCGTCTGGAGGGTGATTTCCGGCGGGGCGACGCTTTTGAGATAGAAAGCGGCCGGACCAAAAGGCGGCGAGAGGAAAGCCACCTGCATGGTCAGCGAGAAAAGCACCCCGAACCATACCGGGTCATAGCCAAGCTGGGTGACGATCGGCACAAAGATCGGAATGGTCAGAAGCAGGATGCCAATCCAGTCCATGAACAGCCCAAGGACGATGAAAATCGCCATCATCAGCATGATCGTGACAACAGGTGCGATATCCAGACCGGTGATCATGCCGGTGACAAAGCGCTGGCCGCCCGAAAGATTGTAAATGGCAATCAGCGATGCCGCGCCAAACGTCACCCACAGGATAATCCCGCAGGATTGCAGGGTGCGTGTCAGGGCCTGCCACAGCATGGTGATGTTCAGTTCGGATCGCAGGGCGATGATCAGCAGGGAGACGCCAACCGCGATGCCCGCGGCCTCGGTAATGGAGGTCACCCCGCCGTAAATGCAGCCGAAAACGATGCCGATCAGGACGAGAAGGGGCAGAACACCGCGTAAGAAATCCTGTTTTGTGAAGGGCTCGGTTTTTTCCGGTGCCTTTGGGGTCAGGGCCGGATTAAGCGTGCAGCGAATATAGATATAGGCGAAGTACGCAAAGGCGAGCGCGAAGCCCGGTATGAACGACGCCAGAAAGAGCTTTTGCACCGAGACGTCGGCGGTCAGTCCGTAAATGATCAGGACAATCGAGGGCGGCACCATTGTGCCCAGTGATCCACCCGCGCAGATGATCCCGATGGAGAGTTTCCGGTCATATTGCAGGCGCATCATCTGTGGTAGGGCAATCAGACCAAGCAGAACGATTTCGCCGCCGATGATGCCGCTGATGGCGGCCATGAAAACGGAAATGATCAGGGTCACGGTTGCAACGCCGCCCTTTAGATTCCCGAAAACCTTGAACAGGGCATCGTATAGATCCTGCGCCAGCCGGGAGCGTTCCAGCAGGGTTGCCATCAGAATGAAAAGCGGCACGGAGAGCAGCGAATATTCGGTCGCAAGCCCGTAAACCGTTTTATGGGCAAGTGCGATGACCGCCGGACCGAATTTAAGATAGCTGACAAGGACGGCAAGCGACCCGGCGGCGAAAGCCAGCGGAACACCCAGCGCCATCAGGGCAAAGACGCCACCGACGAGGATAATGGAAATGAGTTCAATCGACACGGTTGTCCTCCGTGACTGATTCTGCTGTGTCGGCGGGGATGCCGCGGAACCTTTTGACGCAGTTGATGATCGCGTAAAGCGCCATCAAACCGGTTGTCAGAACAATGAGCGGCTTGACCGTGGCCGGGATCGGCGGGTTCCATGCCGTGCCAAACGGTTCCCAATTCATCAGGGATTGCCACGAGCTGGGCGCGCCGAACCATGCAATGCCGAGACAGAATGTCAGGCAGCAGGCCAGCGTGATGAGATCGAATATGCGCTGAAGCCATGCGGGGCTTGCGTCATAGAGGACGGTAATTCTGAGATGCTGGTCTCTTTGCATGGCATAGAGGCCCGCGGCCAGAAACAGGATTGCCGAGAGCCACAAGGCCAGTTCGTTGGCCCAGATTGTCGGGGTTCTGAATATGTAGCGTGCGATGACTTCGTAAAAAGTCACCCCGACAATGATCAAAAGAAGTAGGGAAAATAGTGCGACGACGAATTGAAAACTGCGCACGCGTTTCGGGGTTGCCTGCATCGCGGACCTCCAGAAAAGCCCCCGGGGGAAAACCCCCGAGGATCAGAATGACGGACTTGCTGGTTAGTCGAGGATGCCGTTTTTCTTCATGTAGGCGATATGTGCGTCATAGGCCGCTTTGGCTTCGGGGCTCCGCGTTGCCCAGTCGGCCCATACGTCCTGTGCTGCCTTGCGGAATGCCTGACGGTCTTCGTTGCTCCAGTCTTCGAGGGTGACGCCGGCTTCGGCCAGTTCCTTGGCGGCTTCCTGATCAAGCTTGTTTGATTCTGCGATGACTTCCGGGGCAATCGTTGCGATGGCGTCCTGCATGGCCTTTTGCTGGGTGTCGTTCAGCGCATTCCATTTTTCCAGATTGATCGCGATATGTTCGATTGGCATGGAATGGAAGCCAGGATAGGTCGCATATTTTGCGATGTCATAGAGGCCGAGTTTCTTGTTCACGGCGAGTGTGGAGGCATCGGCCCCCGAAACCGTGCCGGTGGACATGGCGGTGAACACCTCGCCAAACGGCATCACAACCGGGCCAGCGCCAAGTTTCTGGAAAATTTCGGATTCCATGCCCGGAGGCGAGCGGAATTTCCAGCCCTTAAGATCATTGATCCCGGCAAGCGGGGTGGTGGAGCTTAGCGATTCGGGGGTTGCGATGAACACACCGACAAGATGCATGTTGAATTTGTGATACAGCTCGTTTGCGAGGTCGAGACCACCATCCTTGTACCAGCCAAGAAGCTGTTCCGGGGTGCTGTATCCGCCCATGATGTCGCCATAGAACTGGAAGGCAGGGTTTTTGCCGGTGATATAGCCCGCACCGGTTGCGTCACCGTCAATGATGCCCATGCTGGATGCTTCGAAGGCTTCGTTCGAATTCACGACCGACGAGCTGGTGTGCATTTCGATCTGCACCGTGCCATCGGAATATTCTTTGACAAGGTCGGCAAACCGCAACAGTGCCTTGCCCTGCAATGACGAGGCGTTGTGGTGCGTCTGGAATTGCAGCGGGGTCGGGTCGGCTGCGAAGGCCTGTGAGGTGGTGAAAGTCAGAAAGCCGGTGGCGGCCAAGGCGGTTAATGTTTTTGTTAGTTTTTTCATGTCGTTGGTTCCTCCCTTATGTGACATGTTGTGATATTTCACGAAACATCAGTAGCATGTATCAAGAAGGAACTTCAACAGGTTTTACTTTTCCATCCATGGGAATGTGTATATATGGTATTGAATAAAAACAAATATATTGTGACTTTTTATGAAATTACAGAGAGAGATAATGGCGTCGAAACAGAAAGATAAGGCCATTTCAGGCGATTCTTCCGAGCCGGGAAAAGCAGGATCGGGCGGGGGCAAAAACCTGAACGAGCTTGCCTATAACAAGCTTGAAGAACTTATCGTGACCTGTGAATTGAAGCCGGGCAGTTATCTGCGCATACAGGATTTGCAAACCGCAACCGGTATCAGCCGCACGCCGGTTCATCAGGCGGTTACGCGCCTGTCAGCCGATACCCTTATGATCATTCAGCCCCGCCAGGGCATCCAGATTGCGCCGATTGACCTGACGCGTACCCATTTGCTGTTGCGGCTGCGCCGCGATATGGAAAGATTTGTCGTGTCGCTGGCGAGTGCGCGGGCGAGTACGTCGCACAGAAGTCAGATGCGCCATCTGATCGGGCTTTTGACCACGCATCGCGACAAGATGACGATTGTCGAGTTCAACGAATTTGATCGCCGGATTGATCAGATGATGCTGGCGGCCTGCGGCGAGCCGTTTCTTGAATATACCTTGCGTCCCTTGCATACGATTTTCCGTCGTCTGGGGTGGATTTATCATACGCAGACGGTTGATGGGGTATCCCTTGATGTGACCATCGACAGCCATCTGGATGTTCTGAATGCGGTTGTCGAGGGCAAAAAGGATGAGGCACTGGTTGCGTCGGACAAGCTGATCGAGTTTGTGGATGCGATGTTCCCGGTTCTTGAAAGCAGTATTGCGCCGAGCATTTTTGACGTGACGCAGGACTTTGACCCATTTTGAGATTGGGGCCGGAAGGCCAATAGGATTTTGCGATTTTCCTATTGAAATTTTGTGAAATATCAGAAAATATCAAGGCGAAAAATAATAACCATATGTGGGAGGATTTCGTGAAGGTCGTGTTCCATGGGGCGAATGCCTCGACTTTTCATCCCGGTTTTGCCGAATTGCTTGATGCGGCGCATGAGCTTGTTCTGTTGCCCGATCATCTTGGCAGTGAGCATGACCGCGAAGCCTATGCCACGGCAGACGTCATTATCGGCATCAAGTTTGATGACAGTTTTCCAACCCCGCGCAATCTGAAACTGTATCAGGTGCCGGGTGCGGGCTATGACGGCATCCGTGTTCCGGATCTGCCGGTGGATGCCGATCTTTGCAATTGTTTCGGGCATGAGATCGCGATTGCGGAATATGCGATGTGTGCGTTGTTGTCACGTCATGTTCCGCTTGTGGATGCCGACGCGCGTTTGCGCAAAGGAGATTGGAAATACTGGGCGGGTGGCCCGTCTGGCATGAGAACGGAGCTTGGCAATACCACAATCGGTATTCTGGGTTACGGGCATATCGGCAAGGCGATTGCCCAACGCGCCAAGGCGTTTGGCATGAATGTGCATGTTGCCAACCGTTCCCGCCCCGAAGACCAGAGCCAGATCGATGCGTTTCATGCGATTGATGATTTCAGGGAAATGCTGGCGCATGTGGATGTGGTCGTGAATACGCTGCCGCTGGCGGCCAACACGACCGGCCTTGTTGATGGCAAGGCGTTCGCCAGCATGCAGCCCAATGCGGTTTTCATGAATGTTGGCCGTGGTGGCGTGGTTGATGAAGAGGCGCTGTTTGGGGCGTTAAAAGACGGCCTGATCGACCATGCCTTTATTGATACATGGTACCAGTATCCGAGCGGACCGGACGGGGTGACCTATCCCTCGCGCCTGCCGTTTCATGAGCTCGGTAACATTACAATGACGCCCCACATGTCGGGCTGGACGCATGGCACGATTGAACGGCGCAGAAATGTCATGGCAGATAACGTCAACCGTATCTGTCAGGGATTGGCAACGGTCAATCGGATTGCAAAATAAGGTCGTTTGACCTCATCTCCCACCGGCCGGACGGTTGATTTTCGACCGACCGGCTATCCCCGGAGCAGAAGCCGCCCTTTTGCTCCGGGTTTTCTTTGAGAAAATGGTATGCGGCACTAGGCCGCGTTACCCTTCTTTGGCGGGTTGCGGCGTTGCTCAGCCGCCCCCGGTGTCAGGCGCACGAAGGTGCGGTCGGGCAGGCGCAGATCGACGATCAGCACGTCGCGTGACAGGATGTGGTGTTCCTGATCAAGCTGATCGAGGCGCGCCCAGGCCTTGTCCATGTTTTCCTCGGGCAGGCGGATGAACATGCCGTTGGAAAGCTGGATGTTCCAGCGGCGGTTGCCGATGCGCTGTGCGCCGCTGACCATGTCAAACAGGCGCGGGATGGATTTGAGCGTGGTCAGCATTTCGCTGGCATGTTCCGGGGCATCGGCCCCGACCACGACCGGCAAGTCAAGGTAATCACCCAGTTCATAATCCTGAAGTTGCGCGCCGTCGGCATCGATCACGGTATGGCCATGATCGGTCTGCCAGAGGGCGACGGGCTGGCGTTCGGAGATCGAGACGATCAGGGTGTTGGGCAGGCGGCGTTCGACAATCGCATCGCGCACCCAGGAAAGCTGTTCGATGCGTTCGCGCGCGGCATCGACATCAAAGGTGACAATCGGGGTGCCGGGCTTCTGGCCGATGGCGGCAAGAAGGGCTTCGGGGTCGGTTTTTTCACGCCCCCGGACTTCGATGTTTTTCACCGTCATGCCAAATTCGGCGGAAAGGCGGATCGCCTCGACCTCGGCAACCGCATACCATTTTTCGGCCTTGCCGGTATACCACAGCGCAAAGGGCCCGGCGATCAGAAGGGCCGTGAGGCTCGACCACCAGAAAACATGCACCACCTTTTTCAGGTTGGCGCCAACACTGTGCTGCTGTTCAAGCTTCTCGCGGCGTTCGCGGGCCTGTTCTTCAAGGGTGCTGGGTGGGGTGCTATACATGGCAGCCATTTCCAGAGACTTTATGCACAAGTGTGAGCATCAGCGTTCGCATGAGGCATCCTCGACCATCCAGGCGACAATGTCGGCAAAACTTAGACCGTCATGACGGGCAGCATCGGGGACAAGCGATGTCGGGGTCATGCCGGGCTGGGTATTGATTTCAAGGATCGCAACGCGGTCCTGTTTGGGGTCATAGCGGAAATCGGCGCGCGCAATCCCGCGGCAGCCAAGCGCACGATAGGCCTTTTCGGCGCAATCCTGAATTTTGGCGCGAAGGTCGCCGGGGATATCGGCGGGGATGATATGTTCGGACCCGCCGGCGACATATTTTGACTGGAAATCATAAAAGGCGTGATTGCCGGTCAGGATTTCGATGATTTCCATCGCCTTGCCATCCTTGACCGCCACGGTCATTTCGCGGCCGGGGATGAATTCTTCCTGCATCACGCCATCGCCATGCGTCCATTCGCGGGCCAGCATGTTCTGTTCTTCCTCGGCCGTCAGGATAATCTCCACCCCGACAGAGGACCCTTCGTTATTGGGTTTCAGGACATAGGGCGGCGGCAGGGCATTACCCGCGGCGATTTCTTCGCGCGAGACCCAGACGTGACGGGCGCAGGGGATGTCATATTCCATGAACATTGCCTTGGCCGACATTTTATCCATGGCGATGGAGGAGGCGCGCACGCCCGAATGGGTATAGGGAATGCCCATGATTTCAAGCAACCCTTGCACGCAGCCATCCTCGCCCCAGCGGCCATGCAGGGCGTTGAACACGACATCGGGTTTGGGATCAATCGCGGCAAGCTGGGCGGCGAGATCGCGGTCGGCATCAATTTCGGTGACGCGATAGCCCTTTTCACGCAGTGCCTTGATACATTCCGTGCCCGAGGACAGGGAAACAGGGCGTTCTGCGGACCAGCCGCCATAAATGACGGCGACATGCTTGCTCATGCGTCTTTTCCTATGATCGAGTGTCCCAGTCGGTCGCCGATGCGCCGGATTTCCCAGCGCAGATCGACGCCACAATGTTTTTTCACGCGCTCGCGCACGGTTTCGCCGAGTTCTTCGAGATCAAAGGCGGTGGCATTGCCCAGATTGATCATGAAATTGCAGTGTTGCGGCGACATTTGCGCGCCGCCAATCGTCAGCCCTCGGCACCCGGCGGCATCAATGACTTCCCATGCGCGGTCGGGCAGCGGATTGGCGAAGGTCGATCCGCCGGTGCGTGATTTGATCGGCTGTGATCCGGCGCGGGCTTCGTGGATTTCATCCATGCGTGTGGTAATTTCCGCCGGGTCGCCCGGTTTGCCGCGCAGGATGGCGGATGTGAAAATCCAGTCTTCGGGCAGGCCGCAGTGGCGATAGGTCATATCCATCGCCTTGGCGGTGACGGTGTGAAGGTCGCCATTGCCGTCAATCGCATTGGCGCTGACCAGTACATCCTTGATTTCCGCACCATAGGCCCCGGCATTCATGCGAAGTGCGCCGCCAATCGTGCCCGGAATGCCCGACAGGAATTCAAGCCCGGCAATCCCGGCATCACGCGCGATTTGGGCAACGTTGAGATCAAGCGCACCGGCCCCGGCATGAATTTCACCGTCCTTGATGATGGCATCGGTAAAGGGCCGACCAAGCCGGACGACCACGCCACGAATGCCGCCATCACGGACCAGAAGGTTTGAGCCGACCCCGATGACGGTGATCGGAATTTCGGCCGGACGATTTTTGATGAAATCGGCCAGATCCATTTCATCAGCCGGTCGGAACATCACATCGGCCGGGCCACCGACCTGAAACCAGGTGACCTTGGACAATTGTGCGCCTTCGCGCAGCTTGCCGCGCACCTTTGGCAGGCGATCAATAAGCGGTGTGTGATGTCCCGGCGTGCTCATGACAAACTCGTCAAATCCGTTTCAGGTTTCAGTTCTTAAGTGCTTCAAGTTGGGCGGGCAGGGCGTTGGCCCATGCGCTGATCGATCCGGCACCCAGACAGACGACCAGATCGCCCGGCTTGGCTTCCTTGGCGATCATGCTTGCCAGGGCTTCGGGGCCTTCAAGGGCCGATACATGGCGGTGGCCACGATTGCGCAAACCTTCGACCAGTGCGTCGCGGTTGGCCCCTTCAATCGGGCTTTCGCCGGCTTCGTAAACGTCGGCGACGATCACGCTATCGGCGTCGTTAAAGCAGGTGCAGAATTCCTCGAACAGGTCATGCAGGCGCGAATAGCGGTGCGGCTGCACCACGGCGATCACGTTGTTTTCGGTTGCTTTGCGGGCGGCCTTCAGCACCGCCTTGATTTCGACCGGGTGGTGGCCGTAATCATCGATGATGGTGACACCATCAACCTCGCCGGTTTTGGTAAAGCGGCGTTTAACACCGGTGAAACCGTCAAAGGCGGAGACGATTTTATCGTCAGGAATGCCAAGTTCCAGCGCCACCGTGATCGCGGCCAGCGAGTTCGACACGTTATGATCGCCAACCATCGGCAGGCGGACATCCTTGATAACCCGTTCTGCGCTATCGACCCGTTCACGAATGACGACGTCAAAGGTGCTTTGGCCGATTTCGGTACGGACATTGACGGCACGCACATCGGCCTGTGGCGAGAAGCCAAAGGTAAAGATGCGGCGATCCGTCACCTTGCCGATCAGGGCCTGGACTTCGGGATGGTCGATGCACAGAACTGCAAAGCCATAGAACGGGATGTTCTGAACGAAGTTCTTGAAGGCCTCGCGGAGCTGATCAAAGTTTTTCCAGTGATCAAGATGTTCCGGGTCGATATTGGTCACGACCGAAATGGTCGAGGGGACCTTCACAAACGTGCCGTCAGACTCATCGGCCTCGACCACCATCCAGTCACCATCGCCAAGGCGCGCATTGGTGCCATAGGAATTGATGATGCCGCCGTTGATCACGGTCGGATCAAGCCCGGCCGCGTCCAGCATGGTGGCAACCAGCGAGGTGGTGGTGGTTTTGCCGTGCGTGCCGCCAACCGCAATCGCGGCCTTGAGGCGCATCAGTTCGGCCAGCATTTCGGAGCGGCGGACAACCGGGATCATATCGGCGCGTGCGGCGACGACTTCGGGGTTATCAGGCTTCACGGCGGTTGAAATCACCACCACCTTGGCGTCTTCGACATTGGCGGCCTGATGGCCGACGAAAACCCTGATCCCCAGATCGCGCAGGCGCTGCACATTGGCATTGTCGGAAATATCGGACCCCTGCACGGTGTAGCCAAGGTTGTGCAGGATTTCGGCAATGCCGGACATGCCGATGCCACCAATACCGACAAAATGGATGGTGCCGATGTTGAGCGGCAGGGTGTTCATGGAGTGTCTCCTCATACCTTCTGGGGGTCTTTCTTTGTCATGTTATCATTATCGGGGCTACCGGCCGGGTTCAGCCCCAGCAGATCCAGCACCATGTCGGCCAGCCGTTCGGCGGCATTGGGGCGACCGGTTGCCTTGGCAGCCTTGGCCGCACGGGAAAGTGCAGCCGGATTTTGCAGAAGTTTGGTCAAACGTTCGCTTAAAATCTCGACTGTGAAACGGTCCTGCGACATCAGCCACGCGCCACCGGCTTCTTCGACCTGCTGGGCGTTGAAACGCTGGTGATCGTCAATCGCGCTCGGTAACGGCACCAGAAGGGCCGGACGACCGGCTGCGGTCAGTTCGGCGACGGTCGAGGCGCCGGACCGCGCAATCACCAGATGGCAGTCGCGCAGACGTTCGGGAATGTCATTGATAAAGGACGCCAGCGTCACATCAATGCCCGATCCTTCATAGGTTTTGCGGACCGCTTCAAGGTCTTCCTCGCGGGCCTGCTGGGTCACGATCAGGCGATTGCGCAAATCGCGTGGCAGGGCGACCAGTGCGGCGGGCAGAATTTCGGACAGCAC
>NZ_JPWA01000050.1 GCF_003326475.1 Thalassospira xianhensis MCCC 1A02616 | reverse complement strand
CATCGGGGCTGCGGCATTCGGCGTCATACCGGCCGCCGTTGCCTTTGCCATCGGGGTTCTGATTGCCATGGTGACCCGCGTGGTCGCCCCGCGCAATGTCTATGACGCGGTCGATTGGCCGGTGATTGTCCTGCTCGCTGCCCTGATCCCGGTGGCAAATGCCATGGAAACCACCGGCACGGCCGATCTGATTGCCCGCTTCCTGTTAAACTGGGTCGCACAGGGGAATGCCATCATAGCGCTCGGCCTGATCCTGATCATCACCATGACGCTGTCGGATTTCATGAACAATGCCGCCACCGCGGCCGTCATGTGCCCGATTGCGATTGGCAGTGCCGGCCATCTCAACGTCAATCCCGACGCCTTCCTGATGGCGGTCGCCATCGGCGCTTCCTGCGCCTTCCTGACCCCAATCGGCCACCAGAACAACACCCTCATCCTCGGCCCCGGCGGCTTCCGCTTTGGTGATTACTGGCGGCTTGGCCTGCCGATTGAAATCATCGTCGTCGCGGTCGGCGTGCCGATGCTTTTGTGGGTTTGGCCGCTGTAACGAAAAAGGGCAGCGTCGGGCTGCCCTTTTTTAATTCGCTCTGATATCGGTTTAACTATCAAAGCCAAGGTTCGGCACCGCAAGCCCATTGGCACGACACGCCGAAATCAGGGTGTTGTTGAGCAGGCAGGCAATCGTCATCGGGCCGACACCACCCGGAACCGGGGTAATCGCACCGGCAACTTTGGATGCGGTTTCGAACTCGACATCACCGACAAGTTTCATTTTGCCCTCGGCCCCTTCAACGCGGTTGATGCCGACATCAATCACGGTGGCACCCGGTGCGATCCAATCGCCCTTGATCATGTTGGGGCGGCCGACGGCGGCAATGACAATGTCCGCACGGCGGACTTCTTCGGGCAGGTCACGGGTGCGCGAATGCGCGATGGTCACCGTGCAGCTTTCTTTCAGAAGCAACTGCGCCATCGGCTTGCCCACGATGTTGGACCGGCCAACAACCACCGCCCGCATCCCCGACAGATCACCAAGGGTATCTTTAAGAAGCATCAGGCAGCCATAAGGCGTGCAGGGCGCAAAGCCCTCGCCCCCGGTTGCCAGCGCACCGGCATTGACGACATGAAATCCGTCAACATCCTTGGCCGGATCGATGGCTGCAAGGATCGCCTGATCGTCGATATGTTTGGGGACCGGCAACTGGCACAGGATGCCATGCACATTCGGATCGGCATTCAGCTTCGCAATCAGCGCGAGAAGATCTTCCTGAGACGTATCAGCCGAAAGCTTGTGCTCATACGAATTCATGCCGCATTCGATGGTCTGCTTGCCCTTGTTGCGGACATAAACCTGGCTTGCCGGATCTTCGCCGACCAGAATAACCGCAAGACCCGGCGTAACGCCGTGCGCATCTTTGATCTTGGCCACTTCTGCTGCGATGTCGCCGCGCAATTTGGCCGCGAATGCTTTGCCGTCGATGATTTTTGCGTCGCTCATATGTCTTGTCCGCCCGTCAATTCATGAAGTTGCGCGATGAGTGCGTCCGGATCGCCTGAAATTTCCAGCACCTTGTTGCGGTCCGTATGCCCGGCAACAATTTCGACTGACGATTTAGGCCATTTGGCCGTTTTTGCCAAAAGCTTTATCAGGGCGATGTTCGCCTTGCCATTTTCGGGCACGGCCGTAACCATTACCCTGATCTGCTGCTGCCCGTTGCCGTCAACGCCGACCCCGGCAATCGCATTTCGCGAAGCCTTTGGTGTCAGGCGCAAAAACAGCCGGATACCCGATCCATCCGCCAAGGTATCGCAGAACGGTTTTCCCATCCCGACGGTTTAGTACCCCAGCAACGCCGCGCGCACGTCTGTCTGAATCAGCATGTTGGCGAATTGCAGGATCAGAATCAGGATGATCGGCGAAATATCAATGCCGCCCAGATTCGGAATGATCCGGCGGATCGGTCGCAATGCCGGTTCAGTAATCCGGTACAGGAAATCACCAACCATATAAACGAACCGGTTGCTGGAATTGATCACGTCAAATGCCACAAGCCATGAAAGGATTGCCGAAGCAATCAGCATGAAAATGTAGATACCAATAACGGTGTCAATAAGCCAAAAAATCGCCAGCATCGCCGCTCCTTCTTGCAGTCGGTCCAGATCGGGCCGATCTGATCGGAATTGTGTTAACACGCTGCAAAACCTAGTCGGCCTTGGCCCTGGGCGCAAGCATAGAGCGCCTAATTTGCGATGCTTTGATCAAGTTTTCCACATGATGTGACTTGCTTCACCAGACATCGTGCATTTTTGGCCCCACCATCGCGTTTGAATGACCCGCAAAATCTCCTTCCCCAGACAGTTTCTGTCAGGAGAAATGTCAGGATAAAGTCATCAGGCTTGCCAGCCTTGCCTATCCCATCCAAGAATGCGCTGCCATCAAACGACAAAGAAGGATCGATCATGTCGACGAACACGCTCCCCCGTTGCAAATGGGCCGAAACCCATCTCGACAAGCCGTTTTACGTCGACTACCACGATCAGGAATGGGGCGTTCCGGTCCATGATGACCGGCACTTTTTCGAAATGCTGATCCTCGAAGGTGCGCAGGCGGGTCTTAGCTGGCTGACCATTCTGGCACGGCGCGACACCTATCGCGCGGCTTACGATAATTTCGATGTCCAGAAGATCGCCCGGTATGACGAAGCCAAACAACAATCGCTTTTGGCCGATCCCGGCATCATCCGCAACCGGGCCAAGGTCGCGGCAAGCATCCTGAACGCCAGGGCCTTCATCGAAATCCAGAAGGAATTTGGCAGTTTTGATGCCTATATCTGGGATTTCATTGGCGGCAAACCGGTCATCAACCACTGGAAGGTCATGTCTGACGTGCCCGTATCCACAGCACTTAGCGATGCCCTGTCCAAGGACCTCAAGAAACGCGGCATGAAGTTTGTCGGCACCACGATCATGTATTCCTTCATGCAGGCAACCGGCCTTGTGATGGACCACACCACCGATTGCCACTGCTACCCGGCACTTTCGGCTTAACGCGTCGATCCCCGGACAAGCAGACTGGTTTCCAGCACGCGGCTGTCACTTTCCGCCTCGCCAAGCGCCATTTCAGCCGCCAGCCGCCCCTTTTCGACGGAATCCTGTCGGATGCTCGATAATGGCGGGTCGGTGCGTTCGCCTTCCGCAATCCCGTCAAAGCCGATCACCTTAAGATCATCGGGGATTTTGCGACCTGCGGCCCGTGCACCATCAAGTGCGCCGATGGCAATCACATCGGACATCGCCAGAATACCATCGATTTCCGGGTGGTCGCGTAACATGGTTTCGACCATTTCGGCACTGTGTGATGACATGTTTTCGCATTCGATATGGACGATATCCTCGATCGCGATCCCGGCCTTTTTAAGGGCTGCGTGATATCCGCCAAGCCGTTCGCGCACCACACGGTGGCTGACCGCCCCGCGGCGTTTGGCATTCATCGGGCCGAAATTTTCCGCCTTGTTGGCCTGCAGGGACAGGATGGCGAATTTGCGCGCGCCGCAATCAATCAAATGCTGGGCTGCCATTTGCGCCCCGGCAAAATCATCAAGCACCACGGTGCCCGCCGCCCCGGCAATATCGGTATCGATGCAGACCAATGGCTGGTTGCGCCGCTGAATGGCGGAAATGATGTCATTGTCATCGGAATAGCAATGCACCAGAAACGCGTCGACGGCGGCATTGTTGATCGCCGTAATCGCCTGTTCGGGGTTTTCGGCGGAAATGATCATCATATTGACCGCCTGCCGGGCACATTCCCGCCCGACACCGCGCAGAAGCTCAATCGCCACCGGGTCGCTAAAGGCATATTCAAGATTATCGGGAAACACCACGCCAAGCGCCCCGGCCTTGCCGGTCCGCAACATGCGCGCCATCACATGCGGCCCGCGATAGCCAAGCTCCTTGGCAACTTCCAGAATGCGTTCCCGGACTTCCTTGCGTACCAGATCCGGCTTGCCAAAGGCATTTGATGCCGTGCCCTGCGATACCCCGGCCGCCTTGGCCACATCCAGAAGACGTACCCGTTTTGCCATCCTTGCGATGTCTCCCCTTTATTCACCCCGGCTTGCGGATTAACCGACCATCACGTGACATTTTTTTTGAATCGGTTCATCCCGATATTGACAGAACCCCTTCTGAACCGCCACACTGCATTCATTGAATCGATTCATTATTGCACGCATCGATTGCACAACAGCCTACGCGTTTGTCCGTTTGCACCCTGGTGTTGACGGGTTTTCCCGGCAATCTCGAATTGCTGACTTCAAGCCGCCCTGACCGGGGCGGCTTTTTTCAAAGCCCCCCGAACTCATCGGCCGCGCACCTTGTTTTCCGGCGCCGTATGGCGGAATGTCAGGTTGATTCGTGGCCCGATCTGGCGCGCGGTTTTGGGTATCTGATGCAACCAGTGATGCTGTGTCGCGCCGCGCATGATCAGCAATGAATTATGCGGCAAATCGACACTAACCCGGTCCCCGGTTTTCTTGTGCCGGAAATGGAACCGGCGTTCCTCGCCAAATGACAGGCTGGCAATGACCGGATTTTCGCCCAGCACATCCTCGTCATCAGCATGCCAGGAAACACTGTCGCGCCCGTCGCGATAATGGTTCAGAAGAACCGTGTTAAACGACGTATCCGATTTTTCTTCCGCCAGATCGCGAAGTGGGGCGACGATTTTCGGAAAAGGCGATGCCGGGTGATAGACACCGCTATAACGATAGGCCACATCGCCATACCATGCTGTCAATCGCGGCACGGCAATTTCGCGCCCCATCAGCTTGGCAATTTCCTGCTGCCAGACAATGCCGCTTAAAAGCCGTTCAAACGCACGATCCGCATCACTTGCCGCCATGACTTCACGCAACAGCAATGCCTCCCCGTCAAAGGGCAGCAGATTGTGTGGTGGTTCATTGGCAAACAGATCGCCCGTCATTTTTATCCCCGGTCTAACTTACCCAAGACCTAGGACGAACCGTCGATGAAAACAAGCAACAGCTTATGGAAATCGGCGTTATTACAGACGCTTGTGTAATGAAGGTCTCTGCCGGAGGGACCTGCTAACCATTATTTATGTCAATCCCGGCCTTGTCGGCATAACGTTCGACATCGTCAACGCTAAGTCCAACCGCGGCATAAAGATTGATGGTTTCCAGTTCCAGATCGGTTTCCGCATCCGCCAGATCCTGCTGCGACTGCGTCAGGGTGCGTTGCGAATCAAGAACATCAAGGAAGTTCGAAAGCCCCTGAACATACCGCACCCGGGACTGCTCGAACGCCTGACGATGATAACGCACCGATGAAATCAGGGAATCGCGTTGCTGGACCGCCCCGACATAGCCGTAAATCGCACTTTCAACATCCTGAATGGCGACCAGAAGGGTCTGCTGATAGCTATAAAATGCCTGCTGCGCCTGTTGTTCGGCAACATCGATATCGGCCTGCCGTGCCCCACCGTCATAAAGCGTCGCATCAATCACCGCCCCGATGGCGGCCATCGCAGTCTGGACAATCGGCCCGGTGCCATATCCCGTCGCCCCCAACGCCACCGACCCGTCCAGCGTCAATTCAGGATAAAGATCGGCGGTCTGGACACCGATTTCGGCGGTCGCGGAAATCAACGAAAGCTCGGCCGCGCGGACATCGGGACGACGGCGCAAAAGGTCGGCTGGAATGCCAATCGGCGGCGCACTGTCAAATTCAGGCAGGGGCTGCACATCGACCAGACGGTCGCGATAGGTTCCCGGCTGTGCCCCCAGAAGGATGGCAATCGCATTGATCGACCGGTCAATATCGGTCTGCAATGTCGGCAATGTCGCCTCGATATCGGAAACCTCGGCACGGGCACGCGAAAGATCAAGCTCGGACGCCAGCCCCGTCTGCATCCGGACCTGAACGATGTTACTGGTCTGGCGTTGCAGATCAAGCGAACTGCGCAGCAATTCCTGACGCTTCTGCGTACCGCGCAATTCGATATAGTTGCGCACGATATCGGCAATCACCGTCAGGTAAACGTCTTCGCGCAGATAAACCTGTTCCAGATAATCCGCCAGCGCCACTTCGTCTTCACGCTGCTGCCCGCCCCAGACATCCGCCGTCCATGAAAAATCGATACCAGCCCCAAATCCGAGATCCGTCGTCTGATCGCCGCGTTCACGCGATGATGTGCCACGTTCGGCATCGCCATTCACACTGGCGCCGACCTCGATGCCATTCGCCCCCGAAACGCCGCGCGCCACCGCACGGGCTTCTTCGATCCGGCTGGCCGCGATCCGCAAATCAAGGTTATTGGCAAGCCCAAGCGCGATCAGATCACGCAAAACCGGATCACTCGTACTTTCCCACCAGCGGCCATGATCGGCCTGATTGGCGGCAATCACCGGCACCGGCGGGGTATAGGCTCCGACAAGATCAAATTTCGGTGCAACATAATCCGGACCGACCGTCTGACAGGCCGAAAGTCCGATCATCAGTGGCAGGGCACAACAGATTGAAAGACGTTTTACAGACATTCTAGCTGGTACTTCCTTCAATCTCGCCCTTGTCCGGGATGCTTTCCGCAGCCCGCAACTGGCTTTGCAGTTTCTTGCCGCCATCGGCACGGGCCGACACCAGCGGCGCCAGCAAAAGGTATAAAACCGGTGTCAGGAACAGGGTAAAGACCGTCGCAAAACCGAGCCCGCCAAACACCACCCAGCCAATCGCGGCACGCGCCTCCGCCCCGGCCCCGGTGCCGAGCACAAGCGGCAAACCGCCAAGCACGGTTGAAATCATCGTCATCATGATCGGGCGCAGGCGGATCATAGCCGCATCATGCACCGCTTCGCGCACTGATTTACCGGCATCGCGCAACTGATCGGCAAATTCCACTACCAGAATGCCGTTCTTGGCCATAAGCCCGACCAGCATCACCAACCCGATCTGGCTATAGATATTGATCGATGTGCCGCTAAGGCCCAGCGCATAAATCGCCGCTGCCAACCCGAACGGAACGGTCAGGACAACCACAAGAGCCGACATGAAGCTTTCGAACTGCGCGGCAAGCACCAGCAACACGACAAGCACCGCAATCAGGAACGTGATCTGCACATCATGCGACGTTTCGCCAAGTGTCGCCGCATCGCCAAGGAAAAGGACGCTCATGCCCGGCGGCAGCACCCTGTCTGCAACCTCGTCAATATCGACAACCGCCTGCTGCAGGGTATAACCCGGCGCAAGATTGCCCGAAATCTTGACCGCACGCTGCTGCCCTTCGCGTTCAAGTTCGGATGCAACCGCTTCTTCGGTCAGGCTGATGACCGATGACAGCGGCAAAATACGCCCCTCGCCATTACTGACAAACAGGTTCTCAAGATCGGATGGATCATTGATGCTGCCCGCGCTGCTGCGCAGCTTCACCGGGATGTTTTCATCATCCACCGTGATCTCGGTAACTTCATATCCTTCGATCATCGTGCGAAGGGTTGTATCAAGACTTTCAATCGGAATGCCAAGGTCAAAGGCGCGCTGCCGGTCAATATTCACCAGCAATTGCGGCTGTGTCGTCTGATAAGAAACCCGAAGCCCGACAAACTGGGGATAATTCGCCTCAAGCTCCTGCTGCATGGCGCGCGCATTTGCCGCCAGCGTGCGGTAATTCGTCCCCGTCAGGGCAAATTCAAATCCCTCGCCGGTACCACCGCGCAAACCAAGGCTGTTGGGCTGATAGACAAAGGCCTGAACACCGGGCAATGCCTCAAGACTTCCACGGATCGAATTGCTGATATCCTGCTGGCTGCGGCTGCGCTCGTCCCACGGTACCAGTGGTGCAATCACAAGCGCTCGGTTCGGATCCCAAAGCCCGACAATCGTATAGATGTTATAGGCATCCCCGGCCTCGACAATCGGACGCAGGATGTTTTCAACCGTTTCGACCTGGCGGTCCATGTAATCGATGCCAACCCCGTCCGGCCCGCGCAGCGATACAAGAATACGACCGCGATCCTCGTCGGGCAGAAGTTCCTGTGTGACCGTGTTATAGACCCCAAATGCCAGCACCCCGGCAAAGATCGACACGATCAGGGTAATCAGCGGGAACCGCAAAACCCATTCCAGAATGTATTTGTAAACACCCGAACAATAGAGGCCAATCCGTTCAAGAAAGTTGGGCTTGGTATCCCTGTCCCCGTCATGCGGGTCAATATGCTTTAACCGCGATGCCAGCATCGGACACAGTGACAGAGCCACAAACGAAGACACCGCAACCGAAAATGCCAGAACGAACCCAAATTCCCGGAACAAACGCCCCGCCGTGCTTGGCAAAAACGAAATCGGCACAAACACCGATACCAGCGTCAGTGTGGTGGCAATTACCGCAAAAAACACCTGCCGCGTCCCCAGAACCGCGGCCGCCATCGATCCCAACCCCTGATGACGGCGGCGCTGGATGTTTTCCAGCACCACAATCGCATCATCAACAATCATCCCGGTCGCCAGAACAAGCGCCAGCAGCGTCAGGATATTGATCGAAAAGCCCATCATCCAGATCGCGGCCACCGTCCCGACCAGCGCGATCGGAATGGTCACCGTCGGAATAAGCGTCGCGGTAAAGGACCGCAGGAAAAGATACAGAACCCCGATCACGATAATGATCGCTAGCGCCAGACTGTTCAGAACTTCCCAAAGCGCGCCTTCGATAAACACCGCATCGTCGGAGTTCACGAACACGTCGATATCGTCGTACTGATTGTTCAGGCGCTGGGCCACGTCGCGGATGCCGTCCGATATCGCAATCGTGTTTGACTGCGCCTGCCTGACAACACCAAGTCCGATCACGGTCCGGCCATCAAGGCGCACATAGGATGTCGCATCATCGGGCCCGTAATAAACATCCGCCACATCACCCAGCCGCACCTGATTGCGGATGAACATCTGTTTGACGTCCTCGACCTCCCAGACCGACGCATCCGCCCGGACAAAAAGCTTCTGATCGCTGGAATCAAAACTGCCGGCGGGAATGTCGAACTTGGCGGTTTCCAGAACATCCGCAACGTCCTGAACCGAAAAGCCGTAACTGGCCAGACGCAGCGGATCGACACGAACATGAAGAACCTTTTCGCGTTCGCCATTGATCGTGATTTCGGCCACACCGGGCACGGAAAGCAGCGCCGGGCTGATCTGGTCATCGACAATATTGGCAAGCTCTTCCTCGGTCAGGCGGTTGCTGACCACTGCCAGTCGCATGATCGCACTAGCATCAGCATCGGCCTTGACCACGCGAACATCCTCAACCTCGTCCGGAAGGCTTCTGGATGCGCGGCTGACCGCTTCGCGAATGTCATTGGCGGCATCATTGATTTCGATGTCGGGATAAAATTCGACGCGAACTCGCGACGTGCCTTCTTCGCTGTTCGAACTGATGCGTTTGACACCGCTGACCCGTGATGCAGCCCCTTCTAGGATACTGGTCACCTCGGCATCGACCGTCTCGGGCGATGCCCCGTCATAGGTGGCATAAACCGTGACGGTCGGCTGATCAACGTTGGGCAGCTCGCGAATTTCAACGCCCAGCATCGCAGCAAGGCCTGCCAGAATGATCAGAAGCGACACCACGGAAATAAGAACAGGGCGACGGATGCTGAGTGACGCCAGATCATTCTGGTTTTCGTTCTGATTTCCGTCCTGCATGTTACGACCCTTCGCCGGTGTCATTGCGCTGGGCAACACCGGTTTCATCGCCGCCGCGAATGGTTGCCGCAACATCACGCCCAGGCCGCAGGCGAAGCACGCCTTCAACCACGATCAGATCACCCTTGGCAATCGGCCCGTCAAGCAGGATGCGCCCCTGTGTCCGCTTTACGACACGGACCGGAACACGTTCGACCTTGTCATCCTTGATCCGCCAGACATAGGTGCCCCCATCGCCCCACAGAACCGAAATTTCCGGAACCGACGGATAGGTCTGACCTTCAATATCGACATAAACCGCAAAGGACATCCCCGACAAAAGACGCCCGGTCGGATTGGGAATGCGCGCGCGCACTTTAAATGTCCGGCTTTCGGGATCAATCCGGCTGGCGATTGAATCAACCGTCCCCTCAAACCATTCCCCCGGCAGGCTCCAGGTTTCAACCCGAAGCGACTGCCCGATCTTCACATTGTCAAAGCGGGTTTCGGAAACTTCAAAATCAACCAGAACACTTTCGACATTATCGAGTGTCGCGATCAATGTGGAACTGTCCACACGATCGCCCGGTTCGACCTGCGGAATGCCAACCGTACCGTTAAACGGCGCAAGAATGGTCCGGTCCGCAAGGTCAACCTCTGCCTGATCCAGCCTTATGCGTGCTTCGGCAAGGGCGGTGCGTGCCGCATCCACCTCGCTTGCCGATACCGCGCCAAGCGGACGGGCCTGCTCGTAGCGGTCCAGAAGCTGGCTTGCATCCTTGACCTGCACCGATGCCAGATCCCGCGCCAGCCGTTCCCGGTCCGAATCAAGGATCAAAAGAACCTGCCCGCGTGAAACCGTTTCACCGGCATGAAACAGAACATCACTGACTTCGCCCGAAACTGCCGGATAAATCGAAACGCCCAGTGTCGACCGGCCGGTTCCGACCGCCTCGACAACCGTCTTTTCTTCCATGATGCTGGCATATTCGGCGATCACCGGCAGGGCCGGATTTCCCGAACGCTTTGCGCTATCGGCCCCGGCAACGCTGCCTGCCCCGATAAAGGGCAACATCCCTTTGTCATAGGCAAACCAGCCGCCACCGGCCGCGGCAATGATCAAAAGAAATACGACTAGCCTACCTGTGCGTGACATCGAATGCCCGTTCTCGTGTGCTCTGGAATCATGCAAAGACATCGCTGAAAATGTCTTAAAGTCAGTATCATAGACCTTACGTTAGTTCCCCGAAGGCAGCGACCGGAAAATTGTATCAGAAATGTCGCAAGTTGTACTCATCAGGTAATAGGTTCAATCGGCCGATCCGGATCACCCGCCCCGGCACCAAAAGCACAAAAGCCCGTGCAATGCTGCACAGGCTTTTGGCTGGTTAAATGACCTAAATCAGCGAAAAAGCCGGATCAGGCAGCCCCGCGAATATATTGCGCCGGGAAATCAACAAGATTGGACGCCTCGTCCATCTCGCCATCATCCCCATCAGCACGACTTTCATCACTCGCGGCGGATTCCACCGCCCGGTCAAGCGACCCGGAAAGCTCGGTCACATTACGATCAACCTCGTCCGCCCGACGTGTCAGATCGATGCTCAGTTTCCGCGTCACCTCAATATCGCGCGATACCTCGTGGATGGCATTGCTGACATGAAGCGCCGCATCACTGGCCGATGCAATCGCAAGGCTGATTTCCTCGGTCTCGCGGCGCTGATGTTCAACATCACCTGCCACTTCTTCGGAAATCGACATCATGTCGCGCACGGTCACACCGACATCTTCCATCGACCGAACACAACGATCCGTCACATTGCCCATCGCACTGACATGGGCTGTGATCTGCTCGGTTGCCTGCGCGGTTTGACCTGCAAGGTTCTTGACCTCGGCCGCGACCACGGCAAAGCCTTTGCCCGCTTCGCCCGCACGTGCCGCCTCGATGGTCGCATTAAGAGCCAAAAGGTTGGTCTGCCCCGCAATCCCACGGATCAGATCGACAATCTGCTCGATACTGGTCGCCACTTCGCGAAGGTCATCGACCGCCTCGGCGGATTGCTGCGTCGATCCCACCGCGTTCTGGGCAATGGCGCGCTGCCGGTCAACCCGGTTGGCAATCGATCCGATGGCATCGGAAAGCCGCGTTGCCGCCTCGCTGATCGAATGGGCGTGCGACTGGCTTTGCTCGGCGGCACTGGTCGCCATTTCGGTCTGGCCTGTCACACGTTCGGCGGCGGCGGCAACCTCGCCCACCGCTTCGCGCATCCTTGTGACCTGATGGGTGACGGATTGCACAAGCCCGGCGGTCTCGCCTTCGATGGTTTCGGCCATCGCCCCCAGTGATGCGCGACGTTTTTCTTCTTCCTCGCGCTGAAGGGCGATGCGTTCCTCGGCCATCTGCTCGATCTTAAGCGCATTTTCGCGGAAGATCGCAACCGTGCGCGACATCGCACCAAATTCATCACCGCGATTGAAATCGACCAGATCGATATCGGTGTTGTTTTCGCTCAACCGCGTCATATCGCCATTCACCCGACGCAACGGACGCAGGATGCTAAGCGCAATCGTAATCGCCAGACCAAACGCGATCAGCGCACCGATCCCGGCCACCACCATATTGGTGATCGCCTTGTTTTCAGATTCACTATGCGCCGCCTCGACCAGCATGTTCTGACCCGCCACGGCTTCCTCGCGGATATTCTGGGTGATCGCCTGCACTTCACGGACGGCTGACTTGAAATCATCCATTGATTGGCGGAAGCCACCGATGGAACCTTCAAGCTGGTTCGCTCCCTGCTTCAACAGGTCATTGTCGCGCACCGCATAGGAAAACAGCTTCTTGTCAGCGCGTTTCAATCCATCAACCGAATTTTTGATTTCTTCCTGAAGGTCGGTCAGGGTCGAGGTTTCCGTGCGCGCCGCATCAAGCGATTCCGGGGTGCGCAGGATCGCATATTGCAGGCTGTTGACGATGGCACTGAGGTTCGCCGAACCAAGCTTGTCGGCATATTTTTCGGCAAGTGCCGGATCGCGTTTGGTGATGAAATCAACCAGTTCGCCCGCCGATTTGCCAAGCTGATGGGCACCAAGCAACATGGTATCGGACGCCGCCGTCAGGTTTTCTGCCCGCAGGACAAGCGGCTCAAGCGTTGCGATATATTCCGCATTAAGGCTTTCAAGCGCGTCTGCCTTTGCGCTGTCACCCTCGTCACGAAGCTGATTGATCAGGGCCGCACCGCTGGCTTCGGCACTTTCACGGATGGTCGAAATACCTTCGCGATCCATCGGGTCAACCGTCTGCGCAAACAGAAGAACCTGATTCGACAGTCGTTCAAGCTTCAATGCGTATTCGTTTGCAAGCCCGACAAGCTGGGTGCTTTTTGCAATACGATCAGCATGCCCGCCAAAGCCCAGCAGATACCAGGATGACAGGGCGCTTAACCCTAGCAGCATGACGACAAGCACAAGAAAGCCCGCAAAAATGCGATAGCCAATGCGAATACGATCGAGAAACATGGGATCTCCAATGATCCGGAATGTGGGACATTTCCGCGATCAATAACCCGGCTTTCGCGTCGTTTTTGTAACAGTTAGATGAAATCCCCATTTGTCTATTCGAATTCGCACAGATGAGGACGTTCGAATGTTCATTCGAACATTTGCTGCGTTGCAAAATAAGCCAACCGAACCCGCCTTATACCATTGCACAAGCCGGCCCTATGCGTATGTCAGAGGCCAAAAACGGCAGAATCCGTGACCTGTTTATCGATTCGCAGGCAAGGAATGCAGCCCCGGAAAACCACCCGATTAAACAGCAAGAATATGCAAGCCGAACGGCAACCGAGTGATTATACTTGCCCCATGGCCAATGCAGTTCGACCCAATCCTGCGCACAGCGCACCCGACCGACATCGGGAAATCGCCCGCCACTGGCGCGCGGCGGATGGCATTGATCTGTTCGAAGCCGATTACAAACGCTTTTCATTCCCCAAACACAGCCACGATTATTATGCGTTCGGCACCATCCTGAACGGGGCCGAACAATTCATGACCGGCGGTACCAACTATGTCGCAAAACGCGGTCAGTTGCTGATGATGAACCCGATGCAGGTCCATGACGGGGGTCCGGCCTGCGATGACGGCTACCAGTATCAGATCATGTTCATCGCGCCCGAAGTCTTTGGTGATCTGGTGGCCGAACTGTCCCCCAACAGCACCGGCCTGCCGTTTTTTGGCAATCATGTGGTCGATGACCCGGAACTGCATCTGCAACTGCAATCCCTGCACCGCATGTTCCGCCCCGACCTTGGCCAATCAACCGGCCAGCTCGAACGCGACAGCCAGCTCTTATACAGTGCCGCACGTCTGGCGCTCCGCCATGCCGATGCACCGCCATTTTCCTATCAACCGGGATCGGAAGACAAACGCGTGCGCGCCATCATTGACTATATGGCCGATCACCTTGATGCCAATATATCGCTCGATGAACTCGCCACCCTGACCGGGCTAAGCCGTTTTCACTTGCTCCGCGTGTTCCGCCACGCCACCGGATTGCCACCGCACACCTATTTCAATCACATGCGCCTGCGCCGGGCAAAACGGATGCTGTTTGATGGCTTTGGCATTGCCGATGTCGCGGCTGCCACCGGCTATGCCGATCAAAGCCATCTGAACCGGCATTTCAAAACCATGTGGGGTGTCAGCCCCGGCGCCTTCATTGCAGGCCTCGCCCCCGCAGCCAAAAAACCCCGCTAGGCCATCGCTTCATCCCGCATCGCCTTGGGCCAAGATTGCGAAACAGCAATATCGTCCAATATTCCTGTTTGGAACTGTCTTAAATTAAGGACAGGCTCCTCGCCCACCACCAATCGTGCCCATCGTCACCGTCGTCCCCATCGCCATCGGCGATCAAAATGAAAAGACTGAAACGGAAACGCACAAGATGTCTCGCCCCCAATCCGCCCCGATACGGCATTTCGATGCCGATACCATAAGACGCGGCGCCATCGCCTGTCTGCCCCTGCTGCCCAGTACCATGATCTTTGGCGCGGTGCTTGGCGTGCTCGCCACCCAGCGCGGCCTGTCGCTGGGCGAACTTCTGTTCATGAGCCTCACGGTCTTCGCCGGATCGGCTCAATTCGTTTCGGTCGATCTGTGGCGCGAAACCATCCCAAGTGTGACGATCATTGTCGCCACCGCCGTGATCAATCTGCGCTATGTCCTGATTGGTGCATCGCTGCGCCCCGTCTTTCGCGGTCGTCCGCTCTGGGTCAAAATCTGCGGCATGCATATGGTCGCTGATGAAAACTGGGCCGTCACCATGACGCAGGAAAACCTTGCCAATCCGGGCTTCCTGCTGGGCGGCGGGATTTTTCTTGGCATTGTCTGGGCGACGGGCAACACCATCGGATATCTGCTGGGCGGGGGCATACCCGACCCGAATGTCTATGCGCTTGATTTCGCCTTTACCGCGGTCTTTGCGGCACTCACGGTCGGCATGTGGAAGGGCCGGGTTGATCTTCTGCCGTGGCTGGCAGCCGCCATCGGATCACTGATCGGGCATTACACATTGCCCGGCACATGGTCGATCCTTGCCGGTGCAGGGGCCGGGGTTGTGGTTGCCGCCCTGACATGGCGCGAAGACATGGACGACACAGCACCAAAATCCGAAATCGCGCCTGAAATAGCAGCAGATACCTATGGCGCCCCTGAAGGCACCTATTCGACGGAGGCCGGCAAATGATGAGCTTCCCCGATCTGACCACTTTCAGCACCGCCTCTGTCCTGACCATTCTCGGCATGGCGATTGTTACCTATGGCATGCGCCTTGGCGGTCTTCTAATGGCTGACCGCCTGCCTCAACAGGGCCGTTGGGCCCATGTTCTTGAACGCCTGCCGGGTGCTGTGCTGATTTCCGTCTGGGTGCCAAGCGCATTATCTGCCGGTGCGATTGGTATAGCCGGTGCCGTCGCCACCGTCATCACGATGATTGTCGTGCGCAACCTGTTTGCCGCCATGGTCGCAGGCATGGTGCTTGTCGCCGCAGGGCGGTATTTCCTCGGCTGACCACACACCACAACAGACAAACAAAAAGGCCGCCCGAAATTCTCCGGGCGGCCTTTTTAATCGTGATTGCTGGTGGCTTTACGCCGCAACCATATTCTGTTCGCGCGTCGCTTCGAATTTCAGGTTTGGCCAATCGCGTTGCGTGGTTTCAAGATGCCAGGCATTGCGCGCGATAAAGACCAGCGTTTCGTCGTGATCCTCGAACAGGGCTGACTGGTTGGCATCGCGAAATTTCTTGATTTCCAGCGGATCGCTGCCAATCACCCAGCGCGCGGCATAGGCCGGTGTCGGTTCGAAATGCACCTTGATGCCGTATTCGGCAGAAATGCGTTCTTTCAGAACCTCGAACTGAAGCTGCCCGACCACACCAACGATCCAGTCCGCCCCCATCATCGGCTTGAACACCTGTGATGCGCCTTCTTCGGCAAGCTGCTCCAGCGCGCGCTGAAGATGTTTGCCTTTCAGCGGATCATCAAGGCGTACCTTCTGCAGCAATTCCGGGGCAAAGGCCGGAACACCCCGGAAACGAAGGTCTTCACCCTCGGTCAGGGTATCACCGATGCGCAATGTGCCGTGGTTCGGAATGCCGATGATATCGCCCGGCCATGCTTCTTCGGCAATGTCGCGTTCATTGGCAAAGAACAGCATCGGGTTATGCACCGCCATCTGTTTGCCTGCGCGCACATGCTTCAATTTCATGCCACGTTTGAAATGGCCGGAACACAGGCGGATGAAGGCGATGCGGTCGCGATGGTTGGGGTCTATATTGGCCTGCACCTTGAACACAAAGCCCGAAACCTTTGGCTCGGCCGCCTCGACCAGCCGCGTTGCCGCTTCCTGCGGGCGCGGGGTCGGCGCGATATCGCCAATTCCGCGCAGCAATTCACGCACGCCAAAGTTATTGACCGCCGACCCAAAGAAAACCGGCGTCAGATGCCCCTCGCGATAGCTTTGCAAATCAAATGGCGGGCAGATTTCGCGCACCATTTCGACTTCTTCACGCAGCTTCTCCAGAAGATAGTCCGGGATCAGCTCATCAAGCTTCGGATCATCAAGCCCTTTGATCGGAATGGCTTCCTTGACGACATTGCCGCCTTTTTCCATGAACAGAAGCTGATCATTGACCAGATCGTAACAGCCATGGAAATCACGGCCCGACCCGATCGGCCATGTCACCGGTGATACATCAAGGGCAAGATCCTGTTCGATCTGATCAATCAGTTCGAACGAATCACGTGCCTCACGGTCAAGCTTGTTAACAAAGGTCGTGATCGGCACGTCGCGCAGACGGCAGACCTCAAACAGCTTGCGCGTCTGGGCCTCGATCCCCTTCGCACCGTCAATCACCATGACGGCGGAATCAACTGCGGTCAGAACGCGATATGTATCTTCGGAGAAGTCTTCGTGGCCCGGCGTATCAAGCAGGTTGAAGATGTTCTTTTCGAACTCGAACGTCATCACGGCGGATGACACCGAAATACCGCGATCCTGTTCGATCTTCATGAAGTCCGAACGCGCGCCACGCTGTTCCTTTTTCGCCTTCACCGCACCGGCCATCTGAATGGCACCCCCGAAAAGCAGCAACTTCTCGGTCAGTGTCGTTTTACCCGCATCCGGGTGGGCAATGATGGCAAAGGTACGGCGGCGCGATACCTGCTCGTCGATCGTCGGCATGGTTCATCCATTGATCATGATTTCGGGTTGGCGCGCACTGTACTGATTTTTACAGCGCGCGCCATCCCGAAATCGTCATATCGGACATGAACGGACAAGAACGTCCGGTTTCATATCACAAGCTGAAACACCAGCCCCGCAACAAACGATCCGATCAGGGCATAGACAAGATACAGGGCAAAAACCGGTTTCTTGATCAGCGCAAAAACCGCAATCGCCGCTGGCAGCGATGAAACACCACCCGCCACCAGAAACGCCATGCCAGCACCGGGTTGCATCCCCTGCCCGATCAGTCCCCCGACCAGCGGCAGGGCGGCGTAACCGTTCAGATAGGCAGGAACGCCGACAAATGTCGCAATCAGGATCGGCAGAATGCCATCCCCGCCAACCGCAGCCGACACCGCTTCAGCCGGAACATAAATCAGCATCAGGCTTTCAAGCAAAAAGGCCAGCGCCAGCCATTTACCAAGAAACAGTGCGGTTTTAACCCCGTCGCGGCGAAATTTCGTCACACGGTCGCTTTCCCGCCAGAAAGCCCATACCGGCGGTTTGGGCGTCCGCATTTTGGCCCCGCCGCAACCGCCATTGCCCACACCGTCGCGTAACGGATCGCTAAGGAACCCCATTCGCGACAACCACAATGTTGCAAACCCGCCCATAAGGCCGATCCCGATCGCAGCCACGGTCTTGCCAATGGCAAAATCCATCCCGATGGTGCCTGCGGTCAATGCAAACATCCCCGGATCAATCACTGGCGATGCCAGCCAGAACGCCATGACCGGTGCCAACGGCACCCCCATCGACAGCAAGGCCGCAATCAGCGGAATGACCCCGCAGGAACAAAACGGCGACAGCGCACCAAACGCGGATGCCATCAACACCATCGCAACCGGCTGCCCGGTAAAGGCGCGCGCAATCAGGCTATCCGCCCCGGTCGCACCGGCCCATGCCGCAATCACAACCGACGCCATCAGGAACGGCGCAACCGACAGCAGCTGATCAATGGTAAAGCCGATACTCGGCCCAAGCTGATGAGGCACAAAAATGCCAATCGCCAGAAGGATCGCGCCAACGCTGATCCAGACACGGTCAAGGGATTTGCCCGATCTGGCGACACGGCGCAGTGTCAGTGCAATTTCAGTCATATCTATATACCTAGAATAATAGTTATATTGACCCAAAAAAAGAGGCGACTAGACCGCGTCCTCTTTTTCTTCGGCATCCACACCGATGCAACATTCCGCAATCAGCGCATCAAGCACATCGCGAATCGCCACGACATCCGCATGATTGACCGTTTCGCGCCCGTGGCGTTCCTGCCAGACCAGACCGGCCTGCACTAGCGCACCAAGATGATGTGCCAATGTCGATGCTGGCAATCCGGTATGTCGGCCAATCTCGCCAATGTTCAGGCCCGTCGCACCAGCCCGCACCAGCAGGCGGAAAATCCGCAGCCGGGCAGAATGACCAAGGGCGGCAAAGGCCATTGCAATATTGTCGGTATCTCTCATGGGCAGATAATATAACTATAAAACTAGTTTTGTCATCTTTTTTCTGAACGCCCGGTCGGCAAAACGGATGTCGCAAACTTGTCATTTGACTTCGGTATAATATGTCGATATTTCCAGACATATGGAAATAAATACAGCAATCAGCGCCCTTGGCGCACTGGCACAGGAACACCGTCTGGCGGCATTCAGGCTTCTGGTGCGCGTGGGCGAGGACGGCATGGCAGCAGGCGATCTCGCCCGCAGCCTTGCGGTCCCGCACAACACCATGTCGACCCATCTGTCGGTTCTAAGCCAGGCCGGACTGATCACATCGCAACGCAATGGCCGGTCGATCATTTATCGGATCGTCCCCGATGTGATGCGCGATCTTCTGGGGTTTCTTGCCGATGATTGCTGTCAGGGCCGCCCGGAACTTTGCGGTATCGCGGTTCCCGGCAAAACATCGACCTCGACCTGTTGCTGAAACGCCAAACCGGCATAACCGCACGGAGACATCATTATGGCTGGCGGTACCTATAATATCCTGTTCCTGTGTCAGGGAAACTCCGCGCGTTCCATCATGGCCGAGGCCATCCTGAACCGCGAAGGACACGATCATTTCCACGCCTATAGCGCCGGGGCGCATCCGCGCGGCCATCTGCATCCCTATACAATCGATCTTCTGAAAAGCCTCGGCCATGATCCGGCGGTCTTTTCGTCCAAACCGATGGAAGTCTATTCTGGGCAGGACACGATCAAATTCGATTTCGTCTTTACGGTCTGCGACCAGACGGCAAAGGAAAGCTGCCCGATTTTCCCCGGCTCGCCGATGACCGCCCATTGGGGCGTGCCCGATCCGGCAGGTGCCACCGGGAACGAGGCGGAAATCCGCCTTGCCTTTGCCGATGCCTATCGCATGCTGCGCAACCGGATTTCGATTTTCACAAGCCTGCCTTTCGCATCCCTTGACCGGATGTCGCTGCAACGCAAACTCGACGATATCGGCAAAACGGAATTGCCCGAAAACGAAAGTGCCTGAATATGACGACCAGCCCTGACACTGCCCCGATGGGAATTTTTGAACGCTATCTGACGATCTGGGTTGCCGCCAGCATCATCGTCGGCATCGGCCTTGGTGAACTGTTCCCCGATATCTTTCAGATGATCGGCGGCCTGACGGCCTATGAAATCAATCTGCCAGTGACGGTTCTGATCTGGCTGATGATCGTGCCGATGCTGATGAAGGTCGATTTTCATGCCCTGCACGAAGTCGGCCGCCAATGGCGCGGCATCGGTGTGACGCTCGGCGTCAACTGGCTGATCAAGCCATTTACCATGGCGGCCCTTGGCTGGCTGTTTATCGGCATCGTCTTTCGCCCGTTCCTGCCGGAAACCGAAATCGAAAGCTATATCGCCGGGCTGATCCTGCTGGGGGCAGCACCTTGCACCGCGATGGTCTTTGTCTGGTCGCATCTGACACGCGGTGATGCGAATTTCACGCTTAGTCAGGTCGCGCTTAATGACACGGTGATGATTTTCGCCTTTGCCCCGATTGTCGCTCTGCTGCTGGGCATTTCCGCGATTACTGTGCCGTGGGAAACCCTGACGATTTCGGTCATTGCCTTTATCGTCATTCCGCTGATCGCCGGTCAGGCGATCCGCAACCGCGTTTTGCAGGGTGGCGCTGATCGGCTGAAACGGTTCGAGGTCAGACTGGCACCGGTTTCCATGGCGGCCCTTCTGGCAACGCTGGTATTGCTGTTTGCCTTTCAGGGTAAACAGATCATCGCCCAGCCGCTGATCATTGCCATGCTGGCCGTGCCGATCATTCTGCAAACCTATTTCATTGCCGCGATTGCCTATGGCGCGAACAAGTTTCTGGGTGTTGAACATCGCATTGCCGCCCCGTCGGCGATGATCGGGGCATCGAACTTCTTTGAACTGGCGGTCGCCACCGCGATTGGCCTGTTTGGTTTTTCATCGGGTGCGGCCCTTGCCACCGTTGTCGGCGTTCTGGTCGAAGTTCCCGTCATGCTGTCACTGGTAGCGATTGCCAACCGGTCGCACCACTGGTTTCCGGCATCTGATACCACCCGAATTCCGGAGTCCTCGAAATGAGCCGCAAAATCCGTATCGGCATCAACGGCTTTGGCCGCATGGGCCGCCTTGCCCTGCGCGCGGGCTGGGGCCATCCCGGCCTTGAGTTTGTCCATATCAATGAAATCAGCGGCGGGGCAAAAACCGCCGCCCACCTGCTGGAATTCGATTCCGTGCACGGACGCTGGGATCATACGGTGACCTGCATTGATGATGCGGTTGTCATTGATGGCCAAACCACCCTGTCCTTTTCGGAAAATGCCACGCCGGGCGATACCGATTGGGTCGGGCTGGGCTGCGACATCGTTCTGGAATGCACCGGCAAATTCAAAACCTCCGAAACGCTTCAGCCCTATTTTGATCAGGGGGTGAAAAAGGTCATCGTCGCCGCCCCGGTCAAGGAAGGCGCACTTAACATCGTTTATGGCGTGAATGACGATCTTTATGATCCGGCGATCCATCATCTGCTGACCGCGGCAAGCTGCACGACAAACTGCCTTGCCCCGGTGGTCAGGGTCATCCACGAAAAACTCGGTATCGTGCATGGATCGATCACCACCATTCATGACGTGACCAACACGCAAACCGTGGTTGACCTGCCGCACAGGGATCTGCGCCGCGCCCGGTCCAGCCTGCAATCGCTGATCCCGACCAGCACCGGCTCGGCCACCGCGATCACCATGATCTATCCGGAACTGGCCGGAAAGCTGAACGGCATTGCCGTGCGCGTGCCGTTGCTCAACGCATCGCTGACCGATTGCGTGTTCGAGGTCGCCTGCGACACCGATGTCGAAACCGTCAATGGCCTGCTGCGCACCGCTTCGGAAACCTATCTTGCCGGGATTCTCGGATACGAGGAACGTCCGCTGGTCAGTTGCGATTACCTGAACGACCCGCGCTCCTCGATCATCGATGCCGGATCAACCATGGTGATCGACAAACGGCAGGTCAAAATCCTCGCCTGGTATGACAATGAATGGGGCTATGTCTGCCGGATGGTTGATCTGGCCGCCAAGGTCGCGCAAAGCCTGTAGGGTTCTTTTAATGTCATCCGCCATTCGCAACTATGCCCTTGTCACATCCGCCTATTGGGGTTTCACCCTGACGGACGGGGCATTGCGCATGCTGGTTCTGCTGCATTTCAATGCGCTGGGATATTCCGCCTTTGAAATCGCCCTTCTGTTTGTCCTTTATGAATGTGCCGGGATCGTCACCAATCTGGTTGGCGGCTGGCTGGCACAGGCACGCGGCCTGCGCTTTACCCTGTTTGCCGGCCTGATCACCCAGATCGCAGCCCTTTCCGCCCTGTCTTTGACCAGTGAAAACTGGCTGCCATGGATATCGGTTGCCTATGTCATGGGCCTGCAGGCCGCATCGGGGGTGGCCAAGGACCTGACCAAAATGTCGAGCAAGTCGGCGATCAGGGTTCTGGTACCCGAAAATGCAAACGGCGCGCTGTTTCGCTGGGTTGCCCTTCTGACCGGATCAAAAAACGCGCTCAAAGGGGCCGGTTTTTTCATGGGCGGGGCGCTTCTGGCGTGGCTTGGCTTTGGCGGGGCTTTGCTTTCGATGGCAACCGGGCTGACCATCATCCTGATTGCAGTGGCCCTGTCCATTGGTCCCGAAATGGCTGCCCCGGCCAACAAACCGAAACCCAAATTCCGCGAAGTCTTTTCCAGGGATCGCAAGATCAATATCCTGTCAGCCGCCCGCATGTTCCTGTTTGGATCGCGCGATATCTGGTTTGTCGTCGGATTGCCGGTCTTTCTGGCGACACACCTCGGATGGGGCCATATCGAGGTCGGCACCTATATGGCGCTTTGGGTGATCGGCTATGGTTTCATCCAGACGATTGCGCCGAAAATCCTGCGCGCGGGTACGCATACCCCCGATGGTCAAAGTGCGCGTCTGTGGATTTTCGCCCTGATCATCGTGACCGCAGGCATTGCGGCCGCCGTGCAGTTTGATATCTCGCCCGAAATCGCCGTTCTGGGTGGATTAATGATCTTCGGGCTGGTCTTTGCGGTCAATTCATCGCTGCATTCCTATCTGATCCTTGCCTATGCCGATGGCGACAGGGTCGCGATGAATGTCGGCTTCTATTACATGTCCAATGCTGTCGGACGGCTGGCCGGAACCATCCTGTCGGGACTGACCTATATGTATGGCGGTCTGGTCGGCTGTCTGGCCGTCTCGTCCGCGTTCCTTCTGATCGGCTGGATGATCAGTTTTGGCCTGCCAAAACACCAATCAGCAACGTCTTAGGGGCTGCATTAGAAAAAAGTTATCTCGCAGATGCGGGATAAATCGCTGAAAAGACTCAGTTTCCGATTTCACTTAAATTTAATCCGATAAAAAACAGTGACAAAACACAGGATGTAGGGGTACGATTCCAAAGTACGGTCAAGAACTGGACCGAAGGAGGGGTTCCCGAGTGACGCGAGAGCACGTTGTAAAACGGAATTTTTCGCCCCCCGGATCGCAGATGCAACATGCTGCTGCGAACGGCGGAGAACCCACCCGCCACTTCCATCGCAAGATGAAAATTGAATGCGCGCCTTTCCATGATGGAATGGCGCGTTTTGCTTTATTGGCACAATTGATGAGGTGACTTATGGGTAAGCGCGCAGCACGCCGTCGTAGCCGTCCGCAGCAGGCAGATACCAACGTTCACGAGCTGTTTGACGGTGACAAGTCAAACTGGCATCCCTTGAACGGTCAGGGTGACGCCCCCCAGAACGGCCAACGCGATCAAAGCTTCCGCCGCCACATTCGCCCCAAAAGCGAAAACCAGGCGGCCCTGATGGAAGCAATCGACGCCTTCAACCTCATCCTTGCACTTGGCCCGGCCGGAACCGGGAAAACCTTTATCGCAGTTTCCAAAGCCGTCGAAGCCCTTGATAACGGCGAAATCGGCCGCATCGTTCTGGCCCGTCCCGCGGTCGAAGCCGGGGAAAATATCGGCTTCCTGCCCGGCGATGTCGAAGCCAAAATGGCCCCCTACCTTCGCCCGCTTTATGACGCGCTCAATGACCGCCTCGGCGCCAAACGCCTGCGGCAGTATCTGTCGGACGGCACGATTGAAATCGCGCCGATTGGCTATATGCGTGGCCGTACGCTCAACAACGCCTTCGTCGTGATCGACGAGGCCCAGAACTGCACCTATGGGCAGCTCAAGATGCTGGTCACCCGCCTTGGCTGGAATTCAACCATGATCCTGACCGGCGACCCGGATCAGACCGACCTTCTGCCGGAAATGTCCGGTCTGTCTGAAATGTCGGACCGTCTTGAAAATGTCGAAGACATCGCCTGCGTCAAACTCGCGGACAAGGACATCGTCCGTCATCCGCTGGTCGCCAGCATGCTGACCGTCCTTTAACCTTTCGGCACGGCAAACTAAAAGAAGAAGGCGGGTCCGTCACCGGGCCCGCCATTTTCGTGGTTTAATCGCCTTGATCAAGCGTCATGTAAAGATCACCGCCGTCACGGTATTTCTCCGCCATCGCTGCCATACCTTCCTTCTGCACATCGGCCCGGATTTCATGCGATATCCGCATCGAACAGAATTTCGGCCCGCACATCGAACAGAAATGCGCCACCTTGTGTGCCTCTTTCGGTAGAGTCTGATCATGAAACGCCCGTGCTGTTTCCGGGTCCAGCGACAGGTTGAACTGATCTTCCCAGCGGAATTCAAACCGCGCACGTGAAAGCGCATCATCACGAGCCTTCGCCGCCGGGTGCCCCTTGGCAAGATCGGCGGCATGGGCGGCAATTTTATAGGTAATCACCCCGGTCTTCACATCATCCCGATCCGGCAGTCCCAGATGTTCCTTGGGCGTCACATAACACAGCATCGCCGTCCCGAACCAGCCGATCATCGCCGCCCCGATGCCGGACGTAATGTGATCATAACCCGGCGCAATATCGGTGGTTAGCGGCCCAAGCGTATAAAACGGCGCTTCGCCGCAGATCGACAATTGCTTGTCCATGTTTTCACGGATTTTATGCATCGGTACATGGCCCGGCCCCTCGATCATCACCTGGCAATCGTGATCCCACGCGATGCGCGTCAATTCCCCAAGCGTTTCGAGTTCGGCAAACTGGGCGGCATCATTGGCATCGGCAATTGATCCAGGGCGCAATCCATCGCCCAGCGAAAAGGAAACGTCATACGCCCGGCAGATGTCGCAAATCTCGGCGAAATGCTCATACAGGAAACTTTCGCGATGATGATGCAGGCACCACTTCGCCATGATCGACCCGCCCCGCGACACGATGCCGGTCACCCGGTCCACGGTTAACGGGATGTGATGCAACCGCAATCCGGCATGGATGGTGAAATAATCCACCCCCTGTTCGGCCTGCTCGATCAATGTGTCGCGGAATATTTCCCATGTCAGGTCCTCGGCAATCCCGCCAACCTTTTCCAGCGCCTGATAGATCGGCACCGTCCCGATGGGCACGGGTGAATTGCGGATGATCCAGTCACGGATATTGTGGATATTGCGCCCGGTCGACAGATCCATGACCGTATCCGCGCCCCATCGCGTCGCCCAGACCATCTTTTCAACCTCTTCGGCCATTGATGATGTCACCGCCGAATTGCCAATATTGGCATTGATCTTCACCAGGAAATTCCGCCCGATGATCATCGGTTCGGCTTCGGGATGGTTGATATTGGCCGGGATGATCGCGCGCCCCCGTGCAATTTCATCCCGCACAAATTCGGGGGTTACATTGTCGGGGATCACCGCCCCGAATGCCTCGCCGTCGCATTCGGCATTGGCCCGCATTTCCGCCCGGCCCAGATTTTCACGGATCGCGACATATTCCATTTCTGCGGTAATGATCCCGGCCCGGGCATAGGCCAGCTGTGTTACCGCCCGCCCGCCAATCGCGCGCAACGGTGCATGACGTTGCGGAAATGCCGGAACCGCATGACTTTCACTTCCGACAAAGCCGTTATCTTCGGGTTTGATATCCCGCCCGGCATATCGTTCGGTATCGGAACGCGCCGCGATCCAGCTTCGGCGCAATCTTGGCAGCCCCTTGGCAATATCGACCATGGCATCCGGGTCGGTATAAGGCCCCGACGGGTCATAAACCTTGATCGGCGGTTCGCCCGCTGTGGGATGCACCGCAATTTCGCGCATCGGCACGCGAATATCAGGAAAGTGCGATCCGGCAATATGGATTTTGCGCGATGCGGGCAACGGCCCGGTTGTGACATCGGTTTTGGTAGATGGAACAGACATAAAAGGCCCCTTTGCAATCAAGGCAATGGAGACCCAGTTCTGCGAGAGGCTGCTGATGAAAAATGCCGACCGGGAATGGGAAACCCGCCATGACAAACGGGGCGTACCCACAGTGCCAAAACAGGTAAATATGCCGGCATCCGCACCATCCCTACGCCAGTATGAACTGGATCAGGTTCAAAGGGTCACTGCGCTGCAAAGCCAGCAGTTTCTCAGCCCCTTGTCGGGGCTCCCCAGGTGATCGATTGCAGGGTTGCAAGTTATGCGGGGGATGTCAATCGGCGGACACGGCCCGACGCATCAAAAGATCAGCGACCCGTCGCCAGCTCGCCATTTGACGCCGGAATACTGTCCTGACCGGCCTTGCGCGCCCGGCCCGTATGCCAGAATTCCGGGTCTTCGGTATAACCGCTAAACTCATCAAGATGGATGTCTTCGGGCGGTTCGGGATGGATCGTGATATCCAGATCGGGATATTCCGCCCGGATGCTGTCCATCACCTGATGGCAAATGGTGTGCGATTCCCGCATCAGCATCCCGCCATCCATGATCAGTTCGATCTCGGCAAAGCGATGCACACCTGATGACCGGGTGCGCAGACGGTGAATGCCGATCACGGACGCGTTTTTCATCGTCAGTTCGATGATCCTCTGACTGTCTGATTCCGGCAATTCCTGATCCATCAGGACCGAAACCGAATTGCGCCCGACCTTGACCGCGGAATAAAGCAGGAAAAGCGCAACCATGCCGCCAATCGCCGGATCGGCCCAGTTGAAACCGGAAAAACCGGCCAGAAGGGCAACAATCACCGCAAGATTGGCAAGGATGTCACTGCTGTAATGCAACGAATCCGCATCCACGGCGACCGAACCCGACATCCGCACGGCTTTTCGTTGCAGCAGCACCAGCCCGACAGTCATGACAAGCGATACTGCCATGATCCACACGCCTTCAACCGCAAACCGGATCGGCTGCGGCTCCGC
>NZ_JPWA01000005.1 GCF_003326475.1 Thalassospira xianhensis MCCC 1A02616 | reverse complement strand
TTGGCGGCAGTTTTCAGCATGGTATCGACATCATCGACATCGCGGAAGGTGACAACACCCGAAAGCTTGTGACCGGGGATCGGGATCATGATCGGGTCGGACCCGGTGGCCAGCAGAAGCTGGTCATAGGCGGTTTCGGTGCCGCTTTTGGAAATGACGACCTTGCGGGCGCGGTCGATTTCAACCACCGGATCGCCGGAAAACAGATGGATGCGGTTTTCCTGATACCATTCGGCGGTGTTGATGACGATATCGTCGAATTCCTTTTCGCCCGACAGAAGCGGCGAGAGCATGATGCGGTTATAGTTCACGCGTGGCTCGGCACCGAAAACGGTGATTTCGTATTTGTCAGGGGCGCGACCGAGGATTTCCTCGACGGTGCGCATGCCGGCCATGCCGTTGCCGATGACGACAAGGCGGGGTTTCTTGGTAAGTGCTGCAGGGACGTGGTTCATTTGTCTCTGGCTCCTGATCGCGGGAAGCGAATTGGCAAAAAAAAACGCCCGGTGCGCACTGCCTGTCAAAAAGGCAATCTCGCAACGGACGTCGTTATCCGGGTGAACCCGCCATTGGATTCTATATATGGGTTTGGCATTTCTGCCGTGGCAGCAGGCGACCTTGCCCGCGCTCTTAATCCCTTACTATACAAGTTGCGTGCCAGAACTGAAGATTGTGTCGAAAAACTTGCAAGACACTGATTTTGAGGCAGATTCCGGAAGTCTATGGAATGTGCAGGAATCGTATGAAACCTATGATTGTCTAAAAAATAGACACGTGCAAAATGATAAGATTAAAAAATGTGCAAACTTAGGGTTCGCATATGGGGCAGGTTTTGTGTTTGTGCAATTGCGGTGATTAAAATGTATTGGATTTCAGGTGATTATTTGAAAAATTCCGCAATGCGAAAAAATTGGCGCGCTGTTTGCAGCAGGGTTGTCATGTGAGCCGCTTCGACGGAAGCAGGCCCAATGACGGGTGACTCACAGTTCTTCGTCCAATGGCGGGCGATCAGACGTTCGATTTTGGCGCGCAACGATGGCGCGGCCGCGATCGAAACGAATGACGGGCCGCCAGCGGAATCCATCTGATGAAGCGTGCGGCCCTTGGGGAAATAACCGTCGGTCGCAACAATCGGGAAACCGGTTAGGAGCGACCCAAACGAAGGGCTTCATTGTTATGGAAATCAAAAACAAGGCTCCGCGGATCAATCTCTTCAGTCTCAAGACTGTCCAGATGCGGACTTTCCACCTGACCTGGCTTGCGTTCTTCCTGTGTTTCTTTGGCTGGTTCGGTATTGCGCCGCTTATGCCGCTTGTGCGTGACGATCTTGGCCTGACCAAGGGTGAAATCGGCAATACCATCATCGCGTCTGTCGCGATCACCGTTCTTGTCCGTCTTCTGATCGGGCCGCTTTGCGATAAAATCGGTCCGCGCAAGACCTATACTGCGTTACTGGTTCTGGGTTCCCTGCCGGTCATGCTGATCGGGCTTGCAGATAGTTACGAAACATTCCTGTTGGCCCGTCTAGCCATCGGCTCGATCGGGGCATCGTTCGTGATTACGCAGTATCATACATCGACTATGTTTGCGCCGAACGTCGTTGGGACGGCAAACGCCACCACGGCGGGCTGGGGTAACCTTGGCGGTGGTGTGACACAGATGGTCATGCCGCTGATCCTTGCCATGGTGCTTGGCTTTGGCGTTTCGGAAACCATGGGCTGGCGTCTGGCGATGGTCTTCCCAGGTGTGATCATGCTGGTGGTTGCCGTACTTTACTGGTTCTTCACCACCGATGCGCCGGATGGCAACTATGCCGACATGCGCAAAAGCGGTGCCCTGTCCCCGGAAGATGATCATGCCGGTGCGGCCAAGGGCATGCTGGCCGCGGCCAAGGATTATCGGGTCTGGGCGCTGTTTCTGGTTTACGGGGCGTGTTTTGGTGTCGAGCTTACGATCAACAACATTGCCGCGATCTATTTCTTTGACCGGTTCGAGCTTAGCCTTCAGACCGCCGGTCTGATTGCCGGCCTGTTTGGCCTGATGAATATCTTTGCCCGCACGCTGGGTGGGGTGTTTTCCGACAAGTTTGCCGCCAAGGGCGGGCTTTCGGGGCGGGTCAAATTCCTGTTCCTGGCGTTGTTCATCGAAGGTGTTGCACTTGTTGCGTTTTCGATGATGGATGCGCTGGTCATCGCGGTGTCGATGATGGTGGTCTTCTCGCTTTTCGTGCAGATGTCCGAAGGTGCGACATTCGGGATTGTTCCGTTTGTCAATCGCAAGGCGCTTGGCTCGGTTGCCGGTATTGTCGGTGCGGGCGGGAATGCCGGGGCGGTTGCTGCAGGCTTCCTGTTTAAATCCGAAGCACTGACCTATCAGCAGGGCCTGATGTATCTTGGCATTGCCGTGATTATCTGTTCCTTTGCAGCCCTTGCGGTTCGTTTCTCGGAAAAGACCGTGGCCGAGGAAAAGGAACGTTTTGAAAAAGCGATGCAGGAACGTGATGCGCTGCCATCCGGCGCGCAGGCGGTTCCGGCAGAATAAGATACGACCTTTCCGGGATGCGGCATGTGTCGCATCCCGGTTCTCACCGGGCCATCAAGGTCCGGGCGAAAAAGAACAGACAGGAGAGAGACCTTGATCGTCAGGGATTTGGGTTGGTTTAAATGAAGCTTGAAGACTTCAGCATTCTGGTGATCGATGAGAACCCGGACCGTGCCGCCATTGTCGAGCGCGGCCTTGTCGAAAGTGGCTATACCCGTGTCAGCCGCATCGGCACGTCATACAATCTGGTCGAACGCATTCAGGCGTTGGCCCCCGACATCATCATCATTGATCTTGAAAACCCGGACCGCGATACACTTGAACAGATGTTTCAGGTATCGCGCGTTATTGCGCGCCCGATTGCGATGTTTGTTGATCAGAGCGACAGCAACACGATCCGCGAGGCGGTCGAGGCCGGGGTCAGTGCCTATGTCGTTGATGGCTTGCGTCAGGATCGTATTCGGCCCATCGTCGAAATGGCGATTTCGCGTTTCAACGCGTTCGATCAGTTGCGCCGGGAACGGGACGAAGCCAAGGCCAAGCTTAATGATCGCAAATTGATTGATCGGGCAAAAGGACTTCTGATGCAGGAAAAGGGGCTGACCGAGGATGAGGCCTATAACCTGCTGCGCAAAAACGCCATGAAGCAGAACCGCAAAATTTCTGAAATCGCGCAAAGCGTGATCACGGCCTTTCAGTTGGAGTTCTAACGCATGTCCCTTAAACAGGTTCGACTTGGCTTTGTACCGCTTGTGGATTGCGCCCTGCCTGTCGTGGCGCGCGCCAAGGGCTTTGCCGAGGAAGAGAATATCGACCTGACCCTGATCCGGGAAATGTCCTGGGCGGCCATTCGCGACAAGCTGTCTTATGGGGTTTATGACGCGGCCCATCTTCTGGCGGGTATTCCGTTGGCGGCGCGCCTTGGACTTGGCGGGATGCCGTCGCAACGCATTGCGGTTCCGATGGCACTTGGGCGGGGCGGGAATGCGATTACGGTTTCAACCCGGCTTTATCAGCGGATGCTTGAAGCAGATCCGGCGGCGATGCATGGGCCGCGCGGGCTTTCGGCGCGGGCGCTGAAAAAGGTGATTGATGAGGACCGGGCGGCTGGTCGCCCGATCATGTCCTTTGCGACCGTGTTCCCGTATTCAAGCCATAATTACGAACTGCGTTACTGGATGGCGGCGGGGGGCATTGACCCGGACAAGGACATCAATATCGGCGTCATCGCACCGCCGCGCATGTTTGACAGTCTGCGCAATGGCTGGGTCGATGGGTATTGCGTTGGCGAACCCTGGAACCAGCGGGCGGTATTCCACGGGGACGGGGTGATTGTCGCCCTTAAGGAAGATATCTGGGCGCGCAGCCCGGAAAAGGTTCTTGGCGTGCGCGAAGACTGGGTGCAATCCAATCCCGATACGGTGGATGCGCTGGTACGTGCGCTTGTCCGGTCAGCGGAATGGGCCGATCAGCCCGAAAACCGCACCGAGCTGGCGCAATTGCTGTCTGGTGAAAATCACGTCGGTGCATCGTTTGATATTTTGCGGGCGTCGTTGCTTGGCCGGCCGGTTCTTAAACCCGGTGACAACCCGATTGAGGCCCCGGATCGCCATGTGTTCTATCGCTATACCGCGACGTTCCCGTGGCTGTCGCAAGGTGCTTGGGTTGGCATACAGATGCAGCGCTGGGGACAGGTGGACGCCTCCGTCGATTTCAATACGCTTATTTCCGATATTTACCGTCCCGACCTTTATCGTCGTGCGGTCAAGGGGCTTGATGTTGCGCTTCCGCATGATGACTGGCGGGTCGAGGGTGTCAATGATGCCGCCGACCGGGCGTTTGTCGGTCCGGATGCGTTTCTTGATAACAGCATTTTCGATATGCGGAACTTTGCCGGTGTCGGGGGATAATCCGGCACCGGCTGTCGGCTTGTGCATGCGAACCTATTGCGCCGTCGCGCCGATCGGGATCAGGTGATAATATGGTCCTTCAAGGACGGCATTGTCGACTTCCTGCAAGCTGTTCTGCCGGATGACGGCCTGGACTTCCTTGACATATTCTTCCCCGCGTTCGGAATAGCGGATCAGGGCTTCGGCCAGTTCCATGCCGGTTGACTGACGGTTTGCCGCGATATCGCTTGCCCGCATGTCACGCAGATCGGCATAGGCATTATGGGTGTTGAGGTTCAGCAGATAGGCGCGCACCGATCCGAACGGGGTTCGGAAGGATGCGATTTTATAATCGCCAAGGTGCGTTCGTTGCTGTTCGGGGGTTATGCCCTCGCCATCATAGGTCCATTGGCCAAACAGGGCATTGCCAAGAGCGGCAAAGCGCGATGTGGCCCAGCCGCTTTCGATGGCCATCTGCGCCAGAACAAGTGACGGCGGCACAGGATTGATCCGTTTGCGCAATTCGGCTATGGTTGTGCTGTCACCCGGGGCACCATCGACCCTGTACTGGGTGGCAAGCTCCGTGATTACGGTATTGTCACCATCGGAAATGGCCTTTTCCAGTGCGGCGCGCTGAAATTCGATTTCCTCGTTCGCGAGCAGGGCAAGCGGCCCCAATGTGCGGAAGAAAATCCGTTTTTTGGTGGCAACGGTGACCTGATCGCTGATTTCGCTGCGCCATCTTTCGGGGATGGTTTGCAGGAACAGGCGCGGGACTTCGCGTTTGCCGTCCTGCCAGCTTTGCCGGGTGTAATCGAGGCTTTCGTAAAGCTCTTCAAGCTGCTCGTAGCCGTTAAGCTCGATCCGTTTGATCTGATCCGGATCGGGCATAGGCAGGGTAATATCGGCGCGTGCAATTTGTGCCGCGCCGATCAGAAAGATGATTGTTATCAGGTATTTCAGGCTGTTTTGCAGGCAAACGGAAAAGGACGGCATGGCATAACCTCCCGCGATGCGCGATCATGAATGCGCGCGTTGCTTGTGTTCACTTGTTCCCTGCGCGTGATTATACCTTGCGGAAGCTTTGCAGACTATTGCGTTGTTTGCCGTTCTCATCAAAGTTGCCGGGGACAAGCCATGCTTCGAACGCGGCCCTGACTGCGGGCCATTCAAGATCGGTAATCGAAAACCACGCGGTGTCGCGGTTGCGTCCCTTGTAAACCATGTGGTTACGGAAGGTGCCTTCGTAGGTGAAACCGTATCGCAGGGCGGCGGCGCGCGACGGAGCGTTCTGATCGTCGCATTTCCATTCGTAACGGCGGTAGCCCAGTTCGTCAAAGGCGCGTTTCATCATCATATACATCGCCTCTGTTCCGCCGATGGTTTGCGACAGGGCCGGGGAATAGTTGATGTTGCCGATTTCAATGCCGCCAAATTTGGTATCGATCCGCATGAAGGCGGCAACGCCGACCGCCTTGTTCGATGCCTTGTCGATGATAGTATGCAGCATCGGGTCGCTGGTGGCGGCCATGGTTTCAAGCCACGCCTGATAAGCATCAAAATCCACGAATGCGTCATTGAAAAGATAGGTAAAGCGCGATCCGTCGATGGCTTTGCGGTTGGCATCAAACAGGTGTCTGGCGTCGCGTTTGACATCAATCGGGCTGACGATGACATGGTTGCCAACCATGTCACTGCGTGGTGGCATCGGGCATTCTTTCCAGTTTTCAACCGGGCGGCCGACCGGCTGACCAAATTCGTTTTTATATTCGGATGGCATCTGATGACCTTTGTTGTGAGGCGAGGGAGCATGCAGTCTGGGGTATTATTGGTGCGCCATAAAGGACCGTTTTGGCAAAATGAAGGGGACCAATTTGCGGGGCTAACGAGATGATCCAAAAACGGCCGCGGTTTGGCAGAGGGGAGGGTGGTCTGGCGTCAGGTCATGAGGAGTCTTTGGTTGCACGGTGCGAACGTGGCGTTATGCGTTCGTCTTTGGGTTGTAAGGTGCGTTGAACTGCTCGTGACATGGAGTGAAATGCTGCGATGCGGAATTATGATTGTGAAACAACCGTTTAATTCGTCCGGATTGGGTGATCTATTATGCGAAAACAAGGCATTAAAACCGAATTGAATTTAGTGAAATTCAATTCGTTGACAATTTGTCGAATAAATGATGAGGTTTGTATACAAAATAAAAAACCATGAATTCGGTATCAGGGTTGTTGGCAATCGTCGTTAAGAGGGATCGCGTTACAACTTTCCGTTACGCTTCATCAGAAGGCCACGGCCCCCACCGTGCCGGACGAAGAACCCCTATCTGGCGCCAATCACGTCTTGCAGCACTGACACCGGTTTGACCGGTGCGCGCCACCCGCGCATCCGCCTTAGATTGCCGAGGATGTTTGCGTGACTGATTCTGTTTCTGTTCCGATCCTGTCCGTCGAAGATTTGTCCGTTGAGTTCGGCGACAGCCGGGTCATCGAAAATCTGAGTTTTGCCGTGAAGCCCGGAAGGACATTGGCAATTGTCGGGGAGTCCGGATCGGGCAAGTCGGTGACATCGATGTCGATCATGCGTCTGGCCGACATGATGGGCGCATCCTATGCATCGGGGCGCATCCGGTTCACACCACAGGATCGCGATGAAGATTTGCTGGTACTGTCGCAAAAGCAGATGCGCAGCATTCGCGGCAAAGACATCGCGATGATTTTTCAGGAACCGATGACGTCGCTGAACCCGGTTTTCACCATCGGCGATCAGATTGCGGAATCCCTGATGCTGCATGAAGGCATGTCGAAGCCCGACGCGCTTGTTGAAAGCAAACGGCTGCTTGATATGGTGCGGCTGCCTGATGCGCAGGAACTTCTGGGGCGGTATCCCCATCAGCTTTCGGGCGGGATGCGCCAGCGCGTCATGATTGCCATGGCGCTTGCCTGCCGGCCCAAGGTCCTGATTGCGGATGAACCGACCACGGCGCTTGACGTGACCATTCAGGCGCAAATTTTGACCATCATCCGTGACCTGCAACAGGAACTTGGCATGGCGGTGATTTTCATCACCCATGACATGGGGGTTGTTGCCGAAGTTGCCGATGATGTTGTGGTCATGTGGAAAGGCAAAAAGGTCGAAGAAGGTACGGTTGCCGATATTTTTGCCAATCCGGCCCATCCTTATACCCAGACCCTGCTGTCGGCGGTGCCCAAACTGGGCAGCATGACGGGCGAAGCATTCCCCAAACGGTTCCCTGTGACGATGATGGATGGCGATACGCCGCGTCTGGTCGGGACGGAGCATATCCAGAATACCGCACGTTACGACGAAGCCCCGTTATTGTCGGTGCGTGATCTGGTGACGCGCTTTGATATCAAAAAGGGTTTGTTTGGTGGGGTTTCCCACCGGGTTCACGCGGTCGAGAATGTCAGTTTCGATATTTATCGCGGCGAGACGCTGGCCCTTGTCGGAGAGTCCGGATCGGGCAAATCGACCATTGGCCGCACGATCCAGCAATTGCAGAAGGCAACAGCGGGCAATATCAGTTTTGAAGGCCGCGCATTTAGTGACATGGGCAAAGGCGAACAGCAGCGCCTGCGTCAGGAAATCCAGTATATCTTTCAGGATCCCTTTGCGTCCCTTGATCCGCGTAAGAAAATCGGATTTTCGATTGCCGAGCCGATCCGCACACATCGCCTGATTGAGGGTGACAAACAGATTTCAGCGCGGGTTGACCAGTTGCTGGAGCGGGTCGGTCTGAAATCGGCCCATGCCAACCGTTACCCGCATGAATTTTCGGGCGGTCAGCGGCAGCGTATCTGCATTGCGCGCGCCTTGGCATCCAATCCCAAGCTGATCATTGCCGACGAGGCGCTTTCGGCGCTTGATGTGTCGATCCAGGCGCAGATCATCAATCTGTTCATGGAGCTTCAGGAAGAGCATGGACTGGCGTATCTGTTCATCAGCCATGACATGGCGGTGGTCGAAAAAATGAGCCACCGGGTCGCCGTGCTTTACCTTGGCCAGGTTGCCGAACTCGGGTCGCGTCAGCAGGTTCTTGAAACGCCAACCCATCCCTATACCCAACGACTTCTGAGTGCCGTGCCGGTTGCCGACCCGGCAATCGTGCGAAACCATATTCTGATGGATGGCGAAATCCCCAGCCCGATCCGTCGGGTCGGTGATGAACCGGCCATTCTTGCTCATCGTGAAATTGCGCCCGGTCACTTTGTGGCCGACGCACGTTAAGCGGCCCTTGGGTCGCAAGCCTTGTCTCCCCTCGCGCCAAGCCACCAACAACGGAGAAAAAAATAACATGACGAAAAAACAGGGAATGCGCAGTGCGCTGATGGCTCTTGCCTTTGCGGGCGGCCTGATGGCAACTGCGCCGGCATATGCCGAAGGCACCTTGACCATTTCATCACCACAGGACCCCGGTAGCTGGGACCCGGTTGATACGTTTCTGGTCAACTGGTCGTCGGTTGCGACCAATATTTATGACGGTCTGACCTATCGCGGGCCGGATGCCAAACTGGTTCCGGGGCTTGCGTCATCATGGGAAGAATTTGATGGCGGCACGCGCATCCGTTTCCATCTGCGCGAGGGCGTGACCTTCCAGAATGGCGAGCCGTTCAATGCCGAAGCGGTCAAATTCACCTTTGATCGCCTGATGGGCGATGAAGGCAAAAAAGGGCCGCAGCGGTCAAACTATGCCGCGATCAAATCGGTCGAAGTTATTGACGAAAACACCGTCGACATGCATCTGACCCAGCCGGATCCGGTGCTTCTGACCAAGCTTGCCGGTTATGGTGCGATGATTGTTCCGCCGAAATATATCGCGGAAAAAGGCGAAGATTATTTCAACGCCCATCCGATTGGCACCGGTCCGTTCAAAATGGTTTCCTATGAGCCGAAAGTTGGTCTGACGCTTGAAGCTTATGCCGATCATTGGGGTGGTGCGCCGAAACTTTCGACCATCAAGTATCGCTTCATCAGTGAACCGTCGACCGCGGTTGCGGAACTTCAGGCCGGAAACGTTGATCTTGTCATTCCGCCGACCATTCCGATTGGCATGATCCCGACCATTCAGGAAGACGAAAATATCGATATCGTCACCACCGTAAGCCCGACGGTTTATGCGCTGCGCTTTAACACCGGCAATGGCATCACGGCGGATGAAAAAGTCCGTAAGGCGATGATTTACGGTGTGGATCGTCAGGCGATCATTGACTCGATCCTTGGTGGTCAGGCAGCGCCGATTGCAAGTTTCCAAGGTGAATTGTCGTTTGGCAATGATCCGTCGATGAAACCGTTGCCGTATGATCCGGCCAAGGCACAGGCGCTTCTGAAAGAAGCCGGTGTTGCACCGGGCACGAAAATCCAGATCGACATTCGCGGCAATGACGCAACCTTTAACGAAGTTGCCCAGGCTGTTGCCAGCTACCTTCAGGTGATTGGCCTGAATGCGACGATCAAGCCGTATGAAACCAACGTTCTGCTTAATGACATCATTCCGGCGGGTAAAACCGGTGCGATGTTCCAGCAGTCGTGGGGCGGCTGGACGCTTGATTATGATAACACCGCTTACTTCATGTATCACACGGGCGAAAAGTGGAACCCGTATGACAGCGATCCGGAACTCGACAAGCTGCTGGAATCCCAGCGTGCGATTACCGATCGTGCCAAACGTGAAGAAATCCTCCAGTCGATTGCGCATTACACGGCCGATCGTGCGCTGGAAATGCCGCTTTATAACCTTAATGCGATCTTTGGGGTTTCCAAGCGCGTCAAGAATTTCACCCCGGTTCCCGACAGCCGTCTGCGCCTGACGGAAGTGACTGTCGACTGATGTGAAACGAAAGCCGCCCGGACAGATGCCGGGCGGCTTTCATGCCTATTTCTTTAAAGGACAAGTGTTTTGGCTGGTTTTCTGATCAAACGCCTTTTGCAGGCGATTTTCGTGGTCGTCGCGGTGACATTGATTGTCTCGTTTGCCATCCGCCTGACGGGTGACCCGGCGCTGATGCTAAGCCAGGGGGCCGGCAGCATCACCGAGGAAGACCTTGCACGTATTCGTGAATCCCTTGGTTTGAACCAGCCATTTTTTGTTCAGTATGCCGATTTCATGCTGGGGCTTTTCAGCCTTGATTTCGGTCGGTCCTTCCTTGGCGGAACGCAGGTTTCGGCCCTGATCGCCAATGCGTTGCCCGCGACCCTTATGCTGGCGTTTGCATCGATGTTCGTATCCATCGTGATTTCGATCCCGCTGGGGATCAAGGCGGCCATTTCGCGTGGCAAATGGCCCGATCAGGTCATTCGCATCCTGTCGCTGGTCGGGTTGTCATTCCCGAATTTCTGGCTGGCGATCATGCTGGTGCTGTTGCTGTCGATTACTTTCCGGCTTCTGCCGCCAAGTGGCATGACGGGGATTGAAAACTTCATCATGCCGGCGATCACCATGGGGGTGATCCTGACCGCAACCAATGTGCGGCTTGTGCGGACCTCGATGCTGGAAACTCTTCAGTCGCAATACATCATGGTCGCGCGCGCCAAGGGGCTTAGCGAGAATGTCGTGCTGTATAAACACGCGCTTCGCAATTGTGCGATCCCGCTTGTGACCTATTTCGGTTTGCAGTTCGGCAACCTTCTGGGCGGGATTGTTGTCGTTGAACTGGTGTTTAACTGGCCGGGAATGGGCACGCTGGCATTTGAGGCCGTTGGTGCACGTGATTATCCGGTTTTGCAGGCGGTGATTACGGTTCTGTCGATCATGATTGTCGGGGTGAACCTGCTTGTCGACATTGCATATGGCCTGATTGATCCACGTATCCGGACGGAGTAACCCCATGACAGCCATCACAACCAAGGCGCGGTTTGCGCGCTTTAAAAATCTTGAATTCGTTCTGGGTGCTGTTCTGACCGGTGGCATCTGTTTTCTGGTCGTGTTTTCCGATCTGCTGTTTCCCGGCGGGGCGGACAAGATTGATCTTTCGGCCCGCCTGATCGCGCCGTTTACCAATGCCGATCATATTTTTGGCACCGATCCGCTGGGGCGTGACGTTCTGGCGCGTGTGGTTTCAGGGGGCAAAATATCGCTTCAGGTTGGTTTGCTGTCGGTTGCCGGGGCGGTTGTCATTGGTGTGATCATGGGCCTGATATCGGGATATTATCGCGGTTTCTGGGACATGATCGTGATGCGCTTTGCCGATGTGCAGCTTGCATTGCCGTTCATTTTGCTGGCGATCACCTTTATCGCGATTATTGGTGGCGGACTGACCAACATGATCATTCTGCTGATCATTGCGCAATGGGTGCAATATGCCCGTCTGGTGCGGGGATCGGTTCTGTCATTGCGCGATCGGGAATTCATCCAGTCGGCCAAGGCGATTGGCGTGCGCGATATTCATATCCTGTTCCGTCACCTTCTGCCCAACCTGATCGGGCCGGTTATCGTTCTGATGACGCTTAACGTTGCGACCAACATCTTGCTTGAAAGCAGCCTGACCTTCCTTGGGCTGGGTGTTGATCCCCTGATCCCGAGCTGGGGCGGGATGCTCGCGGATGGGCGGACCTATTTGCAGAATGCCTGGTGGGTATCGGTTTTCCCCGGGCTTGCCATTCTTCTGACCGTGCTTGGCCTGAACCTTCTGGGCGACTGGCTGCGCGATAGCCTTGACCCCACAGGCAGGACGTCCAAATGACACAGATTTTCGCCACCACCTTTGCGCCTACCCTCCCAAATCTGATCGACGAAATCGTCAAGGCTGCCCGCCCCGGGCAGCTTATCGAGGCATGGCTGTTTAATGATGCCCAAACCCGTGCTGCGGCCGAGGCAAAGTTGGCCGAGCAGGGGATCAAGGCGCGCATTCGCAGTGCCTATAAGCCGCTTTTGCACTTCTTTCTTGAAGATATTGATCTGGCAAAATCCGGCATTGCCGACATCACGGTGCGTTATCCGCGCCATGAAAATGCGGCGGATAATCGCTTCCTGCTTGAAACCTATCCCTTGGCGGCCTTGGTTGCGCCAGCCTTGATCACGTTCGAGGCGGCGGATATTACGGATCGTTGCGATTGCACCTATGATGTGATCCTGCGTGGAGCGGACGGGGTTGAAACCCGTCATGAAGTCTTTGCGCCAAACCGGGTGCATCAGGATGTGGTTGATGAAACCAACCTGTCGCCGACCGGGTGGGTGCGGATTACCGATGCCGATGGTCAGATTGTCCGCGATGAACGGACTGAAACCCAATATGAGGCGCTTTTCGCCCGGACCATGACGGCCATTGCCGATCATGACTGGGGCGATCAGGAGCCCTATTTCGAAGAGCTGAATATCTCGGTCGATCTGCCCGGGCATGATCAGAAGATCGCACATGGTCACGAGGTTCTGAGCCTGCATGAAGCCCTGCACGAGGATTTCTATTTCTCGCTGCTGGAATATTTTCAGGTCAAATCAGGCCGTCCGCTGGGTGATCGCGGGTTGCAGCCGGGGCAGATTGTCCCGGAAATCCGTCAGGTGTCCGGTGATGGTGACGCCCGTGTCACGGTTGGATTGCGCCCCCTGTCAAAGGACGAGGCAACGGGGGAGATGCAACAGATTGATCGCGCCACCCGCCCGTTGACGGTTGCGCAAATCCGGGCCGAGCTTGACGGGATCAGCGGCGAAGAATTCCATGCGACGTCGCGGTCCGGGCGTGTTTTGAATGCGCGCTATCACAAGGGGACGGATTTGCCGGTCATGATCAGTGGCGGGCAGCACCCCAACGAGATTTCCGGTGTTGCAGGTGCGCTTCGCGGGGCGTTGGAGCTGGCGAAGCGTGATGGGGCACATTTCACGATTTCACCGCTGGAAAACCCGGATGGTTATGCCCTTCATCAGCGCCTGATTGTGGATAACCCGAACCATATGCATCATGCGGCACGCTATACAGCGCTTGGCGATGACATGGAATATCGCAGCGGTGATGGCCTTTATGAAAAGGAAATCCGGGTTCGGGCGCGTGCCATCAGCGGGGCAAGTCTGCATGTCAATCTGCATGGCTATCCCTGCCATGAATGGACCCGACCGCTTTCGGGGTATGTTCCGCGCGGGTTTGGCATGTGGACCCTGCCGAAGGGGTTTTTCCTGATCATGCGCCATCATGATGAGTGGTCGGAACGGGCGGAAAACTTTATCGATCAGGTCACCCGAAAACTTGCCGCCATTCCGGGGCTTCTGGCATTCAACGCGGCACAGATTGATCTGTATCGCATTCATGCCGGTGAAACCGGTTTTCGGATCATCAATGGTTTCCCGTGCATGATTTCGGTTGATGACCGTCATGACGTGCCGCTGACCCTGATTACTGAATATCCCGATGAAACGATCTATGGCGATGCCTTTATCGCGGCCCATACCGCGCAGATGGCGACGGTTGTTGCCGCCTATGATGCGTGGCAGAACCTTGATAAAGATTGATCGATCATGTCGATCCTTGGCAAAACACCCCGGTTCAAATGCCGGGGTGTTTTCGTTTGGGGATTAGTGGAAATCGTGGCTATCGACCTTAAGGCGTGATGTGTTTTGCTGTTTGCCGTGGCGTTGTTCAAGCTGTTCAAGGTTTTGGGCAACGGGGCCGGTTTGATCGGATGCTCCTGCGGCGGGTGTGGCCCAGCGCAGGTTGCGGGGATGGGTGTTATTGGCGCGTGCAATACGGGTATTCTCCGTCAGGCTTTGCAGCATTCCTGACAGGTCAACCAGTTTATCAGCGATGATATGGGTGACACCGTCTTCGCGCTGAAGCTTGCCTGATACGCCAAGGACGGTTGCGGTCATTACCTCGCGGCGGAACTGTTCCATCACCTTGCTCCAGACCACAAGGTTTGTGATGCCCGTTTCATCCTCAAGCGTTATGAAAACCACGCCGGACGAGGTGCCGGGGCGCTGGCGAACAATGGCAAGACCGGCATGGTTGATCCGTTCGTTATTCTTGAAATTGACCAGATCGGTCGATTTGCAAACCCCGGCTGCGGACAGGGCATCGCGCAGCATCGAGACCGGGTGCCCCTTAAGCGACAGCCGCAGGCTTGCGTAATCTTCGATGATTTCTTCGCCCGGTCCCATGGTTGGCAGGTTGACCGGGGCCTCGGGCCCGAATTCGGCGGAAACGCCCATGTTGTGGTTGAAATTCTGGGCGGCTTCAAACAGGGGCAGGGCCGCCGGGGCCTTGCGCCCCTTGCCAAACCGGCGGACGGCCCATAATGCTTCGCGGCGTGATAGGCCAAAGGATCCAAACGCATCGGCCTCGGCCAGTTTTTCAAGGGCAGCAGGCGATAGCCCGGTCTGACGCGCCATCAGAAAGGCATCCTGAAACCCGCCGACCGGGCGGTTGGCAATCAGCGACAGGGCATCAAGCTGCCCAAATCCCTTGATCTGTCGGAAGCCCAGCCGGACGGAAAGATGGCCGCTGGCGCGGCCCAGTTCCCGTTCCAGATGATTGTCCCAGAAGCTGTGATTGATATCGATTTCAAGCACCCGGACACCGTGATTTTTTGCATCCGCCACCAGTTGCGCCGGGGCATAGAACCCCATCGGTTGCGCGTTCAGAAGCGCGCATAAAAACACATCGGGATGATGGCATTTAAGCCAAGATGACGCATAGGCAAGGATGGCAAAACTGGCCGCATGGCTTTCGGGGAAACCGTAATCGGCGAAGCCTTCGATCTGTTTGAAGCACCGTTCGGCAAAGTCGATGTCATATCCGTTTTTTTGCATGCCATTGATGAATTTGTCGCGATGCGCGCCAATCGTGCCCGTGCGGCGAAAGGTTGCCATGGCACGGCGCAGTTCATCGGCTTCGCCGCCGGTATAACCGGCAGCCACGATGGCGATCTGCATGGCCTGTTCCTGAAACAGGGGCACGCCACAGGTGCGTCTCAAAACGGCTTCCAGTTCCTTGGACGGGTAATCGACCTTTTCGCGGCCCATGCGCCGTTGCAGGAAGGGATGGACCATGCCGCCCTGGATCGGGCCGGGGCGGACAATGGCAACCTGAATGGTCAGGTCATAGATGCTGCGTGGTTTCAGTCGCGGCAGCATGCTCATTTGTGCGCGGGATTCAACCTGAAATGTGCCGATGCTGTCGGCTTTTTCCAGCATGTCATAAACCCGCCCGTCTTCCTTGGGCAGGCTTGCCAGATCATGATCAATATTCTTGTGGTTCCGCAATTCATCGAATGCCTTGCGAATGCAGCTTAGCATTCCGAGGGCAAGCACATCGACCTTGAGGATGCCCAACGCATCGATATCGTCCTTGTCCCATTCGATGGTGGTGCGGTCCTCCATCGCGGCATTGGCAATCGGGGACAGTTCGCATAATGGCCCACGGGTGATGACAAATCCGCCAACATGCTGCGACAGATGACGCGGGAACCCGGTCAGTTCCCCTGCCAGATCAAGAACGGCTTTCAGACGTGGTTCATCGGGATGAATGCCGGACTGGCGCATCATTTCATCATGTGCGCCCTTGCTGCCTGACCCCCAGATGGTTTTGGTCAGTTTGACAATGGTGTCTTCGGGCAGGCCGAACACCTTGCCGACATCGCGGATCGCGCTTCGCGACCGGTATGAAATCACGGTTGCGGTCAGTCCGGCGCGGTCCCGGCCATAGCGTTGATAGATATGCTGGATCACCTCTTCGCGGCGTTCATGTTCAAAATCAACATCGATGTCGGGCGGCTCGTTCCGTGCGTTGCTGATGAAGCGCGAAAAAAGAAGTTCCACCTTGGCCGGGTCAACCGATGTGACATGCAGGCAGAAACAGACCGATGAATTGGCGGCCGATCCGCGTCCCTGACACAGAATGTTTTGCGATCTGGCAAAGGCGACAATGTCATGCACCGTCAGGAAATAGGGGGCATAGCCGAGTTCGTCGATCAGTTTAAGTTCGGCTTCGATCAATCCCCGGACCTTGTTGGGGATGCCATCGGGATAGCGTTTATGCGCACCTTCCCATGTCAGTCGGGTCAGGCGTTCCTGTGTGCTTTCGCCCGATCCGTCATTTTCATCGGGATATTCATAACGTAATTCGGATAAGGAAAACCGGCATTGATCTGCGATTTCAACGGTACGTGCCAGCCATTCGGGATGTGCCGGGAAAAGCCGGTACATGTCCTGCGGGCTTTTGATGTGGCGTTCACCATTGGGAAACAGCCGGTATCCGGCATCCTCGATCCGGCAATGATGGCGGATACAGGTCAGGACATCCTGCAACGGTTTGCGCGACCGGACATGCATGTGCACGTCATTGGTGACAACCGCCGGGATGGCAAGTTCTGCCTCGACCGTCTCGGTAAAGGTCAGCCGTTCGCTATCAAACCCGTCCATGAACCGCCCGATGGCAAGCCAAAGTTGGCCCGATAAATGGCGTTTAAGGTCGATCAGCTGCGTGCGAAAGGTGCCATCGGGGACTTGTGGCGGAACCGCGATAAAGAGCAACCCGTCGGCATGATTTATGATATCGGCCAGATAAATTTCGCATTCACCCTTTGGCGCACGACGTTTGCCAAGGGTCAGTAACCGGCATAACCGGGCATAGGTAGTACGATCCGTCGGGTAACATAACAGCGACGGGCCATCGACGGGATCAAGCCGACAGCCGACAATATAATTCAGCCGGTCCCTGTGGGGCTGATGTGCTGTGTGGCCACGCACGACCCCGGCCAAGGTGTTGCAGTCGGTTATCGCAATGGCATGCAGTCCTTTGCTTGCTGCCATAAGAACCAGTTCCTCGGCGTGGGAGGCACCGCGCAGGAAGGAAAAATTGCTGCTGACCTGTAATTCGGCGTAAGGAGGTACCGTTTGGAGAAGGGGGAAACCGGTCATGTCAGTCCCCGAATAATCCATGGATGGACCAGATATCCTGCCCGGTTGGGCCGGTGCGAAAGGCCCATAACAATCGGCCTGCCTGATCACGGATGCGGAAATAATCCCGTGTTTGGGGGCTTAGGGCATAGCCATCCTGATCAAGACATTGCCACCATTCCGGGCAAATCCGTTCCGGTCCCTCGGCATGGATGATGTCGACCGCCATTTTTCGCCAGCGCAGGCGGCTTGGCGCGCCTGTGGGGTGGCGTTCAAGGATTTCGGCCGGTTCGGGCGGGTCGATCAGGCGCACCGGGCGTTTGGGTAATGTCATATCGGTGCGTCTGGTTGGATATGTCCGGATGTTGGGAGCCTGTCGCACGGAGGCACGTTCAGGCAAATGGCTGGCGTGATGGCCGGGATGAAACAGCATGTCACGCGGGCCGAGATGATGGGAAATCCGGTCGATCAACTGGGCAAGGGCAATCTGGTCGGTGGTTTCTTCCTGTTGCTGGTCAAGGCGCGACTGGCGAAAGGCCACATGTTCGACCCATGGGGCATAGACAATCACCTGTTCGATGCCAAAACCGGTATCGACACCGGGCATTTTTTCAGACAGCAATCGCAAGATATGCGGGGCGGACTGGCACGGGCCGCCTGTCGTCAGGGTGATGGTGTGGGCATGTCCGTCAACCCGCACACAGCGCAGGATGATCCGTCGCAGACCCAGATTTTCCTGCGTCAGATTGCCGCAAAGTTCCGTGATCAAGCTTTCAACGGCAATTGCCAGATTGGCCGCATCGCCCAGCGGTTCACCAAAGCTGCGCCGGATCAGCCATGGCCGGTTGGGCAGATTGAAATTCAGATGTTCAGGCAGGCGGCCATAAAACTGATCAAGCCGTTGCAAAACTTCTGGCCCCAGACGTGTGGTGATATTGGCGCGCGGCATCGGGGTGATGTCGCCCAGATGTTTCAGCCCCAGCCGAAACAGGGTGACCCGTGTCTGTTCGACCAGACGCAGGGCGGAGATTGGAAAACCGGCGGCAATATCGTGATCGCGTGGCAGGCTTAAAATCCGTTGATCAGCCGGGGCGAGGTGGCACCGTGCCGCCCCCCATGCCGCACCTGCCGTATCGGCAATGGCGGCCCGGCCAGCATAACCACGTGATTTGACATCGCGCAGAACCAATTCCAGAAGGGCGCTTTCCCCGCCAAAAAGATGACTGCCGCCGGTGATTTCAAGCCACAATCCGGCATCGCCCGTATGGTTATGATCAGCTTCCTGCAAGAACCGGTCGCGGGCAACCCATGGGCTGTATCGGTCCATCGCGCGGATCAAGCGAGCCAGATGCCGTTCATAAAGATCGGGCTGTTCGGGGATATCGTGCAGGGCGGGATATATGCTGCGCGCTTCGGCAAGGCGCATGCCCGGTGCAAGCCCGCGTGATTGTGCTGCTTTGTCACTGCCGCAGACAAGAACGCCCTTGTGATCGGCGCGTGTGATCACGACCGGTTCCTGTTTGGGGCTGTCATCCCCGGTTTCCGGCATATCGATCCGGTGGCAATCTGTTTTCCAGTGCGTCAGCCACAGATAAAGAAAACGTTGTTGCATCAATTTGCATTCTCCAGCTGCCCGGTCGAACTCCGCGTCCCCCGATCAGGCTGAGTATGTGTCGGTTATCTGTTGTTGAATGTTCCACTGCTTCCGGCGTTATCCGCCAGCGTGTATGCGCGCTTGATGCGATGGTTTTGCTATCGGATCGCATATGGCGGATCGCAATCAGACGGGTGTGCCCGGCCTCGCACGCCAGTTGCAGGCGCCGCGCCGCAGTCAGGTCATAATCCGTGGTTTCGACAATGATGCTGGCGATCTGGCCTGATTTTGCCGCTTCCTCGCAGGTCCAAAGGGCGGTGGCCTGCTGATCGACGGCCATCATGATTGGCGCGTCTTCGCCTGGTAGTGAAAGGGGATAAAGCCCGCCCTGATCAATCGCGCGCCTTTGCCGGATCCAGAACAGGTTTTTGCCGGTCTGATCCCCGATGGAAAGTCGCGCCAGATACCATGCCAGAACCGATGCGCCGGTATCATCATGACCGCAGATGATTTCATGCAGACCCATCGGGGCAATGCCCCCGATGCTGATGTGATGGGCCAATTCAATCCCGAAGGCACGGCGTATGATCCGGTCCGCCCCGCCGGGCAGACAGGTAACCTGTCCTTTCCACTGTTTTTCGGCCCGTTGCAAAGCCGCACGGGCAAGATGAAGACGTCTGTCCGACATAATGTGTGTTCCTGATTTGTTCTTTTTATGTGGTCAGGACGGAACAGGAGTCAAGCATCAAAGATCAGGAAAACATCAGATGTGGTGCAAGTTGCCCGCCAAGCCATTGGCATGAAAGGAAACAGGATCAGCCATGCTTGGGCAGTTTGAGGCGGCTGGTCAGAAGTTCGCCCTGATCCTTCAAAACCGGATAGGCAGCGGCAGCGACCAGATGCGCATTGATGCGTTTAAGGTCGCGGACGATATCAAGATGCAGGGTGCTGGTTTCCGTGCTGTCCTGACGCCCGGCCTGCAGACGTTGGAAATGCGCGTTAATCGTGCGTTCTTCTAGGTCGCGGAAGGCTTCCTTTTCCCTGGCAAGTTTGCGGGCCATGCGCGGGTCTTCATTCATGAAAACCGCCGTCGCAGACCGAAGGTTGCTTTCAAGCCGTTCAAGCATATCAAGCAATTCACGCTGCCCTTCGGGTGAGAAGGTCAGGCCGCGCTTGATCCGTTTGCTGGTCAGATTGACCAGATCACGTTCAATCACATCGCCCGCCTGTTCGAGATTGGTCGCAAAAGTCAGGATTTCACGCATCCGGCGGCGATCCCGGTCATCGAATGTCCGGACATCCAGTGACGTCAGGTATTCCTTGATCGCGGTATTGAGATGATCAAGGATATCGTCCATGCGCCGTGTCTGGGCGGCGCGTTTGCGATCCCCGTTTTCAAGCGCATCTTCAACCCCGGCCAGCATTTGCTGCAATGTATCGGCCATGCGAAGGGCTTCGCGGGCGGCAACTGCCATTGCGATGGGTGGTGACGCCTTGGCATCATCATCAAGATAAACTGGCTTTGCCGGATCGCTGCCATCATTGCGTGTCGGCAGCCAGCGGCATAAAAGCCGAGCAAGCAGCGGCAGGGTCGGCAACATCAGAACGGCAAGGAACAGGTTGAAAACAAGGTGAAATGCCGCAACAGCCTGCGCCGGATCAGGGATGATCCGGGCAATATGGTTTGTCGCAGGTTCCAGAGCCGCCAGTGCCAGAACGCAACCCGCCATACGGTTTAAAAGATTGCCAAGCGGCAGGCGTTTTGACGCCGGGTCGCTGTTATTGCCGCCTTCAAGCCACGGATTGATCGCCGTTCCCAGATTGGCGCCGAGCACCAATGCAAAGGCGGCTTCAAGCGGAATAATCCCGGCCGAGGCAAAGGACATGATCAGCAAGACAATCGCAACGCTGGAATGGGCAAGCCATGTCAGGGCCGCAGCCAGTAGGACATTCAAAACCGGGGCGGCAGTAATTGCGGTCAGGACGGTACGCAATCCCGGTGCATCGGCATAGGGGGCAACCGCACCATGCACCAGATGAAGGGATAGCAACATCATGCCAAGCCCGATCACCACCCGGCCAAGGTCACGCGTGCGGGTGACGCCACCACGCCGGAACATCAGAACCCCGATCAGGATAAAGACCGGGGCGATCTGTGTGATGTCAAAGGACAGGACCTGAACAATCAGGGTGGTGCCGACATTCGCGCCCAGCATGATCGCAAGGGCGGTTACAAGGCTGATCAATCCTTCGGCGGTAAAGGCGGTCGCCATCAGGCCGGTGGCCGTGCTGCTTTGAAGAATTGCGGTCACGCCGATCCCGGCGAAAAATGCCTTGAACCGGTTGCCCAGTGCGGATGACAGAAATCTTCGAAGCTCTGGTCCATAGGCGCGCTGAATGCCGGTTTGGACCATGTGAAGGCCCCACAGAAGAAGGGCAATCATGCCCGCAATCTCAAGCAGCTTCAGGGAAATTTCCATGGGCGCCTCGTTGTTCCGGTCTTTTTATGATGCGAGATCTATGAGCGGGCCTTTGATATTCACGTGATCACGGGGCCTGCATTATTCAATGTATATAAGGCGACGAACTGCATCATTCATTCGATCATATCACATTTTCAAATGAACATTTGAATTTGACGAATGAAAGGCAAACAAAAAGCCCCGGCGCGAAGGCCGGGGCTTTGATGCTGTTTCGTTCGTATCGAGGTTGCCGGTATCCCTAGATTTCCGGATACCAAGCGCCGAGAACACCGAATTCTTCGAGCTTGGCAACGATGATCTCGGCTGCCTGTTCGGCGGTTTGATCGGATGTGTTGACCGTGATTTCGGCGTTTTCCGGTGCTTCATAGGGGCTATCGATCCCGGTGAAGTTGGCGATCTTGCCTTCGCGGGCCTTTTTATAAAGGCCTTTCACGTCGCGCTGTTCGCAGACTTCAATCGGGGTGTCGATAAAGACCTCGATGAACTCGCCGTCTTCTACAAGGTTACGGGCAAACTGGCGTTCGCTTTTGAACGGCGAGATAAAGGATACCAGCGTGATGATCCCGGCATCGACAAACAGCTTGGCGGTTTCACCCACGCGACGGATGTTTTCCACCCGGTCGGCATCGGTAAAGCCAAGGTCCTTGTTCAATCCGTGACGGACATTGTCACCATCAAGGGTGTAGGTGTGCTTGCCCATGGCATGCAGCTTTTTCTCGACCAGATTGGCGATGGTCGATTTACCGGCACCCGAAAGACCCGTGAACCACAGAACGGCCGATTGCTGACCTTTCTGATAGGCACGCGACTTTTTGTTGATGTCCATTTCCTGCCATTTGACGTTGGTCGCACGGCGAAGTGAATGGTTGACCATGCCTGCGCCAACGGTGGCGTTGGAATAGCGGTCGATAATGATGAACCGGCCCGAATGGCGGTTGTCATCATAGGGGTCAAAGGCCAGTGCCTTGTCGGTTGCGATATTGGCAATCCCGACTTCGTTCAGTTCCAGCGTCTTGCCGGCAATATGTTCCAGCGTGTTGACATTGACCTTGTATTTCAGGTCGCTGATCTGTGCGTTGGTGACCTGTGCGCCCATCTTGATGATATAGGGGCGACCGGGCAGAAGATGATCTTCGTGCATCCAGATGATGCGTGCTTCGAACTGGTCGGCAAATTCCGGGCGTTCATCCGGACGTGCCAGAACATCGCCGCGCGAAATGTCGATTTCATCTTCAAGGGTCAGGGTGACAGCCTGACCGGCAAAGGCCTGATCAAGATTGCCGTCAAAGGTGACGATTTCCCTGACCTTGCTGGTCTGACCCGATGCGGTGACGGCAATCGGATCGCCCGGCTTGATAATGCCCGACGCAATGGTGCCGGAAAAGCCACGGAAATCAAGGTTCGGACGGTTGACCCACTGGACCGGAAGGCGGAACGGCTTTTCAATCGCATCCTGTTCGACCTGAACGGTTTCAAGATGCGCGAGCAGCGTCGGGCCTTCGTACCAAGGGGTATTCGGGCTGGCTTCGATCATGTTATCGCCGCGAAGGGCCGATAACGGGATTGGCGTGATCGAGCTATAGCCAAGGTCTTTGGCGAATTCTTTATAGTCCGCAACAATGGTGTCGAATTTGGCCTGATCATAGTCGATCAGGTCCATCTTGTTCACCGCCAGCACCACATGCTTGATCCCCAAAAGCGAGGTGATGAAGCTGTGGCGGCGTGTCTGTGTCAGGATGCCTTTGCGGGCATCAATCAGGATCACGGCGACATCGGCGGTGGAGGCGCCGGTTGCCATGTTACGAGTATATTGTTCGTGGCCGGGGGTATCGGCGACGATGAATTTGCGCTTGTCGGTCGAAAAGAACCGATAGGCGACATCAATCGTGATGCCCTGTTCGCGTTCGGCCTGAAGCCCGTCAAGCAGCAGGGCGAAATCAATTTCGCCATTCTGGGTGCCGACCTTGCGGCTATCAGATTCAAGGGCCGCAAGCTGATCCTCGAAGATCAGTTTGGAATCCCAAAGCAGACGGCCAATCAGGGTCGATTTGCCGTCATCGACACTGCCGCACGTGATGAAACGCAGCAGGCTTTTTTCTTCCTGGGCTTTCAGGTAGCCGAGAATGTCATCGGCAATCAGATCGGATTTGTGCGCCATCAGAAGTAACCTTCCTGCTTTTTCTTTTCCATTGAACCGGCCTGATCATGGTCGATCATACGCCCCTGACGTTCGCTTGAACGGGTCAGCAGCATTTCCTGGATAATGTCGGGCAGGGTGGCGGCTTCGGACTCAACCGCACCGGTCAGCGGATAGCAGCCAAGCGTTCTGAAACGCACCGATTTCATTTCCGGTTTTTCACCCGGATTAAGCGGCATGCGGTCGTCATCGACCATGATCAGCATGCCGTCACGTTCAACAACCGGGCGTTTGGCCGAATAATACAGCGGCACAATCGGAATCTGTTCGAGATAGATATATTGCCAGATATCAAGCTCGGTCCAGTTCGAGATCGGGAAGGCGCGAATGCTTTCGCCCTTGTTGATCCGTGCGTTATAGATATCCCAAAGTTCCGGGCGCTGGTTTTTCGGATCCCAGCGATGGGTTTCGGTGCGGAACGAAAATACGCGTTCTTTTGCACGCGCCTTTTCCTCGTCCCGGCGGGCACCGCCAAAGGCTGCATCGAACTTGTATTTGTTCAGCGCCTGTTTCAGCGATTGGGTTTTCATGACGTCGGTATGCAGGCTTGATCCGTGGGTGAACGGGCCAATGCCCTGATCAACGCCTTCCTGATTGATATGAACAATCAGCTCAAACCCGTATTCCGCCGCCACCTTGTCGCGAAATTCGATCATTTCGCGGAATTTCCATGTGGTATCGACATGCATCAACGGGAAGGGCGGCGGGGCCGGGTAAAATGCCTTGCGCGCCAGATGCAGCAAAACCGACGAATCCTTGCCGATGGAATAAAGCATCACCGGCCGTTCGAACGACGCCGCAACTTCGCGGATAATGTGAATACTCTCGGCCTCAAGCTGGCGGAGATGGGTCAGATTAGGCTGCATTCTCGTTCCTGCCGATCAATCAAAACTGTGGCAAACAACACAAAATTTGTGTTTATAAATGTATTTCACGTTGCTTTGATGGGTAATATGGAAACGGCTTTGATGCAAGCGCGATCTATCCAAATCACACAAAAAAGATAACCACATATTTTCTAGTACAAAGGAAATATGTTCTTTGGGTGTTTTCTTTGTGGTCTATGAAGCCCGGACGTCAGACCGGATAGCCTTTGAAGGCCTTGGTCTGGGCCAAAGCGACATGGCCGATGAATTTAGTGATGCCAAGATTGCCGTGGATCATGTCTTCGGACAGGGAATGATAATGCTGCACATCGCGGCAAACGAGGCACAGCATATAATCATACGGTCCTGAAATCCGGTAGGCGGCAACGACTTCGGGGATGGTTTTGGCCGCATCGGCAAAGCGTTTGTAATCGGCGGCGGTTTTGCCGGTTAAGGTAACCTCGGCAAAGACCCGGACATGCGGACAGATTTTTTCGATATCAAGTACCGCGCGATAGCGTTTCACGACCGCTTCTTTTTCAAGCTTCCTGACCCGATCAAGGCAGGGGCTAGGGCTTAGTCCCACCAGCTTTGAAAGGGCGAGATTGGTCAGCTTTGCATTGGCCTGAAGGGCGCGCAGGATTTTAAGGTTGATCTCGTCGATCTTGATCATCGGGGTCGCCGTTATCTTGTTTGCGCCACCTTACACATAAAAAAACGGCCCGACCAGTATTCCGGTCGGGCAAGTGGGGTAGGATTTGAGGTGTTTCGAAAATCAGGCAGCCATGCCCTTGCGTTCATCGGCACTCAGTTCGCCCATCACCTGATCAATGCCCTTTTTGATGGCATCGACCATCTGATTGGCTTCGCCCCGGTCAAGCGTCAGAGGTGGGGAAAATGCCAGGCTGTCGGCGGTTGGAAGCGGGCGGACAATCACGCCATGATTGCCAATCGCCGCCGCACAGCGTGCGGCGATCTTGTGTTTCAGATCGAACCCAGTTTTTGTGTCCCGGTCCGCCATTAGCTGCAAGGCACCCAGAAGGCCGACACCGCGTACTTCGCCGATATGAGCATGATGGCCAAAGGTATCGTTAAGCTGCGCATGGAGATAGGCACCTGTTTCTGCGGAATTCGCGACCAGATTTTCACCTTCGATGATCGCAAGGTTCGCCAGTGCCACAGCCGCTCCGACCGGATGGCCGGAATAGGTGAAGCCATGGGCAAATGCGCCAAGTGTTGCCGATCCGTCGTGCAGAACTTTCCAGATATCGTCGCTGATAAAGGCTGCTGACATCGGGAAATAGCCGCTTGTCAGGCCCTTGGCGGTGGCGATCATATCGGGGCGAATGTCATAAAGCTGATGACCAAACCAATGCCCGGTGCGGCCATAACCACAAACAACCTCGTCACAGATGAACAGGATATCGTGCTTTTTCAGAACTGCCTGAACGGCTTTGAAATAGCCCTTTGGTGGGGTGATGACGCCACCGGCGCCCATGATCGGTTCGGCAATGAAGGCACCGACCGTTTCCGGGCCCTCGGCGATGATCAGGGATTCAAGCTCGTTTGCCAGCCGGGCGGAAAACTGTTCCTCGGTCTCGCCCGGTTTGGCTTCGCGGTAATAATGCGGGAGCGAGGTGTGTTTGACTTCGGGGATCGGCAGGCCGAAATTGCGATGAAACGATGCAAGCCCGGTCAGGCTGGCGGTGGCAATGGTGGTGCCGTGATAGGCCTGTTTGCGGGCGATGATCTTGCGTTTTTCCGGTTTGCCGCGAAGCCCGTTATAATACCAGACGATCTTCATCAATGTGTCGTTGGCATCCGACCCGGAACTACCAAAGAACACCTTGGTGATGTGATCGGGCATTTTTGCCATCAGCTTTTCGGCCAGTCCGATCTGGGCCGGGTTGGAGGCTCCGGCAAAGGTATGGAAATAGCCCATCTGATCGGATGCGGCCTTCATCGCATCGCCGATCTCGGTTCGGCCATAGCCGATATTCATGCACCAAAGCCCGCCAACTCCGTCCAGCATTCTGTTGCCGTCGGTATCGGTAATGAACGCCCCCTTACCCTCGACAAAAATGCGGGCCGGGCCGTTGTTTGACACATCGGCAACCACGGATGCCGGATGCAGGATATTGGCCGCATCAGATCTTTTAAGATGTTCGGTATCATAGAGGGTCGACATAGGCGGGTCTCCCGGACTTTGTGTGGGGCGTAAAGCTTGTTGTTCCGGTTATTCTGCCACGGTTGGTCCGGTATTAAATTTCGAAGCAACCGGGCAGCACGGCAGGGAATGCGGGATGGCTTATCCTTCCCGCTGGAAATCGTAGATCGGGCCAAGGTCAAGAAGTTGCGTCAGCTCATCCAGTGCTGTCCGGACTTCGTCCAGAAGCGTTGGATCGCGGAAATCATCAGCACTTAGCCGGTCGCGATAATGTTTTTCGACCCAGCCTGTCAGTTTGGCAAAGCGTTGATCGTCGATCAGGCTTTTTTGGTTGGTCGCGGCAAGTTCATCCTCGGTCAGGGCGACACGCAGCCTTAAACAGGCGGGCCCGCCGCCATTGCGCATGCTTTGGCGCAGGTCGAAAAACTTGATCTGTCTGATCGGTGTAGTGCCCTTGCCGATCAGGTCATAAAGGTAATCGCGGACCGATATGGTTTCTTCGGCCTCGGTCGGCAGGATCAGCATCATCTGGTCATTTTCCGGCAGGCGCAAAAGCTGTGAATTGAACAGATAGCTTTTGATCACGTCGGAAAGCGGCACGGTACTTTTGGGCACTTCAATGCTGGTGAAATCGGCAATGCCGTCCATCTTGTGCCGGATGTCGTTCATGACGGCGGGCGTGTCGACAAAGGCGTCCTCGTAATGGAACAGCACATTGGCATTGCCGACCGAAATCACGTCATTATGAAACACCCCGGCATCAATCAGGTCGGGGTTTTGCTGCGCATAGACGACACCGTTTTCCGATAGGCCATGATGGCGGGCAATCGCGCTGCTGGCTTCGAAGGTCTGGCGTGCCGGATAACGGCTTGGCCGGGTTTTGCCCGGATAAAAAGCGTGACGGCCATAGACAAAAAATTCGACCCCGCGCGCGCCATAATCACCGCAAAACCGGGTATGGTTGGCCGCCCCCTCGTCCCCCATATGGTCCGTGCCGGGCAGGGAGGCGTGGTGGGTGAAATGATCGGGACCGGCGAATGTCGCGGCAAGTGCGCGCCCGGTCACCGGATGTTCGATGGATCGGTGGAACATGGTGCACAGATTGGCCGGGGTGAAATGCACCTTGCCATCATCGGTATCACCGCTGGGCGAAACGGTTGCGGCGTTGGCCGTCCACATCGGGGATGCCGATGATGCCGCGAGAACAAGGTTCGGATTGGTTTTCCACGCAGACGCCAGAACATCACCATCCGATCCACGAAAGCCAAAAACATCGCGCAGGGTTTTGACATGCGGGCGTTCTTGAGGCGGCAACACACCCTGCACAAAGCCCATGTCATGCAGGGCTTTCATCTTGGTCAGGCCCTGAAGGGCGGCTGATTTCGGGTTGGAAAGGGTGCTGGCATTACTTGTCGATGCGACATTGCCAAAGCTTAACCCGGCATAATTGTGCGTCGGGCCGACCAGACCGTCAAAATTGGCTTCGATGGCGTATCGGGTCATGGGCGTACTCCTTTAGGGGCGGCATCGGGGGCGACCAGTTTGTCGGTCTGAAGGGTTGCGACGGGCCATGCGCAATAATCGGCGGCGTAATAGGCCGACGGGCGGTGGTTGCCGCTTTCGCCGATACCGCCAAACGGGGCGGCACTGGATGCGCCGGTCAGCTGTTTGTTCCAGTTTACGATCCCGGCGCGGCTTTCGTGGATGAAGCGTTGCCAAAGTTTGGCATCATCGCACAGCAACCCGGCGGCAAGGCCAAAACGGGTATTGTTGGCTTCACGGATGGCATCGTCGAAACTATCGACCCGGATGATTTGCAGGATCGGGCCAAACAGTTCCTCGTCCGCGCGGTTCTTTACATCGGTCACGTCAATCAGGCCCGGCGTCAGAAACGGGCGGGCAGGGTCGGGGCGCGTAATTTCGCGAATGATTTTGGCACCATCGGCAACAAGTTTCGCCTGTGCCGCCATAAGGCCATCGGCCGCCCGGTTGGAAATCACCGGGCCCATGAAGGGTTCGGGATCATCATCTGGCGCACCAACGATCAGCCTGTCGCAATAATCATTGATGGCGGCGATCATCGCATCGCCCTTTGCGGCCGTTGGCACGATCAGGCGGCGCACACAGGTACAACGCTGCCCCGCCGTGATAAAGGCCGACATGACGGTATGATGGGCGACAGCATCGAGATCGGCGGCGTTCCAGACGACAAGCGGATTATTCCCGCCAAGTTCAAGGGCCAGGATCTTGGCCATCTGTCCGGCAAAGGCATGATGCAAATGGTATCCGGTCGGAACACTGCCGGTAAAGAATAACCCGTCAATGCCAGGATGCTGCGCCAAGGCAATACCGGTATCGCGTTCCCCCTGCACAAGGTTGAGAACTCCGTCGGGCAATCCGGCCTGTTGCCAAAGCTTTACGGTTTCCTCTGCGACAAGGGGGGTCAGTTCGGAAGGCTTGAACACCACGCAATTGCCCGCCAGAAGGGCCGGGACGACATGGCCGTTTGGCAGGTGGCCGGGAAAGTTATAGGGACCAAAGACCGCAACCACCCCATGCGGTTTATGGCGCAAGATCGCCTGTCCGCCGCCCGGCGCATCTCCGTGGCGGGTGCCGGTGCGATCATGATAGGCCTTGATCGAAATCGCGATCTTGCCAGCCATTGCGCCGACTTCGGTCAGGGCTTCCCAATGCGGCTTTCCGGCATCAAGGCTGATGGTACGTGCCAGTGCGTCCTTGTGATCATTGAGCAACCCGGCAAACCGTTCAAGAATTTCGATCCGTTCATTAAGGTCGCGTTTTGCCCATGCCGGAAAGGCATTTCGCGCCGCCATGATCGCGGCGTTAACATCATCAGGGCTGGCAGCCTTTCCCTGCCAGATGATATCGCCATTGGCCGGATTTTCGGCGTGAAATGCTTTGCCATTGCCGGTTTGCCATGTGCCATTGATGAACAGGGCGGGATTTGATTTCTGGGTCATGATGCCTGCTCCTGATGCTTAATCGGTGACAAAACGGATCTGATCGCCAGCGCGCAGACCAAGGATTTCGGCCTGATCGCGGTCCAGATCGACATGGGTGCCATTCACAATTGTCATGTAAAGCCAGCTTGCCTGATACCCGCAAAGTTCCAACGTACAGGCAAGGTGGCGTTCCATAGAGGTCGTGCGATCAACGATTTTGCGGATGGTGGCGATTTTGGAATGACGGATGGTGCGGATGTCATCAAGCCGGACATCAACGCAGGGTCCGCCATCAAAAATATCGACCGCATTTGAAAACCGGAAACCTTCCTTTTTCAAAAGGTTCAGCGCCGGTCGCGTTTCATCATGGGTTTTGCCAATTACGTCCTGTGCGGCCTTGGGCAGCATTTCGATATAGATCGGGTATTTCGGCATCAGATCGGCAATGAACTGGTTATTGCCGATCCCGGAAATGTAATCGGCATCGGGGAACGGGATGTTGAAGAAATGCGATCCCAGCGCTTCCCACAGTGGTGATTTACCGTTTTCATCCTGCCAGCCGCGCATTTCGGCCATGACCATTTCCGAAAACCGTTTCTTGAAGCACCCCATCAACAGGTATCGCGACCGCGCCAGAAGCTGCCCGTTGCCGTCCTTGCGATAGTCCGGGTCAAGGTAAAGTGTGCCCACCTCGGTAGCACCCTGATAATCGTTCACAAGGGTCAGCAGGCGTGACGTCACCGTGACATTCAGTTCATGCGAATATTGCGTCAGTTTCAGGATTTTGTAGTTATAGAAGGCCTTTGATAACCCGACCCCGGCATAGATCGCGCAGGTGCCTGCGACCTTGCCATTGGCGGTATCTTCCAGAACCATGAAATAGCTTTCACCACCGGGGCCGTCGATATCGGCCCCGAAGGCTTCGATACTTTCAGAAATGCGGGCTTCAAGCACGTCACGATTGGCCGGAAGGGTGGTTAAACCCTTGCTGGCGGAGGATGCCAGATCAACCAGCCGGTCAAGGTCGCTCATACGGGCGGGGCGGACACACATCATGATTTTATATCTCCGTCTTTTTCAATGCGTCGGGTAAATCACCGGAACCGGCTTTCATCAGGATCAGGGCCGAAAGTTTTGCCCGTTCGATCAGACTGTCGAGCTTCACGAACTCCTGATCGGAATGGATCAGGCCGCCGCGCACCCCAAGGGTATCAATATTAGGTAATCCGGCCTCGGCCAGGTTATTGCCATCGCAACAGCCCCCCGTGGGTTTCCATGCGATATCAAGATCAAGGTCATGACCCAGTTCGCGCACCCATTCAAAAAGGGTCTTGGTCCTGTCAGCCATCGGTTTGGGCGCGCGGCCAAATTGGCCGTGCAGTTCGGCGGTGATGCCGTCGCGCTGATTGATCGCGGCAATGACGTCGGCAATTTCATTTTCGGCCTGATGGCGTTCGTCATGGTTTGAAACTCGAACGTTAAATCGCACAACGGCATTATCAGGCACCACATTGACCGGACCGCCACCATCGATCTTGCCGATGTTGAATGTGGCTTCGCCAACCTTGCCGTTAAGCTGATCAAGGCGCATCACGCAATCACTGGCCGCGACCATCGCACTGCGCCCGACATGAAATTCACGGCCCGCATGGGCGGCGCGCCCCTTGATCCGGATGGCAAAATTGCCCGATCCCTTGCGTGCCCCGGCAAGGGTGCCGTCTTCCAAGGCCGGTTCATACAGCATGCCAAAATCGGCTGCGCGGGCGCGCTCCGCCAGAAACGGAGCCGATCCGATGGAGCCGGTTTCTTCATCCGGGTTCAGGATCACGTCCCAGCCGATGCCGCCCGCAAACGGGCTTCGTTCCAGCGCGTTTAGCGCATTGAGGATCGTCAGAATGCCGCCCTTGGCATCGGCAACACCCGGCCCGTTCAATGTGTTTTCATCGATCAGGCGCGGGGTTTGAAACGCGCTGTCGATGGCAAAGACCGTGTCATAATGAATGCACAGCAGAACCCGAACCGGGGCCTGCGGCCGTTTGGAAAAATGTAAAAGCTTGCCATAACGCACCGGTGCGATACTGCCGTCGGCAGCGACTGCCGCGCTATCGGGCAGGTCGATGATGGCGGTTTGGGCATCAAGTTCGGCAAAGGTATCCAGAATGGCATCACGCATGCGGTCAAGGCCGTTGATATTGCCCGTGCCGCTATTGATTGCCGACCACGATTTCAGGCGATCAAGCGTTTCATCGTAACGCTGATCAAGCCAGTCGAGCCATGGTCGAAACTTTGCATATTCGGTCATGATAACCTGTGGAATGGTTTGGCATTGTTGATTGTTTATTGAATATAGAATGCCAAAAAAGGCCCGGCAGGTGGTGCGGGATAGGGGGATGGAAACGGAATTACATGCGGGGGAATAAAAGGCCAAAAGGTAATTTTATTTCAAAATTAAAGGAAATAGAAAAATAAACTTGATTTAGGTCAGTCTTCCTTGCCAAATAATGGCAACAACACTGACCTAAAGAGAAGCCCCATGACTGTCCAATGGAATGACCTGATCGTTCGCGATGCCCGTGCGCTTACCGCCTCCGAAATCCGTGATCTGCTTAAAGTGGCCGACCGGCCGGAAATCATTTCCTTTGCCGGGGGCGTGCCCGATCCGTCGCTTTTCCCGCTGGCCGATTTCAATGCCATCTATGGTGATCTGACAACCGACGAGGCTGCGGGTCGCAAAAGCCTGCAATATTCAATCAGCGAAGGCCTGCCCGCGCTTCGTCAATGGATTGCCGATGATCTGGCAACCAGCGGTGCGGTGCGCGGGATTGATAACATCCTGATTACCTGTGGCGCGCAGCAGGGGCTTGATATGCTTGCCCGTCTGCTACTGGAACCGGGGCGCGAAATCGTTGTGGAAAAGCCAAGTTACCTTGGTGCGATGCAGGCCTTTTCCATGCGCCGTCCGACCTATGTCGGGGTGAATATGGATGATGATGGCCCGGTGATTGCCGAACTCGAAGCAGCCTTTGAACGTGGCGTACGGATTGCCTATCTGGCACCCGATTTCCAGAACCCGACCGGGCGGTCCTATACGCTTGAACGGCGTCTGGCGGTGCTTGAAGTTGCGCGTAAATATGGTGCGGTCATTCTTGAAGACGCAGCCTATTGCAAGCTGTCCTACGAAGGCGATGTTTTGCCATCGTTGCTTGCCCTTGATGAAACCAACGGCGATCCGCAGACGGGAACCATCATCCAGCTTGGCACTTTTTCCAAAACGCTGGTGCCAGCCCTCAGGATCGGGTGGGTCTGTGCGCCGCGTCCGGTGATCGAACGGTTGGTTCTGATGACGCAGGCGGGCGACCTGCATGTATCGACCATCAATCAGGAAGTCGCCCTGCGTGCGGCGCGCAGACTGTTTCCGGGGCATCTGGATACCATCCGCGATGCCTATCGCGCCAAACGGAACACGATGCTGGCCGCCCTTGACGAATTCATGCCTGAAGCCGTGTCCTATACAAGACCCGAAGGCGGCATGTTCATCTGGCTGACCTTGCCGGAAAATATCGACAGTCGACAATTACTGGAACAGGCCCTGCACGATGCCAAGGTCGCCTTCGTCCCCGGTCAGGCTTTCTTCTGTGATCACACGGGCCGTAATACCGCGCGTCTCAGTTTCGCGACGGAGAAGGCGGATCGCATCCGCGATGGTATTGAACGACTGGCCTTGCTGATCCGGCGGGTGCACAATCAGTAAAGTGCACCACGAAACAAAGCCGAAGGATCACCATGAACATCCTGCGTAACGCATCAAAACCATCGGCCAAAGGATCGCCGGATTACTTCACGGGTACGGTTCGGATCGACAGCCCGTTTCAGACCACCGATCCCGCCCGTGTCGGCGGGGCCATTGTGACGTTTGAACCGGGCGCGCGCACCGCATGGCATACCCATCCGCTGGGCCAGACCGTGATTATCACAAGCGGCCTTGGCTGGGCGCAGCGCGAAGGCGGACCGCGCGAGGAAATCCGCCCCGGCGATATCGTCTGGTTCGAACCGGGTGAAAAGCACTGGCATGGGGCGACCGACAAAACCGCGATGACGCATATCGCGATTGCGGAATCCGTCAACGGATCGGCGGTGGATTGGCTGGAAAAGGTGACGGACAGCGATTATCTGGGCCAATGACCGGACCCGAATAAAAAAGCCCGGCAGGGGTGGGGGACCTTTCTGCCGGGCCGGAGTTGCTGACAAGTGTCAGCAGGTAGACGGAGTAATCCGATATTTGTGACCGGATATTTTCAGGAAATTCCGGTGATCAGGCTGCGCAGCAAAAGCGACACGGCCCCGATCACAAGGATACCCCCGGCATAAAGCCCGATAAACCAAAGCACACGCCGGGTTTTGGGTTTGGGTGAAAATGCCGTCATCAGTGATATCCTTCATCCCCGACCTTGCCCCGGAATACCCAATAGGCATAGGCGGTATAGGCCAGAATGATGGGGATCAGGATGGCAGCACCGACCAGCATGAAGGACAGGCTGTTATCCGGTGCGGCGGCGGTCCTGAAATCAATCATCGGCGGCACGATATTGGGATAAAGCGTGATGCCAAACCCGGCATAGCACAGGAAGAAAATGCCAAGCGTAATGCCAAATACCGTCTTTTCCCGGTGCTTTACCGCATGCCAGAGCCAGAAAAGCAGACCGGCCGTGACAATCGGGATCGGGGCAAGGAAAAACAGGTTTGGCATATCAAACCAGCGCGCCGCATAAGCCGGGTGGATATAGCTTGTCATCAGCGACACCACACCAAGATTGGCCGCCATCCAGATGACCGCAGGCTTGGCAAGGCCACGCAAACGTCCCTGAAAATTGCCTTCCATCTTCATGATCAGCCAGCCGGTGCCAAGCAGGGCATAGCCGACCACAACGGCGGATGCGCAGAACACCGAAAACGGGCTTAGCCAGTCAAACGGGCCGCCAACGAATTTGGCATTTTCAACCGCAATCCCCTCAATAAAGGCGCCCAGCATCGCACCCTGCATCGCGGCGGCAATGATCGACCCGGCGGAAAAGGCAAAGTCCCAGTGTTTTTGGTGATCGCGGCTTTTGAACCGGAATTCGAACGCGACCCCGCGAAACACAAGGGCCAGAAGCATGGTGAGAACCGGAATGTAAAACGCGGTCATCAGCAATGAATAGGCCAGCGGGAAGGCGGCATAAAGCCCGCCACCGCCCAGCACCAGCCAGGTTTCATTGCCATCCCACACAGGGGCAACCGTATTCATCATCCTGCCGCGTTTGGCCGGGTCCTTGATGAAGGGAAACAGAATACCGATGCCAAGATCAAAGCCGTCAAGCGTGACATAGGCAAAAACGGCAACCGCAATCAGCAGGGCCCAGATCAGTTGATAATCCATGATCATTCTCCTGCCTGCGGGATGGTGGGATCAGAAACCGGGCGGCTTCCGGCACGCAGCACTTCACCCTTCGGCGAATGGGCAAAGCGCGGGTCCCTGTTCATCGCGCGGATGATATAGGCGGTGCCAACCCCGAACACGATGGTATAGACAATGACGAATGCGGCAAGCGATCCGGCAATCGCGGCCGGGGCGACCGGTGATCCGGCTTCGGATGTGCGCATCAATCCGTAAACCACCCATGGCTGACGCCCGATTTCGGTGGTGAACCACCCGGCCAGAATGGCGATAAAGCCGCTTGGCCCCATGATCAGGGCAAAACGATGCAGCCACCTACAGCTATAAAGCGATTTGCGCCACCGGGCGAACAGGCTGGCAATGCCCAGCAACGCCATCAAAAGGCCCAGCCCGACCATGATGCGGAATGTCCAGAATACGATGGTCGCATTCGGGCGGTCTTCGGGGGCGAAATCCTTTAATCCGGTGATCCTGCCATCCCAGTCATGTGTCAGGATCATCGATCCGAGTTTCGGGATTTCGACGGCATATTTTGTTTCCTCTGCCGCCATGTCGGGCCAGCCAAATAGTATCAGCGGGGCACCATTCTGCGTTTCAAAATGGCCTTCCATCGCGGCGACCTTGGCCGGTTGATATTCAAGGGTATTAAGCCCGTGCATGTCACCGGCGACGATCTGGACCGGGGCGACAATGGCCGCCATCCACATTGCCATGGAAAACATGATCCGTGCCGCGCGGTTTTCCCGATCACGCAGCAAATGCCACGCACCGACGGCACCGACAACAAGTGCGGTGGTCAGAAATGCCGCCAGAACCATATGGACAAGCCGGTACGGGAAGCTTGGATTGAACACCACATCCCACCAGCTTTGCACAACAGCCCGACCATTTTCGATGATATGGCCGGTCGGCGTCTGCATCCAGCTATTGGCCGACAAAATCCAGAAGGCCGAAAACAGGGTGCCGATCGCAACCATGGTGGTCGCGGTGAAATGCAATTTCGGTCCGACACGGTTAAGGCCAAACAGCATGATGCCAAGGAAACCGGCTTCGAGGAAAAAGGCGCTTAGCACTTCATAGGCCATAAGCGGCCCCAGAACCCCGCCGGTAAATTCCGAAAACGGCCCCCAGTTCGTTCCGAACTGATAGGACATCACAATGCCCGAAACCACGCCCATGCCAAAGGCCAGCGCAAAGATTTTCAGCCAGAATTTATATAGCGCCAGATAAGCATCATCGCGCGTGCGCAGCCAAAGCGCTTCGAGTACGAAAAGGAAACTGGCCAATCCAATGGTAAAAGACGGAAAAATGATGTGGAACGAGATGGTGAACGCGAATTGTATGCGGGCCAATATATCGGGATCAAACATTGGCGTTGGTCCTTTTGTCAGGCAAAGCCTTCCTGTCCGGCCGCGTTTTCCGCTGCAATGCGAAATCGCTCATTGCATGACCTGATCCCATGAAAACAAAGGATCAGGGGCCGTGTTCATAAGGACAATTAGATAAAGTTCCCGCATGCATTGTGCATTGCGTATTCGCAATTTTGATCTGGAAAAATTCGATCATGCGTTTGTGGAAAGGCAAAGCTTTTCCAGCGCCAGCGAACTTTGCGTCTGGCGGCGTTCCTTGTGGCGCAGCATCATGAATTTGCGCGGGCGGATGTGAAATGCTGCCCGGAAAAGCCGCCCCTGCGCGATCAGGGAACTGACGGCAAAGCTTGAAACGGCGGTGGCGCTGATGCCGGTTTCAACCGCAGTAATCACCGCCTCGTTCGCCGGTAATGTCAGGGCGATTTTAAGCCTTTGCGGATCGACGCCCGACTGACGCACCGCATTTTCAAATTCCGACCTTGTGCCCGATCCGGCTTCGCGGAGCACCCAACTGCTTTGTATGGTCAGGTCCTGCGCACTTAACGGCCTGCCATCGGCCCAAAGGTGTTTGGGGCCAACCACCACCACCAGGGCGTCTTCGGCGACTTCGCGCATGGCAAGGACGGGTTCATTTACGTCGCCTTCGATAAAGCCGATATCGGCGGCACCACCACGGACGGCGTCGGAGACGGTCTTGGTGTTGCCAATCGTCAGATTGATGGCAATACCGGGATACTGATCATGAAACTGCATCAAAAACGGTGGCAGCCAGTAACTTGCAATCGTCTGGCTGGCATAGACGTTAAGTTCGCCGCGCTGCAATCCGCCAAGTTCGGCCAGTGTCAGTTCGGCGGCGCGTGCGCGTGCCAGGGTCGCCTTGGCCTCGGTTAAAAACAGTCGTCCGGTTTCGCTGAGTTCAATTCGCCGTCCCACCCGATGAAACAGCGCAACGCCATAAAATCCTTCAAGATTCTTGATCGCCGAACTGACCGCGGAGGGGGTCAGGCCGATTGCATCGGCGGCCTTTGTCAGATGTTCGCGTTCGGCCACGGCAACAAAGATGGCGAGTTGCTCAAGCGTCATCATGGCGTCTATCCATAAATCATTCGAAAATATCGAATGAAACATCCATTTTTATTCGATGGATGTAAATGATTGATCGTGTGATTTTCTGCCTGTCACATTTCACAGGCAAATCATGTTTTTTAAAGCGCACCTGAAATCTCTTTTGCCCGGTCTGTTCCTGACCACGGCGATTGCGTTGATCGCGAAGCTGGTTGAGCAGGCGGAGCGTAGCCTGTTTGGGCATGGCTGGATCGAAAGTCTGGTTTTTGCGATCCTTCTGGGGGTAGTGGTGCGATCCGCGTTCGGCCTTGCCAAGCCGTTTCATGACGGTGTGCGGTTTTGCGGCAAGACGGTGCTTGAAATCGCGATTGTCTTCCTGGGTGCCTCAATCAGTGGGCAGGCCTTGGGGCAGGCGGGTTTTGGCCTGATTGCGGCCATCGTTCTGGTGGTTTGCGCCAGCCTGTTTTTAAGCTTCCATATCGGGCGGGCACTTGGCCTGTCGAAGCATTTGTCGATGCTGGTGGCGTGCGGCAATTCGATCTGCGGCAATTCGGCGATTGCCGCCACCGCCCCGGTGATTTCGGCAAAATCCGATGATGTCGCGGCATCCATCGCCTTTACCGCCGTTCTGGGGGTTCTTTTTGTCTTTGTTTTGCCACTGGTGCATGTCGGTCTGGGCCTGAGTGCCGCGCAATATGGTATCTTTTCCGGGCTGACGGTTTATGCCGTCCCGCAGGTTCTGGCCGCGACCGCCCCGGCAGGAGCCTTGGCCGTGCAGGTCGGCACCCTGGTCAAGCTGATCCGGGTTCTGATGCTTGGCCCGGTGATCTTTACGCTTGCCCTGATGGGCGGGCGCAAACGCGAGGTTCGCCTTCCTGTCACCCAGATGGTGCCGTGGTTCATTGTCGGGTTTGTGGCCATGATGGCAGCCCGTTCGTTTGGTCTGATCCCCGAAATCGCGCTGGAACCGATGCGCACGATATCATCCTTCCTGACCATCCTTGCCATGGCGGCACTGGGGTTAAGTGTCGATATCCGAAGCGTCATGCATGTCGGAGGGCGGGTGATTGTCGCGGCCCTTCTGTCGCTTCTGGTGCTGTGCGCGCTGGGGCTTCTGGTTCTGGTGATTTTGGCCTGATCCTGAACAGAAAAGCCGACGCCAGTTTACCCGGCGTCGGCCATTTTTATATCTTCAGGTAACGGTTATCTTTGCCGGGCTACTGCATGTAGGTGTCGCTGTCATTCATGACGACAATCGACGATGCAACAAGCTCCCGGTCGGTAAACAGGCCGGCTGCATCCATCTCCCCGGCTACCGAAACCCGATCCCCGGTTTTGATTTTCTGATAGGCCTGTCCATCGGCACTGTTTTCCGGCACATCACTGGTATCGACAGTGATTGATGTGTTGCCGGTATTCAGGGCAATTTCATCTTCGCGGATTTCCGTGACCTCGCCGGTGAATGTCACCCATTCGTCGCCTGTTGCAAGGCCGCTATTGTTCACAAAGCCGGTGCGATCCTCGCCATTGGTGTAATAGGCGCCGCGTTCCGGGAGGAAGATCGACGTCGCGACAACCATCTTGTCGGTGAAGAACCCTTCGGAAACTTCACCATTAACGCGGACCTTGTCGCCCGCTTTGATGAAGCCTTGGTCGAACCAGGTGTAATCGGTCATATCGACGGCAATTTCGCCATTGCCGTAGTTCATGGTGAACTGGTTATCGGTAATTTCTTTTACCGTCCCCGAAAGATGCACCGATTCCGCTTCGTTAAGGATCGCAGGATTTTTCTGCGTCGACTGCTGCGTCGTTTCGGGAAGTTGTGGATTTTCTTTCTGCTGCCCTGCTGCCATCGCGGGGGCTGTCCCCAAGGCAATAGCGGAAAGGGCGGTCAGTGTAATCATTGAGCGTCGCATAATGTGATGCTCCTTTTGTGTTGGAATTCAGTTCCGGGCGATTTGCGTCCCGGGGTCGCTTTCCAATTGCAGAACACATGCAGTAGGGACGTTGTTCCAGATTTTTTCGCAATAATTTTAATGGCTTCGATAGGGATAAAAAAAGCCCGTCGCCTGTTCGGGGGGATGGCGACGGGCAAGGGGAAGATGCGTCCGGCATCTTCAGACATTGCGGAGCAGACTCTGTGGGAGGCAGGGATCGCGCAATGTCACGGGTAGATCTGCGTTGGTAATCTTCTTTACGTTCTTGCTTCTGTTTTAGATTGCTCGTTTCCTTGTTTGGCGTGTTTCAGTGCATTCCATTCGTCATCGGTGAAGATGCGTGATCGGGTCAGAAAGCGTTTGCCTTCGGGTCCCTCAAGCGAAAACATCCCGCCGCGTCCATCCACGACGTCAATAATCAGCTGTGTGTGACGCCAATATTCGAATTGCGCGCGTCCGATATAAAACGGGCTGCCTTCAATCTCGCCCAGCAACACGTCCTGATCGCCGGTTTTGAATTCCCCATTCGGAAAGCACATCGGTGCACTGCCGTCGCAGCATCCACCTGACTGATGAAACATCAGCGGCCCGTGAATGTCCTTGAGCTTCCGGATCAGGGCGGTGGCCGCATCGGTGGCTGTGACCCGTGCCGGAATTTGGTCTGTTGTCATGACAACCTCCTCTGTATCGGGAAGGGCCGGGGACGAACAGGACCCCGGCCAGAGCATTCCGATCAGAAGAAGCCCATCGGTTTCGGATCATAGGAAACCAGCAGGTTCTTGGTCTGCTGATAATGGTTCAGCATCATCTTGTGGTTTTCACGTCCGATGCCCGATTGCTTGTAGCCGCCAAAGGCCGCATGTGCCGGATAGAGGTGATAGCAATTGGTCCAGACACGACCGGCCTTGATATTGCGGCCAAACCGGTAGGCGCGTGTGCCATCACGGGTCCAGACACCGGCACCAAGACCGTAAAGCGTGTCATTGGCGATTTTAAGCGCCTCGGCCTCGTCCTTGAAGGTCGTGGCGGAAACCACCGGGCCAAAGATTTCCTCCTGGAAAATCCGCATCCGGTTATGGCCCTTGAAGATGGTTGGCTGGATATAGAACCCGGTCGAAAGATCACCGCCCAGTTCCGCCTTGCCACCGCCGCAAAGGACTTCGGCACCCTCCTGCTTGCCGATATCAAGATAGGACAGGATTTTTTCCATCTGTTCGGTCGATGCCTGCGCGCCGATCATGGTTTCACTATCAAGCGGGTTGCCCTGCTTGATGTGGGCCACGCGTGAAAGCACGCTATCCATGAACTTGTCATAGATATTTTCCTGAATAAGTGCGCGCGACGGGCAGGTGCAGACCTCGCCCTGGTTCAGCGCGAACATGGTCAGGCCTTCGGCGGCTTTCTGACGGAAATCGTCATCCTGTGCCATCACGTCATCAAAGAAGATGTTCGGCGATTTGCCACCCAGTTCCAGCGTAACCGGAATGATGTTTTCACTGGCATATTGCATGATCAGGCGGCCGGTGGTGGTTTCACCGGTAAAGGCGACCTTGGCGACCCGGTTGCTTTGTGCCAATGGTTTGCCTGCTTCGACCCCGAAGCCCTGCACAACGTTCAGCACGCCAGCCGGAAGAAGATCACCAACCAGTTCCAGCAGCACGCAAATTGATGCCGGGGTCTGTTCGGCCGGTTTCAGGACAACGCAGTTGCCAGCCGCCAGTGCCGGGGCGAGTTTCCAGACTGCCATCAGGATCGGGAAGTTCCATGGGATGATCTGCCCGACAACGCCAAGCGGTTCGTGGAAGTGATAGGCGACGGTGTTGTCGTCAATCTCGCCAAGGGATCCTTCCTGTGCACGGATGGCACCGGCAAAATACCGGAAATGGTCAATCGCCAGCGGAATATCGGCGGCCTGCGTTTCACGCACGGCCTTGCCGTTATCCCATGTTTCCGCAACCGCGAGCATTTCAAGGTTCTGTTCCATGCGGTCGGCGATTTTATTGAGGATATTGGCCCGTTCGGTGACCGATGTTTTGCCCCATGCTTCTGCTGCGCCGTGGGCGGCATCAAGTGCCTTTTCGATGTCTTCCGAACTGGATCGTGCGATTTCGCAGAATGGCTTGCCATTTACCGGCGAGACATTTTCGAAATACTGGCCCTTGACTGGTGCGGTCCATTCGCCACCGATAAAGTTGTCATAACGGGATTTGAAAGCAACGACGCTGCCCGCGTCGCCCGGATTCTTGTAAATCATCTTGGATCCTCCATGATCGGAAGGCGGCTTTGCCACCTGTTTTTGGTTTTGGCCCTGTCATTTCCGCAAAGCCCGTGCCAGTTCGCAAAATCCCGTGCCAGATGATCGAATGATCCGTTTTTTCGTCTTTTAACAATCGGTTGGAGGAGGGCGGTGATCAGGAGCGATTGTGTCATTCCGTTCCCGACGGTGGCACAGGTGATACAAACTGTCCCATATTCGTGACACTCCCGATTATGCCGCGGATTTGCCGTGAAACCTTTTGGCGTTTCGGGGCTTTGGTGTGTTACGATCCTGCCTGTGATCGGACGCGGACAAATCCGCAAGCCGGGCGATGCCAGAACGCATTCCCGATAAAACACCGGCACAAGGGAGATAACGTCTTATGTCTGGAAACCATCATGGTGGACGGATCGAAGCTGCGTTGCAGTTAAGTGGCGTCGCCCAAAATCGCGCCGTTCTTGAAAGCTGGCAACGTTGCGAACAGCGCTTTGGCCTTGCCCATGACACGCTACGCCGTCCGGAAGTCATGCCCGAAAGCCAAACCCGGCAGCGTCGTGACCGCAGCGGGCGGCTTTATCATCATGCCCATGATCTGGTGCGCACCCTTTATCGCAAGATTGATGCATCGGGCTATGCGGTTTTCCTGACCGATAATGACGGTGTGATCCTTGACAGTGTGGCGGCCCACACGCTGCTGCCGTCGTTTCGCACCAATGGCCTTTTGCCCGGTGCCGTCTGGAGCGAGGAACGCGAGGGGACCAATGGTATTGGCACCTGTATCGTCGAAGGTCGTCCGATCACCATTCACAAGGATGAACATTTTCTGGCGCAGCATGCGGTTTTGACCTGTACGGCGGCCCCGGTATTTGACCCCGAAGGGCAGGTTTGTTCGGTCCTTGATGTTTCTGCCGTGCGCGACGACATCAAACGTACGGATTGTTTGCGGGTCCGAAGCCTGATTGCCGATTATGCCGATGCGCTTGAACGCATTCTGTTCTTTGATGAATGTGCATCCGATCTGATCTTGCATCTTCATCCCGATGCCCAGCATGTCGGATCGACCCGCGATGCCCTGATTTCGATTGGCCCGGATGGCAATATCCGCGGGGCGACGTCGACCGCGCGCCGTTTGCTGGCGGCGGCGGATAATGCGCGCGATGTGCAATCGATGTTCGGTTTTGATCTGGATGGCCTGATCACGACCCTTGGCGTGGGTGAGGGGACATCGACCTCGAGATCGGCCAAGGCCCTGCCGGTCAATGGTGGGGGGCTTTTGTTCGGTCGGATAACCTTGCCCGAAAAGCAGCGGCGCAAATTCGTCTCGATGCGGCCCGCACCAGTATCGCGGCCGTCCGCACGTTTGGCGGCGAATGAAACCGGTGAGATCCCCGATCAGGACCCGGCAATCCGCCGTCTTTACAAGGTCGGCAGCAAGCTTCTGACCAACCGTATCAATGTTCTGATGTCGGGTGAAACCGGCAGCGGCAAGGAACACATGGCGCGCGCCATCCATGCCGCGTCTGTTGGCGCGCGCAAACCTTTTGTCGCGATCAATTGTGCGGCCCTTCCCGAAAGCCTGATCGAAAGCGAGCTTTTCGGTCATGCCGGTGGTGCCTTTACCGGGGCGGCGCGCGATGGATTTGGCGGTCGGATCAAGCAGGCCGATGGCGGGACGCTGTTTCTGGATGAAATCGGCGATATGCCGCTTTCGGCACAGGGGCGGCTTTTGCGAGTCCTTGAGCAGCGCACGGTTGAACCGCTTGGCAGTACCAAATCCGTGCCGGTTAATTTTCGCCTGATCTGTGCCAGCAATGTCGATCTGACCCGTGCGGTGGCAGATGGCAAATTCCGCGAAGATCTGCTTTATCGGATCAAAGGTGCGCGCCTTTCCCTGCCAGCGCTTCGCGAACGGTCCGATTTGCCCGACCTGATCGATCGCCTTCTCCGCCACATTCCCGGGGATATGGCGGGAAAAGCGCGCTGTTCTGACGAAGTTCTGGAACTGCTGTCACGTCATGACTGGCCAGGCAATGTTCGTGAACTGGTCAATGTCCTGCAGTATGCCTGCGTCTTTGCCGATGGCGGTTTGATCCTGCGTGATCACTTGCCCGATGAATTCCATGAAACCGTCACACGCGATCCAGGGCATGCTGGATCAATCCTGAAACGTGCCGAGGCCGAAGCACTGCGCCATGTCTTGGACGATCATCGCTGGCATATCAGCAAAACCGCCAAGGCGCTCGGCATCAGCCGCAATACGCTTTATCGCAAGATGGACCGGTTCGATATCAGGCGTGAAGCCTAGCCCTTAAGCACGCCGTCAAGCGGCGAGGGCACGGTGAGGCTTTCGAGCGGATAGCCCGAAAAGGTTTTGGTGCGCTCCATCACCACATGGCCACGGAAATGCTCGATCCCGATTTTGGCGGCCAGAAGTTTTTCTTTAAGCTGGTTGAAATGTGCGATATCGCGGCAAATCATGTCCATCGTGTAATCGAACGGACCGGCGATTTTGTAGCATGATATGACTTCGGGCACATCGGTGATCGCGGCTTCGAACCGTTTGAAATCATCGACTAGATGATTGCCCAGCGTGATTTCTGCCATGATGTGCAGGTTGGCGCCGATCTTGTCCAGATCGATTTCGGCCAGATACTGCGTGATCAGCCCGGCTTCTTCAAGCTTGCGCACCCGTTCCAGACAGGGTGATGGTGACAGATTGACCTCTTCTGAAAGATCAAGGTTCGAAATCCGGCCATTGGTTTGCAAAACCTGCAGGATTTTAATGAACAGTCGATCCAGTTTCAGCATGGTCATTCCAGCTTGATGGGCAATGCTGCCTGTTTATCACCGCTTGCCATTGCATGCGACCAAAATCCCCGAAACAAACTGCAAATCCGCGTCGGCAGGCCCATGATTTTGATTGTCGAACGCGTCCGGATCGTTTTTAAGTAGGGGCAAATAATAAAGGGATATTTTCATGTGCGGCATCACCGGTCTGTGGCTCGGTCGCAATAGCGACGGCGATAAATTGCGCGACACCATTACGCGCATGACCGATGCATTGCTTCATCGCGGGCCCGATGGCGGCGATGTCTGGTGCGATAGCGATGCCGGACTGGCACTGGGGCAGCGTCGCCTTGCAATCATTGATCTTTCTGATGCCGGAAAACAGCCAATGCATTCGGCCGATGGCCGTTATGTCATGGTCTATAATGGCGAGGTCTATAACGCCGAAGACCTGCGTGCCAAACTGGCCGGTGAAAATATCGCGTGGCGTGGCCATTCCGACAGTGAAGTGATCCTTGAATGCATGGCGCGCTGGGGCGTGCGCGATACGGTCAAGCGCTTGATTGGCATGTTCGCCATCGCCCTTTGGGATAAAAAGACCGGCAAGCTGACGCTGGTGCGTGACCGTTTGGGGATCAAGCCGCTTTACTGGTCGCGTTTTGACGGTAATATCGCTTTTGCATCCGAGCTTAAGGGCCTGATTGGCGGAAATGTCATTTCGCGCGAAGTCAATCGGACGGCCCTTGATGCCTATTTGCGGTTTGGCTATGTGCCATCAGGGCATTCGATCTATGCCCATGCCAAAATGTTGCAGCCGGGACACATCCTTGAAATTGCGGATGAAGGACATGCGTCGGAATTTGCATATTGGTCGGTCGAAGATGCGGTACTAAGCGGTCAGAACCATCATTGGAGTGGTGATGATCAAAGTGCGATTGACGCGCTTGAAGATTTGCTGCGCGATGCCGTTGAACGGCGCATGATTGCCGATGTGCCCTTGGGGGCGTTTCTTTCGGGCGGTATCGATTCCTCGACAATCGTTGCTTTGATGCAATCGATTTCAGACCGGCCGGTCAAAACATATTCCATCGGTTTCGATCATGATGCCTATAACGAGGCGGCTTTTGCCGGTGAAGTCGCCAAACATCTTGGCACCGACCATACCGAGCTTTATGTCACCGCACAGGATGCGCTTGATCTGGTGCCGCGTCTTTCGGAAATCTATGACGAGCCGTTCTTTGACAGTTCATCCATCCCGACCAGCCTGATTTCGACCCTGACCCGCAAGGAGGTGACGGTTGCTCTTTCGGGCGACGGCGGGGATGAGACTTTTGGCGGCTATAATCGTTACCTTTGGGCGCGCCAGATCAGCAATATTGCCAAAAACATTCCGTTTGGGGCGTCGCTGGTGTCCAAGGGGCTTACGGCGCTGTCTCCTGCGCAATGGGATGCGCTGATCGGTCTTGTGCCTGGCAAGCGCGGGACAGCGGCATTGGGCGACAAGATTCACAAGGTCGCGCCGCTTCTGGCGATCCGCGATGATCTGGATCGATATCAGGCGTTGCTTTCGCTTTGGAACCCCGATGTCCTGATGGCGGATGAACCCGGAAAACCGAGGAAGAAATTTCGCATTCCGGGCGAAAAATTCTGCCGCAATCGAAATCTTGACTATGTGTCCTCGATGCAGGTCATGGATACGATGATGTATATGGTCGATGATGTCCTGACAAAGGTCGACCGGGCATCAATGGCAAGCTCGCTTGAGGTCCGCGTGCCCTTGATTGATCATCGCGTCATCGAATTTGACTGGCGCATGCCGGCGCACCTTAAGCTGGATGGTTCGGTGGGCAAGGTGGCTCTTCGGCGTATTCTTTACAAATATGTACCACGCGAATTGATAGATCGTCCCAAAACCGGATTTGGTGTGCCGCTGTCGGAATGGTTGCGCGGGCCGCTTAAGGAATGGGTGGGGGATCTTCTGGCGCGCGATGCGCTTTATTCCGATCTGGGTCTTAACCGGGCGGAAATCGACAAACGCTTTGCCGAGCATCTCTCCGGTCGCAAAAATTGGGGAGATCAGCTTTGGGCGATTGCCATGCTGTCTGACTGGCAGCGGCGCTGGCTTGGTTAAGACAGCCTGATTACAAAAAGAGAACTTTGAAACCCTGCCAAATGGTGGGGTTTTTCGTTTTGGCGTATGTGTTTCGTTCCCAAGGTAATCATTATTTTTCAAAATCGAAATTTTCACCGGATATACTGGTATAGGCGCTGGCAGGGCAGGGTGTTGATCGCTCCTGACTACAAATTGTCACAATTCATCGCTTGAAAATTTTCGAAAATGAAATATTTTATGGTCAATATTGAAACTAAAGCGCGGAAGTCATGCTATGCAAAACCATTCGGAATATGATCTGATCATCGTCGGCGGCGGGATCAACGGGGCGGGGATTGCCCGTGATGCAGCCGGTCGGGGGCTCAGGGTTCTGCTGTGCGAAATGAACGATCTGGCAAGTGCCACGTCTTCGGCCAGCACCAAGCTGATCCATGGTGGTTTGCGCTATCTTGAACATTATGAATTCCGTCTGGTTCGCGAGGCACTGAACGAACGCGAAGTTCTTCTGGGTAATGCGCCCCATATCATCTGGCCGCTGCGGTTTGTTCTGCCCCATGTTCCGGGCCTTCGTCCGGCATGGATGATCCGCCTTGGCCTTTTCCTTTATGATCATCTTGGCGGGCGCAAAAAGCTGCCGGGAAGCGAAGGTATTTCACTGCGCAAGCACGTTGCGGGGCAGCCGCTCAAGGCCGGGATGGACAAGGCATTCGTCTATTCTGATTGCTGGGTTGATGATGCGCGGCTTGTGGTGCTGAACGCCATGGATGCCCGCGAATGCGGTGCTGAAATCCTGACGCGTACCCGCTGTGTTGGTGCGATCCAACAGGATGGCAAGTGGCAGGTCACCCTGCGTGATCGCGATAGCGGTGCCGAACGCATTGTTGATGGCAAGATGCTGATCAATGCGGCAGGTCCGTGGTGTGCTTCGCTGATTGATCCCGAAAACGGTGTGGTCGAGGCTGCAACCAAGGCGAACATCCGTTTGGTCAAGGGCAGCCATATCGTGGTGCCAAAACTGTTCGATCATGATCATTGCTATATTTTCCAGAACCCGGATGGTCGCATCGTTTTCACCATTCCCTATCAGGATGATTTCACCCTGATCGGTACCACTGATGTCGATTTTACCGGCGACCCAGCCAAGGTCGAAATCGGCGCTGACGAAGTCGATTATTTGTGCAAGCTGGCTAGTGATTATTTCGAAACACCGATTTCGGCGATGGATGTCGTCTGGTCCTATTCCGGGGTGCGTCCGCTGTATGCGGGCGAGGGCGAAGTTACCAACGCTTCCAAAGTCTCGCGTGATTACACGCTTAAACTCGAAGCCGGGCGAGGCAAGGCCCCGGCGCTGCACGTTTTTGGCGGTAAAATCACCACCTATCGCAAGCTGGCCGAACATGCCTTGCAACTGATTTCAAAACAGCTTGGCGTAGCCGATCGTCCCTGGACGGCGGGTGAAGTTCTGCCCGGTGGTGATCTGCCCCATAGATCGTTTGAAAGGGCACTGCAATCTTACGGTGTGCGTTATGACTGGTTGCCCGAAGCAACCCTGAAACGTCTTCTGCGCGCGTATGGCAGCCGGATCGAAAAGCTGCTTGATGGCTGCAATAGTATGGCGGACCTTGGTGTCTGTTATGGTCATGACCTGTATGAAGCCGAAGTCCGTTATCTGATCGATCAGGAATGGGTGCGTGATGTCGAAGACCTTGTCTGGCGTCGCTCCAAACTTGGTTTGCGCCTTTTAGAAGATCAGATTGCGGTACTGCGCAAACGCTTGGTATCGGTAAAGTCGGACCGGATTGCGGCACAATAATCGGCGGGAATTTCTATTCCGCGATTTCACTGCGTAACCGTACCAGCAAATCGCGGAGTTCCTGTTTGCGCGGCGGGGAAATGTCGCGCCAGTCGTGATCGTGAATGGTGCCCTCAAGTGCATAAAGATAATTCATGCTGATCTGTTTTTCCCCGACAAACCGGAACAGTAGCCGTCTTGCCGTTTCCTCAATCCCGACCTTGATCAGATTGGATCGGCTTTTAATGCCGATCTCCGCCAGTTCACGCGATGATGTCGGGCCGATATTGCGCATTTTTTCTTGCGGGTTCGGGGCGGGCATATGGGTGACAATCCAGTCTGATCTATACGCGGGATTTCTGTATGCTATGATGGCATATCAATAGTTTATGGCAGGTTCCGTGCCGATGTCATCCCTTCGCGCTTCTGTGTTTTTACCTATCCTGACGGTTTTCGCCACTGCCTTTCCGGGAGGCATCCTTGCGGCGACCAATGACCCTTCGGTGTCGGATTTACACGCGGGCTGGATGGCTGTGGGCCTTCTGGGCGGTCTCGCCCTTTTCCTGTATGGTATGGATCATCTGGCGACCGCGCTTAAAACGCTGGCCGGGGGGCGGTTGCGGGCAATCCTTGCCAAAATGACGCGAAACCGATTTATGGCGGCCCTGTCCGGCGCGGCGATTACCGGACTTGTCCAGTCTTCCAGTGTTACCACTGTTCTGGTGGTCGGCTTTGTGTCGGCCGGGTTGATGGGGTTCGGACAATCGATTGCCGTGATCATGGGGGCCAATGTCGGCAGTACCCTGACCGCGCAGATCATTGCCTTCAGGATTGATGCCATCGCGCCGTTGATGATTGCGGTCGGCTTTGGTGTCATGAGCTTCGTTCCCCATCGAGGATGGTCGCTTGCCGGGCGGGCGTTGCTGGGGACGGGGCTTTTGTTTTTTGGCATGGGCATGATGAGCGATGCGATGGAACCGCTTCGCACCTATGCGCCGTTCATTGATCTGATGGCGCAAATGACCAATCCGTTGATCGGAATTTTGATTGCCGCACTTTTTACGGCACTGGTGCAATCAAGTGCGGCAACGACCGGCATTGTCATTGTGCTGGCCGGGCAGGGGCTGGTGCCGCTGGAAGGCGGGATTGCGCTGATTTTCGGGGCGAATATCGGCACCTGTGTCACTGCTCTTCTGGTGACAATCGGCAAGAACAGGGATGCGATGCGTACCGCCCTTGGGCATGTGTTCTTTAACGTGGTCGGGGTATTAATCTGGCTGCCGTTCATTTCGCAACTGGCCGATATCGTGCGTGTCATATCGCTGGGTGAAAACGGCGGGCAGGTTGATATTGCGCGTGAGATCGCCAATGCGCACAGCATTTTCAATATCGCCAATGTGGCGATCATGATCGGTTTCGTGCCGTGGATCGCGCGTCTGATCGAAAAATGTGTGCCGGTGCGCGATGTGTTTGAACCCCCACTTGATCCTGCGCCAAAATTTCTGGTCGACGACATTGCCGATACGCCGTCTGCCGCCCTGATGCTGCTGCGTAACGAGGTCATGCATATGGGTGACATCGTGTGTGATGTTGTGCGGCGCGGGCGCGAAACCATGCAAAACCCGACACGTGAAAAGCTTGAAAAAATTGCGGAGCTTGATGACGGAGTTGACAGCCTTCAGGATGCGATTGCGCGGTTTGCCGGAAAACTACGCCATTCGGAATTGCTGCCATCGGATCAGAACCGGCTGTTAAACAAGCTTGCGATCAGCAATCATCTGGAGGCTATCGGCGATATTATCAGCGAGGAAATGACCGATCTGGTTGGCAGATTATTAGCTGAACGCAATCTGCCATTATTAGATAGCCGTGAAAAAATGTCCGAATTATTCACTTTTTCTGAAGAATGCCTCAAGCAGGCACTGACCGCCTTTGCCAGTGACGATGTCGAGGCAGCCAACCGTGTTTTGGCCCGCAAGAGCGAGTTTATCGAAAAAATGGATGTTACCCTGCGCCGCATCAGCGACGAGATCGGGCCAAGAGATGCCGATATCCGCCGTTATCGCACCGAAGTCGCACTGGTGGAGCGTATCAATCGCCTTTATGAACGCGCGCGCCGCATTGCGCGGGCGTCACTGGCGATTACGCGCGATGACCGAGGCGACAACAGCAGCAGCCCGGAACGAGCACCGACCGCGCAGCCGGTGGCACCTTAACAGCTGTTTGCTTGTTCTCCGCGGTCAGCGGGCGGGATGTCGATGTCTTTTTGCATGACCGTGACGTCAAGTGCGCGATAGCCAAGATGGCGATAGAAATCCTGCATCGCGCTGTTTTCTGATCGCACCATCAATTGCATGCGCCAGACGCCGTGCTCACGCAGCCAGTCTTCGCCAATTGTTGCCAGCTTTTTGCCAAGTCCCGTTTTCTGATGACTTGGCGCAACGGCCAGATAATAAATCCAGCCGCGATGCCCATCATGGCCAGCCATGACAGTGGCAATGATAACACCGTTGATATCTTCCCATACCATCAGGGTCGAATTGCGATCCGAGAGGGCAAATCGCACATCCCATTCTGGCGGATTGTACGGACGGTAAAGCCCGGTTTCCTGCCAGAGTTTTGTGATCACGGGAATGTCGGTTTCAAGGGCGGTGCGCGGGGCGGGGGAAAGGTGGGTGGCAGTCATGATGCAGCTTCTTGGTTCCTAAAAACGCAGAATGATCAGGGATCAAAGGCGCGTCAAACCAAAATTGATGCAAAATGGCGGTACCGGAGATGTTTGAGGCAGCAAATTAGAGTGTCGAGTGATTGGGGCTGTGAAACCGGGGAGAGAATGAACCTGACCGGTTATGTGATCGACAGATGCCTCAAAAAAGTGGCGCCCCCGGGGGAATGTTGGGGCGCCAGTGTCGTCCGGGCTATCGGTTGGGTGGGGGAATGACCCGGACAAAGGGAGTTGGATCGAAGGAACTTCAGGGAAGCTTTCAGACCATTCGGGTCGGTCGCGGTTAGCTGATCGGGCGGCCGGTTACACGGCTGAGTTCCATTTCGCGCACGATATCGCCGGCTTTGTTGGTGACGGTCGCGATATAGGTGCCACGCGGTGTTTCCTTGATTTCGCCGAGTGTCAGTTCACCGCCGCCAAACCGGATCACCATGGCATTGGCCAGAAGGGTCATCTGTTCAGTGGTGAAGCGACGGTCAAAGCGGTCTTCACGGTCGGGCTTGGGCATCATGCGATGCATGTCACGCATTTCGCCACGATCAGGGCGACCCGATTTGGCGTCGAACGTTACGGTATCAACGACATCACCATTGGCATTTAGCAGGGTCACTTCGATTACGGCATCATTATCGACAAGTTTAACATTGCCGGATTTAAGATCGGTCGCGCTACGGCGCAGCAGCATCGCATCGACCAGAATGCGGGCCTCGTCAATGGTCAGCGGGGTGCTGCGGCGCATGCCGTGTTTGCCATACATGCCCTTGTGATGGTCACCGCCATGGTTGCCGAATTTCGGACCGTCGCCACGATCATCGTCATTCATTTGCCAGGGGCGATGATCGCCACCCGATGCAAGGGCGGTGGCAAACGGGGTTGCGACAATGCTGGTGGCGATCAGAAGGGATGCGATTTTAAGTTTGCTGTTACGGGTCATAGGGGCCTCTTTTCGTTGGGGGACGTTTTGTTTGGCTGAGCCCTTTATGACGCTGATTTGTCGCGAAATGATCCCGGTAAACCGGGGAAATGGTCGCAATGTCTACCAAAACGGGTTTTTGCGACAATCTGATACAAATTGCTGTTTTTGATGGGGCATTCGGCGCGATAAGCTGTGATCAGAGATTATCGAAAACACAGGCACAGCTTAATGAGTGATCCGGCCCATATTCTTGTCGTTGATGACCATCGCGATATTCGCGATCTGCTGGGGCGCTATTTGCGCCAGCACGAATATCGCGTGACGCTGGCGTCCGACGGGCGCGAGTTGCGCAAGCTGATGGGCGAAAATGTTTTGCCCGACCTGATCGTGCTGGATCTGATGATGCCTGGCGAAGACGGGCTTAGCCTGTGCCGGTGGTTGCGCGAGAATTATGATGTGCCGGTTGTAATGCTGACCGCCTTGGGCGAGGAAACCGACCGGATCATAGGTCTTGAAATGGGGGCCGATGATTATCTGGCCAAACCATTCAATCCGCGTGAATTACTCGCACGGATCAAGGCCGTGCTTCGGCGGGCGCAAAGTCTACCAAGCGGGCGGCGCGGACAGAAGGCCGGGGGCGAAATCAGTTTTGATCGCTGGATACTGGATCGTACGCGGCATGAATTGCGTGACGAGAACGATGTTGTGGTGCCTTTGAGTGCGGGGGAATTTGCCCTGCTATGTGCCTTTGTAGATCACCACAATATGGTGCTTAACCGTGACCAGTTGCTTGACCTGACCAAGGGGCGAGAGGCCATTCCGTTTGACCGCAGCATCGATAACCAGGTCAGTCGACTGCGCAAGAAGATCGAGCCTGATCCGAAAAACCCGACCCTGATCAAAACCGTCTGGGGCGGAGGATATATGTTTACCTGCGATGTGGTGAAGAAATGAAACGGCGCAGTTTCATTTCCCGTTTGTGGCCGCAGACGCTGGTCGGGCAACTGGTTTTGCTGATCCTTGGTGCCGTGGTCCTGACCCACGTTGTGCTGGGACTGCTTTTGGCGGAGGAGCGTCGCGACGCATTGCTGAGCGAACGGCGCGGCGGGGCATTGGCGCGGGTCGCTGCGATTTCGCGCATTCTGGCGGCAACGCCATCGGAGAACTGGCGCGATGTTTTGAAAGTCGGCCAGTCGCCGCAAAGCATAATGCGTCTGGTTGATAATCCCGATAACAGCCTGCCGATGTCAGATATCAGTTATACGCTAAGCGAACGGCTTAATCAGGCCTTGGACGGGCCGGCGGTGCCAGCGCGTGTGCATATCCTGTCGGAAGATGACTGTCACGCGGTCGAGGAGCGGGAGAAAAAGAACCGCAAGAAACATCATGATGACGATGATGATGACAAGGATCGCGGCAAGGATTGGCGCAAGGAAAATGGATATTATCGCCAAGGTCATGTCGGCCCGCGCTTCTTTGATCATCTGGATTGTGTCGCCGCACCGTTAATGCAGATCAGCGTTCCGATTTTCCCGGTGGGGGTAACGACAGATGGTGGTGCTGACGGTGCAGGGGCGGCAGCATCGGCACCCGGCGCGGCAAAACCTGTTGTCTGGTTGGAGGCGCGAATTAACGGAGTTGCCCCGCCGCCGCGCGTGGTGTTGCAAAATATCCTGCGTATTACGATTTCCGCGATCCTGATCGGGCTTATCGCGTTCTTCCTGGCGCGCCGCATGACGCGATCCTGGGCGGTTCTGGCGCAGGCAGCCGACCGGGTAGGGCGCGGTGATTATCCCGAACCGGTTCCGGAAAACGGTCCGATTGAAATCCGCCGTGCGGCGAAGGCATTTAACCGTATGACCGCAAGGCTGAAGCGCTTTGTCGAGGATCGCACCCGGATGCTGGCGGCAATTTCGCACGATTTGCGCACCCCGATCACGTCCCTTCGCCTGCGGGCGGAATTTGTCGAGGATCCGGAAAACCGGTCGCGGATCATCGAAACGCTAAATGAAATGGAACAGATGGTCGAAGCGGCAATGACCTTTGCCCGCGAGGAAACGGCCAACGAAGCGACCCGCAAGATTGATATTGCCGCCCTGATAGAGGCTGCGGTCGAGGATCTGGCTGAAACCGGTCGCCCGATCCGGTTCCTTGGTGATGGCGAGCCGCGTGTTTATCCGTGCCGTCCGCTTTCGATCAAGCGCGCCCTTGGCAATCTGATTTCAAATGCCCTGACATTTGGCGATCAGGTCGAAGTGTTGCTAAAGCCCGCCGATGATGGTGGCATATGGATTGAAGTCAGCGACGACGGGCCGGGTATCCCGTCCGATCAGCGCGATCAGGTGTTCGAGCCGTTCTTCCGGCTTGAATCCTCGCGCAATCGTGAAACGGGCGGTATCGGGCTTGGACTTGCGATTGCCCGCACCGCCATCCGGGCCCATGGCGGCGAAATTTATCTTGAAGATGCGCCGTCTGGTGGGCTTTTGGCCCGGATTTATCTGCCGCCGATTGCCCATTAATTCTTTGTCGCAGGTAGCAAGGTTTCGCTGGCTTGCCCCGATTTTGTCAGGAATAATACCGGTCAGAGCAGTTTTTGCGATTTTGCGATTGCGAAATCGCAAGCCTGTCCCATTTATGCGGTGTCATATTAGCGTAAGAATTGGACGGAGCCCGTCATGTCGGAGAACGCGAAACCCACGAACAATGTTACATCGCTGCCGGGGACGAACAGTGCCCTGTCAGGCGGCGGTTTTGTGCGGGCGGTCAATGACTGGCTGATGGAACGTGCGCTGGAAGATACCGATATTGACGCGATTGTTGAAGGCATGGTTTCGCGACTTGTCGCGGCGGGCATTCCGATCGAACGCGTCATGGTCGGTTTCAAGACCCTGCATCCGCTGTATGAAGGGGTTTCCTATATCTGGTCGAAGGATCAGGGGCGGGTTGAACGGTCGTTGCATCTTGATGTGCGCGAAAAGAACCCCGACTGGCTTGAAAGTCCGATGAAGTGGATGTCGGACAACGATGTCACATTCATGCGCCGACATCTGATCGGGCCGGGGGCGATCCTTGATTTCAATGTTTTGCAGACTTTCCGCAAATCCGGCGGGACGGATTATCTGGCGTTGATGACGCCGTTCACTACGGATCGTGACAGCACGCTTGGTACGAACCGTATCTTCATGACCTATATGACGCGCCGCCCGAGTGGCTTTACCGACGAGGATTTGGCGATCCTGTCGGCGATCCAGCGCCGTTTTGCCGTGTCGTGCAAGATGCGGATCATGCATGAAGAAACCAAAACCATTCTTCAGACCTATCTGGGGTCGGATGCCGGGCAGCGGGTGCGTGATGGGCAGATCAAACTGGGTGACAGTACCAAAACGCGTGCAGTGATATGGTTTTCGGACATGCGCAATTCGACATCGGTTGCCGCCAGTGTCGGCGATGATGCTTTTCTGGGTGAAATGAACGATTTCTTTGCCGCCACTGCCGGTGCGGTACTGAAACATGGCGGGCAGGTTTTGCGCTATATCGGGGATGCTACATTGGCGATTTTCCCGATCCGTGAGGATGAACAGGATCTGGAGCAGGCCTGTACGGCGGCAGTTTATGCCGCGGCCGAAGCACAGATCAATATTGATCAATTGAACAGTCAGCGCGAAGAAAGCGGTTTACCCGCTTTTGATTACGGCCTTGGCATGCATGTCGGTGATGTGATTTACGGCAATGTCGGCGTGCCTGATCGTGTCGACTTTACCGTGATCGGGCAGGCGGCCAACGAGGCCGCCCGGATTGAGCAACTGACCAAGCAGCTTAACAAGCGGGTTCTGGTCAGCCATCAGGTAGCAAAATTCATTTCCTGTCCGACAGAGGAAATGGGTGCATTCGAGCTTCAGGGAACAGGTTTGAGTCTGAAACTGTTTGCGCCCGACTTCAAGGAAGCCTGTGAGCGCATCCAGTTGATGCAGGCCGGGTGATTTCCTTTGGGCGTAAGCCAAAGTTTACGCCATACTGTCGAAATCCTTGACCACGCTGCTTGAAGCGGTGCCGACGCTGGTAAATGTCTGCTGGGCGTCGGTGACGGCCTGTGTCGCTGCCTTGATGATATCGGCGTAGGGATCAGTGGTCTTTTCCACCAGCATTTTTTGCAGGGCCACACCGGTGGTGGCCGATGCCATTGACATGATATTTCGCATGTAGTCGGTGCTGTCCTGCACGGCATAGGCGGCGGCCTGTGCGACCTTTTGATAGGCAATCCCGTTTGCGCCCGGACCAGCACCGTTCAGTACGGCATGATTTGTCGTGCCGACCGCCTGGACGATTTGCGGATTAAGGGCGGTGCTAAGTGGGGGTGAACTGGTGCCGCCACCACCCGACGGGGGATTGTTGGTCGCAGACGGGCTGTCGGAAGATTCACCCGATGCCCCAGAGGATCCTGAGCTCGACGCCCCATCCGAAGAGGGGCTTGCTGTCGGACTGCCCGGTGAGCCGTCTGTCGAGTTATCCGTCGAACTGTCCGCACCGGCTGCGGGCGGGGTGCTGCTATCAGCCGTATTGGACGCGTTGGGATCGGTATCATCTGCCATGACGGGCCTCATTGCGTTAACGGGGCATTTTCAGATTCAGGGCGCAAACTTGCCGGGCACTTCGGGAAAAGATGAGGTTTTTGGGGCGTCAGGTTTTGCCGCCACCACCCATGCCGCCACCGGTGCTGTCGAGGATCATGCGACACGCGCTGGAAGTTACAGCGTTGCCAATCTGTTGCAGGCCGCCCTGGGTTTGCATGGCGTTCTGCATCGAAAGACTGATGGAATGTGCCATCGTCTGATACACGAGCCCCATTGCCTGTGCCGGAGCTTCGCCCAGTACCTTGACGTTGGTCTGTGTGACCGCGTCCGTAATCTGGGAATTAACCGGGGTGTTGTCTGCCATGTCACGCCCTCACTGAAATGTCCGGATAACACGCACGGCGCGTGACATCCGAATTCTGCCTAACGGCGAGTTGCTGCCAAAATGACCAAAAGGGTCAGAAGTGTATTGCTGTTGTCCGATCGCGACATCTTGGCGGTTGCCTGTGCCCCGGCCATGGTATTGACCGAGTAAAGTTGCATGACACCCATATTGGTGGCAGCCTGAGAGCACATGGAAGCCTGTTGCTGGGCCTGAATGGCATTCTGGAACAGGATTGATGTCGAGTGGGCGGCACTTTGATAGATCATGCCCATGGCGTTCGCCGGGGCCGAGCCGAGAACGCTGACCGATGTCTGGGTCACCGCATCTGTGATCTGACCGTTCACTGGGGTTGGAATAGCCATTTCTTCCTCCGATTTGGCGGTCACGATGACCGTACCCGTTTTGACGCAGATGATTGATCTTTGTGACAAAATTCCCGGACGGGGCGTTCCTTAGCCACCGGCCTGGGCGGTGATCATTGCCACCAGTTTCGAAGTTGCGGTATTGGCGACCTGTTGCATGTTTCCCTGTGTCAGGGTGGCGTTTTCCATGGCCAAACCCGTTGCATGGGAATGCGATTGCAGGGCGATCGATACCGCCTGTGCAGGACTTTCGCCCAGCACCTTGACGTTGGTCTGTGTCACGGCATCGGTGATTTGCGGATTGACGATATCGCTCATGACATCATGCCTTTGCCTTGGATGGGGTGCCCGCAGGCACGATCAGAACCGGCGCGCCGGTTAAAATGTTCCTATTGCTGGGCTTGTCTCTGTTTTTCGTATTCTTCCTGCTGACGTTTGAGTTCCTCGTCGGTCAGCTCGACATGCTTGTCGGGATCTTCCGGTGGTGGTGCGGGGGCGGGGGGCGGTGCGCTCTTGAGGGTGGGGGGGCGCTTTGCTGTCCCGCTGTCATCCCCCCTTAGGACTTTGGGCCCTTGTCTCCGATGGCCAGCGTATTGCGGGCGCATTCCATGGTGGTTGCCAGGCTGGCCACAGCAAGCTGCTGCTGTTCGTTTACCATGTTGGCAAACAGCACGCCCTGAGCCTGTGCCTGCGACAGGTAGGTCTGCATGGTTCCCATGGCGGGCGCGGTGCCGATGACGGTAGTGTTGGTCTGGGTCACGCCATCGGTGATCTGTTCGTCGACTTCGCGCGGAGAGCTCATCGTTTTGATCCTTATCGGTTAGGACGCGACATCATCTGTTCGATGCTTTTGGTCAGGGTCGCCATTCCGGTCATCGAGAGCTGCCGCTGACCGGAAACCATGTTGGCCATCAGAACACCCTGCGCCTGTGACTGGGCCAGCATGGCCTGCAGGGTGGCGTAAGCCGGGCCGATGCCGATGGTGCCAACATTGACCAGACTGACAGCATCACTGATCTGGTGGGATACCTCATCCTGCAAGTTGATCATCGCGTCGGCGATTTTGGTTGCGTCGGGATTGGTGTCGGACGGGGCGGTTTTTGCCGGTGCCATCACGGTCTCCTTGGCTGGCGCGTGGATTACATCGCAATGACGGTGAAGGACAGAATTTGTGACGCAAAAAAAGCCCGGCAAGCTTTTGCATGCCGGGCCGGTTCGGGCGGCGAAACCAATGAAGGATTACGACACTGCGGTGCCGGTGGTTGCCTTCAGGGCGGACAGCAATGCAAGCATGTTGTCCGGAACGTCGCTGGTGGCGATTTTCTGCGTTGCGACGGCACCAGCCATGGTGTCGACGGAATAGACCTGAATGACGCCCTGGTTGGTTGCAGCCTGCGACGAGATGCCGACCTGCTGCTGGGTGCTGACGGCGTTTTCATAGAGAATGCCGTGGGAATGTGCCAGCGACTGAAACAGCGAGCCCATGGCCATGGCCGGTGCATCGCCCAGTACTTTGACATTGGCCTGGGTCACTGCATCGGTAATCATGCCATTGACCGGGGTATTATCAGCCATAATCTGTCTCCTGGTTGCCTGGAAAAATATGCCGGAAACCGGCCCGTTCCGCGTTGTGCGCGGCGATCAGTCATTTGACGGGGACGATGGGGCTTTGTGACGCCAAACCGCCAAAAACTGCGGGCAGAATTACCGGGAAACGATATTGGGCGGCCGGTCGGAAAACGGGCCGCCCAATCGGGGAGGTCTTCGAGGAAGCGGCTTAGCTTTTGACGGCCTGAAGCGTGGTCAGAAGCGAAAGCATGTTATCGGGGACATCGCTTTGCGCGATTTTCGAGGTCGCGACGGCATCGGCCATGGTGTCGACCGAATAGATCTGGATGACGCCCTGGTTGGTGGCGGCCTGGGATGCAATACCAAGCTGCTGCTGGGCGCTGACGGCATTTTCATAGAGAATGCCCGTGGAATGTGCCAGAGACTGGAAGATAGAGCCCATGGCCATAGCAGGGGCATCACCGAGCACCTTGACGTTTGCCTGGGTGACGGCATCGGTGATTTGACCGTTTACCGGGGTCGGAATCGCCATTTCAAAACTCCTTCGTATGCTGCTTGCGGTGGAAATCCTGACGGGGTTTCTCCGTCCCGAATTCATCCTATCGACGCTGGCAATTCGGGCTTGTGACGGGACGGGTGAATTTTTTTGCCAGCAAAAGGCTTTGATAAGTCTCTTGAAGGCCTGAAATTTTCAGGCCGGTCTTAAAACGGGCAGAAAGGCATTTGCCCTTCTGCCCGGATTGCGGATCATGGTGCTGTTTACTGAATACCAGCACCGCGCAGATGATCGCGGGCAAGCTGGACGCGTTTGCGAACGGCGCAATTGCTTAGTCCGAGATTGTCAGCGATATCGTCATAGCTGCGGTCTTCGACACATCGCATCAGAAGCGGCTTGCGCAATTTTTCGGGAAGGGCGCGTAAGGCGCGTTCAAGATGGTCGAACATTTCGGTCGCGAGAAAGGATTCCTCGGGGCTGGGTTCATTGCGACCTGAAATCGGCGGGAGTGCGGCATCCGCGGTGCCGTGGTTCTCTTCCTTGTATTCCGCCTTGCGTCGGTTCTGACGGTGCAGATCGATGCAGGCATTATGTACGATCCGTGACAGCCATGCACGGTGATTGCGAATTTCGTCCATGGAATCTTCGAACTTTACCGATGCCTTGAGCATGGCTTCGGACAGCGCGTCCTGCGCATCGTCCATATTGCCCGACATCAGTTTCAAGCACTGTTTCAGAAGGCTGTCCTGCTGATCCATCCAGAGCGGCCAGAAATTGGGGGCCGCCGGTTCCATGCCGGGGGCGTCTTCGTCGTCGAATGGATCGGATTGCCATGATCTTGCATGGGCAGGGGAAGATTGTGGCATGCCAAGTGGCTGGCAAGGGGCGGGTTGTTCGAAACCAAGATCGCCCAGCAGCGACATTGCATCCTGCAAGGATCGCTGCATCTGGTTTATCGGGTGGCCGGGGGCGGCCAGACCGTTTAATCCGGCAAGTCCGTTCATGCCGGGCATGCCGCCAAAGTTGCCGAGACTGCCTGCGATGATATCGGTCGGGCTCGGTCCGTTGGATGACGGCTCCAGCCCTGGTAATCCGGCCAAAGGATTGAAATTTGCCGGATATCCGCGGGGAATGGCGGGGGGCTCTGTAGCGGCCTGCGGTTCCTGCGGGGTGTGTTCTGGTTGGGTCGTGTTCTCGAAATTGCAACTTTTAAGAGAGTTGTTGTCAAGTGCGGCCAGGTAGTCCGCTGCCAGTCTGGCGCGTTGCTCGTCTTTGAGGTGCGACCAGATGGATGTTACATTGTCTCCTGTCCCTAGCGCCCTTTCCAAGGCATCGTCTAGTGATTTGGCGAACGTGATTTCGTTCTCCGATAATTCCGATCGTCCCGGTTCGCTATTTTTTTCGTACTGCACTTCGGGCCCCTCCTCAGAAAGATTACAACCAAAGGCTGTTTAGGTCTCTCGCGATTATTATGACGGTGCGCAGTTTGAATTGTGAATAAAAAGAAAAATGCAATTTAAAGTTGTTATGCTTTTGAGGTGGAAAATTGCATCACTTTTCTTTCAAGTTATTGTTTTTTATTCGCTTTATCTGCATTCCCGTCGGGGTGGTATTCACCGTCTTCTGGTGGCGTGTCGGAGAGGTGCTTTGCAACCTCCGGCAAAATACCGAATCATTCTTTTTCCGGTGGTTGGGGATCCGGGGAGTTTTCGGGCAATGTTGGTTCCGATTGGGCCGGGGGCGTGGCAGAGGTATCAGGCTTTGCGGTGGTGTCAGCGGTGGCACCGATCGCGGCCTGATCAAAGGTTTCGACCGGCGACGATGTCGCATCCTCTGGCGTGGCGGGAAGCGAGCTTGCAATTGCCTCTTCGACCTGTTTGGCGAGATGGTTCATGCGCATGTCGATTTCCGCGACGATGATTCGGCGCAGTTCATTAGCGATTTCGATCATGACCATCGCGCCGGGATCGGACGGGGCCGTGCTACCCGTTGCGCCGCCTGATTTGACCGGACTTTGACCGGATGACGGGGATTGGGTGACCGCTGCCTTGGCATCCTGTGTTGACGTGGAATGGTTGGCTGCGGCGAGCTTTTGATCAAGAATTTGGGTGCGGGCGCGATCAGCGGCATTTGCCATTGCCTTCATGGTTGCCTGATATTCCTGATTGAAGGCCTTTTTCACCGCATCCTTTTTGCTGCTTGCTGTTTCGACGCCGGGAAAGTTTGGGCCGCTTGTCATCAGGAGGCTCCCTTGTCCGGGTTTTCGGTGGTGCCACCGGTGTCGCCGGTGTCACCGGTGTCACCGGTGTCACCGGTGTCACCGGCACCTGCAGTGTCGGCAGCATTCTTCGTGCTGTCGGTGTCGTCCGTGACCGTCGTGGTGGTGGTGTCTGGGGACGCTGTCTTGCCCTTGCCTTTTGCTGGGGGTGTCGGCGTCGGATCATCCGCTTTGGCGGGTTTTGCTGCCTGGACGGTGTTGCCGGTGTCGTCGTCGCCCGACGGGGCGGGCAGGACGAAGCCATAGGCGGCGAGCCCGTCATCATCGGGGGCATCGGTGATACTGATCAGACTGGTTTGCAGGCTGGAGGTCGCATTGGCGATCATGCTTTCGGCACGGCATTCGGTATCCTGGCCCGGATCGACACAACCGAGCATCGCGGTCGGGGTCGAGATTTTCTGATCGCCGCGCAGCTGTGCGGTGACCGAAAAGCCTGACGCCGCACCGCGCAGGATCAGTGCGACAAGGGTTGCGCCCGACTTGCCATCGGTCGGTGCGATGACCTGCATGCGAAGTGAGAGGCTGGTTTCCGTCGTGAGGGGTACATCGCCCTGCAGGATCGGGCTTGGCAGGGTGCCGGTATATTGCAGCTGTACCGGGATCGACGCCGGGGTGCTGGTGATCGCCGATGTGATGCGCAGGGTTGCGATGTAGGGTTCCTGCGTACTATCGGGGCTGCCAAGCTGCTGATCCATGCCAAGACTTGCCGGAGCGACGGGTTCGGCAGTGTCCGGTATCGGGGTGCCGGTATCTGCACTTCCTCCGCCCGAGGAAAGTGTTGCCGCGACCATGTGCCATTCGCTGGACGGCAAGCCGCCGATGATGCTGGCGCGTGTCAGGGATGGCAGGGTAGCAGGGATATTCAGCGCCAGCCGCGCGGTGTTGATATTTTGCGGCCCGACCGACAGTGCCCATTGCCGGATGTCTGCCGGAATTTCAGCGGCATCAAGCCGTGCGGTGACGATGGCATCCGTGTCGCTGCCGCTGGGACCGGGATTGGGCAATTGATCAAGCGTGATCGACCAGTCGGATATATCGGCATTCTGTGCATTGCCGGAAAGTTCGGGCAAAAGCGGACGATACAGATCGCCATAAGTTACGATGCCTTCAAGCCGCGTTGTGCGGCCGTTATCCCGGATCAGATCGACGCGATAGGATTGCTGGCCGGAGACACCGGACATGCCGGGTGTCGGGGAGGCTGGTGCGACAGTCGTATCGTCGGAGGGTATAAAACCTCTCGACAGTTCTTCACTCGCCAGATCACTGACGCTGCGATCTGTATCCGTTGGTGCGTCGTTCGTTGCTGTGGCAGTGGGTGTGTTCGGTGCCGCGTTTTCTGCCGCGGGGGGCGCCGTAGAAGCAGATGTCGGAGCCGGCGAAGCTGTGCCTGCCGTCGTGGTCAGGTTGCCGTATTCGTCATAGCCATAGGATGACAGGGGCGGTACCGCCTGCATCGGCTGCCCCAGGGCCTGTTCGATTTTCTGCATGGCATATTCGATCAGGTTCTGGCCCTGAAGCGGCGTATGGCCTGATAGCCCGTCAAGCGGACCGGGATTGTCACTGCTAGCTGCGGTGTTGGACGGATCGGGCGCCGGGGACGTCGATGACGGACGGGGAATAACGGCATCAAGCCCCCATTCACTGGCTGTGTCGAAACCGAGCACATGCGCCCAGGGCCAGTTATCGACAGCTGGGCTTTTGGGGCGGTTGCCGGTTGCGGAGGTGGCCGGGTCATTTGCAGTGCTGTTGGGCTGTTGGTCTTTGTCGGTCATGCTGACAATCCCCTGGTTGCACTTGCGAAACGCTGCGGAAGGTGCATGCCTGCGCCGAACCGGATTTCACAAGGATTGCGACGGTTCACTTGCAAAAGGACGGGGAGCACCGGAGGTTGTGACAAAAAACGTCAAATCGCGCGCGGGAAAGGCAACAAAAAACCCCGCAGGGCTGTTCGCCCGACGGGGTTATAGTGGTGCTGATGATAGGATTTGAACCTACGACCTACGCATTACGAATGCGCCGCTCTACCAGCTGAGCTACATCAGCACGATTCATTTTGTGGCGCGGAAAATACGGATAATCCCCCCGGTTGGCAAGTGCTTTATTGTTCTTTTTATTATCCATCCCCAACTGTATCCGGGAGATTGTGCAAGGCAGCCGGAAGATCGACCAAAACCATAAATATCACATTGACCGTTATGTAGTTCCCCGGCATAGATAACGCGTCGCGCCGCTTCATGCCGTAACGTCAATCAAGGGAAGTCATATGTGCCGCTGGCTGAGCTATATCGGAGATCCGGTTTATCTTGAAAAACTGGTGTTCGAGCCGCGCCATTCCCTTGTTGAACAAAGCCTGCATGCCGAACAGGCCAAAACGCCGACCAATGGCGATGGTTTTGGTATCGGCTGGTATGACGAGCGTAAGACGCCCGGTCTTTATCGCGAAATCCTTCCGGCTTGGAATGATCCGAACCTGCGGTCGCTTGCGCATCATATCCGGTCGGGTATGTTTTTTGCCCATGTCCGGGCATCGACGGGGACCGAAACCAGCCGTACCAACTGCCACCCGTTCGCGCATGACAATTACCTGTTCATGCATAACGGCCAGATCGGCGATTACCCGCTGGTGCGGCGTGTGCTTGAAGCGATGATCGATGACGAATTTTACGCAACCCGCCACGGCACGACCGATAGCGAGCTTATTTTCTGTTTGATGCTAACTTTCGGATTGCGTACTGATCCGCATCGCGCGATCCGCAAAACCATCGAAGTTGTCGAACGTGAAATGAAGGACCGCGGAGCAACCGCGCCCTTCCGCTTTACCGCCTGCCTGTCAAATGGCGAAAGCGTTTGTGCCATCCGTCATGCCAGCGATGACAAGCCGCCATCACTTTACTGGCGAAAGCGCGGGGACCATGTGATTGTCGTGTCCGAGCCGCTTGATACCGAAAGTGACAGTTGGATCGCGGTGGCACCAAACCATACCCTGCATGTTTGCCGCGATCTGAATGTCTGCGAAGAACCGACACTTTCGGCGACGGGATGTATGGGCGCTGCATAGCCCTAGTTCGCGACGATCACCTGTGATCGGCCCCGAACCAGTTGCTGTTGCAAAACATCGCCCGGTGCGGTGTTTAATAGCACGGTTTTGAAATCCGATGCGTGGCCGTCCCGACAAAGGGCCTTGCGCCCGACTTTTTTTTCATCGACCAGAAGGATCGGGTGATCGCAGCAGGCGATAAGGGCGCGCCGCGCGCGGACTTCGTCCATGTTGAAGTCCATAAGGTCGCCGGTTTCCGACATCCCCCCGACACTGACAATCCCGAAATCTGCGCGGTAGGAGCCAAAAAATTCCGCACTGTCAGCCCCGATGATATCAAGATCGCGGGTGCGGATGGTCCCGCCCGCAAGGCGCAACGTGACATTGGGCGCGTTTTGTAATGTCAGTACCACATGGATATTGTTGGTCAGCACCGTCAGATTGCGGTGTGAGGCCAGGCTTTGGGCCGCCAGTTCGGCGGTGGTGCCGGTTCCAATCGCGATGGTGCAGCCTTCGGGGATGATATCGGCGAGTTTGGCAGCAAGGGCGCGTTTGCCACTGCGGTTCCAAACTTCGCGTTTTTCATAGGCCGAGTTATCCGGATCGGGCGCCGGACCGGCAAGGCCATGGCGGCGGAAGATACGGCCCTGTTCCTGCAAATCGCGCAGATCGGTCCGGATTGTCTGGACCGAGACGTTAAAGCGGCGTGCCAGTTCTTCGACCGCCATGAAGCCGCAGGATTTGACAAGGGCGACAATCCGGTCGCGGCGGCGGTCAAGTGGCACGGGATCGGGCATTGGTTTCCTTTGATGTTCTTTCGTTCGAAAGCATGTGTTTCGCCATGTCACGAAGTATAGACAGGCTTGGTTGTGTCTGGAAAGCCCGGTACGCTTGTTGAAACATTTAATTCTTTGCTTTGTCACACAACTGAAATCGAAATCCATATAGCGTCCCCGTCGGATTGTTTTCGAACGAAACCTTCGGGGTGGCCGCAAAGGTACGCCCCACGCAATCAAGGGATGTGGATGATGCGTAACGTTCTTCTTGCTGCCGTGGCTTCGGCTGCGATGATGCTGCCAGTTGTTGGTCAGGCCGCCGAGAAACTGGTTCTTTATACCAGCCAGCCAAATCAGGATGCCCAGACCACCGTCGATGCCTTCAAGGCTGCCTATCCGGATGTTGAAGTCGAATGGGTGCGTGACGGCACCACCAAGCTGATGGCAAAACTGCGTGCCGAGATTGCGGCAGGTGATCCGCGCCCGGATGTTTTGCTGATTGCCGACACGGTGACACTGGAAGGCATGAAGGGCGAAGGCCTGTTGCAGGCGTATAAATCGCCCGAAGCATCGGCCTATGAAGCCGCCCTTTATGATGCGGACGGTTATTACTATTCGACCAAGCTGATCACGACCGGCATCGTTTATAATACTGGTGTCGAGAAAGCCCCGAAAAGCTGGGCCGATCTTGCCGATCCGGCGATGAAAAATCAGGTCGTGATGCCAAGCCCGCTTTATTCCGGTGCGGCCCTTATTCATCTGTCGACCCTGACGGAAAACAAGGAACTGGGTTGGGATTACTATCAGGCACTGGCCGCGAACGAAGCACGCGCACAGGGTGGTAATGGCGGCGTGTTCAAGGCCGTTGCATCGGGCGAAAAGCCGTATGGTGTGGTTGTCGATTTCCTTGCGATCCGTGGCAAGGCCGAAGGTTCGCCGGTTAATTTCGTCTTCCCGACCGAGGGGGTCACTTATGTGACCGAGCCGGTTGCGATCATGAAAGACGCCAAAAACGTCGATGCGGCGCACAAGTTTGTTGATTTTGTTCTGTCGAGCAAAGGCCAGGAACTGGTTCTGGACATGGGTTATGTCCCGGCACGCGGCGACATGGCATTGCCGGAAGGTTTCCCGGCACGCAGCGCCATCAAGCTGATGGATTTCAATCCGGCAGTGGCACTGGAACAGGCAGAAGCGAACAAGAAAAAGTTCGCGGACATTTTCGGGGCTGAATAATGCAGGCTGCAAGTCGCCTTCGCGGCTTCATGCCCGGCTTTGCAAGCCCAACGGTTGGCAACCGGTCTTTGGACCGGTTGTTACCGTGGCTTTTATTGCCGGTGTTCGTGATTTCGATTTTACCGATTGCGCGCCTTGCGATTGAAGGCGTGTTTGTTGGCGGTGTGCCCAGTGCGGATTACATCCGCGATGTTCTGGGCAGTTCGACGACATGGCGGGCAACTGCCAACAGTCTTTATACCGCAGGGCTTGGAACGATTATCTCGCTTCTGATCGGGGGCGCGTTTGCCTTTCTGGTCGCGCTGACCGATATCCGCGCCAAGGCGGTACTGGTTTTCTGTTTCATGATCCCGATGATGATCCCGCCGCAGATCACGGCGTTGGCGTGGGTGCAACTGACCGGGCCGAGCAGTGCACTTTTGAATGCGCTTGGCATGGCACCCCCGATGGGATCGCCCCAGCCGTTTTATTCGGCCGAGGGGATTGCGCTTTTGCTGGGGATTCAGCATGCATCAATTGTGTTTTTGACCCTTCGGGCCAATTTGCGCATGCTGCCGCGCGAACAGATCGAAGCAGCCCGTTTGGCAGGTGCGCGTGGCGGTCGTTTGTGGTGGCAGATCATTTTGCCACTGACCAGTCCCGGTCTGATCGCCGGAACCGCGATGGCGTTTGTCACGGCCCTTGGCAATTTCGGGATACCGGCAATGCTGGGGATACCCGCCAATTATTCGACATTACCGACCCTGATTTATCAGAAGCTGGCCGGATTTGGCCCGTCGGTTCTGGGCGAGGTTTCGGTGCTGGCGATGCTGATCGGGACGATTGCGATTTTGGGCGTGGCGGTGCATCACCGGTTATTGGGCAAGCGTGACTATCGTCTTATGGGGATGGTGGGGCGGCCACTTGATATCCGGTTGGGCGCACGCAGGACATTGGTTGAAGCGGTGTTGTGGACGGTTTTGATCGCCATTCTGGTGATCCCGTTGATGGCGTTGGTTGCGACCGCACTGGTTCCGGCGTTCGGGGTGAAGCTGAGCCTTGCCAATTACAGTTTCGATGCGTTTTACGAAGTTCTGTTTGTTCAGCCATCGACCATCCGGGCGTTCCATAACAGTTTCATGTTGTCGGTCGGGGCGGCGGTGACGCTGGTCGCGGTCTGTTTGCCGCTGGCTTATGTGATTGTCCGGCGACCAACCCGGTTGACCCATATGGTCAATCTTCTGGTCGAGGTGCCCTATGCCTTGCCCGGTGTGGTTCTGGCGATTGCCTGCATTCTTCTGTTCATCCGCATTCCGGTGATTGATGTCAGTCTCTATGGCACGCTCGCGATCATTTTTGTCGCCTATCTGGCGCGGTTCCTGGTGATTGCACTGCGCCCGGTGATGAACAGTTTTTCCCAGCTTGATCCGGCATTGGAAGAAGCGGCACAGGCGTGCGGTGCAGGACTTGGCCGCCGGTTGCGCGATATCCTTTTGCCGCTGGCGGCGCCGTCTGCGGCGGCGGGAGCGTTACTTGTGTTTTTGACAGCGTTTAACGAATTGACAGTTTCGGCCCTTTTGTGGTCGGCCGGGAACGAGACGTTGGGCGTTTTGATCTTCAATCTCGATGACAGTGGCGACACCGTTCTGGCCTCGGCCGTGGCGGTATTGGTTGTGCTGGTCGTTATTGCGTTGATGTCCTGTTTTCAACTGGCATCACGGCGTTTGCCCAAGGGAGTTGTGCCATGGCAGACATAAATCTTTCGCGGATTACAAAATCTTTTGGCGATTACCGCGCGGTCAATCAGGTATCGCTTGATATCCATGATGGCGAATTTGTTGCCCTTCTGGGGCCGTCGGGCTGTGGCAAGACGACTTTGCTGCGTCTTCTGGCCGGTTTCGAGGAACCCGATCAGGGCGTCATAGCCCTGGGCGGACAGGCAGTTGCCGATCCTGCCAACGGGGTGATGATCAATCCAGAAGCACGCAACCTTGGCATCGTGTTTCAGTCCTATGCGCTTTGGCCGCATATGTCGGTGGCGCGCAATGTCGGTTATCCGTTGGAGGTGCGCGGGCTTGGCCGGGCGGAACGTGATGCGAAAATTGCCGAGGCATTGTCGATTGTCGCTCTTGAACCCTATGCTGATCGCAGCCCGACGGAACTTTCGGGTGGGCAGCGACAGCGGGTGGCACTGGCGCGCTGTCTGGTGATGGAGCCGCGTGCGGTGTTGCTTGATGAGCCGCTTGCGAACCTTGACGTTCACTTGCGCGAAACCATGCAGCAGGCGTTTCTGGATTTTCATCGCCGGACCGGGGCGACGATGATTTACGTCACCCACGATCAGGCCGAAGCCATGGCAATGGCCGACAGAATTGCCGTGATGGACAAGGGCCGCATTCGTCAGGTGGCGGCCCCGGAAACCCTTTACCGGGAACCGGCCGATCATATGGTCGCAGGCTTTGTCGGGGCCGGGGCAGTGTTGCCGATTGGCGATGTTTCCATGCGGGGAACCGGGCGGTGTTCTGTTCGGTTGGGCGAGGCGGCGATCCATGCGCGGATTTGCCATAAGGCGGCAAATAACAGCGACGGACAGGACCTTGGTCTTTGCCTGCGGCCCGAAGATGTCTGGGTCGATGAAGCCGGGACATTGCGCGGTTCGGTCGAGGATTGCGTTTATCTGGGCGGTCGGTTCCGGCTTCAGGTGAGGGTCGATTCCGATCAGATTCTGCCGGTTTACGCAACCAGACGGGCACGGATTGGTGAGACGGTCGGGCTGGTGATTTCCGACGGCTGGGTCTTTGACCGTTCAGAAGGTGAGGCCGCCTGATGTCTGCCCGGATGCGTGTTTTATCGGGACTTGGTGAAAAGGGCCCGGCCTGTCTGCGGCTGGAGTTTTTCAACCGGCGCTGGCTGCTTGATTGCGGGGTCGGTCCGGAAAATGACAGTGGTTTTGACCCGGCATGGCTCAATAAAGTTAACGCTGTTTTCATTACCCATGATCATGTCGATCATATCGGAGCCGCGGCCGAAGTTATTGCGGCAGGCCTGCCGATTTATTGTACTGAAGTCACGGCACGGTCATTACCCGCCGGTGCGAATGTGATTATCCTGCCACCTTATGGGGAAATCCAGGTTGACGGTGTGACGGTTACGACCGGGAGGACCGGGCATGCCTTTGGCGGAGTATGGCTGCATTTTGAACTGGGTGGCGGGGTTCTTTACACCGGCGATTTCTGCAAGGAGTCTGATTACTTCCTGTATGACACGCCGCCCGACGCGGCTACGGTTTTGATGGACGCGTCCTATGGTATGGAACGCTTGACACAGCAGGTACGGATCGACGGGCTTTTGACCAAGATGTCCAAACTTGATGGCCAGATCCTGTTTCCTGTACCGCCGAGCGGGCGGGCGGCTGAAATGGCGTTGCTGTTTGAAAAACACGGCATGGCCGACTGGTCGATGGATGCGCGGTGCTATGGGCGCGTTAAACAGGTTCTGGGCGACGGGGGATCGGACTATGTGTCGTTTGATGCGATCCGTAAATTGCGCGGTCTTAAGGATAAGGCGCGCGATTTTAACCCGGATGCCAGATTGCTTTTGTGTCACGCCCCATGCGGGACATATGGCACAGCGGGCGAACTGATTGAAAAATGGGGACAGGAAGGTCGGCTTGGCCGTGATGCGCATGTGATCTTTACCGGCTTCATGCCGGTCGAGGCGCGCAGGATGGTTGAAAAGGGCCATGCGCATTTCCGGCGCTGGAACGTGCATCCGCTATTTGACGATGTGGTTGCGATGGCCAATGACTGCCACGCGATGCAGATCGTGCCGCTGTTTAATGGCCGTCCGGAGGACTTTGCCCTTGTCGATGGCTTTGACGGGCGGTTACAGCTTTCGGATCGGTTTTATCTGTAAATGGGCGAAAACCAGACATGATTTATCCTGCAAAGACGTTCGATTTTCCGAAAGTGCCGTTTGTGTTTATCCGGCACGGGGAAACCGATGCCAACAAGGCCGAAATCATCGCCGGGTCAAGCGAGCCGCCATTGAACAATGCGGGCCGCGAACAGGCGCGTGCGATTGCACCATTGATGGCGATGGGAAAATGGCAGGCGGTCTATGTCAGCCCGCAGGACAGGGCGCGCAAAACAGCCGAACTGGTTTTGCCCGATTATGAATTGCACATTCTTGACGGGTTGCGCGAGCGCCATTGGGGTGACCTTGAAGGGCGCCCGATTTCCGAAGTGTGTTCGCGGTTCGATACCCCGCCCAATGGCGAGGGATTTGATGCCATGTGCCAGCGCGTGTCGTTTGCCATGCAGACCGCGCTGGCCGGGGTCAGTGATCGCCTGACCGTGGTGGTAGCCCATTCGGGTGTCGGGCGCTGCATTCTTTATATGACCGGCTTTGATGCCGAAGGCCCGCGCATTGCCAATGCAACACCGATCCTGTTTCGTCCGACGGCAATGGGATGGGAATATGAAAATTTGACCGAAGATTTGATCAGGGAGATTTCCGCGTGAGCCAGCCCACAACCAGTACTTCAGGGGTAAACATATCGTCCGTTCGTGATGCGGTGGTGTTTGATATGGATGGCACATTGGCCCATTTCGATGCCGATGAATTGGGGCATCTGGTGCATGGGGTGGAAAAGCATTGGGATGCGTTTTTCGATGAAATGGACAAGGCCGCCCCGATTGCAGATATCGAACGGCTTTTGCGGGTTCTGCATCAATCCGGGCAGGCGATTGTAATCTGCTCGGGCCGCCCGGCCGGGTGGCAGCACCGCTCCGAAGCATGGCTTCGTGCGCATGGCATTCCGTTTGACGGCATGTATCTGCGCCCAGACGATGCCGATCACCGCACGGACGAGGAAGTCAAGGAAGACCTTCTGGCACAAATCCGGGCGGATGGTTTTAACCCATGGCTGGTGGTCGATGATCGCAAGCGGGTGGTGGATAAATGGCGCGATATGGGGCTGACCTGTCTGCAATGCGCACCGGGGGATTTTTAGGCCGGTAAAGAAAAAGACCGGCAATTTGCCGGTCTTTGTCGTTTTAATCGAAAAGCGGTTTGTAGTCGCCGTATCCCTCGGCCTCAAGGTTACCCACCGGGATGAAGCGAAGTGATGCGGAATTGATGCAGTAACGCAGGCCACCGGCTTCTTTGGGGCCGTCGGGGAAGACATGGCCCAGATGGCTGTCGCCATGTTTGGAGCGGACTTCAATCCGACGCATGCCGTGCGTATTGTCTTCGCGGGCGACGACGTGATCGGTTTCGACCGGGCGGGTGAAGCTTGGCCAGCCGCAACCGGAATCAAACTTGTCGCGGGATGTGAATAATGGCTCGCCCGAGACGATATCGACATAAAGCCCATCTTCCTTGTGATCCCAGAATTCATTGCGAAACGGCGGTTCGGTGCCGCTGTTTTGCGTGATGTGATACTGGTTGGCGTCAAGGGCTTTGATTGCGTCCGGGTTCTTGGTGTATTTCGTCATGGTTACTCCGGCAGGCGTGATTTGGTCATGCTTCCGAAGATGGTCGGATTGGCCGCAATGTCCAGTGCCTTCACGGCAAAGTTATGGATTTTGGTGGCTTGTTCACCCTTGGCACCACGGCTGGCGCTTTGTTTTGCCGTCATAAGGGCGGGCGAAACCCTGATTGATCAGTTCCTGATCAAGTGCCTTGCCGTCAATGCGCACCGATGCAACGACACGCCCACCATAACGCCCCCATTCAGGTTCGCAGAATTCAACGCGCTTGGCCGATTTCAGGCTTTGACGCGCGAAATCACGGGCTTTGCCGGCAAGGGATTTTTCGGTTTCGCATTTGCCACGGATTTCGGGCGTATCCACCCCACGCACACGCACCGACATTTCGGCAATTTCGCCGGGAAGGCCGGGGATATTCACATAGATGGTGTCGCCGTCATAGGCATATTCGCCCTGACGTTCACGAAGCGGCCAGTCATAGCAGGCGGCGTTGGCAGCGATAGGGGCGAATGGCGAGAGGAGAGTAACGAGGAGCGAAGTCATGATCGTATGATGGACGGACCGTCGGGGCATGGGCGTGTTCTTTTGACTTGTCTAAGGCGGATTAAAGTTTCAGGCGGGCAAGAATCTGGGCGGCGCGTTGTTCGACGGGACCTTTACGGATTTCAACCGGCTCATAACCGCATTGAAGATAGGTGCGATACAGGACGACATATGTTCTGACGGCCTCAGAGAAGCTTTGTGTTCGCGCATTGTCGTTTTTGTAGATTTCCGACCATGGCGGCAGGATGAAAACCGTTCTGCGATAGCGATAGGTTTCAATGGCGCGTTTAAGCCCGGGATCATCGGGCAGGCCGGAAAGTTCACGGTGGGCGAGCGTATCGGGCAGGCCGCGATCAAAGAAAACCATTTGCGGGTCCTGACCCATGCCATGTTGCCAGGCGCGGATCGAACCGCGCGTCATTAACCCGGCATAGGCTTCGTTATCGCCCCAGGGCAGGGCATTGCCGCCGCGTTCCTGCTGTTCCTCGATCACGGCACGCGCGACTTCGCGGCTGATTTCATAGCCGCGTTCATGAAGATAATTGATCAATGTGGTCTTGCCTGCACCGGGCCCGCCGGTGATGACAACAAGATTGGATGGATAAGGCGATTGCATTCGTATTCCCTGCACAAGGCGCACGATATGAAAGCGCTTTGCGGCAAGCTGATGGCGTAAAAATGATTGTTTGGACCTTTGGGGCAGGACGCCCGCAAGGCAGGGAGACGCAGGGCATTAATCCGCTGGCGACAGGCTGTCAATACAGAGATGGACGCCTAGTAGCAGCTTTCGGAGCGGGCGATAGAGCCGGTCCCGGCATGGATGGCGGTTACGGTGCCGTCCCGCCCGGTTTCAAAGCGGATGCCCGATGTTTTGGCATCATTTGCCCACCATGTCAGATAACGGCCATCGGGGCCGTCATATTCGTGTTCTTCCTCGATCAGGCCATCGCCATAGGCGGCGCGCACGTCATCAATGGTATCGCCGACTTGAATGGCGCGGCCAGTTCGGATCAGGCTGGTGGCGATGTCATATTCGTCGGCATAGACCGAAATGCGGGCCAGTTTGCTATCGACCATCATAAAGCCAAGCCCCGTCGGGCCGCCAGCCGATTGCAGGTGATAGCATTCGGCATCCTCGGTCCCTTCGCGGGTTGATGTCATCGGTTCGATCATGGCAGCACGAACTTCATCCTCGGTCATGCCAGTTTTGGCGTCACCATATCCTTCGGGTGTCAATGTCGAAAGCGGGGTGTTTATGGCATCAAGGACAAGGATATCAATGGTGGCGATATCGTCGCGGACCGTAATGGCCCCAGGTTCGATCCGCTGCGACAGATAGGTTTGCGCACCGGATGGTCTGTTTTGCCAGCTTTCGGGCAACAGAAGTCGTTCACGTGGTTCAAGGCACAGGTACTTTGCCCCCTTTAACCGGTCGGCATGGTCAAAGGTAACATTGGCCGGAATATCCATGCAGATCGTCTGTGGAAGGTCGCTATACCAGTCGACCGGGGTGCCACGATCATCGCAAATCGTCGGATCAAACCGCAATTCGCAATAGGGCGGGACCGTATCACGAAGGACCATATCAAAAATCATCTGACCCTGATCGGCTTCGGCGATCAGGGTTCTTACGACATCCTCGTCGGGGTTAAGGATCTGGTAATGCGTCAGGTTCCAGACAAAATCGTCGCGCAGGTCAAACAGGACATAAGGATCGGCCACCGGCATCTCGGCAGCATTTTCCTGCGCAAAGCCTGTGGCGGGAAAATGAGCCAGTCCGGTTGTCAAAACTGTCAAAACTGTAAGTGTTACAGGTCGCATTACGTGTCCGGTGAAATGTTTTGTATTTGTGTCAGAATCTTATGCGAAACATATGCCATTGCGCCACTCGCATTTGGTGGGAGCCGGGGCCGCGGCACAAAATTATGGATCGGGCTTTTCGATACGGGCCAGAATATGGTCCGAAACAAGTTGTGCCGATGGCGATAGACGATGCCCGCGCGCGGTAATCAGGCTGTAGGGCTTAATTTCAATCGCATCGTCAAATGGCAGTTCGGCAATCATGCCCCCGATACTCAGAAGCGATGTGACTTCTTCGGCCATTGGCGCAATGGCATCCGTGCCCGACAGGGTGGAAAGGGTGACCAGAAGTGACGCGGAATTCAGGCTGGAATGCGGCAAAGGCAAATGGCGCGAGATGAAAACATCTTCGATCGTACGGCGCATCAGGTTGCCTGGTGGCGGTAAAATCCATTCGAACTTGGCAAGACGGGCAAGGGATACCGCTTTGTTTTCGGCAAGCAACGGGTGCCCGGCGCGGACCATCAGGCGGATTTTCTCGCTTCGGATTTCGCGGATATTGAACTGGCGTGGGTCCATGTCCTCGGGCACGCGACCAATGACAAAATCATGATCGCCTGCCAGCAGATCCTTGATCAGCAAATGCGATGGCCCGACCGAAACATGGGCTTCAAGCAGGGCATTGATCGACTGTACGGTTCGGATCGCGGGCACGACCAGATCGACTGCCGCGGCGGTCACCGCACCGATAAAAACCGTGCCGCCGCCATGTTTGATATCCTCAATCTCGCGTTCGGCCTCGCGGATTTCAATCAGCATGCTGCGCGCACGCCGGGCAAGGGCGCGACCGGCATTGGTCATTTCAATACCGCGTGATCCGCGCACGCACAGCCGGGCTTCAAGGATGGTTTCCATTTCCGACAACAGACGCGATGCCGCGGGCTGCGATGTTTGCAACATGTCTGCGGCCTGGCTGATCTGCCCGGTTTCTTCCATCGCGACGATCATGCGCAGATGGCTAAGCTTCAATCCACGTTGAAACAGATTGCCGGATCGAAACAGCAGGGATTTCGCGGAACTGAGCGGCAGCGTCTTGGCGGGTTCGGTCATGATGGTTCTCCTTGCCGGGCAACTTTAATATATCATTTTTGATATGCAAGTTTCGAAATTCTTTATTTGATTGTTATGTCTGGCCCCGGAATAATGGCGCCGCATCCCGCGGGAAAACGGGATGCATCACCAAGCGAAAAACAAAGACGCGGCGCATACAGGCAGCTTTGCCTGGAAAGTCGGGCAAAAGGCTGTAAAGGCCGTGTCTTTTAGGGAGGAAAGATATGAAACGTCTCAGTGCCGTAATGGCAGGGGTCGCCTTTGGCGCGGCCGCAATGATGAGCCCGATGATTTCTGGCAGTTATGCACATGCCGATGAAAAAGGATATGTCGGGATCGCGATGCCCACCAAATCCTCGGCACGCTGGATTTCGGACGGCGAGTCCATGGTTAAGCAGTTTGAAGACGCCGGTTACAAAACCGATCTGCAATATGCAGAAGACGATATTCCCAACCAGCTTTCCCAGATTGAAAACATGATCGTCAAGGGCGTCGATGTCCTTGTGATTGCTGCAATCGACGGCACCACGCTTTCGAATGCACTTGAAAATGCCAAGGCCGCCGGGATCAAGGTTTTTGCCTATGACCGCCTGATCCGCGAAAGTGCCAATGTCGATTATTATTCGACCTTTGATAACTTCCAGGTCGGCGTGCAGCAGGCAACCTCGCTTGTTGACGGTCTTCTGGCGCAGGGCGAACCGCCGTTCAACGTTGAACTGTTCGGCGGATCGCCGGACGATAACAACGCTTACTTCTTCTATAACGGCGCAATGTCTGTTCTGCAGCCGTTGATCGATGAGGGCACGGTTGTGATCAAATCCGGCCAGATGGGCATGGACAAGGTCGGTACCCTTCGCTGGGACGGTGCGGTTGCACAGGCCCGTATGGATAACCTGCTGTCGGCTTATTACACTGACGATCAGGTTGATGGTGTCCTGTCGCCCTATGACGGTCTTTCGATCGGTATCCTGTCGTCGCTTAAGGGCGTTGGCTATGGTTCTGGCGACATGAAAATGCCGGTTGTAACCGGTCAGGATGCGGAACTGCCGTCGGTCAAGTCGATCCTTGCCGGTGAACAGTATTCCACGATCTTCAAGGACACCCGTGAACTTGCACGTGTCACCGTTTCGATGGTTGATGCCGTTCTTGCCGGTAAAGAGCCGACCATCAACGACACCAAAACCTATGACAACGGTGTCAAGGTTGTGCCGTCCTATCTGCTGGAACCGGTCATGGTCGACAAGTCCAACTGGGAAGAAATCCTGGTCGGTTCGGGCTACTACGAAAAGGATCAGGTTCAGTAATTTGCTGATCTGAACGTGACAAAGGGCGGGCTCGCTCTTGAATGCTGGCCCGCCTTTTTCCTGTGCTGCCGAAAATGGACAGTTGCAGGTAAACAAGACTGCGACCGAGAATATGGCCGTTGTAATAGCATCGGCAGTGGGAGGACCGGATGGATACCATCCTGGAAATGCGCAACATCACCAAAACCTTTCCGGGGGTGAAGGCGCTGGACGATGTCAGCCTGAAGGTGGAACGTGGCGAAATCCACGCCCTTTGCGGCGAAAACGGGGCCGGTAAATCGACCCTGATGAAGGTACTGAGTGGCGTTTACCCGATCGGTAGCTATGAAGGTGACATCCTTTATGACGGGGATGTGCAGGAATTCAAAGATATCCGCGACAGCGAAGAGCGCGGCATCATCATCATTCACCAGGAACTGGCACTTGTGCCGTTGCTTTCGATTGCCGAAAACATCTTTCTGGGCAACGAGATTTGTGAAAATGGTGTGATCAACTGGCCCGCGACCTTTGCGCGCACCGGTGAGCTTTTGAAAAAGGTCGGCCTTCGCGAAACACCCAGCGAACTGATTACGAATATCGGTGTCGGCAAGCAGCAGCTTGTTGAAATTGCCAAGGCGCTTTCGAAAAAGGTCAAGCTTCTGATCCTTGACGAGCCCACGGCAAGTTTGCAGGAAAATGATAGCCAGAAGCTTCTGGACCTGTTGCTGGAATTCAAGGCACAGGGCATTACGTCGATCCTGATTTCGCACAAACTGAACGAGATCAATCGCGTTGCGGACCGCATCACGATCATTCGCGATGGCAAGGCGATTTCGACCCTAGATGCGCGCGGCGGCAAAATTACCGAGGACGATATCGTCAAGGATATGGTCGGGCGCGATATGGCGCACCGCTATCCGGATCGTACGCCCAATATCGGCACCGACAAGCTGATGGAAGTCCGCAACTGGAATGTGACCCATCCGCTGCATCCTGAACGCAAGGTTGTCAAAAACGTCAATATTGATGTTGCGGCGGGCGAGGTTGTTGGCATTGCCGGTCTGATGGGGGCCGGGCGGACCGAACTTGCCATGAGCATCTTTGGCCGTGCCTATGGCGCGGACATCAGCGGCGAAGTCCTGATCAATGGCAAGCCTGCGGATGTAACGACCGTCGAAAAGGCGATTGCGTCGGGTCTTGCCTATGTCACCGAGGATCGCAAGGAAATGGGGCTGGTGCTTGAAGAAAGCATCACGACCAATATTACGCTCGCCAATCTTGATGGTGTTGCCGAACATGGTGTTATCAATGAAGGTGCCGAACGTCAGGTGGCCGAGGAATACCGCAGCAAAATCAATATCCGCACCCCGAATGTCGCGCAAAAGGCGGTCAATCTTTCGGGCGGGAACCAGCAGAAAGTCGTTCTGGCAAAATGGCTGTTTGCCGGGCCGGAGGTCCTTATTCTGGACGAGCCAACACGTGGTATCGATGTGGGTGCGAAATACGAGATTTATACGATTATCAACCAGCTGGCAGCCGACGGTAAGGGGGTCATCATGATCTCGTCGGAGATGCCGGAGCTTCTGGGCATGTGCGATCGCATCTACGTGATGAACGAGGGTGAGATCAAAGGGCAACTGGCGGCAAACGATGCCAGCCAGGAAAAAATCATGCGCATGATCCTGAAAGCGTGAGGAAGCAGACAATGACGGATACTTCTAGCAGCAAATCAATGGGTTATTACCTGCGCACGCATATGCGCGAATACGGCATGGTGATCGCGCTGATCGCGATTCTGGCCTTCTTCCAGGTGATGACCGATGGCGTGATGCTCAAACCGGTCAACCTGACCAACCTGTTCCTTCAGAACAGCTATATCATCATCATGGCAGTGGGCATGCTGCTGGTGATTGTCGGTGGCCATATCGATCTTTCGGTCGGCTCGGTCGTTGGCTTTGTCGGCGCGCTTGCTGCGGTGATGATTGTCCATTGGGACTTGCCGACGGTTATTGTGATCCCGGCCTGTCTGATCGTCGGCGCGGTGATCGGTGCCGCACAGGGATACTGGGTTGCCTATTGGCGTATTCCGTCCTTTATCGTGACGCTGGCCGGTATGCTGGTGTTCAAGGGGCTGACGCTGGCCCTTCTGGGTGGGGCTTCTGTCGGGCCGTTCCCGGACAGCTTCCAGGCCATGTCTTCGGGCTTCCTTCCGGACTTCTTTGCCGGTTTGATTGAAGGCCGGTTTAACGTCTTTTCGATGGTTCTTGGTGTTGCGATTGCCGTGATCCTGCCGGTTCTTGGTCTGCGGGCACGCGCCAAGCAGGCGAAGTTCGCCGAAGTTGAAGAGCCGATGGCGTTCTTTGCCGCCAAACATGCGATTGCCGGTATCGCGATACTTTATGTCACCTATCTTCTGTCGACCTATCGCGGGTTGCCGAACGTTTTGATCGTGATGGCGCTTCTGATTGCGATATTCACCTTCATCACCAACAGCACAACGCTTGGTCGCCGTATCTATGCGCTGGGCGGGAATGAAAAGGCCGCCAAGCTTTCGGGCATCAATACCAAACGCCTGACCTTCCTGACCTTTGCCAATATGGGCATGCTTGCCGCACTCGCCGGGCTGGTGTTTGCCGCGCGTTTGAATACGGCGACCCCGAAAGCCGGCCTTGCATTCGAGCTTGATGTGATTGCGGCCGTGTTTATCGGCGGTGCATCAATGTCGGGCGGGGTTGGCAAGGTGATCGGTGCGGTGGTTGGCGCGTTGATCATGGGGGTCATGAATAACGGCATGTCGATCATTGGTGTCGGTATCGACTGGCAGCAGGTCATCAAGGGTCTGGTGCTGCTCGCGGCTGTGATCTTTGACGTCTATAACAAGAACAAAGCGTAACAACATGCAGACGAGGAACGGCACGGTTCTGACAGGATCAGTTGTCTGGTTTCAGGCAATTGCAAAGCCATGCCGTTCAAAGTCCCCCATATGGAATGCCACATCCATATGGGATCGGACCCGTCTCGATAAAAACTCATAAAGGAGAACGGGCATGACGAAGTTCAAACCGGCAGCATGGCCCCGCGTCCTGCGTTCGCAGGAAGGTTGGTTCGGCGGAACCAGCAAGGACAATATTTATCACCGCAGCTGGATGAAGAACCAGGGCTTGCCATCGGACCTGTTTGACGGTCGTCCGGTGATCGGGATTTGCAATACCTGGTCGCAGTTGACGCCCTGCAACGCGCATTTGCGCGATCTGGCGGAACGCGTCAAACACGGTATTTACGAAGCTGGTGGTTTGCCGCTTGAATTCCCGGTTTTCTCGCCGGGCGAGAGCACATTGCGCCCGACCGCCATGATGTTCCGTAATTTGTGCGCGATGGATGTCGAAGAAGCGCTGCGCGGAACGCCGCTTGACGGTGTGGTTCTGATGGTGGGCTGCGATAAAACCACCCCAGCCCTTTTGATGGGGGCTGCAAGTGTTGATATCCCGGCGATTGTGGTCACCGGCGGGCCGATGCTGAACGGTAAATGGCGCGGTCAGGATATCGGTTCGGGCACGTCGCTTTGGCAGCTTTCCGAAGACCGCAAAGCCGGCAAGATCAGTACCGAGGATTTCCTTGAAGCCGAAATCGCCATGTCGCGTTCGCCCGGTTCGTGCAACACGATGGGCACCGCATCCACCATGGCCAGCATGGCCGAGGCACTGGGTATGGCGCTTTCGGGCAATGCCGCGATTCCGGCCGTGGATAGCCGTCGCCGCGTGATGGCGCATGTGACCGGCCGCCGGATCGTGCAGATGGTCAAGGACGACCTGAAACCATCCGACGTCATGACCAAGGAGGCTTTTGAAAACGCGATCCGGGTTAATGGGGCGATTGGCGGTTCGACCAATGCGGTGATCCATTTGCTCGCCATTGCCGGTCGTGTTGGCATCGACCTGACACTTGATGACTGGGACCGTCTGGGTCGTGATATTCCGACGATTGTGAATCTGCAGCCATCGGGCAAATACCTGATGGAGGAATTCTTCTATGCCGGTGGTTTACCGGTGGTCATCAAGGCACTGGGCGAGGCGGGCAAGCTGCATAATGATGCACTGACCGTTTCGGGCGACACCATGTGGGATCAGGTCAAGGATGTTCAGAACTGGAATGACGATGTCATTCGTCCGTTCGAAAAGGCCCTGACCCAAAGCGGTGGCATCGCGGTTGTCAAAGGCAACCTTGCACCCAATGGTGCGGTGTTGAAACCGTCGGCGGCAACAGCTTCCTTGCTCACCCATCGTGGTCGTGCCGTGGTGTTTGAAGATATCGACGATTACAAGGCCAAGATCTATGACGAAAGCCTTGATATCGATGAAAACTGCATCATGGTTCTGAAAAACTGCGGGCCGAAAGGCTATCCGGGCATGGCCGAAGTCGGCAATATGGGGCTACCGCCCAAGGTGCTACGCAAGGGCATTACCGACATGGTGCGTATTTCCGATGCCCGTATGAGCGGCACGGCATATGGCACGGTGGTTCTGCATACATCCCCTGAAGCCGCTGCTGGCGGCCCGTTGGCGGTGGTGCAGAATGGCGACATGATTGAGCTGGATGTGCCAAACCGCAAACTGCATCTCGATATCAGTGACGAGGAGCTTAAAAAGCGCCTTGATAACTGGAAATCAACGGTTCCGGTGCCCGAGAGTGGCTATGCATCGCTCTATTACAAAAGCGTCATTGGCGCGGACAAGGGGGCTGATTTCGACTTCCTCGTCGGTCATCGTGGCAAGGAAATTCCGAAAGACAGCCACTAGGCCAAAGTTCCCGCAAGACGCGATAGCGTTGATTGCGCACTCCCGGCTGGTCAGCAGGAAACTGCTGACCGGTTTTTTTTATTTCCCAGAAAGGAAAATGCAGCCTGCTTCCCTGTTCAGGGAAGGGTATGACGATTTAAGTTTTATGGAGAAAATGGTGGGCGTAACAAGATTCGAACTTGTGACCTCTCCCGTGTGAAGGGAACGCTCTAACCAACTGAGCTATACGCCCGAATTAGGAAATAGCGGCCCGGTTGGGCGGCTTGTTTTCCGTCGGTAGCGCGGGGTTATAAGGGGGTGATCCGGGGGTGTCAAGCAGCCTGTTTGACGATTTTTCCGATTGCGTCCGGCAGATTTTCAAATGCGGTAACAACCCCGTCCGCGCCCAGATTTTTTGCAAGTTTATCATCGACTTCAAAGGCCACCGCAATGGCCGGAATGCCAAAATCGCGTGCGGCATTCACATCATTTGCATGATCGCCAACCATGATCGCGATATCGCCGCGTGCCTGATCATATCCGGCTTGACCAAGGGCGAATTCCAAATGGCCGCCGTCGGGCTTTTTAACGCCTGTTGCATCGCCTCCAGCAATCACGGCAAACAGATCGGACACACCCAGCCGTTCAAGGATGCGTTTGCAGGGGGCGGTCGGTTTGTTCGATGCCAGACCGATGATCCAGCCATCGGATGTCAGATCGCGAAGGGTTGTTTCGGCATTTTCAAACAGGCGGGTATGGGCATAGTCGGTGTCGATATAACGTGTGGTGAAATCGCCTTCGCAGTCATCAAGTTTTTGACCATCAATCGTGACACCGCGCGCATCAAACGCCCGTTTGGTCAGCATTTTGGTGCCATCGCCCAGCATGGCTTCGAGTTCGGGACGGGCAAGCGGCGCAAGGTCGTGGGCAGCGAGGGTTTCGTTCATCGCAAACAGCAGATCATCCACCCCGTCAATCAGGGTGCCGTCAAGATCGAACAGGATGAATTTTGCCATTTTGCGATGCTGCCTTTGAAAACGAATATCGATTTATCGGACCTTAACCGAAATGGTGTCATTAACAAACGGTAACATCTGCTAACACGAAGTAACAAAACGTGATTCTTTCGGGGCTTTTGCCTTTGGGGATTATAGGTTAGGAGTTGCTTCAAATCGGCTGTGACAGGTTCGGATCGGCATATCGTGACCGGATCGGAAACAAAGGGGAAGCCGTGCAACGCATGGCATAACAGGGTTAAAGAATGTCGCGTGAATTAAGTGTGGTGGTTCTGGCTGCGGGTATGGGAACGCGAATGAAAAGCGAGATCCCCAAGGTCATGCACAAGATTGCAGGTAAGCCGATGGTCAATCATGTGATTGATACGGCGACCCATCTGAACGCAATCAAAACCCTGGTTGTCGTCGGCCCGGATATGCCCAAGCTGATTGAGGCCGTTTCCCCGCATCCGACATTCGAACAAACGGATCGACTTGGAACCGCACATGCGGTTCTTGCCGCCAAAGAGGCTCTTCGTGGCCTTACGGGCAATGTGCTTGTGCTTTATGCCGACAGTCCGCTTTTTACCGCCGAAACTCTGTTACGCCTTGTAGCGGCGCGCGAGCATGGCGATCACGCGGTTGCGGTTTTGGGGTTTCGCCCTGAAGACCCGAGTGGCTATGGCCGCCTTGTCACCGATCCGGCAAATGGCGAATTACTGGCGATTGTTGAGGACAAGGAATGTGACGATACGCAACGTGCGATCAATTTCTGCAATTCCGGTGTGATGTGCTTTACGGCGGAAAGCATGATTGAAATCCTTGAAGCAATTGGAAATGCCAATGCCAAGGGCGAATATTACCTGACTGATGCAGTCGAGGTGGCGCGTGCAAACGGCAATAGCTGCGTTGCCGTCGAGGTTGCCGAGGAAGAGACACTTGGCGTGAATTCCAGAAGCCAGCTTGCTGTGGCCGAAGCGATTATGCAGTCACGCCTGCGCGAGGCGGCAATGGTGAATGGTGCGACCCTGATTGATCCGGGTTCGGTCTATCTGGCCAGCGACACCAGATTGGGCCGAGATGTTGTTATCGAGCCGAATGTGTTTTTCGGTCCCGGTGTTACGGTTGGCGATGAGGTAACGATCAAGGCCTTCAGCCATCTTGAAAGCTGTGTGGTGGGCGACAAAGCCGATATCGGGCCCTATGCCCGTTTGCGACCGGGCGCGGAAATTGGTGCCGGTGCCAGGGTTGGAAATTTTGTCGAGATCAAAAAGGCTGTTGTTGAAGACGGGGCGAAAGTCAATCACCTCAGCTATATCGGTGATGCCCGTGTCGGGGCAAAGGCCAATATCGGGGCCGGAACCATCACATGCAATTACGACGGATACCGCAAACAACATACCGATATCGGGGCCGGGGCATTTATCGGTTCCAATTCGGCACTGGTCGCCCCCGTATCCATCGGGGATGGTGCCATTATTGGAGCGGGCAGCACGATTACCGGAACGGTCGAAGCCGATGCCTTGGTGATAGAGCGTGCGCAACGGCTTGATAAACCGGGCTGGGCGCGGGTATTTCGCGAGAAGATGAAGGCCCTTTTGGGTAAGTAACGGCAATTAACGCGCGGCATTTGCGTGCGCGACGGGCAAAATTTCGACGGGGAAGATAATAACTATGTGCGGCATTATCGGCATTATTGGCAAGGACAGCGTCAGCGACCGTATTCTTGAGGGGCTTAAACGGCTTGAATATCGGGGCTATGATAGTGCCGGGATTGCGACCCTTGTGAACGGTCATATTGATCGCCGCCGGGCAGAAGGCAAGCTGATAAATCTTGCCAACCGTCTTGCGGAAATGCCGCTGGCGGGGGATGTCGGCATTGGTCACACCCGCTGGGCGACGCATGGGGTTCCGACCGAAAACAACGCCCATCCGCACACCGATGGCAAGGTTGCTGTTGTGCATAACGGCATCATCGAAAATTATCAGGAAATCAAGGCTGAGCTTTCCGGCAAGGGCCGGGTTTTTGCCACTGATACCGACACTGAAGTGATTGTGCATCTGGTTTCCGACTTCCTTGATCAGGGCAAAACCCCGCGTGACGCAGTCGCCGCCACATTACATCGGATTGAGGGGGCCTTTGCGCTGGTGATCATGATTGCCGGGCAGCATGACGTGATTTTTGGTGCGCGCCGAGGCACACCGCTTGCGGTTGGTTTGGGCGAGGGCGAGATGTATCTTGGTTCGGACGCGATGGCACTGTCGCACCTGACGAACAAGCTGATTTACCTTGAGGAGGGTGATTGGGTTGAAGTGACCCGCGATGGTGTTCAGGTCCGTGACGAGCATGACAATGACGTTACCCGCGAAACCAAGCTGTCGGCTGTTTCGGGGGCCATGATGGGCAAGGGTAACTATAACCATTTCATGCAGAAGGAAATTTTCGAACAGCCTGCGGTGATCGGCGATACGCTCCATGCTTTCATCAATCCGGCGACGCGCACGATCAAGCTGCCTGATATGCCGTTTTCGTTTAACGATGTCAGCCGGTTGACGATCGTGGCGTGCGGTACGTCCTTCTATGCCGGGATGGTAGCAAAGCACTGGATCGAACGTTATGCCGGGCTTGGCGTTGATATCGATATCGCGTCTGAATTCCGCTATCGCTGCCCGCCGCTTCCAAAAGGGGGCGTTGCGCTTTTCCTTTCTCAATCGGGCGAGACACTTGATACCCTGGCGGCCCTTCGTTATGCGAAGTCCAAGGGGCAGAAAATCGTTTCCATCGTCAATGTGGCGGAAAGTACGATTGCGCGCGAAAGTGATGTTGTGCTGTTGACCTATGCGGGCCCGGAAATCGGGGTGGCTTCAACCAAGGCGTTCACCACGCAGTTAACCGTTCTGGCCTGCCTGGCGGTGACGATTGGGCGCGATAACGGCACCCTTGCCAAGGACGAAGAGGCCGCCATCGTCAATGCGCTGACCGAAGTGCCAAAACACGCGGCTGAAATTCTTCATCACGACGATGAAATCCGCGAGCTTGCGATCAATATCGCAGATGCACGCGATGTACTTTATCTGGGGCGTGGCCTTGGCTATCCGATTGCGATGGAAGGGGCGCTGAAGCTTAAGGAAATTTCCTATATCCACGCCGAAGGATATGCCGCGGGCGAGATGAAGCATGGCCCGATTGCTCTAATTGATCAGTCGGTTCCGATCATCGTTATTGCACCGTCTGACGAGCTATTTGAAAAAACCGCATCGAACATGCAGGAAGCAGCCGCACGCGGTGGGCGGGTGATTTTCCTTTCGGATGCAGAAGGGCTTGCGAAGCTTGGCGATATGGCATCAGCCACGGTCGAACTGCCAAAGGTTGCGGACTTCGTCGCACCGATCCTTTATACGATTCCGGTTCAGATGCTGGCCTATCATGTGGCTGTTCACAAGGGGACGGACGTCGACCAGCCACGTAATCTCGCGAAGTCGGTTACGGTGGAATAGAAAGCGATTCCAATGTAGGAAGACTACAGGGTCGGGCATTCTTTGTCCGGCTCTTTTTATTTTGGGCAGAGGAATTTGTGAGGTTTTGGTGCTTAAGGTACAAAGCTTTTCGCGGCGTGCCCAAGCTTCGTCACAATATTGCCCTTTGTCATGAGACTGAACGCGTGATAGGGATGTCACACCGAAATGATCGTGGCGCGGCGCGCTGGCGAAGCGTGCCGATTTCATTCTCGCAAGTGCGAGAAAATCCCTGAAATCATGACATTTTTGCGTCCTTTTGCTCTCTTCTGTTGACAAATTCCGATGGCTTCAATACATGCTGTTAGCACTCGCCGGGGGTGAGTGCTAATACGGGCTCATCCCGGTTAGTTTTGTACTTAATCGAGCCATACTTAAACACGGAGTTGTCTAACATGAAGTTCCGTCCGTTACATGATCGTGTGCTGGTGCGTCGTGTCGAATCCGACACCAAGACTGCCGGTGGCATCATTATCCCGGATACCGCGAAAGAAAAGCCGCAGGAAGGCGAGATCATCGCTGTCGGTTCCGGTGTTCGCAAAGAAGACGGCTCGCTTGTCGCGCTGGACGTCAAGGCTGGTGACAAGGTTCTGTTCGGCAAATGGTCGGGCACCGAAGTCAAGGTCGATGGCGAAGAGCTGCTGATCATGAAAGAGTCCGACATTATGGGCATCATGGAATAAGTCAGCCTTTTGGTGACTTAAATCCACGTTCATCCGTCTCATAGAGAGGAAAGAATATTATGGCTGCTAAAGAAGTAAAATTCTCCACCGACGCCCGCGCCAAAATGCTGCGCGGTGTCGACATCCTTGCTGATGCCGTTAAAGTGACGCTCGGCCCGAAAGGTCGTAACGTTGTCATCGAAAAATCCTTTGGCGCGCCGCGCGTGACCAAGGACGGTGTTTCGGTCGCCAAGGAAATTGAACTTTCTGACAAGTTCGAGAACATGGGCGCACAGATGCTGCGTGAAGTGGCTTCCAAAACCGCCGATCTGGCTGGTGACGGCACCACCACTGCAACCGTTCTCGCACAGGCAATCGTTCGTGAAGGCAATAAATCCGTTGCTGCCGGCATGAACCCGATGGACTTGAAACGCGGCATCGATCTTGCGACCACCAAAGTAATCGAGGCCATCCAGGGCCGTGCACGTAAAGTGTCGGGCAAGGACGAGATTGCGCAGGTCGGTAACATTTCGGCTAACGGTGACCGTGAAGTTGGCGACATGATCGCTGAAGCCATGGAAAAGGTTGGCAACGAAGGTGTTATCACCGTTGAGGAAGCCAAGGGCCTGCACACCGAACTCGACGTTGTCGAAGGCATGCAGTTCGACCGTGGTTACCTGTCGCCGTACTTCGTAACCAATCCGGAAAAGATGGTTGCCGAACTCGACAACCCGTATGTTCTTCTGTTCGACAAAAAAGTTTCCTCGCTGCAGCCGCTGCTGCCGCTTCTGGAAGCTGCCGTTCAGTCGGGCAAGCCGCTTCTTATCATTGCTGAAGACGTCGAAGGCGAAGCTCTCGCGACGCTGGTCGTCAACAAGCTGCGTGGTGGTCTGAAAATCGCTGCTGTCAAAGCACCGGGCTTCGGCGACCGTCGCAAAGCAATGCTCGAAGACATCGCCATCCTTACCGGTGGTCAGGTTGTCTCCGAAGATCTCGGCATCAAGCTTGAGAGCGTAACGCTCGACATGCTCGGTACCGCGAAATCGATCACCATCACCAAAGAAGAAACCACCATCGTTGATGGTGCCGGTGAAAAAGCCCAGATCGAAGCCCGTGTTGGCCAGATCCGTGCACAGATCGAAGAAACCACTTCGGATTACGACCGCGAGAAACTGCAGGAACGTCTTGCGAAACTCGCTGGCGGTGTTGCCGTGATCAAAATCGGTGGCGCTTCGGAAATCGAAGTGAAAGAACGCAAAGACCGCGTTGACGATGCCCTGCACGCAACCCGCGCTGCTGTTGAAGAAGGTATCGTTGCTGGTGGCGGTACGGCTCTGCTGTACGCGACCCGCGCTCTTGACGGTCTTGAAGGTGTAAACCATGACCAGACCATCGGTGTCGACATCGTTCGTCGCGCGCTGCAGGCTCCGGTCCGTCAGATCGCTCAGAACGCAGGTGTTGACGGTGCAGTTGTCGCTGGCAAGCTGCTTGAGCAGGACGATGTTGAATTCGGCTTCGACGCCCAGAAAGGTGAATACACCAACCTGGTCAAAGCCGGCATCATCGACCCGGCCAAAGTTGTTCGTACTGCCCTGCAGGACGCAGCATCGGTCGCAGGTCTGCTGATCACCACCGAATGCATGATCGCTGAAAAGCCGGAAGATAAATCCTCCGGTGGCGCGCCTGACATGGGCGGCATGGGTGGTATGGGCGGCATGGGCGGTATGGGCTTCTAAGCCTTACCACCAACCGACCTTCTTGCTACGGAAAGGGTCTCGCATTTGCGAGGCCCTTTTCGTTTTTGTATCGATTGCGACAAAAATCCCCGCAATCATATAAGTTGCGGGGATTTTCCAGATTAACCGAACAGCTTTTTAAGTGTGCGTGGCTGACAGCGCAGATACTGATTGGCCGCCTTGACCTCGGCACCAAGGCTTGCTGCCGCATGCCACGGCCAGCGCGGGTCATAAAGAATGCCACGTGCAAGCGCTATGGCATCGGCCTGACCGGTGAAGACAATGGCCTCTGCCTGTTCTGCTTCGGTAATCAGGCCAACCGCGATGGTGGTGATGCCGGTTTCCGATTTGATGCGATCAGCGAAGGGAACCTGATAGTTCGGGCCAAGCGGGATTTTCTGATCGATGTGAAGACCCCCCGAAGACACATGGATGAAATCACATCCCCGTTCTTTCAAGACACGGGCCAGTTCGACGCTCTGGTCAATATCCCAGCCGCCATCGACCCAGTCGGAAGCCGAAATCCGAATGCCGACCGGTTTGGCCGGATCGAAAGCGGCGCGAACTGCATCATAAACCTCGATCACGATCCGCATACGATTTTCAAGCGATCCGCCATAGTCGTCATCGCGTTTGTTGGAATGTGGTGAGAGGAATTGATGGAGCAGGTACCCGTGTGCCCCGTGAATTTCGATGGCATCAAGACCAAGTCGATCCGCGCGCTTGGCCGCATCGGCAAAGCCCTGAATGATTTCGCGGATGCGTGATGTGTTGAGTGCCTCGGGTTCCGGGTCGCCTGCACGGAACGGAACAGCGGACGGGGCAACAACTTGCCAGCCATTTTCATGATCCGGTGCAATAGCGCCACCACCATCCCAAGGCTTTTCGCAGGATGCCTTGCGCCCCGCATGGGCAAGCTGGATGGCAATTGGCATGTCGGAATGGCTGCGCACAGCGGCGAGGGTCTTGCCAAGGGCTGCTTCGGTTTCATCGTCCCATAGTCCAAGATCGCCATAGGTAATGCGGCCTTTGGGTTCAATCGCAGAGGCCTCGATTATCAGAAGGCCGGCACCGGATTGGGCAAGATTGCCAAGATGCATGTCGTGCCATGCCGTGGCTTTACCGTTATCGGCGGAATATTGGCACATCGGCGCTATGACAATGCGGTTTTCCAGTTCAAGCTTGCCAAGGCAGAGCGGCGTAAAAAGGTGGCTCATGGAGGTGTCCTGTATCAGTGGGGGCAGGGGTTCCTGCCGACAATGACATGAAGCTAGTTGGAAATTGCAGTTCGCGCCATAGGGATGGCCAGATAAGGACATGGATGAGGGCGAAATAAGGTGCGAAAAAATTTTCAAAAAAAATGCGTGTGCCTACTTGCGGAAAAATCACCCTGATCTATTTGTTGAATTGAAGGGCCATGGTGGCCTTGTACGCGCTAGGGTTGCAGCATGACTGGACCTGCGGCGCAAGAACTACCTGTCTGTTTAGGAGGGTAATTATGACTGGTCTTCAGACTGTAAATGGTACTGCTCGTCGTTTGGCTTCGCGTCCGGCATATGGTGATCCGTTTGGTGTTTTCGGACGTGATTTTGATCGCATGATCGGTTCGATCTTTGGTCGCGACGGGCTTGTGAATTCTGCCGGTACAAGTCGTGATGAAGCGACGCAGAAGCTTTTGACCCCGCGTATCGACGTCCATGAAACCGATGATAATATCGAACTTTCCGCCGAACTTCCGGGTGTTGAACAGGACGATGTTGATGTATCGGTGCTTGAAGGTGTCCTGACGATTACGGGTGAAAAGAAATCAACCCGCGAAAGCAATGATGGCGCCCGCGTCGTCGAGCGCACCTATGGCAGCTTCAAACGTTCATTCCGTCTGCCTGATACCGTCGATGCAGACAAGATTGCGGCATCGTTCAAGAACGGTGTCCTGACGCTCACTCTCCCTAAAGTAGCGGAAGTGAAGCCGGAGCCGCGCAAGATCGCGATTTCCGGGTAAGTTTTGCCTCAACCTTGATGAAGCACCTGAACGGGCGGAGAAATCCGCCCGTCTTTTTTGTTTGCAGCCGCATGGCAATACTTAGTGAGCCGTGCAGCAATCCATCGGCATTTCAAACACGCCGGTTTTATCAAAGGCTTCGAGGGCCGAATGCCAAGGGGAAAGGTCGATGCTCTGTCTGGCGATCCAGTCCGGATTGTAATAGGTATCGCGATAGCGATCACCGCCATCGCAAAGCAGGGTCACGACGGATCCTGTTTCGCCGGCTTTTTTCATCTGGCTGATCAGCGACAGGGTGGCAATCAGATTGGTACCGGTCGATCCGCCGCAACGTCTGCCCATATGTTTTTCCAGATATTGCAGGGCGGCAAAACTGCCGGCATCAGGCACCCGGATCATGTGATCAACCACAGTCGGGTTGAAACTGGGCTCGACCCGGGGGCGGCCGATGCCTTCGACGCGCGATGCCTTTTCCCCTGTGATATCGCATTTACCGGTTTCGTAGGCATCATAGAAAACCGAGTTTTCCGGGTCGGCGACGCAAAGTTCGCATCCCATACCAAGGATCTGTCCGTAACGGATATAGCGACCAATGGTCGAAGATGTCCCGCCCGTGCCAGCACCGACAACGATCCAGCGCGGAACCGGATGGGGTTCGCGTTTGAGCTGGTCAAAGATGCTTTCGGCGATATTGTTGTTGCCCCGCCAGTCGGTTGCGCGTTCGGCATAGGTGAACTGGTCCATGTAATGGCCGCCCAGTTCCTGCGCCAAGTGTTGGGATTCGGCATAAATCTGGCCGCTGTGATCGACCAGATGGCTTTCGCCGCCATAAAAGGCGATCTGATCGATTTTCTGCTGCGACGTTGATTTAGGCATCACGGCAATGAAGCGCAGCCCCAGAAGGCGGGCAAAATAGGCTTCGGACACGGCAGTGGAGCCACTTGATGCCTCGATGATCGGGGTGTCTTTGGATATCCAGCCATTGCAAAGGCCATACAGGAACAATGAGCGCGCCAGGCGATGCTTCAGGCTGCCGGACGGATGGGTCGATTCATCCTTGAGGTAAAGCCCTATGCCATCAAGTGACGGCAGATCAAGGCGGATCAGATGGGTGTCTGCAGACCGGTTGAAGTCGGCTTCGATAATGTTGATGGCATCAGCCACCCATTGGCGATCGTAGCTCATGAAAAGTCCTGTATTTCTGTTTGGCGCTGGTGACGCGGATCGTTGAAGGTTTCTTCATGTAGGCGATTATTATACAGAAAACTACCGTAAATTTTGCGAATAAGCTTGCTAACACTTTTTTCAAAGCTAACCTCTAGAATAGAGTTTCGCGATTCTTCCATTTTATCCGGGTGATCTGGTTACCATGGCCAATAACGACGACGATCCCTTTGCCAAACGTCATGCCGCATCTGAAATCGGGGCGGCGTATGATGTGCCGGTACGCGTATCGACCGTGATCGGCAAAAGCCAGATCCAGGTCGCGCAATTGATGCGCCTGACCCGTGGTGCGGTTCTGGAACTGGATCGCAAAGTGGGGGAGCCAGTTGATATTTACGTCAATAACCGGTTGGTGGCACGTGGGGAACTCGTTGTCGTGGATGAAAACCTTGGTGTAACGATCACCGAAGTTGTTAAATCCGGCACCATTATCGAGACCCATCACTAAGAGATTTTCCAAAGAACTCGGCCATTTTGCAAACCACCGGATTGTTAACAGCCGGTGGTTTTTATTTTTCCCGATGTTGGTTGGAACCGGTGTTGCTGTCTGTGCGTTCTGGAACAAATGCCGATACTGCCTTTAACCTGCCATTTTGTGGTCAAAGGCTGTGTCGGTATGTCCCGCTTTTACGCTCAACGAGGACAATCTCATGATCAATATTCTGACATCCGGGTTGCTGGCCTTGATCGGACTGGCACTTGGTGCCGGGGGCGTCTGGCTTATTTTGCTGGATGGTAGCTGGTATTATGCACTTGCCGGATTGGCATTTCTGATTGCCGCGGCTCTTTCATTCGCAAAACGACCTGTCGTTTTACCGTTTTACGCACTTTTCATGATCGCAAGCCTTGGCTGGGCCGTTTGGGAAGTCGGGTTTGACTGGTGGCAGTTGGGACCGCGCGGTGGTTTGATTGTTTTGATCGGCCTGTGGCTTGCCATGCCTGCCTATCGCAAGACGCTTTTGGTCGGGCAGCGAGTGCCGGAAGTCAAACCAACACGTTCGCTCGTGCTGGAGGGCAGCCTTGTCCTGGCGATTGTTGCTGCGGTGTATTCGATGATGAATAACCCCCATGCAATCGAGGGCCAGTTAAGCGACAGCCCGGTTGTTTCCAATCCTGATCTTGGCGGCGATGTTCCGGCAGGCGATTGGCATCAATATGGACGGACACCGTTCGGGCAACGTTATTCGCCTCTTGATCAGATCAACACCGATAATGTTGCAACACTTGAACAGGCTTGGGTTTTTCAGACCGGCGATGTAAGGCGGTCCGAAGACGTGCCTGAAACCACCTATCAGGTGACGCCACTTAAGATCAAAGACACGCTTTATCTTTGCACACCGCATAGCTGGGCAATGGCGATTGATGCCAAAACCGGGCGGGAAAAATGGCGGTTTGATCCAGAGGTTCCCGACAATACGGACCGGCAGCATCAAACATGCCGGGGAGTAACTTATTATCAGGATAGCGCGATGGCCTCGGCTGCACCCTGTGCATCTCGTGTGTATCTGCCGACGTCGGATGCGCGTCTGATTGCCCTTGATGCCAATAACGGCAAGGTTTGCCAGGACTTTGGTGATCAGGGGACCGTGCATCTGGAAGACGGCATGCCTTATAACCCGGCCGGATATTATTATTCGACCTCGCCGCCGGTTGTTGCCGATGGCAAGATCATTATTGGCGGGGCGGTGAATGACAATTATTCGACCAAATCGCAGTCTGGCGTCATTCGCGCCTATGACGTCGATAGTGGGGAATTGATCTGGAATTGGGATTCTGGCAATCCGGAGCAAACCGAACCGATTCCCGAAGGTCAGACCTATACCGCCAATTCGCCCAATAGCTGGTCGGTGTCGAGTGCCGATGAGGAACTCGGCATGATCTATGTCCCGCTTGGCAACAAGGTACCCGACCAATTGGGCATGGGACGCAGTGAGGAGGTTGAAACCTACTCATCATCCATCGTTGCGCTTAGTCTTGAAACGGGACAGGTCCAGTGGGTGCGCCAGACGGTGCATCACGACCTTTGGGATATGGATGTTCCGGCTCAGCCTGCGTTGCTTGATATCACCACATCCGATGGTGAAAATGTCCCGGCACTTGTCGGGCCGACCAAGCAGGGGGATATCTATGTCCTTGATCGCCGGACGGGTGAGCCGATCATTCCGGTGAAAGAGGTACCGGCCCCCGGGGGCGCTATTCCGGAAGATTTCACCGCACCGACACAGCCAGTTTCGGACCTGACCTTCATGCCCGAACCGCTGACGGAAAAGGATATGTGGGGCATTACGCTGTTTGATCAGCTTGCATGTCGCATCCAGTTCCATCAGCTGAAATATGAAGGTCGCTATACACCACCATCCTTGCAGGGGACGCTGGTTTATCCCGGCAATTTCGGAACCTTTAACTGGGGCAGCGTTGCGATTGACCCGGAAAAGCAGATCATGTTCGGCATGCCGACCTATCTTGCCTTTACATCGCAACTGATTCCGCGCGACGAAGTGCCGCCGCGCGGTACGGAAAAAGCTAGCGAGATGGGGATCAACCGCAATGAAGGCGCGCCTTATGCTGTCAGTATGGGGCCGTTCCTGTCGCCAGTTGGCGTACCGTGCCAAGCTCCGCCATGGGGCTATGTCGCGGGGGCGGACCTTCGCACTGGCGAGGTTGTCTACAAGCATAAAAACGGCACGGTCGAGGACATGACACCCCTGCCATTACCGTTCGAGCTTGGTGTGCCGGGGATTGGTGGCCCGATCATCACCAAGGGTGGTGTGGCGTTCCTTGGGGCGGCGGTTGATAACTACTTCCGTGCCTATGACGTCACCACGGGCAAACAGCTTTGGGAAGCGCGGCTGCCCGCTGGCGGGCAGTCAACGCCGATGACCTACACCACCGATGACGGCACGCAATATGTGCTGATTGTTGCTGGTGGGCATGGTTCCATCGGGACCAAGGCTGGCGATTATGTGATGGCCTATAAGCTGCCCTAAGCACGATTTGAACATCTGTAAAAAGCGCCCGGACAAACCGGGCGCTTTTTGTTCGGGGCAATTCAAATCGGGAATCGCGACCGGCATTTTGTGAATTTGAGGGATGCTGATCACCCCAAACTCAACCTTTGGGATCAAGCAGTTCGCAAAAATTTTGCTGATCTTTTGCTTGACCGCAACGGGCGCAAAAAAGGCCTATGGCGCGAATCATTGGATATACGGGATTGTAACGGAACTGATACAATCAATTGACGATTTTTTATCCATTCCCACTACATATTGTGTTTTCAATCCGGCTTTGAGCAGGCATAACCATTTTCAAACGGGCATTGGGAACGGCGATTTTGGTGATCTGGCAGACCGTCAACCGGGGCTGGATCAGGCAAACGCCGTTTGATGAAGATAACAAACAGGAAGCGGATCGCCGCCAACGTGCGACCGTTCAGGTAAGGGGACTACAAGCATGAAGATGCTGGATGTGGTGCAGCACGAAAAAGGTGCGCGCGTTATTGTTGATCGTTCGCGCGATGCATTACTGACTGACTTTGGCAAGGCGGTTTTGAATGACCGCTATTTGATGCCGGGCGAAAGCTATCAGGATCTGTTTGCGCGCGTTGCCAGCTACTATGGTGACAATGAAGCGCATGCGCAGCGTCTTTATGATTATATTTCCAAGCTTTGGTTCATGCCGGCAACCCCGATTCTGTCGAATGGCGGAACGACCCGCGGTTTGCCTATTTCCTGCTTCCTGAACGAGGCGGACGACAATCTTGGTGGTATTGTCGATATCTGGACCGAGAATGTCTGGCTTGCGGCACGTGGCGGCGGTATCGGGTCGTACTGGGGCAATCTGCGTTCGATCGGCGAAAAGGTCGGCAAGAATGGCAAGACGTCCGGTGTCGTGCCGTTCATTCGCGTGATGGACAGCCTGACACTGGCGATCAGCCAGGGATCGCTACGCCGCGGATCAGCTGCGGTTTACATGCCGGTCAGCCACCCCGAGATCGAAGAATTTTCCGAAATGCGTCGTCCGACCGGTGGTGACCCCAACCGTAAGACGCCGAACCTGCATCAGGGCGTTGCGATTTCGGATGCCTTCATGCGTGCTGTCGAAAACGACGAGGAGTGGGCGCTGACATCGCCCAAAGACGGGCATGTCGTGCGCAAGATCAGTGCGCGTTCATTGTGGATACGATTGCTGACGTCGCGTGTTGAAACAGGCGAGCCCTATATGCTGTTCATCGACACCGTGAACCGTGCGGTGCCGGAACATCACAAACTGGCGGGGCTGAGCGTAAAGACATCAAACCTGTGTTCTGAAATCACGCTGCCGACGGGCAAGGATCATCTGGGTGGGGATCGCACTGCTGTTTGCTGCCTGTCGTCGCTGAACCTTGAACATTATCTGACCTGGAAGGATGACACGCAGTTCATCGAAGATATTCTGCGTTTCCTTGATAACGTGCTTCAGGACTTTATCGATCATGCGCCCGATACCATGGCGCGTGCGAAATATTCCGCGATGCGTGAACGTTCGGTTGGTCTTGGCGTGATGGGCTTCCATTCCTTCCTTCAGGCGCAGAAGGTGCCGCTTGAAGGGGTGATGAGCAAGGTCTGGAACAAGCAGATTTTTGATCACTTGAAAAAGCATGCCGATGCTGCGTCCGAGAAGTTGGCGGAAGAACGCGGTTCGTGCCCGGATGCGGCCGAATACGGCATCAAAGCCCGTTTCTCGAACAAAACCGCGATTGCGCCGACCGCATCGATTTCGATCATTTGCGGCGGTGCTTCGCCGGGAATCGAGCCGATGGCGGCGAACTCCTACACCCACAAGACGCTTTCGGGCTCGTTTAACGTGCGTAACAAGTATCTTGCCGAGGTTCTGGAAGAAAAAGGTCGTAATACTGAGGATGTCTGGACATCCATCACGGTGCATGAAGGGTCGGTTCAGCATCTTGATTTCCTGTCCGATCTGGAAAAGGACATCTTCAAGACCGCGTTCGAGCTGGATCAGCGCTGGCTGATCGAGTTGGCCGGTGATCGCACGCCGATGATTGATCAGGCGCAGTCGTTGAACATCTTCCTTGCTTCGAATGTTCATAAACGCGACCTGCATCAGATCCATTTCCAGGCATGGAAAAAGGGTGTCAAAAGCCTTTATTACTGCCGATCGAAATCGATCCAGCGGGCCGAGGTTGTTGCGAATATTCCGGGGCGTGCGAAGTCGAATGATGACGATATGCCCAGCCCGGAAAGCTCGTTCGAAATCCCGGCACTGGTTGCGGCTGCGGCCGTGCAGGCAGCCAGCGAACCCGATTATGACGAATGTCTCGCCTGCCAGTAAGGCGGCTTGAGCACACAGAAATTTTGCGAGAAATGACGACATGTCTGACGATAAAGTAATTGATCTTCTGACTGAAAACCCGGTTTACAAACCGTTCCGCTATCCTTGGGCCTATGAGGCATGGCTGACCCAGCAGCAAATTCACTGGCTACCCGAGGAAGTGCCGTTGGCCGACGACGTGAAGGATTGGAACCATACGATTTCCGATGCCGAGCGAAACCTGCTGACGCAGATTTTCCGCTTCTTTACCCAGTCGGATATCGAGGTCAATAACTGCTACATGCGTCATTACACACGCGTGTTCAAACCGACCGAAGTCCAGATGATGCTGGCGGCATTTTCCAACATGGAAACCATCCATGTCGCTGCCTATTCGCATCTTCTTGATACCATCGGTATGCCCGAAGCCGAGTATGAGGCCTTCTTCCAGTACAAGGAAATGAAGGACAAATATGACTATATGCAAATCTGGGGTATTGGTCCGGAAGACGAATATACTGACGAGCATGGCCACTTGCGTTTGACCACTCAGGGCAAGCGTAACATCGCCAAGACGCTTGCAGTGTTTGGTGCCTTTACCGAAGGTTTGCAGTTGTTTGCGTCATTCGCGATGCTGATGAACTTCCCGCGCTTCAACAAGATGAAGGGCATGGGACAGATCGTTACATGGTCGGTGCGCGACGAAAGCCTGCATTGTGAGAGCATCATCCGTCTGTTTAGGACATTCTGCAAAGAGAACCCGGAAATCTGGGATGACGAAATGCGCAGCGACCTGATCGAGGCCTGCAAAACTATCGTCAGCCACGAAGATGCGTTTATCGATCTGTCGTTCGAGGCTGGAGCTGTGCAGGGGCTGACTGCGGAAGATATCAAGAAATATATCCGCTATATCGCAGATCGCCGCCTTAGCCAGCTTGGCCTTGAGGAGCAATACGGGATCGAACAGAACCCGCTGCCGTGGATGGATGCGATGCTGAATGCGGTTGAGCACACCAACTTCTTTGAAAATCGTGCGACCGAGTATTCCAAGGCCGCGACACGCGGTACCTGGGATGAGGCATTTTCCTGATCTCGATCACGAAATGAATATTATGCAAAAGGCCGCCTTTGGGGCGGTCTTTTGGTTTTGGGGATCAGGGAGCAGAGAGTTCCTGAAGTCGTTTATCGATGCGTCTGATTTCTTCCAGACGCAGCTTTGGTTCCAGATTGGCGATTGCGGTTGCCGGGTCCATTTCAAGTTCGACACCGGGCGGCAGGGTCAGAGGGCCAAGTGCCGAACGGCGCAGCCAGTAATAGGCATCGGCATAATCGGGTTCAACACCCCAGCCGCGTTCAGTCATGGCGCCCAGTAGAAACTGGGCAGCATGCATGCCGTTTTCGGCGGCAATTCTGTAATAGTGGGCGGCTTCGACATAGTTTTGTTCTGCCCCGCGTCCGTGAAAATATTGTTCGCCAATCAAAAAGGCCGCATCTGAATTGCCGGGCGCGGCGCGAAGAGCGCGCTTGAAGAAGTCGGTTGCGCGAAACTGGTCGTAGCGCAGTCCCCAGCCATTGAAATACATCAGGCCGAGATAGTAGATCGCATTGGGATGATTGGCGCGCGCGGCCAGTGCAAACCATTCGGCAGCCTGCCGGTAATCCTGTGGTCCTGCAAGTCCGCGGTAGTAAAGCAATCCAAGAGCATATTGTGCGCGGGGATCGTCTTCCTGTGCGGCAATGCGCCATTGCGCGCGGGCCATTTCATAATTGCCGGCCTGATAGGCCTTATAGCCGCTTGTGTAATCTGCCATGGCCGGGAACGCGTGACATGTGAATGCCAGGGCAAGCAGGGCGCGCACAAAAGGGCGAATGCCGCAAACGGGCGCACGGAATACAAAAATGGAATGGGGCAAAAGGCGGGACCGATCTTTAACGGGATTTGAACAGCGGGACGACTTTGCGGGCACGTTTTTCAACGGCATCAAGAACGTTTTGTATTTCTGAGCTTTGCTTGATCTTTTCACCGCTATGAAGTGCTACGAAATGCCCGGCATTTTTGTGATCCGCCCCAAGTTTGATGACGGTGAATATGGCCGTTTCGTGAGAGGAACGGAAGATGGAGAACATGGCCACGCCATCAAGATGATCGATGGCGTAGTCACGCCATGCACCACTTGCGACCTGTCTGGAATAGGTGTTCATGAGTTGCATCAGTTCAGTCCGGTCGAAATGCACAAAGCTTTTGGCTTTGCGGTATTGAGCCAGGTTGAACAATGTACCCATGTCTTTCTCCGGACGTAATTTCAGAAGGCCGGGTTCGGGCATTTGTGACGCCCTTGTGACACGGTAGCGCGCTTTGTCCGCAGCCTCAAGTTTGAATAGGCTGCTGTGGCAATGTTTTTACAAATATCGTTGGAATTTCAGATGGTTGCCTGGGTTACAGACTGCGCGACCTGGTCGGTGGCCAGTCAACGGTTTGGGCGCCGGTATTATATGGATCGGGCGTGCGATAGCAACTGACCGAGGCCAGCGTGCGATAGCAATAAAGCGGCGGTTCGGGAACCGGGTCCTTTTTGCAATAGGATTTGCCGTCAATCTTGCGGATGGTTGAGCAATCCCGGCCTGTCGAAAGGGAAACGACGTGATCGACAAGTGTTTTATCGGTATTAATGATGCTGACAACATCAAGGGCGATATACCATTCAACGCCTGTGAACAGATTGGTGCCCGCAACGTCGGATGCGGTGGTATCGCAGCCAGAGACCCCGGTGCCAAGCAGCGTTGCGAATAATCCAGCCAGAACGCGCTGGCGGATCATCCGTTTCGCCTCTTGACGGCTTTGCGCCTTGTACAAGCTTTTCATCCTGATCTCCGTGCATCGACCGGTCACTATTTGCCCGGTGACGATTAAAATTCCGTTTCCCGAATTTACAAATGCAATCCACGTGCCGTTTTAGATCATCCAATAACCCCTTTTAATATCGGAGCAGTTTGGCCACATTTCAGCCGGTTTTACCGATTATCTGGGCACAGAAATTCATTTCGGTAATGGTTCGTTTTCAGGCGTGGTCATCTCTCGCAGGCGGCAATTCTTTCCCGCGATATGTGTTTACATCACCAAAAGCAGGGTGACTGAGGCCCCTTTGGGGCGTGAAAACCGGACTTGCGGGATTTAATTGCGATATTGGCGGTTCCGGATGTCCAGCGGACTTGACCCCTCGCGTACTGGCGCGTTAAATCCTTGCCGGAATTAATTCTGATAAGCGGGCAGGTGGCCCGCTTTCTTTTGATCGGATTGGAGCGGTTTTCGTGGTTGATATTTTCCAGGAAGTCGAAGAAGACCTCAAGCGCGAGCGCAATGAAGCGCTGTGGCGTAAATACGGCAAATACATCGTTGGCGTGGCTGCCGTGATCGTGCTGGGTGTTGCCGGACGTGAAGGCTGGAAAAGCTACGAGGAAAATTCGCGCATCGAAAACGGTACGCGCATGGCAAACGCCATCGAACTGGCACAGGCAGGCGAAGAGAAACAGGATGCGGCACTTGGTGCGCTTGACGCGATCATCGCGGATGGCAATGCCGGTTTTGTCGCCCTTGGCCATTTCCAGAAGGCTGCTGTCTATCTGCGGGCCGGAGCAAAGGATTCTGCTGTTGCCGAGCTTGAGGCAATCGCAGGTAACAGCGACGTCGAAAAGATTTATCGTGATCTTGCCGTGGTTCAGATCGCGATGAACAATGCCGATGGTGCAAATTCAAAAGACTTGATTGCGCGTCTTGAACCAATCGCTGTGCCGGAAAATCCCTGGTACTACTCTGCGCGTGAAATGATTGCGATGTTGCATATTGCTGCGGGTGAAATCGAAGCAGCCAAGCCGCTGCTGACTGAAATCGCCGATGACAGCGAAGCTCCGTCGGGCATGCGTGCACGCGCGAGTGAAATTCTGAAGGCCGTTGACGCCTGATTGGCGTGACGAGAGCGGCGACCTGTTCACAGGGACTGGATCAGAGGATATGGTTTTGAGACCACGCAACATTAAATCCCTTTTGTGCGTCATGGGCATGTCGGCTGCCGTTTCGGCATGTTCAGGCTGGTTCGGTGAAACTGAAGATCCGCCGCTTCCCGGTGAACGTCTTGCAGTGCTGTCACTTGAAAGCACGGTTCAGCCCGATGTGGCACTAAGCGACCAGCGTGTGATCCTGCCGGAACCGGAGCCGATGGAAGACTGGCCACAGAATGGTGGTCTGCCCAGCCATGCATTGCATCATGTCGGTCTTGAAAACGATGTCCTGCGTCAGGATTGGTCGGTTGGTATCGGCGAAGGGTCGATGGATGACAACCTTCTGCTGAACCAGGCGATTGTTGCGCGCGGTGTTGTCTTTACCATTGATGCCGATGCCGTTGTTCGTGCCTTTAGTGCCAAATCCGGCAAGCGTATCTGGTCGCTGGAACTGGCAAAGGACGAGGACGAAGACAGCACCCTTTTGGGGGGCGGTCTTGCTTATGAAAACGGAATTCTGTATGCGACCACAGGCTTTGCCGAGGTCATCGCGATTGATGCGCCAAGTGCGACCGTCATGTGGCGTGCGCAGGTAACTGCCCCGATGCGTGGCGCACCGACAGTCCGTGGCGGGCGCGTTTTTGTCGTGACGGTCGATAACCAGACTGTCGCGTTGAATGCAATGACCGGTGATACGCTTTGGTCCCATCGAGGCGCATCCGAAGGTGCGTCCTTTATCGGTGGTGCAAGCCCGGCCGTGGATCAGGGAGTTGTCATTTCTGCCTACACCACCGGGGAAATGTATGCGCTGCGTGTTGAAAACGGTCAGGTGATCTGGTCCGATGCGCTTGCATCGGCCGGGCGTACCGATGCGGTTTCTGCCATTGCGGATATTCGCGGCCTTCCGGTGATCGACAATAATCTGGTGATTGCCACCAGTAATGCCGGTTTGACGGTTGCGATTGACCTGCGTACCGGGTACCGCGTCTGGGAACTGGAGGCCGGCGGCATCCAGTCACCATGGGTTGCTGGCGACTATGTTTTTGTTCTTACCAACACAAATGATCTGATTGCCTTGCGTCGGGACACCGGACAGGTTAAATGGGTGACCGCTTTGCCGCGTTTTGTCGATCCCGAAGATCAGGAAGAGCCGATGGTATGGACTGGTCCGGTTCTGGTCGGCGACCGGTTGATCGTTGGAAACGAGCAGGGCGAAATCATGACCGTTTCCCCGTATAGCGGCGAGATCATGGGCAAGGATGAAGTTTCCGGCCCGATCACCTTGCCGCCGTCTGTTGCGGGTGACAGTCTTTACTTCCTGACTGCGGATGCCGATCTAATCGCGTATCGCTGACAGGTCGAACACAGTTTTTCGCAAAAGATCCGATCTTTTGCCTGATATGCGCGTGCGCCGGAACGGGGTAAACTGCCCCTCGGCGCACATCGCCGTTTTATAACAATGAGTCTGAAAGTCAGATGTCGCTGAAAGTAGCCATTATCGGTCGCCCCAATGTTGGGAAGTCGACCCTGTTTAACCGTCTGGTCGGCAAGAAGCTGGCGCTGGTCGATGACCAGCCGGGCGTCACGCGTGATCGCCGTTATGGCAAGGCGCGTCTTGGCCATATGGGATTCGACATTATCGATACAGCCGGTCTGGAAGAGGCGTTTGACGATTCCATCGAAGGCAAAATGCGCCAGCAAAGCGAAATGGCCTTTGAGGAATGTGATATCGCGTTTTTCCTGATTGATGCCCGTGCGGGCCTGACCCCGCTTGACAATCACTTTGCCGACTGGTTGCGCAAGCGCAAGAAACCGGTCTATGTGATTGCCAACAAGCACGAGGGCAAGGATCAGGATGCCGGCCTTTACGAGGCCTATGGTCTTGGTCTTGGCGATGTTGCACCGATCTCGGCGGAGCATGGGCTTGGCATGGAATTGCTGATCGATATCATGCGCCCTCATTGGGAAGAATATCGCGACAAGCAGCGCAAGGCACGGCAGGAAGGCGATCTTGCCGCCATTGATGACGATTTCGAAGATGACGAAATGGACGAGGATGATGGTTCATTCCCGTCCTTTGAAATCGAATATGACGAAGACGATGAGGGCGAGGAAGAAGTTGTTCGCAAGGATAATTCGAAAATCCAGCTTGCGATTGTCGGTCGTCCGAATGTGGGCAAATCGACCCTTCTGAACCAGCTTCTGGGTGAAAACCGTGTCATGACCGGGCCGCAGGCCGGTTTGACCCGTGATTCCATCGCGGTTGACTGGTCCTATGAAGGGCGTCCGATCCGTCTGGTCGATACGGCCGGGATGCGCCGCAAGAAGAAGATTGATGATCGCGTTGAGAAACTTTCAGTCACTGATACCCTGCGTGTGATCCGTTATGCACAGGTCGTTGTCATCATGCTTGATGCGACCAATACGCTTGATAAGCAGGACCTGACGATTGCACGCATGGTCCTTGAAGAAGGCCGTGCGCTGATCATTGCTGTGAACAAGTGGGACGCGGTCAAAGACAAGGCCGGTGTGATGTCGGCACTGCGTGACAAGCTTGATACGTCCTTTGCGCAGGCCAAGGGCATTCCGATCCTGACATTCTCGGCCCTGACCGGGCGCGGCACGGACAGCCTGATGCCGACCGTTCTTGACATCTATGATATCTGGAGCCGCCGTATTCCGACATCGCAGCTTAACCGCTGGCTCGAAGCCATTACCGAACGCCATTTGCCGCCGGTCATTTCGGGGCGTCGTATCCGCCTGCGGTATATGACCCAAGCCAAATCGCGTCCGCCAAGTTTCTTTATCAACTGTTCCAAGGCGGCTGAACTGCCCGAAAGTTATACGCGTTACCTGATCAATGGGCTTCGCGAAGATTTTGACATGCCTGGCGTTCCGATCCGTATTTATCTGCGTAGCAGTGACAACCCCTATGGCAACAAGAAGAAAAAGCGCTAGGGCTTGATTGCATAAACATAAAACGGGGCACTTTTGCCCCCGTTTTTATTTGTAAGGTTCTAAAAGACGATCAATGAAATCCGCTGCATCGTCTGACTGCCAATCGACCAATCCCGATATATAGCCAAGAATACGGCCATCACGATCAAGGACATATGTGATCGGCAGGCCATAAAGGGCAAACTCGGCATTCTTTGGATTGTTGCGGTCGCTATAGGTGGTTTCGCCATTCGGGTCGACAAAAAGATCAATGTTTTCAAGGATCAGTCGGCGGTAGAAGGGAATCGCAGCCAGCAACCCATCTTCGTCTATCGAGATCGGAATGATGGCGAGATCATCATTGGAATGATCATTGGCCAACCGATCAAGCGAGGGCATTTCTGCCATGCAGGGCAGGCACCAGCTGGCCCAGAAATTGACGAGAACCACCTTGCCGCGATAGGTGCTGATATCGGTCGGGTGATTTCGACGGTCATAAAATGGGGTGTTGCGCGCGATCCGATGGGGATCAAGTTCGACAAACTGGCTGCTTTCACCCATCAGCGTCAGCGGTGATGCTTCAGTCCGCCCGAAGGCAGGTGCTGTGGCGGCAAATATTGCAGAAACGATAAGAAGGCAGCGCAGAAATCGCATCGGGTATCCATGGCATGATCAAACCGGATATTCCGACTAGCCGTTGATGTTGGCAAAGACAAGTCAGAGCCGATCAATCCGTTGTGATCAACATCGGATGATCGGCTCTATGGCAGGTATTTATAACCCTTATGCAAATAGGGGTGGGTTCAGTCGGGCGAAGCCTTCCTGAATGTAATATGGGTAATGCGGGTAGGGCGGCTGCCTTTTGCTGACGGCATCAAGGCGGGTGATTTGATCACTGGATAGGGACCAGCCAACCGCACCCAGATTGTCGCGCAATTGCTGTTCATTGCGGGCCCCGATAATCACCGACGCCACGGTGGGGCGCTGCAGCAGCCAGTTGATGGCAATCTGTGGGACGGTTTTGCCGGTTTCGGCACTCAGTTCATCAAGCACATCGACAATGTCATATAGATGATCTTCTTCGACCGGCGGGCCGAATTGTGCGGTTTCATGCAGGCGGCTGCCATCCGGTATCGGTGTGCCGCGGCGGATTTTACCAGTTAACCGGCCCCATCCCAAGGGGCTCCAGACCAGTGCGCCTAGTCCCTGATCCTGTGCCAGCGGCATCAGATCCCATTCGTAATCACGCCCCACCAGTGAATAGTAAACCTGATGGGCGACATAGCGGCTGTAACCAAGGCGATCAGACACGGCGAGCGACTTCATGATCTGCCACCCGGCAAAGTTCGATACGCCGATATAGCTTAGCTTCCCGGCACGTACAAGGTCATCAAGTGTTGATAAGACTTCCTCGATCGGGGTGAAGGCATCAAAGGCGTGAAGTTGCAGCAGGTCGATATAATCGGTTCCCAGCCGCTTCAGGGCGGCATCGGTTGCCGTGATCAGGCGGTGGCGCGAGGTGCCAAAGTCATTCGGGCCATCGCCAACAGGCAGGGCAAGCTTCGTCGACAGGATGATTTTGTCGCGGCGTCCTTTGATGGCTTCGCCCAGAACCTGTTCAGACGCACCATCGGAATAGACGTCGGCACTGTCGAACATATTCAAGCCTGCTTCGAGGCTGATATCGATCATGCGGCTGGCTTCGCGGGCATCAATTGTTCCCCACGCGCCAAACAGGGGACCTTGGCCGCCAAAGGTCCCGGCGCCAAAGCTAAGTGCGGGAACACGCAAACCGGAATTCCCCAATTGTCTGTATTCCATTGTCTTCTCCGTCGCTGGAAATGGTTCATGGACGGAATATGGACAAAGGGCGCATTTTCAACTAGGGATATTCTAAGAAGAAGATTTGTGAGTTGAATTCACTATGGCGCGACTTGAAACCAATCGATCCGGCGAGATGGAAGTCTTTGTGCGTGTCGTTGAACGTGGCGGTTTTTCGGCTGCATCGCGCGATTTTAACATGACACCATCCGCCGTCAGCAAGCTTGTTGGCCGGTTGGAAGACCGGCTGGGAACGCGATTGTTCAATCGATCAACTCGCAAGTTGCACCTGACATCCGAAGGGCAGCGTTTTTATGGGCGGGCACTTGATATCATTGCCGATCTGAATGAGGCAGAACAGGAAGCCGCAACTGCAATGACACCGCGCGGACGGTTGCGCGTGACGGCTAACGTGCCGGTCGGCCTGCACCGCCTTTTGCCACTGGTACCGCGATTTCGGGAACAGTATCCCGATATCACGCTGGATGTGACGGTCAGCGATAAGGTGATGGATCTGTATGAGGAACGCGCTGATGTCGCGATCCGAAGTGGTCCATTACAGTCATCCGGACTGATTGCGCGCAAGCTTGGCCAATGCCGGATGGTGATTGCCGCGTCCCCGGCATACCTTGAAAAACACGGGCGACCAACGACCGTAGATGCACTGCAAGGTCATACATTGATCGGGTACAACTTTCAGCGTGTTATTCCGGACTGGCCGTTTCGGGTAAACGGGCAGGAGGTTTCTGTAATGCCGGGCGGCGTATTTGATGTTGGGGATGCCGAAAGCGCGCGTCAATTGGCCGTTGCCGGCGGCGGCATCGTTCGGCTTGCCCGGTTTCACGTCGAAAACGATCTGGCAAATGGCGGGCTTGAACCCTTGCTGGACGAATTTTATCCCGGTGGCGGTGTCGATATTAACGCCGTTTATATTGGCGGGCGCGGGCATTTACCGGCCCGTGTTCGGGCGTTTCTGGATTTCTGCGCCGAAAACATCCGCCTGAATTGAAAAAGGCCGGACAATCAACCTGTCCGGCCTCCGCAATCTCGATCACTGTCGTATCAGTAGGCGTCGACGACTTCTGCATGACGTGTACAATCAGCCGCAGCCAGATCGACAAACACGTCAGTGATGCTTTCAGCAGTCGGGAGCGTTTCGGGATTTTCACCCGGATAGGCTTCGGCGCGCATCTTGGTGCGGATACGGCCCGGATTGATCAGATTAACGCGTACAGGCGTTTCTTCGAGTTCCTGGGCATAGGACAGCACCAGACTCTCAAGGGCTGCCTTGGTCGAAGCATAAAGGCCCCAGAAGGCACGCCCCTTGGACGATGCATTCGAGGTCACGAAAATCGCACGCCCGGCATCGGAAAGATGTAGGAGTTTATCAACACTGCGGATCAGACGGAAGTTCGCCGTGACGTTGGTCGCATATGTGTTTTCAAACACCTGTGTATCGATATGACCGACCGGGGCAAGTTCACCCAGAAGTCCGGCATTGCCAACGACGATATCAAGCCTGCCAAAGCGTTCATAAATCGATGCACCCATGGCATCGATCTTTTCATACATGGTCAAGTCCATCGGCAGCAGTACAAGTTTCCCGCCGTCAGCCCGGATTTCGTCATCAAGTTCTTCAAGCGCACCGACATTGCGACCCAGCGCAATGACAGTGGCACCTTCGGCGGCAAAACGTTTTGCAACCGCGCGACCGATCCCGTGCGAGGCCCCTGTGATCAGGGCAACGCGGCCTTCAAGGCGCTTGGTCTCACTCATGCGGACTGCCTTTCGACAAGCTGGCTGAGTTTACGGTCCTTGTTCTCGGCCTGATGATCGACCAGACGGATCGGGTAATCGCCGGTGAAGCAGGCATCGCAGAAGGCCGGACTATCATTGTCGCGTCCCGGAAGGCCAGCTGCGCGATAAAGGCCATCAATGGTGACAAAGGCAAGGCTGTCGACACCAATGATCTTTGCCATGCTTTCGATGTCGTGATTGGCCGCCATCAGTTTTTCCTTCGACGGTGTGTCAACACCATAGAAACAGGGATTGGTGGTCGGCGGGCTTGCGATGCGCATATGTACTTCGGCGGCACCGGCCTGACGGACCAGATCGACAATCTTGGTCGAGGTGGTGCCGCGAACGATGGAATCGTCGACCAGAATAACGCGTTTGCCCTTGAGCTTGCCGGGGTTGGCGTTGTGTTTCAGCTTCACGCCAAGGTGGCGGATCTGATCGGTCGGCTCGATAAAGGTTCGACCGACATAATGGTTGCGGATGATGCCCAGTTCAAACGGTACACCGCTGGCCTCGGCATAGCCAAGGGCGGATGGGACACCTGAATCGGGGATCGGCACGACCACATCGGCATCAACACCGGATTCAAGTGCCAGTTCGCGACCGATATTTTTGCGCACGTCATAAACGCTTGTGCCTTCGACAATGCTGTCGGGGCGGGCGAAATAGACATGTTCGAATATGCAGAAACGCGATTTCACCGGTTTGAACGGTTTGATCGACTTGAGGCCATCATCGGTGATTTCAACGATTTCACCCGGTTCGATGTCGCGGATGAATTCCGCGCCAACGATATCAAGGCCAACCGTTTCCGATGACAAGATATAGCTGTCATTCAGCTTGCCCAGAACCAGCGGACGGACACCCAGGGGATCACGCACACCGATCAATTTCTTCTGGGTCATGACCACAAGGCTGTATGCGCCTTCGACCTGACGGATGGCATCGATCAGACGATCAACAATCTTTTCGTAAAGGCTGGTTGCGATCAGGTGAATGAAGGTTTCGGTATCGGAGGTCGACTGAAAGATCGACCCGCGTTTGACCAGACGTTCACGCACGGCAAGCGCGTTGGTCAGGTTACCGTTATGCGCAATTGCCAGGCCGCCGAATTCGAAATCTGCAAATAGCGGCTGCACGTTGCGAAGGCCTTTGCCCCCGGCTGTGGAATAGCGCACATGGCCGATCGCACGGTGGCCCTGCAGGCTTTTGATTACGTCTTCTGAACCGAAGATATCACCGACCTGACCGGACGCCCGGTGTGCAGGGAAATCTTCGCCGTCATAGGAAACGATGCCGGCGGCTTCCTGTCCGCGATGCTGAAGAGCATGCAGGCCAAGGGCCGTCAGGGCCGCCGCATCGGGCGACCCGAAAACACCGAAAACACCGCATTCTTCACGCAGCTTGTCGTCGTCAAATGGATTGGTGGTCAGCATGAGTGGGTTCCGCTCTCTCGCCGGTGGCGCAGGATGCCGCACCCATGCGAAACCCTGTCGCCTCACTCGTTGGTGGTCGCCTCTATCAGACGATCCAAATCATCGCGCGAGGGCCTTGTATACCCGTTTAGGGGCTTGGGTCCAGCACCTTTTGGCTCGGGACCCAGAAGTTGACGGTATGTCTGGTCGTTGATTTCTGCATCACGCTGAGCACGGGCCATTTCTTCGGCCGTTGTGTCAAAGATTTCATCGGGCATTGCGCGCATCAGCAGGAACGCGCCTTCTTCCAGAACCGGGCGTGTGCGGGCATCGCGAACCCAGTCTGGCTGCGAGGTTGCCGGTAAAAGCCATGACAGGGCCAGAAAGCCGATACAGACGATAAGCCCTCCACGCAAAAGCCCGAAGACAAAGCCAAGTGTGCTATCGAGGCTATCAAGACCGGAATTCTGAACAGCGCGCCCAATCCGGCCACTGATGAAGGAAAAGATCAGGAAGCTGATCAGAAACAGGCCAACCCCGGTTGCCAGATCAGCAATCAGTTCGGACGGGATCAGATCGCGGACATAGGGACGCGCAATCGGGTACCCGTACAGAGCACAGACACCAGCCCCGACCCAACCCATCATCGACAGGGTTTCATGGATAAAGCCGCGGAAAAATGCAAACAGACCCGAGATCAGGACAATGCCCACTATCACCAGATCGAATACGTCCCGTGCACCAAGATCGGGCAGGCTGGAAAAGTCCATGATTTCGTAAATCCTGTTGGTCAGTCAGTTCGCAGTACGCGCACAAAAAGTCCAGGCAATGATCAATACATGTCTTCACGCGGACGCACATTGTCTCGAACATCGTCGCCGAAGAGATTTACCAAATCCTGAAGATGGCCAATTTCGCGCTGGTTAAGGCCCTTGATCGTGATCTTCTTTTTACCGTTGCCGCCAGTTCGCGGGCTGTAGGCATTTACAAAGCCGAGTTTGGCGGCCTCTTTAAGGCGCGATTCGATTTGACCGACAGGGCGGACTTCGCCCGAGAGACCAACTTCGCCGACAATAACGGTTTCGGCGGGAACCGGTGCATCGGCCACGGCGGATATCAGAGCGGCAGCGACGGCAAGGTCGGCGGCAGGTTCGCCCACGCGCATGCCGCCGGCAACGTTCAGGTAAACGTCAAACTGGCTAAGCGGCAAACCACAGCGCGCATCGAGAACCGCAAGGATCATGTTCATGCGGGCCGAATCCCAGCCTACAACCGCGCGACGTGGTGTGGCGAGGGCTGATTGCGCGACCAGTGCCTGTATCTCGACCAGCATCGGGCGGGTGCCTTCAAGCCCGGCAAACACGGCTGTGCCCGATACGGGCGCTTCGCGGTCTGCAAGGAAAAGGGCCGATGGGTTCGGGACTTCTACAAGACCCGCATCACCCATTTCAAACACGCCAATTTCATCAGTCGCGCCAAAACGGTTCTTAACCGCACGCAAGATGCGAAACTGGTGGCCACGTTCGCCTTCGAAATAAAGGACCGTGTCGACCATGTGTTCCAGAACGCGTGGACCGGCAATCTGGCCTTCTTTGGTGACGTGACCGACAAGGATCACGGCAAATCCCTTGCGCTTGGCAAGGCGGATCAATTCAAGTGCACAGGCGCGGACCTGCGATACGGTACCCGGGGCACTGTCGAGCGTATCGGCATACATGGTCTGGATGGAATCGATGACTACGACTTCATGTGAACTTTGATCCAGTGTCGCGATGATATCGCGCAGGCTGGTTGCGGCGGCAAAATCGACCTTTGATTTTTCAAGTCCAAGACGGGCGGCACGCATGCGCACCTGATCAACCGCTTCCTCGCCCGAGATATAGGCGCATTTATGTCTGGCCGACAGGACGCCAACCGCCTGCAACAGGATCGTCGATTTTCCAATCCCAGGATCGCCGCCAACTAGAAGGGCAGAACCGGGTACCAGACCGCCGCCAACCGCACGATCAAGTTCGGCAATGCCGGTGATGATACGGGGCGGGCTTGCGCTCTCACCTTCTAGGGCGACGAAATCAAGCTGTTTGCCCTTGGACCCTGTCGCGATGCCACCGGTTGCCTTTGGTCCGGCTTCGATACGTTCTTCCTCGATCGAATTCCATTCACCGCATGCATCACAACGCCCGGTCCATTTCCGGTATTCGGCACCGCAATTCTGGCAAATGAAACGACTTTGGGTTTTGGCCACTGGTGGCTCCGCGCATAAGGATGGAACGAAACGGGCAAGGGGCTTGATCGGTAATCAGAGATGCTTCAGATCAAGATCCAGCGGACCTTCGATATCACCTGAAACGAACTGTTGCAAATAGGGGTTATCGGCATTGTCGATTTCAGAAACCGGGCCGTCCCAGATGATTTTGCCCTGATACAGCATGGCAACCCGGTCGGCGATTTTGCGTGCGCTTGCCATGTCATGGGTAATGGTCATGGCGCAGGCACCAAGTTCGCGGGTGCATTTGACAATCAGGTCGTTAATCACATCGCCCATGATCGGATCGATACCGGTGGTCGGTTCGTCGAAAAACAGGATTTCTGGCTCGGTCGCAATGGCACGTGCCAGGCCGACACGTTTTTGCATGCCCCCAGAGAGGGATGCCGGGGACATATTGGCGACTTCTGCGCCGAGGCCTACATCGGCAAGACGTGCAATCGCAATGTCACGGGCCTGTTTGCGTTTCATGCCGCGACCTTCGATCAGTCCAAAGGCAACATTTTCCCAAACGGGCAGGGAGTCAAACAGTGCTGCCCCCTGAAACAGCATGCCGGTATGGGCCAGCATTTCTTCGCGGGTTGAACGCGATGCGCCAACCATTTCAGTCCCATTGACCTTGATGGACCCCTGTTCGGGAACAAGCAGACCCAGAACGCATTTCAGGGTCACAGATTTACCGGTGCCCGAGCCGCCGATAATGGCAACGGATTCCCCGGGGCCGACATCCAGATTGATACCTTGCAGCACCTTTTTCGGGCCAAAGGATTTGTGCACATCACGAAGCGAGATTTTGGCTGTGTCGCTCATATCCCGCCCTTAGCGTGTGAAAAAGAGTTCGGTGACGATATAGTTCGAGATCAGGATCAGGATGGAGCTTGAAACCACGGCATTGGTCGTTGCCTGGCCCACACCCTGAGCACCGCCACGAGAATGATATCCGTGATAACAGCCCATCAGCGTGATCAGGAACCCGAATACAGCGGCTTTTACTAGACCCGAAATCACATCAAGCTGTTCAAGGTACTGAAATGTGTTGCGGATATAGGACCCTTCGTTGAAGCCAAGCTTGTTGACCCCGACAAGATATCCGCCCAGCACCCCGATGATATCACCGATCAGAACAAGCATGGGCAGGGTCACCAGCCCGGCAACGACACGCGGCACAACCAGATATTTGAACGGGTTGGTCGAAAGCGTCACCAGTGCGTCGATCTGTTCGGTGACGCGCATGGTACCGATTTCGGCGGCAATCGCCGCGCCGACACGCCCGGCAACCATCAGGCCAGCCAAAACCGGGCCCAGTTCGCGGGTCATCGAAATGACGACAACCGTGGCAACCGCACTTTCGGCAGAAAAGCGTGAAAAGCCTGAATAGGATTGCAGGGCGAGAACCATCCCGGCAAACAGGGTCGTCATGGCAACGACAGGCAACGAGAAATAACCGATCTCGCGCATCTGTTTGAATATCAGGCGGAAATAGAATGGCGGTGTTACCATATGGCCAACCGTGCGCCCGGCAAAGACCGTGACGCGACCGACAAGGGCCAAAAAGGCAAGGAACATACGGCCAACCGGCGCAAAGATCGGCATTGGAATTATTATTTCCCCTGTTGCAGGCCAGTCAGTGGCGTTGGCCGATTTATTCAAGTCAGCTTTCTGTATAGACCCGCCGGTAGCGATGTCCAAGAGAAGTCAGTACCTCATAACCGATTGTACCCGCAGCACTTGCAATGTCGTCAACCGTCATTTTGTCGTCAATCAGCGGAATCATGTCGCCAGGCTGCAGCGGTTTACCCGGAAGATCGGTGATGTCGATGCTGATCGCATCCATCGAAACCCGCCCGACATAAGGAACTTCGTGGCCCTTGATACGCACTTTTCCCGCATTTGAAAGTGAACGTAGCCAACCATCTGCATAGCCAACGGCAACCGTCGCGATGCGGCTTGCACGCTGGGCACGCCACGTATTGCCGTAGCCGACCGCTTCGCCAGCGTTGATCTGACGAATCTGAAGCACCTTGGCCGTCAGTTTGACTACTGGTCGCATCGGGTTGGTGGCTTCCGGGGTCGGGTTTCCGCCCCAAAGCGCAAATCCCGGACGGCAGAATTCAAGATGGTAGTCATTGTTGCGGAAAATCGCCGAAGAATTGCAGAATCCACGCGGGGCAGGCGGTAGGCGGCGATACCATTTCATGAACAATTCGTATTGCTCGGCCGTGACCGGATTTTCGGCCTCGTCGGCGGCGGCAGGATGAGTCATGTAACCCGCCTTCTCGAAGCCATACAAAAGGGACGAATAACGATCAACCAGCTCTCCGATTTCACGCGGGGCAAGACCCAGTCGGTTCATACCGGTATCAAGATGGATGAAGGCCGGTGCCGGACGTTCATGTTCGCGGCACAGATTTGACCAGCGTTCGATCTGGCCAAGGTCATTGAGAACCGGAATGACGTCGTTCTCGATAAAGAATTCTTCGTCGCCGGGCAGAACACCGTTCAGGACAGCAATGCGACCGCCACCACGCAGAAGCGGAAACAGGTCGGCGGCTTCGTTTGCCTGCGCGACAAAAAAAAGACGGCAACCCTGCTTTTTCAGAACTGGCACAATCGTTTGCGCGCCAAGTCCATAGGCATCTGCTTTGACAACCGCGCCACAAGTCCGCCCTTTGTAGCGTTTCTTGATGATCTGATAGTTGTCAGCAATCGCCTTCAGATTGATCTGAAGTTCGGCACACTCAGCAGCACGGCCGGCGGCGGGAAGAACGCTCATTCGCAATACCCCGTGGAGTCCGTTTCGGTTTCAGGCCCAAGGCCTATTCATATTCTTCTTCGATATGGTCAAGGTCGCCAAACTTGGTGTAGTTCCCGTCAAAGAACAGGCGTACGTTGCCCACCGGGCCGTGACGCTGTTTGGCGATAATGACTTCTGCGGTGTTGTAGACGTGGTTCAAACGATCCTGCCACTGGGAGTAGCGTTCGCCGAACTTGTCGGTGGCTTCTTCCGGTCTTTGTGCCGGTTCAGCACGTTCCAGATAGTATTGTTCTCGGTAAATGAACATGACGACGTCGGCGTCCTGCTCGATCGAGCCGGATTCACGCAAGTCGGAAAGCTGCGGACGTTTATCTTCGCGCTGTTCGACGGCACGTGAAAGCTGCGACAGGGCAAGGACCGGAACTTCGAGTTCCTTGGCGATTGCCTTGAGCATACGGGTAATTTCGGAAACTTCCTGCACGCGGCCGTCACCACGGAAATTGGTCGGTGGTGCCAGCAGCTGCAGGTAATCGACGACGATCATTGCAAGGCCGTGCTGGCGTTTCAGGCGGCGGCAACGTGTCCGCAGGGTTGAAACCGGAAGGGCTGGCGTATCATCTATATAAAGCGGAACGGTATTGAGTTCCTGGGTGGCAACGACAAGACGCTGGAAATCGTCTTCGTTCAAATCACCCCGGCGCATGTTATCGCCCGAAACCTCGGCTGCCTGGGACAGAAGTCGACCGGCCAGCTGTTCTGCCGCCATCTCGAGCGAGAAAACCGCGACAGCACCAGTCTTGAGTTCGTCACCCGCCTCGGCACCGGTATTTCGGTTCTGATGCGATGCAATGGCGGCATTAAATGCCACGTTCATTGCAAGTGCGGTTTTACCCATCGATGGGCGTCCAGCAAGGATCAGCAGGTCAGAAGCGTGCAGACCGCCAAGCTTGCGGTCAATATCGCGCAGGCCCGTGGTGACCCCGACAACCTTGCCAGCGTTCTTATAGGCGTGTTCGATATTCTCGTATGCTTTGGTCAGGGCTGGGCCGAAAGCAACGAAACCGGACTCTGCAGCACCCGCCGTCGCCAGAGAGAAAAGTTTCTGTTCGGCTTTCTCTATCTGATTGGCGGCGTCGGTTTCAATTTCGTAGCGATAGGCCTCGTTGACGGTGTCTTCACCGATTTCGATCAGCTCGCGGCGCAGATACAGGTCGTAGACCAGCTTGCCGTAATCGCCAGCATTAATAACCGAGACAAGGTTGTTGGATAATTCGGCCAGATACTGGGCGCCACCGATTTCGGCCAGATGTTCGTCCTGACGAAAGAAAGCTGACAGGGTCACCGGATTGGCAAGCTGACCGCGTTCGATCAGTTTCCCGCAGGCCTCAAAAATACGACCGTGGCGGGCGTCCGCGAAATGTTCGGGGCGCAGGATATCTGAAACGCGCTCGTAGGCAGCGTTATTATTGAGGATAGCCCCAAGCAAAGCAGCCTCGGCCTCGAAGTTATGAGGCGGAGTCCGTTCGAGCACCATTTCGGTGTTACCACCGTGGTTTTCTTCGAGGGGTGCGAACAGGGCATCTAGCTGGGGATCAGTCATGACGTAAAAAGGTATCAGTCATCTTGTTGGGCCGAAAGGGCTAATCGGTATAACTCATAGCCGGTATTCCGCAAGCGCAGAGGTCACGTTCAAGATAAAAAGCTGAAATATATTATAAAAGCATAAGAAAACGGCGCATCCTTGCGGATACGCCGTTTCCAAACGGGCTTCGAACGAAGGGCAACAATTAAACGTTGGTTTCTTCTTCGCCTTCAACTTCAGCCGGAACGTCTTCTTCGAAGAGTTCTTCAGCAGCTTCCAGAGCTTCCTCAGCTTCCATTTCGTCGATGGTGCCCAGAACCGCGCCGCCCTTGCGAAGCTGCTCGGCGGCATCTTCTTCGGAACGTGCGACGTTGGCGGTCACTTCAACGGAAACTTCCGGGTGCAGGTTGATTTTGACCTGATGCAGACCAAGGGTCTTGATCGGCTGATCAAGAACGACCTGGGTACGGGCAACAGTGAAACCTGCTTCGGAAACCGCGTTCGAGATATCACGCGCGGTAACCGAGCCGTAAAGCTGACCGACGTCAGATGCCTGACGAACGAGGGTAACAGCAAGTTCACCCATGTTCTCGGCAACCGCTTCGGCTTCTTTGCGGCGTTCCAGGTTGTCAGCTTCCAGCTGTACTTTCTTTGCTTCGAAAGCAGCAAGGTTCGCTTTGTTTGCGCGAAGGGCCATGCCCTGCGGCAGCAAACGGTTGCGGGCGTGGCCCGGCTTGACGGTGACTACGTCACCCATCTGACCGAGTTTTTCTACCCGCTGGAGCAGAATAACTTCCATCACCGATCCTCCTCATTGCTACGGGTCATCGGTTGTTTCCCCCGCAGCCTGATTAAATGCTCTAAAATTCCAAGTCCGGTGATCGCGATAAACGACCAGGTGGACAGAACCGCGACGATATAGAATACCGTCAGTATCATACGTTTTTGCGGCCAACGGGCTGCCTGCCCATGCACCAGCGCCAATCCCTGCAACAGGAACGGCACTGCCAGCACCACCGCGACGTTTCGCGCCACATAGGCCAGAGAACCATCGGCAAAGCCGACAAGAAACCCGGCCAGGGCAAACGCAAACAGTGACCAGCCAGGCAAGGCCATCGAGGCCAGATCGGGCGACGGACGCAAATTGCGACCGGAGCGCACCAGAATTGCCTGTGCGATCGCAGCATTGGCAAACAGCATAAGAAGCCAGCTTACCGCTACAATCGCCGGGAAGTATGTCTGGAACATACCGATGACATTCTGGACTTCCGGCGTCATGGGGACGCCCATTTCCGAATACATCTGGCCCAGGAACTGCGAAATGAATTCCTGAATGTCCAAACCTTCCGCCGTTACGCTGCCGGTGATGATAATCATCACCATTGCAATCATCACGGCCATGGCACTGACCAGTATTCCGGTCGGAACAAAACCCGGTTTCCCGTTTTCGTCCTTGCGGATGAGCAGCGCCATGCGGGTCAACAACATCGCCGGTCCGGCAAACACGACCATAAAGACCGTGAAAGGCAGCAGTCCTCCCAGCAGAGCCAGGGCACTGCATGCGGCAATTGCCGCAACCAGCAGGCGTTTTGGACCTTGCCAAAATCCAATAAGGAAAAGTGGCAGATGCCCGAAATAGGAGAGCAGCAGCGCCAACGGGTTCCCCGACAACACCAGCAGAAACAGGACAGAACTGCCCAGACCTGCACCGACCGCCATTAGGGTATTACGCGACATCAGCTACTCCTGGCCCGAGACCGCAAAAGGATCTCTTGCCGACTGCCTCAGATCTGGTCTGCGTAAGGCAGCAGCGCCAGGAAGCGTGCACGTTTGATGGCTTTCGCCAGCTCGCGCTGCTTCTTGGCAGAAACCGCAGTGATACGGCTCGGAACGATTTTGCCGCGTTCGGAAACGAAACGCTGCAGCAGTTTGACATCTTTGTAGTCAATCTTCGGCGCATCCGCACCCGAGAACGGGCAGGTTTTGCGGCGACGGAAAAACAGACGACGTCCAGCCATAATATATTCTCCTCGCTATCTGTTAGCCGTGCTGACGGGGACCGCCGCGACGATTACCGCCACGACCACCGCGCTCGTCGCGATTACGCAGAATGGCTGACTGTTCTTCTTCGAACTCTTCAACCTTGACAGTCATCTGACGCAGAACGTCTTCGTTCAGGCGCATCTGACGCTCGTATTCCGCAATCGTTGCGTTGTCGGCTTCGATCTGGAAGAGGGTATAGTGGCCTTTGCGGTTCTTCTTGACACGGTATGCCAGGGAACGCAGACCCCAATATTCGGTTTTGGCAACTTTGCCACCGAGACCTTCGACGGTCTGGGTGAGTTTTTCATTCAGGGCTTCGACCTGTGCGGTCGAGAAGTCCTGACGTGCGATAAACACGCTCTCGTACTTGCTCATAATACTCCTATTACTCCTTGTGGCTTATCTCTTCCTTACATGACCTCGTGCCATGCAGGCATAGCCGGGCAATCCCGGCAAGGAGCCGTGAGACGGCGGAATATACACTTTTCCACAGGGCATGCAACCGTAAATGCCCGCCGGAACTTCTGGTGAAATCTGACTTAAATCGCCGGTACCAAAACGGGTGCCGTTATCATGGACGCATTTTTCTGAATCGACGGAAATCGGTGCTTTTTGCGACTGATTGCAGGATGCGACCGACATTATATATTGGGTGACACATGCCAATCGCCAAAGCCGTTACATTGCACCGCGCAACAAGGTTTTGTTTTCGACGTTTGGCAAGTCTGTTACTTTGCGGGCAACAAAGCGACGGAAAGTCGCATGACATTGTCGTCTGTTCTTGACACAGGGCTTGCGGGCAGTATCAAGGGTAGCTCGAAAAGGGGACCTGACAGAAGTGGGTCCTTACGAAAGCAGACAAGGGTAAATTATATATAATGACACGCGCATTCGTTTTCCCCGGTCAGGGGTCGCAAGCGGTAGGTATGGGCAAGGAACTGGCTGACGCATTTCCGGTTGCCCGCGAAGTTTTCCAGGAAGTTGATGATGCGCTGTCGCAGAAACTCAGCACCCTGATGTTCGAAGGCCCTGAAAACGAACTGACGCTGACTGAGAATGCGCAGCCAGCCCTAATGGCGGTCAGCCTTGCGGTTACACGCGTTCTGGAAGCCGAAGGCGGTTTCAAACTGACCGACAAATGCGATCTGGTTGCCGGGCATTCGCTGGGTGAATATTCCGCCCTTGCTGCTGCCGGTACCTTTGCGATTGCTGATGCGGCCCGCCTTCTTAAAATCCGTGGGCAGGCAATGCAGGCAGCCGTTCCGGTCGGGGTTGGCGCGATGGCAGCCCTTCTGGGGCTTAACTATGTCGACGCTGTTGCCGTTGCCGAAGAAGCTGCCCAAGGCGATGTTTGTACCGCTGCAAATGACAATGCCGACGGACAGGTCGTTGTATCGGGTCATAAAGCGGCTGTTGAACGCGCGATCGAGATCGCCAAGGAAAAGGGTGCAAAGCGTGCCGTTTTGCTGCCGGTATCGGCACCCTTCCATTGCCCGCTGATGCAACCGGCTGCGGATCGTATGGCCGAAGCACTGGCTTCGGTAACGATGAATGCCCCGGGTAAACCGGTTGTCGCAAACGTGATTGCGGAAAAAACTGCTGATCCGGAAACCATTCGTAAACTCCTTGTGGAGCAGGTTTGCGGAACCGTGCGCTGGCGTGAGTCTGTCCTTTATATGAAAGAGCAGGGTATCACTGATCTGGTGGAGCTGGGCGCAGGTAAAGTTTTGAGTGGTATGGTTCGCCGTATTGACCGTGACCTGACCGGTTCGGCTGTTAACGGTCCGGTCGATATTGAAAGCTTCCTCCGCACGCTTTAAGTGTTGCGCGAAACAGACGAACCCAAAGGGATGGATTGATGTTTGATCTTGCAGGCAAAACCGCACTCGTAACCGGTGCGACCGGTGGTATCGGCGGTGATATTGCCAAACTTCTGGCTTCGGCTGGTGCAAAGGTTGCTCTTTCAGGTACGCGTGCTGAACGTCTTCAGGCGGTTGCTGCGGAAATCGGCAAAAATGCTGTCGTCGTTCCGGGTAACCTGTCTGATCCGGAATCGGTCGCCGGTTTGATTAAGGAAGCAGAAGAGGCCCTTGGCGGGCAGCTTGATATTCTGGTCAATAATGCCGGGATCACCCGTGATCAGCTGGCGATGCGTTTGAAAGACGAAGACTGGCAGGCGGTCCTTGATGTCAACCTGACTGCGGCATTCAAACTTGCGCGCAACTCGTTGCGCGGCATGATGAAGCGCCGTCATGGCCGCATTATCAATATTACCTCGATCGTTGGTGTGACCGGGAATCCGGGGCAAACCAACTATTCTGCAGCGAAGGCTGGTATGATCGGCTGGTCAAAATCGCTTGCACAAGAAGTTGCATCTCGCGGAATTACTGTTAACTGTGTTGCACCGGGGTTCATTACCACGGCGATGACCGACGAGCTTGATGATGGGCAGAAAGAAAAGCTTCTGGCCAACATTCCGGCGGGGCGCATGGGGGAAAGCAAGGAGATTGCAGCAGCGGTTCTGTATCTGGCAAGCGACGAAGCCGCTTATGTTACCGGGCAGACCTTGCATGTGAATGGCGGAATGGCGATGATTTAACCCGTTGCGGGTTGCTTGCTTTTCTGTTTAAAAGAGGCCGCTATACAAAATCACGAAACCGGCAATTGCGGTTGTCGGATTCCGGTCCTCGCAAGTTCCTTCAATAGGGGGAAGGCGCGAAGAACCAACCAAAACCAACTGACAGAAAACCTATTGAAGGATTTGAGCTATGAGTGATGTCGCAGATCGCGTGAAGAAGATCGTTGTCGAGCACCTCGGTGTCGAGGAAGACAAGGTCACCGAAAACGCAAGCTTCATCGACGATCTGGGCGCCGACAGCCTGGACACTGTCGAGCTGGTCATGGCGTTTGAAGAAGAATTCGGTTGCGAAATTCCTGATGACGCAGCAGAAAAAATTCTGACCGTTAAAGACGCGATCGACTTCATCGAAAAGGCGAACGGCTAATCTTGCCGTGAGACATGGGCGCCAGAGGGCATCCTCAGGCGCCCTTTTCGTCTTTGCTGTATTCATAAAATAAAGGCGTAATGCGGGATGAGACGCGTAGTTGTTACCGGTATTGGTGCTGTTACTCCGCTTGCCAGCGGTGCACAGAACACCTGGCAGAAATTGCTGGACAGCCAATCCGGAATCAAAAGCATCGACACCTTCGATGTGTCCGATATCCCGGCCAAGATCGCAGGCCTTGTGCCGCGTGGTGTGGGTGACGGACTTTTCAACGCGGAAGATCATGTCTCGGTTAAAGACATGAAGAAAATGGACGATTTTATCGTCTATGGTGTTGCCGCTGCCGATCAGGCATTGGCCGATTCCGGATGGAAACCCGAAACCGACGAAGACCAGGAAAATACCGGTGTTCTGATTGGTTCGGGTATTGGTGGTCTGCCAAAGATCTCCGAAGCCACGGAACTGGTGAATAACGGCAAGACCCGCCGTGTCAGCCCATTCTTCATTCCGTCCTGCCTGATCAATCTGGTTTCTGGCCAGGTTTCGATCAAACATGGTCTTAAAGGTCCGAACCATGCCGTCGTTACCGCATGTTCAACCGGTGCACACGCCATTGGCGATGCATCGCGCATGATCATGCTTGGTGATGCCGACGTCATGGTTGCTGGTGGTGCCGAAGCCGCTGTTTGCCGTTTGGGTATGGCTGGCTTTGCCGCAGCACGTGCGTTGTCGACTGGTTATAACGACACCCCGACCGAAGCATCGCGTCCCTGGGATCAGGGCCGTGACGGTTTTGTCATGGGTGAAGGTGCCGGCTGCGTGGTGCTTGAAGAATATGAACATGCCAAAGCACGCGGTGCGAAAATCTATGCCGAAGTTGCCGGATATGGCATGTCGGGTGACGCCTATCACATCACGGCCCCGGCCGAGGATGGCAATGGCGGTTTCCGTTCGATGCGCAATGCCCTTCGCAATGCAGGCATCAACCCGGAAGACGTCGATTATGTGAACGCACATGGCACGTCGACTCCGCTGGGTGATGAAATCGAACTGGGTGCGGTAAAACGTCTGTTCGGGGATGCGGTATCGAAACTTTCGATGTCCTCGACCAAATCGGCAACGGGGCATCTTCTTGGTGCCGCAGGTGCGATTGAGGCCGTGTTCTCGATCCTTGCGATCCATGAAGGTGTTGTTCCGCCGACCCTTAATCTTCGCAATCCTTCCGAAGCCTGCCTCGGGATTGATCTGGTTCCGCTCGAAGCAAAAAAACGCAAAGTCAATGTCGCACTGTCGAACTCGTTCGGCTTTGGCGGTACCAATGCTTCGCTGGTCTTCAAAGGCGTTTAAGACAGCAGATTCAACCTGACAGAGGGAAACCCCTTGAAGCGTTTTCTGCTTGTTCTTGGCTTTTTATGCATCACCGCCGCTCTCACCATTGGTGGGGCGGCGGTGTATGTTTATGTGCAATATACATCGCCCAGCAAACTGGTGCAGGGCAGTGATATTGTCATCCCGCAGGGTACAGGTGTTCGCGGGATTGCGGACATATTCCGTCGTGAAAACATCATTCAGGAACCTCTTGTATTTCTGCTTGGGGTACGTATTGCCGGACTGGATCGTTCGTTGCGTGCCGGTGAATATCATTTCCCCGCACGGGTCAGTCCGAAGCAAGCGGCTGAAATTCTTGCCGCCGGTGATACCGTCAAACGGTTTGTGACCATCCCCGAAGGACTGCGGTCTGGCGAAATCGTTGCTCGTATCAATCTTGTCGATGGTCTGACAGGTGAAATTTCCGACATCCCGCCCGACGGTATGCTGTTACCCGAAACCTATCAATTCTCGTTTGGTGATACGAAACAGAGCATTATTGATCGCATGGCGGCAGCGCATGATACGCTGGTGGCGCAACTATGGCCGGGGCGAGAGCCAAATCTGCCGTTTGATACCATCGGCGAAGCCATTGTTCTGGCGTCGATCGTCGAGCGGGAAACCGGTGTTGCTGCCGAACGCCCGCGTGTTGCAGGTGTATTCATCAACCGGCTCAGAATGAATATGCGTTTGCAGTCCGATCCGACGGTTGCTTATGCGATCAGCCCGGATGAACCGCTTGATCGTGCATTGACTAGGGCTGATCTGAAATTCGACAGCCCTTACAATACCTATGTTTCGGCCGGTTTGCCTCCCGGGCCAATAACCAATCCGGGTCGGGATGCGATATATGCGGTTCTGCATCCTGCCGAAACAGACGAGGTTTACTTTGTCGCCGACGGTACGGGGGGGCATGCTTTTGCCCGCACACTTGATGAACATAATCGCAATGTTGCGCGTTGGCGTCGTATCCGTGACGGGCAATAGGCTGCTTTGTCGTTTTTGGCGATTACTGGCGCTGTTGTGACTGTTGGCTGTTTGGCGACGCCAGTCTTTGACGTATTTCGGTTTTTGACGCCTTGCGTGGAATACGCGAAGCAGCAAGATCGAGTATGGATTGCGGCATCATCTTCAAAACACCAATCAGGATATTCATCTGCCAGGGAAAGGCGATCATTCCCTTGTTCTTTGACAGTCCTTTATCAATCTTGATGGCGGCTTTGTCGGCCTGCATGAAGAAAGGCATCGGGAAATCGTTGGCATCAGTGATACGGCTTTTTACAAAGCCCGGGCAAATCACGTTGACCTTGATCCCGAAGGGCGCAAGCGCACCGCGCAGTCCTTCGCCATAGGTTCTTACCGCCGCCTTGCTGGCACAGTAGGCCGGTGCGGATGGCAGCCCTCGCCATGATGCCTGCGACGAAACCAGGGCAATCTGGCCGTGCCCGCGTCCGGACATGAAGACGAGGGCAGGATCAATCGTGTTCAGCACTCCGGCGACGTTGGTTGCAAAAATATCGCGGACCTGATCGGGGTCTTCACCCTCGCTACCGGTTCCGGCGGAAATACCTGCATTGGCGACAATCAGGCTAAGCGGTGTGATCTGATCACACTTAGTGACATATTCCGCCATCGTTTCGCGCTCGGTTACATCAAGCACGTCGGCAAATACGTTTGCACCGGCCGCCCGGCATTCATTTTCGACAAGTTTCAAGCGTGTTTGATCGCGGCCGCTGATGAAAAGGGTAACCCCGGTGCGGGCATAATGGCGGGCAAGTGCGGCCCCGATGCCCGAGCTGGCACCGGTAATCAGGATGGCGTGGTATTGTAGTGACATGGTTGCTCGTGATCCTGTTGGACGATGTTCCGGATTGTTTGGGCGGAACATGAGACAGCATTAGGGCAGCATTATGAAATGCGGGCAATAACTGTCTGTCTTGATGATCTATCCTCAAACGACAATCCCTTGGCGCGTCGGGGCACAACCGTTATAAACGGGCAACCGACAATTCAGACTGGACAAGAATATGACCATATCAAGCATGACCGGGTTTGCCCGCACGGATGGTGGTGCAGAAGGCTTTGGCTGGACCTGGGAGTTGCGCAGTGTCAATGGCAAGGGGCTGGACGTTCGTACTCGCCTTAATGGCGGTTTTGAACGTCTGGAGCCAACGGTACGTGAAGCAATCTCCAAGCGGTTCAAACGGGGCAATATGGGCGTAACATTAAATGTTGTACGTCCCGGAGAAAGCAGTGCCTATCGTATCAATAGGGATCTGCTTGCTGAACTGGTTGCTCTGGCTGAAGAGTTTGACCGTGCCAGCAGTCTTTCGGCCGGCACCATAGCTGATCTGATGAATGTGCGCGGTGTGCTTGAAGCCGTTGAACAGCAGGAAGACGACGACAGTCGCGAAACACTTGATGCTGCAATCCTCAAAAGTTTTGGTGAGGCGCTTGAGCAAATGGAAGCCCATCGCGCCGAAGAAGGCGCTAAGCTTGATGAAATGTTGCGCGGTCATATTGATCGTATCGAAGAAACTGTTCTGCGGGCGGAGAGCTGCGCATCGGTTCGAAGCGACGCGATCAAGACAAAGCTCAAACGCCAGATCGACGAGTTGATGGAAGCCGGAAAATTCGACCCCGAACGGCTTCATCAGGAAGCGGCGCTGCTTGCGACCAAGGCGGATGTCCGGGAGGAGATTGACCGGCTGAAGGCCCATATCGTCGCAGCACGTGACATGGTCAAAAAAGGCGGTGCAATTGGCCGCAAGCTTGATTTCCAGTGTCAGGAGTTCAATCGCGAGGCCAATACATTGTGTTCCAAGGCGAACGATATAGAACTGACTAATTGTGGAATGGAATTGAGGGTGATCATCGATCAGCTCCGCGAGCAGGTTCAGAATGTTGAATAAGGATACCCCGATGACGGATCAGGCAAAACGTCGTGGTGTTATGCTGGTGTTCTGTGCACCCTCCGGGGCAGGGAAAACCACAATCACGCGTCAGCTTCTGGAAAAGGATAGCCAGATTTCACTTTCGGTTTCTGCAACAACACGTGCGGCACGTCCGGGCGAGGAAGAGGGCATTCATTATTTCTTCAAATCCGTTGATGCCTTCAAGCATATGATTGCTGATGACGAATTGCTGGAATGGGCCGAAGTGTTTGGCAATTATTACGGCACGCCAAGCGGTCCGGTCGAACAGGCGCTTTCGGACGGGCACGACGTTCTGTTTGATATTGATTGGCAGGGCGCACGGCAGATACGCGAGAAGGGGGGGGATGATGTTGTTTCTGTCTTTATCCTACCACCGTCGTCGGCCGAGCTTGAACGACGTCTTCGTGACCGCGGGCAGGATGCCGACGATGTTATCATGAAACGTATGGCAAAGGCCGGCGCCGAAATCAGCCATTGGGAAGAATTTGACTATGTTCTGATCAACGATGATCTGGATCGCTGTCTTGCCGATGTTCAACACATCATTGGTGCAGAGCGCGTAAAACGTGAACGCCAATCCCAATTGCCGAGGTTCGTTAAAAAGCTCCTCACGGATTGATGAAGGAAAAATGGCCGTCCGTTCAGGCCGCCATTTCGTCGTGAACGAGTGTCAGCCGAACAAAATCGGCAACACCTAGTTCTTCGGCGCGCACAGTTTCGGTGATTTGTGCACGCTCCAATAATATTCCGACATCAACATTCAATGTTTTCAGGCTGGCGCGCAGCATCTTGCGTCTTTGGCCGAAGGCTGCTTGTGTGATCTTGCCGAGGCTGACAAGATTTACAGCTTGCTCCCGATCTGTTTTCGGCCGCAGTTGAACGACGGCAGAGGTTACCTTGGGTGGCGGGGTAAATGCACTGCGGTGGACATCGAACAGTATCTGGCAGTCACACAGGTACTGGCACAGGACGGAAAGACGGCCATAGGCTTTTCTTTTCGGGGCTGCAACAACACGTTCTGCAACCTCTTTCTGGAACATCAAGGTCAGACTGGCAAACTGGTCAATCTGCATCAGCCAGCCCAACAAAAGTTGAGTGCCCACGTTATAGGGAAGGTTGGCGACAATCTTTCGCGGAGCCGGGCCAAGTGACGTAACATCGACGTCAAGCGCATCCCCATCTATTACATGAAGCGCACCTGGATAGTGATTGCTGATTTGTTCAAGAACCGGTTGGCAACGGGGATCACGTTCGATAACCGTCAAGTTCTTTGCGCCATGATAAAGCAATGCACGCGTCAGACCACCAGGACCGGGACCGACTTCAATTACCGTTGCGTCATCCAGGGGGGCTGCTGCACGTGCGATCCGGCCGGTCAGGTTGAGATCAAAAAGGAAATTCTGGCCGAACTTTTTTTGTGCCGATAGACCATGTGTTGCAATGACGTCGCGCAAGGGCGGGAGGCCGTCATTTGCAAGGTTGGCGGTTTCATTTTTCTGGTCTGACACGATGTCAGGCTCCTTGTGAGGCGGCATTGCCGGCTGCTCGTTTTCGTGCCATGTCCGCCGCCATTTTGATGGCAGCGATCAGGCTGTCCGGTCGTGCAATGCCTTTGCCTGCGATATCAAGAGCCGTTCCATGATCCGGGGAAGTTCTGATGAAGGGCAATCCGAGCGTGACGTTCACACCACCATGGAAATCAAGCGTTTTGACCGGAATCAAAGCCTGATCATGATAGGGACATAGGGCGACATCGTAGTTTGCACGTGCTTCGGCATGGAACATGGTATCGGCGGGCAGGGGGCCCACAACATCGAAGCCCTCATCCCGCAATTCCATAATTGCAGGGCGTATGACCTTGATTTCTTCATCTCCCATCGATCCGTCTTCACCCGCATGCGGGTTTAAGCCGGCAATGGCTAGCCTCGGTTTCTTCAATCCTAAATCCCGTTGCAACGACGCTGTCGTGATGCGAACCAATTGTTTGATTATCTCAGCGGTCAGTTGTTTTGGAACCTCGGACAGGGCGATGTGAATTGTCATCGGTACGACGCGCAATTGACTATTGGCCAACATCATAACGGGGATGGTACCCGGGCCTGAAAGCTCTGCCAGAAATTCGGTATGGCCGGGATGGTTGAAGCCAGCCTGATAAAGTACACTTTTCTGGATCGGGTTGGTCACGACAGCACTTGCCGTTCCTGATCGTGTCAGGTTAACACCATGGATAATGCTGTCTATTACAATAGATGCCGTTTTGCTGGATGCCGTTCCCGGCTTGATATCCTCACCGTTACCGGGAATTTCAAAAACCGGAAGGGCGTCCTCAAAGAACTTACCTGTTTGGCTGACTTCGTCTATCACCTTGGTTTTTACCTGCAGCCCCAGAGCTTCGGTGGTTTGATCCATGATTATCTTGGGACTCAGAATAAAAAACGGCGGCAGATTATGTTCTGCGCGCGCAAGCCATGCCTTTATGGCGAGCTCCGGTCCTATTCCGCCCGGTTCGCCCAGTGTCATTGCAATCGGCTTGATATCGCTCATAGGCTTGCGTCCTTTCCGGATCACATCCGGATATCGATAAACGCATTGCGGCGCAATTCGCGCAGTTTGCGGCGCGCAAGGATTTCGAGGCGTTCCATTTCAAGGCGTTCGCGGATGTTTTCCCTGTCCGGAAGCGTACTTTCTTCGGATTTGTCACAGACCATAACAAGGAGCGCACCACCGTCTACCTTGATCAGGTTGGAGATACCGCCTTTGTCCAAGTTTACAACCGCATTTCTTACCGGACCGGCGAGGTCATTTGGAGAAATGCCTTCGGTTTTACCACTCATTTCCGATCCGAGATCAACTGCAACATTAGCCAGTGACTGACAGCTATCGGCGTTCTCTTTTGCATTTTGCAGGATACCGAGTTTGGTATTTACTTCATCCTGCGGGGTGTTGGCCGCAATCGGGACAAACAACTGGTAAAGATCAAGTCGAACATCTGTCAGGGCATTGGCATCACCCCGGCGACGATCAAGCAATTTCAGGATGTAATATCCGCGAATGGTTCTGATTGGATCGCTCACATCACCGGGCTGCATCTGATTGACGGCTTGCTGCAATTCTCCGGCCATTTCGCCGGAATAAAGCCAGCCAAGGTTACCACCGTTTGCCGCACTGGAACTGGCCGAAAACTGCCGCGCAAGGCCGCCAAAGTTGGCTCCCTGTTCCAAAGCCCGGATCACTTCGCGGGCGTTCTGATAAACTTTTGTCTCATCCTGGGGATTGTCAACAGGCAGGAAAATTTCCTGAACATTGTTGCGTGGTTTTCCCTGGTTGCTACGAATACGTTCAAGATTGTCATCAATCTCGGTATCGGAAATCTGGATTTCGCGGCGCATTGAACCCAGAAGTTTCTGCCATGCAATTTGTGGACGGATTTGATTTCGGATGGTTTCCGTTGCGATACCATTCTGAGCCAGAAACTGGTCCAGTCCGCCGGGTGGCAATCCCGAATTTTGTTCGATCAGGTTTTTGGCCCGATCAATGTCCGCGTCGGTTACTTCAAAACCACGACGTTCTGCTTCCTGCAGTTGTAGCTTCTCGTTAATTAGCTGCTGCAAGATTTGCGGTGCCATTTCCTGACTGCGTTGCGGGCTCATCGGGATGTTTGAAGAGGCGGCTACAAGCTTGATACGTTCGACCAGGTCCACCACCGAAATCGGAGCATCGTTGACGACAGCTGCAACGCCTATGGTGCTTTGAGCTCGCGCTGTCGAAATTGAAACAACGGAGAAAAGCACAACAGCAATTGCTGCGACGAGATGGGAGAGTCTGGTGATATGCAAAGCTGTACTGCCTTATAATCCGGCTGCTGACGCAAATTCGCCAAGTGTTTTGAATACCAGTCGGAAAAGAATCTCATCCGACTGACCAAGATCCTGATCTTCGTAGAACGTCCTTCTAACCCGACCGTCAAACACGAAGCATTCGTCTTCGTAAACAAAGCCGAAACCGTATTCAAGAGGATCGTTCTGATCAAGATCATAACGACTGTAAGCCATTCCCGACCAGAATTCACTGAACTGGCGTTCAGCACGGAAGTAAACCTCTTCACGCTGCCCGAATTCATCCGTACCGGCGTCCTCGGAAAAATGAACATAGTCAAGATTAAGGCGCAAAGTTTTCTTCTCACCTAAACCTGCTGATACCTGGTTCCGACGTGTCGAGAAATCCTCGTTATCGAGGCGGTAACGGTAGGTTAAATCGACATATTCGTTGGGGGCAACAGTTACCCGACCGACATAGTCTGATAGATGATCCTCAAGGCCGGTTCCTTCTGCGAAGGTGTCACCTTTATTGGCGCGATAGCTTTGCCCGAACATTGCACTGGTATAACCACCTTCTTCCCCGTAAACGCCCCATTCAAGGCCATAACTGGTCCTGAAGCCGTCTTCGGCGCGGTCAAGGCCACTATACCTGTCATGCGAGAAAATATTGATGTCATCAAATTCAAACGACTGGGAATCTTCGTTTGGAATCTCATCCGGATTGCCCCCATTGGGGGACCATGCGGCCATAATCATCGGCTTGATTATATGGTGATAGCTGCCTTGGTTGTTTACAAACGGCATGTTCCAGTCGACAGCCGCCAAAGGAAGAATACGGCCCGCATATCCGTCATAATTTTGCTGTCCATCCCGGGACACGTCAGAAACCATGTAATTGTCTGTGCGGATGGACATCGATAGTTTTGTTACGTCTCCCAGTGTTCCTATATACGGCAGCGCCCAGCCAGCTTTGGCCGAGAGACGGTGGGAATCTGTTCCCTCTTCTCGTGTTAGCGAGAGAGCGTCTAAGTCAAGAGTTGTATAACTGCCATATTTTGCGGGAGCCGTTTGACCATGAAACTGTGCATGAGGCAAAATAATGGGAGTTGTATCCCTATCATCTTCGGCTTTTAACCCTTGGAAGTAATAGCCGTCGACACGGCTATAGCTCGAGCCTCTGAAGCCTTCGGTGAACAAGTTTGATGTCAGTACGGATGGCGAGCCGAAACCATATCTGTTCATATAGGTTTTTTCAGAGGCCTGTTCTGCATCAAAGCCCCAGCGCCATGTCTCGTCTATGTCAAAGCGCCCCTGGGCATCAATATGGCCCTGCCAGTCATCATTATTGTCGCTGGTGACGCTACTGACGACATCCATTTCACCACTATCAAAGCGTTGCCGATATTCACTTGCAAGGACGGGACCTTCGTCAGTGGTGTAAATCGGACGGAGCGTCAAATCTTTGCTTGGATCAATTGCCCAGTAATAGGGCAACTCGAAGAACGAGCCGACATAGCTTGTACTACCGAAGGAGGGCGCTAAAAGGCCTGACTGGCGCTTTACGGTTGGATCAGGATGCTGGAAGTACGGCGAATAAAGAATCGGAACTCCCGCAAATTCCAGTCGGGCATCTTTGTATTCGACCGTTTTGGCGTTGGCGTCATGAAGAACGCGTGCTGCTTTGATCCGCCAAAGAGGAGGCGTTTCAGGATCGTCTTCGCAAACCTTGCACGGAGAATAAACGGCTTTGGCAATTTCAGTGAAATTTCCGCCGCTGCGCCGCGCACCGGTTCCGGCAATGCGCGTGTTTTCATCAAGCAGAACATAGATGTCTTCAACTATGCCTTCCTTGAAGTCACCCGTGAGTTCAACATAGCTTGCAAATGTAACTTCGCCGGTTGGCTCGGTTATGCTGACATTGCCAGACGCCGTAAGCACATCCTGTGATCTGTCATAGCTGACTGTATCGGCCAGCAAAATCCGGCCGTCCCGGGAAATTTCAACATTTCCGCGTGCGGTTACAGTTTGCAATTCTCGATTATAGTCAACCTCATCGGCGCTGAACAGAATCTTGGATTGTTCTTCGTTTCCGGTTGTTACTTCATCTGATTGCTGGGCTTTGGCGGCAATGGAATACGTCCCGGCCAGCGCGAATGCGCAGCCAAGTAACGTCCCCGTTGCCAGTCTTTTTATCATTCCCCCTGTACACGCCATTCAGCTAGCCATCCTCCAGATGCAGCAAGGTTGAAACTCCCAATAGCAACGATATACCTGCTGGTGCCCATGCAGACAGAACAGGCGGGATTCCACCTGAAACGCCAAGTGCTGAAATGACATCGGTACAGAAGTAAAGAATGAAACCGGTTGCGACACCACCACCGATAACAAGAGATGCACGGCGGCGTCGAGAAAATTTAAGACAGAATGCGGCAGCAATCAGAACCATTGCGCAAAGCAGCAACGGGCGCGACAGCAAGCTGTGAAAATGTATGCGATGTCGGGTTGCATTAAAACCAGCACGTTCCAGAAGGTTGATGAACGGCTTTAAGTTCCAGAAAGACATCGTTTCTGGAGATGCAAAGCTGTCCTGAATCTTTCGCACTGTCAGATTGGTGGGCAACATCAGCTCCGATGAAAATTCACTGATCTGCCCTGGGTGAAAGGTCCAGGCATCATAAAAATGCCATGTGCCTGGCTCAAGCACGGCACGTTGGGCATCAATTCGGGTCGTGAAATCATCCGCATTCTCGAACCGGAAGATGGTGACATTGCGCAAATCTACCCGATCTGTTGCCTGACCTCGCACTTCACGTGCGTAGATTACGGCTTGGCCATCCTGTGTGCCTTGGCGTAACCACAACCCGCTCGAAGACAGGTTCATGATACTGCTGTTACCCTGAAGGTAACGTGCTTCAAGTGTTTCGTAGCGTTGCAGCAATATTGAGGATAGTGGATTGAGGGCCATGACCTGAATGGAGCCTAGCAAAATAGCGCACATGATAGGCGGTAGCAAAAACTGCCATGCGGAAACACCTGCCGCGCGTGTCACAACAAGTTCCTGATTGCCCGTCAGCTTCCAGAACGAAAACATTGATCCGAAGAGGACCGCAAACGGCAGGACCTTTTCTGTCATGAACGGGATTCTGCTGGTAGCCATTTGAAACACAATGCTCACCGTCGCGTCAGGTTTGCCACCTGCGCGTCTTAGTAGCTCAATGGTATCACCAATCAGTATTAACCCGATGAGAAGGGCGAGAATCCCCAAAATAGAGATCAGGACATGTTTGCCAAAATACCAGGTCAGGATCGGAGAGATTCTCATACCGTAACCTCGTCACGGTTTGCTGCTTTTGCCTGTATTTGTGGTCCCCTGAATGTCCAGTAGAGACCCCCCGCGATTGGAATAAGGGCATTCAAATACATAAGAGGCACTAGGTCAGGGTTTTTTGCCGCAAGGTTTTTCATTGCAATGCCAACCGCTTGAAAAACGATCATGGTCGCGATTGCTAGTAACAGGCGGCCTGTTTGTCCCCTGCGGGAGAAACTGCTGGAAACCAGAACTGCCAAAGCAATGCTGGCGAAGCCGATAGAATATAGTGGTGAGATCAGGCGATCATGGCCTTCCGCACGAAATGCACCAACATCGTTGGGCAATACATCCGGGGGCATTGCGGTTAACAGATTGGAGACACTGCGTTCACGTGCTTCACGATAACGAAGGGCAGGGTCCTCTGTGCTATGCGCAATATCAACGGCGTAACGGTCAAAATAGAGGATCGACATCGTGCCGTCCTTTGTATTGACTTCCTGCCGGTTTCCATCAAGTAACACGATCCTGGGGCCGTTTTCGGTGCGTACAAGAGCCCCATTTTTTGCCATCATCGTCGCTTGCGCAGCGGGATTTCTGGAATCGTGAACCAGAATTCCAAGCAACTCGTTGTCCTGCCCGACTTCCCGAATGTAAACAGTCAAACCGTCCAGATCGGTAAAGCTGCCTTCCTGCAAAAGCACCGAAGAGAAGTCATTCCGGATTGAGTATTGGAGTTCTTTGAACTGCTGATAGCTGTAAGGCAGATAAAATAGCGTGAGAAAATAACCGAACGCCGCAGTCAGGCATGCAAGGATGAGCGTTGGTTTGGCCAGAGCCCACTGACTGAGGCCAGCAGATCGCATTACGATAAGCTCTCGATCCTGAATCAGCTTGTTGTATGTGAAAACAACAACAAAAAAGAGTGATATTGGCAGAACAATTGCCAGAAAGCTGGGAAGCAGCAGCGATGTCAGCTGTAAAAATACCGAGACGGAAAGGCCCCGGTTTACAATCATTTCAATGAAACGCAGGCTCTGTGACAGCCATATGACACAAAGCAAACCAAGTGTCACAAACACCATCATAATAAACTGCTGTTTCAGCATATATCGGGTTAAACGATTCATTGGCCGGATTATAGAGAAGCGTTCAGAAACCGAAACAGGAAATTAGGGGCGAAGCCCGGCAAATACACTGTAACGTCACGTGGCAGGGTGGTCGCGGTGGAGCAGGTGGCAACCGATTGTCGTTAAAGGCGAAAACAGATACCTTCCGAAAAGTAATATCCGGAAGGTATCTGCAGACTACAACGTTAAAGCTGTGTCAGAATAATGGCGCTGTTTCATGCAGCAACTCGTTATGCGTATTGGCAATCTGGCGTGCCATAAAGTCGGCTTCCGGCAGGACCTGTCCAAAAAAGAAATCGCAACTTGAATGTTTCGCCATGGCGAAGCCCGGTTCAACATTACCGTCAAGCAATTGTTGCCAGGAAAGGTACATTAACCAACCAGCGACACAGATCGACGCTTGCCGGAGATAAGGGGAAGCGACGGCCTGCGAGAGGGCCGGGGAAGATGCACATCTTTCAATTATCTGAGACGTGGTTTCCTCAAGCTGATCAATGGCTTCGCGAAGCATTTCCGCGGGCTTGGACATGTCATTGGTTTGGGAATTGGTCGTTTCGATGATGGTGGTGCGCATTTCTTTGAGAAGTGCCTTCATGGCGGCTCCGTTATCGCGCAAAAGCTTTCTGCCAATCAGGTCAAGTGCTTGTATGCCATTGGTGCCTTCGTAAATAGGTGCAATGCGTGCATCGCGCAGATGTTGGGCTGCGCCGGTTTCCTCAATAAAGCCCATTCCGCCATGAACCTGAATTCCAAGAGAAGTGTTTTCGACCCCCAAATCCGTCGACCAGCCCTTGACCATCGGGATCAGAAGGTCGGCGCGTGCCTGTGCTGCCACGCGAGCATCCGGGTCTTCATGATGATGAGCGATATCAAGCTGAACGGCAGCATAAAGCGATAGCGCGCGTGCGGCCTCGGTTGTTGACCGCATTCGGATCAGCATGCGTTGAATATCACCGTGATGAATAATGGCATCATCCTGCCCCGTGGTCGGGGACTTCCCCTGTTTGCGATCACGTGCGTAAGACACTGCTTGCTGATAGGCACGTTCAGAGATCGCAACACCCTGCTGGCCAACCGAAAGGCGAGCATTGTTCATCATGGTAAACATGCAGGCGAGGCCCTGGCCTTCTTTTCCGACCAGATATCCGATGGCACCGCCCTGATCCCCGAATGAAAGCACCGCAGTCGGGCTGCCATGAATGCCAAGCTTATGCTCCAGTGATACGCATTTTACATCGTTGCGTTCGCCAATTGTGCCATCGGCGCTGACATGGAATTTGGGCACAATGAACAACGATATGCCTTTGACACCTTCTGGCGCGTCAGGTGTTCGGGCAAGAACAAGATGGACAATATTGTCTGTCATCTCGTGATCGCCATAGGTGATGAAAATCTTTTGGCCTGTTACCCGATAGCTGCCGTCACCGGCTGGGATCGCCATGCTTCGAACTTTTGAAAGATCCGAACCCGCCTGTGGTTCTGTCAGGTTCATGGTGCCGGTCCATTCGCCACTGATCATGCGCGAAAGGTAAAGCGCGCGCTGTTCGTCCGATCCATGCGCTGTCAGAAGCTCGATCGCCCCTCCCGTCAGCATCGGGCAAAGAGCAAATGCCATATTTGCCGAATGCCAAAGCTCGCCAACCGCGGCTCCGACAAGCAGGGGAAGGCCCATACCTCCATCAGCTTCAGAGGCGCTGATGCCTTGCCATCCACCGTCGCAGAATTTTCCATAGGCGTCTTTCCAGCCAGTCGGGGTGCGGACACTGCCATCGTCCTGAAGAACGGAACCTTCCTTATCCCCAACGCGGTTTAACGGTGCCAGCACACCTGCTGCCAGTTTACCTGCTTCCTCAAGGATCGCATCGACAAGATCCGGGCTGGTTTCATGAAAGGCTGGAATGTCGGAAATAGTCTGCAAGCCGATCACGTTATGGATCAGAAACCGCAGATCATGGATTGGTGGCGTGTAATCGCTCATGGAAAAAGACGTCTCCCTGAATTGTGAGGCGCCCGCTCGGTATCGCCCTCATTGCGGGGCGTTGTTCTTGCTGCTCAGCATAATCAGATGCGCGCGCAAGATCGAGTCTGTTTCCGTCTGAAAGTGACAGATTCTTCTCAGACATTCGTCGTGTATCATCACTGTCAATCTGCAAGTGTTGCGCCGCAGTACTGGCAATAATACATACTGGTTCCGATATAAATCGGATCGGGACGTGGTTGTGGGGTCGCCATTCAGGGTTTAGCAGGCTAAACTGCCCTACCGGTAATCGGGACACGATATAAAAGAATGAGAAAAGACAGGAGTATGGCCGTGCTGCGCAAAGGAATATTGCCAATATTACTTGCAGTGGTGATTTCATTTGCCGGGACAAGGCTGGTTGCATGTGCCGGTCCGGTTTGGCCAAGCGATGACGAACAGCTATTTCTGGATGCCTATCGCGATTATGTCGCAGATAACGCAACCAGTGATCAGTATGACCGTGCAGATAAGCTGTTTGTCGAAGCCGTGCAGGTTCTTTCTGACACTTATGTCGAAAACATTGATCGCCCTGCCTTTGTCGAGCGGGCGATTGCAAGTTTGCCGGAACTCGAAGCAGAAGATAACACGCCATCCGGTATCGTCGGGGCGGCGCTCGATGAAAGTCTGCACGACCTTGATCCGCATAGTGCTTATATGACAGACGAGATGTTCCGCCGTTTACAGGAAAGCACCGAAGGAAGTTTTGCCGGTGTCGGGATCGTTATCTCTCAGGACGAAGACAAACTGATCCGCATTGTATCGCCAATTGATGATACGCCTGCTGCACGGGCCGGGTTGCAGCCCAATGACCGGATTACTCATATCGATGGTCATGATATGAAGGGGGAGCCGATAGCAGAGGCCGTGCGCCTGATGCGAGGGCGGATTGGTGATCCCGTGACACTGACCATCCAGCGCAAGCAGGAAAATTTTGATGTTACCGTCAAGCGCGCCCGGATCGAGGTTCCGTCTGTGACGGCATCAATCATTGATAATGATTTGGCCTACATCCGGGTGTCACGTTTTGATGCCAGCACACTTGACCAGACACGTGAATATCTTGAAATGCTGGAAGACCAGATTGGATCACCGCGCGGGATCATTGTTGATTTGCGCCGGAACCCGGGCGGGTTGCTTGACAGTGCGGCCGACATTGCCGATCAGTTTCTGAGTGACGGTCTGATTGTCGCGACCGAAGGGCGCGGTGAACGCAAGCTGCGCAGTTATGAGGCTGACAGCAGCGATTATTTTGATGGCGTACCTATGGCGATCCTGCTTGATCGCGGTTCGGCATCTGGTGCAGAACTGATGGCGGCGGCACTTCGTGAAAACGGGCGGGGCGTTATCATTGGTGAACAGTCGTTTGGCAAAGGATCAATGCAGCGCATCATGCCGTTAACATCCGGCGGCGGGCTTAAAATCACGACCGGGTATTATACAACGCCGGAAAACCATATCGTTCAGGGCAACGGCGTCATTCCGGATATCGAGGTCAAACTTCAGGATGCCGAGGAGTTCGAGCGCGAAGTCGATCTGGAGCACGCGTTACCGCCACGCCGTCGTGACCCGCGCAAGGTTCTGGCGTCAATGGATGCGGCAAGTTGCGAGCGCGACATCGAAGTTACCCGCATTGGTAAATCGGCAACCAATGACAATTCGGTGGATACCGAAGGCGATGGTGAAGCCAGGGAATTGCAGCGCGACACGGTTCTGGAATGTGCTGTTGGCTATTTCAGCGATGGTCAGCTTGCCGTTTACCGTGATCAGGTGGAACCGCTTCTGCGGGCCGGTCTGTAAGGTTTTACCTAATTATTGAAAACAAAAACGCGGCCAGAGCAACTGGCCGCGTTTTTGTTTCTCAGAACCGGATAACAGGTTATCCGCGTGCCAGAAGATCAATCAGGCTGGAGGTATCCCAGCGATTGCCGCCGCGTTCCTGTACCTGGGCATAGAACTGGTCAACAAGTGCGGTCACCGGAAGGCGGGCACCATTACGCTTGGATTCCTCAAGGCAGATGCCAAGGTCCTTGCGCATCCAGTCAACCGCAAACCCGAAATCAAACTTGTTTTCGACCATGGTCTTGCCGCGGTTTTCCATTTGCCAGCTACCAGCGGCTCCTTTGGAAATCACATCAAGGACCTTTGCCATATCAAGTCCGGCCTTGTTACCGAAATTGACACCTTCGGAAAGTCCCTGAACCAGACCGGCAATGCAAATCTGGTTCACCATCTTGGTCAACTGGCCAGAACCACTTTCGCCCATCAATTGGCAGGAGCGGGCAAAGGCATCAATTACCGGCGCCGCGCGATCAAACGCCGCCTGATCACCGCCGCACATGACGGTCAGAACGCCGTTTTCGGCCCCTGCCTGTCCACCGGAAACCGGGGCGTCGATAAAGGAAACACCGGCCGCTTTGGCCGCAGTATAAAGTTCGCGCGCAACATCGGCCGAGGCGGTCGTATTGTCGATGACAACAACGCCCTTTTCCGTACCGGCAAGTGCCCCGGTATCGCCCATAACAACACTGCGCAGATCGTCGTCATTGCCAACGCAGATGAAAACAAACTCTGCCCCCTTGGCGGCTTCGGCCGGGGTAGGGGCATATTTTCCGCCATATTCACCCGCCCATTTGTCTGCCTTTGCGGCGGTGCGGTTGAAAACGGTAACGTCGTGACCTGCCTTTTGCAGGTGGCCGGCCATGGGATATCCCATGACACCCAGCCCGATAAATGCACATTTTGCCATTTCGTGCCTCCCGTGAATTGGTCTTGCCAGTAAAGGAGGCCGCTACCTGAATGTCAATGCAGGGGAATGTCACGGATACAATGTTTCCACGATCCGGAATACATACCTGTCACATCTCAGTCGTCGAGTGCCAGTTCCTCGCTTACGGTGTGAATGATCCGGCGATCATAGGTCAGAAGTTCTGATCGTTTTCCCGGATATTCGAACTGGGAAAGGTAGTACCGGATGGCATTGACGCGCGCACGTTTCTTGTCATCGGATTTGACAATGATCCACGGGCTATCTGCAGTCGAGGTATGGAAGAACATTTCTGTCTTGGCTTCGGTATAAGCATCCCAAAGATTCTGGGATGCCAGATCCACAGGGCTTAGTTTCCACTGTTTAAGCGGGTCTTGCTTGCGCTGATCAAACCGGCGCGCCTGTTCTTTTTTGCTGACCGAGAAATAGAATTTGGTCATATGGATTTCGGAACGGATCAGCATCCGTTCAAAGGCTGGAACCGATTGCAGGAACTCGCTGACTTCGAACATGTTGCAGAAGCCCATGACCCGCTCAACCATCGCCCTGTTATACCAGGAACGGTCAAACAGGACGATTTCCCCGCCGGACGGCAGATGTTCGACATAACGCTGGAAATACCATTGGGTCACTTCCCGGTCGTTCGGTTTGCCCAGTGCGACGACACGTGCACCGCGCGGATTAAGATGTTCGGTAAAGCGTTTGATCGTGCCGCCTTTGCCCGCAGCATCGCGGCCTTCGAAAATGATCAGGGATTTGATATTTTCGGATTTGATCCAGTTTTGTAGTTTGAGAAGTTCGATATGCAGGGGCGCAATCAGCTCAAGATACTGTTTGCCATGCATCTTTTTGGCATGTGAATTGGGGTCAAGTTCAACATCCGGAGGAAGATCGTCGCCGGAAGGTGTTCTTTCAGAAGCACTGTGTTTTCTTGAAGGAAGGTCATCAAGGCGATCCATCGTCATGTTTTCGGCATCCAGCAAAAAACGGTCGCGGGCTTCGCTATCAAGACTGGAAAGATCGGGATGTTGTTTTGAGGCCTTGCGGCTGCGTGCAGTATGTTTCACTGCATTGCGGATCGTATTGTCGCTGCTTCCTGTCTTCTTTGTTGGGGTGCCTTGCTTTTTCACGGCCATTCTGCTGATGCCTCTGCAACCTTGATGGGAAATTACAGTGGCATAAATGCGCCATGATCGAAAGGGGGCGCAAGGAGGTATGTCAAACCCGTGGGGGCGGATCGGGTTTTCGATCATGGCGCAGTCGGCGGTCTCGTCTGATCAGATCGGATAGGATTTCCGATATTCGGCTTCGGCATCGGTGCGAGACAGGCCCATATCGGCAAGCTGGCTGTCACTAAGCCGCATAAGGGCACGTCGTTGCGACCTTTTGGCCATGGTGGCGGCAATAATGTTCAGTGCCGTGTTTAGTCCCTGCTGCAGGTTTCCGAAAAATTGCTGAAAGCCGCTGATATGGTTGTGACGTGTCGTGTGCTGGCCAGAAGGCGTCTGGCAGACTGAATGTGCCATGTTCGTTCTCCTGAATTAAGTTCCTCTAATGAGATGTTTTTGTGGTTAAGGCCCATATTCACGCCAAACGTCTTGCGTGACAAACGAGTATTTCTGGGGTTAAGTATTAGTTGACCTAATGATTGGTTGGCTTGAGGCAAAAAATGCGTTTACCCCCGTTACAGTCCCTGCGTGCGTTTGATGCGGCTGCCCGGCATCTTAATTTTACCCGTGCAGCCGAGGAACTTTTTGTGACCCAGGGGGCTATTAGCCAGCAGATCCGCCAGCTCGAGGAATATTTGGGTTTTCGGCTATTCTTTCGGTTGCCGCGGCGATTGCAATTGACTGACGAAGGTGACCGTCTGGCGCGGGCAACGTATGAAGGCTTTTCACGCATTGCCGGGGAAATCGAAAGTCTCCGGGCGGTGGAGGAGGCCGGGGTCGTCACGGTCAGCGTATTGCAATCCTTTGCCGTTAAATGGCTGGTGCCGCGTCTGGGGCATTTTCGTGAGGCACATCCTGATATCGATGTACGCATTCACGCTGATGACCGTCTGGTTGATTTCCGTAACGAAGGCATTGATCTGGCGGTACGCTTTGGGCGAGGGCGCTATCCCAATCTCTATACCGAACTGTTGATGCGTGACGAGGTTTTCCCGGTTTGCAGTCCGGATTATCTGGCATCAAGTCCTCCTTTGAATAAACCGGCCGACATAGCAGGGCACCAACTGTTGCATGATGCGACTTCACATATTGAACAGCCCCGTGCTGCGGATTGGCAGTTCTGGTTGGAAGGGGTTGGCGTCAAGGGTATTGATCTGCGTCGCGGGCTACGCTTCAATTCCGGCGACATGGTTATTCAGGCGGCCCTGATGGGGCATGGTGTTGGTATGGCACGCACCAGTCTGGCTGCGCAGGACCTGAAGGCCGGTTTGCTTGTCCGGCCGTTTCCGCAAACCGTCGCGTCAAGCTATGCGTATTATCTGACCTGTCCCGAGGAAAACCTGAACCGGCCGCGTGTGCAGGCCTTTATTCGCTGGTTAAAGGATGAAGTTGCCGCAACGCTTACGGATATCGAGGAAAGTCAGCCGGCGTTGACAATCATTACGTCCAATCCTGATGCCTGAATTCAGATCAGGCCAAGTTCGCGCAATTCGTCTGCCATGTCTTCGGGAAGCGTTTCTGCGCCACCGGCCTGCTTTTCATCCGGCGGAGATTTGTCTTCGGTAAGGTATCGCCAACCCTGAAATGCGCGGTGGGGCCATGTGCGGGTTTCGACCAGTTCGGGATCAAGGACGATGCGGCAATGTTTGATGCCTTCCTCGTCAATGAATTCTTCCAGATCGACAACGCGCTGGCGGGCACGAATTGCCCCTTTGATCACCCAATAGATCGAACCGCCATCAAGAATCTCCGCCTTGCGTTTCGGAGTCATTCGTGTGGTGTGGTAAATCCGGCCGTGAAGCCCGCCAAAATAGGCCTGCCATTGACGCAGGGTTTCAGGGCTTTCTGTACCGACGCTGAGTTTGATCAGGTGAAGGGGCATGGTTTGTTCGTATTCTTTCGGGCGATATAGGATGTTATTTGACCTAGGAGTCATGCGTGGTTTGGTCAAGGGGTGATTAATAATTACAAATAAAAATTGTAATTATATGTATTTCACAAAAAAACTTGACCAATAGTGTATAATCATCCAAATTCTGATGCAGAAAATGTCCATAGACAGGACATCACCCAGAGAGATTTACAGGCTGAGAGAACCGAATGTCCCTGCAAGTTGTCACGGCAAACCGTCTTGATGACGGGTTGGTCGTTTTCCTGACCGCAGATGGTGGTTGGAGCGAAAACATAGACCAGTCGCGTATTGCCGATGGAAAAGAGGCGGGTGACGCCTTGCTGGCGGAGGCCAGTGTGCCCGAGCTCGATACTGTCATCGTCGGCCCGTATCTGATCGAGGTCGAGCAACAGGACGGCGGACTGATTCCGACGAAATACCGTGAAGTACTGCGCACCAAGGGTCCTAGCGTGCGGCAGGATCTCGGCTATCAGGCCGAGTAAGGAGGATACACCATGTATCGCTATGATGATTTCGACCGCCAACTGGTGCTGGAACGTACCGAGCAATTTCGAGAGCAGGTCAAGCGCCGCCTGTCTGGCGACATTACCGAAGACCAGTTCCGCCCGCTGCGTCTGATGAACGGTGTATATCTTCAGCTTCACGCCTACATGCTGCGCGTCGCCGTTCCCTATGGCACGTTGCGCGCTGATCAGTTGCGCCAGCTTGGCTATATCGCGCGCCGCTATGACAAGGGTTATGGCCATTTCACGACCCGCCAGAATATTCAGTATAACTGGCCCAAGCTTGCCGAAATCCCCGATGCGCTGCTTGACTTGGCCAAGGTTGAAATGCACGCCATTCAGACATCAGGCAACTGTATTCGCAACACGACCACCGATCAGTATGCCGGTGCCGCCGCCGACGAGATCGAAGATCCGCGCCCCTATTGCGAACTGATCCGTCAATGGTCGACCTTCCATCCGGAATTCACCTATCTGCCGCGCAAGTTCAAGATCGCGGTGACCGGATCGCCAAACGACCGTGCTGCGGTCAAGGTGCATGATATCGGGCTTCGGATGCATCAGAACGATGCGGGCGAGGTTGGGTTTGAAGTCATCGTCGGTGGTGGACTTGGCCGCACGCCGTTCGTTGGCAAGACCGTGCGTGACTTTATCGGCAAGAACGATCTGTTCTCGTATCTTGAGGCGATCCTGCGGGTTTACAACCGCTTTGGCCGTCGTGACAATAAGTACAAGGCACGCATCAAAATCCTCGTCCATGAAATCGGGGTCGAGGAAATGCAGCGTCTGGTCGAGGAAGAATGGGCGCAGATCAAGGACGGGTCGCTGCGCGTCGATGATGCCGAAATCGTGCACTATATCGAACAGTTCGCACCGCCCGCATTTGAAACCCTTTCCGACGATGATGCCGAATTTGAACGCCGCAAGGCCGAAAACCGGGAATTTTCCAACTGGGTGCGTTCGAACGTGATCGCACACAAGCAGCCGGGCTATGCGATTGCCAACGTATCGCTAAAACCGATTGGTGGTATCCCAGGTGATGCAACCGACACCCAGATGGAACTCGTTGCCGATCTGTCCGAACAATACAGCTTTGGTGATGTTCGTGTGACGCATGAACAGAACCTGGTTTTGCCGCACGTGAAAAAGGCTGATCTGTTCTCGCTTTGGGCAGAGCTGAAGAATGCAAATCTGGCGACGGCAAACCTTGGCTATGTTACCGACATCATTTCGTGCCCCGGATTGGATTACTGCGCACTGGCAACGGCGCGTTCGATCCCGCTGTCGCAGCGCATTTCGGAACGTTTTTCCGATCTGGACCGCCAGCATGATATCGGCGAACTCAAGATCAAGATTTCCGGTTGCATCAATGCCTGCGGGCATCACCATGTCGGTCATATCGGTATTCTGGGCCTCGATAAACGTGGTAAGGAATTCTATCAGATTACCCTTGGCGGCGATGCGAGCGAGAATGCCGAAATCGGTAAAATCGCCGGTGCCGGTTTCTCCGAAGCCGAAGTCGTCGACGCCATTGAAAGCCTGGTGACCAAATATCTTGGCATTCGCGAAACCGGCGAACGCTTTATTGATACCTATCGCCGTGTCGGCATGGACCCGTTCAAGGAGGTGCTTTATGGCGATCGTTAAGAATGACAGCGTGATTGATCAGGAATGGGTCACGCTTGATGCCGAAGCCGACCTACCGTCGGGTGAAGAAAACATCATTGTGCCACTTGCACGGTTCAAGGAAGAACGCGAAACGCTGATCGGGCGTAATGGCGGTCTCGGTGTGCAGCTCAATCCGGGCGACGTCCCGGAAGATCTGGCTAATGATCTTGATCGCCTTTCGATCATCACGGTCAATTTTCCGGCTTACACGGACGGGCGTGGATATTCCTATGCCCGTATTTTGCGCGAACGCCTGGGTTTCAAGGGCGAACTGCGTGCAATCGGTGACGTGTTGCGTGATCAGATTCTGTATATGCATCGTTGCGGTTTCGATGCTTACGAATTGAAAAATGATGATGATGTTTCGCTGACAAAAGTCCGCGCCGCGTTGAAGGAAATGACAGTTTACTACCAGCCGACAGGGGACGGGCGCGCCACGGCCGCATCGCTTCGTGAACGGCGTCGGGCGGCTCTTAAGTCCGCGTCCTGATTTATATTTTTTGCCAGACCGAGCTTTGAATAGCTCAGCCTTCGAGGCGCCCGTTTCGGGCGCCTTTTCTTTTGCCCTTATAATGCCGGTATTTTCTGTCAGGGATTTCTGTGCTCTGGTTTTAATTCTTGGGCAGGGCACGGATATTAGTGGAGAGCGGATTATTCTTTTGTATATGAGAATCCGCCCAGAATTCACCTTTAGGGTGGTGTTGTGATCGGTTTCAAGCTATACACTTATTAGCTGTTTAAATAGCTTTATGTGGCAACCATTATAAAACAATGGGTTGTCACTTTGGGCTAAAAAGGAGAGCCTGAAAACGTCAATCCCAACAGCAGGATGCAATCCTGCCAAGCGGAGTAGGGAATTCGCGCATTGCCTGACAGTTGGCATCGGTAACGTTCCGATGCAAGGAAGCAGGTTCGCATTTCTGGGTCCAGCAGGAAAAGGCAACCAATGTCGATTGAGCAAAGCCTGACAGGAATTGGCGACAGTTGTGTGATTACGCGGGATTTTACGCGTTACGATCACGGCTATCAGGACAAGGCGCTCAAATATATCGATTATCTGGGGGCTTTATCGCTCGCGCTGCGTAAATTTTCCGAATACAGCCGTACAATGTTGGCGTCCCAGCAATTGTATATCTATGCCAAATGGCTCGCACGATACACGGCATACTGGCCGGAACTTGACCAACTTGTCGACAGACTTGAAAACAGCTTTGATGAAGTCGATCAAAGCTATGTCGCAAGTCAGTCTGCGGTCGATGGTTCGTGGGGCTGGCAATATAACGAATTCCACCACAAATTTGATGCGACCATCGTGCGATTGCATGAATTGGCCAGTGAAGGCCGGGCACCGCGCTATCCGCTGCATTTTCTTGAACCGATCGCAACCGCATCAGCGATGCGCAGTTATCTGGAAAAGCTACTGGTTTCCGATATCGCAGCGACCGGTCGAAATCAGCGTGATGAATTCGGTAGTGTGATTTGCTGTCTGGCCCAGCTTTGCTTCAAACCGTCCTTGCGGCGCTATGCGCAGGAACATGTGCGTGGCATCGATCTTGATCAAAGTTATGTCGATGCATTCCGTGAATTCCTTGACGAAATCCAGAACCCCGAAACCGGTTACTGGGGGCCGTGGTATGTATCAGATGGCAAGACGCATCGTTACGATGATCTTAGCTACACATTCCATATCGTTTCATATCGCAAGGGGCGGGTCGGGCATTGGTCCGATATCATCCGCACCACGCTTGAAAGCCGGCAGTTGGAATATCCGCAAGGATGGCTTAGCCGCCGTGAATTCAACAATCATAACAACTATGATGTTGCGAAAATATTTCGCTATGGGTGGCCGCATATGCAGTCGGCAGAACGTGCTTTGGCGCGTGAACAGATTGCCGAAATGCTGGACTGGTGTGTTGGTCATTCGCTCAGACGGGATGGTAGCTTTGTTCCGGACAGTCATTTCTATAACTCGCTGGAGTCGTGTTATTATTTCGGTGTCTCGTTCCTGGATGAAGTCGGATACTTTCAACCTTCGAAGCGTTTCTGGACCCAGCAGAAATTCCCCTATGCGCCGGTTCTGCAATCTCGTATCTGGCGCAAGCTGGACGAGTTTGATGCCGAAAACCCCAGTGTCATCGCTGCCAAATGGAAAATCGGCTCGGATGCCACCTGGATATCTGCATCGCCAATCAACCGGGAGGGACTTTCGCGGATGCCGCTGCTTTCCGGGGATGATTGTGCAACAACCGAAGAACGCGAATTCGAATTCATTCTGCGACCAAATAACGATGGTTGATCTTGCCGTTCCGTTCTTTCCTGTGTGAAATCCAATGGCCATGCAGTCACAGTATTTTGTGTCAGGTTCAATCCTGCGTCACATATTTTCAATGGCGCATACCAGCATGCTTGCGCTTGTGGCGATGGTGCTGGTTGATGCGCTTGATCTGTTTTTCCTAAGCCTCTTGGGCGATGTGGAAATCATCGCCGGTCTTGGCTTTGCCTGGCCGATTATCTTTTTTACCCTTGCGGTTTCGTTGGGTATCTCGACCGCAATGACAGCTCTTGTTTCCCGTACCGAGGGGCTTGGTGATCGGGAACGGGCGAAAATTTATGCCACGCATATTCTGGTATTCGGTCTTGTACTATCGGGGGTGATGACAGTTGTTTTGTGGCTGTCGGCACCTTGGATGCTTGATATGTTCGGGGCGGTCGGCAAGGCGCGTGACGTTGGGGTCACGTATGTGCAGATCGTGATCCTGTGTTTGCCGGTTCTGGTGCTGAGTATGTCATCAGGGGCGTTGTTGCGTGCGATCGGGGCGAAGCAACGTGCCATGTGGTCGAAAATGATCGGGGCGGCAGTCAATGCGATCCTTGATCCGATTTTCATTTTTGGTTTCGATTGGGGTGTTGAAGGGGCAGCTTGGGCAACAGTGATGTCGCGGATCGCGATCATGGCGGTGGCCTTTTATGGTGTTCGAAATGTTCATCACATGCTTGGCCGGTTTGATGCGACGCTGTTTCGCAAGGACATCCGCGATATTGCCCGTGTAACCGTACCGGTCGGATTGGCAAAGATCGGCCCGCCAATCGCCAGCGCCTTCATCATGTCCAGTATGGCAAAGTTTGGGCCCGATGCGGTGGCGGCTATGGCGATCATTGAACGTATCGGGCCGTTCGTATTTGTCGGTTACATGGCATTGCCCCAGGCAATCGGCCCGATCATTGGCCAGAATTTTGCCGCAGCAAAGGCCGAACGCGTACGCAGCATCTGGCACAATGTCTGGGGACTGGTAGTGGTTTACGCGGCGATTGTCTGCACTGCCCTGTTTCTGTTTCAGGGCCAGATTGCAGCGCTTTTCAGCGCAACTGATCAAACAGCAGCGTATCTATCGATCTTTTGCAGCTTTACTGCACCCTTTTATGTGTTCCTCGGCCTGCAATTTTCATCGCATACCTTCTTTAACGTTACCGGGCGGCCAAATCTTGCAATGATTTTTGATCTTGCCAAGGAATTGCTAGGTGTAATTCCGCTGGTCTGGTTGGGCAGCTACTATATGGGAGCCCCCGGGGTTCTGGCCGGTCAGGCCGCGGGCATTGTCTTGTTCGGCACAATCACAGCTGTTGTCAGTTATCGTCTCGCGTGTGGGAGGTGGTCGGCTGAAGCGTATAATCTTTCCAGATCAACTTAAGGTAAGTGAAATTTAAAGAGGGTTTCTGGTGAGATATCCGGATTTCCTCAATGTGAATAAGGTCACATTGCTCACAATGAAATCATTTTTCTGTATCCCATATAACGCGAAGGGTGGCGAAGCATTATGGGGTATGGAAAATGACAAATATTCTAAAACGATTTAAAATTGCACCGAAGGTTTTTGGTGGATTTGGTGTTGTTCTCGTTTTACTTGTATTGATGTCGGTGTTGGCCGTAGCGTCCTTAAGCGGTGCAGATGATGATTTTACGCGTTATCGGGCGACGGCACTGCAATCCAATCAAGCCGGACGGGTTCAGGCCAATTTGCTGGAAGCGCGTGTCGCGGTGAAAGATTTTCTGCTTAGCGGAAAGCAAACATCAAAAGACACGGTATCGAGCCGGTTGCAGTCGGCAATTGATTTGAATAACGAACTTGCAGCCATGATTGCCGAACCTGCCCGCCGCGAAGTTGCGGTTTCAGCAGATGCTGCTTTAAAAGAATACCTTGAGACATTTAACAAAGTCGCGGCCATGGACGCAGCAGATGCCGGGCGCGATGCTCTTGTGTCTGGATCGCTTGACCGTATCGGGCCTGTCATTGCCCAAAATCTGGAAAAGCTCAAGCTCGAGATCAAGGCGGAACAGGATCAGCTCGGTCCTAATGCTGCCAAGGCTCTAGAGGATGCTGTTATTACTGCCGAAGTTCTAGCGGCAACTGCTGTCTTGATCGGGATGCTTGCCGCGTGGCTCATTGGTGCAGGCATTTCAAGGCCTGTGCGTGCCATCACGGACGCAATGAACAAGTTGGCGGGTGGCGATAAAACAATAGCAATTCCCGGTCAGGATCACCGTGACGAGATTGGTGATATGGCAAAAGCAGTTCTGGTCTTTAAAGAAAACATGATCAGAGCAGAACAGCTTGCAGGGCAGGAAGCAGAAGCTCAGAAACAGCGGGAAGCTCGCGCGAAAATAATCGAGAAACTGACCAACGATTTTGATGCCGATGTTTCTGCTGTACTGAATAGCGTTTCTTCAGCCGCGACAGAAATGCAGGCGACAGCAACATCAATGACGACAACCGCTGAGGAAACCAGCCGACAGGCGACGGTGGTGTCGGCTGCAGCCGAGCAGGCATCAAACAACGTTCAAACTGTTGCCAGCGCGTCCGAGGAGCTCAGCGCCTCGATTTCCGAAATCAGTCACCAGGTCAATCAGTCTGCACAAGTGGCAAGCAAGGCCGTGTCCGAGGCGGAGAATACCAACGCGCAGGTACGCGGGCTTGCCGAAGCTGCCCAGAAGATCGGTGATGTGGTTGGATTGATCAGCGACATTGCGGCGCAAACCAACCTTCTGGCGTTGAATGCAACTATTGAAGCCGCGCGGGCAGGCGAAGCAGGCAAAGGTTTTGCTGTTGTCGCAGCCGAGGTCAAGAATCTTGCCAATGCAACGTCAAAGGCAACTGAGCAAATTACCGCGCAGATCACCGGAATTCAGACAGAAACAGAAGGTGCAGTGGTTGCGATTGATTCCATCGGCAGCACGATTGCCGAAATCAGCGAGATTGCAGCAACGATTGCAAGTGCTGTGGAACAGCAGGGGGCTGCGACCGAGGAGATCACTCGAAATGTTCAGCAGGCATCCGCCGGAACAAGCGAGGTAACGGAAAACATTCACGGTGTTAATGAAGCGGCATCCTCAACGGGAGCTGCTGCTGAACAAGTTTTGAATGCGTCGGGTGAACTGTCCGAACAGGCTGAAACCCTGCGGCTAAAGGTTGAAGCGTTCCTGAGTGCGGTCAAGGCAGCCTAGTCTGTCTCTGCTTTGAATTGCATCAAAATACAGGGGCCATCGCCGGTTTCATATTCGGTATCACCGCTGAAACCGGCCGCCTCATAACTTTTGCGGGCTCGCACATTTTCGGGGTCAGGATCGATTGCAACCGTTGGCGCGCCGCGGTCAATCAGCATTTGTGCCAACAATCGCAGGAACATCTTCCCATGACCGCACCCCATCATGTCGGGGACGCCAATGAATGCATCAATGCAGCGCGTGCCGTTGGGCAAATGGGACAAATGGGGTTGGGGCCATTGATGCGCGTCATAATGCTGGGCAAAGGCAAAGGGGCGATTGCGATAGGATACGATCAGGGTTGCCATTTCCGGCAGTTCGATGTCTTCGGCGATCAGTTCAATCTGCTCGGCGGGATCTCCCCACCAGCGTGCCACTTCCGGTACACGCAACCAGCGCCGTATCATGGGTAAATCATTAGGGACGGCACGCCGGAAACGATATGTCTCGGCAGCGGCCATGGCGATCAGGCCCCGACGGTGTCGCGTTTGGCGGCAAGCGCCAGATTAGCCTTTGATCCGGACTGACGACCGATTTTCCCGGCGATCCAGCTGCCCGTTTCGGCAAGCTTTTCAAGATCGATACCGGTTTCGATGCCAAGACCATTCAGCATGTAGACCACATCTTCGGTGGCGACATTGCCGCTTGCCCCCTTGGCATATGGGCAGCCACCAAGCCCCGCGACGGAGCTGTCAATCGTAGCAACCCCCATCTGCAGAACGGCCAGAAGATTTGCCAATGCCTGACCATAGGTATCGTGAAAATGGGCTGCGAGCTTTTCGATGTCGACATGTTTGGCAGTGGCATCAATCATCGCCTGTGCCTTGCCTGGCGTGCCAGTACCGATCGTATCGCCAAGGCTGATTTCGTAAGCACCCATGTCAAACAGGGCCTTTGCGACATCGGCGACCTTTTGCGGGGCAATCTCGCCCTCGTACGGGCAGCCGAGCACACAGGAAACATATCCGCGCACAGCGATGTTGGCGTCACGTGCTGCGGCGACTACTGGGCGGAACCGGTCAAGGCTTTCTGCTATCGAGCAATTGATGTTCTTCTGCGAAAAGCTTTCCGATGCAGCTCCAAAAACCGCAACTTCGGTTGCGCCGGCCTCAATGGCGGATTCAAGCCCTTTCAAATTGGGAGCAAGAACCGGATAGGTGACGCCCGGTTTGCGCGAAATGCAGGCCATGACGTCGGATGCATCGGCCATTTGTGGCACCCATTTCGGGCTGACAAAAGCGGTGGCTTCGATAACCGAAAGACCTGCATCGCAAAGGCGGTGGATCAGTTCCACCTTGGTGTCGGTCGCGACCATCGCCTTTTCGTTCTGCAGCCCGTCACGCGGACCGACTTCAACGATTTTGACCCGTGCAGGCAAACTCGAAAGGCGCGGCATTCTATTCGGCCTCCTCGATGGCGATCAATTCGGCGCCATCATCAACCTGATCCCCAACAGCAAAGAATATCTCGCGGACCGAGCCCGAAACCGGTGCTGAAATAGTGTGTTCCATTTTCATTGCTTCCATCACCACAAGCTTGTCGCCTGCGGCAACAGATTGCCCCGGTTCGGCAAGCACGGCAATGATTTTACCGGGCATTGGCGCGGTTAACCCCCCACCGGTACCTTCATGGCCACCGGCGGCTGCAACCGGATCAAAAATTTCCAACCGGTCAGAACGTCCATTGCGGAAGATCGTCAGTCGATTGCCGTCGCGAAGGACACTCGCGCGTTTGCGCACCTGATCAAGTGTTGCATGAATGGTCCCATCACCGCCGAATTCGGCATGGGCCGTAACCGAATTGCCGTCAGGCATATCGATGACATAACCGTGCGTGCGGTAATGCACCCTGATTTTCAATTCTGCACCGTCATGGCGCAGGATCAGGTTATGGTGGTTGTCATCATTCATCCGCCATCCCGATGTGCTGTGCCACGGGGAATAGGGGTCGCTGCTTTGCGCTGCATGGCTTTGGGCCTCGGCATCGCGACGCATCAGAATATCAAGGGTGGCAAAGGCCAATGCGCCATTATCAGGCACCGCCGGGGCAGGGATCAGATCATCAAGATACTGGCTGATGAAACCGGTTTCGACTTCGCCGCGTTCAAAGGCCGGGTGACGCACAATATTGCTAAGGAATCCGGTGTTGGTTGTCACGCCGACAATCTGTACATCGTTAAGTGCGGTTGCCATCCGGCGCAGTGCCGATGTGCGATCCGTATCCCAGGTGATCAGCTTTGCGATCATCGGGTCATAATGAATGGAAACCTCGCCGCCTTCGTAAACGCCGGTATCGATCCGCACATGATCATTGGCGGCGGGCATACGCATATGCACGAGTTTGCCGGTTGCAGGCAGGAAATCATTATGCGGATCTTCGGCATAGAGGCGGACTTCGAAGGCATGGCCGTTAATGGTCAGTTCGTCCTGTGTCTTGGGCAGCTTTTCACCATCAGCGACACGCAACTGCCATTCAACAAGGTCCTCACCGGTGATCATCTCTGTCACCGGGTGTTCGACTTGAAGGCGCGTGTTCATTTCCATGAAATAGAACGCTCCCGACGCATCAAGCAGGAATTCTACCGTGCCAGCCCCCTGATAGCCAATCGCCTTGGCGGCATCGACGGCGGCCTTGCCCATCTCGGCGCGAAGGTCTTCTGGCATATTCGGGGCAGGGGCTTCTTCAATCACCTTCTGATGGCGACGTTGCAGGGAACAGTCGCGCTCAAACAGGTAAACCGCATTGCCATGACTGTCGGCAAAGACCTGAATTTCAACATGGCGCGGTTTGACGATCAGCTTTTCAATCAGGCAATGATCATCTCCAAAACTGCTGGCAGCTTCGCGTTTGCAACTGACAAGGGCATCCTTGAAATCGGCTGCCTTTTCAACCGCACGCATACCTTTGCCACCACCTCCCGCCGATGCCTTGATCAGAACCGGATAACCGATCTTGTCGGCTTCTGCTGCCAGAAGATTCGGGTCCTGATCTTCTCCGTGATAACCGGGGACCAGCGGTACACCCGCCTTGCCCATGATTTTCTTGGCTTCGGATTTCGACCCCATCGCACGGATTGCGCTTGCCGGTGGGCCGACAAAGACACAGCCGGCTTTTTCCAGCGCATCGGCAAAACCGGCATTTTCCGACAGGAAGCCATAACCTGGATGAACCGCATCGGCACCCGATTGCACAATGACTTCAAGCAAACGATCAATCCGCAAATAGCTGTCTTTCGGGGCGGGGCCACCGATGTGATAGGCCTCGTCGGCCCGTCGGACATGCAGGGCATTGGCATCCGCGTCGGAATAAACCGCGACGGTCTGGATGCCCATACGGCGTGCGGTTTCAATCACGCGGCAGGCAATTTCACCACGGTTGGCGATCAGTATTTTGCGCGGCATGATTAATTCTCACTCCACTTCGCGGGGCGTTTTTCAAGAAATGCATTGACACCTTCACGGCCCTCGGCACTTGCGCGCTGATCGGCAATGCGTCGTGCGGTATCGTGAATGACATCATCGTCAATCGGTTTGTTGGCAACCGCATAAATCAGCGATTTTGCTGCATCCATGGCACCCGGGCCATTTGCCAGCAGCAGCTTTGCCATGGCGTCACCCCGTGCGGTCAGATCGTCGCCTGAAACAATTTCATGGACCAATCCAATGGCGTGGGCGGTAGCGGCATCAAAGCGTTCCGCCGTCAGAAAATAGCGACGGGCCTGCGATACGCCGATGGCCTCGACCACATAGGGCGAAATAACCGCCGGAATCAGGCCGAGCTGGACCTCTGACAGGCAGAAACTGGCTCGATCAGATGCAATCACGATGTCACAGCACGCAGCCAATCCAACCCCGCCGCCAAAGGCCGCCCCATTGATAAGCCCGATGGTCGGTTTGCTGCAGAAATTAAGCGTCTTCATCAAGCGCGCCAGCGCACGTGAATCAGCAAGGTTTTCCGCATGGCTGTATCCGGCCATGCGTTTCATCCAGTTGAGGTCGGCACCAGCCGAAAAGCTTTTGCCTGCCCCGGTCAGGATCACCACGCGCACCGCCGGATCGGCATCCAGCGCATCTAGCTTGGCTGTCAGATCGCCGATCAGGATATCGTCAAACGCGTTGTGGATTTCCGGGCGGTTCAGCGTGATGCGGGCAACGCCCGACATGCTGATCTGGCAAATCACGGCATCGGTGGATGGGGTGGTGTTATCGGTGTTTACATTGCTCATGCCAGCCTCACATCCGGAACACGCCAAAGCGTGTTTCCTCGACCGGTTTGTTGAGTGCCGCCGAAAGGCCAAGCCCAAGAACCATGCGGGTGTCCGCCGGATCAATGACCCCGTCATCCCAAAGTCGCGCAGACGCGTAATAGGGATGACCCTGTTCTTCATACTGGTCGCGGATCGGGCCCTTGAACGCTTCCTGTTCTGCTATGGGCCACGTTTCGCCGCGTTTTTCCTGCGCATCTGCGCGGATTTGGGTCAAAACGTTTGCCGCCTGTTCCCCACCCATGACTGAAATGCGAGCATTTGGCCACATCCAAAGGAAGCGCGGGCTATAAGCACGGCCACACATGCCATAGTTACCAGCACCAAATGAGCCACCGATCAGAACGGTAAATTTGGGAACCTTGGCGGTCGCAACGGCGGTTACGAGTTTTGCGCCATCCTTGGCAATGCCACCGCTTTCATATTTGCGGCCGATCATGAAGCCGGTGATGTTCTGCAAGAACACGAGTGGAATACCGCGCTGGCAACACAGTTCAATGAAATGTGCGCCTTTAAGCGCGCTTTCGGAAAACAGGATGCCGTTATTGGCAATGATCCCCACCGGATAGCCGAAAATGCGGGCAAAGCCGGTAACCAGTGTTGTGCCGTACTGGGCCTTGAACTCATCGAAGTCTGATCCGTCAACAATACGGGCAATGACTTCGCGCACGTCATAGGGCTTCTTGGAATCGCTTGGAATGACACCATAAATCTCGCGCGGGTCGTAGGCCGGTTCGCGCGGCGCGCTCAGGGTCAGGCCTGGATTTTTGGTCCAGTTCAGGTTCTTGACGATATTGCGTGCAATCGACAAGGCGTGTGCATCGTCCTGCGCATAATGGTCGGTCACACCAGATGTTTTACAATGAACATCTGCACCGCCAAGGTCTTCGGCTGAAACGACTTCGCCGGTTGCGGCCTTCACCAGTGGCGGGCCACCCAAAAAGATCGTGCCCTGTTTTCGAACGATAATGCTTTCATCCGACATGGCGGGGACATAGGCACCGCCCGCCGTACAGGAACCCATGACAACCGCGATTTGCGGAATGCCTTTTGATGACATGGTTGCCTGATTGAAAAAGATGCGGCCGAAATGGTCGCGATCCGGGAAAACTTCATCCTGGCGCGGCAGGTTCGCGCCGCCACTATCGACCAGATAAATGCAGGGTAGATTGTTTTCGAGTGCGATTTCCTGCGCGCGCAGATGCTTTTTGACCGTCATCGGATAATAGGAGCCACCTTTGACCGTCGCATCATTGGCAACGATCACGCATTCAACACCCGAGACCCGACCGATCCCGGTGATGATACCCGCAGCAGGAACGTCTTCATCGTCGTACATTCCATATGCGGCAAGCTGGGAAAGCTCAAGGAACGGGGACCCGATATCCAGCAACTGACGGATACGTTCACGGGGCAAAAGTTTTCCGCGGCCAGTGTGGCGATCACGCGCGCGCTCGCCACCGCCAAGTTTGATCTGCGTGATCTGATCACGAAGATCGGCAACAAGTTGTTCCATCTGTTGGGCATTGTTACGGAAATCTTCCGAGCGAGGATTTATCGCAGATTTCAGAACCGTCATCGTCAATCGACACCGTTTGTTACCGGGGCTGTTTATGCGAGGAAACGGCCCCGTGGTGAATGGCGCTTATGACTGCTGTTATGGTGGAAGTTTACGTAAACGTCAAGATTAAATAGGTAATCCAGTACCGAATTTACGTATATCAAAAATGAACAGTATGTTGGGCTCTTGAAATTATATCTCGAGTGAGAGAAGGGTTCGTAAAATTCGTATATATTTAAATTGGTTATGTCTCTTCGATGGGTTGGTTTTTTATCGGATCAGTCGTCGATTTGCTTGCGCAGTTTGATCCAGCGTTCAAGATGTTCAAGCCGGTCATTACCGAAAAAGGCTTCTTCTTCATAGAAAAAGAACGGTGATCCGAAAGCGCCGCGCGCGATGGCATCGTCGGTAATATCGCGGGTATGCTGTTTCCATTTCGGGTCCTCAACCGCGGCCCGGATTTGTCCGGCATCTATGGAGTGCCGGGTGGCCGTGGCGAAGACAACTTCAGGATCGGACATATCAAGCCCGTCGGCAAAATATCCGCGATAGACATCCTTGGCGAACTTGATGGCAAGGGCCGGTTTGGTGGATGCAATCCAGTAATAGGCCCGTGTCGGCACCAGCGCTGAATAGGGGAATTTTTCAGGAATACGGAACGGCGTATTCTGCATCTTTGCGCAGCGTTCCATGTCGTGCCTGAAATAGTCACCGCGGATGGGTTGTGACAATAACGGACTTTGTCCGGTCTGTTTGAAGGCTGCACCTATCATGAACGGGTACCAGTTGACCGTAACACCGGTTCGGGCCTCAAAGGCATCGATGCGTTCAGCCGCGAGATAACCGTAAGGTGACGAGAAATCGAAATAGAAAGTGACTTCCGACATGCTGTGGGGCCCGTAAATAATGACGCAAAACAGAGTGCCATGTGGCGATACCGGCAAAGCCATCGGAAAGATGGCTTGGTGATAGTGCGCTACTAAGCAATTGTATTGCAACAAAATTGATCGAATTTACGGGATCGTGATGCCGGGGCGTACTTTTACTTCTTCCATCACGACATATGTATGAGTCTGGCTGACACCCTGAACAGAGGACAGGCGTTCAAGGAATTCGCGATAGGCATACATATCGGCAACCCGAAGTTTCATCAGGTAATCAAAGCCGCCTGCGACCATGTGACATTCTTCGATTTCCGGCAGTTTGCGGATCGCTGTGGCAAACACGTCAAATACGTCCGGGGTCGTCCGATCCAGCGTTATTTCGACAAAAACCACCAGCGACTGATTGAGTTTGCGGGGGTCAAGTAGTGCCATATAACCGGTGATGAAGCCGTGTTGTTCAAGGCGGCGAACACGTTCGAGGCACGGTGTCGGGCTAAGATTGACGCGACGTGACAGTTCAACGTTCGACATGCGTCCGTCGTTTTGAAGTTCGCGCAGGATCTGTTTGTCAATCTTGTCCAAGCTTTTATGATTCTTCTGCATTTTAATCTAATAACCAGTGATTATGACTGCACTAAAAGTTTTTCAGTGGATGATATATCGTATTTTTTAGGAAAATGGCAGCACATTTTTTGAGTGCCTATATATTGTCTGTGGCCATATGAGGAGAAAACTCTGCGTTCCCAATGTGGAATCGGAGAATTGCATTTGCAGGGAGAAGCCATCGCCATGTTCCGCATCGATATGCCCCAAGCCAACGAAATCCGCGCAAAAATCCGCGAAACATATCGTACTGACGAAGAAGCTGTTGTCGAACGCATGATTGACGCTGCTCGACTGGCGCCCGAGCAATCGGCGCGCGTTCAGGATCGGGCTTATCAGCTTGTAGCGCGGGTTCGCAAAGCCGATAACGGCAAAAGCGGCATCGATGCTCTGCTTCATGAGTATGAGTTATCCAGCAAGGAAGGCGTCATATTGATGTGCCTTGCCGAGGCACTTTTGCGCGTTCCCGATGCGGTTACCGCCGACAAGCTGATTCAGGACAAGCTGTTTGATGCAAACTGGCAAAGCCACCTTGGTCATTCCGACAGCTTCTTTGTCAATGCATCGACCTGGGGACTGATGCTAACGGGGAAGGTGATCAAGTTCGGCAAGGCGGAAAAGGCCGATCCGGGCGCGTTGCTTAAACGCATGATCGCACGTTCGGGCGAGCCGGTTATCCGTAAGGCATTCAACCATGCCATGCGCATCATGGGGCGTCAGTTCGTCATGGGCCGCACGATTGCCGAGGCCGCCGAACGTGCGAAGGCGAACGAGGAAAAAGGCTATCGCTATTCCTATGACATGCTGGGCGAGGCCGCGCGCACCATGGAAGACGCGGATCGCTATTTCAAATCCTATGTCGATGCGATCAACGATATCGGCAAGGTCGCGAATAACCGCGGCCCGATCAACAGCCCCGGCATTTCCGTAAAACTCTCGGCGATCCATCCGCGTTACGATTTCGCCAATTATGATCGCGTCATGAATGAACTTGTGCCGCGCCTCAAACAGCTTGCGTTGCTGGCCAAGAAATATGACATCGGTTTCACCGTTGACGCCGAAGAAGCCAACCGTCTGGACCTGTCGCTTGATGTGATCGGGGCAGTCTTTGCCGATCCTGATCTTGATGGTTGGGAGGGATACGGTCTTGCGGTGCAAGCCTATCAGAAACGGGCTTATCACGTACTGGAATGGCTTGCCGACCTGTCGGTAAAGGTCGGGCGCAAAATGATGGTGCGCCTTGTCAAAGGGGCCTATTGGGATACCGAGGTCAAGAACAGTCAGGAAAACGGGTTCGAAGGTTATCCGGTCTTCACCCGCAAGGCCGCAACCGATGTTTCCTATCTGGCGTGTGCACGTTTCATGTTGTCGCGCCGTGATGCATTCTATTGCCAGTTCGCCAGCCACAACGCCCACACCGTGGCATCGGTTCTGGAAATGGCCGGCAATGACCGGACATTTGAATTCCAGCGTCTTCATGGCATGGGCGAAGCCCTGTATGAACAGATTGTCGATAAAAATGGTGAAAACGTGCCGTGCCGTGTTTATGCCCCTGTTGGCACCCACGAGGATTTGCTGGCCTATCTCGTCCGCCGACTGCTTGAAAACGGTGCCAATACCAGCTTTGTGAACCGTATTCAGGACGAACAACTCCCGATCGAGGAAATGATCGCCGATCCGGTGGAAAAGATGGCGGCCCTGCCACGCAAGGCCCATCCGAAAATTCCGGCACCGATTGATCTTTATGGTGCTGGTCGCGTCAATTCCAAGGGCATTGATCTGACCGATACGACCAAGCTTCTGCCGTTGGCCGAAAAGCTGGCATCGATACAGGGGAAAATCTGGCATGCTGCGCCGCTGATTGATGGCCAGCCTGTTTCGGGCGAGGCGATTGATGTTCTAAACCCGTCAAACCGGAACGAGAAAGTCGGCGAACTGGTTCAGGCCGGCGAAGCCGATGTCGAGGCTGCGATTGTTGTCGCCGCCAAAGGCTATGAAATCTGGAACAAGACTGCTGCAACTGAGCGCGCAGCGTGCCTGCGTCGCCTTGGTGATCTTCTTGAAGAAAACATGGACGAGTTCATTGCCCTTTGCCAACGCGAAGCAGGCAAACTGTACTCCGATGGTGTTGCCGAAGTACGCGAAGCTGTCGATTTCTGCCGTTATTACGCGAACCGTGCAGAAGAAAGCTTCCGCGAGGGCAGTCTTCTCGAAGGCCGTGGCATTTTTGTCTGCATCAGCCCTTGGAATTTCCCGCTTGCGATTTTCCTGGGGCAGGTCAGTGCTGCACTTGCCGCGGGTAACGCCGTTATCGCCAAACCGGCCGAACAGACGTCGCTTGTTGCGGCCAAGGCGGCCGAACTTATCCTTGCTGCCGGAATACCAGGGGCCGCTTTCACCCTGCTGCCGGGGCCGGGTCGGGTGATCGGCAATATCCTGATCAACGATCCGCGCATTGGTGGGGTTGCCTTTACCGGTTCGACAGAAACGGCACAGGTCATCAATCAGGCGCTGGCAAAACGTCCGGGTGTTCCGTTGCCACTGATTGCCGAAACTGGCGGTCAGAACGCTATGATTGTCGATTCAACCGCATTGCCCGAACAGGTGGTGCAGGATGCGATCATTTCCGGCTTCCAGTCCGCCGGGCAGCGTTGCTCCGCCCTGCGTGTTCTGTTCGTTCAGGAAGATATCGCAGACAAGCTGTGCCACATGCTCGTCGGCGCGATGAAGGAACTGCGTGTTGGTGATCCGAAATTCCTTGATATCGATGTCGGACCGGTGATTGACGAAAAATCGCGCAAAACCCTTGTCGCCCATGCAGAACGCATGACCAAGGAAGCAAAGCTGCTTCATGCCTGTGATATCCTGCCGGAATGCGAAAACGGGACGTTCTTTGCGCCGCATTGCTTCGAAATTCCGTCGCTGGATGTTCTGGAACGCGAAGTATTTGGGCCGGTTGTCCATGTGGTGCGTTACAAGGCACGTGATCTGGACAAGGTTCTCGATCAGATCAATGCGTCGGGCTATGGTCTGACGATGGGCATCCATTCGCGTATCGACAGCACAGTGCGCCAGATTTCGCAAAAGCTGCGTGTCGGCAACTGCTATGTGAACCGGAACATGATTGGGGCCGTTGTCGGTGTGCAGCCATTCGGTGGGCAGGGCAAATCTGGCACCGGCCCGAAAGCAGGCGGCCCGCACTATGTCGAACGTTTTGCCAAACCCGCGACCGAGGCCGGAAAAAAGGCAGCAGGCAGTGCCGCGATTGCCGATGATCGTTCGCCAATCGTGATCAAGGCGTCGCTGACGGATGATGAATATCGTACCCTGCAGGCCGCACAGGTCAAATGGCAGGCGACAGACGGCAATGAACGCGTCCGTGTTCTGGAAAATCTTGCCGCCAAATTGGCTGGGTCGTCGAAAAGTGATCTTTCGGCAAATGCTGAACTGATCGCAAACTTTGCCGCGATTTCGGAAAACGGCTTTGTGGCTCCGACCCGGATGCCTGGGCCGACCGGTGAAACCAACGACCTTTATATGCTCGGCCGTGGTGTTTATCTGGTTCAGGCAGAAAAGGATGCCGAAGCAGCACGTATCATCCGCCACATCGCTGCGGCACTTGCTGCAGGCAATGCGGTGATCGTTGCCGGGGATCAAAAATGGCTGGTTGAATTTGCAAGCCTAGCGACCGATACCGGACTGCCGGCAGGGCTGATCCGTGTCGTGGCGTCCAAGGTCGGTATTGCCGTGATGTATGACGGCGATGTGGCTGGTGTTTCCTGTGTCGCACCGCTTGATCGCGTTACTGCCTTCAAACAGCTTCTGGCGAAGCGTGACGGTGCGATCCTGTCGCTGATTTCCGATAGCGGGGCAGACGATGACGGGGCGCTGCCTGATGAGGCTTTCCTGCATCGTTTTGCGACCGAGAAAACCGTCACAATCAATACGACGGCTGCGGGCGGGAACGCATCGCTGATGTCTATGGAAGAAAATTGATCCGGTTTATGGAAACCGGATTATCAGGCGTCCGGCAAGCCGGATGATGAGCCAGCGGATAGCCATATCCGCCACTTGCGACCGGGGTTAATAACCCCGGTCTTTTTCTTTTCTGGTTGGGGCGCGACTTACTTCTGCGGTGAAACAGGTCGATATAATCGGGCGCGGGCTTTTTTTTGTCATAATCGCCTGCGACAAGATGTGCCGGAACCACTGGCAGTTCAGGGCGTTAAAGCTTTATTGCGATCTGCTGTATTAGTGGTTCAGAAGAATTGGAATATGCCGATCCACCGGCATGAGAAGGAGCACAAAGATGATCACGATTTCCCGAGGCTGGCGCAACGCGATGAAGGCTGTTTCGGTATGTGCCTTGCTGGCGACGCCACTTGCCGCCTGTGGACCGCTACAGATGCCGCTGGAAGACCGGACGGGGAATGACCAGTGGCTTGATACCCAGATCAAGTCCGGCATCCTTGGCGAATTCTCCAAGGTTGACCATACCTATCTTATCGATGTGAATGTCGATATCTGGAAGCAGCAGGTGATGGTCACTGGCATGGTCGATTCCAAAGGCAAGTATTATGACGTGATGTCGTTGGTCAAACAGGACAGCCGCATCAAGACTGTCTATGACCATCTTGAAGTCGCCGATGCTGCAACCATCGAGGCATATCACAAGGCCGAAGACGAATATGGCAAAAATGCCGTTCCCGCGGATTCGGCGACCCAGACCGGCTCAGACGTGTGGATCGAAAGTCAGATCAAGGCCTTGTTATTGGCTGAAAAAGGGGTGAGTTCGGTGAACTACCGCTGGCAGTCTGTAAACAGCATCGTCTACATCATGGGGGATGCCCAAAGCAGTGAGGAGCTCGACAAGGTGTTGTCGATCGTTCGCCGCATCAAGGGTGTCAAACGCGTAGTGAGTCACATCGCGACGGTCTGATCACCTTGTGATTAAATGACTTTTTCAAAATCCCGCACAAATCGGCCGGTTTGTGCGGGATTTTTTTTCAAGCTCTGTTGCAAAAGTGTTTGAAAACTATTCGCATGTAGATTACAGGTGAGGTGCCGTAATTAATAACTGATTGCAATTACGCTGATGTATGTTTGCATTTGTAACGCGATAAAAGAACGTGACGTACGCCGTGCCGCCGAAGAAGGTGGTGCCACCCGTCCCGCAGATGTATTCCGTTTTCATGGTTGTGCCCCGCAATGCGGGAAATGCGCCTGCCATATGCGTGCAGAATTGCTTCAGGCAAAAACCTGCGGCAATTGCGATTGCGATGATGCAGCCGCTGTCACCGCAAATGCCGCACCGATTGCTGCCGAATAGGCAGGCACAGCAATTTCATCAGTCTGATAAAAGCCTCCGTAAACGGGGGCTTTTTTTGTTTTGCGGTGATGGAACTATTCGCGGTGCCGTGATGTTGTTTTTTACGAAGTAGCGCTCACTGCCCTCACCCGAATGTTACTTCGGTTGGCTTGTTGTTTTAGTGGCGTGATCAGGATGCAGGCCAACTTGTTCAAATAGTCGTCAAGCGGTCATGATCTGCGCTTGCACCGACTGTTTATACTGCCCCTTTGGACATCTGCATGTGATGGCCAATGCAAAGTTCTTCGGGTTGCGAGCAGACTGATCCGTCTGATCTCACGCACCGGCGCAACATTGCATGTCCTTCCTTTGCCCCGATGTCGCGCCGGATACCTGAAAAGCCGAACCTTGTTTCGGCTTTTCTTTTTCTTTGAGCAAAGCGCGCAAAAAAGAACCCTCGCCCGAGAGGGAGAGGGTCAAGAGCTTCGGTTCAGGGAGGAAACTCTGAGGGAGGCTCCGAAGCTATTCGACAAAGCTGTTGATGCGTTCGCTTAGTTCCGGGTTCTGAAGGGCTGCCTGGGTGATTTCGTTATATTCCTTGATCGACAATCCTTCATCCCGAATGGCTTGAACCATTTCGGCACTGGCTTGCTGGCGGATTTTTTGAACCTTTGCGGGGTCGGTGCTTTCTTGGGCACGCTTTTGCCATTTGTCATTTAGGTCGCGGACCTCAACCGCCACCGCGGCATAACCTTGCAGTTGGCTGTCACTGTAACTGACTGCCGGTGCGGCCTGTTCAGGTTGGGTGCCCTGTGCCTGAGCTTCTGAGGTACTTGTGATCAGGGGACTGGCAGCCCAAAGGGCGAATGCGACAGGGACCAGTACTTTGCACTTCATGGGAAATACCTCTTTGCCGGTTCTTGCATGTCGATGCCGGGCTTGATGCCGACCTTCACCTGACAGACATCGGCCGAAAGCAAAAGGTTCCATAAAAAATGCATTTTTGCGGAACTTAATGCGGCATCAGGCTGTTGTTGAGGCGTCATGACAAAAGCAAACGACGCAACCGATATCAAATGGCGTATTTCGCGTGAAATACCACATTTGCGCAGGTTTGCGCGGTCTCTGGTCTCTGACCGGGATCGTGCGGATGATCTTGTGCAGGACTGTCTGGAACGGGCAATTCGCAAACACCGTCTTTGGCGCCGAACGGGTTCCGTTCGCAGCTGGCTGTTTAAAATACTCTATAATGTGTTCGTAAATCAGTACCGCAAAAAGACGGCCGAAATCCCGATGGATGACGCGGTGCCGGAACTCTCGGTACCTGCGCGTCAGGAAAAACGAATGGTCTGCATGGATATCGGACAGGCCCTGGAGAAACTTCCTCCCAATCAGAAAGCCGTCATCCTTTTGGTCGCTCTTGAAGGCATCACCTATGACGAGGCGGCTGAGGTTCTCGATATATCGGTTGGCACGGTGCGATCCAGACTATCCCGGGGGCGCGACAGTTTGCGCAGCCTTTATTCCGGGAAAACAAACGTGAAGCTCAGGAGGGTGAAATGATCAAGCCACATGAGCCGGTAAATGAAATAGACCTTCTTGCCTATGCGGACGGGACACTTGATGGCGATCCGGCGCGCCGTGCCGAGGTTGAAGAATATCTGAAAGGCCACCCCCAACAGGCGGATCGTGTGATCGCCTTCATGCGTCAGGACGACGAGATTCATCGCCTTTACGATCCCGTGCTGGATGAACCGGTGCCAGAAAGATTGCGCAATGTTTTGGCAGGCGCTCAGTCTGATCGCTATGCACGTGTATTGATGAAGGGCGGAGTTGCCGCCAGTATTTTGTTCGCGGCAACAAGTGGCTGGTATCTTGGTCGGATGATGCCACCTGATCAATTGCATCAACGTAATATGATTGCCGATAGCGCGATTGACAGTTATCGCAAAGGCGCGGCGTTATCAGGATCTTCTGATATATCGTCACCGCAACCGCAATCACCCTATGTTGAGTCATCTGGTTCGGGTTGGTCAAACACGATGTCGTCAATGTCTGGCCATATCGCATTGCAAATGCGTGTTCCGGATCTGTCAGCGCAAGGCTATCACCTGCGTGAAAATCGGGAAATCCACACAGATAACGGCAACGCTGTCCAGATGGACTACGTAAATGAGATGGGTGACAAGCTTGTGTTGTTGCTTCAGCCACGCTGGAATACAGGAGTGTATGATGTCCGGGTGGACGAGCGAGACGGGTTTTCCATCGCGACCTGGGCTGACGGGCCCATAACATTTGGTCTGGCTTCCGGTGTCGATCCTAATCAGGCATATGAGTTGGCAAACTTTATTCGGGAAGCGACACGGTCGATCGAATTTTCCAACCCGGCAAAGCAGCCAGATATCGAAGCGTCCATGACGTCCGAACCTGAAGTCGTGCAAAGCGAAACAGTAACTGATCCAGCGCTATCAGGTGATGTATTCGAAACACCTGTATTTCGTCATAACTGATATGGCGGGGCAATCGCAGGATAACCTGCCCACCTGATGCCACAGGCGGGCAGGCAAAGATATTACCGTTTCCCGAACCGTTCTTCGGCCAATCTATCCGCGACAAAGCCGGTCGAAAGATTTTGACGGCTTGCCCGTTCAAAGATTTCGCGCACTGTCGCACCAATATCTTCGATATGTCTGTTTGTTTCTGAAACAGGCCTGCCTTCGCGGCAATAATAAACCTCGACGACGCCACCGGCATTGATCACGTAATCTGGTGCGTAAAGGATACCTGCCTCGCGCAGCATTTCGCCATGACGGTCCGCTTCGAGCTGGTTGTTGGCCGCCCCGGCGATGATGCGGGCGCGAATTTTATCAATGCTTCGGTCATTCACGATGCCACCCAGTGCGCAAGGGGCGAGAATATCCGCATCGACATAAAGGATTTCGTCAACCGAAATGGGGGTGGCACCGAATTCGTCAACGGCCCTGTTAACGCTGTCTGTATTCAGGTCTGAAACGACCAGACGCGCACCCGCTGCATGCAGCATTAGGCAAAGGTGATATCCCACATTGCCAAGCCCCTGAACCGCAACGCGCAGTCCGGCAAGGTCTTCATGGCCGTTTTTGAACCGGACTGCTTCCTTCAGGCCGATGAACACACCATAGGCGGTAAAAGGGGACGGATCGCCGGTTCGCGCCGGGTCTTTGCCGTCATTGATACCACCGACATGTTTTGTCTGGCTCGCAATCTGTTCCATGTCTGCCGGGTTGGTACCGACATCTTCGGCAACGATGTATCGTCCACCCACCTGTTCTACGGCACGGCCCATGGCGCGGAACATTTCCGGTGTCTTTTGGCTGCGCGGATCACCGATAATGACCGATTTTCCACCACCAAGGGGCAGGTTCGCCAGAGCAGACTTGTAGGTCATGCCACGCGACAGGCGCAGCACATCGTGAATGGCTTCCTGTTCGGATGCATAGGGCCACATCCTGCAGCCACCTAATGAAGGACCAAGATTGGTATTGTGCACAGCAATAATGGTCTTCAGGCCGGTGACCGGATCGCTGGCGAAAACAACCTGTTCATGGCCGTCAAATGCGGGATCGGAAAAAACGTTCATCCTGGTGTCGCCTCCTGGCGCAAGCTCGTTATTCTGCAAGGGTGGGCCCCTTGGTTATTCCTTTATGTTTGACGCTGGGGCCATTTGATCAATTTCAAAATCGCGTTTGAGTTAAAAAAGACCGTTTCCATAAAACGAGCGACAAAAGATGGAATTTTGTGATCGTGGGGGTGAGGCTTTGAAATAATCTTTCGCGTACTGAAATGCGGAGTTAAGGGGGGATGGGCATTTCATGTATTGACTGCTCCGCGTCGCAGGTCTTTTTATCCATGTGAGAGGACGCCCGAAAAACCTACATTCCTGATAATAGGTGCCGCGAAATCTGCAAAGTCGCATCGCCGCAAAAATTTGTGCTGCACCGCAGAATTACGCCATTTCGGACCCAGCCATGCAAAACCGGCACACTTCATTCCGGACCAATTCAATTAAATATGGAATCCAGCCGGACGATTTACGGCTCGTTAAGCCACTTGTTCCACACTGGTGGTTGGGCGTTTCATTTTTATGAAATTCTCGGTTCAGGACACAGCGACGTCTGGGCGGACGTCGCAGGCAAAAGTAAGGAGACCGGGCGGACATGTCTGCTTTTACAGACCCACGCCAGACCGTTTATCAGGTTGAATTGCACAACCAGGCCGTTCGTGAATGCGTCAAAGAAAATCGATCCCACGAGGTTTTTGACGATCGCTGGGCGGATGTGCAAACCCACGAAGTTGCTGCCAAGGACGAATACAAGGCACTTGCCATGATCGAAAACACCTATCCGTCATGCGACGGTTTTGTTGTCGATCACGTCAAACGCCGTGACTAACCGGCAGAACAGGATCTCGGGCCGTTGGCCAAACAACAGGGGCGGGTTTTACCCGCCCCTGTTGTTTATACGATAAGCCAGTGTGTTATTTCGCAAGCGCCCGTTCAAGGAAATCAAGCCGGTCCTGCCCCCAGAACATCTCGCCATTGGCAAAGTATGTCGGAACGCCAAAGATGTTGTCGGCTTTTGCCGCTTCGCAATTGGCGTCGTAGATTTTGGCAACTGATGGGTAATCGGCATGTTCAAGATATTCACCAGACAAGCCGTTGCGGGTCAGGGCTTCTCGAACGACCTGTGGCTCGGCAATGTTGCGATCTCTAAGCCATATATCTCCCATCAGCGTCTCAATCAGTCCGGTCGGATCCTTGCCTTCATCCTGAATCGCGATGATGGTTCGGGCCGCCAATGTTTCATCCACCGGGAACGACGCGGGCTGCAAGTTAATCGGAATATTCAGGAAATCCGCCCAGCGCTTCATTTCGACCATTCGATATTCCTGGCGCGGTTTTGGGCGTTGTGCCAATGGGACGCCACCACCATGCTGCCAGACATCGGCGGCCCGGCAGGGTTTGTGAATAATCGGCGTGTCATGTTTGCGCGCGATCTCGACGACGCGACGAAAACCGAAAAACGACCAGGGCGACTGAACAAAGAAATAATGGATAATCGGCGTAGACATTCAAAGCCTCCGGGGGCTGCGTGTCAGCAGCTCGTTGTTTTACCATGAAGCAAGAGTGCCCGATCTGCTCTGTCACCGTCAAATGATCAGACGGCACATCCCGGATTTGTGATGAAGCTGCGGATTAATAATCCAGCCACCAGCTGTATTCACCCAATCCACCCAGGACAACTCCGTCAAATCCAAGTTTCATGATGCCACCGAGATAACTGTTCTCGCTGCCAAACAGAATATTCTGCCATGCCTGAGACCAGTAATAGACATGGTGTTCCTGGCCCCAACGCGCATCAAGGTTGCCTTCGCCAATAAAGTCGGGGCTGCCTGCACGCCAATTGTTCTGCCAGTAATAGCGATAAGTTTCTGCCGTTCCGATATTCAGATAGGCCAGAATGGTGCGTGGCGTGCCGACTTTCTTATAACGAAGCCGTTTCATGTCCTCGTAAGTCAGTGGGATCGTACCGCGATGGAACGGGTCAATGATCAAGACATCGTAATTGGTGTCAATCAGCGCATTGATAAAGGCCTCTTTGGTGCCATAGGGCGAACTGTCCAGAACAATTCCGTAATTCTTCGCATCACGAATATTGTCAATGACATGCGGATTGGCACCGATCGGCGTGCGCGGCACCTTTGCCAATGTTGAAAGCTGCTTGTCAGGCGGTGGGGCTGCGTAATAAAGGGCATCCAGACCGCTTAGTTTTTGGCGTGCCGCCTGCTGTGCATCGCTTTTATCGGTATAGTCTAGGGCAAAATATTCAAGCCCTGCCGTCTTCAGACGTTCCAGATAGCCTAGGATATATTTGGTCTCCTCGCTATCGGTGGGTTCGCCATATGTATCGTACCCATAAAATGGTGCTTCGATCATGATACCGTCAAGCGCACGCAAATAGTTGCGTGCGGGTTCGGCAGTACCACGCGATGCAAACAATGTGGTTTCGAGATATTCCGTCAGCTCCAGCCCGTTTAACGCAATGATTGAAAAGTCACTGCGATAGGATTTTGCCCATCGGCTGAGCTGGATGACGAGGTTGCGCATTTCATCGGCGAACTGAACATCCGGCTTTTCGGTTCCGGTTGCCTCATTCCGGTTACCCGGTGCGCTTAGACTGTTCGGGGCAGGAACAAATGGTTCAAGCTGCTGGGCACTTGCGTTGTTTGCAATCGGCATTGCACTGGAAAACAGGACGCTGCAGGTCGCAAGGACGAATTTCCACCGAGAGCCGAACAGTAATCTTTTGGGCTCTTGGGAATGATCATCCCTGATCTGATGCCACATTTTTCGCCAGCCTGCTTCTGCCATTATGACCTTGCCTTTACCTGCTGCCGTGACAGGATGTCCTCGACATGGTCTGCTATTGCAAGGCATGCCGTCAATCCCGGTGATTCAATGCCATAGAGTATTACCAAGCCATCAATACCGTGTTTATCGCGATCAGAAATCAGAAAATCGCGTGCAGCTTCACCAGGTGCCTGAATTTTGGGTCGTACACCAGCATACCCCGTTTGCAGGGCAGTTTCGTCAAGCGCGGGATAATATTTACGGATAGCAGCAGCAAATCCTGCGCGCTTTTCTTCCGGAACGTCATAGTTCGGTTCTTCGACCCAGGTCACGTCCGGGCCGAAACGCGCCTGTCCGCCCAGATCAAGGGTCAGATGGATGCCAAGCCCGGCTTGTTCCGGCGCAGGATAAATCAGGGTGGAAAACGGTGCCTTTCCTGACAGGGTAAAATAGCATCCGCGTGCATAATGTTGTGGCGGAATGCTTGGCGCTGGCAGGCCGGTAAAATTATGCGCCAGTGTCTGGCTGTGCAGGCCGCCCGCGATCAGAAGTTCTGCACATGTCAGGCTCATTTCTTGTCCGTCGCGATCACGTGTTTCAATGGTGAAAATATCATTCTCGATCTTCACTGCCGTTACGTCGGTATTCAGAGCCAGGGTCGCACCGTTTGCCTCTGCTTCGCCCAGAAGCGTCACCATCAGTTGATGTGAGTCCACAATACCCGTCGACGGACTTTCGAGGGCGGCAACACAATGCAGCGCGGGTTCGCGTGCGACGGCTTCATCGCGATCAAGCCAGACAAGATCGGTGACACCATTTTCCATGGCACGTTGTTCAATGTCGCGAAGGGCAGGTATCTGATCCTCATGGGTGGCGACAATCAGTTTGCCGGTGCGTTTGTGATCAATGCCGTTTTCTGCACAGTATTGATACAGCATATCTCGCCCTGCAACGCAGAACTTCGCCTTCAGGCTGTCTTTCGGATAGTAGATACCGGCATGAATAACTTCACTGTTCCGGGCACTGGTTTCCGTGCCGATTGCATCGTGGCGTTCAATAATCAGAACTTCCCGGCCGGTTTTGGCCAAGTCACGCGCACAGGCAAGGCCAACAATGCCAGCGCCGATGATGACGGTTTGAATATCGGTGGTCATATTGGAAAAACTGTCCGGGACTTATGAGTTGAGTTGACGGAAATAAACGGCCTGGCCCTGATTGTCCTGACCTTCGCCGGTAACGCTACCTGGATCTTCGCTGGTATAATGGCCACGCGCGGATGCCCCGTCATCGCAGAACACATACCAGCTGCCAAATGGCAACGTGCCGCTTTGATAGGCCCCGCCATCATGACGCCAGATGCCTTCACAATGGCGAAGGTCGCTGTCAATAATCATCGTGCCTTCGCCCGAAGGCTGATCAAATTTAAGCATCCCCTGACCGCGCGACCCTTGCCAGTTGCTGCTGATCGGCAGACCTTCGGGCGGGGTATTTGCGGCATTGCTGTCGGGAAGAGGCGTTGCAGATGGGGTTTCCACAATTTCTGGGACAGCCTGCACGGGAGGGCGCGCACCCCCCTCTGGAAGCTGTATATCAAACCGGACAAAGAAATTGGCGCCATAAAGCTGGGCGTCTACCGCATCAAGTTTCTGGGGCGGTGGTGTAAAGTCTGTCATGGTCTGGCGCGACAATGGGTCACAATAATATCCAAGCAGGCGACTGCCGCGTGTTGTCGGCGTATCGGGATTCCATTGCCCAACAAACGATACACACTGTGATCCTTCGCGAATAAACGGCGTCATTGCAATTGGGCCGTATCGGGTATCCTGTGTGAAATTGTCACCGTTGGCAGAGCTGCGACCACGTAACCCGTCGAACATTTCCAAAAGCTGCTCGGACGGCATTTCATTATTGAATGCAAAACCCGGGGCAGATGTCGAAAAAACGCTTTCGAGAAACAGATCGCCAGCAGCACCTTTCAGGCTGCCTTCTGCCGCCGGGGACAGCCAGCGACCAACGAATACGGTACTGTTTTCACGATATTGTCTCAGAAAGACGGTGGTGACCGGCATATCCGACTTAAATGAAAGCGGACTTTGATCGGCAGGGATTTGTTCGAATCCGCCGGTATCCTGCGCATTTGCAGGTGCCATACCCATCATCATCAAAGTGCCGGCCACCACGCCGCCCAACAGGGCCCCCCGATTGGTCACTTTGCGTCCTTCCTTCATGTTATTGCTGGGGAAATCACTTTTCCCTACTCCTATCTTTACCTGTACGGTGATAGATTGGCTAGGGTCCAGTAGACAACTTGCTGTCGATGAAATTCTTTGTTCTTGATTTTTACGGGCAAAGACGGTCATTGGGGTGAGGGTTTTTTGACCCTGGGGACAGAAAATTGCCTGAATAACGGAGCAAACTGCAATGACGGTGCAAGAGACCGGCGCAACCGGGGAAAGCGCAGGCCAACAAACCGCTACCGCCAAACAGCCAGGCGCGAAGCGCGCCCATGTGATTGTGATCGGTAATGAAAAAGGCGGGTCCGGCAAATCCACAACAGCGATGCATTTGATTGTATCATTGATGAAGATGGGGTTTTCCGTTGGATCGCTTGATATCGATGCCCGTCAGGGAACGCTGACCCGGTATGTTGAAAACCGTATTTCATTTAATGCGCAGAAAAAACTGAAACTGCCCGTTCCGGATCATCGTCCGATTTACCGTAGCGAACTTGAAGACGGAAATGCCGCCAAGCTTGACGAGCGTGATCGCTTTACCGGGGCTCTGGGCGAACTTGTCATGAGCTGCAATTTCGTAGTCATGGATTGCCCCGGCAGTGACAATTACCTGTCGCGCCTCGCGCATTCTTGTGCCGATACGTTGGTGACCCCGATTAACGACAGCTATATTGATCTCGACATGCTTGCGCGTATTGATCCGGATACCCTTGATATCAAGGGGCCTAGTATCTATGCCGAAATGGTCTGGGACGCTCGTAAACGCCGTGCCGCGGTAGATGGTGGCACGATTGACTGGATCGTCATGCGCAACCGTTTGTCGCATCTGGATGCACGAAACAAACGTGATATCGCTGAAATCGTCGATAAGCTGGCCGCTCGCATACGCTTCCGTGTTGCGCCGGGGTTTGGCGAGCGTGTGATCTACAGGGAGTTGTTCCTGAAAGGTCTGACGCTACTGGACCTTCGGGAGAAGGGGGTTGGCATCCCGCTTAGCATGTCGCATATGGCAGCGAGGCAGGAAGTCCGTGCCCTGCTGGAAATAATCGGCTTCACACCAGCGGACGGCGAAGAGTTGCCGATCTGATATAAGCGCCCCTATATCAGGACGATCGTACCCTTGAGTGCCCTGAAAACTGGTTGGTGCCTGTGCCTGAAAACAAAGCGACGCCCAAAACACAAGCCAAGCAGCAAAGCCGTATTACGTCTGATGCGTCAAGTCATACAGACGTAAGCGCCTTTGTGAGGCAGGCCCGTACATTGGCGACTGTTGCCCCGGCTTCCGGCCCGGCACAGGGACGGTTGATCTTTGCAATGGACGCAACGGCCAGCCGTCAGCCAAGCTGGGACAGTGCGGCGGTTCTGCAGGCTGAAATGTTCGATGCCGTCGCAGGCATCGGCAGCACGCTGGACATCCAGCTTGTTTTCTTCCGTGGTATTTCGGAATGCAAGGCCAGTGCCTGGTATCGGGATGCGGCAAGGTTGCGTGACTCCATGACAAAAGTCACCTGTCGTGCCGGGCATACCCAGCTTGCCCGTGTACTTGGACATGTTGAAGGACAGGCGCGCGATAAAAAGATTAATGCCTTGATTTATGTCGGGGATTGCCTTGAGGAAGATATTGATAATCTTGCCGGTCTGGCCGGACAACTGGCGTTGAAAGGCATCAAGGCATTCATGTTTCAGGAAGGATATGACCCGACGGCCGAAACAGCCTTCCGCGAGATTGCCCGGATCACCGGTGGTGCGTTTGCCCGTTTTGATGCCCGTGCGGCGGATCGATTGCGCGAACTGCTTGGTGCAGTTGCGAGTTATGCGGTTGGCGGCATTAACGCCCTTGAGGAATACGGCAATAAAACATCATCGCAGGATGTCAAACTGCTGGGATCTCAGTTACGGAAGCCCCGATAATGCAGTGGTTTTTGTTGGGGATAGGGCTTTTCGTTGCTGCCGGATTTATCATCAGATGGTTATCGTCAGCCGAGCCAAAGGATGTCAGAAAGATCGGATTATGGGGCGTTGTGCTGCTGCTGGGCGGGCTGGCAGCATGGTTGCTTCTGACCGGAAAGCTCGCCGCCATGGTTGCCGCCCTTGTTGCTGCCATACCCTTCCTCGTTAGAATCCTCAAAATCGGCTTAATGTGGCCATTATTGCGCAGGATGTTCGGTTTTGCCCGGTCACGGGGCGGTAGCGGAGGTCGATCAGGACATTCATCTGCCGGTTCGGGCCGGGTATCTGAAATAAAAACGGATTATCTGCATATGTATCTTGATCATGACAGCGGCCAGTTGGGCGGCACGGTAGTGCAGGGCACAATGGCCGGGCGTGATCTAGATACACTCGGGCTTGACGAGCTGCAGACGCTTTATAGCGATTGTTGCGGCGCACAGGATCAAAGCCAGACAGTTCTGGAAACCTATCTGGAACGCCGACCGGATTGTTCGGGATGGCAGAATTGGCAGGCGTCCGGGGGTGCAAATGATAATGGAAACGGCAGGACCGGAAACGATAGCGAGCAAGCTGGCAGTGGATTTCGTAGCGGAGAAATGAATGCGGGCGAGGCCCGAAAAATCCTGGGTGTTTCGGAAGAAGCAACCCGCGAGGATATCAATCGGGCTTATCAGGTCTTGATCAAGGCGGTCCACCCGGACCATGGCGGATCAGATTATCTTGCATCCAAAATCAATGCAGCCCGAAGCCTCCTGTTACAGCTTTGTAAAGATTGAACTGAATAAACAGCGCGTTCGCTTGATCCGCGTTCTTGAAATGTGGCAGAAGCATAAGATTGGCCGAATGCGGATGAGGCGGATATGACGCGGTCAAAACAGAGGAAAAAAGGCATGTCGAAACGAATCAAGAAGGCTGTATTCCCCGTGGCGGGTATGGGAACCCGTTTTTTGCCAGCAACCAAGGCAATGCCCAAGGAAATGTTGCCGGTGGTGGACAAGCCGCTGATTCAGTATGCCGTTGAAGAGGCGATCGCGGCAGGAATCGAAGAATTCATTTTCGTAACCGGTCGCGGTAAAACCGCCATCGAAGACCATTTTGACCGTTCTGCCGAACTTGAAGCAATCCTAATGGAGCGCGGAAAACATGATGCGCTGGAAACCTCGCTTGCGATGATTCCGGAAAACGGTCGTGTGACCTATACTCGTCAGGGCAATCCGCTGGGGCTTGGTCATGCTGTTCTGTGTGCAAAATCTCTTGTCGGTGACGAACCGTTCGTCGTTTTGCTGGCAGATGACCTTATCCAGTCAAAAGTTCCGTGCATGAAGCAAATGGTCGAAAGCTATGGCCGCACCGGTGGCAACATGGTTGCCGTCATGGACGTCCCGCGCGAGGAAACCCAGCGTTACGGCGTGCTTGAAGTCGAAGGCACCAACGGTCGTCTGGTCAGCGCATGTGGCATGGTCGAAAAACCAAAGCCCGAAGACGCACCGTCAACCCTCTCGGCTATTGGCCGCTATATTCTTGATCCAGGCATCTTTGACACCCTTGAAAATATTCCGCGCGGGGCTGGTAACGAAATCCAGTTGACCGACGCACTGGCCGCCATGATCGGCAAAGTACCGTTCTATGGCTATCGCTTCGAAGGCCGTCGTTTTGACTGCGGTAACAAGATCGGCTTCCTCAAGGCGACCATGTCCTTTGCGCTTGCACGCGAAGACATGCGCGATGACGTTCGCAACCTCATTCACGAGTTCGCCGAAGGCGAAGCTGCAGAATAACAGATATCAATTTCAGGTATGCAGGCAGGAGCCGGGACAGACTCCTGCCTGCGATTATCACTACCAGGGTAAAAATTCATGCGCGTAGCAATGATCGGTACCGGATATGTGGGGCTCGTTTCCGGTGCCTGTTTCTCGGAGTTCGGCACAGAAGTCATTTGTGTGGACAAGGACGAAAACAAGATTGCCCGTCTCGAAGACGGTATCATGCCGATTTACGAACCGGGGCTGGATGTCCTTGTCGAGAACAACGTGAAAGCCGGGCGCCTGAAATTCACCACCGACCTTAAGGAAGGGGTGAAAGGTGCTGAGGCGATCTTTATTGCGGTGGGAACACCGACCCGTCGAGGTGATGGTCACGCCGATCTCAGGTACGTTTATGCTGCCGCCGAGGAAATTGCCGACGCCATCGAAGGCTTCACCGTAATCGTGACGAAGTCAACAGTGCCTGTGGGCACAGGTCGTGAAGTCGAACGCATTATTCGTCAACGGCGTCCGGATGCGGAATTTGCGGTGGTTTCGAACCCTGAATTCCTGCGTGAAGGATCGGCAATTGGTGATTTCATGCGGCCCGACCGCGTGGTCATCGGGACAAGTGATGAACGTGCGCGTGACGTCATGCGTGACTTGTATCGTCCGCTTTATCTGATCGAAACGCCGATTGTTTTCACCACGCGTGAAACGTCGGAAATGATCAAATACGCAGCCAATACCTTCCTCGCCGCCAAGATCACCTTCATCAACGAAATCGCGGATCTTTGTGAAAAGGTTGGTGCCGACGTTCATGATGTTGCGCGCGGTATCGGGCTTGATGGTCGTATCGGAAAGAAATTCCTGCATCCGGGGCCAGGGTACGGCGGCTCATGCTTCCCGAAAGATACCCTGGCATTGGTTCGCACCGCGCAGGAACATAATAGCCCGTTGCGTATTATTGAAACTGTGGTCGATGTGAATGCAAGACGCAAAAAAGCCATGGCCGACCGCATCATTTCGGCCTGTGGTGGCTCGGTTTCGGGCAAAACCATCGGCATCCTTGGTCTGGCATTTAAGCCAAACACCGATGATATGCGCGACGCGCCAAGCCTTGATATTGTTCCTGCCCTGATTGCTGCCGGTGCAACGGTCCGGGCATTCGACCCGGAAGCCATGGAAGAATCCCAAAAGCTTCTTGAAGACATCGTTTACTGCGAAAGCGCCTTTGAAGCACTTGAAGGTGCCGACGCGATGGTGGTCCTGACCGAGTGGAACGAGTTCCGCGGCATGGATCTGGATCGCATCAAATCAACCTTGAAACACCCGATCGTGGTGGATTTGCGAAATGTATATGACCCCGCTGAAATGGCAGAACATGGTTTCAGCTATTCCTGCATCGGGCGGGCATCAATCGGAGGCTAAGTTAGACTATGACCATCTCTGCCGGACACAATTTTGATCCTTCCGTGCTGCGCGAATATGATGTGCGCGGTATCGTGGGCAAAACCCTGCATGCGGCCGATGCGCTTGCTCTTGGCAAGGCATTTGGTACGAAAGTGCGCCAGTCTGGCGGAAAACGGGTTGCCGTTGGCCGGGACGGACGGCTGAGTTCGCCCGAACTGGCAAGTGCGCTTGTCGAAGGGATCGTTTCGACCGGTTGTGATGTTGTCCGGATCGGTCGTGGACCAACCCCGATGCTGTATTTCACGGTTTACGATCAGAAAACCGATGCTGGCATCATGGTGACTGGTTCGCATAACCCGTCAAATTACAATGGCTTCAAGATGCTCAATGCCGGGAAATCGGTTTTTGGCGAAGCCATTCGGGAACTGGGCCGGATTGCCGCGTCGGGCGATTTCGAAACCGGAAATGGCGCAATTAGTGACATCGACATCGAAGATCGTTATGTCGAACGTTTGCTGGCCGAACTGGATTGCGATGTTGCCAAGCCGATGACAATTGTCTGGGACTGTGGCAATGGTGCCGCGGGCGATGTGGTTCGCAAACTGACCGCAAAGCTTCCGGGCAACCACCATCTGCTGTTTGACGAGATCGATGGCACATTCCCCAATCACCATCCGGACCCGACGGTTGAAGCCAACCTGGTCGATCTGAAGGCCAAAGTGGCGTCACTCAATGCGGACTGGGGCGTTGCCTTTGATGGTGACGGTGACCGTATCGGTGTTGTTGACGGGCAGGGCCGTGTTTTGTGGGGCGATCAGCTGCTGCAGATTTATGCCGCCGATGTTCTCGGGCGTCTGCCGGGCGCATCGATCATTGCCGACGTCAAAGCCAGCCAGACACTGTTTGACGAGGTCACCCGTCTTGGCGGCAATGCCATCATGTGGAAGACCGGCCATTCGCTGATCAAAACCAAAATGGTTGAGTCAAAGGCACCGATCGCCGGCGAGATGAGTGGCCATATTTTCTTTGCCGAACGCTACTATGGCTATGATGATGCGATGTATGCCGCTGTGCGACTGTATCGCATTCTGGTTCAAAGCGGCAAAAGCCTTGATGACTGGCGCGATGCGATGCCTGTTGCGGTTAATACCCCGGAAACCCGTATCGACTGCCCGGATGACCGCAAGTTTGCCCTGATCGAGGAAGTGCGTGGTCGCTTGTCTGATGCTGGTGCCGAAGTCAGTGGGATCGATGGTGTGCGTGTCAGCACGGATGACGGTTGGTGGCTACTGCGTGCTTCCAACACCCAGCCAGCAATCGTTGCCCGTTGCGAAGCCGCCGATGAAAACGGTCTTAATCGTTTGAAAACGCAAGTCACCGCACAGCTTCAAAAAAGCGGTCTGACCTCGAATGATTTCTTTGCGCCGGGTGGTGGCCACTAGGCTGCTTTGCCGGATAACAAAAAAGCCCGCTGAATTGCTTCAGCGGGCTTTTTGATTTGTATGTCCGGAATATTATCCCGCGTCACCGGCATTAACCGGGATACAGGCGACCTTTTCCTTGCGAAGGGCGGCACAGGCGCTGCGCGCCTCCTGTTCACCACCAAATCCAAGCAGACGGGCGCGGTAGACAACACCCGATCCGTTGCTTTGCTGTTCAACCGCCGCACGGGTCAGGCGCAGAACATCCGGTGCTGTGCGTGCCGCGGCAAGGACGGCTTCCTGTGCGCGTCGCTGATCGCTAAATGCACCAACCTGAATGCCCCAACCACCAGTTTCAGGCGAAAGGCGGGCAACAACGGTTTCAGTGTCGATGCGGCCGGGCTGTTCGACCTCGTTCGCATTGTTCTGTTTGGCCATCAAAAGCTGTGTATCAGCCGGAAGAATTTTGCCATCGGGGCTGATGCGAGGACGCGGCGCGATAATCTCGCCATCTTTCTTGAGGTCAAGATACGCCTGATCAAGAAGCTTCTTCATCTGGTCATCGCGCGACCGGGCCGTCCGTCCACCAAAGACAACACCAATCAACCGGCGGCCATTGCGATTGACCGAGGCTACAAGGTTAAAGCCCGACGCATTGATATAGCCGGTCTTGATCCCGTCGGTTCCGTAATAGGACGCCAGAAGGTTGTTATGGTTGCCATAAGTACGCTTGCCATAGCTGAACTTCTGGGTACTAAAATAATGGTAATAGTTGCCGTAATCCTTCCGCAGCGACACGGCAAGGCGGATCATATCGCGCGCCGTGGTCAACTGGCCGCGGTTCGGAAGACCCGATGCATTGCGGAAGGTGGTGTTTTTCATGCCGATCTGACGCGCCTTGGCTGTCATCATCTGGGCAAACTTTATCTCGGTCCCGCCAAGATGTTCGGCGACGACAACGGCAATGTCATTTGCCGATTTCGTCACGAGCGCCAGAATGGCATCTTCGACCGAAATTTTTTCACCGGGCTGAAGACCAAGTTTCGAAGGCGCCTGGCCCCATGCACGTTTGGAAACTTCCATGCGGGTCGAAAGCGATACCTTGCCGGAATCAAGTGCATCAAACAGCATGTAAAGCGTCATGATCTTGGTCAGTGACGCCGGATAAACTTTATGATCGGCGCGATACTCATGCAGAACATCGCCGGTTTCGGCATCGATAACCATCGCGGTATAGGTACGCGCCATCGCAGCCGACGTTGTAAACACAACAGCAGCAATGATCAGCATCATCACGGACAGGGCACAATAAATCCTGCGACCTTGCAATTGCCACATCGATTGACTTTCATCATTTCTAACGGTGGCCATCGCTTTTGGCCCAAGACGGGTCTTAAAACGCATTTGACGGGCTCGGTTTTACGGTGATCCCCAAGACGAAATATGATCAGTATCTCATCGCGGCATTAAAAAAATGCTTAACACGTGTCCCGATAAACTGATTTGCCGCCTTGTTGCGGTCTCATTTTTTCGTCAGTCTCAATTTATATCCGGCAAAAGGTTAAAAATCGAGGATCGAATGCGTAAAAAAATAATGTCTGTTGTCAGTAAGATAAGAACAAAATCATCAATTTTAAGAGGAAGTGCCCTTTCTGCAGCCGGACTGATTGCTCTTTCAGCATGCAGTTTTACCGGTACAAGCGATATCGAAAATCCCCTGGTGCGCAAAGGAACCTGGTTCTCGTTTATCAATGCGGATGACATTCGAACCGCCTGTTCTGCCGGGGACGCAGAAGGACGGATTCGCCTTGTCTACAATGCTGATTATTATAAGGAAACGCGCAGCTACGATCTTATTCCCAAGAACGGCGCAGAGCAGTTTGAAATGGTGTCACGGATATTTGGTCCGCTTGATGTCAGCGAGGTGAATGTCGAGGTAACAGCACCTCTTGGTGCTTTCGGTGGTACAGAATCGCGGGAAAACCTGTCGCGCGGGCAATATCTTGCCCTAACCGACGCGCTTCAGTCCGACGGTTTCGGATATCAAAGCCGTGACGGATTGCGCCTGCATTCCGACGACTATTACTGGGTTGCGATCGGATGTTCGTCACAAAGCATCACGCTGGCAGCCTGGACGTCTGCCAAGGACGATTTGCGCGCTTTAACTTTCCCGAATGTACTGGAAAATCTTTCGGGGTTGGAAAAACCATTGCCCCAGCCGCCAGCATTCGGTACGCCAAAGCAGCCTGATCCGTTTTACAGCAAGAATGACAAGCAGGCCGAGTCTCGCTATTTCTATCGCACGGTTCGCGGAAATCAGCTGCGATAAGAATTTTCAGGGCAAAGAACACCAACAAAAATGGCACGTAATATCACGTGCCATTTTTTGTTTTCATGACTGCTGAATATAAGGATTAGCGTAACTTTCCATCTAAGCAATTGAACGAAATCCGGTTTTTGAAAATCGATTTTCGTGATTACAGATCGTCAGGTTCATCGGCCCAGATTAACGTAATCCTTCAAATAAAAATGTCACCAAAGCCACCTTGACGGGGTGTGGTTATTCCATCTAGGGTTATGTTGCGATGCAGCATTAATTTGAATGCCAAGCCCAGTCCTAGGAGGTCGACATATGGTGACTCCTCGCAAAAAAACTGCGCCCGGTTCAGCTAAAACAACCCGAACCAAAACCTCACCTCGTGCAAAGACAGCACAGAAAACGCCTTCCGGTGTCAGCAAAAAGTCGGCTGCAGCCCCGGCAAAGGCTGCGGCAGTCGAAATTACCGAAAGCCCGGCGGCGCGGCCAAAGCGTGTGGTCACAACTTCTAGTGCGCTGGAAGCAGAAGCCTTGCGTCAGACCCCCATGGAAGAACCGCCAAAGGCTGTTGCCAAGACATCAAAACCCGATGATGTGAAGCCGGAGACAAAGAAAGCATCCTCTGCCGTATCACAGAATACCGCGGTCCCGGCGAAGGCCGAGGAGGCGGTAAAACCCGCTGAGACAGAAAACAAGGCTGAGGCGAAACCGCAAGCAAAACCTGAACCGGCAAACGATTCGCAGACAAAGGCAGCCGTGACCGACATTGACGCCAAAAGTTCCCCGTCAAAGGGGCGCACATCCACCGGGGCCACGTCGGCAAAGGCCAAGGGAGAAGTTTCGACAAGTCCCAAGCCTGCCAGCCGCCCCAAGGTCATTGCCACGTCGAAAAAGCCCGCTGTTTCGACTTCAAAAACAGCAGGCACATCCAAATCGTCCGTTTCTGGCAATAAGGCGCCTGCTGCCGCTGCCCAAACGGCTCAACCTGTAAAGAAGGCTACGATCGTGACAGAGGAACAGAAACCGGCTGCCACTGTTAAATCGGCTACGGTGGCGAAGGCCGCGCCGAAGGATAACCCAACCGAGAAAGCCACTGCCGAGGTCAAGGTCACGGCAAAGCCGGCAACTGCCGCTGCCAAGGTCGATGCCCCTGATGTGACAGCATTTGGCATGATGACGCTTGAGCCGTTCGCGGAGCTCTGGAAGGCACCCGAAGTCGATGCCATGGTGGCCGCGACCCAGGATGCTTTCGAAGGCAGCATGACCGCTGCCAATGATGTTATCGCCCAGATGGCCGAAAAGTTCACCGAACAGGCAGATGTGTTTTCCGATGCCGGTACGCATATGATGGCCAGATACGAAGAACTGATCGAAACGCAGCAGAAAAGTCTCGATGGCGTTTGGCAGATGTCGACCGACCTGATGGAAAAAAGCGGTTCATTCGGGGCTGAACTGGTTTCTTGGGCGCAACGCGAAATGGATGCTTCGCAGGCTGACCTCGAAGCGCTTGCAAAGGTTGAAAGCCTCTCTGAACTGCAGGAACTGAACGAGCGTATCTTTAAACGCTATGTCGAATCCGGCATGTCGGAGGGCGAGAAAATTCAGAAAATGATGTTTTCAGCCTTTTCCGACGGGTTTGCCGCAATGAGCAAAGCCGCAGGAGTGCCGCTTAAATAAGCGCACCTGACGCAGGGCAAGGTTTGCTGCATTAACGTACCGGAACGGACATGGTCGGCGGATCATGTCCGTTTTTTTGTTTTTGCACTGATATTTACGGCAAAACCGATGAAGTTTTGCTGATGATCTTGCACCGCGTCAATCTCGGCCTACATGAATTTGGGATGAGGTTAATAAGCGTTTTGTCGCTGCGGACTTTGAAACAGATGTTCAATGACCTATCATGGAGACAATGCAGAACAAAAGGGTTCCGGTAAGCAGATTATGAGTGAACAGGACAATGACGGTGGTGGTCTCCCGAACACGGGGATCGTAACGAAGACACGGCCAAAGACGAAGAAGCCGTCCATGTACAAGGTGCTGTTGCTGAATGACGACTACACCCCCATGGAATTCGTTGTCCATGTGCTTGAACGGTTCTTTGAAAAAGGCCGGGAAGAGGCGACCGCGATTATGCTTCAGGTTCACCGCAAGGGGGTCGGGGTATGTGGTGTCTTTACCTATGAAATTGCGGAAACCAAGGTCAACCAGGTCATGGATCTGGCGCGGCAAAACCAGCACCCGCTGCAGTGCACGTTAGAGAAGGAGTGAAACATGCTCTCACGTAACCTTGAAGAAAGCTTACATCGTGCGCTGGCTTATGCGTCTGAACGGCGTCATGAATATGCAACGCTGGAACATCTTCTGTTGTCACTGACCGAAGATCAGGATGCGTTGTCGGTGCTGAAGGCCTGTCGGGTCGATGTTGATCGTCTGCGTTCGGATTTGCTGGAATTCGCCGATAGCGAACTTTCCGGGCTGATCAGTGCGCGTCTGGTCGATCCCAAGCCAACGGCCGGGTTCCAGCGCGTGATACAGCGCGCCGCCATTCATGTTCAATCCTCCGGACGCGAAGAGGTCACCGGGGCGAATGTGCTGGTCGCGCTGTTTTCGGAACGTGAATCCCACGCGGTCTATTATCTACAATTGCAGGACATGACCCGTCTGGATGCGGTCAACTACATTTCGCATGGTATTGCGAAGGCGCCGGAACTGAATGAACGCCGCATTCCGCGCGGCGCCGAGGAAGAAGTTGCGCCCGGGGCTGCTGCCGATACTGAGGAAGGGGCCGCGGCCGGTGAAGGTGAGGCCCTTAAAGCTTATTGCGTGAACCTCAATGTCAAGGCGCAGAAGGGCAAGATCGATCCGTTGATCGGTCGCCAGAGCGAGATCGAGCGCACCATTCAGGTCCTGTGCCGCCGCACCAAAAACAATCCGCTTTATGTCGGTGATCCCGGGGTTGGCAAAACTGCCATCGCCGAAGGTCTGGCGCGCCGGATTGTTGATGGCGATGTCCCCGAAGTTCTGGCCGATGCCACGATCTTTGCCCTTGATATGGGCGCCCTTTTGGCAGGTACCCGCTATCGTGGTGATTTCGAGGAACGCCTCAAGGCTGTCGTCAAAGAGCTTGAAGAGTTCGACGGCGCGGTTCTGTTCATTGATGAAATTCACACCGTCATCGGCGCAGGTGCGACTTCGGGTGGGGCAATGGATGCCTCGAACCTGTTGAAGCCGGCCCTTGCCAGCGGTTCGCTTCGCTGCATCGGTTCAACGACTTACAAGGAGTTCCGCGGCCATTTTGAAAAGGACCGTGCCCTTGTGCGTCGTTTCCAGAAAATCGATGTCGAGGAACCTTCACCCGAAGACACGATCAAAATCCTCAAGGGGCTCAAGCCCTATTACGAGGAACATCACCACGTCAAATACACCAACGAAGCCATTCGGTCCGCAGTTGAACTTGCATCACGCTATATCAACGACCGCAAGCGTCCCGATAGCGCGATTGATGTGATCGACGAGGTCGGGGCATCCCGGATGCTGGTGGCACCAAGCAAGCGCAAACGCACGATTTCCAAACGCGATGTCGAGGAAATCGTCGCCAAGATCGCCCGCATACCACCAAAATCGGTATCGACCGATGATCGCAAGGCATTGGCCAATCTAGAACGTGATCTTAAGACTGTTGTCTTTGGTCAGGACAAGGCGATTGAGGCCGTCGCCAGTGCAATCAAGCTGGCACGTGCCGGTCTGCGCGAACCGGAAAAGCCGATTGGCAGCTATCTGTTTTCCGGCCCGACAGGCGTTGGCAAAACCGAGGTTACCAAACAGCTGGCGCATGTCATGGGGATCGAGTTCATCCGCTTCGACATGTCGGAATATATGGAACGCCACAGCGTTTCACGCCTGATTGGTGCGCCGCCCGGCTATGTCGGTTTTGATCAGGGCGGGCTTCTGACCGATTCCGTTGATCAGCATCCGCATGCGGTTGTCCTGCTTGACGAGATCGAAAAAGCCCATCCGGACCTGTTCAATATCCTTTTGCAGGTCATGGACCATGGCAAGCTGACGGATAATAACGGCAAGACAGTTGATTTCCGCAATGTTGTGCTGGTGATGACCACCAACGCGGGTGCATCGGATATGGCAAAACCGCCAATCGGTTTCAAACGCGAGATGCGTACCGGCGAGGACGAAGAAGCGATCAAGCGGACCTTCTCTCCGGAATTCCGGAACCGTTTGGATGCGGTTATACCGTTTGCCAACCTGCAGCCCGATGTCGTCAAGATGGTGGTCGACAAGTTCATCTTGCAGCTTGAGGTCCAGCTTGCGGATCGGAATGTCTCGATTGAATTGACCGAAGCCGCGCGTACCTGGCTTGGCGAGCGAGGTTACGATGTCGCATTTGGGGCGCGTCCGCTGGGGCGTGTCATTCAGGAGCACGTCAAAAAGCCGCTGGCCGAAGAGTTGCTATTTGGCAAGCTCGAAAAGGGCGGGGCGGTTCTCGTCGATATCGAAGACGATGCCGTTATCTTCCGCTATCCGGAAGAAAATGGTGGCGGATCGAAAAAGGAAAAAGATCCCGAGATGGCAAACTGATTGCCTTGTGATCGATTACCTTGTCATTAAGTTTTGGCAGGTTATTGTAATTGCCCGGAACAGTTGTTTCGGGCAATTGCTTTTGATGGCGCATAAAAAATAATGAACCATGTGACACAGCGGAAATACCGGGATGAAGTTGAGACTTTCTTGTCGAGGCTTGAGTCGCAGGCGCGTAAGCTTGTCGCGCTGGCGGACATAATTGAAAAGACGGTCGATACAACCGAGGTGACCGGTTACCGACCGTTTCGCGAAGAAGTCGATAATTTCAAAGCGCTTTCACTGGTGATTACGGACCGTCTCGCCAAACTTGAAAAACATCCCAAAAAAGACGAGCTCGAAGAGCAGTTCCACAAGCTTCAAATCCTGATGCTTCGGATTGTGATTAAAACAAGCCTCAAGTTTTTCTTTGTGATGAGTGCCAAGCCGGTTCTGCCGCTCGGTGCGCGCGAAATGTTCCAAAGCGAACTTCGGACGCTTTATGAGGCCGAACGCATGATCTCTCATCCGCGATATGTCAGTCATCTTGACGAGTCAGCAAAGGATGACCTCGAGGTCGCCAAGGAAATTCTCCAGGAAATTATTGAAAATGCTCCGGCTTTGCTGAATTTCAGCAAGCGCAAAAAACGAAAAGCGCCAAGTCGCAACGCTCGGTAATCGGTACGGATCAGGTCGGGGATATAGCTTTGAATTGCATTTCGCAAAATGCAAAGATTTGTATTCGCATTTTGCAATTTTATTTGTCGCAATATGCGAATAAATTTTGAAGTAATTGTCTTTTCAATATTTTCTTGCCCGACAATCGGCACAATTCAGGGATTTTCACGCGCTCTCAAAAACTGGCACACCCTATGCATAGGTGGTGTTGGACAGTTGTTCTTTGCAGGGGCGCATCTTGCGCCTGGAACAACGTAATCTTCTGCAGTTTGCTCGTGTCCCAACCAAACTCAGCGGCGGTTTTCCCGCCGCTTTTTTCTTTTCTACCCCTTTATTATCCTCCAACCCCTCCAATGGCTTAACTGGCATCCCCATATGGGGATATCGGATGGTGCATGCGTGTCTGTATATGTCCTCTTGCGCTTAAAAGTGGTTGATGAACAGTTTTTTCTCTGTATAATATATACCAAGGGATAGTTTTATCCATACGTACGGAGGGGTAGGAAGCGTTATGAAAGTGACAAAACACCTGTTTCTGGTGATGGGGCTGATGATTGGTACTTCATTTGGCATCACTGCTGCGAATGCCAAGTCGGATTTACCCGGAGCGCCCGATCAGTTGATTACGGATGACACCATCCGTGATGTGCGGGAATGGCTTGCGAATCCTGTGGTTGAACTTTCGATCTCGTCACAGAACCGTTTGCGCAAGGGTATGACGCAGGATCAGATCGATGCTGCCGACAAACAATGGGTGACTGAACGCGAAGCCGAGGACCAGCCGCTTGTTGCCGCCATCCTGACCAATCCTCTTTCAAGTTATCTGACACAGATTCAGGCGCGGTCTGGTGGCTTGTTCGCCGAAATATTTGTCATGGATGCTGCCGGCCTCAATGTGGGGCAAAGCTCGATCACATCCGACTTTTGGCAGGGCGACGAGGCCAAGTTCAAGAATACCTTTCCGAACGGAGCCAACGCTGTCTTCATTGATGAAGCGGAATATGACGAGAGTTCCGACACTTGGCGCTCGCAGCTCAACATGACGATGTCGGACACACAGGGGACGCCAATCGGCGCTGTTACGATCGAGGTCAATCTTAATGAACTCGCACGCCGTCAGCAGCTGTAAGGGATACGAGCCATGAACTTCTTTAAAAATCTTTCCATACCGGCCAAGCTGACAACCTGCTTTGCTGTGATGATTGTGGTCATTCTGATGGTTGCCGGTGCCGGGATGTTTGCAACGTTCCAGGTCAAGACCGCCAATGAGCAACGCGACTATCTCGCCGATTTCGAACGCGATTATCGCAATCTCGACCGTGCCTATCTGATGGCGCGCCAGGAACTGGTCTATTTCCTGACAACCGGTGACCGGATCGGGCTTGAAAGCTACGAGAAATCGCTGACCGAGATCGATACTCGCACAGATGTTCTGAAAACCTACGCGACGATCAACCCGACTATTGCCGGTCTGATCGAAGAAATGGACAGCGCGATCGACCGCTGGGAAGAAATTGCAAGTCAGCAGGCAAAACTGATGCGTCACTATCTGACGGTCAACCACGCCCGTGCCATCGAGGCATCCGGCGAGCCACGCGAATTGTCTGACAGCGTGTCAAGGATTGCCCTGGACCTTGCAAACAACATTGACCAGATGAGCCTTGCGGTCGAAAACCGCGTTGAACAGGCCATGATGCTGTTCCAGACAACGTTGGGTATCGGCGTTGCACTGCTGATCGCAATGGCGGCATTGTTTGGTGGTACCCTGTCGCGGATGATCGCAACGCCGATCCGCAAAATGACGGATGCCATGGGAAGTCTGGCTTCGGGCAACCTCGATATCGAGATCCTTGATATGAAACGTGCTGATGAAGTCGGTGCGATGGCCAAGTCGCTTGAAGTGTTCCGCGAAAACGCCCGGGAACGTGCCCGCATGGCCGAACAGGAACGTATCGAGGCAGAACGCCAGATCGAACGCAGCAAACGCATGGGAACGCTGACTGCCGGGTTCGATCACAAGATCCAGGAAGTTCTTTCGGCAGTGAATGTTGCACTTGATGAAGTGCGCAGTGCGTCGGAAACGCTGTCGTCACATTCGGTTCGCGCCAATCAGGATGCGAAAAGTGTGGCCGAGCAGGCACAGGAATCGTCAAGCAACATCGAAACGGTTGCTTCGGCAACGGCACAGCTTTCGGCGTCAATCGCCGAAATCGCCTCGCAGATTGCCCGGGTTACCGAAATCACCCAGCTTGCGGTGGACGAAACCGAACGGACCAATCAGCGCGTTGCGCTACTTGACGATGCCGCACAAAGTGTCGGGGAAGTTGTCAGCCTGATCAGTGATATCGCAGATCAGACCAACATGCTGGCACTAAATGCGACGATTGAATCGGCACGTGCCGGTGACGCGGGCAAGGGCTTTGCTGTTGTGGCCGGAGAGGTGAAAAATCTTGCCGCCCAGACGGTCAAGGCAACCGAACAGATCACTGCGAAAATTACCGAAATGCAGGGTGAAACCGGTGCCGCCGCCGAGGCCGTTCGCGGTTTTGCCGAAACGATCCATAAAATTGACGAACTGATGTCGGTTGTTGCCAGTGCCGTTGAAGAGCAGGGGGCTGCAACCGAGGAAATTTCACGCAGTGTTGAAGGGGCCGCCAATGGCAACGTTGCCATTTCGAACGCGGTGAAAAACGTGGCCGAGGCAACAACAGAAAGCGGTGACCTTTCCCATGGTCAGCTTGATTGTGTCGGCCGTCTGGCCGCCGCCAACGACGAGCTCAGATCCCACGTGAACGGCTTCCTGAACGACGTCAGGGCTGTCTAGAATAACCGGATACCCGGTGGAACCGGAAAGGGCGCGATGGTGTTGCATCGCGCTCTTTTTGCTTGGCAGTGTTGCCGGATCATTCCTGCCTGAACGGGCTGTGCTCGGCCATGATGAATTCGCGGTCCTGCGAGATATGGCTGCGTTCCTGATCCAGAAAACGCGCGACGGCATTGCGTAGACCCGCATCTGCTATCAGATGGACGGAATGGGTCAGGACAGGCTCATAACCGCGCTGGATTTTATGTTCGCCCTGTGCTCCGGCTTCGACCGTTTTAAGACCGCGTTCAATTGCGATATCAATCGCCTGATAATAACAGGTCTCGAAATGCAAAAGAGGTGTCCGGTCGATGGTGCCCCAGTTGCGCCCATACAACGTATCTGATCCGATCAGGTTAAGCGCCCCGGCAACCATGTTGCCATCGCGAAAGGCCGCGACCAGAACGGTCCGGTCACGCAATCTTTCATGCAAAAGCTCGAAAAACTCCCGTGTCAGATAGGCCTGCCCCCACTTGCGATCAGACGTGTCATGGTAAAAGGCATAAAACCGGTCCCAATGGGCGGCTTTAAGGTCATCACCCGATAGAACTTCAAAACTGTATCCCGCATCGCGCACCTGCTTGCGTTCCTTGCGCAGATTTTTGCGTTTGCGCGAATTAAGCGCACCAAGGAAATCGTCAAAGCTGGCGTAACCGCGATTGTACCAGTGATACTGGATGCCGGTTCGGGGCAGGAACCCGGCATCTTCCATCGCCCGGCTTTCATCACCGCTGCAAAATGTCACATGCAGGCTGGCAATGCCAAGCCGTTCTGGCAGGGCGCAAAGCCCGCTGATCAGGAGCTTTCGTATGCGTTCCGGTGCCGGATGATCCGGTCGGATCAAAAGACGCGGGCCGGGCACGGGGGAAAACGGCACGGCTGCCTGTAGTTTCGGATAATATCGTCCGCCCGCGCGCTCATATGCCTCTGCCCAGCTCCAGTCGAAAACATATTCGCCATACGAGTGGGATTTTACGTACAGCGGCACAATACCGGCAATCGTATCGTCGTCATCTGTCACCACCAGATGAAACGGTTGCCAACCGGTTTCCGCGCTAGCTGATCCGCTATCTTCCATCGCGGAAAGAAAGGCAAAGCTGACAAACGGGTTGTCTGCGCCAGCGCATTTGTCCCAGTCGGTTTGGCCAATTTTATGGATATCGGTAACGGTTCTTATCTCGGCAGGCAAGATGGGGTCCCCTGTATTCAATCCTTGGTCGCCGTCCGGGCCAGCATTCTATACGCAATAGCCGGTATATGCGTTCAGAAGATAGGCGCATTGCGTGTTTGCGCAAGGGAAAGCCTTTGACGCAAGCCGCCTTAGGCCCTATTTCATTGGTCCAAGGGCGCGTAACGTTACGGCCCTACGGCTCGGGAAATGCCCGTGTCGCCCTCGCAAAGAAAAGGATGGTGCGCCGTGAACAGCAAGCTTTCGTTGGAGAAGGACAAGATCAAGATCGTCCTGCTCGAAGGTATCCATGAAAACGCTGTAAAGATGTTCAAAGAGGCCGGCTACTCTAATGTCGACCACTACCCTGCTGCTCTTGATGCGGATGAATTGAAATCCGTCGTCTCCGAAGCGCATTTTCTGGGCATCCGTTCCCGCACCAAACTGACCGAAGACGTTATCGATGCCGCAACCAAGCTGACCTCGATCGGCTGTTTCTGCATTGGCACCAATCAGGTGGACCTGAAGGCTGCTGCGATGCGCGGTATTCCGGTCTTCAATGCACCATATTCCAATACCCGGTCGGTCGCCGAACTGGTTCTGGGCCAGATCATCATGCTGATGCGCGGTATCCCGCAGCGTGACAAGGCAGCCCATGCCGGTGGCTGGCTTAAAAACGCCAAAGGCTCTTACGAGGCGCGCGGCAAGACTCTGGGCATCATCGGTTATGGCCATATCGGGTCGCAGCTGTCGGTTCTGGCTGAATCGCTTGGCATGAACGTCATTTATTATGACGTGATCAACAAGCTTGCCATGGGCAATGCCACCTCGTGCAGTTCGATGGATGAATTGCTGGCCAAATCCGATGTTGTTTCACTGCATGTTCCGGCCAATGAACAGACCAAAAACATGATCACCGCAGCCGAAATCGCCAAGATGAAGCCGGGCGCGCACCTGATCAATGCGGCACGCGGCAATGTCATCGTTATTGATGATCTGGCTGCGGCCCTTGAACGCGGTCATCTGGCTGGCGCGGCGCTGGACGTTTTCCCGGTCGAGCCTGCCGGCAAGGATGAAGAATTCCAAAGCCCTCTTCGTGGCATGCCGAACGTTATCCTGACCCCGCATATCGGCGGTTCCACCCAGGAAGCACAGGAAAATATCGGTGTCGAAGTTGCTGACAAGCTGATCACCTATTCCGATAACGGATCGACGCTTGGCGCGGTCAACTTCCCGGAAGTTTCGCTGCCGGTTAAGGATCGCAAGCATACCCGTTTCATGCATATTCACCGCAACGTTCCGGGCGTTCTGTCGAAAATCAACGACGTGTTTGCAACCCGTGGCATGAATATCAGCGGTCAGTATCTGCGTTCCGAAGGCGGTGTGGGTTACGTGGTTGTCGAGGTCGACGAGGAAATCCAGCCGGGTCTTGGCATCCGCAAGGAACTGGAAGCCATCGACGGTACGCTTCGGGTCCGCTTCCTGTTCTGATCGGATCGGAAATCGAGTCACAAAGGCGGCGGTGCAATTTGCATCGCCGCTTTTTTATTGTCTGGGGAGAGATACTGGTATTGAAAATATAATACCAATAAATACCAATTTTACGGAATTATGATCATTCCCAACTGTCCTGAACATTGTGGTACTCAAAAGGTATCATTCATGATTGGATTATCCTGCTGAGTTTGGTTGACTTCACAGTAGGACAGGAAAAATGACAATAAAGAAAATGGCGGTTGGGTTTGGCGTATCGCTGATGTTGGCGGGGGCTGCTTTTGGTCCGGCAATGGCAGCCGATGCCACGGACGGTGCGCGTATTCGCGAACTGGTCGACACGGGAATGCATTATTACTGGTCGGGCGGTGACATCAAAAAGGCCGAGGCCGAGGTGTTCAAAGGTATTACCCTGCATGGGCGATACGATGTCGTTGAACAGGCCTTTGCCGAGGCGTCGAAACTGGCACCGGAACGGATTGATCTGCGATATGGGATCGCATCAGCCCGGATTCTGCAAAAGAAACTCGACGAGGCGGCAGAAACCTATATCGGAATTACCCGTGTCGATCCGCACGCCTTTGACGCCTATACCTGGCTGGTGGCACTGGCCCATATTCGCGGTGATGATGATCAGTATCGCAACTATATGGATGCGATGGCTGGCATTGACCGTGACAGTGCGGATGCGTACCGCAAACGTTTCCTGCGGGCGGATGCTAATATGGCTGAGGCCCCAAATCAGGAAGTGCCGGTACTGGGCGAAAAATCCACCATCGTCATTCTGGGCTATGCACTTGCCGAGGATGGTACGATGCGCGAACCATTGATGCAGCGCCTTGAAATCGGCCTGAAGGCGGCGAAGGCAAATCCGACCGCCCGGGTGATGGTTACCGGCGGTCAGCCACAATCGGGTGTGACCGAAGGCGACATGATGATGCGCTGGCTGGTGGATCAGGGAGTTGATCGTGACCGCATCATGGTCGAGGACAAATCAAAGGACACCGTCGGTAATATGCTGAATATCGCAAACCTTCTGAACCGGCATACAACCGACGACGTCATTCTGGTCACCAGTGCCAGTCACATGCGCCGTGCCAAAACCGTGCTTCAGGATGCGCTGGATCAGTATGGTCTTGATGCGCCGGTTCATCCGCTGATCGCACTGGATTTCGACAGCATCGAAGAAGCATCGAAAGTCAGCGACAGCGAAAAGCTCGTCGTCTATCGGGATATGCTGCGCGTATCAGGCATCTGGGCATTCCCCGGCCTGCAGCAATAGTCAGGCAATTCGAAATCGCCGATTAAACAGTGAACTGACGCCCATGTGGCGTCAGTTTTCGTTTAGGGGCGCAGCAGAAGGATTAAAGTTTGCGATACATGATCAGCGCGTCGGTTTCACCATGTACCGGGTGCATATAGGCACCGGGCAGTCGACCGACAATTTCAAAGCCAAGCTGCGGCCAAAGATGCACGGCGGCCTTGTTGCTGGCGATGACGAAATTGAACTGCATGGCCCTAAAGCCGCGATCCTTTGCACGGATCAGCGAGTCCTCGCACATTCGCCGCGCAATCCCCCTTCCACCTGCATCCGGGGCAGTCATATAGCCGCAATTGGCCACATGCGCCCCATTGCCGGGCTGATTGGCCTTCAGGTAATAGGTGCCGACAATCTGCCCGTCTTCTTCGGCAACAAGGGTTTCCTTGTCAGACCCCATCCAATAGGCCAGCACTTCATCATCGGTCATATCGGTTGGCATGACATAGGTTTCACCAGCACGCAGGACCGGAGCAACGATTTCAAGGATTTTCGCGACGTCATTTTCGGTGGCGGGGCGTATCTGCATCGGGATGATCAGTCTTTTCTGGAAGGATTTCGGGTGGGGCAGGGGCGATGGCGTCAACGATCACCTTGTTGCAATACCTGTTCGATAAATTCGGGATCGGCTTCAAACGGCAGGCTTGCCCGTCCGGCAAGTGCACGGGCAAGATCGGAACGATAGCGTTCCCGCGGGATTTCGACCACCCCGAACTGTTTTAAGTGATCATTGACGAATTGGGTATCAAGCAGTGTGTAACCGCCTTGCCGCAAAAGGGCGACAAGATGCACCAGTGCCACCTTCGATGCGTTGGTTGCCCGCGAAAACATGCTTTCGCCAAAAAACGCCTGCCCAAGGCTGACACCATAAAGACCGCCAACCAACCTGCCATCAAGCCATGCCTCAATCGAATGCGCACAGCCCATCTTGTGAAGCGCGCAATAGGCATCAAGAATATTGTCATTGATCCAGGTATCATCCCGGCTGGCGGTAGGTTCCGCACAGGCACGAATGACATCGGGAAATGCTTTGTTCACATGGACCTTGAACGTGCCTTTACGCACGGCTTTGCGCAGGCTTCTGGGCACATGGAAGCCGTCCAGCGGCAATACGCCACGCCATTCCGGGTCAATCCAGTAAAGGGTCGGGTCATCATGGCTTTCGGCCATGGGAAACAGGCCGACCGAATAGGCACGGATCAACAGATCAGGGGTCAGTTGGTTCGACATGATCGCGGTGATAATGGTTTCGGTCCTGTTTGCAAGTCGTCTGTTTACATATGTGAACGCGCGGTGGTCTGACAAGATAGCAGCTTGCCGTCCGTCAGCTATCTTTGTCATGATAATCGAAATGGATGATTAATTCTTCGTGCCGGCATCGGTAAAATGCTCGAAATTTCTTCGCTGGTTATTTTCGCCGGGGCCATAGCCGCCTTTGCCGTCACCTCGCGCTAGGGGCATCGTGCTGGACTGGCGGAAATTCCCAAACAAAAACGGGGCTCCCGAAAGGAAGCCCCGCTTTGTTTGGCCGGGATAAAGAAAGTTACTTCTTCATGCCCATGAATTTTTCCAGCCAGTGAATGTCGTAATCACCTTTCTGGATATCAGTCTGCGCCAGAAGCTTCTGATGCAGCGGAATGGTGGTTTTGATCCCGCCAATCGCATATTCAGCCAGGGCACGACGCAGGCGCATCATGCATTCTTCGCGGTCACGCCCATGCACGATCAGTTTCGCGATCATGCTGTCGTAATAGGGCGGGATCGAATAACCGGCATAGATGCCGCTATCGACACGCACGCCCAAACCGCCCGGTGCATGATATTCCTTGATCTTGCCCGGTGACGGCACAAAGGTTTCCGGATCTTCGGCATTAATGCGGCATTCAATCGCATGGCCGTGAATTTCCAGATCTTCCTGCGTAAAGGACAGTTCAAGACCAGCCGCAACGCGGATCTGTTCACGCACAAGGTCAACGCCCGAAATGGCTTCGGTTACCGGATGTTCGACCTGCAAGCGGGTGTTCATTTCAATGAAATAGAACTCGCCGTTTTCATACAGGAATTCGATCGTACCGGCATTGCGATATCCCATGCCACGCATCGCGTTTGCAACGGTCGAACCGATGCGTTCGCGTTCTTCTGGTGTCAGGGTGGGCGAAGGCGCTTCTTCAAGCACTTTCTGGTGGCGACGCTGCAACGAACAGTCACGCTCGAACAGATGGACGGCATTTCCATGGGAATCGCCGATAACCTGAAGTTCGATGTGGCGCGGCTTGCCAAGGTACTTTTCCATATAAACTGCGGCATTGCCAAAGTTCTGCAATGCTTCCTTGCGGGTCATGGAAAATGCTTCGGCAAGGTCTTCGTCGCGCTCGACCACTTTCATGCCGCGACCGCCGCCACCACCCGATGCCTTGATCAGGACCGGATAGCCGATTTCCTTGGCGCATTTCTGGGCTTCGGCAACGGTGGTGATTTCTCCGTCCGACCCCGGAACAACCGGAATGCCCAGTTTGGCTGCGGTCAGTTTGGCGGTGATCTTGTCACCCATCATGCGAATATGTTCCGCCGACGGACCGACAAAGGCAAAGCCGTGTTCTTCGACCATGGCGGCAAAGTCGGCATTTTCCGACAGGAAGCCATAACCCGGATGGATGGCTTCCGCACCGGTGATTTCGGCAGCCGACAGGATCGCCGGAATATTCAGATAGCTGTCTTTCGATGCGGCCGGGCCGATGCAGACGGCTTCGTCTGCCAGGCGGACATGCATGGCATCGGCATCGGCGGTGGAATGCACCGCGACAGTTTTGATGCCCATTTCGCGGCAGGCGCGCTGAATACGCAGCGCGATTTCGCCACGGTTGGCAATCAGGAGTTTGTCGAACATGCGGTGTTTACCCCGGCTTATTCAATAATGACCAGCGGCTCGTCATACTCGACCGGATGGCCGTCGGTTGCGATGATCTGGCTGATTTTGCCAGATTTCGGCGCGCGGATCGGGTTGAAGGTCTTCATTGCTTCGATCAGCATCAGGGTCTGGCCTTCGGAAACGCTGGAACCGACCGAAATGAACGGTGCGGCACCGGGTTCCGGCGCGAAATAGACGACACCAACCATCGGCGACTTAACAGCACCCGGATGCGAACCCGCATCGGCAGGAGCCGCCGGAGCAGGGGCCGCAGCAGGAGCAGCGGCAACCGGTGCAGC
>NZ_JPWA01000049.1 GCF_003326475.1 Thalassospira xianhensis MCCC 1A02616 | reverse complement strand
CAGCAATTCGGCCCGGTGGCGTTCGCGGCGCGCGACGGCTTCGGCGTCCGCCCCCCAATGTTCGATGGAATAGTTTTCATCAAGCTGGGAAACTTCAAACGCCTGCTCGGCACTGATCCGGCGCCGCAGGGTTGCCAGACCGATGATGACCGATCCCGACACTGTCGTCAGGGTGTGAAGCGCTGTCAGATGGTAATCATCAAGCGCCTCGATCTCGTCCTGAATGCGCAGAAGGGCTTCGTCTTCCTGCGTGATCGGCATGACGCCTTCGGTCACTTTCAGCGAAATACCCAGTTCATGATGCGCCCAGTCAAGTAACGGCTGCCATGCTTCGGCCTGCTGGCGCACAAGATCATCGGGGAAAGATGCGCGATAGCATAACAGGTCAGACCGGCCAAACCCGGTCAGTTCCGCAATCACAGCAAACCGGTGCGGGCGCACCCGGTCAATCGCGGTCGCGGCCAGTTGCATGATCGGCATCGTGGTCGGCAGAACCTTCTCGCCCTGCGCATCCCATTCAGCCGCAATTTCATGCGCCAGCCGTTCGGCGGGCAATACGAATTCGGCCTTGGATGGCGATTTTACGGGCCTTCCGTCCAGATGAATACGCCAGCCCTGCGCATCTTCGTCGCGTACGGCTTCGGCTTTTTTATAAAAACGGTTGATCGATTTTGTAAGCATGATGGCGATATGCCCAAATCCGTTTCCATGTGCAAGCGATTTGATGGGACCGCCATCTTCAAGGGCGATTATCAAGAATTTTTGTATAATTTTTGGTCAATTTACCCCATTGACCATTTATTAAACAACCGTACTCTGCCCGTAACGGTCCCTTCATATCAGGAAAACCGACAAAAAAGGGATTTGGCACAGGCATTGCTGTGCGATCAGGGGTATCATTCGGTCAATGGGTCGTCAAAAAGACCCGAAACAGGAGGCTTCATTAATGGTGAGACTTAAAGCGCGGCTACTTGGCGCGACCGTCGGCATTGCCGTTGCACTTGGTGCGCAATCTGCGATGGCGCAGATGGCGATCAAATTCACACTCGACTGGAAATTCGAAGGCCCGGCAGCACCCTATGTGCTGGCCAAGAAAAAGGGCTATTTCGACGATGAAGGCCTTGATGTCACGATTGATTCGGGCAACGGATCGGTCGGTTCGATCACGCGCGTTGCCAGCGGCGCTTATGATGTCGGATTTGCCGATATCAACTCGATGCTGGAATTCAATGCATCGAACCCGGATCGTGCGATGAAGTCGATCTTCATGGTCTATGACCGCCCGCCCTTCTCGCTTTTCATGCTGAAGAAAAGCGGCATTACCAAGCCGGAAGACCTGATTGGCAAAACACTTGGCGCACCGGTATTTGATGCATCGCGCAAGCTGTTCCCGGCCTTTGCGCAGGCAACCGGGCTTAAACTTGACGATGTCAAATGGGAAAGCATGGACCCGCCGCTGCGCGAACCGATGCTGGTGCGTGGTGATGTTGACGCGATCACCGGCCACTATTTCACATCGATCCTGAACCTTCAGGCACAGGGTATTTCCAAGGACGACCTGACCGTTTTCAAATATTTCGATTACGGCATGGATTTCTATGGCAATGCGATGATCGCATCGCCCGACATGATGGAAAACCATCCGGAAGAACTGCGTGCGTTCCTGCGTGCGGTGGTCAAGGGATGGCGTGATGCGATTGCCAACCCCGAAGAAGCCATTGCAGCACTTAAGGAAACCGATCCGCTGATTGACCCGGCCCTTGAATTGCAGCGCCTTCAGATGACGATTGACGAAAACGTTGTGACCGAGGTGACGCTCAAAGAAGGCATGGGCCTGATCAAGACTGATCGCATGAACAAGGCGATTGATCAGGTCAGCCTGGCATTTGGCATTGAAAACAAGCCAACCGTTGCGGACATCTTCACCGACATCTTCATGCCCGGCGAAAAAGACCGCATGCTGAAATAATCGGCACGTCAGACCACGCAAACGGGGCCGGGCGAACCGGCCCCGATCCATAAGAAATCACAAATAATGATACGCAGGGGGACTGACTGCCGTGTCGAACAGCTTTGTCGAACTTAACAATGTCCGGCTTCGTTACAGCGAAGGTGACGATCTGGCATTGGAAACAACAAACATGAAGATCAACAAGGGCGAATTTATCGCCGTTGTCGGTCCTTCGGGATGTGGCAAGTCATCGCTGCTGAAACTGGTATCGGGACTGATGCCACCCAGCGAAGGCACGGTTATCGTCGATAACAAGGAGGTTTCCGGGCCGCTTAAAATCGTTGGCATGGCATTCCAGAACCCGACCCTTCTGCCATGGCGCACGACCCTTGATAATGTGCTGCTGCCGATGGAAATCGTCAAACCGCACCGCAACCGCCTGCGCAAGCACCGTGCCGAATACGAAGACCGCGCGCGCAAGCTTCTGGCCAGTGTCGGCCTTGCCGGGCACGAAGACAAATATCCGTGGGAATTGTCGGGCGGCATGCAGCAACGCGCGTCACTTTGCCGGTCGCTGATCCATGAACCCGATCTTCTGATGCTCGACGAGCCGTTCGGCGCGCTTGATGCCTTCACCCGCGAAGAACTTTGGGACATCCTGCAAAACCTTTGGATGGTGCGGCCCTTTACCGTCATCCTTGTGACGCATGATCTGCGCGAAGCGGCCTATCTGGCCGATACAATCTATGTGATGTCAAAGCGCCCCGGCATGATTCTGGTGCAGCGGGAAAACACCCTGCCCCGCCCGCGGGATCAGGAAACGACATTCACGCAGCCTTTCACCGATCTGGTCCACGAATTGCGCAGTCACATCCGTGACGTGCGCGCGGCATAACGGAAGGCTTTGCATTATGGCCAAGAAAAAAGACTTCGCGAAAGCAACACCGTGGCTCAGCGCAATCGGGCTTTTTGTTTTGTGGGAACTGATCGTGCGGATTTTCAATATCCCGGTCTATGTCCTGCCAACTCCGTCCGAAAGCATCATGGTCGGCTGGGAATTTCGTGCCGCCATCTGGATGCACGCGCTTCAGACGCTTTATACAACGCTTGCGGGCTTTGCCATTGCGGTTGTGTTTGGCGTCATTCTGGGCGCGCTGGTGGGGTCGAGTAAGGCGGTTTACGACGCGGCCAATCCGCTTCTGGTCGGGTTTAACTCGGTCCCGAAGGTCGCCCTGGTCCCGGTCCTTGTGATGTGGTTTGGCATCGGCACGGTTCCGGCGATCATTACCGCATTCCTGATTTCGTTCTTCCCGATTGTGGTCAATGTGGCGACCGGGCTGGCGACCCTTGAACCCGAATTGCGCGATGTGTTGCGGTCCCTTGGCGCGACGCGACGCGATATTCTGGTCAAGGTCGGCTTCCCGCGTGCAATGCCCTATTTCTTTGCATCGCTTAAGGTCGCGATCACGCTGGCCTTTGTCGGTTCGGTGATTTCGGAAACCGTCGCATCGAACCTTGGCGTCGGCTATCTGATGCTGTCGGCATCGTCGAAATTCAACATGCCGCTGGTATTTGCCGGGTTGCTGGTGATCGCGGTGATGGGGATTGCGATGTACGAGCTGTTTAACATCATCGAACGCCGGTCAACCAAATGGGCCAATCGCGGCAATCCTGCGAATTAATAGCTGGCTCCGCTTAAACACGCAAAAAGGCCGGGAAAACCCCGGCCTTTTGATGTTCTGGCGATTGCGATAAAGCCTTAGGACAGATGGGTATCAAAGAAGCCCATCGTGCGTTCCCACGCCAGCATCGCGTCCTCGGCGTCGTAACGCCCGCCGGTCGGATTGGCAAAGGCGTGATCGGCCTCGTACCAGAAAATCTGATAGTCGGTTTTCCCGGCTTCCTTGAGGGATTCCTCAAACCCGTTGACCATCGATTTGTTAATGCTTTTATCAAGCGTGCCGAAATGCCCCATCAGCGGCGCGTTCAGGGTTGAAACCTGCTCGGCGGTCTTTTTGACATTGCCGTAATAGACCACAACCGCATCGACATCGGCGGCAAGCCCGGTATTGAGCGACCAGCCACCACCAAAGCACCAGCCAACCGTTCCTACCTTGCCAGTTGAATCCTTGTGATTTTTCAGGAATTTGACGGATTCCTGCAATTTTTCGGTGGCAATCGCCGGATCAACCGCCGACATCAGGGCCTTGGCCCCGTCCGGCGTGGTCGCAGCCGGTTTGCCATACAGATCAACCGCAAGCGCGATATAGCCCTGCTTGGCATATTCTGCCGCAACCGCACGGATCTGATCATTCAGCCCCCACCATTCATGGATCAGAATGACGGTCGGGGCCGGAAGGGTTGCGGGCATGGCAATTTCGGCGGTCATCTTTTCCCCGCCCGGGGTCGTGATCGTCACCGGCTCCAACATCGACCCGGCGGCATGGGCCAGAATCGGGTCGGCCAGAACGACTGCGAGTGGCAGGGCAACAGCCCCCTTCAGGAATAGACGGCGATCTTCGTCCGTAGCTTTGGGCGGCGGGCCGAGATGGTCGTTTACACCACATCCGTCAAGCGTGCACATATTCAAGCCTCCTCTGTCTTGTTACGATCAAGCGATTTTATCAGGTTGTATTTTACATGATGTTCTTCGCGTCATCATTTCGCAAGATGCGAAGAATTTGCAAATCACACTCGCGTCATAAATCCCTGTCATCGCAAAGAGTACGCGCCCAAATCCGTTACGGATCAACCCCTTGTATGATCATGCCGGCAATTGTCATCAAAATGCCCCCTTGCCCCGGCCCCACTTGCCTGCTTTAACAAGCCGACTGCAATCGTGCTGCAATTCATCCCGAGGAAATCATGCGTACTATCGAAACGGTTCTTTTTGATCTGGGCGGCGTTCTGGTCGATTGGGACCCACGGCATCTGTATCGCAAGATTTTCAAAGATGATGCCGAAATGGAACGTTTCCTGACCGAGATCTGTCATCCGCACTGGAACTTCCTGCATGACAAGGGTGCGCTTCGCTTTGCCAAATCGATCCCCGATCTTCAGCATCGCTATCCGGAATATCATGATCAGATCGCGGCATGGATGGAACGCTGGCCGGAAATGATGAAGGGGTCGATTGACCGCACCGTTCATATCCTTGAAGAACTGAAATCACGTGGCAATGTGCGTTTGTTTGCGCTGACCAACTGGTCGGCCGATACCTGGCCGCATGCAATTGAACGGTTCGGTTTCTTAAGCCATTTCGAAGGCATTCTGGTATCGGGGCAGGAAAAACTGGCCAAGCCCGACCCGCAGATTTTCGATCTGACGGCGGCACGTTTCAAACTTGATCCGCGCGAAACCCTGTTTATCGATGACAGCGAAAAGAATATTCAGCAGGCACGTGAAATGGGCTTTGTCACCCACTGGTTCCGCGATCCGATCCGCCTGCGCCGTGACCTGATGGAATATGGTCTTCTGTAATCACGTTCCGAACCAAAATGACAAAGGGCGCCACACCGGGCGCCCTTTTTTAATGTATCGCGATCTGCCGGTTAATGCCGCTTGGCGGTCAGGTAATTGGCAAAGCATTGCTCGAAAACATATTTCCAGCCGCTCTCATACCCGTCACGCACCATCGGGGCGATCTCACCCAGACTTTTCCAGTCCCAGTGTTTGAGCCGGATCACACAGCGGCCAAAGGCATTCTGCTCGAACGTGACGCTGATGCGGGTATAGGCCCCGTCTTCCCAGCCCGGATGCCAGGTAAAGGCAACATGTTCGCCCGCCTGCCAGATATCGACAGTGCCCCAAACCACCGGATCGCGGCCTTTGGCATGTTCAACGATCCTGCCGCCAAGGCCGGGATTGAGTTCAACCGATTTGCAGTTTTCACGCGCCAGCGAATGGCTGTCGGTCGGCCACCAGTTGCCAAAGCCGTTGGTGAACGCCTCGAACGCATATTCGGGCTCGACCGGAACGGTAATTTCCACCCGGATCGGTTTCAGATCGTCATCTTTGTGATCGGCTTCAGGCAGCATCGCGGCCAGTTCCCCACATGGTTTCCAGCAATCCGGGCAGCTGATCGAAATGATCAATCACGGCATGTGCCCCAGCATTATTCAGTGTCTCAATATCGTGATAGCCCCAACTGACCCCAATCGACAGCATCCCGGCCGCCCGGCCCATTTCGATATCATAAGCGGTATCGCCAATGATCACCGCATTGGGCGCGTCAACACCGGTTTCATCCATGGCTGCATGCAACATCGATGGATGGGGTTTGGACGGATGGTTGTCGCAGGTCTGAAGGGTAACAAACCGGCCTTCAAGTTCGTTGCGCGCCAGAACCGCATCAAGCCCGCGGCGCGCCTTGCCCGTCGCAACCCCCAAAAGCCAGTTGCGCGTATCCAGTGCAGCCAGCATTTCGCGCACACCGGGGAACAGCGGCTCGTAAAAATCGGGGGTCTGGCGCAATTCAAAGAATGCCGCCTTATAGGCTGCGGTAACGCCCTCGATAACCGCGTCGTCCAGCATGCCCGGCGCGGCAAGTTTGCGGATGGCTTCGGGCAGGCTCAGACCAATGATGGTGCGTGTCTTTTCAAGGCCGGGGCAATCAAGGTCATGTGCGGCAAAGGCATGATCCATGCAATGCGCAATCGCGTGCTGGCTATCAACCAGCGTGCCGTCACAATCAAATACCACAAGCCTGAGCGGATCATTCGCCATCAAAAGTCATCCAGTTCTGTTTATATCGGGCCGGAGATTATTCCAAACTTCACCAAAGATCGAGTCTCTAGCCGATGCAACGCAGACGCATTTTTTGCTGTGCGGCAAGCAATGGAAACCAATGGTAAATTTTATCCCGCTTCCGAACACCTCAAGGTAGGGATACGATAACAGGGTTGGCACGCGAACTGCGGAGGCAAATATGCTCACGCTTCGGGACTGCATCGATTTCAGCGATCTGCGCGAAGAAGAAATTCTCGCGATTGCCGAGTGTGAACACATCCCCCTTCTTACCGCCCTTGAGGAAGGCGAAAGCATGGTGCACACACCACGTGGCCGCAAACGGATCGCGGTCATGATCAAAAGCCAGGCCGAAATCTGCGAACGCACGGGAAACACGGTTCATGCCCAGCATTTACGTCGGGTTCACGATGCGTTTATCAACCGTTTCGGTAAAATGGTCGCGCGCCCTTAATCAGGACCATTTGTCATCAACGCCGTTGACAGGGACGAAAAAGCCGACGCAGTGCGTCGGCTTTTCGCGTTGGGGAAAGCTTTCCCGAACAATTATCTTTTACGTGTTCTCGACGGTTTCGGCTTTGGCTTTACTTCCTTTTCCCGATGGATTTCCGGGGTCAGGAATTTGGTCGGCGTTTTCGGATCAAAGTTCAGCGCCTTGATGGTTGCGCTGAAATGTTCGGGCACGGGGGCCTCGATCACGACCCGATGGCCGGTCACCGGATGGGGGAAATCAATCGCACGCGCATGCAGATGCATCTGGTTTGACAGACCATCCATGAATGCTTTGGCTCCACCATACTTGCCATCGCCAAGGATCGGGCATTCCATCGCCTGACAATGGGCGCGCAGCTGGTGGGTACGACCGGTCAGCGGCGACAGAGCAAGCCACGCTGCACGACGACCGGCACGGGCCAACTGACGATAGATCGTCTGGGCCGATTTGCCCTCTTTTTCGTCGATGACCATCTTTTCACCGCCCTTGCCGCCATGTTTGGCAAGCGGCGCATCAATCAGGCCTTCGCGTTCATCGGGCGCACCGGTGACAATCGCCCAGTAAAGTTTGCGCGTGGTCTTATCCTTGAACGCCTTGGTCAGGGCATTGGCCGCCGATGCCGACCGTGCCAGCAACAGGACGCCACTGGTGTCCTTATCAAGACGATGCACCAGTTTCGGGCGTTCCTTGCTATCAAGCTTTAACGCATCAAGCATGCCATCAACATGCAGGTCGATATTGGTCCCGCCCTGCACGGCAAGACCGGCCGGCTTGTTGATCGCAAGAACCACCTCGTCATAGAAAATGACGGAATCGCGCAGCGCCTGGAGCTCTTCCTCGGTCGCATCGGACTTGGCCGGACCTGATTTCACATGCTGTGCCGCGTTGGCTGCATCGTAATTGCCTTCGGCCCACGGCCCCAGTCCGCCACCCGACATGACCGGTGCAGGTGGAACACGGACTTCCTGTCCGGGTTCAAGACGCTGATTGGCCTTGGCGCGTTTGCCATCGACACGGATCTGGCCGCCACGCAGCAGCTTCTGAACCTGCCCAAAGGTAAATTCCGGACAGTTCCGCTTGAACCAGCGATCAAGCCGCATTTCGGCTTCGTCATTCTTAACCTTGCGCAGAGTGACACCACTCATTGCAGAACTCCCCTTACCAGCGCGATTGCGCCGAACAATGCTGCGATGCCAACGCAGACCGAAATCGCGACATAAAGGCCCGAAAGGCCAATATTACCGCGTTCATATAAGGTCGCGACATCGAGCGAAAAAGTCGAAAACGTTGTAAACGCCCCCAAAAAGCCCGTCACCAGAAAGGCCCGCATTTCCGGGCTTAGCGACAGTTTAAGAGCCGAAACTTCAATCAGAAGCCCCATGACAAAAGACCCGACGATATTGACCGTCAACGTCCCCCATGGAAAACCGTGACCAAGCGTTGCCCCCATAAAGGCCGAAACACCATATCGGGCAACCGCGCCAACAGCCCCGCCCAATGCGATGGATGCGATAAACAACGGTGAAAATTGCATGGCGCGGAACCTAGTCTTTCGGTTTTAAAAAGTCACGTGTGAAAACATCATAGGCGGGTCGCATAACAATACGCCAGGCCGCCCCGGCCCTAAAAGGCACTTAGTTTTGCGGTGTGGCTTCCTGACCGATCAGGGCAACGGTTGCCGCCATCCATGATTTCAGGCGTTTTTCATTCTGGCCGAAATCGTCATTGCCATAGACCGACCGGGAATAGGCAAAGATACGGCTGCCGCCCTGTTCGCTTGGAATGACTTTTACATCGATCCAGTCGGGGAACCGAAAGACCGGGGTTCGGGCAAGGAAGCGCAATTCAAGCGACAATCCATCACCTTCGACAAGCTTCATGCCCTGTTCGCCTGCTGTTGCCTGCAACGCGGTTGCGACCATATCGGGGGCCACGTCAAAGGCCGGGCTTTGGGCATTGCGATGGGTCGACGGGCATGCCTCAAGCGGACAGATCAGGAAGTAGGTCGGCGATTTCGGCAGAGCCATATCCGGCCCCAGACTGATGTCAGCCGGTTCACCCGCCACAAGCATACTGTCGAGCAATCCGCTGAAACGGATCACCGCGAAAGTCAGTCCGCCAACAAACAAAAGCCACGCCAGTACAATTGCCACGCGTTTCACAAAAATTCCCCGTTCCCGTTTTGTGAGACTGCTCTAACCCAAGACTCCCTAAATACCGGTTAATTGTTGTAATTGGTCAAGTTAACAAATGCAAAAATGCCCGAACGAGATACTCGTTCGGGCATTATCTGGAAACCAACCAGCCACATTGGGGGGGATGGGTGCGACTATCGATTTCCGCGGGCAACAGGTAGTGCGGCGTTATGCCGCCTTCGGAAGCGGTGCGGCAGCAACATTTGCAATCGCGCGTTCCATGGCTTCTTCGGCATTTACAGCGAAACCGGATGCATCGATAACATCAACGTCGGAAATACCGACAAAACCAAGAACCTGTTTCAGATACGGGGTTGCGAAATCCGCCGGGCTGTTGACCGGAACGCCGCCGGTGGCAACAACGATATAGGCTTTCTTGCCTTTAAGCAGGCCTTTGGGGCCGTTTTCGGTGTAGTTGAAGGTCACACCAACACGGGCAATCAGGTCAACCCATGCCTTAAGCGTCGACGGAACCGAGAAGTTATACATCGGCGCACCGATGACAACGACATCGGATGCCTGAAGTTCGGCAACCAGTTTGTCGGAAACGGCGATCACGTCTTTCTGTGCGCCAGTACGGTTTTCAGCCGGAGTATAGAACGCACCGACGATTTCGCCGGTCAGAGCCGGGATCGATTTATCGTTCAGGTCACGTTCAACAACGTTGGCAGCCGGGGTTGCGGCAACAATGCGTTCGATCAGCTTGGATGCGATCTGGCGCGAATTGGAATTTTCGCCATTAACCGAGGCATTGATATGCAGGATCGAAGTCATGAAGAGTCTCCAAGTCCGGGATTGTTTCTGTTGCCCTGACTTTAACAGTTTCCATGACGATGATTATCTGATGTCTTTTCACCAGATTGTTGACCAAAAGAGAACAACACACCTGCCGGTTAGTCTTCACCGCGCTGCTTTTGACGTTCCCGGCGTAACTTGTCGAAATATTCGACCCGCTTTTTCAAATCACGTTCAAAACCGCGTTCAACCGGTTCGTAAAAATTCTGGCGGCGCATGCCATCGGGAAAATAATTCTGGCCGGAAAAACCATCTTCCTGATCATGGTCATAGGCATAGCCGGTGCCATAGCCGATATCCTTCATCAGCTTGGTCGGCGCATTTAGGATATGGGCAGGCGGCATCAGCGACCCGGTATCGCGCGCGACCTTCAATGACCGTTTATAGGCGGCATAACCGGCATTCGATTTGGGTGCCAGCGCCAGATAGATCACCGCCTGCGCCAATGCCAGTTCGCCTTCCGGGCTTCCGAGGCGCTCATACGCCTCCCACGCACCCACGCAAATCTGCTGGGCCTGCGGATCGGCAAGGCCGATATCCTCGACCGCCATGCGGGTGATGCGGCGCGCAACGAATTTCGGATCCTCGCCCCCGGCCAGCATCCGGTTAAACCAGTATAGGGCCGCATCCGGGTCCGAACCGCGCACCGATTTATGCAGGGCACTGATCAGGTTGTAATGACTGTCATCCCCCTTGTCATAAAGCGGCATGCGCTTTTGCACGGTGCGCGACAGTTCGGCAACACCAAGTGGGCCATCGTCACTTGGCGGCAGCAGAAACAGTTCTTCTGCAAGGTTCAGAAGATAACGCCCGTCACCATCGGCCATGGCGCGCAGTGTTACCCGTGCCTCGGGCGACAGGGGAAGTTCAAACCCCATTTCCTTTTCCGCCCGCACCAGAAGCTCTTCAAGGCCCTGATCATCCAACCGTTTAAGCACCAGCACCTGACAGCGCGACAGTAATGCCGCGTTCAGCTCGAACGACGGGTTTTCGGTCGTCGCCCCGATCAGGGTGATGGTGCCGTCTTCGACAAACGGCAGGAAACTGTCCTGCTGTGCCTTGTTAAAACGGTGGATTTCGTCGATGAATAACAGGGTCGAGGCACCGGTTGCCCGCCGCCCCTTTGCCCGGTCAAACACCTTGCGCAGGTCGGCAACCCCGGAAAAGATCGCCGATAGCGGTTCAAACGCCATATCGGCAACATCCGCCATCAGGCGGGCCAGGGTTGTTTTGCCACAACCGGGAGGCCCCCAAAGAATGACCGATGGCACCCGCCCGGTATTGATCATCCGCGTAATCGGCCCGTCATCCCCAAACAGGTGCCCCTGCCCGACGACCTCATCCAGCTTTGCCGGACGCAGCCTGTCGGCCAAGGGCCGGGATGCCTGACTTTCAAACAGTGATGCCATGTGGGGCCTTTGATCCTTGGTAAGCGTTGCGGCGCGCCGGTTACAGGGTGAAATCGGCGGTCAGAACCTTGCCATCGCGTTTGACAGCAATGGACCAGTCGCGACCGCGTTCACCGGCTTTGACAACTTCCTTCAGGCGGGCGACCGAGTCAATCGGCACACCATTGACCTCGACGATATAATCACCGGGCTGAATGCGGGCCCGGCGCGCAAGGCTATCGCGTTGCACGGCAAGGACGATCACACCGTTGCTCAGCGTATCGATACCGATTTCATCGGCAAGTGCCGGGTTCACATTGGCGATTTTCGATCCGCTGAACGGATTGCGACCCTCGACCTCGGTTTCATCACGCGCCGGCAGTTCGGGCGCGACTTCAAGCGGCATCCGAAGCATCACTTCCTGCCCCTTGCGCAGCACGGAAAGTTCCGCATTGTGATCAAGTTCCAGCGTCGCGATACGGAATTTAAGCTCGTTCGGGTTATCGACCGGCAAACCATTCACCGCAATCACCACGTCACCGGGCAGAAGCCCGCCACGATTGGCAGGGCTGCCCTGGCGTACTTCGTTGATCAGAACACCGTGCGGGCGATCCAGATCAAGCGACGATGCCAGATCGGCGGTCACCGACTGCCCGGCTGCCCCCAGCCACGGGCGACGCAAATCGCCACTGATCAGGCCGCGCATCACCACCTTGACCATATTGACCGGAACAGCAAAGCCAATGCCATTCGACCCGCCCGATTTGGTAAAGATCGCCGAATTCACCCCGATCAGCTTGCCATCAATATCGACAAGCGCCCCGCCGGAATTCCCTGGGTTGATTGCGGCATCGGTCTGGATAAAGGATTGATAATCCTGCCCCGTGACACCGGCGCGCGCCAGTGCGGAAACAATGCCGCTGGTGACGGTCTGTCCGACCCCGAATGGGTTCCCGATGGCAAGAACCAGATCACCGACTTCAACCGCGTCGGAGTCGCCAAGGGTGATCGCCGGCAATTCATCCTTCACATCGCGCAAACGCAAAACCGCCAGATCGGTGCGTTCGTCCGAACCAACCAGTTCGGCATCGAATTCGCGATTATCATGCAGAACGACGCGAATTTCGCTGGCCCCTTCGATCACGTGATGGTTGGTAACGATTGTCCCATCGGATGATACAATCACCCCGGAACCAAGCGACCGCTCGACCCGCTGCCGCGGCGCGCCAAACGCCCCGCCGAACCGTTCGCCAAAGAACTGGCGAAAGAACGGATCGTTGAAAAACGGGCTGCGCTGCTGGGTGGTGACGACCTTTTTGGTATAGATGTTCACCACGGCCGGGGCGGTTTGCTTCACCAGCGGCGACAGTGACATCTTTATTTCGGTCTGGCTTTCGGGCAGGCGCCGATCCTGTGCCGATGCCAACCCAATCTGGCCAAACATGACCCCCGATACAATCATGATCCCGGTCATGACGGTCGCAATCAATCGTGCCTGCACGTCGAACTCTCTCTTTTTTCTTCGTAAAGCTGTCAGGGCGGAAAACAGTCTTGTGGATACCGCACAGAAATTAGGGTGATCAGGGTTTGCGCGCAACCTTGGCGGAAATATGATGAATTTCGAAATATTTCCCAATGCGCGAGAATGCCAAAAGAAAACGGGCGGCACCATTGGCACCGCCCGTTTCTATCTTAAAGGCCGAAACGTTGCTTATTCAGCAGACGCTTCTTCGCCTTCGCCCTCTGCTTCAAGGCGAGCACGGTCTTCCGCGCCTTTTGCTTCCGGGTTGCGATCAACAAGCTCGATCACAGCAACCGGAGCAGCATCGCCATAACGGAAGCCAGCCTTGAGAACACGGGTGTAACCACCCGAACGCTCTTTGTAGCGATCAGCAATTTCGCCGAACAGCTTGGCAACGACTTTCTCGTCACGCAGGATCGAAATGGCCTGACGGCGTGCATGCAGGTCGCCCCGCTTGCCCAGCGTAATCAGTTTTTCGACATACGGGCGAAGATCCTTGGCCTTCGGAAGAGTGGTTTTGATCTGCTCGTGGGTGAGCAGCGAAACCGCCATGTTAGAGAACATCGCCTTACGATGGGACGACGTACGATTAAGCTTACGGCCTTGCATACCGTGACGCATAGGAACTCTCCTTATTGCCTTGGCTTCGCTCACGAAACCGATTGTGATACCGCGCCGCCACCCTGATTAAATCAGGTCATGCACGTGCGGTTTTGGGCACCAGCCCGCCAGAAATTCCGAAAACCGGGTTTCTGGTTGGGGCAGAACGCCTGCCCCGGCAGTCAAAAGTACCGACCCGAAGGCCGAAGATCCGTTCTTAGAACGGGTCTTCGAACTTACGAGCGAGTTCTTCGATGTTTTCCGGCGGCCAGCCGCCGACTTCCATACCAAGATGCAGACCCATCTGAGCCAGGACATCCTTGATTTCGTTCAGCGATTTACGGCCGAAGTTCGGCGTACGAAGCATTTCTGCTTCGGTTTTCTGAACCAGATCACCGATATAGATGATGTTGTCGTTCTTGAGGCAGTTTGCCGAACGGACCGAGAGCTCGAGCTCGTCGACCTTGCGCAGCAGATTGCGGTTGAACGGTAGTTCGTCTTCTTTCTTCTCTTCGACAACCGCTTCCGGCTCGTCGAAGTTGACGAACAGCGACAGCTGGTCCTGAAGGATACGGGCAGCAAGTGCCATTGCATCTTCCGGGGTGACCGAGCCGTTGGTTTCAACGGTCAGCGACAGCTTGTCATAATCGGTATCCTGACCAACACGGGTGTTTTCCACCTTGTAGGCCACTTTACGGATCGGGCTGAAGATTGCATCGATCGGAATAAGACCGATCGGCGCATCCGATGAACGATGCGAGGTCGCAGCAACATAGCCTTTACCGTTATCAACGGTGAATTCGATGTTCAGCGTCGCACCATCATCAAGATGGCACAGCTCGAGATCCGGGTTAAGGATTTCGATATCGGCACCGGTTTCGATCTGACCCGCGGTGACAGCACCCGGACCGGTCGCTTTAAGCGCCATTTTCTTCGGACCTTCGGCATGCATGCGCACACCCATGGTCTTGATATTCAGGATGATGTCGGTGACATCTTCACGCACGCCCGGGATCGACGAAAATTCGTGCAATACACCGTCAATCTGGATCGCAGTAACCGCCGAACCCTGGAGCGACGACAGCAGAATGCGACGCAGCGCGTTACCCAGAGTCTGACCAAAACCGCGCTCCAGCGGTTCCGCCACGATCGTACCGATGCGGCTGGCATCCGTACCCGGAGTAACATCAAGCTTGGTCGGCTTAATCAGTTCCTGCCAGTTCTTTTGAATCACGAGACCCACCTTCGCAACTGGAGCCTATGGTAAAGGGGGGCACAAAATTGGCCCCCGCGAGAAACGCGAAGAGGCCCGGTCGCCCGGGCCCAAACGCGGGGTCGTCCGCAGATCGGCGCGATTAGACGCGACGACGTTTACGCGGACGGCAACCGTTGTGCGGAATCGGCGTTACGTCTTTGATCGACGTAATGGTGAAACCAACCGCCTGCAGCGCACGAAGAGCAGATTCACGTCCCGAACCCGGGCCTTTAACCTGAACTTCAAGAGTTTTCATGCCGTGTTCAGCAGCTTTTTTACCTGCGTCTTCGGCAGCAATCTGTGCAGCATACGGGGTCGATTTACGCGAACCGCGGAAACCCATACCACCAGCGGTCGACCAGGAAATGGTATTCCCCTGAACGTCGGTGATGGTGATCATGGTGTTGTTGAAGGTCGCGTTTACGTGCGCGATACCGTTCGTAATGTTCTTCCGCTCGCGGCGACGCACGCGAGTCTGAGGAGCTTTTGCCATTGTCTGTCCCCTACCTTACTTCTTCTTGCCAGCGATCGGCTTAGCCGGGCCCTTGCGGGTGCGGGCGTTGGTGTGGGTACGCTGACCGCGTACCGGGAGACCGCGACGATGACGCAGACCGCGGTAGCAGCCCAAATCCATCAGACGTTTAATGTTCATTGCGGTTTCACGACGAAGGTCGCCTTCGACGGTGTAATCAGCGTCGATGACTTCACGCACCTTGAGAACCTGGTCATCAGAGAGCTGATGAACGCGGGTTGCTGCTTCGATGCCAACCTTTGCGCAAATTTCTTTAGCTTTCGCCGGGCCAATGCCGGTGATGTAGGTAAGCGCAATCACGACACGCTTAGCGGTCGGGATGTTTACGCCAGCAATACGAGCCACTGTGTGAGACTCCTGTTTCCTGTTAACAAACCCTGCGGCAGATCCGGTAGGACGGGGCGCTGCAAAAGCGGGCCAGCAATACTGCCAACCCGCCAGCAAAAAAATGCCCTGCCCGGGAAATTACCCCAGGATGGCTTCTATCTCGCGCGTAACTTCGTCGATTTCGGCCATCCCGTCAACTGTTTTCAGCTTACCGGCATTCTCATAGTAGGGAATGATCGGTGCTGTCTGCTTGTGATAAGCTTCCAGTCGCGATGTGACCGTCTCGGCATTGTCATCCGCACGGCGTTTGAATTCGGTGCTGCCACATACGTCGCACACACCGTCCTGCTTGGGTTTCTGGAACTCGTCATGGTATCCCTGCCCGCATTTCGCGCAGGTGTAGCGACCAACGATACGTGCCACAAGGGCGGCATCATCAACCCGCAACTCGATCACATAATCAAGTGCCAGTCCCTTGGTTTCCAGCATCACATCCAGGGCATGTGCCTGGGCTGTGGTACGCGGAAAACCATCCAGAATGAAACCGTTCTTGGTATCGTCCTGGTCAAGTCGTTCGGAAATCAGACCGATCATCAGATCGTCGGAGACGAGCTTGCCCGCATCCATGACTTCCTTTGCCTTCTGCCCCAGCTCGGTACCGGCAGCGACCGCTGCGCGCAGCATGTCACCGGTCGAAAGCTGAATCATGCCGCGTCCGGTTTCAAGACGCTTTGCCTGGGTCCCTTTGCCAGCACCCGGAGGGCCAAGAAGGATAATGTTCATTGTCGTCCCCCTGACGGTCTTGGTGGCGCCGCCTTAGCGACGGCGTCCACGCAATTTGGATTTCTTGATCAGGCCTTCATACTGGTGAGCCAGCATATGCGACTGGATCTGTGCTACGGTATCCATGGTTACCGTGACAACGATCAGCAAGCTAGTCCCACCAAAGTAGAACGGCACCGACCATTCGGCGATCAGAAGTTCCGGCAGGATACAGACGAATGCCAGATAAGCCGCACCGATGACCGTCAGACGGGTCAGGATGAAATCCAGATAGTTGGCGGTATTCTTGCCCGGACGGATGCCCGGAATGAAGCCACCATGTTTTTTCAGGTTGTCTGCCGTATCTTCCGGGTTGAAAACAACCGCCGTATAGAAGAAGGCAAAGAAGACGATAAGCGCGATATACAGACCGATATAAAGCGGCTGGCCACGGCCAAGTAGCGCTGTCACGGTGCTGAGCCACACCGGCGCATCCGCACCGGCAGTGAACTGTGCAACCGACAGCGGCATCAGCAGAAGCGAGCTTGCAAAGATCGGCGGAATAACGCCGGCCGTGTTGATCTTGAGCGGCAGATGCGAGCTCTGACCTTCCATGACCTTCATGCCGACCTGGCGTTTGGGGTACTGGATCAGAACACGGCGCTGCGCACGTTCCACGAACACGATGAAGGCAATCACGGCAATCGCCAGCACGATGATCGCAACGATCACCAGTGCCGAAATCGCGCCGGTACGGCCGAGTTCAAGGGTGCCCGCAATCGCGGCCGGAAGGCCCGCAACAATACCGGTAAAGATGATAAGCGAAATGCCGTTACCGATACCGCGCTGGGTGATCTGTTCGCCCAGCCACATCAGGAACATGGTGCCGCCAACAAGCGTCACAACCGCGGTAAAGCGGAAGAACATGCCCGGATCATGAACCGCAGAGCCGGTTGAACCGCTCATGCTTTCAAGACCGACGGCAATGCCCCACGCCTGGATCGTGGCGATCAGAACGGTCAGATAACGGGTATATTGATTAATCTTTTTACGCCCCTGCTCGCCCTCTTTTTTCATAGCCTCAAGGCTTGGCGAAACAGTGGTCATCAGCTGAATGATGATCGAGGCAGAGATATAAGGCATGATGTTCAGCGCGAAGATGGTCATACGCCCAAGCGCACCACCAGCAAACATGTCAAACATGCCCAGGACGCCACCAGCATTCTGCTGGAAAATATCAGCAAGAATGGACGGGTCAACGCCGGGAATAGGAATATAGGTTCCCAGACGGTAAACTATAAGCGCGCCCAAAGTGAACCAGATACGCTTTTTAAGCTCGGTTGCCTTAGAAAAAGACGACCAGTTCAGGTTCGCGGCAAGCTGCTCGGCGGCCGATGCCATGCACTCATCTCCCAATACGCTAAAACTGGAGGGTCCGGTCCCGTAATCTTGGGAACCGGACCCTCACGTAGTCATAGAGGCTTATTCTGCAGTTTCTGCTGCGGCAACCGGAGCAAGAACCTTGACCGAGCCACCAGCTTTCTCGACGGCTTCGATAGCCGACTTGGAAGCACCGGTGATTTCGATATTCAGTTTCGCTTTCAGTTCGCCTTTGGCGAGCAGACGCAGACCGTCTTTCTGCGGACGGGCCAGGCCTTTTTCGACCAGAACGTCGATGGTGACATTTGCACCTTCTTCAAGAACACCGTTATCAACGGCGGTCTGAAGGGTACCAAGGTTCACAACACCGAACAGTTTCCGGAACGGATTTTTAAAGCCGCGCTTCGGAAGACGACGGTAGATTGGCATCTGCCCGCCTTCGAAGCCATTGATCGCTACACCGGAACGGGAAGTCTGACCCTTCTGACCTGCGCCAGAAGTTTTGCCTTTGCCCGAACCGATACCGCGACCGACGCGGGTGCGCGCCTTGCGGGCACCCGGGTTATCGGCAAGTTCGTTGAGTTTCATTAATCAACACCTTTTCGATCTGGGGGCCAATCAGGCCTCGTCCACGCGGACGAGGTGCTTGACCTTGGCGATCATACCGCGAACAGCCGGAGTATCTTCCAGCTCACGAGTCCGGTGCAGTTTGTTCAGGCCAAGACCCACAAGGGTCTGGCGCTGATCAGCCGGACGTCCGATCGGCGAACCCGTCTGGGTAACGCGTACGGTCGCTTTTTTCTTAGCAGCCATATCGAATTACTCCTTTTCGAGAACGGCGGCCGCAGCCGAACCGCTATCGCGACGGGCAACGATCTCGCCAACCTTCAGGCCGCGTTTTGCAGCGACCTGACGCGGTGAAGCGCCGTTGACCAGAGCGTCAAGAGTTGCACGGATAACGTTGTGCGGGTTGTTCGAACCGGTGCATTTGGACACGACGTCCTGAACACCCATGGTTTCGAAAACTGCGCGCATCGCACCGCCAGCAATGATACCGGTACCAGCCGGAGCAGAACGGAGAATAACCCGACCTGCACCAAAGTGGCCCTGCACATCGTGGTGAAGGGTACGGCCTTCACGCAACGGAACGCGGATCATGTTGCGCTTGGCTGCTTCGGTAGCCTTGCGGATCGCTTCCGGAACTTCACGGGCTTTGCCCGTGCCGTATCCGACGCGACCGCGCTGGTCACCGACGACAACCATTGCGGAGAAAGCAAAGCGACGACCGCCCTTAACGACTTTCGCGACGCGGTTGATACCAACCAGCTTGTCGACGAGTTCGTTTTCTTCACGGGCTTTCGGCGCCTGCTGCTGCTGTTGTGTATTCTGATTACGTGCCATGGTCGTGCTCCTTAGAAGTCCAGACCGCCCTCACGGGCGGCATCGGCCAGAGCTTTCACCCGGCCATGGAACAAATACCCGCCACGATCGAATACGACCGTTTTCACACCAGCGGCAACGGCACGTTCGGCAATAGCTTTACCGACCAGCACAGCTGCTTCGGCATTGCTGCCTTTGCCACCGAGATCTTTCTCGGCCGACGAAGCGCAGACAAGGGTCTTGCCTGCCAGATCGTCGATAATCTGTGCATAGATATGCGCGTTGGAACGGTGCACGCTGAGGCGCGGGCGACCGGCCGCTTTCTGGCGGATCGCAAAACGAACGCGGCGTTTGCGGCGCTCGAAGAGGTTTCTCGCGTTTTTCATCGTGCCAGTCCTTACTTCTTCTTGCCTTCTTTGCGCAAGATATACTCGCCTTCGTAACGGACACCTTTGCCTTTGTAAGGCTCCGGACCGCGCCAGCCGCGTGCATTTGCAGCGAACTGACCAACGAGCTGTTTATCTGCGCCAGAGATGGCGATAAGGGTCGGCTTTTCTGCGACGACGTTAAGACCCGCGGGGATCTCCATTTCCACGTCATGAGAGAAGCCAAGCTGCAGAACCAGTTTATTGCCCTGGACCTGCGCACGGTAACCAACACCGGTGATTTCCAGTTTCTTGGTGAAGCCGTCCGAAACCCCGGTTACGAGGTTTGCGATATTGGCGCGGGTGGTACCCCAAAGGGCACGTGCACGCTTCGTATCGTTGGCCGGTTTCACGGTGATCTGGTTGTCATCCTGTGAAACGGTTACGTCCGAGGTCAGCGGCAGACGAAGCTCACCGAGCTTGCCTTTTGCACTGATCTGTTCTTCGGTCAGGGTGATGGTAACGCCGTTAGGCACGACCACCGGGTTTTTTCCTACTCGCGACATCGTTGGCCCTCCTTAGAATACCTTGCAGAGGATTTCGCCGCCGACATTCTGCTCGCGAGCCTCCTGATCCGACAGAACCCCTTTCGGAGTGGACAGGACTGCGATGCCCAGGCCGTTGTAAACTTTCGGAAGATCTTTGATCTTCGAATAAACACGACGACCCGGGGTCGAGACGCGGTCGATCTGCTTAATCACGCCTTCGCCCTCAAAATATTTGAGTTCGATGTTGATTTCGCTGACGCCCTTGCGAATTTCATTAATGCTGTAACCGCGGATATAACCTTCGCGCTGGAGAACATCCAGCACACCGGTACGCAGTTTTGAAGCCGGCGAAGCAACGCTGGATTTACCAACGCGCTGACCGTTGCGGATACGCGTGAGCATATCGCCTACGGGATCAGTCATCGACATGTGATGTCCTCCTTACCAGCTCGACTTCACCATGCCCGGGATCTGACCACGCGAAGCAAGTTCACGAAGGGCGATACGGGACAGGCGGAATTTGCGATAGACACCGCGCGGACGACCGGAAACCTGGCAGCGGATACGCTGACGGATACGGGCCGAGTTACGCGGCAGCTGGGCGAGTTTGATCACAGCCGCGATACGTTCCTCAGGGGACGTCTCGCGATTGTTAATGACCGCTTTAAGGGCGGCACGCTTGGCAGCATGCTGCTTAGCCAGGCGCTCACGTTTAAGTTCGCGCTGAACGGCGCTTTTCTTGGCCATGGGCCAACCTCCAGTTAGTTTCCGAACGGAAGATCAAAGCCCTTGAGAAGGGCGAGAGCTTCGGCGTCGGACTTTGCCGTGGTGCAAATGATGATGTCCATCCCGCGGACCGAGTCGACTTTGTCGTACTCGACTTCAGGAAAGACGAACTGTTCCTTGAGGCCCATGGCAAAGTTGCCACGACCATCGAAGGATTTTTTGTTCAGGCCGCGGAAGTCACGAACGCGCGGAAGCGCGACCGAAACCAGACGGTCCAGGAACTCGTACATACGGTCGCGACGCAGGGTCACTTTACAACCGATATTCATGCCTTCACGAAGCTTGAAAGCCGCTACCGACTTTTTCGCTTTGGTGAAGATAGGCTTCTGACCGGTGATGGCAGCGAGATCGGCCGCCGCACCTTCCAGCTTTTTGCGATCCTGGGTGGCGTCGCCGACACCCATATTGATCACGATCTTCTCGAGGCGCGGAACCTCCATGGAGTTCTCGTAGGAGAACTCCTTCTGGAGTGCGTCACGCACCACTTCTTTGTAATGTTCGCGCAGGCGCGTCATTTTTCCGTCCCTCAGTTGTCGATGACTTCGCCGCTGAGCTTCGCTACGCGAACCTTGCGACCATCATCGAGGGTCTTGAAACCGACGCGGGTCGGCTTGTTTTCTTTCGGGTCGACAATCGCCACGTTGGAAACGTTGATTTTCGCTTCCTTCTCGACGATGCCGCCAGCATCAGCACCGGTCGGACGCTGGTGACGTTTCACCAGGTTGATGCCCGAAACCAGAACTTTGTTCTCGGTCGGGAAAGCGGCGATAACTTCGCCGGTTTTCCCTTTGTCTTTACCCGTAAGAACAATGACGCGATCACCCTTTTTAATCTTGGCAGCCATTACAGCACCTCCGGGGCAAGCGAAATGATCTTCATGTAACCACGCGAACGAAGTTCACGGGTCACCGGGCCGAAAATACGCGTACCGATAGGCTCACCGTTCGCATTGATAAGAACGGCAGCATTACGGTCAAAGCGGATCGCCGAACCATCGGAACGACGAATTTCCTTTGCGGTCCGAACGATGACAGCTTTGTGAACTGCACCCTTCTTAACACGACCGCGCGGAATGGCTTCCTTGACGGAAACCACGATAACATCACCGACATTAGCGGTTTTGCGCTTCGAGCCGCCCAGCACCTTGATGCACTGAACACGGCGAGCGCCGCTATTATCGGCAACGTCCAGATTGGACTGCATCTGGATCATGGGTTTACCCCTTGACTATGGTTGGGCTGAGGACTCACTCCTCGACCACTACTTCCCAAGACTTCAATTTCGAGATCGGCCGGCATTCGCGAATACGAACGACGTCACCCGTCTTGAAGCGGTTCTCTTCATCATGCGCGTGGAATTTCTTCGACTTGCGCACATACTTTTTATACAGCGGGTGCATGACCTGGCGTTCCACACGGACCACCACGGTCTTGTCGTTTTTTGTCGAAACGACTGTCCCCTGCAATACACGCCTCGGCATGTGTCTTAACTCCTATGCGTGTCCAGTTAGGCCGCAGTAGCACCCTTCTCGTTTCCGAGAAGGGTTTTGATGCGGGCGATATCACGGCGGACCTTACGGACCTGCGCAGTGTTCTCGAACTGACCGGAAGCCTGCTGGAAACGCATATTGAACGATTCCTTACGCAGGTCGAGCAGCATCTGTTTTAGTTCATCAGCGCTTTTCGCGCGGAGATCAGCAATTTTCATCACTAATTACTCCCCTTCACCAAGACGCGTGACAAACTTGGTCTTGATCGGCAATTTTGCCGCTGCGAGCTCGAAAGCCCGACGTGCAAGATCCAGCGGAACACCGTCAAGTTCAAACATAATCCGGCCCGGTTTAACGCGTGCCGCCCAATATTCGACCGAGCCTTTGCCTTTACCCTGACGGACTTCAGCAGGCTTTTGCGAAACCGGGAGATCCGGGAAAACACGGATCCACACACGGCCCTGACGGCGCATGTGGCGGGTGATCGCGCGGCGGGCCGCTTCGATCTGACGCGCCGTTATACGCTCCGGCTCCAAGGCTTTCAAGCCATAAGCGCCGAAATTAAGTTCCGTACCACCTTTGGCCTCACCTTTAAGGCGGCCTTTGTGTGCTTTACGGAACTTTGTACGTTTTGGAGAAAGCATCTCTCTATCTCCTTACTTACGACCTGAACCAGCCGACTCGAGCGCTTTACGCTCGGAAGCCAACGGATCGTGAGCCATGATTTCGCCCTTGAAGATCCAGACCTTCAGACCGCAAACACCATAGGTGGTGTGAGCTTCCGAAGTGCCGTAATCAACGTCCGCACGCAGGGTATGCAGCGGAACGCGACCTTCACGGTACCATTCGGTACGAGCGATTTCAGCACCACCAAGACGACCAGCAGCATTAATACGAATGCCACCAGCACCGAGACGGATTGCGTTCTGAACCGAGCGCTTCATAGCGCGACGGAACGAAACACGGCGCTCAAGCTGCTGGGCGATGTTGTCAGCGACCAGCTTGGCATCGATTTCCGGTTTACGGATTTCGATGATGTTAACCTGCACTTCCGACTTGGTCAGTTTCTGCAGATCGTTCTTGAGCTTCTCGATGTCCTGGCCTTTTTTCCCGATCACAACACCCGGACGGGCAGAGTGGATCGAGATACGGGCTTTTTTCGCCGGACGTTCGATAATCACCTTCGATACACCCGCCTGTTTCAGACGGTCGAAGATGTATTTACGGATCGCCAGGTCTTCATGAAGAAGGCCAGCGAAATCGGCCTTGTTGGCGTACCAGCGGGAATCCCACGTACGGTTGATGCCAACGCGCAGACCGATCGGATTTACTTTCTGACCCATTACTCGGCCTCCTCACGTTCGCAGACGACGATGCGCATGTTGGAGAACGGCTTGATGATCTTGCCGACGCGACCGCGTGCGCGGGCCCGCCAACGTTTCATCACGAATGCCTTACCAACAGTCGCCTCTTTGATAAAGAGACGGTCAACATCGAGCTGGTGGTTGTTCTCGGCATTAGCGATTGCCGATTCCAGCAGCTTTTTGACGTCCTGCGAAATGCGTTTGTTGGAGAAGGTGAGCTCTGCCAAAGCAGCCTCTGCCTTCATACCACGGATCGACTCGGCGACGAGGTTGAGCTTACGCGGGGAAATGCGTACTGCCCGGAGCGAAGCCGCAGCCTCGTTGTCCGCCAGCCGACGGATGTCAGCTTTTTTACCCATCGTTACTTCCTCTTCGCCTTCTTGTCGGCCGCGTGACCATAGTAGGTACGGGTCGGCGAAAACTCGCCGAACTTATGACCGATCATATCTTCGTTCACAAGTACCGGCAGAAACTTCTGGCCATTGTAAACCCCAAAGGTGAGGCCTACGAATTGCGGCAAAATCGTCGAGCGCCGCGACCAGGTCTTAATTACCTCATTCCGGCCTGAAGCACGGACTGTTTCGGCTTTCTTAAGAAGGTATCCGTCTACAAACGGACCCTTCCAAACGGAACGCGCCATAGTCTAGCCTCCTCCGTTAGCTCTTATGACGACGGCGCATGATGAGCGCGTCAGTCTTTTTGTTCGAGCGGGTACGTTTGCCCTTGGTAGGCTTGCCCCACGGCGTAACCGGGTGACGACCACCCGAAGTGCGACCTTCACCACCACCATGCGGGTGATCGATCGGGTTCATGGCAACACCACGAACCGAAGGACGCTTGCCAAGCCAGCGATTGCGGCCTGCTTTACCAAGGTTTGTGTTCTGCTGGTCCTGGTTGGACACGGCACCGATGGTAGCCATGCATTCACCACGAACCAAACGTACCTCACCGGAGGACAGCTTAAGCTGGGCGTAACCCTGGTCCTTGCCGACAAGCTGCACATAGGTGCCTGCCGAACGTGCGATCTGACCACCTTTACCGGCTTTCAGTTCGACGTTATGGACGATGGTACCGACCGGAATATTCTTCAGCGGTGCGGCATTACCCGGCTTAATGTCTACGCGTTCGGCTGCAACAATGTTGTCGCCGACAGCAAGACGCTGCGGTGCGAGGATGTAGGCCAACTCGTCATCGGAATAACGAACCAGGGCGATGAACGCCGTGCGGTTCGGATCATATTCCAGACGTTCGACCGTACCAACGACATCAAACTTGGTACGTTTGAAGTCGATAATGCGGTAACGACGCTTGTGACCACCACCAATACGGCGGGCGGTGATACGACCAGAGTTGTTACGGCCACCTTTCTTGCGAAGACCTTCGGTCAACGCTTTGATCGGCTTGCCCTTGTGGAGATCGGAACGATCGACAAGAACCAGCTGACGGCGACCAGGAGAGGTTGGTTTAAACTTCTTCAAAGCCATGTCTTAGATTCCCGTCGTCACGTCGATGGACTGACCCTCTTCGAGGGTAACCATCGCTTTCTTGAAATCGCTCCGGCGACCGACAGTACCGCGAAAACGCTTGGTCTTGCCTTTTACCACAGAGGTATTGACCGCCTTGACCTTCACCCCGAACAGACCTTCCACAGCAGCCTTGATCTCCGGCTTGGTGGCGTCGATCGCAACTTTGAACGCAACTGCGTTGTGTTCAGAAATCAGCGTCGACTTTTCAGTGATATGCGGGGCGCGGATGACTTCGTACATCCGCTCTTTGCTGATGATCGTCATTTGAGACGTGCCTCCAACGCTTCGACCGCACCCTTGGTCAGCACCAGGGTGTCACGGCGCAGGATGTCATAGACGTTAGCACCAATCTCAGGCAGCACATCGATCTGCGGGATGTTGCGCGCAGCGCGTGCAAAGCCCTCATTGATCTGCGCACCGTCAATGATCAGTGCAGATTTCCAGCCGAGCTTAGCGAAAGCAGCGACCAGATTCTTGGTTTTGGCGTCCGAGAATTCCGCGGAGTCCAGAACGATAAGCTTACCGTCCTTTGCTTTGGCCGACAGAGCGGTTTTCAGCGCGAGCTTACGGAATTTCTTGGTCAGATCGTGCGAATGATCGCGAACACGCGGACCATGCGCTACACCACCACCACGGAACTGTACGGCTTTACGGGAACCGTGACGTGCACCGCCACTACCCTTCTGACGTACGAACTTTTTCGTGGTCGCAGAGATCTCGCTCTTTTCCTTGACCTTATGGGTCCCGGCGCGGCGTTTTGCCAGCTGCCAGTTCACCATGCGGTGAAGGATGTCACGACGAACGTCCAGACCAAAGATCTCTTCTGCGAGATCGATGTTACCTGCCTTGGACGCGTCAAGTTTAAGAATATCGTGCTTCATGATGCTTATTCCTTATCCTCGGCGGCAGCTTCTTCAGCAGCCGGGGCAGCAGCACCCTTCAGCGCGGCCGGGAACGGCAGACCTTCCGGTGCAGCACGTTTCACAGCATCCTTAACAAGGACATACGCACCAGCATGACCCGGAACAGCACCGTGAACCAGAACAAGACCCTTGTCAGCGTCGGTAGAGACGATTTTCAGGGACTGAACGGTAACGCGAGCCGCACCCATGTGACCAGCCATCTTCTTACCTTTGAAGACGCGGCCCGGATCCTGGCACTGACCGGTGGAACCATGCGAACGGTGCGATACAGACACACCGTGCGACGCACGCAGACCACCGAAGTTATGGCGCTTCATCGCACCGGCAAAACCTTTACCGATGGAGGTGCCGATAACGTCAACGAACTGGCCTTCGACAAAGTGGGCAGCCGAAAGTTCGGCACCAACTTCGATCAGCGCATCTTCGCTAACGCGGAATTCAGCAAGTTTCGCTTTCGGCTCAACCTTGGCTTTTGCGAAGTGACCGCGCATCGGCTTCGATACGTTTTTCACTTTTGCTTTGCCATAGCCAAGCTGAACAGCAACGTAACCGTCGGTGTCGCTGGTACGATTAGCAACGACCTGAAGGTTATCGACTTTCAGAACGGTGACAGGAAGGTGCACGCCTTCGTCCGTGAAGACGCGAGTCATGCCAACCTTCTGGGTAATAAGTCCACTACGCATTGCGGCTTACTCCCGATTAAAGTTTGATCTCGACGTCGACGCCTGCAGCCAGGTCGAGCTTCATCAGAGCATCAACGGTCTGGGGAGTCGGGTCGACAATGTCGAGAAGACGCTTATGCGTACGGATTTCGAACTGTTCACGCGATTTCTTATCGATGTGCGGAGACCGCAGAACAGTGTATTTCTCAATGCGGGTCGGCAGCGGAATCGGGCCGCGGACCTCTGCGCCAGTGCGCTTCGCCGTATTGACGATCTCGCGCGTGGACTGATCCAGCACGCGATGGTCAAACGCCTTCAGGCGAATGCGAATGTTCTGACTATCCATGTAATTATGTACCGGAGCCCTCAAAAGGACACCGGCCCCTCAACTGGAGTTGACGATTGCCGCAAAAGTGTTGCGGGCGGCTTACATAGCCGCCCGCTTCACAAAGATCAAGAGAAAATTACTCGATGATCTTGGCAACAACGCCCGCGCCGACGGTACGACCGCCTTCACGGAT
>NZ_JPWA01000048.1 GCF_003326475.1 Thalassospira xianhensis MCCC 1A02616 | reverse complement strand
AGACCGCATCCGGCGCGACGGCAATCCCTGCCATGCCGACCGCGGCAACACATGCCGCCGCCGTCGCAACCACACGGGGGCCGAAGCGTTCGGTCGCAATCGCAGAAATAATAATGAACAGGCAATAGCCCAAAAATGACCCGCCGGAAATCACGCCGGAAACCGTCGGACCAAGTGACAATTCCGCATCGATTTGCGGCAACAGAAGCCCAAAGGCAAATCGGGCAAAACCATAACAAATGGCAATCAGCGCAAAGCCGACAAGACCAATCTGAACCGCCGGGCTGATGGCAGGTTTGAAATCGGGCTTCATGAACGCGCCTGTGCAACAAGAATGGCCGCAGCCTTGCGTGCGGCACTTATGGCATCCATCCCGCGATAAACCGCAGCGGCCACCGCCCCTTCAAACAAAACCAAAATCTGTTCTGTCAGTTCCCCATGATCCCCGGCCCCCAGATCACGCTGAACGATTTCGGCAATTTTGGCTCTGGTTGCGTCTTTGTGCGTCAGGACAACATTGGCAATTTCCGGGATGTCACCCCCGGTTTCACCGTAGCTTCGCAAAAACAGGCATCCACGCCCGCCTTCATCACGTGTCCATTGTCCCAGCACGTCAAAGATTTCATCAACGCTCTGCACATCAAGGCGTTCCATAAAACGCCGTTCGCGCGCGCCAAGCACCAGCGCCATAAGCGCTGTCTTGCTACCGACATGTTTGTAAAGTGTGCGACTGGAAAGACCCGCTTCCTGCGTCAGCCGATCCATGCCGGTTGCGCTAAAGCCATTACGATCAAAAAGCCGCTCGGCCGTTGCAATAAGGTTTGTCTTGATATCCATGGGCACAGTGTAAAACGATCGTTTTACACTGTCAACACAAGCAGCCCCTGCCGGTTTTCCCTGCAAGACAACCCGACACGGCAACCAGTCACGATTTCAGCGCATGAAACGCCGTTAAGGCCGGAACATCGCAAGCTTGATGCCAAACGCAATAAACACGCTGCCGGTCACGGCTTTTAACGCGCGCTGGAACGATCCATTGCGTGCCATCCCGGTCAGGCGCGACAACAGAATGATCATGGTCGAAAACCAGATGATATTGATGCTGGCATGCACACAAACCAGCATGAAGGCCGATGTAATCGCGCCCTCGCCGACCGGAATGAATTGCGGAAATGCCGCAAGATAGAAAATCGATACCTTGGGATTAAGCGCATTGGTCAGGAACCCTTCGCCATACGCCACCAAAAGCGTTCTGCGGCGTTTGGCCGGGGCCACTTCGGCAACGGTTTTAACCCCGCGCCATGCCTCGCGCAGCGCCTTGAACCCGACCCAGCAAAGATATGCCGCACCGGCAATCTTCACCATCATGAACAATTGTGCCGACTGCACCAGGATCACCGAAATCCCCAAAATCGACAATGTGCCATGCAGGTAAAAGGCGGTCACGAAACCGGCAACATTGGCAAAACCTGCCGCGCGGCCGGATGTCGGAACGGTTTTGGCAATCAGAACGCCATTGGGCCCCGGCGACATCACCAGAAGGGCCGTAACAAGTGTGAAGCTGATAAACTGTGTCCAATCCATCGGCGTGGCTCCATAAAAAGGGTGGCCACGAAACTATAGATGGATTGTAAAAACCGGCAAGCGCGCGATTGTACCGATACATCGCGTGCCCTTAACCGCAAAAGCAGGTCAAATCAGCCCTGCCCCAACCGTTGCAGATCGTATCTGTGATCAAGGATCGACTGCCACCAGTCGCGATTGTCGATATACCATTGCACCGTCTCGCGCAGGCCCGATGCGATATCGTGCGTCGCTTTCCAGCCAAGCTCGGTTTCGATCTTTGTCGCGTCAATCGCATAACGATGATCATGCCCCGGACGGTCGGCAACAAATTCAACAATATCGTCAAATTTCGTAACAGGGACATCCTCGGCCAGTTCACATACCAGATCGAATATCTGGCGCACGATATCGATGTTGCGCGCCTCGTTCCGCCCGCCGACATTATAGGTTTCCCCGACCCGGCCCTGTTCGACAATCATCGCCAGCGCACGCGCATGATCATCAACATGCAGCCAGTCACGGATATTGTGGCCGTCGCCATAAACCGGCAATTTCTTGCCACGCAGGGCATTGATGGTCATCAGCGGGATGAATTTCTCGGGAAACTGGAACGGGCCATAATTGTTTGAACAATTGCTGATCACCACCGGCAGGCCATAGGTATGGCACCACGCCCGCACCAGATGATCCGATGATGCCTTGCTTGCGGCATAGGGGGAATTGGGCCGATACGGACTTTGCTCGGTAAACAGGCCATCATCGGGGCCAAGCGATCCGTAAACCTCGTCGGTCGATATGTGATGGAACCGGAACCGTTCCCGGTCATCCGGCATAAGACCGCGCCAGTAAACGGCCACCGCTTCGAGCAAGTGATAAGTCCCGACGATATTGGTGTTGATGAATGCCCCCGGCCCGTCAATCGACCGGTCAACATGGCTTTCCGCCGCCAGATGCATGACCGCATCCGGACCAAAATCATGAAGGGCCGCCGCAACCGCAAGCGGATCGGCAATGTCTGCCTTGATGAATTGATAATTTGGCAGATGGTCTATGGTATCAAGACTGCGCAGATCGCTGGCATAGGTCAGTTTATCGAGGTTAAGCACTTCCCAGCCACGTTCAAGAACCAGATAACGACACAGGGCTGATCCGATAAATCCCGCCCCGCCAGTCACCATGACGCGCATTGCTAACACCTTTATCCTGTTCGTCTTTTTCTTATCCGATAGAAAAACATCGAAAAATGGCCCGGAAAAGGCAGACTGCATGACCGCTCAGTCCGGGTTCGGTATCTGAAATCGCTTGAATGTTCCTATTTTGTTCTTTATATTCCGGATATGCGTCATTCCAACATCCATATTCGGGAACAGGATCCCTCTTTGCTACCCGGCGATGGCTGGACCGATCCGGCAATCGATACCGACATTCTGCCCAATCGTGCCCGCAAGGGCCGTGGCGCTGTCTCAAATATGGATGGCCGGTTTGAACGACTTCACCATCAACCGGTCGATGACGGCTGGATGACCAGCCTGATGGAAGATCAGGACGCGCCGCGCATCCGCACGACCCTTGGCATTGATGGTGCGCGCAGCGTGATTACCAAAAATCAAAGCCCGGACGTGCCGTTTGACCGCTCAATCAATCCTTATCGCGGATGTGAACATGGCTGTATCTATTGCTTTGCCAGACCGACACACGCCTATCTCGGCCTGTCGCCGGGACTGGATTTTGAAACAAGGCTGTTCTGGAAACCAGATGCCCCGGCGCTGTTGCGCAAACAGCTTGCCGCCAAAAGCTATATGCCCGCCCCCATCGTGATCGGCACCAGCACCGATCCCTATCAGCCGGTTGAACGTGAAAAACAACTGACCCGATCCATCATCAGGGTGCTTGGCGATTGCCAGCATCCCTTTTCGATCATCACCAAGGGTGCCCTTGTCACCCGCGATATCGACCTGATCGCGCCAATGGCCGCCAGAAAGCGTGCATCTGTCGCGGTATCAGTCACAAGCCTTGATCACAGATTATCCAACCTTCTCGAACCGCGTGCTTCCGCCCCGCACCGTCGGCTTGATGCCATTCGCAAACTTGCCGATGCCGGCATTCCGGTCACGGCCCTGTGCGCGCCGATCATTCCCGGCCTCAATGACATGGAAATCGAAAATCTGGTCGCGGCGGTGCGTAATGCCGGGGCAACGTCCGTATCGCACATCGTCGTCCGCCTGCCGCTTGAAATCGCCGATCTGTTCGAAGAATGGCTCGAAGCCAATTATCCCGACCGCAAGACAAAGGTCATGTCGCTGATCCGCCAGATGCGCGACGGCGAACGTTACCAATCCGAATTTGGCACCCGCATGCGCGGCACCGGCCCGATTGCCGATCTGATCGCCAGGCGGTTTGATGCCGCACGCAAAAAACACGGCATGACCGGCCGGTCGCTCAACCTTGATTGCAGCGGCTTTATCCGCCCGAATGCGAACGGGCAAATGTCGCTGTTCTGAGATCACCAGCAACATCGCCCCTCGCCCCCAAGCCCTGCTCGCGCGACCGGCACACACCAACCCGATCAATCTGCACGACGGATCAGCATCGTCCTTTGACCGCCAACGGTAAGGCGCAATACTTCGCCATCATCAAATGCGTAACTAAGGATATGATGATCAGGATCCACAATCTGTTTGTCCTCGATCATGACAGCACCATTTGCGACCAGCTCGCTCGCCGCCGCAATGGTATCGGCAAACCCCGCCATCAGAATAAGCGGCACCACCCCGATCCCGTCTTTCAGGGCATTGGGTGTGAAATCAAGTGTCGGCATGCGATCAGCAAGGGAGATATGGGTCATTTTCCGGTTTCCTTGTTGGTGGGGCCACCTCGGGCAAACCGGTTTATGGAAAAAACAAAGGCCGCCCTGGGGCAGCCGGTCTTGGTTTAATTTACAAACACATCAACAGGCGCCGCGCTATGTGCACGACGTAAAATAGGCGTTCTGATGCGTAACAATGTTTTCCATCTTCAAATCATTACGTACCTTATGCTGTCAGGTCAACCCTGATTGCAGCGGCTTTGATCGCCCGAATGCCAACGGGCAGATGTAATTGCTTTAGCCCCGCATCAAAACAGACACCACAAACAGCAAAACACCCGCCCAGGCAAAGCCGTTAGGCGGGTGCTGATCAAAAGCAGGTCAAAGCCGGGGACTATCCCACCACCCGGTACCGGGCGTGTGGGGCGGGGCTTGCTGCGATCGACGGATCGATCTTCGGCAAAACCCCGCCTTCCTCCGCGCCTGTATATTCTGTCAAATCCTTGCTTTGGGCGTCGGTATCGTTCATCGCCATCATGCGGGCACTTTCAAAAAAGCGAAGGCCGCGCTTTTCAAGAACATAAAGCGTTTCCGCCCCCCATGGCCCCGACCATACCAGCCCCGAAAGCGTTTCCATTTCGCGTTCGATCCGGGCCGGTGAAATCGGACGGCCAAGGCACGTGGTCAGCAAAAAGGAAAGTTCCGCTGCCGTCACACCGTCTTCGCAGCATTCCTCGGCCAGAACCGCCATTACCGCCATGGTCACAACCCGAAGAGAAACCTTGCCGGTTTCAATCCCCGGAAAGCGGCTTTGCTGCAGGGTGACGATATCATTGGCAATGCGATCAACGCCCCCACGGATCACATATCGCCCGCGCCAGACCCTGCAGCTTGTCCGTACTTCCCATTCCCGCATTTTGTCCCCGCCTGTTTTCTTGTCCCACGTCAAGAATGATACATTATAGATACATCACGTCAACCACTTTATCGACTTTTTGTATCATTTAATACAAGCATCACGGAACCACTGATAGCCGGTTCCGGTGGCGGCAAATCCCCCATCCTCGTCCACCGGTTCGATATAGCCCCGCGTGATTGCGGTATGAAAATCACGACCGAAATTCTTTGGCATGCGCAGATGTTCCTGCCGCCGCAGCAACCGCCGGATATCATCACGCGTCACAAAGCTGCGCCCATCGCGATAATGCAGCCAGATCGCGGCAATCAGGATGCTTTCGGCAAAGCCACGCGGCTGCAGCCGGGCAATCAGATCGCCCAGACTTCCGATATATCCAATCAGGAAATTCGCCGGATCAATCGCATCCGCAGTACCATCGCCAACCAAATCAGCCCCACCCAAATCGCGCCCGATGGCCTGCCCGGCCACCTGCCCCGGTGCGCTCTCCGATGCAGGTGTGCCTTCAGTCAGGCGTGCCGGAGAAAGAGCCGGGCCGGATCGATCCGATCGCGCCGTTACAGGGAATTGCCCGCCAGCAGGCATTTCCCGCAAAGAGCCACCAGGCCCGAATGACGAAGATGGCGCAGACGGAGATGATGCCGCAGGGGATATAGCAGGAGACACAGCAGCCGACATCGAAGCCCCTGAAGAAGACGCTGCCCCATGATCAACCGCGCCGCCGCCCGGTGCTGCAGCCGCCCGCAAACTGGTCGGAGAACCAAACAGGGCCGCCATCACCAAAGGCAGGCGCGCAGGCGGGATCGCACATTCGAGATCCACCGGCCCGAAATCACCTTCGCCCGTCAGTTTGACATGAATAACAGCAGCCAAGTTTCTTTCACCCCCAATTTGGGCCAAGGGGATATCATACATTTCGTACATACATCAACATCAATTACAAAAATATGTATCATATTATACACACAATGTTTTCGCAAAAACCCCTCGACAAAACAGGCCTTCGCGCAGCACCATGATTTCACTGCAAGATTTCAGACCGCACCGTCACCGCGATGCTGCCCGGCCCCACCAAAGGCACATCTGCTACCGCGCCGTTTTTGGCGGCAGGACGATGGTTACGTGATCTGATCGCCACCAAAGATGGAGGAGTCTGTGACCCGCCTTTTGTTTCGTGAAGACGCCTATCGCCGGAACTGCGACGCCAAAGTCATCTCGATCTCGGACCGCGGCGTTGAACTCGACCAAACCGTGTTCTACGCCACCGCCGGCGGTCAGACCGGGGATGTCGGGTTTTTCAAAACCGCCGATGGTCGCGCCCTGCCGGTCGCAACCACGGTCAAGGACCGCGACAGCGGCAAAATCCGGCACATCATCGCCGAGGGTCACGACCTGCCAGCAATCGGCGATACGATCACGGCCGAACTGGATTGGGAAACCCGCCACCGCCTGATGCGCTTTCACACCTGCCTGCATTTGCTCTGTGCGATTGTCGAAGGCGACGTCACGGGTGGCAATATCGCGACCCATAAGGCCCGGCTTGATTTCAACCTGCCCGACGAAGCACCCGACAAGGATGAACTGACCACACGGCTAAACGAGCTGATCGCAAGCAACGCCGAGGTCTATGATGGCGAAATCAGCGTGGCCGAACTCAAAGCCAACCCCGAACTGGTTCGCACCATGTCGGTGCAACCACCAATGGATGGCAACAGCATCCGTACCGTCACGATCGAGGGGATCGATTATCAGCCCTGCGGCGGAACGCATGTCAAAAGTACGGCCGAAATCGGCAGGGTTCTGGTTGCCAAGATCGAAAAGAAAGGCCGCCAGAACCGCCGCATCAATATCGTCTTTGATGAATGATCCCACCGGAAACGCGCAATCGGCATATCCACAAATCAAGTCGGGATATTGCCATGCGCTTTCAGGACGGATAGAAATTAAAACAAGAAACATTTGAGTTTGAAGATACAGATCTGCGGAAACGCCCCGGATCGCGCAATACCCACCATTGCAAACCGGAGTCTCTTTGATGACCAACCCAACTTCCGACGCACTGGTTTCCACCCAGTGGCTTGCGGATCACCTTGATGCACCCGACGTTCGCGTCGTCGATGCGAGCTGGTACATGCCCGCCCAGAACAAAAATGCGCGCGAGATTTATAACGCGCAGCACATTCCGGGCGCGGTATTCTTCGATATCGACGAAATCGCCGCGGATGACAGCGCACCGCTTCCCCACATGATGCCCGACGCGATCAAGTTTTCGGCCAAGGTCCGCAAGCTTGGCCTTGGCGACGGTGTCCGCATCGTGGTTTACGGCCAGACAGGGTCGGCCCTTGCCGCCTGCCGGGCATGGTGGATGCTGCGCCATTTCGGGCATCATGATGTTGCCGTGCTCGATGGCGGCCTGCCGAAATGGCTTGCCGAAAACCGCCCGGTGACCGATGCACCAACCCCGCCGCGCGAACGCCATTTCACCGCGCGCGCCAACAGCTTCCTGCTGCGCGAATATGATCAGGTGCTGGCAAACGTCAAAAGCAAACGCGAACAACTGGTCGATGCCCGCGCAACCGAACGCTTCACGGGTGATGCCGACGAACCGTGGGGCAAGGCTGGCCACGTGCCGGGCTCTTACAATCTGCCGTTTGACAGGCTCCTGAATGCTGACGGCACCTTCAGGGACGCCGATGCCATTCGCACCGCCTTCCATGATGCCGGTGTCAATCTTGATAAATCGGTTGTCACATCCTGCGGCTCGGGCGTGACCGCCTGTGTGCTTGCCCTTGGTGCCTATATCGCCGGGAAAAAGGAAGTCGCGGTCTATGACGGTTCCTGGGCCGAATGGGCCAGCTCCGAAGGAAGCCCGGTCGATAAAGGCCCGGCATAACGCCAACCATCAACAGATATGAAAATGCCCGGTTCCCTCACCCTGTCCCAAACCGATGCCGCCACGAACAAAGCGGCAGGCAAAAGTGACAGAAAGGAAGAACCGGGCTTTTTTCTTGAAAGACTGCAATCACCGACCGCGCACGACATCGCCGCCATCGGCACCCTTTGGCAGAAATCCGGACTGACCGGACCGGGCCATGATGCCGGTCGTGATCTCGCCACATGCCTGAATTCCGGGCGCGGCAGCGTGATTTTGGCACGATCGGCAAAAGACGCTACAATCATCGGCACTGTCATGGCCGGTCATGACGGTGAAAGTGGCTGGGTTCACTATCTTGCCGTAGCCAACGATGCGCGCGGCACCGGCCTTGGGTCAGGCCTTCTGGTGCTGGCCGAGGATATCCTTGCCGCCACCGGCCTTGCTGTAAACAAGGTCACCGTCACAGACCCGGCAGTGCGTGATTTTTATCGCAAGCTCGGTTATGAAATTATCGAAACCGTCCCGCGAACCAATGCGCAAACATCTGAAATCGGTAACGATTTTGTGGTTATGCGAAAAAGGCTGAAGTCATGAGTGCATCCAATCCGCGCAAGCTGGAAGTCGTCGTCACCTTCCTTGAAATGCTTGATCCGCCAGATCGCCCTGCGGCCACCATCCCGCCCGGCAAGGTCGCCATCGTGCGCGCCGAAAACCCCACCCTGTCCTTTTATCGCTACCTTTATAATACGGTCGGCGAACCCTGGCTGTGGTGGTTGCGTCGCCTGATGGGCGATGAAGAACTTGCCGAAATCCTCGCCAAGCCCGAAACCCACGTTTACGTGCTTTATGTCGCAGGCGTCCCGGCCGGTTTTGCCGAACTGGACCTGACCGATCTTGAAGAAAACGGCGTGATCGACCTGCATTATATGGGCCTGATCCCCGATTTCATCGGCAAGGGGTATGGCAAATACCTTCTGAACTGGGCAATTGACACCGCCTGGGGCCTTAAACCGCAACGCATAACAGTCAATACATGCTCGCTGGATCATCCAAGCGCTTTGGGGGCTTACCAGAAGGCAGGCTTTGGTGTATACGACCAGCGAACAGATATTGTTGACGATCCGCGTGAGACCGGCCTGATCCCGCATATCGACCATCATGTTGATCATGATGCCGGTCCGGGCAACGGCAAAAATGCCGACAGGTCGCAGGAAAATGAAAATTCCGGCACTTTGATCGTTGACTTTCCCGAGCGCGCACGTTAACAAGCGCGCCTGAGTTTACCCAAGCCAGAGGATGATGACCCATGGCAGTGCCAAAGAAAAAAGTGACCAAGTCCCGTCAGGGCATGCGTCGCTCGCATGACAAGCTCGCCAAGGGCTCGTACCGCGAAGACAAAGAAACCGGCGAACTGCATCGCCCGCACCACATTGACCTGAACACCGGTATGTACCGTGGTCGTCAGGTGGTCGAGCCGAAGATGTAATTCCGCACCGGAGAGCTTTGGCTCTTTGGCGGTTTGCGACGCTACAAGTTTCCGCGCCATCCGTTTTTCGGATGGCGTTTGGTTTAAAAAAGGACGAAGCCCCGCGGCTTCGTCCTTTTTTATTTGATCACGCCATTCCGTCCGAACCGGTACCGCAAATCACAATCCCGATCTTGCCCGGATTATCGACACCCAGCCGGTCGGTCAGTACCGCGGCAATCCCGGCCGCCGCCGAAAGCTCGACCGCAATTCCCAATTCCCGCCACAGCCAGCGCGCCGCATCGCGCATTTCATCGTCACTGACCAGAACGATCCGGTCGACATTCCGGCCAATCAGATCGACATTCAATGCCGATGACTGACGTGGCGCCAGACTGGTTGCCGCCGTATTCACACTTGGCAATGTCGCGACCTCGTTATGCTTGATGCTCTCGAACAAGGTCGGGGCGCCGGTCGGCTCAACCCCGATCACCCGGATCGAGGGCCGCAAAAGCTTCGCTGCTGTTGCAACACCAGAAATAAGCCCACCCCCGCCAATCGCCACCACCAGCGTATCAAGGTCGGCCTGCTGTTCAAGCATCTCAAGCGCAATCGTGCCCTGCCCTGCAATCACCTTCGGATCGGCAAAGGGATGGATATAGGCCATGCCGCTTTCACGCGCATGATCCATCGCCGCCCGGTTGGCATCGTCCCAGACCGCACCTGTCAATGCAACATCAACACCCTGCTTGCGCAGCTTTTCGACCTTCGGCTTTGGCGTATTGGTCGGCAAAAAGATTTTGACCGGCACGCCCAGCACACGGGCCGCATTGATCACCCCCATGCCATGATTGCCGCCCGATGCGGTACAAAGCCCCACGGCGCGTTTGTCTTCATCAAGGGCAAGGGCGGCATTCATCGCGCCGCGCGCCTTGAACGAGCCAGATACCTGCATGTTTTCAAGCTTCAGATACAGGTCCGGAATGCGATCCCGGTCGGGGAAAACCGACCTGTCGCTATAAATACCGGCGGCAAATACCGGCGTCAGGCGCATGTGATCGGAAATGGCGCGACGCGCGGCACGAAAATCCTGAAGTTCGAGCACGGGGCCTCCTGCAAGTCGGACTTGGTTGGACGGGTTTTGTCTTTTGTAACGCGGCCCGGAACCGGACGCGAGGCATAAGGACTGAAATATCGCAAAATGGCGATTTCACAACTCTTTGCGGTGAAAAAACCTTGAACCCGGTGACATGAAATGCTTTGAGTTATGGAACAAATTCAAGGCCCCCCGAGCCTCGTCGCGTCGTCAACTCCGGCGCATCCAAGGAGAAAAGCCACCCATGTCAGGTAACCGCCCCCAAAAGCCCGCGACAAAACTGGTCCATGCCGGTCGCCGATCCAGTGAATATCACGGCGTGGTCAACCCGCCGGTTCTCCATGCCTCGACTATTCTGTTTGAAACTCTGGCCGATCTTGAAAAGGCTGGGTCATCCGCACCGGGCAAGGTGACTTACGGGCGGCACGGTACCCCGACACGCTTCCTGCTTGAAGAAGCGGTTGCCGAACTTGAAGGCGGCTTTGGCACCCTGTGCGTATCGTCCGGGGTGGCGGCGATCACCAACGCGATCCTGGCCTTTGTCAAACCGGGCGATCATATTCTGGTCACCGACAGCACCTATTACCCGACGCGTAATCTGTGCAACACGTTTCTCAAACGCTTTGGCGTTGAAACCGAATATTATGACCCGGCCATCGGCGGCGATATCGCGGGCCTGATCCGCGACAATACCGCCCTCATCTGGTGCGAAAGCCCCGGCTCGCTGACCTTCGAAATCCAGGATATCCCGGCGATTTCGGCCGCGGCGCATGCGCGTGGGGTCAAGGTCTTGCTAGATAACACCTGGGCGTCCCCCATGCTGTGCCGCCCGTTCGAAATGGGTGTCGATGTATCGGTTCAGGCCGGCACGAAATACATCGTCGGCCATTCCGATGTCATGCTGGGCACGATTACCACCGCGACCGAAGAAGACCTTCTGACCATCAAGAAACAGATCATCATCTCGGGCGATGCGGTTGGTCCCGATGATTGCTATCTCGCACAACGCGGGCTTCGCACCCTTGGCGTACGCCTGCGCCAGCATCATGAAAGCGGCCTCAAGGTCGCCCAATGGCTGCAAACCCGCCCAGAGGTCAAACGCGTCCTGCACCCGGCCCTACCCGACGATCCGGGCCATGCGATCTGGAAACGTGACTTCATCGGAGCAAGCGGCCTGTTTTCCTTTATCCTGAAACCTGTCACAAAGCCGCAGCTTGCCAGTATGGTCGATCACATGGATCTGTTTGGCATGGGATTTAGCTGGGGCGGCTTCGAAAGCCTGATCCTGCCGTCTGATCCGAAAAACATCCGCACCGCGACCAAATGGGACGAAGACGGCCAACTGATCCGCCTTCATATCGGCCTCGAAGACACCGACGACCTGATCGCCGATCTGGAAGCCGGGTTTGCACGACTTGAAATGATCTGAGGTTTCTCAGCCCGGAACGAATATCAGGCGGTCGAAGGCTCCTTGCGTTTGACCGCCTTTTCGATGATTTCCTCGCTCCACTGGTTAAGGCTTTTGCCCGCCAGCTCTGCAGCAATCGCTGCCTTCCGGTGAATATCGGGACTGACCCGCAGCATCATCTTTCCGGAATAAGGTTTTTGCGGCGTCTTGCCCGTCTTGGCACAGGTCTCAAGATAGTCGTCTACCGCCTCGTAAAAGGCTTCCTTCAAATCCGCAACCGTATCGGCATGAAAACCGACACGGTCCCGAATACCGGCAATATGGCCGACGAAAATCTCGTCATCGGAATCGAATTCGACGCGCGCCATATAACCTTTGTAAGTCATTGCATTCATGGCGTTACTCCTGTGCGGATCAGAAAATCACGCGCATCGCGCACCTGATACCGCTTGGCTTCTTTGGCCGGATGCGGTCGATGGAAAGTGGCGATTTCACCATCCTTTTCAAACCGGACCCGCGATCCGCTGCCTTCAATCACATTTGCACCAGTGGCTTTCAGCAAAGCCTCGATTGCCCGCCATTCAATACTGGCGGATACCGGATTGGTAAAAACTGCAATCAAGGTTTTTCTGTGCTTGCCCTGCATGCTATCATTATATGATAGCAAAATCGAAAACCGCAATCATAATGTGATATCAGATCAGGCCACTCTGGCTTTCAGGATATGTTCGAAATCCTTTAGGGCTGCGGCGGCTGTCGCCAGCGGCTCTTCACCGCATCCGATGGCGATTGTCTCGCCCATTGCATCGGTGGTGATCCGAATTGCCTTATTCTTGCCGCTGACCTGCGCCAGGGGATCGGAATTGGGATAAGCCCTGACACCGACACGCGCAGAAATCGTCCCGTCATCCGTGCATTCCAGACTACCGACAAGTTTCGGAACAAGCCCCTCCGCCCGCCATGCATCAATCCGGTCTGCGGTAACACCGTGAATGCCCTCGACAACAAGGTCATCCATCGCAAGCTCCGCGCCCAGACCGAAATTCGCCAGAAGCAACAGCTTGCATGCAGTGTCCCAACCTTCCGTATCGTTGCGCGTATCGGCTTCGGCAAAGCCGCCTTTTTGCGCCTCTTTGAGCGCAGCGTCAAAGCCGACACCCTTCGAAACCATCGCATCCAGAAGGAAGTTGGTCGTGGCATTCAAAATGCCCTCAACGCTTAAAACCCGGCAACCGGTCAGACTATGTTCAACAAGATCAATGGTCGGCAGGGCCGCGGCACTTGCGCCGCTCAGCTTTAAAATCGCCCCCGATGCCTTCGCCAGATCGCGCAACTCCCGCCCGCTATGGACCAGCGCGCCCTTGGAAATCACAATCGTATCCCGCCCGCTCGACAGGGCCGAATGAATATAGGCAAGCCCCGGGCCGCCCGTGCGAAAATCGCTAGGTCCGGCCTCAATCAGGATGTCTGCGCCGGACGTGCCGATAAAGTCCGGCCCACTCAAACCGGGTTCAAGCGCATCAAACTGATCGGCCTCAAGCCCGTTTGCATCAGACAGGCCCGCACGTGATCCGCACACCGCCACCAGACGAACATCTGCATCATAAACGCTGCGGTAATGCTCCCGCCGCGCCAGCAGCAGATTTGCCGTGGCGCGGCCAACGCCACCGAACCCCGCAATCGCAACCCTGATCACACGCATATTGTCCGTCCTTGTTTCATATCTGACAGCACGCCTTCATGCGCCCTGTCCGCAATTCAATCGTTGCCCGTTGATACAGACCTATGCCCGTATGCGCCGCATCAGGGGCGCCACAACCCCGGACAAAAGGAACAGACCCGCCGCCGAAATCACGATGCTTGGCCCAGCCGGGCTATCGACATGCCATGAAAGGCTGATCCCGGCCATGACGGACGCCGCCCCGAACAGGGCCGCACCAATCGCCATTTGCTCGGGCGTTCTGGCAAAGAACCTGGCACTGGCCGCCGGCACAATCAAAAGGGCCGTGATCAGAAGAACCCCGACAATCTTGATCGCCATGCCAATCACAAGCGCCATCAGCAGCATGAAAACCAGACGCAGCCGTTCGACCGGAATGCTTTCGGCCGCGGCAATTTCCGGGCTGACGGTCAGCGCCAGTAACGGTCGCCACATCCAGATCAGCACCAGAAGTGCCAATCCACCGCCCAGCCCCAAAAGCCAGATATCACTGACATTGACCGCCAGAATATCCCCAAACAGATAGGCCATCAGGTCAACCGCAATCCCCTGCACAAAGGCAAGGGCGACCATGCCAAGGGCAAGTGTCGAATGCGCCAGCATCCCCAGGACCGTATCACTGCCAAGGCGGCTTTGCCGTTGCCCGATGGCAAGGATAAGGGCCGCGGCAAGGCAGGTGGCAATCATCCCGATCCGGACATCGACCCCGACCAGAAGCCCGAGCGCCACACCCAGCAACGCCGAATGCGCCAGCGTATCGCCAAAAAACGCCATGCGCCGCCAGACGATAAACGCCCCGAACGGCCCACAGACAAATGCCAGCAAAATCCCGCCGATCACGGCACGGGTCAGAAAATCATCCATCATTCCGGCCGCCATATCCGATCTTTTTCGTCGATTTCTTCTTCATGGTGGTGATGTCCATGTGCGCATCCCGGCCCGTGGACATGGCCCGACCCATGATGATCGCCATGATGATGCCCGTGATCATGGCTATGACCATGGTCATGCCCGCCCTCGACAATATGCCCGGCAAGGTCATGTTCGTGATCATGCGCATGGGTATAAATGCCAATCGCATCCGCCGCCTGATTGCCAAAAAGCGACCGGTATTCAGGATGCTGACGCACGGTTTCAGGGATGCCCGAACAACAGACATGCCGGTTAAAGCACACCACCTGATCGGTCTTTGCCATCACCAGATGCAGATCATGCGATATCATCAACACCGCACAATTAAGTTCCGCCCGGATATCATCGATCAGGCGGTAAAGCTCCGCCTGCCCGGTCACATCCACCCCCTGGGTCGGTTCATCAAGCACCAGCAATTCCGGGCGCAGCAACAGGGTCCGCGCCAGCATCACGCGCTGCGTCTCGCCACCCGAAAGGCTGCTCATCTGAGTATCGATCACATGGCTGGCACCAACCTGTTCCAGAACCTTCTGGCAGTCGCTTCGCGATGCCGAACGGGTCAGTGTCAGGAACCGCTTCACCGTCATCGGCAAAACCTGATCAATCGCAAGCTTTTGCGGCACATAACCAATACGAAGGCCCGGTTTGCGGGTGACTTCGCCCTGATCGGCCTGCTGAAGCCCCAAAAGGGTTTTGACCAGTGTTGATTTACCCGCCCCGTTTGGCCCGATCAGGGTCATGATCTCGCCCGCATTGATCGAAAGCGTCACGTTATCAAGCACCCGTTCATTGCCAAAGGACAGGATCAGTCCCCGTCCTTCAATGAGTGGTGCAGTCATGGCAAAGGCCTTTGATTTCAACAGTGGTCGCCTGAATTTTAAACCCAACATTTTTTGCGGCCTTGCGGACCGCGATGCTTACATCCTCATCCACCGTTTCGGCAACGCGGCCGCATCGGGTACAAATGAAATACTGCCCCAGATGATCGCAATCAGGCTGATCACACCCGAAATAGGCATTAAGTGACTCAATACGATGCACCAGCCCAAGATCGGTCAGGAATTCCAGCGCCCGATACACGGTCGGCGGCTGAACCCGCTGCCCTTCGGCCTGCAACGCATCAAGCAGCTCATAGGCGGTAACCGCCTTGTGCGATTGCCATATCAGGCTGAACACCTTGCGGCGCATATCGGTAAAACGCGCATTTTCCGCCTCGCAGACTTTCTCTGCCTGCGCGATTGCGCTATCGATACATCTGTCGTGATCGTGGCCCTTTTTCGGGAAAAGATCGGTCATGTCGCACATCCGAAGTCACGCCGGGCGATTTGCATTAATCTGCAAAAAGCCATGGCACAGGGTGATATGTTATAATATATCATTTCTTGACGTGACTGCCGCGAAAAGTCAACAACCATCGACCGGAGCCTTCGATGACCACCGCCACCGCCAATTCAAAGATTGCCGACAAACTGAAATTCAATGAAAGCGGACTGATCCCGGCAATCGCCCAGCAGCATGACAGCGGCGAGGTTCTGATGATGGCCTGGATGAACCGCGATGCGGTGATCGAAACGCTTGAAACCGGCCGGGTCTGCTATTACTCGCGCTCGCGTGGCAAGCTCTGGCGCAAGGGCGAAAGCTCCGGCCAGCTACAGAAACTGATCGATTTTCGCTATGACTGCGATCAGGATACCGTGCTGGTACAGGTCGATCAGCTTGGCGTCGCCTGCCACACCGGGCGTCGCAACTGTTTCTATTTCGCCGCCCGCGATGGCGAGGAAGTGGTGATTTCCCAACCCGAAATCGCCGTCGAAGACCTTTACGGCAAAAAGTAAGCATCAGATATGGCGATTTCCGACGAACAGCTTGACCGCGTTGCCACCACCGTTATCACCGGCTTCCTTGGCAGTGGCAAAACAACCCTTCTCAATGCCCTTCTGGCTCACGACGGCATGGCAAAGACCGCCGTTCTGATCAATGAATTTGGCGAAATCGGCCTTGATCATCTTCTGGTGCGCGAGGTGTCAGAGGATGTCGTGCTGCTGAATTCCGGCTGCATCTGCTGTTCGGTGCGCGGTGATCTGATTTCGGGTCTGCGCGATCTGTTTGTCAAACGCACGCGTGGCGAAGTACCGGAATTTGACCGGGTGATCATTGAAACCACCGGCCTTGCCGACCCGGCCCCGATCCTGCACACCCTGATGACCGATCCGCTGCTGACGGCCAAATTCCGCCTTGATAGTGTGGTCACCACGGTGGATGCCCTGCATGGCGCGGGGCAGCTTGACGACCATCCCGAAAGTGTAAAGCAATCCGCCGTTGCCGACCGCATCCTGATCACCAAATCCGATCTGGCCGATGCCGAAACGCGCGAACGCCTTGAAGCCCGCCTGCGGCAGCTTAACCCCGCCGCCCCGATCCATGCCGTCACCATGGGCGATATTGATCCGGCCAAGCTGTTCAATGCCGGGCTCTATGACCCGGCAACCAAAAGCATGGATGTGCAGAAATGGCTGCGCGACGAGGCATATGAGCAGCACGGTGATGATCATCAGGATCATCACGACGGACATGATCACGCGCATGACCACCATGACCACGATCACGGCCATGATCACCACCACCACGACCATTCGCACGACGTCAACCGGCATGACGACCATATCCGGTCCTTCTGCATCACCTTTGACGAACCGCTGCATTGGGATGCGTTTGTCACCTGGGCGGAAATCTTCACCCAGATGCGCGGCGAAAGCCTTTTGCGCGTCAAGGGTATCCTGAACCTTGTGGGTGAAAGCAACCCGGTCGCGATCCATGCCGTGCAGCATGTTTTTCACCCGCCTGCCACCCTGCCGGCATGGCCCGACGAGGATCGCCGGTCAAAAATCGTGTTCATCACCAAGGATCTCGGCCCGCAGGTCATCCGTGATTCCCTCTATCACCTGAATGCCGCCGTCTCGGAAACCGCCGAAAAATCCTGATTGTTTTTGGCATTTGAGCCACATCAAGGCCCCCAACCCGAAATTGGATCAGATTGGGTCTTGGCTTGATACAGCCTCACTCTAAGTCCTGAACTTCGGGCGATCCCATTCTTGGTGATCGCCCTTTTTCTTGCCGTTTTTCAACGGCATTCTATCCCCTCGCCAAACCGAAGGAGAGCACCAATCATCCAACCGTACAGGTTGCGATGCCGCTGCACTGCACTAAATTTGGCACAAACAGCGACTTATCTTTGTGACGGCTCTCAAAACAATCAATCAAATCAAATCGAAGGGGGTAGAACATCATGATTTTCCGGAACTGGCAGGGTACAAAAATCCCCGCACTTGGCTTTGGGACATACGAGCTCGATAACGCGGCCGCCGAACATATGGTCGCCGAAGCCGCCAAAATCGGCTATCGCCATTTCGATACCGCCCAGATGTATCATAACGAGGAAGGGGTTGGCCGCGGCCTGAAATCATCGGGTCTTGCGCGCGATGACTATTTCCTCACGACCAAAATCTGGCCCGACAAATTCCAAAGCGGCGATCTGCAAACCTCCGTGGTCGAAAGCCTGCGCAAGCTTGATCTTGATCATGTCGATCTTTTGCTGCTCCATTGGCCCAATGATGAAATCCCGCTGCGCGAAACCATCGCGGCCCTGAACGAGGTCAAAAACCTCGGCATGACGCGCCTGATCGGGATTTCCAATTTCCCGACTGCCCTGATCGAACGCGCCGTCGGCCACAGCGACGCGCCCCTTGCGGTCAATCAGGTCGAATACCACCCCTATCTTGACCAGTCCAAGGTGCTTGAATGCGTGCGCAGCCATGACATGCTGCTGACCGCCTATTGCCCGCTGGCACGTGCCAAGGTGATGAATGATGAAACGCTGGTTGCCATCGCCAAATCCTATGGCAAATCCCCGGCACAGGTCACCCTGCGCTGGCTGCTGCAACAGGATGGCGTCATGGCGATCCCCAAATCCGGCTCGCCCAAAAACGCCAAGGCCAATTTCGATATCTTTGATTTCGAACTGTCGGACGCCGACATGGCCGATATCCACGAACTCGCCAAACCCGACGGCCGCCTGATCGATCCCGATTTCGCCCCGGAATGGGATCGCGCCGCCTGAGAAGCAGCGGCATAACGCACAAAACCATCAAGACCGGCCCCCAGCAGGCCGGTCTTTTGCGTTAAAGCCCCCCACCCCGCCAAAAACCGCCGAATTTCCTCCGATTGCCGCCCGCCACTTGTTTCGCACATGCGAAAAGCGTAATTTGACAGTCTATTCAATCCTTGGGCCCGTGATCGCTTCATGACCAGCACCACAACCAACGCCGCCGAAACCACCAAGCCCGATCTCGGCCATCGCCTGTACGAGGATGTGCTGGCCCTTCTGCTCGGCACCATGGTCGTATCGCTCGGTGTGATGCTCTATAGCGAAAGCGTGCTGGTCACCGGCAGCACGGCGGGCGCGGCCCTCCTGATCGAACATGCCACCGGCCTTGGCTTTGGCATGATCTTCTTTGCGATCAATCTGCCGTTTTACTGGCTGGCCTTCAAACGCATGGGAATGGCCTTCACCCTTAAAACCTTCATCGCGGTCGGGCTTGTTTCGGTGTTTTCAAAGCTGATGCCGATGTGGATCGATTTTTCGATGCTCAACCCGATCTTCGCCGCAATCGCTGGCGGCGCATTGATGGGGATCGGCCTTCTGATGCTGTTTCGCCATCGTGCGGGCTTGGGCGGGATCAATATCCTCGCCCTGTTCCTGCAGGAACATCTCGGCATCCGTGCGGGTTATTTCCAGCTCGCTGTCGATCTGGTCATCCTCGCCTGCGCCTTCCTGACCCTGCCGTTTGACAAGGTCCTGCTCTCGATCCTTGGTGCGGTCGTGCTCAACCTGATCATCGCGCTTAATCACCGTCCGGGTCGGTATCTCGCTGCGCGATAAACCGTCCGAACTCCATCTTCCCCGGCACCCGGCCCCGGCTAGCCCGAACCGGCCTGCATATCTCGCCTATGATATGTGCGCGCATCATCCTCCCGGATATGAATTGATGGCCTCGAAGGGAGTAAAACCCGCAACTTGTCCGCGACCAAAACATAAGGCATTCTCCTAAGGCGCATTATTTGGGGGATTTCATGAAGCTTATAGCAAACAGCCTTTTTATCGGGCTAGCCTGCCTTGCTCTTGCAGCAAGCATAGCGGCTATTGCTTTCGGCATTTGGGGAGATTTCTCTGTTAACTATGGACACGATAAGCTCATTGCCATTGCGAAAAACACGCAGTGGGAGAGCATTGCCGCAGGTTTGCTAGGACTGGGAGGGGGATTGTTTGTAATCAGCTCGACCAGAAAACAAATAGAGGCATCCAATGAGGTTGCAAGGAAAAACGAAATCCATAACAAAGAAATGAGAGTATTAGAAATATGCCTCCCTATTGAGAACCTAAAATACATGATAGATGACGTTTACATTTTTCTTTTCGCCTCCCTTCAAAGAATTGATAAATTAAACAATGAACATAAAATAGATGATATTATTATATCTATTAATTTTGTAAAATCTAAACTTAGGACATATATTTTATATTTTATAAATTTTGAAAAAAAATTTGGCCCAACCCACTTTAATGTAAAGATTATTGATCAAATAAATATTATCTGCGCATGTCAAGAAAACCCAGTAATGATGACAGAATGCACAGCTAACAATGCGACACAACAAGCAAATCAACTTGCACACCTTCTTAAGATTCTCAAGCAACCCTGCACTACAGCTATAATAGCACTTGACGAAAAGATTCAAGAAACGGAGGAAAGGTACAAGTCCAGCAGATTCAAGAATCTGCCCGCCGTAGAAAAAAAAACATCAATACTATAAGCAGGCAATTGGCATGAAAAACTTGTCGCCATCCCGGTTGTGCAAGAAGCATTGGAACCCAATCGCCGCCATCCTTGTCGGCGCTTGCCTTGGCTTCGCAATTGCCATTCCGATTCTTGATCAAATGGGCGAGAATAGCCTTTTTTATCGCTGGCAAAGTATGATTGGTGCGGCTGTGTCAGCAGGCTTGGCAATTGGTCTATTTCAGTACCAGCGGCACCTAGACAAACAAAAAGAGAAGAAAGGCTACACCTTTGCTGTGATCCGTTCTCTTAAACGAATTACTAATCATTACGAGAACGTGCGGATAGATATGGCAAAGGTGACTATCGAGAACCAACGCATCCGAGCAGCAATGCCGCACTTCAGGCCTCACCGACGTGAAGACATGCAAATTGTCGCTAATGCTGTTGCTGAAATTATTATGGTTTACGGCAAATACAGTGAAATCTTGGCTTCCATTCCTCGCGACCACGAAATAGCGGGAGATATCATTGCTGATTTAGATAAAATTGACGATGCTCTCGGCAAAACAATGAACTCATTTCAGTCTGTTCGTAACACAGCAGCAACCAACTGGAGCGAGAACACAGCAGACGGCACTCCTTTGGCAATATTTGACGCTCTGCAATTGCTTAAAGATACAGCCTATCAGCGAGAAACCATTAATACGTTACTCAAACAGCTTCAAAGCAATACACTTTGAGCAATCAGAGAATCCGTTAATGCGCCGTACCCAATTGAGAACCGGCAAAGAAAAATGGCGATCCCTGCAGGACTCGAACCTGCAACCTACAGATTAGAAGTCTGTTGCTCTATCCAGTTGAGCTAAGGGACCGCTGTGGGGGCCGGTTGGTGCCCCCGGGCAAAGCATTGGACGCCTGCCCGGCATGATATCGTTTCAGTCTTTAACGTCTTCTGTCAGACGAACGGGGCGGAAACCGCCCCGATGATGGTAATCGACCGCCTTGCTGGCCGAAAGATCAGACGACGCGTTTGAACGCGAAGTTATCGGCATAGGCCTGCACCCGGCGGACGCGCGATTTCGGCTGTTCGATATCGGCAATCAGCTTGTGACGGGCGGCAAATGCCTGTGCTTCTTCAAGGGTATCGAAATACATGCGCACCTGGCCACGGGTATCGGTCGAACCGATCCAGCCCATAAGCTGATCAGCAACCTTCTTTGCACCCGGTTCAAATTCCATCACCCAGTGTTTGGTCGCGGCACGACCAGACTGCATGGCGTTTTTGGCAGGTTTGTAAACACGGACCTTCATCGGGACCCTCGTCTTGACCGTCGGATAAGATGACAACAATGCGGGGCTCTCTAACACCCGCTGTTATGTCATCTTTTACACCTTTTGCCGGCACATGAAAACGTGTCCGTATGGCAAAAGGGAAAAATGGTCGGGAAGGCGAGATTCGAACTCGCGACCCCCTGCTCCCAAAGCAGGTACGCTACCAGACTGCGCTACTCCCCGACGCGGATGTGGATTTAGCACCATAATTCCGGGTGGGCAAGACCGCATTATGCGTTTTTTACCCGGATTGGAAATAAAATGCAGCTCAGAAACCAAAGGCCGCAGAGATCATCTGCGGCCTTGCTATTGCTGATTGAGGATCGCGTGGCCAAACCGGCCCGTCATAACCGCCTAACGCGGCAGGCCCTCGACCTTCTCGCCAACTTCAAATCCCAACCGGTCGGCCGATCCGCCATTGAGTTCCAGAACAAAGCGCACCGGCTTTGGCCCCGGAATGATGGTTTCGGATTTCGGCACGGTGCGTTTTTCAATTCCGACAATCACGCCATTCTTGTCGATAAACAGCATATCAAGCGAAATGAAGGTGTTCTTCATCCACATCGAAATGTCGCTGGCACGGCCAAAATCAAACAGCATCCCGGCATCGTCGGCCATCTCGGTGCGGAACATCAATCCGCGCGACCGTTCATCAGGTGTTACTGCCATTTCAACATTGAAAACCTTGCCATCGACCAGCAGGCGCGATCGTTCAAACCCTGTCGCCTTTGCATTCAGCCCCGCCACAACGGCAGCACTGATAAAGCAAACGACCAAGGTCATTTGAATGAACGACTTCATAACCCATACCCCTTCAGTCTATGGACGCGTGTCCTGACTTCGTCACGTATGTCCCCGCCGCGCCACGGATCTTTAATGCTGGTCAGCATTTTTTCGTCCGGCTGCTTTCCACGGCTATGTGCCCATTTTATGGCACGCAGGATATTTTCCGCTGTGACGGATAACACAGGGGGTATTTCGATTTCGTTTACAACCGCCCACACCCCGGACCAACAGCGCGCAACCCCATAAGGGTTATATCCTCCGCCCCCCAGTACAAGACATCTGGGTGCCATTTTGATCATGGCCCCGACCACGTCCCAAATGGCCTGATTTCCCAGCATCTGTCTGGATAATGGATCTTCTGCTAATGTATCACATCCGCATTGTAAAACAATGGCTTGTGGTGAAAATTGCTGCGCGAGTGGCAGGAAATACTCGTTCAGGACATAGCGCATTTCATCGTCATTCATGCCGCTTGGCATCGGCAGGTTGCGCGCAAATCCCCCCGCAATATCATCGATATGCCCGGTTTTCGGCCATAGCCCTTCTTCATGCATGGACACGGTCAGAACACGGTCATCATCGGCAAATGCAATCTGCACACCGTCCCCGTGATGGGCATCAATATCAAGGTAAAGCACACGATCCAGTCCCGAATCGAGCAATTCAAGTATCCCCAGAACCGGGTCATTGAAGTAACAGAATCCCGATGCCCGATCACGCAATCCATGATGCGTGCCCCCCGCCGGATGATGGATGATCCCGCCATCGGCAATCAGCCGGGCGGCCATGATCGATGATCCGGCGGCTGTCGCCGGACGCCGGAAAATTTCCGGATAGATCGGATTGCCGTTTTTGCCCAACCCGTATCTGACCATCATGTCTTCGGGCAGCATCCGGTCACGTTCGGCCTGTGCCACGGCGGCGATATAGTCGGGATCGTGAAAGCGTGCCAACTGTGCCGGCGTCGCCACCGGCCCGGTCAGATAATTATCCCCATCCACCCAGCCCATCGCATGCACCAGATCCACCACCAGCGACACCCGAGGGATCGCCAAGGGGTGCTTTGGCCCGTAACTCGACCCGCGATAAATCTCGGCCGCGATCATGCGCGGACGAATATCGTGGCGTCGTTGATCGGGATAATTCAGAACAGGTTCATCAGATGGCATCATGACCATTCATGGTTCATTCGGGCATCGCAGGATTGACGCGCAAACGCATCCGCGCAAGTCTGGCTGCCTAGGGTAAGGATCCAACACTTTCTCTTTTCTTAAACGCCCTTTATTAAACAACAGGCTGCCCCATGCCGATCAAAAACTATGCCTTTCTGATCAAGGCCGACGGATATCCGGTGCGAGGCACGCAAACCACCCTGCCCGGCGATGGTTTCACCACCCATATCTTTGCCGCGTCAAATATCGCGGCCCTGATCGTCGCCGCACAGGGCTTTGCCAAGGACGGGATAGAGGTCATTGAAACCTGCGGCGGTTTTTCCGATACGGATTTTGATGCGGTCGAAAAGGCACTTGATGGCCGCGTCGCCCTTGGCCGCGTAACGTTTGACGCCGCCAATCAGGCCCTTCTGACCCGTTTCATGACATCGTCCTGATCATCCTTGCCCGATCCGGCAATCCATCATCGGAGCCCTGCCCGTGCCCAGAAAAACGCCAAACCGCCGTCGCCTTTTCGCGGGGCTCGCGACCCTGATCATCGTTCTTGTCATTGTCGGCGGTTTTGCCCTCTCGGGGCTTGCCGATTTTGATCTTGAAGGCCGCGCTACCCGCCTTGTCGAATTTGACGATCACGGCAACCGGCTTTCGGGCACCCTGATCCTGCCCGATGGTGCGGCGGCCAATACCGCCCCGATTGTCCTTCTGATCCATGGCGACGGCCCGCAGGACCGCTTTTCGCATGACGGTTACCTGCCGCTGATCAATAGTCTGCTGGATGGCGGGATTGGCGTTTATAGCTGGGACAAGGCCGGCATCGGCAACAGCACGGGAAACTGGCTTGATCAATCCATGAATGATCGCGCGAACGAGGCGATGGCAGCCTTTGCTGCCTTGCGCAACCTTGATGGCAATCAAAACCGCAAAATCGGCTTTCTGGGATTCTCGCAGGCCGGCTGGGTCATCCCCGATATCGCCAACCGCCTGCCCGACGCCGCCTTTCACATCCTGGTCGGGGCGGCGGTCAATTGGCAGCGACAGGGAACCTATTATATGCGCACGCGGCTTGAGGCCCTAGGCACCCGGCCCGATGAAATTGCCATGCGCATTGAAACCGCGCACAACATGGATAACCGGATTTTCGGCCCCGACAGTACCTATCAGGATTATCTCGCCATCCCCCATAATCAGGAAGTCATGGCACAGGACCGCTATGAATTCGTCAAACGCAATATCGGATCGGATGCCACCGGGTCGCTTGAAACACTCACGTCGCCCCTGCTTGCCCTCTGGGGCGAGGATGACCTGAATGTTGATCCGGCGCATAACGCGGCGATCTATCGCAAACTCGCCCTGCCCAACAATCCGCTAAACAGAGTCATCGTCGTGCCCGATGCGACACACGGGTTGCTGCGCAGCCAACTGTTTAATTATCAGCTTGCCGATCAGATGCCCGACATCGTCAAACTGGCCTTCGTCGTGATGGGGCGGCATGCCTATGCCCCGGGCGCGATTGATCACATCATCACCTGGATCAAACAGGTCACGCAAATCCCGTAACCGTTGCGGTAATCGGCTTCAAACTTTGCTCATTACAACCATATGTAGATAATGATAAGCTAATGAGACATGCTAATAAACGTACACGATTAACTGTTTTTGTTTTTCCTATTCGATAAATAGATAACTTCCCTAGACAATAACTCTATCCTAGAGAGGGACAGTAACCCCATGAATAACATAGCTATTTTAGCAGGAAACAGTGAATACAAACACCTAAACCCATTAGCTTGCTGCTTGAACGATGTCGAGAAGATATATCAAATATTAAACTTGTCTGAAAAATACCAGAAAATACATAAAATAAAAAACAAAACATCTTCTGAAACAAAAGATAAAATTAGAGAAATAATAGAAGAATCAGGAAAAATTGACGAAATATTATTCTACTTCACTGGTCATGGATATTTCAACCAAGACGACTTTTATTATTGCCCTTCAGATTTCGAAATCAAAAGGCCAAATGAAACAGGAATATCCAACGATGAGCTACACATACTTATAAAGCCAGCCAAACCTGAACTAATTGTTAAAATCATTGATGCATGCAATTCTGGAAATCAACTCATCAAGGGAGATGCTTTTTCAATTAAAAACACCTCCTATGATATTAAAAATATAATTCAAATCGCTTCATGCTTGTCGTCTCAATCTTCACTTGCCGGGATACCTCTCAGCTTTTTCACTCATCATTTTGTTGAAGCAACAGTATCAAAGAGCGAAGGAGCAGTTTACTACACCGACATCATTGCGTCCCTGCGAGATAAATTTTTAGAAAATGAATTTCAAACTCCGCACTTCACGTCCCAAGGAACAGGACGAGAACAGTTTATTGATGATGTCAGAAAACTATCCTCCATCAGAGATGAATTAATTAACGAAAAGATTGAAACCGACAATATTCTAGAAAACACAGAAATAGATATAGTTGATCAACTAACAAAAATAGAAGACTCTATCGCAAATGAAGAAAAATCAAACAAATTTATATCAAAAATATTTTCAGAAACAAACGAAAAATTAAAATTTAACGAGAAAATAACAAAACTGTACTCAATAAATGAAAAAGAATACAATGACTACTACATGGACAACTGCAAAAAATTCATTATACAGATAATAAACTCTGAAAAGCTCAGCGATAATTTAGTTACGGCGCGTAGATATTGGGAAAAAGACGGAAATCGACCTTGGGAAACAACAATAGGGGCTTTTTTCGGGGACCCTGATGCGAGAGAGAAATTTCAATTGAGCATCAATTGCTCTTTAGGGACTGTTCAAACGGTCATTACTTTGACACCGAAATTCCGAACATTAAAAGAAATTAGATTAGTAATCTCCACAATTCCCAGTATAAAACATTGCTATGTTTTTGAAAACATTACGTTCCATTCCTTAACAGACTGGGATCGATACAGCGAACATGGAAATGTAGTAAGCCAACGCTGGTTCCGGTTGGGATGGAACGAGGATACATCACTTACCACCGCCGAGATTTGCAATAATTTAAACCAAGAAATTCTTGATTATATTGAGAAAATTACAAACAAAATGATCGAGAATTAATTTACTCCCTCACCCCACAGCCGCCCGGGGCCGAATGATCTTGCCGCTTTGGCGCTGCTCGAACAGGTGCGCGATCCAGCCTGCCATCCGCCCGACGGCAAAAATGCCAAGCCCGGCACCTTTCGGAAGATCAAGTTCGCGCTCCAGCAACGCCAGCCCGAAATCAAGGCTGGGATATTGCCCGGTTTCATCTGTCACCCGGTCTGCAATCCGTGCCCAGAACGCATCACCGACCTGCCCGCAGGATTGCATGATCGCACGCGTACGCGGATCACCATCGGGATAAAGCGGATGCCCGAAACCGGGCGGCACGCCACCCTGCTCCGGATCAATCTTGCGCCGTTCCACACGGTCCATCCATGCCCGGCAGCGCGGCGTTAATCCGCCATGCCGACTGCCCGATAATGTCGCCAACCCTGCGAGCAACGACGCCGGAACACTCGCGCCTGCCGATGCCGCCACCCGCACCGCATAGGCCGACGCATTCAATTCATGATCGGCACACAGCACCAGCGCACGGCGCAGCAAATCCACGGCATCCGCCCGTGTTGACCACGCACGCGCCAGCATCACATGGATCGGACTTTCACCGTCATCACGCATACC
>NZ_JPWA01000047.1 GCF_003326475.1 Thalassospira xianhensis MCCC 1A02616 | reverse complement strand
TGTCAGTTTGTAGGACATTGGTGCCTCCTGTTTTTCTCAAATCATCCGATGAATTTTTCTATGGGAAGAACCCGCGAATGTTGATTTACTGCGCGCTTGCTCGAAGCTCGGACAAGGAGAACCGCGGAGTAAGGTCTTCGGGATCAGTAATCACTTCGATCACACCCGATTTGCCCGATGCTGCCACCGCGTCAAAGGCGGCTGCAAACTGTTCTGTTTTTTCTACCCTGGCGGTTGCAATACCATAGGCCTCGGCCAGTTTGCCAAAGTCCGGATTGACGATATCGGTCCCGCTGACACGCCCCGGGAAGCTTTTTTCCTGATGCATGCGGATGGTACCATACATCCCGTTATTGCACAGGATGACAATAACCCGAGCGCCAAATTGCTGTGCGGTTGCAAGTTCCTGCAATGTCATCTGGAAGCAGCCATCACCGGCGAAACAAATGCTCAGACGGTCCGGGTGTCGCAGACTTGCAGCAATCGCGGCAGGCAGGCCATAGCCCATTGTCCCCGATGTCGGTGCAACCTGTGTTCTGAACCGACGATGTTTGTAAAACCGGTGAACCCAGACGGTATAATTTCCCGCGCCATTGGTCAGAATGGTATCCTCGGGCAGGGCCTCATTAAGATATCCAATGATTGCCGCAAGGTTGACCGGGCCATGTGATGATGTGTTGGGCGTTGACCAGCTGAGGTAATCAGCACGTGCCGCATCCGTCCATCCTGACCAGCCCGGCTTTTGATCAGGCGCAGCAAGATTAACCAATTCCGACAAGGCCGGGATCATGCCACTGCAAATGCCCAAATCTGCGGCGTAAACCCGCCCGATTTCATTGGCGTCCGGATGAATGTGGATGATTTTCTGATCAGAAACCGGCACATTGATCAATGTGTAGCCCGATGTGGTGCAATCGCCAAGACGCGCACCAAGAACCAGCAAAACATCGGCATCGCGAATACGCTTGGCCAAGGCCGGATTGATGCCCAATCCGGCATCCCCGACATAAGACGAATGCAGCGCGGACATACGATCCTGACTGCGGAAACTGCAGGCGACCGGAAGGTTCCAGTTCTCAGCAAAATCCGCAAGGTTCTGGCAGGCGGCCTCATCCCATGTCTCCCCCCCGGCGATTACAAGCGGGGATTTTGCCGCCGACAGAATTGTTGCCAGCTCAGCAACATGTGAAGGTGCCGGAGCCCCCTGAACCGGGCCAACTCGTGCTGGCAGTTTTCCTGCATCGACAATATCGCGCAGCATGTCTTCGGGAAGCCCCAAGACAACCGGTCCCGGACGGCCAGACATGGCCACAGAAAAAGCCCTGGTCAGCAATTCTGGAATGCGCGCGGCAGAATCGATCACGGCCGTCCATTTTGTTTGCGTTCCGAAGATCGCCTTCAGATCAAATTCCTGAAACGCTTCACGCTCCACGTCATCCCGGCTGATCAATCCGACAAGCACGATCAGAGGTGTCGAGTCCTGATAAGCGACATGAATACCGGCATATGCGTTGGATGCCCCCGGCCCGCGTGTGACCAGAACAATCCCCGGCCGTCCTGTCAGCTTGCCATCGGCGTCCGCCATGATTGATGCCGCACCTTCATGCTTGGTCGCGACAAATTCGATTTCCGGGGTATCGACCAGTGCATCCAGAACTGCCAGAAAACTCTCCCCCGGCACCCCGAAAATACGATCGACGCCCTGTTGAACCAAGACATCAGCGATCAGTTGACCTCCCGTGCGTTGCATCGGTGCCTCCACTAGACTGTTATTGATGTGAATTTTTACAGGGGCCTGGCGCCCCTGATTTTATGTGTCTGCCAGGTCTGCGCGATCCGCCAGACGTTGTGCTGCAAGCGAATAGTGATACCGCACAGCCTGCGAGGCTGCGGTTTCATCCTGCGCGCGAATGGCCTCAAGCACAGCCTTGTGTTCGGCCAGAACTTCCGCACTCCATTCCGTGACACGCGCGTTCTTCATGGCAACAGACCGCAATTCCATGTCGATCCGGGTGTCGAGCATCGAAAGGAATTCCAGGATATACTGGTTGCCAGATGCCTCTGCGATCCGCTGATAGAAGCTGCGCTCCGCCAGTACATGCTTTTCTGCTGCGGCATCACCACCCGACAGCGCGCGTTCCATGTTGTCATACGCCGTATCCATGAACTGCAGGTCTGCATCCGTCCGGTGAACGGCGGCAAGACCTGCCGCCTCTGACGTAATACCGGTACGCAACTGAAGGATTTCAAGCAGCTTTTGGCGTTTTTCAAAGCAGGCCGGGCTGATGCGAAATGCGCTGCGTGCACTTGGCTCTGCGACGAAAGCGCCAACGCCCTGTCGTGAGTCAACCAGACCATCATGCTTGAGACGTGAAATGGCTTCGCGAACCACGGTACGCGCAACACCGAAACTTTCCGCAAGGCTTTGCTCAGTCGGCAATTGTTCGCCAGCGACAAGCTTACCGTCAAGAATCATGCGGGAAAGCTTCTGCGAGATGTCATCGGTCAAGCTTGGACGTCTACTTAGTCGCGTAAAAGAGTCCACCGAAAATGCCCTTTTCTGGTGAGGATCGATCAGCTGTGACTGATCCTTATGATGCGGACCTTATGCATGGACAAGATTTATTTTGTCAACATAAAAACAGGTTGTCAGACAACAAGAAGACATGTTATGTCCGATTTCAATGAAGAATGGCCATGCACCGAAAATGCAGCGGCAAACATCGGAAAACGGAGGAAAACGTGACTTTTGAAAAAACCGTCGGCTTTGTCGGCCTGGGTGGAATGGGCAGTGGTCTGGTCAAGAACATGCTGCTTAAGGGCGTGAAAGTGCATGTGCTTGATCTGGACCAGGAGAAGGTCAAGCTCGCCGAAAGCCGAGGTGCGATTGTTGCCAAATCCGTACGAGACATGGCGCGTGATTGCGACGTTCTGGCTTTTTGCATCGGCAAGGCAGAAGATGTTCAAAAGCTGACCATCGATGGTGATACCGGCTGCCTTCAGGACATGAAACCGGGGCAAATCCTGCTGGATCACACAACGACCAGCCCGGATCACGTTGATCTGATGAGTGCCGCCTGCGCAAAAATCGGCGTGCGCTATTGCGAGGCACCGATGACCCGCACGCCAATCCATGCCGAACAGGGATGCGTAAATGTCCTTTATGGCGGGGACACGGAACTTCTGGAAGATCTTCGCCCCCTTTTTGATACCTATGCCGAAAATATCTTCCATGTTGGTCCAAGTGGGCATGCCATTCGCCTTAAACTAATCCACAACTTCATTGCATTCGCCAATGTGGCTTCCTTCTGCGAGGGCTTTGCCCTAGCGGCGAAAGAAGGACTGGATATGACCAAGGTCATCGACATCATTTCAGCCGCTGGCGGCAAAAGCGGCATGATGGATCTGTATGGCCGCAAAACTCTGGAACGCGATTTCACCCCTTACATGGCCCTTGAATGGGCGGAAAAAGATGTCGGCTATTATGTACGCTGGCTCGAAAAAGCGGGACTACCGGGCTTTATGGCAAGTTCTGTCCATCAGACCTATTCGCTGGCTTCCATCATGGGCTTTGGTCAGGAAGGCTGCACGGCCGTGATCAAGGCATACGAAAAGCTTTCAGGCGTCGAAGCCGCTTTCCCCAAAGGTTCCTGAGGCCTTCCTGAAGCCTCTTTGGGGATCATTTAAAATGCCATCCCCCAACAAGAATAAGCGTGTGAAGCGCATTTGTATTCACCGGAGGAAACATCTTGAAAAACCAAAGAATGACCAAAGCTGCCTTGTCGGTTCTGGCAACGCTGCTTTCCGTTTCAGCAATCTCGTCAATCCAGTCCGCGCAGGCTGAAACCGTTTTACGCCTGTCCCATTTCGCGGCCGAAACGCACCCGGGGCATATTGCCGCCAAGCAGTTCAAGGAAAACGTTGAAAAGCGCACCAACGGCGAAGTCGTCGTTGAACTGTATCCCGCAAACGAACTGGGCGCACCGCCAGAGCAGCTTGAACAGACCGTTCTGGGCATCATTGACATGAACCTCCCGACGCAGGGAGCGCTTGATAAATATGAAAAGGCATTCGGTACGGTTATGACGCCGTTTGCCTTTAGCAGCTATGATGAGGCACATCGGGTTCTTGACGGACCGTTCATGGAATGGGCGGCCCCCAAGCTTGAGAAGCAGGGCCTGGTCATGCTGTCGAACTGGGAATACGGATTCCGCAATGTGACCAACTCGGTCAGGCCGATCAATTCACCAGATGACCTTGCTGGCCTGAAGCTGCGCACGCCGCCAGAACTGCAAATCGTCGCGGCCCTTGAAGCCGCAGGGGCACAGACCACACAAATCGCCTTCCCCGAATTGCCTGGCGCCCTTACCGCCGGTGTTGTCGACGGACAGGAAAACCCGATTGGCGTGATTTATCACAACAAGCTTTATGAATTGCAGGACCATCTGGCACTTACGCGCCACGTTTACAATTCCATGGTGCATGTCATGAACAAGGCAAAATGGGATGCGCTTTCGGGCGAGGAACAGACGATTGTTCGTGAAGAAAGCGTCGCTGCGGGTAACCTGATGCGCAAACTTGTCCAGGAGCAGGAAGAAAAAGAACTTGCTGCAATCAAGGAAAGCGGCGTTCAGGTGACAGAACCAGATCTTGCCAAGTTCAAGGCAAAGATGGGTCCGGCATATGAGCGTGTAAGCGAATATTCCGGCGAGGAAAACATGAAAACATTCCTTGGTTTTCTTGAAAACTAACCCAGAAATCTGATCGGCGTTTTCCCGATAAGCTTTCTTCGGAGGGGGTGTTTTACACCCCCTCCTCTCGTACCCTGTCTTTTCTGAAAGTCTAAGATCATGCTCGCACTCATTGTGCTTCTTGCACTTGTAGGGTTGATCGTTTTTGGCGTGCCAATTGCCGTCGCACTGGCTGTCACTGCGATCGGCACCTATGTGGCGCTTGGCGAAACCGCAATTCTGACGATGTTGCCGCAGCGCATGTATTCGGCGACCACATCTTTTACCCTTCTTGCGATCCCGTTTTTCATTCTGGCTGGCAACCTGATGAATACAGGTGGCGTGACAGAACGCATTTTCCGGTTTGCATCGGCCCTGGTCGGGCATATTCGCGGCGGGCTTGGACAGGTCAATGTCGTCGCCAGTTTGATTTTTTCCGGCATGTCGGGCGCGGCGGTCGCGGATGCGGCCGGACTTGGCCAGGTTGAATTCAAGGCGATGCGCGATCGTGGATATGATGAACGATTTTCCGCCGCGATCACCGCTGCATCTTCGACCATCGGACCGGTCTTTCCGCCCAGTATTCCGTTTGTGATTTTTGCCAGCCTGACCGGTGTTTCCGTCGTCAAACTCTTCCTGGCGGGTGTCGTACCGGGGCTTTTGATGGCCGTTGCGTTGATGGCAGCCGTTTATGTGGTTGCGGTTATTCGCAAATTCCCGCGTGAAATGCGCGCAAGCTACCGTGAACTTTGGGCATCGTTCAAGGCAGCATTCCTTCCGCTTGGCACTCCAGTCATTATTATCGCCGGTATTCTAACCGGGGTTTTCACCCCGACCGAAGCCGGTGTTACAGCCAGCTTTTATGCCGCATTCCTTGGCCTTTTCGTTTATCGCGAAATCCGTATGGCTGATTTGCCAAGCATTCTGTGGAATACGCTACTTCATACGATACGGGTGTTGTTTGTAATTGCTGCCGCCGGTTTCTTTGGCTGGCTCTTGATCCATCAGCGGGTCCCCAACAGCGTGATTACGGGCCTTTTGTCCCTGTCCGATAATCCGGCTGTTATCATGTCGCTGATCGTGGTGATCTTGCTGGTGCTTGGCATGTTCCTTGAAGGAATTGCGGTGATTGTCATCACCGTTCCGATTTTCATGCCGATCATGACCACGCTTGGCGTTGATCCGGTTCAATTTGGCGTCATCATGATCATGTGCTCGATGATCGGGTTGCTGACACCACCAGTAGGCATGGTGCTGTTTGCGATATCAAGCGTAACACAGGTCCCGATCTCGCCGCTTGTCCGTGAACTTTGGCCCTACCTGCTTGGCATCGTTGCGGTTCTGGTTCTTGTGATTTGCATTCCACAAGTATCGACCTGGCTTCCCGAACTGGTCATGGGAGGTGGAAGATGATGAAAACACTAACGCTTATTGACCGTTCCCTCGGCCTCATCTTGCGGACGATTGCCATCGCTTGTTTGGCTATCTTGATGCTTATCCTGGGTGGCAACGTCATCTCGCGGATGACCGGCTGGTTCTCCATGGGTTGGTACGATGAAATCATCGAATTGTGCTTTGCCTGGATGATCTTTTTCGGTGCTGCCGAACTTTGGCGCGAGAACCAGCATTTTCGGATCGACTGGCTTTATTACTCGCTGCCAAAGGCGAAACGCCGCATCCACACGATACTCGTATCGATGATCAACATTGTCTTCCTTGCCTTCCTGATGGTGGAAGGAGCCAATCTTGCTCAGAAAAGTTCGGCGTTAACACCGATCATCGGGTTCCCCGTGGCGCTGCTATATGCCTGCATCCCGATCAGTGCCGCCATCATGCTGACCTATGCCATTGCAGATATTTTCAGACATTCCCCCCGGTATGCCGCCGAGGTTGAAGTCATCGACGATATGTAACTCCACACGAAACCAAGGAAATTGAACATGATTTACGATCACCGCACCTACACCTGCCGCCCGGGCACCATTGCCAAGCACCTGAAGCTCTATGAAGCAGAAGGCTGGCAGATTCAGAAAAAACATCTGGGTGATCCGGCCGTTTATGCGGCAACTGAAACGGGTGATGTCAATTCCTATGTCCACATCTGGCAATACGAAAGTGCCGCCGATCGCGCGTCGAAACGCGCCAAGCTAAAAGCTGATCCGGAATGGCAGGAATATCTGAAAAAATCAGCCGAAGCTGGCTATCTGATCAGTCAGATCAACAAAATCCTTGTTCCGACGGGTTTTTTCTCTGACCTGACAAAAGACTAAGCTGATTAAGGGCAAATGGCACACAAAAGCTATTTGCCCTCTCACCTCAAGCCTCAGATAAAACCGAGAGCAAGAAGTTACCCTTAACTCAAAATCCAATTGATTCACTCGCAAGGCATCCGCTTACTAGCTTGCCACTATTTGGCGATAAAATCGTATGAAGCCCTTACCGAGACAGCTCGACTAAAACCGCCCTATCAAGAATTCTCAGCTTCGATCCTGCTGCAATTGCGCCGGTGGCTTCCAGTTTACGAAGCGAGCGAGAGAATGTTTCTGGCGTAATGCCAATGCGGCTTGCGATCTGACGTTTTTCAGGAAAGTTCGTCTCGTCCTCGCCACCCAGATTCTCGCCACTGCGTTCTTCGAAATCAATCAGGAAAGACGCAATTCTCTGGATCGGTTTGGTGTGGCGAATTTTGAAAATTTCTTCGAGGAAGAATCGTTCCCACCGCAGAAGTCCGGCAAGGACTTCGGCCATGACATCGGGCGCACTGCGTAAAACGGAAAGATAGGTATCGCGCGGAATAGCGATGATCTCGCAATCTTCCATGACTTCGCATTCCACCGGATATGCCCGACCGGCCAACGAAACGGCTTCGGCGAATGCCCCCGGTTGAGTCAAGAAATGCATGACGGTTTCTTCGCCCTGCGGGGAAACCTTTACAAGGCGCAAGTGCCCGGAAAGCAGAACATAGAAGTTACGAGCAACATCACCGGCACGAAACAGATGTTCGCCGCGCGAATGGCATTCCACACGACATTTTGCCATCAGATTATCAAGCCGCGCCCCGCCAAGAGCAGACAGAAACGGCACCTGTCGGACGATATCGTAATCGGTTTCAGATAGCGGCCTTGAACGCATCTTCGCCTCCCTCCTTGGCCTCATTGCCAGACAGGCCACACCAGTCCGCCAGCATTTCCGCATCCGCGATCCGGATAATATGGCCGTTCGCATGCTGGGAAACGCCAACCTCGGAAAGCTTTTTAAGCGCGCGCGAGATCGTTTCGCTGGTCATTCCCAACTTGCGGGCCAAGGCAGACTTTTCAATGGTCAGGGGTGTTTCATGCACACCGTCAATCGGCACCGCATCTGCCAGGAAATAGATCCCCAGACGTTGTGCCGCAGACCGGCATTTAAGTTCTTCGGCCTGTCGCAACATCTGACACAACCGTTCTGTCATGGCCGACATCATAGTCAGTGCACGGTCGAAATGGGCCGCAAGAAAATCGGCAAAGCCCGCACCATCAATACGAACCGCTGTTGTTGCCTCCAAGGTACGAACCGAAACCGCATAACAGCCATCGGGCACCAATGCGCATTCCCCGACAAGCTGACCATTCCCCAGAAGATCAATGACCCCGTCTTTACCGTCCTGATCCTTGAAAGACAATTCGACATGCCCGTTCACAATCAGATAAAGCGCTGACGCCGGTTCATCTGCCGAAATCATCATTGTATCAGTATCGAACCTGACCCATTGGCATAGTGATGCCAGTTCAAGGATATCTTCCTGCGGCCAGGTTCGGAAATAGTTCGCAAAGCGAAGAACACCGGAAATGCGTTCGACATCATTCATCACGGCATCGTCCATTGTAGAAAAAGGGAAGATTGCATTTACTGGAATAACTCTAACATCAGCCCAGATGATCAAGTTTGTTCCAGATCAATTTTTGATCGGAAAACGCTTATCGGCGCGAGAACTGCCTTAGCCCTTCAACATCAAGGATGCTCATCCTTGTATCCCGGGCTATAAATCCGTCGTCTTCAAGTTTGCGTAATGCACGTGAGAATGTTTCCGGGGTGACACCGATCCGGTTTGCGATGACATGTTTGGGTACGATTTCCGCATCGTCAGACTGCGAGAGCAAAAATCCGGCAAGGCGCTGCGATGGGCTTCGCTGACGCAGATCATTGAGTTCCCTATAGAAAAACCGTTCCCTCTCGATCAATGACTGCATCATACGACCAATCATCGCCTTGTCATTCCTGAGGCGATTGACCAGTTGCAGCCTGCTGATTGCGATGATCTGGCTGCCCGGATCGCATTCGGCAGATACCGGATACTTTTGCCCGGAAAGGACTACAGCCTCGGCAAAAGACTCGCCTGCTGAAACAAGATGAAAAAGAGCGACACGCCCATCACCGAGAATTCGAAACAGACGCACCTGCCCCTTAATGACAATAAAGAACTGTTCGGCGGGCTCCCCCTCGCTAAACAGCAATTCACGGCCGTTATAAATCACAACGGTCGTACCATTTGTCATCGATACGATTTCATCGCGCGAGAAGGCAGAAAGAACTGCCACCTTCGACATCAGACTGAAATCCGCATCATTCAGGTTACGGCGTGACATGATCGGCTCCAAACTCTGTCCGAGCTGACTGCGATGGTTGAAAACTGCTTTTGCGATGATATCGACCGCAATTCACATAATCGGCCAACAGCGAAGACAACTCCCACCAAGTGCCAACCGGTGCGAGCATGCCGACTTTCTCATCAGACCGGGAATTAACAGAAGCCGGAATATCAATGTGGCAATGCGCCCCATCCCCCGTCATAAGGGGAACAAAAAGGGCATTTCTGCACCTTGTCATATTTCGCCAGTTGGCGAGAGACGGTTGGCCATCAATCTGGACATTGTAGATTTCGTCGTGATCAAGATGGTGCGAAAGTATCGCTCGCAACTGCTGCATTTCGGGCGACGGGCAGATGTCGTGCTTCTGCCCGTGAGCTACCAGAAAAACTGTCTTTTTATCCTTTTGATTTCCACCAACCTTTAATCGCTGGGCAATTCGTGCCGCCAACATGCGGTCATATCCAGGCAAATGTCCTGCGAATGGGAGAAGTGCCCCCGCTTCCAACCGGGCATCGGCAACAAGTGCGGACAGTTCGGCCACCAAACCGGCACCCGGTGTAAAGAACAGAGGAAAGACAAGCACGTCAGACGCCGAATTCTGCGTCATGACTTTCAACACATTCCCCGCTGATGGCGTTGATCGCAAAAATGAAAGGCGGATGTCGAAATGCGGTAACAGACGTTGCAGATGCGCGGAAAACATCCCACCGGGCACTGCACCAGTTCGTCGCGTTCCATGCGCGACAATCATCAAAACCGGATCGCAGACGGACATAACCATTCCCCTGTTTCACTCTCTCTGAACGCATTTTGCGGGCTTTTCCCCCAAGCGTATTGACTCCCGTCAAGAGTGGAACGGCTCAAAACCACAATGTTCCTATGGTTATTTGATCATCATCAAGGCTGGCTCGCGTCGAAAGATCAAATCTCCGCAACCGGGAGCGAAGGCTTTCATTTTCCTAATGGAGGGACGCATGAAACTCACAACTCGGCTGAGACGGTCGACGGCACCGCTTGCACTTGGTTTCGGCCTTATCTTTGCCTCGGTGGCAATCGCCCAGGAAAAACATCCTGACAGCGAAAGCACCTATGAACCCAGTCTCGAGTCACTTCCGACTGATGGATCACAGCCTGGCGCACACGAAGGTGTGCCCACGATGACGGCCGATGAATTCAATCAGGGCCGCAAGATTTTCTTTGAACGTTGCGCAGGTTGCCACGGCGTGTTGCGCAATGGTGCAACCGGCCCTGCCCTGACAACGGATCGCACCCGCGATCTTGGTTACGAATATCTGCATGATTTCATTACCTATGGATCGCCGGGCGGCATGCCGAACTGGGGAACTTCGGGTGAATTGTCCGAAGAACAGGTCGACATCATGGCCCGCTATGTCCTGCAGGACCCACCCCAGCCGCCGGAATGGGGTATGGAAGCCATGAAGGAAAGCTGGAAAGTCGTCGTTCCGGTTGACCAGCGCCCGACCAAGAAGATGAACGACCTTGATATCGAAAACCTCTTCTCGGTAACGCTTCGTGACGCAGGTCAGATCGCGCTTATCGACGGTCACGACTACAAGATCAAATATGTGATCGATACCGGATATGCCGTTCACATTTCACGTGTATCTGCTTCGGGTCGATATCTGCTGGTTATCGGTCGTGATGCCAAAATCGACATGATTGATTTGTGGATGAAAGACCCGCAAGTCGTAGCATCCCTTAAGGTCGGCCTTGAAGCACGGTCTGTCGAAACATCCAAAATGAAGGGATGGGAAGACAAATACGCCATCGCCGGTTCGTATTGGCCACCGCAATATACGATCATGGACGGCGAAACCCTTGAACCGCTCAAGATCGTTTCGACCCGCGGCATGACGTACGATGAACAGGAATACCATCCGGAACCCCGTGTCGCGTCCATCGTGGCATCGCACTACAACCCCGAATTCGTGGTGAACGTCAAGGAAACCGGTCAAGTTCTTCTGGTCAACTATCAGGACCTGGATGCCCTTCAGGTCACCTCAATCAATGCGGAACGGTTCCTGCATGATGGTGGTTTTGACGCAACGGGCCGGTATTTCCTTGTCGCGGCCAACGCACGGGACCGCGTTGCCGTCATTGATACCAAGGAACGCAAGCTAAGCGGTATTGTCGATGTTGGCATCAAACCGCATCCGGGTCGCGGGGCGAACTTCATTCACCCGGAACTCGGCCCGGTCTGGGCAACCAGCCATCTTGGCGATGACACCATTGCACTGATTGGTACCGATCCGGAAAAACACCCGGAAAATGCGTGGAAGATGGCAGCATCCATTGACGGGCTTGGCGGCGGGTCGCTGTTTATCAAAACCCATCCGAAGTCGACCAATCTGTGGGTTGATGCACCGCTGAACTCGGATGCCGAGATTTATCATTCGGTTGGTGTGCTTGACATCAATAATCTTGATGCCGGTGTTGAAACACTGCCGATCGCTAAATGGGCCGATCTGGGCGACGAAGGTGCCCAGCGCGTTGTTCAGGGTGAATACAACAAACAGGGCACAGAAATCTGGTTCTCTGTCTGGAATGGCAAAGCTGAAAAATCGGCCATTGTGATTGTCGATGACAAAACCCGGAAGCTCAAGAAAGTCATTAAAGATGACCGACTTGTGACCCCAACGGGCAAGTTCAACATCTACAACACCCAGCATGACATCTACTGATCTTCTGAACCGGAGGCCGTCCGCGGCCTCCGGATTTCCCGCATTTGAAAACTTGCCAAAACAGGGGAAAAGCCATGCAGAAACCCGGGCGTATCTATCTTGTCGGAGCCGGGCCAGGCGATCCTGAATTGTTGACCATCAAGGCAGCACGTCTTCTCGACCGCGCGGATGCCGTTATCTATGACCGGCTTGTCTCCGATGAAATACTTGAACTGGCCAACCCGTTTGCAGAACGCGTTTATGTCGGAAAATCCACAGGATCCCACAGCCTGAAGCAGTCCGAAATCAATACGCTTCTGGTACATATGGCCAGAAAACATTGCCACATCGTTCGTCTGAAGGGCGGGGATCCGTATATTTTCGGACGCGGGGGGGAAGAGGCAGAATGGCTCAGCCTGCATGATGTTCCGTTTGAAGTTGTTCCCGGAATTACAGCCGCCGCAGGATGCATGGCACAACTTAATCTACCGCTGACCCATCGCGGTCTGGCAACCAGCGTACGCTTTGTCACTGGTCACATGCAGGCAGACGCAGAACCCCATCACGACTGGCGTTCTCTAGCCGATCCGGACACTACGCTTGCGATTTACATGGGGGTAAAAACCATGCCGGTAATCGCGGGCAAACTGCTTGAACATGGCCTGCCTGGCGATACGCCGGTGATGATTATCGAAAACGGCTCAACACCGGATCAACGACATTTCCGCAGCACGCTTGGCAATGTCTGTGACGACCTGAACCGGCTGGATTTTGACCCGCCCTGCATGATTGTCATTGGCAGGGTCATTTCGCTGGCGGATCGGTTGTCGCTGCCGGTGGTCAATCTTCTACCCGAAAGCACATTCGACAAGAATGTGACATCCGATCGTCCCGACGGGGATTTACGTTATGTCCATACTGCGTAAATCCCTTGCTGGAATAAGCACCGCAATTGCCCTGACGGCAATCAATCCGGCACAGGCCGAAAACGGCATATCGACCAGAACCCCCGACGCACTTGAACAAATGGTGCGTCAGGATTGCGGCTCCTGCCACGGTCTGACCTTCAAGGGGGGGCTAGGATCACCGCTTTTGCCCGAAAACCTCGCGGCTTATAGCGTCGAGGATTTGGCACAAATCATCCTCGAAGGATTGCCCGGAACCGCCATGCCCCCCTGGCGTGCAATCGTCACCCGCGACGAGGCCACATGGATGGCCCGTTACCTGAAAACAGGAGAACCCGAATGATGCGTACCGCATTTTCGGCTCGAATTTCTTTTGCCCCGTTTCGTGCAACCCGCAACCTGTTCGTTGCCGGGGGCATTTTGCTTTTGGCGGCCTGTGCAAACACCCTGCCCGCGCGCGGGACTGCCGATCTGGCAACGATCATTGCCCGGGCCACCGGCGAAGTCGCGATCCTTGATACCAGCACCCGCCAGTTTACCGGAATTGTCGATGGTCTGGGGGATCTGTCACATGCCTCGATCGTTTACTCCCGGGACGGCCGGTTTGCGTTCGTCTTTGGTCGTGACGGCGGATTGACCAAGGTCGACATCTTGCAGCACAGGATTGTCGACCGGACCCTGCAGGCCGGCAACAGCATCGGCGGTGCCATAAGTCAGGATGGCAGGCTGGTGGCCGTCGCCAATTACGAACCCGGTGGTGTCCGCGTTTTCGATAGTGAAACCCTCGAACTGTTGGCCGATATTCCTGCAACCATTGACGGCAGTTCGGATCGTTCAAAAGTCATCGGGCTGGTTGATGCGCCGGGGAATCGGTTTATTTTCAGCCTTTGGGATTCCGGCGAAATCTGGATAGCCGACTTCTCAACCGGCAACGAACCAAAGATCAGCCGCTACAAAGATATCGGAACACAGCCCTACGATGCGCTGATCACATCCGATGGTCGTTATTACATTGCCGGTCTGTTTGGCGAAGACGGCATGGCATTGCTTGATCTTTGGCATCCGGAAAATGGCGTGCGCCGCATCCTTGATCATTATGGCATGGGCGAAGAACGCTTACCCGTTTACAAAATGCCCCATCTTGAAGGCTGGGCAATTGCGGGGAAACGCGCATTTGTACCCGCAATCGGTCGCCACGAAGTTCTCGTGATTGACACCGAAAACTGGCAGAAGATCGGACGTATTCCCGTCCATGGACAGCCCGTTTTCGTCATGGCCCATCCCGATAACAGGCATGTCTGGGTCAATTTCTCGGTCCCGGATTACGACACGGTCCAGATAATCGACACGGAAAATCTGGCAATCGTCGGAGAACTGAAACCCGGCACCGGTGTCCTGCATATGGAATTCAGTCCACGTGGCGATCAGATCTGGTTGTCGGTGCGCGATAACAACAAGGTCGTTGGATACAATCCCTACACGCTCCAGCCGATTGCCGAACTTCCGCTCCCCAGTCCCAGCGGCATTTTCATGTCTGACCGTGCCGGTCGGATCGGGTTATAGGAGGCCATCATGAGCACCGAACTCACCCGCCTTCAGACCCGGCTGATCGAACATTTTCAGCGCGGATTTCCGACGACGCCACGCCCATTTGAAACCATCGCCAATGAACTGGGCACCAGCGAAGATACAGTGATTTCCGCCATTTCCGATTTGAAGGACAAAGGTTGTCTCGACCGGATTGGTGCGACCTACGCCACCGGGCGCGCGGGGGCATCATGCCTTGCGGCAATGGAAGTACCAGATGATCAGCTTGAAAAAATCGCCGCCCAAGTAAGCCACTTTACCGAAATCAATCACAATTACGAACGCGAAGATAAACTCAATCTATGGTTCGTCGTGACCACCGCCGATCAGGCCAGTCTGGACACGACAATCAAGGCAATCGAAGCCAAGACAGGCTTCCCGGTATATCGGATGCCGATGATCGAACATTACCGTCTCGATTTGGGATTTGCGTTGAAATGGAACTGAGCGAGCTTCAACACCGGCTGATCAAAAGACTGCGTGACGGCTTGCCAATCGGCAAACGTCCCTACGCAAATATTGCCAATGACCTCGGCACGACCGAGGAAACGGTGATTGAAACGCTTGAGCAGCTTATCGCCCACAAGGTTATTAACCGTTTTGGCATGATCATCCGTCATCGCGCACTTGGTTATCAGGCCAATGCGATGTGCGTTTTCGATATCGGTGATGATGCGGCACCCGACATTGGCAAGGCCATGGCAACACTTCCCTATGTCACCTTGTGTTATCGCCGGGAACGGGTTGCCGGTGTCTGGCCATACAATCTTTATTGCATGATCCATGGTCGCGACCGGCTGACCGTCCGGGCACAAATCCGCCATCTGATCGCGCGTCTGGAACTGCATGATGCGCCCCACAAGGTTCTTTTCAGCAAGCAATGCTTCACCCAGCGGGCCGGAAAATATGGTGCCCCGACGGCGTCAGCATCCCTATCCGCATCCGGAGCTGCATCAACGCAGACGATCCCGTTCCCGATAAAATCAGGGAAGTACCATGAACAAGCTTGAACGCGATCTGATCAATAATCTTCAGGGTGGTTTCCCGATCTGCACCCACCCGTTTCAGGTTCTGGCCGACCGTCTTGGCTATCACGAGGAAACGATTATTGACGGCGTGAAAAAGCTGATCTCGGACGGATATGTCAGCCGGTTCGGTCCGCTTTACAACACCGAAAGACTGGGTGGCGCTGTGACCCTTGCCGCAATTGCCGTACCGCTAGATCGCTTTGACGAGGTCGCAGAACAGGTCAATGCGTTTGACGAAGTCGCCCACAATTACGCTCGCGAAGATGCGCTTAATATGTGGTTCGTGATCCTTGCCGAGGATGAAAAGAACCTTCAGCACGTCATCACCCGGATCGAAAATGCAACCGGCCTTCGGGTGCTGAGCTTCCCAAAGGAACGGGAATATTTCCTTGAATTGCATCTGGAGGTTCCCGATCAATGATTTCCTTTCTGAACCAACCAGAATTGCCGGAACTTGATGAAATCGATCATGCCCTGATCCGTGCGACGCAAACCGGGTTGCCGTTAACGCCGTCACCCTACGGGGATATCGCGCTGGGTCTTGGTCTTGGCCCGGATGAAGTTGAACAGCGTCTGCAACGGTTGCTCGATGTCGGCGTCATCCGGCGGATCGGCATCATTCCCAACCATTACCGTCTGGGCTATCGCGCCAACGGCATGAGTGTCTGGGACATTAATGATGAAGCCGTTGATGCCATGGGAGAAAAGATCGGAAAGCTGAATTTCGTATCGCACTGTTATCGAAGACCACGCCACCTGCCCGATTGGCCTTTCAACCTGTTTGCCATGGTCCACGGGACATCTCGTGAAACGGTCGAGGCCAAGGTTCAGGATATCCGCGACCTTTTGGGCGAGAGTGTCCGCAACCACCGCATTCTTTACAGCAACCGAATTCTTAAAAAAACCGGCCTGCGTTGGCGCAAAAGCGGAGAAAAGAAATGTTGCGGTTAAGCCATTATATCCGTGCCGCCATCGACATTACCGAAAATGGCACCGCCCCCGTTGCAACCACGCGCAAACATGCCCCGCTTTCCAATCGTGGGCCTGTCGTTATCTGGAACCTGATCCGGCGGTGCAACCTGACTTGCAGGCATTGCTATGCCTCCGCCGTTGATAAGGATTTCCCGGGCGAACTGACGACAAAACAGGTTTTTCACACCATGGAAAATCTGCGCGATTTCAATGTTCCAGTGTTGATCCTGTCGGGTGGCGAACCGCTTATGCGGCCCGATATTTTTGATATTTCGACCTATGCCAAAGAACTTGGTTTCTATGTCGCACTGTCAAGCAACGGAACCCTGATCGATGATAAAAACATCGATCAGATCGCAGCCGCCAACTATGACTATGTCGGCATCAGTCTGGACGGGCTTGGCGCAACACATGACTATTTCCGCCGTCTTGAAGGCGGGTTTGATCTTGCCCTTCAGGGGGCAAAGCTATGCCGTGATGCCGGATTGCCGGTTGGCATCCGTTTCACCATGACCCGCGAAAATTATCAGGACCTACCCGGCCTTCTTGACCTTGTGGAACAGGAAAAGATCGACAAATTCTATTTCTCGCATCTGAACTATGCCGGTCGTGGAAATCACAACCGCAAGGACCATGCCTTTTACAATATGACTCGCGAGGCACTTTTGATGATGTTTGCCCGCTGCGAGGCCGACGTCAAAGCAGGCATCGCGCGCGACTATGTGACGGGCAACAACGATGCCGACGGGGTTTTCCTGAAATTCTGGATTGACGAACATTACCCGGCGGCATCCGGCCAGATCGGGAAAATGCTGCAACGCTGGGGCGGGAACGCATCGGGGGTGAATGTTGCCAATATCGACAATCTGGGCAATGTCCATCCCGATACCATGTGGTGGCAACACACATTGGGCAATGTCCTGAAACGCCCATTTTCGGAAATCTGGCAGGATGTCAGCGATCCTTTGATGGCCGGCCTAAAACAACGCCCCCGTCTGGTGCATGGCCGCTGCGGCGAATGCCAATATCGCGATATTTGCGGCGGCAACACGCGAACGCGCGCCTATCAACTGACCGGTGATCCATGGGCCGAAGATCCCGGCTGTTATCTTGATGATGCCGAACTTGGCATTACTGGCGACCATAACCGTCTTGAAACCGTTCCGTTTTCCGCAACCAAACGCCACGGTCAGGTGGAGGTCACATCATGACCACCATCGTCAAGCCTGCCTTGGCGCGGATCTGCCTTGGCACGATGCTGGTTTCCGGTCTGATCGGCACCACAAATGCCTTTGGCCAAACCGCCCTTTCATCGGCCCAGATAGCCGATGCCAACGCGCTATATGCAACGCATTGCGCTGCCTGTCACAATGGCGACCGGTTGGGCGGAATGGGCCCGGCCCTTTTGCCCGAAAGCCTTGAAAAACTGCGCGGCAATGGCATTTCGGATGTCATCCGTGATGGCCGCACGGCAACGCAGATGCCAGCCTTTGGCGAAACCCTTGCCGCAACGGAAATCACCCTTCTGGCAGACTGGTTGCGCCAACCGATGGACAGGTCACCGGAATGGGGCATGTCCGAAATCGTCCAAAGTCACGACGTTTTTATCGATCCGGCGGAACTTCCCGACAAACCAAAATTCGAAGGCGATCCGTTAAACCTGTTTACAATTGTCGAGGCGGGCGATCATCACGTCACGATCCTTGATGGCGACACGTTCGAACCGCTTGATCGTTTTCCGACCCGCTTTGCCCTGCATGGCGGGGCGAAATATTCCCCGGACGGTCGGTTTGTCTATCTGGCGTCGCGCGATGGCTGGGTTCAGATGTATGACCTTTATTCCCTGCAAACCGTTGCTGAAATCCGGGTCGGTCTGAATACGCGAAATGTGGCGGTATCGGATGATGGCCGCTATGTGATGGCGGGCAACATGCTACCGCACAATCTGGTTCTGCTTGATGCACGCGATCTGACGCCGATACGCGAGTTTGCCGTTATCGGTGACGATGGCAAATCATCACGTGTTTCGGCTGTCTATACCGCCCCTCCGCGCCAAAGCTTCATCGTTGCCCTGAAAGACCTGTCCGAAGTTTGGGAAATTTCCTATGCCGATGATCCACGTCCGGTCTATCCCGGTTTCGTTCACAACTACGAAGCCAACATGGTCGAAGCACTGGATGTTCAGAACGGCCCATTTCCGGTAAGGCGTATTCGCCTTGATGACGGTCTGGATGATTTCTTTTTCGATCAGGATTATCGCCATCTGATCGGGGCTGCGCGCAATGGTCGCGATGGACAAGTGATCAATCTGAATGTCGGTCGAAAGGTTGCCGATATCGCGCTGGAAGGCATGCCCCATCTTGGTTCGGGCATCACCTTTGACTATCAGGGCCAGTCGGTGCTGGCGACACCGCACCTGAAAGATTCCAAAATCAGCGTCATCGACATGGAAAGCTGGCAGACCATCAAAACCATCGGAACAAAAGGCCCCGGATTTTTCACCCGCAGCCATGACAACACGCCTTACGCCTGGGTCGATGTATTCTTTGGCCCGGACAAGGACGTGGTCCATATCATCGATAAACGCACACTCGAAATCGTCAAAACGCTCCGCCCCGAACCCGGCAAGGTCGCAGCCCATGTCGAATTTGACCGTAGCGGCAAACACGCGCTGCTCTCGATCTGGGACGATGACGGCGCAATCATCGTTTACGATGCCCAAACATTCGAGGAAATCAAACGCATCCCGATGAAAAAGCCGGTTGGAAAATATAACGTGTTCAACAAAATCACTTATTCCGCTGGCACCAGCCATTAAAATCGGATCAAACGGCTTAGCGGTTCATTAAAATCATGGCCGCTTGTGCGGCCAGAACACCTGCGAAAATCACGATCAGAAACGCGATGAACAATCCCCGCCATCCATCCGCAGACGGACCAAGCCCAAGATAATACCGCAAAATCAGCCACGCCTTGAGGCTGCCGACCATCATGATCGTCATGGCGGGCAAAATGCCAAGCATCGCACCTGTGCGATCATCACCGATCAGGGCAAGAACCATCGACATGACGGTCGTGCCACTGGCCAGTAACCAGACAAAAATCGCCGTGCGCGATGAAAGCCCGTGCCCGTCGTTCAACGTCGTGGACGAAGCTGAAATATCGTCGCTTTCGGCCGCAACTGTAAGATGTCGGTCCATGGTTTCCTCACCGCAGAAGATAGATCACAGGAAACACCAATACCCAGACCATATCGATCATGTGCCAGAATGCCGTTCCGGTTTCGATATTTGTCAGGTTCGGCCAAATGGCAACGACCCCCAGCACCCCAAGCCCCATCACCACATGCAGGGCATGAAAGCCCGTGATCAGGTAGTAAAGCGTGAAAAACGTGCTGGTTTCCAAACCGATCCCGGCATCGATTTTGGTGCCATATTCAATAAGCTTCACGATCAGGAAGACGATGCCTAAAACCGCCGTCCCCGCCAGCCAGACCCGGCATTGCAAAACCGCATCTTTTTTGATCGCACGAACGGCAAAAACGGCGAAAAGGCCACTTGTCAGAAGAACAAGCGTATTGATCCCGCCCATGACACGATCAAGATGAAGCTGATCATTGGCAAATCCCGCCGGATCACCAATTCTTGCCGCGGAAAATGTCAGAAGGAACGCCCCAAAGACAACCAGTTCCGACAGGATCAAGACCCACATCAACGGATGCCCCGGCAACGCTTCAAGCCCACCCCAAGCATCCGAAGCAGATTGCGGGTCATGATCCATCAGGCCGGAATCGTCATGCTGCGCAATCGTGTCCTGATCGGGTTCCATGTGATACCCCGTTTTCAACGTACAAGCTGACGGTAAATGCGTGGCAATGCCGCAGGAAGATTTTCCAGTTTGCTGACAATCGCATGTCCGCCTGCGCCAAATATGTAGGGAAAGTAATCCTGTGCCTTGCGGTCCACCGTTACTCCGAAAAGCCCGATACCGGCCTTTCGGCATTCGCGCACAGCACGGCGGCTGTCCTCGATCCCGTAACGACCTTCGTAATGGTCAATGTCATTTGGCTTTCCGTCCGTAATCACCAACATCAACCGGTGTTGATGTGGACGATCCCCCAGCAATTTTCCGATATGACGGATTGCTGGCCCCAACCGGGTGTAATAACCCGGCCGAAGCTTCTGTATCCTTTCCTGGGTACGAGGCGACCAATCCTCGTCGAAATCCTTGATCGCATTGATCCGCACCCAATCCCGACGACGTGATGTAAAGCTGAAGATACCAAACTCGTCCCCACATGCATCCAGCCCACCGGTCAGCACCGAAAGCGCCTGCTTTTCGACATCAAGAACCCGGTGATCCTGTATCCATGCATCGGTCGACAGTGACACATCAATCAGCACAGCAACCGACAGGTCGCGTGCCCGCCGGACGGTGTTCAGATACAGCCTGTCACTAAGTTCGCCGCTGCCTTTCTGGTCACACCGGGCACGCACCAATGCCTCAAGGTCAAGCTCGCTTCCGTCGCATTGCGCGCGTAGCGTTTCATGGCGTGGCCGAAATGCTTCGAACTGGCGGCGAACCTGGCGGATTTGTCGCCGTTCGGTTTCACCCGGATGCCAGACATCACAGTCACTGACGGTTTCATCACCGGACTGCATGACGATTTTGCAGAAATCCGGGCGATACGATTGCTGCCGATAATCCCATTCCGGATAGGTCCATTCACCAATCACACGCCCTTCATCGGCTTCGCGGGGCGGCAGGTCCAGATCGAAACGCAATTTGGTTGCCGCTTTGCGTTTGCAGTCGGAAATTTCCATTTCGTCAAGCTCGTCGGCCGCTTTCTTTGCGTCCTGCTCGTCCTCGTCATCCATCGGCCGATTGACATTGACCATCTCGGCAATCGAAAGGATTTTTTCAAACCGGTTTAACGCCAGCGGATCATTGCGCCCGGCCTGATCATTCTTGCGTCGGCGGGCGCGTTTTTTGCGTTCCTGACTGCCGTCTGACGAATTTTCGTCCTCGTCCATGTCGGTATCGGCAACACGCCCGGCCGTTCCCGAACAAATGGCTTCGCCCCAAAGCGGAACGGGAAGGAACGGCGCATAACGATGCGGTTGCAAACCCGCAATATTGATCATTCCCGCAATATCGGCATTTTCGTCAACGGCGTTAACAACAGGCCACAAATCGTTTTCACCCTGTTGATCCGCAGCCCCAAGAATCTTCAGAACACATTCTTCGATCTGCTGTTCGCATCGGGGCAAGGGACGAACCGGTCGCAGCGCCAGAAACGCATCATACAGGCGTTGCCGCAAACCGATGATGCCGGGGAACTGGCGACACACATCCTGATCGGTTTGTCGTGCCCGGGAAAGCCGCATGATATCGGCCAATAACGGGCTTTGCGCAATGTCCGCCGAAATGGTTTGCGGCTCCGAAACCGCAAACCATGCCATCAGCCAGATATAAAAATCACGGTTAAGGTCACGCGACGGAAACAGCGAAATGGACGCGGGCAGCTTGACCGATGCCTCGTTCATTTCGGCCATCGTGATCTGTTCATCCACGAGACCGATCCGCTGCCGCCAACGTAACCGATGCCCCGAAACCCGTTTATCAATCTGGGCAAATTCCAGCGCCGGATCGCCACCAAGGGTGCGAAAGATCACCGGCAAATGGCTGCGCAATTCGGCAAACGTGACCGCATGTTCAACATGATCGCGATAGCTTTCCTGATTGTGCGATGCAATCCGGTGCCAGATCATGCCGACCTGTTCTTCGAATTCCAGAAAATCGAAACTCATCATCGCCTCCCGGCTGTCAGCCCCGGATAATCCCGATGGCCTCGCGAAGGCCCGACTTGATATCCGCATCATCCGACAGGGGTTCGATGATGGCGGCATTGATGGCATCATCAAATGCAACATTGGCCATCAAAAGTGTCGCGCAATAAACCAGCAACCGGGTTGAAACCGCTTCTTCAAGATCAATACCGGTAAGCTTGCGAATATTGCCCGCGATGCGCACCAGAAGGGCCGCGCGTTCAACATCGATCCCGGTTTCACGCATGATCACCGCTTTTTCGGTTTCCGCATCCGGGAAGTCGAACTCGACCGCCAGAAAACGTTGCCGGGTCGATGGTTTCAGTTGCTTCAGAAGGTTCTGGTAACCGGGGTTATAGGACACCACCAGCATGAAATTGGCCGGCGCTTCCAGAAGCTCGCCCGTCCGGTCCAGCGGCAAAAGACGACGGTCATCGGTCAATGGGTGAAGCACCACCGTCACGTCCTTGCGCGCCTCCACCACCTCGTCGAGATAGCAGATCCCACCGTGGCGGACCGCGCGCGTCAACGGGCCATCCACCCAAACGGTTTCCCCACCCTTGATCAGATAGCGCCCCGTCATATCCGCCGCCGTCAGATCGTCATGGCAGGAAACGGTATAAAGTGGAACACCAAGCTTTGCCGCCATATGCGATACAAAACGCGTTTTCCCGCAACCGGTCGGCCCCTTCAACAACAAGGGCAGATGCTGTTGCCAAGCCGTTTCAAACAGCTGCTGTTCATTGCCGGTAGACTGATAATAAGGAACGTCCTGATCAGGGAGTACGTCTTTAAGAGCGGTCTGCATATGAATGCTCCTTGGAAAACAGAAAGGCCGAAAATGACAACGACCGGTCGCGGGAACCAACCGGTCGTTGTCCGCCATGTGTCGTCATGGAAGAGAGCATGAAATCGAACACACAGACTTGATTGCCGTCATTCGGCGGGCAGACGTGCCCCTGCGGTTACGCGTGGACCTCGCGGTGCGACCACAAGCGACCAGATGATCATGGTGACACCGATCAGCACGACTACCCCCGCTCCCAAACGCATCCAGTAGAACAGGGCAACCTGATCCTGCACCTCCATGTAATTCATCCCCAGAACACGTTGCAGATGGGTCTGAACGACACCCGCAAATGTCAGGGTAAAGGTCATGAATGCCATCGCACTGGTCGTGATCCAGAAGCCCCACATATTGAGCTGCTGGTTATAAGGTTCACGCCCGCGAAGATAAGGCAGCGCATAGGTGAAGATTGCCAGATTAAGCATCACATAGGCCCCGTAGAAAGCCAGATGGCCATGTGCTGCGGTAATCTGAGTCCCGTGGGTGTAGTAATTGATCGACGACAGGGTATGCATGAAGCCCCATACGCCCGCGCCAAAAAACGCCATGACCGAACAGCCAAGCGACCAAAGTAGGGCCGCCTTGTTCGGATGATCCCGACCACCTTTCCAAACCATGTAGAAGCAGAAAACAACCATGGCAAAGAAAGGAACGACTTCCAGCGTCGAAAACACATTACCTATCCACTGCCAGTAACCCGGAGTTCCGATCCAGTAATAGTGATGGCCGGTACCCAGAATGCCGGTAAACAGCGAAAGTGAAACCATGACATAAAGCCATTTTTCAACGACTTCGCGATCAACACCCGTCATTTTGATCATCAGGAATGCTAGGATCGACGCCATGATCAGTTCCCACACACCTTCGACCCACAGATGCACGACATACCACCAGTACATCTTGTCCACCGCAAGGTTGGACGGGTTATAGAAGGCAAACAGGAACAGCAAAGCCACGAACCAAAGGGCAACCATCAGTACGTTTGATACTGCGGTTTTCCGCCCCTTAAGCAGTGTCAGCGTGGTGTTGTAAAGGAACATCAGCGCCACCACGACGATACCGACCTTGATCGGCAATGGCTGTTCAAGGAACTCGCGTCCTTCGTGATAGCCAAGGATGTATCCGACAACTGCGGCAGCGGTTGCCGCCATGAACAGCCAGAACTGGATGATCGCCATTTTCGGGCTGTGCAGTTCGGTTTCGCATTCTTCAGGCAGCAAATAATAAGCCGCCCCGAAATAGCCCATCAGCAACCAGACGATCAGGGCGTTGGTGTGGATCATGCGAATGACGTTGAACGGCAGCAGTTCGGACAAGACGTTTGGAAAAACATAGACAGTGCCCGCCACCACGCCGAACAGAATCTGGGCTGCGAACAATGTCAGCGCGCCGTATATGTAATACAGCGCAACCTTTTGCGATTGATATTTCATTGTAGCCTCGTTTCCATCAGCACCGGATTATCCCGCCTCGTTTGGCGGCCAGTTCTGGGTGTCGATTTCACTGGTCCATTTCAGGAAGTCGACAAGCTCGTCGAGCTCCTGATCTGTAAGGTTGAATTGCGGCATCTGGCGGCGGCCTTCGATGCCTGTGGGCTGTGCGGCCATCCATGCCTTAAGCATATCGCGCGCACCTTCCGGATCATCTTGACCGCCATACCGCACCCAGACATTGCCAAGTTCAGGTGCGAAATAGGCACCCTCGCCCAAAAGCGTATGGCAGTTGATGCATGAATTGCGTTCCCAGACATGCTTGCCCGCGACAACCGATGGCGTCAGCTGATCCTGATTGCTGGACTCGTTGACGATATAGTTGTGACTGTGCAAGGTCAGTCCGATAAAGATGACCAGAAAGAAGATCGTTCCGCCGTAGAAGATGTTTCGGGCGGCAGATTTTGTCAGTCGTTCCGACATGTGAACGGATCCTCACTCCGATTGGCAGTTCAGTGCCGCTCTGTCCCCAAAACGGCGTCATGCAATCATTTCCCGACTGGACGTTTCCCACCTTGACTACCGTCAAACGAAAAAAGCCCCGCACGATGGCGGGGCAGATGGGGTCGGAAATGCGCAGCAGGAAGGATAAGGCAAACCGCGTCAGGCTATTCAAAACGCGGAAACAATATTTCATTCTCAAGATGGATATGCGCCACCAGGTCTTCGACCAACTTGGCCGTGCCGGAATAAAGCGCCCGCCATGAACCACAGACACCATCGGGCAATGTGAAATTGTTGGTCAGCTTTTGCAGTTTATGGATGGCTTCCGCATGCTCGTCATGTTCTTCGCGCATGCAATGGATCGGCATGATCAGGGGAATTGTGCTGGCACTGTTGCGCTGCATTTCGCGCATCGCCGGAAACAGAACCATTTCCTCTTTCGCCATATGGGAATCAAGCTTCTCCGTCATTTCAAACAGCGCGTCGGCCAATCCCGCCGGGGCTTCCGGATGATCTCCGTGAACCGCCTCGACCTTGCGGGCAAGCAGGATGAGCTCGGCCAGTTCATCACGATGGGTCTGATGATACCGATCCAGAATAAAATCGATGAACGCATCGATATCATTTGGATCCGGCAAGGTCAGTGGCCCCTTGGGCAAATCGCACAATTCACGGGCAATCAGACCGGCATCCAGTCCTTTCACACTGGCGACCTCCTCCAACGACTTGTTGCTTGAACAGCAAAATCCGATTTTATGACGTCGTAAAACCAGGGTTGCCCCCGGAAAACTTGCGACCAGATCGCCGATCTTGCGATGGATCAGATTTGCTGAATTTGCCGGTTCCTGATCATGTGTGAAATCGGATTGCATGCTGGCGGACCTCCATCCCCGGATATTGATCCAGCCAAGTTTAGGCACCTTCCCAAAAGTCACGTTGACGATGGTCAAGTAGCCCTGCGTGAAATTTTGCAATCAATGTTTACGGCAATGATGAAAAGGTCGGATATCCCCCCCTGTGCAAGGGCAGGTTCCGCGCCATGGAGAAGCTGGCAATGCGCAACGTCCTCAGGCGCGATCGCATTGACCGGTTCTTCCGGGTTCCCGGCCTTTGACGGAATACCGGTTGGCACCATCCACTGTTCTCTGCCGTCGATCCGCTGGACCACCGAACGCGCAGAAGCGGAAATTGCTCCGCTTGTTGTTGAAGCCGCCCAATCTATTGTGCCATCAAGGTAGGCGCGGCCGACCTTTCGCAGCCAAAGCATGAAGGCCTGCCGACACATTTTTCATGGCTGACTGAACATTTAAATCTCATTCATTTCGGGCACTTGACCTCTATCAAGCAAGGTCTGACGGACATGGAATAAAGAAGCATTATGAAAAATATGCTTCGTATATTCCTGTCATTCTGGATCGCATTTTCCCTGATCGGGACAAATGCCGGTCAAACTTTTGCGCAGACGGCGAAGCATTCGATCAGCAGCGACATTGTTGAAATCACGATATGTGCTGCCGGTCAGCAAACAAAAACGATCTTGATCGACCAGAACGGCAATCAGGTCCCCACACCGGACAAATGCGATTGCCTCGCCTGCCCGAACTGCATCAACAGCACGTTTTTCAGCCTTCCCGATGCAATACGCACCATCGGGCATGAGCACGCAGTCATCCTGACCGACATCCCGCAATCATTCGACATTGCAGACGCCACGACCCGGGCGCCTGGGTCGGCACGCGCGCCTCCGCAAAAGGTTTGACATCATGAAAACGCCATCTGTTCCAGTGTCTTATCTGTCAGCTCGGCACTCCTTGCAAATCCGGCACTACCTGTCTGGCATGTTGCTTCTTGCAATGGGCATCCTGTTTACGGTTCTGTTTGTGCCATCTGACGCACAGGCTCAGAACAGCCCGGTTCTGGCACAATTCATTGACAAGGTTCCCGCCGCATCACTGGTCGATGGGGCAGATGGCTATGGTCCGATTGATGCAGACAATCCGGTCGCCCCGGTACTGAAGAGCGGCACCCGGATTGGCTGGGCCTTTATCACATCCGATTTTGTCGGCACCACCGGCTATTCCGGGAAACCAATCCATGTGATGGCTGCGGTTGATGACGATGCCAAGGTCATCGGCGTCAAACTGGTCAAACATTCAGAACCGATTGTCCTGATCGGCATTCCCGAAGCACGTATCGCCGCCCTGACCGAGGGGTATATCGGCTTTGATCTGGTCCAGGCGGCCAAGGGCACTGACCATGAGCTGAACATTATTTCCGGTGCCACCGTGACCATTATGGTTATTGATGACTCGATCCTCAGATCGGGTATCAAGGTGGCACGCACCCTTGGCCTGGGTGGATTGAGCACCCCAACGACAACAGCCGGGCCGCAGTTCGCGATTAATCCAGACGCTTCGGCCCCGGACGACTGGCAGACAATGGTCGGGGACGGCACGTTGCGGCGCATGTCGCTTGATGTCGGGCAGGTAAATGACGCCTTTGCCGCCATGGGTGACCCGCGGGCCACCGAACGCCCGATCACAGCCGCCCCTGCAGAAACCTTCATCGACATGTATGCCACCCTTGTCAGCATTCCGGCAATTGGCAGGGCAACACTTGGTGAACGCGGTTACAACAACCTGAAATCATGGCTCAAGGAAGGTGAAGAAGCCATTCTTGTCGCCGGACGGGGGCAATATTCCTTCAAGGGATCGGGCTATGTCCGCGGTGGGTTGTTCGACCGCATTCAATTGATCCAGGGCGACATGTCCGTGCGCTTCCGCGACCGGAACCACCGGCGCGTTGGCGATATCATGGCCGATGGCGCCCCGGAACTGACAGAAATGGATCTGTTCAAGATTCCGGTGTCGAACAATTTCGATCCGACACAGCCATGGCGTCTGGAACTTCTGGTCCATCGCGATATCGGTGCGGTTGAACGTCTTTACACCACGTTTGACATGGGCTGGCAGCCGCCTGCAACATACCTGACAAAGGTGGTAAAATCGGAACAGAAGATCACTTCGCAAGCCCCGTCAACACTTGAAACGGATGAGCAGGCGGCAAAAACCGCGCTGTGGCAGCGAATGTGGCGTGACAAAACGGTCGAGATTGTGGTGCTGAGCATCATGCTCTTTACCCTGACGCTCGCATTCTTCTTCCAGAGCGTCCTGACACGTTCGGCAAAATTCACCTTCTGGTTCCGCATCTCGTTCCTGACCGTAACACTGGTGTTCCTGGGCTGGTACGCCAATGCGCAGCTTTCAGTCGTGAACCTGATGGCGCTGACCAATTCACTCGTGACCGGATTTACCTGGGAAGCCTTCCTGCTTGATCCGCTGACCTTTATCTTGTGGTTCTCGGTCGCGGCCGCCCTGATCTTCTGGGGGCGCGGCGCGTATTGCGGTTGGCTGTGCCCGTTCGGCGCCCTGCAGGAATTGACCAACCGGATTGCAAAGCTCCTTCACGTTCCGCAATGGACATTGCCCTGGGGGCTGCATGAACGCCTATGGGCGGTGAAATACATCATCTTCCTTGGTCTTTTCGGCACCATGCTGGCAAGTATCGACCAGGCCGAAAAACTGGCCGAGGTCGAACCTTTCAAGACCGCCATCATCCTCAAATTCGACCGGGCATGGCCGTTTGTTCTCTATGCCCTTGTTCTTCTTGGCGCCGGACTTTTCGTCGAACGGTTCTATTGCCGGTATCTGTGCCCGCTGGGCGCAGCTTTGGCGATCCCGGCGCGTATCCGCATGTTTGACTGGCTCAAACGCTACAAGGAATGCGGCAGCCCGTGCCAGACCTGTGCGCATGAATGCATGGTCCAGGCCATCCACCCAACAGGAGAAATCAACCCGAACGAGTGTCACAACTGTCTTCACTGCCAAGTGCTGTATCAAAGCGAAAAAATCTGTCCGGTCGTGATCAAGAAGCTCAAGCGGCAGGAAAGCCTTTTGGCAAGCATGGAAGGCGCACAAAAAGCGCTGAACCGGACCCAGACGACAAAGCACAATCCCAAGGAGAAATCGTGATGTCTGACAATACCGAAAAAACCGGTGTTACCCGTCGTGGTCTGCTGACTGCAGCAGCTGGCGGTGCGGCCTTTGCCGGTGCTGCCGGTGCTG